>NZ_JBEZYV010000087.1:0-1033 GCF_040638905.1 Streptomyces virginiae | reverse complement strand
GGGTGTGGCGTATTTCTGTTTCGGTGGCTTCGATGGCGATCATGGCGCCGCCGGAGGGCGCGGACTGCATCAGGCGGCCGCGGGTGGCGACGAGCCTGCAGGCGTCGTCGAGGTCGAGGACCCCCGCGACGTGCGCCGCGGCCAGCTCGCCCACCGAATGGCCGAGGAGGTAGTCCGGCGTCAGGCCGTACTCCTCCACGAGCCGGAACAGCGCGACCTCGACGGCGAACAGCGCGGGCTGGGTGTACTGCGTCCTGTCGAGGAGCGCGGCCCGCTCGCTCCCCTCCTCGGCGAGGATCAGCTCCTTGAGGGACCGGCCCAGGTGTACGTCCATCCGTGCGCAGACCTCGTCGAGGGCGCGGGCGTAGACGGGGTGGGTCTCGTACAGCTCACGGCCCATGCCGGCACGCTGACTGCCCTGCCCCGTGAACAGGAGGGCGAGCCCGGAGGCTCCGGCCGCCCGGTCCGGGTCCCCGGTCACCAGCTGCGGCGCGGATGCGCCGCGGGCCAGCGCGTCCAGGCCGGCCAGCAGGGCGGCCGGGTCGTCGGCGAGGACGACGGCACGGTCCGGGAGCGCGGCCCGCGTGGTGGCCAGGGCGTGGCCGATGTCCAGGTGCGCGAGGCCGAAGGCGCCGTCCGTGCCGACCTCGGCGGCCAGCCGCCGCAGCTGTACGGCCTGGGCGCGCAGGCCGTCCGTACCGCGGCCGGAGACCACCCAGGGCAGCGGGGAGGGAACCGCCACCTCGCGTGAGGATGCGGTCCCGGCGGCGGGGGCCTGTTCGAGGACGACGTGGGCGTTGGTGCCGCTGATGCCGAAGGAGGAGACGGCGGACCGGCGGGGCCGGCCGCTCTCC
The DNA here is from genome assembly GCF_040638905.1 of Streptomyces virginiae. Taxonomy (GTDB): domain Bacteria; phylum Actinomycetota; class Actinomycetes; order Streptomycetales; family Streptomycetaceae; genus Streptomyces; species Streptomyces virginiae_B. Next base: position 179 of record NZ_JBEZYV010000087.1, on the reverse strand, counting down.
GGCCACGGGGTGGCCTCGGTCAGCAGCGAGACCGCGCCGCTCGACCAGTCCACGTGCGGGGTCGGGGCGTCGACGTGCAAGGTCTGGGGGAGGATGCCGTGGCGCATGGCCATGACCATCTTGATGACTCCGCCGACGCCTGCGGCGGCCTGGGAGTGGCCGATGTTGGACTTGAGCGA
>NZ_JBEZYV010000086.1:0-1051 GCF_040638905.1 Streptomyces virginiae | reverse complement strand
GGGTGTGGCGTATTTCTGTTTCGGTGGCTTCGATGGCGATCATGGCGCCGCCGGAGGGCGCGGACTGCATCAGGCGGCCGCGGGTGGCGACGAGCTTGCAGGCGTCGTCGAGGTCGAGGACCCCCGCGACGTGCGCCGCGGCCAGCTCGCCCACCGAATGGCCGAGGAGGTAGTCCGGCGTCAGGCCGTAGTGCTCGACCGTGCGGTAGAGGGCGACCTCCGTCGCGAAGAGCGCCGCCTGCGTCCACATGGTCTGGTGCAGGGGTGAGGCCGGGTCATCCTCGGCGAAGAGGAGGGACTTCAGGGTCACGGACTGCTGCAGGTGCTCGTCGAGACGGGCGCAGACCTCGTCCAGGGCGCGGGCGTAGACGGGGTGGGTCTCGTACAGCTCACGGCCCATGCCGGCACGCTGACTGCCCTGCCCGGTGAACAGGAAGGCGGTCTTGCCGCCGCCCTGTCCGGCCGGCGGTCCCGTGATGACGTCCGCGGACTCCTCCCCGGAGGCCAGCGCGGCGAGCGCCCTCAGACGGCCCTCGCCGTCGTCCGCGACGACGGCCGCGGTGTGGGCCAGGAGCGCCGGCGCGGCGGCCAGTGACCGGCCGATGTCCGCCAGTGCGATCCGAGACGGCGAAGTGGCGGCCGGCTCCGGCATCGCCGTGCGCTCGGAGACGAAGGCCAGCAGCCGCTCCGCCTGGGCCCGCAGGGCCGGCTCCGTGTGGCCCGACAGCAGCCAGGGCGCCATCGGCACCGCCTCGGGGGCCGGGGCGGCGGGCTCCGGCTCGTTGGCGGGGGCCTGTTCGAGGACGACGTGGGCGTTGGTGCCGCTGATGCCGAAGGAGGAGACGGCGGACCGGCGGGGCCGGTCGGTCTCGGGCCACGGGGTCGCCTCCGTGAGGAGGGACACCGCCCCCCTGCTCCAGTCCACGTGCGAGGTCGGCCGGTCGACGTGGAGGGTTTGGGGGAGGATGCCGTGGCGCATGGCCATGACCATCTTGATGACTCCGCCGACGCCTGCGGCGGCCTGGGAGTGGCCGATGTTGGACTTGAGCGA
>NZ_JBEZYV010000085.1:0-1070 GCF_040638905.1 Streptomyces virginiae | reverse complement strand
CGGTTCCGGCGGGCGATGATGCTGCTGGCTTCAGCCGGCGGCAGCACGGTCCCGGTCATAGCCCGCCTGGTCCAGGCGGACGAGGACACCGTCCGTGACGTGATCCACAAGTTCAACGAGATCGGGCTCGCATGCCTGAACCCTCGCTGGGCGGGAGGCCGTCCCCGCCTTCTCGATCGTGACGACGAGGACTTCGTCGTCCAGACGGCCACCACTCGCCCGACCGTGCTGGGCAAGCCCTTCACCCGCTGGTCGATCCGAAAGCTCGCCGATCACCTACGGCGCCACCGTGCCCGCCCCGTCCTCATCGGCCGGGAGGCCCTGCGGTGCTTACTCACCCGCCGCGGGATCTCCTTCCAGCGCACCAAGACCTGGAAGGAGTCCCCGGATGCGGCCTTCGACGCCAAGCTCGCCCGGATCGAGTACGCGATCAACGAACGGCCGGACCGCACGTTCGCGTTCGACGAGTTCGGGCCCTTGGGAATCCGCCCCACTGCCGGCTCCTGCTGGGCAGAACAGACCCGGCCCGACCGCCTGCCGGCCACCTACCGGCGCACCCACGGAATCACCTACTTCCACGGCTGCTACTCCGTCGGCGACGACCAGATGTGGGGGATCAACCGGCGCCGCAAAGGCATCGACCACACCTGGGCCGCCCTGAGAACGATCCGGGCCGCCCGCCCGGACGGCGCCCCGATCTACGTGATCCTCGACAACCTCTCCGCCCACCTCAACTGGAGAATCCGCAGGTGGGCGGCCCGGAACAAGGTCGAGTTGTGCTTCACCCCGACCTACGCCTCCTGGGCCAACCCCATCGAGGCACACTTCGGACCGCTACGACAGTTCACCCTGGCCAACTCGAACCACCCCAACCACACCGTCCAGACCCGGGCCCTGCACGCCTACCTCCGCTGGCGCAACCAGAACTCCCGCCACCCCGACGTCCTCGCCGCCCAACGACGCGAACGCGCCCGAATCCGCAGCGAAAGAGGCCTCCGCTGGGGCGGCAGACCCCTACCCACCGCGGCCTGACCACCCAACCCGGCGAACCTTCCCGGTCACAGCACTAG
>NZ_JBEZYV010000084.1:0-1074 GCF_040638905.1 Streptomyces virginiae | reverse complement strand
CCCCGGCCTCCAGCGGACGATGGCCTCGCGGTGCACCGACGTGCGCGAATGGCAGACAGGCCACTCCCCGTTCGTGGGGCAGCCTGATCTCATTGGGGAACTCCTGCGAGAACTGCTCACCACTCGCATCGCGCCCAGGCGAAACCAGGAAGGCACAACCACTCGTTGATCACTGCTATCAGGACGGTCGCCTCGTATCGGACCGCGAGCTTGTCGTACCTGGTGGCGACGGCACGGTGCCTCTTGAGGCGGTTGATCGCGCACTCGACTGCGTGGCGCTCGCGGTAGTCGACGGGGTCAAAGCGGGGCGGCCGGCCGCCACGGGATCCGAGTCTCTGGCGGTTGCGCGCCTGGTCGGCCTTCTCGGGGATGGTGCAGCGGATTCCGCGGCGGCGCAGGTAGGCGCGATTCTTGCGGGAGGCGTACGCCTTGTCAGCGCGCACTCGGTTGGGACGGACCCGCGGCCGACCCGCTCCGATGCGGGGCACGCGGACCTTTTCCAGAACGGGTTCGAACTGTGGCGAGTCACCACGCTGCCCGGCGGTGACCACGATCGACATGGGCTTCTGACCTTGCTCGACGGCCAGGTGCAGCTTCGTGGTGAACCCGCCGCGTGATCGGCCCAGCCCGTGATCGCGAGGCTCGGAGGCGACACCGCCTGGTGGTTCTTTCTGCAGGTCACCATGCTTCCGGGCCCCGGCTGCATGCTGATGGGCGCGGCACACCGTGGAATCGACGCTCAGCTCCCACGTGATCGCACCCGTCGCATCGGCCAGGGACTGGAGCCGGGTGAGGACCCGGTGCCACGTGCCGTCCCGTTGCCATCGACGAAACAGGTCGTAGATCCGGCCCCACGGCCCGTACTCGACGGGCACGTCCCGCCACGGAACGCCCGTCCGCACCCGGAACCGTATGCCGTCGATCAGCTGACGCCGGGGCCAGGCGGGCGGTCGCCCTGCCTTGGCCCGCTTCGGCAACAACGGCTCCAGCAACGCCCACTGCTCGTCCGTGAGATCTCCCCGCCCCATGACCACGATCATTCAGCGCGCAAGATCCATTTTCGATACACGGCCT
>NZ_JBEZYV010000083.1:0-1514 GCF_040638905.1 Streptomyces virginiae | reverse complement strand
AGAAGTCATCTCATTTGGTTGAGCTAGAGACGACGTCGGCCCTTGATCGCGGACCGTCCCCGCGGGGAGACTGTCTGCCATGGGATCAGTGGTTGTGGATATGCGGGTGCGGCTTGGCAGGCTGCGATGAGCGCCAGCCTGCCGTTCTTTCGCTACCACCCGGATCCCGTCGCAAGTGGGTCCATCCGCGAGGCCGCCGAGCGATGCGCTTGCTGCCAACGTGACAGGGGCTGGATCTACACGGCGACCTTCTATACGGCCCGCGAGGTGGGCGGGCGTTTTTGTCCGTGGTGTATCGCGGACGGAAGCGCGGCTGAAAGGTTCGCGGGCGAGTTTGCCGACTCCGTCGGGCTCGACGGTGTCAGCGAAGACGTCTTGCATGAGGTCACCCGCCGCACTCCTGGCTTCCGCGCCTGGCAGGATCCCCACTGGCTCGTCCACTGCCAGACCGCAGCCGCCTTCGTAGGTGAAGTCGGATATGCCGAGCTGGCCGCGCGTCCTGACGCTCTCGCCCAACTGCAGACCGAGATGCGCCTCCCGGCTGGCGGGACGAGGCCCAGCTTGACCAGTTTCTGACCCACCTGGGTGAGTCTGCGACCGCCATGCTCTTCCCATGCACGGTCTGCAGGGCCCACCTCGCCTATGTCGACGCATCGTAGGAATGGCTACGTCGTCAGTCTGCGGAAGCAGATGAGTGTGCAGGCGATGCTGGTGAACGCGAGGAAGTGGTCGGCTTTGCGTTCGTAGCGTCGGTGCAGGCGTCGGCAGCCGGCGAGCCAGGCCATGGTGCGTTCGATGGTCCAGCGATGACGGCCCAGCCGCTGCGAGGACTCGACACCCTTGCGGGCGATGCGGTGGGTGATCCCACGTTCGCGTAACCATCTCCGCAGGTGAGAGTAGTCGTAACCCTTGTCGCCGTGGAGCTTGCCTGGCTTGCGCCGCCTGCGTCCGCGGCGGGACCGGATCGGCGGTATGCCCTTCACCAGCGGAATCAGGGCCTGACTGTCGTGCAGGTTCGCCGCCGAGATCCCGACAGAGATGGGCAGACCGGTCCACTCAGTGATCAGATGGATCTTCGAGCCGTACTTGCCCCGGTCCACAGGATTCGGACCTGTCAGGTCCCCCTTTTCAAGGCCCGCATGTTCACCGAGTCGATCGCACAGCGGGACCAGTCCAACTCGCCTCGGGACCCGAGTTCGTCGAGGACCAGGCGGTAGAGCTTGGCCCACACCCTGGCCTTCGTCCACTCGGCGAAACGCCGGTGAGCCGTCGCTCCCGATGGTCCGAACGACGCGGATGACAGCTGCTGCCACGTGCAGCCCGACGTCGCCACGAACACGATCGCGGCCAGCACCTCCCGGTCGCCATGCCGACGCCGGCCACCACCCTGAGGCCGCGAAGGAGCCTCCGGCACCACCCGCTGAAACAGCTCCCACAACTCGTCCGGCACCAGCCGCTCAACAATCCCCACCACGGCCCGCAGCCTACCGAACCGGCCAAATGAGATGACCTCT
>NZ_JBEZYV010000082.1:0-1536 GCF_040638905.1 Streptomyces virginiae | reverse complement strand
CCGACCCTGGGCCCCGCTGACCCCGGCGTGGTGGTGCTCGTCTTCGTCGTCTACCAGCCGTAGTGCCAGCCGGGGGTGGCGCGCCCGGGCGCGCCACCCCTCCCGCCGGTCGGCCAACGCCATGGCCGGCAGGACGTGGTCGGCTGCCTCGTCGGTGCTCAGGCACAGGGAGCAGACGACCGCGTCGTACGTGGCCAGCAGTTGACGGTTGGCCCACTGATGAAGCGGCGTCGAGCTTCGATCGATCAATCGGCGGCGACCCTCCACGGATGCCTGCGCGTGGGTCATGGTGTCGTCGAGGCCGTACGGGACGCATGGTGCCGTGCGCCGGTGACGATGAGCGAGACGTTCTGCCCACCGAAGCCGAAGGAGTTGCTGAGCACGGCCTCCTGGGGGACGTCTCGTCGCTCTGCGACGACATCGAGATCGATGTCGGGATCGACGTCCGCCGCGGTGAGGTTGCGGGTCGGCGGGATGACGCCGTGCTCCACGCTGAGGACGGCGATGAGCGCCTCGATCGCGCCGGCGGCACCAAAGAGATGACCGAGTGCCGCTTTGGGAGCTGTCACGGTGGCGCGGCCGAAGACCTCCCTGATCGCATGTGCCTCGGCAACGTCGCCCACCGGAGTTCCGGTGGCGTGGGCGTTGATGTGGCTGATCTGCTCGGGAGCCAAACCGGCTTGCGCGAGGGCCTTCCGCATGGCCGAGATCTGACCGGAGCCGTCGGCAGCGGGTGCCGTGATGTGGTGAGCGTCGGCGGCGATGCCGGCGCCGGCGAGCACCGCGTGGACGCGCGCGCCCCGGGTGCTGGCGTGCTCGGCGCTTTCCAGCACGATGACAGCGGCGCCTTCACTGAGGACGAATCCGCTGCGGTCCGCGGCGAACGGCCGGGAGGCTGAGGCGGGTTCGGCGGTGTGCCGCGACAGTGCTTGTGCTTGGGCGAAGCCGGCGACGGTGATCGGGGTGATCGCGGCCTCGGTCCCGCCCGCGATGACCACGTCCGCCTCGCCGGCACGGATGAGCCGGGCGCCCAGGGCGATCGCCTCGGCACCGGAAGAGCACGCCGAGACGGGTGTGTAGACACCGGCCCGTGCACCGTATTCGATACTGATCAGCGCCGCCGCCGCGTTGGGCATGAGCATCGGGACCGTGCGTGGCGAGACGCGCCGCGTCCCGGCCGCCTCCAGTGCGTCGTCTTCCTTCAGCAGCGTCCGTATGCCCCCGATGCCCGTGCCGATCACTGATGCGAGCCGGTCCGGGTCCACATCTGGGGCACCGGCATCGGCCCAGGCTTCGGCCGCTGCGGTGAGGGCTGCCTGCTGCGAGCGGTCGAGCCGCCTGGCCTGCACCGGAAGCAGCGACTCGGCGGGGTCGATCGCCATCGTCCCCGCGACGGTGTCGGGAAGGCCGGCCTCTTCGTGGCCGTGCAGTACGCCGCCGCGTGTTGGACGACTCTCTGGATGAGCATGAAGGCGGGGGTTGGCGACACTCGCGGTGGACATGAGTGCTGATCTTGGTGGGCAGTCTGATCTCGTT
>NZ_JBEZYV010000081.1:0-3152 GCF_040638905.1 Streptomyces virginiae | reverse complement strand
GATCCACGGACGAGAGTTCCTCTTCCCCACGAACAGAGCAACGAGCATCTGAGCCGACAGTCACACCATCAGCAGCTTCTGTTAGGACCTCTTAGTGCGTAGATCGTGATCTTCATGCCTGAGTGGCTTGTCGAGGGTCGTGGCTGGCCTGGGATCGGGTCTGGTGGCGGGGGCGCCGGTCGGACCGACCGAGCCGGTGGGCGGCATCGTGGACGGGGCGGCTACGAGTGTGTTGAACAGGCGCTGGATCTCGTTGCGGGTGAGTGGAATGAGGGCATCGGGTGCGGGGCGGGTGTGCTCGTCTGCGCGTACGACGGCGAGGAAGGCGTGCGCGAGCACGGCGAGGGTGACCCAGCGGGACCAGGAGGCATAGCGGCGGACCTGGTGCTCGTCGAGTGCGGCCAGGCCCTTGCCCGACTGGAGGAACTCCTCCACCCGCCGTCGTGATCCTGCGACTTTGACCAGCACGGTCAGCGGCACGGGTTGGCCAGGGTGTCCGCACGGAACCTCCCCGCCCCCGTGGTGAGTTCGTGCGAGCAGGCCACCGCGAGGACGTAGCCGGTGCCGCGTTCCTCCGGTGCGGTTCGCAGCCTGGGGTTGCCGCCGTAGACCTCGTCGCCGGCGACCCGTGCGGCCTGGTGGCCGGCGTCCAGGAACCGGGCGACCGTACGAGTGGCCAGTTCCGGCTTGGTGGCGAAGGCGGTGTCCTGGTCGAGTCCGGCATCCCGGCAGCGGTCAGGGTCGGAGGTCCATGAACGCGGGACGTACAGTTCCCGGTTCCCTGCCGCGTGCCCGCGCGGGCCGGCGTAGACCGGGTAGACGGCGACCTGGGCATTTCGATCCTGCTCGCGGTGCCGGTGTACTGGCGCTGGACGCCGACCGTGTCGGTGCCCTTCTTCACGTCCCCGGTTTCGTCGACCACCAGTACCGCCTGGTCGTCGTGCAGGTGGTCGGCCACGTAGTCACACACATCGTCGCGGACCCGGTCGGCTTCCCACTTGGCCCGGCGAGCAGGGTGCTGCATGCCGTCCGGGGTCCTCTCCATGGCCCATTCGGCGATGGTCCAGCAGTTTTTGCGCGGCAGGTCCGACAGCAGTCCGAGTACGAACTTCCTGACACAGAACCGGGGTTTGACCCGTGTGAACCGTCCCGTCATCCGGCTCAGCTGGCCCTCAACCGCCTCCTGCCAGCGGGCAGGGTCTACGCTGTGACCTGCGGCCACCGCGTGATCGTTTGTCTTCACACACCGATGATCAACGGGTGACCGCACCCGTCTCCACAGCGCGTCGGGGTCGCGCAGCGTCCGCCCGCCGTTCCTGTGTCAGGAGGACATGTGCAACGTGGCGAAGTCTGGTGGGTGGAGTTCGACGAGCGGCGGCCGGTCGTGCTGCTGTCGGGAGACGACGCGTCCGGGATCCGGGTGGTGCAGGTCGTCGCTCGGGCGGGTGTCGACATCACCGGTCTGGGCGTCGAAGTGGCAGTGGGCGCCGTGGAAGGGCTGCCCTTTGAAGGCGTGCTGCGGTTCGCGTTCCCGCGTCCGGGCTTTACCCCTTGCACGTGGCTGACCACCGTGTCCCGGGACGACCTGATCGAGCGAGCGGGCGTTCTGTCCTCCGCGAAACTCAGCGAGATTGAGAACGCCCTCCGTCTCGGTGAGCAGGCGAAGGAGTGGACCCCGGCGACGACCGCGAAGCTCAGCGAGATGAGGAACGCCCTCCGTCTCGGTGGACTCGGGTAGGCGGAGAAGGAACGGACGCCCGCGACGGGTGGTCGGTCTCGTCCGGATGATCGACGCTGCCAGCTGCCTCCTCGGCCCCTCACGATCGAGATCACGAACTACGGCTGGAGTATCAGTAATCCAGCCGGACTTTGATGTTTTGCCTGGTCAACGGCTTGGGTGTGGGGAGTGTAGGGGGGTGCCGGGTGCGGGACGGGTTCGCGCGGCCCGTCCCGCGAACGAGTGACCGCGGCGTGTGTAGTGACATCGGGCTGGACAGCCAGTCGGTGTGATTGACGACGTACCCGCCAACGAGTGGGAACAGGAACTGGAAGAGCTCTTTCTGCAGGTCGGGCATCGCTTCTCGCGTGTCGAGCCGCGGCGGCGGATGCGGGACTGCGTTCGTGGCCTGCTCGGCCCGGTGGGCCGCAAGAACTCCTGGCAACTGGCTGAGTTCGCCGGGCACTCCACACCGGACGGACTGCGGCACCTGCTGGCGAAAAGCCAATGGGAGGCCGACGAGATTCGCGATGACCTGCAGGGTTACGTCGCCGAGCACCTCGGCGCCGACGACGGTGTCCTGATCATCGACGACACCGGGTTCCTCAAGAAGGGCATCACCTCAGCCGGGGTGCAACGGCAGTACTCCGGCACTGCCGGCCGGCCGCACTGAGAACTGCCAGATCGGTGTCTTCGCTGCCTGCGCCACCACCCTGGGCCACGCCCTGGTCGACCGCGAGCTCTACCTGCCCAAGTCCTGGACCGACGACGCGGAACGCTGCCGCGCTGCCAAGATTCCCAGCGGCGCGGCTTCGCGACGAAGAACGACCTGGCCCGCGCCTTGGTCCTGCGGGCACTCGCCTCCCCGCTGCCCGTCGCCTGGGTCGCCGCGGATGCCGCCTACGGGCAGGACTCCCGCTTCCGCCGCTTCCTGGAAGACGCCGGCCTGTCCTACGTCATGGCCGTGCCCGAGTCCCAGCAGGTCCACGGCCCCCGCATCGACCACCTCATCGGCCGGGCTCCTCCCGAAGCATGGCAGTGGCTCTCCTGCGGCGACGGCGCGAAAGGGCCAGGAATCTACGACTGGGCCGCCGCCCGGCTGCCGGCTGTCTGGGAGTTCGACGGCGACGAGCCCAACCGCCAGCGATGGATGCTTGCCCGCCGCAGCATCACCAAGCCGGACGAGCTCGCCTGCTTCCTGGCCGCGGCACCCCTGCAGGCCGCCCTCGCCGACCTCGTGCGGATCGCCGGCTGCCGCTGGAAGATCGAGGAGTGCTCCAGAGCGCGAAGAACGAGTGCGGCCTGGACCATTACCAAGTCCGCCGCTACACCGGCTGGCACCGCCGCATCCCCCTTGCCGTGTTCGCCCACGGGTTCCTGGCCGTCACCGCCGCCCACGCGCGGGAAAAGGGGGGACGCGAGCGGGACACACCCG
>NZ_JBEZYV010000080.1:0-3869 GCF_040638905.1 Streptomyces virginiae | reverse complement strand
AGGGTGGTTCCGGTGCCGTGGGCCTCGACGGCGTCGATGTCGGCGGTGGTGAGGCCGGAGGCGGTGAGGGCTTCGCGGATGACGCGTTCCTGGGAGGGGCCGTTGGGGGCGGTGAGGCCGTTGCTGGCGCCGTCCTGGTTCACCGCTGAGCCGCGGACGACCGCGAGGACGTCGTGGCCGTTGCGGCGGGCGTCGGAGAGCCGCTCCAGGAGCAGCACACCCACGCCCTCGCTCCACGTGGTCCCGTCAGCCGAGGCGGAGAAGGACTTCACCCGCCCGTCGGGGGCCAGGCCGCGCTGCCGACTGAACTCCACGAAGGGCCGCGGAGTGGCCATCACGGTGGCACCGCCCGCCACGGCCAGGGTGCACTCGCCCTGGCGCAGGGCCTGGGCGGCCAGGTGCAGGGCGACGAGGGAGGAGGAGCAGGCGGTGTCGACGGTGATGGCCGGGCCCTCCAGCCCGAAGGTGTAGGACAGCCGCCCGGAGGCGACGCTGCCGGCGCTGCCCGTGCTCAGGTAGCCCTCGTACTCGACGGGGACGGCGGACAGGCGGGAGGCGTAGTCGTCGTACATGGTGCCGACGAACACACCGGTCCGGCTGCCGCGCAGGGTGGCCGGGTCGATTCCCGCGTCCTCGAAGCTCTCCCAGGTGGTCTCCAGCAGCAGGCGCTGCTGCGGGTCGATCGCGTACGCCTCACGCGGCGACACCCCGAAGAACTCCGCGTCGAAGCGGTCGGCGTCGTAGAGGAAGCCGCCGTGCCGGGTGTAGGTCTTCCCGGGCCGGGCGGGGTCCGGGTCGTAGAGGTCGTCGACGTCCCAGTCGCGGTTGGCGGGGAAGGGGCCGATGGCGTCGGTGCCTTCGGCGACGAGCCGCCACAGGTCCTCGGGCGAGCGGGTGTCGCCCGGGTAGCGGCAGGCCATGCCGACGATCACGATCGGGTCGTCCTGGCCGGCACCGGCACCCGTCGGGGCCTGCCGTGCCGGCCGGGCCGCGGCCTCACCGGTGATCTTTCCGAGTTCTGCGACGACGAAGGCGGCCAGCGCGCCGGGGGTGGGGTGGTCGAAGACGGCGGTCGCGGGAACGGCGATACCGCTGTCCGAAGCCAGCCTGCGCCGGAGCTCCATACCGGTGAGGGAGTCCATCCCCAACTGGATGAAGGGGCCGCTGTCGTTGACGGCGGCGGGCCCGGCCAGGCCGAGCACGGCCGCGACCGTGGTCCGTACGAGCTCGCTCGCGGCCCGCTGCCGGTCCGCCGGGGCGAGCGCGGCGGTACGCGCGGCCCAGGAGGAACCGGTGGCCGCGGCCGCCCGGCGGCGCGGGGCCCGGACGAGGGTCCGCAGCAGGGTCGGCGCGGTGTGCCCGGGGGAGCGCAGCACCCGCAGGTCCAGCTCGATCGGGGCGAGCTCGGGCCGGCCGGACGCGAGCGCCGCGTCGAACAGCTCCATACCGCGTGCCGGGGTCAGCGCAAGGATGCCCTTGGCGGCCCACCGCTGCATGTCGGCCTCCGAGAACTGCGCGGCCATACTGCCGGTGCTCGTGTCCCAGAGTCCCCAGGCGAGGCTGGTGGCGGGGAGGCCGTGGTGGTGGCGGTGGTGGGCGAGTGCGTCGAGGTAGGTGTTGGCGGCGGCGTAGTTGGCCTGGCCGGGGTTGCCGATGAGGCCGGCGATGGAGGAGAAGAGGACGAAGTGGGTGAGGGGGAGGTGGGAGGTGAGCTGGTGGAGGTTCCAGGCTGCGTCGGCCTTGGGGCGCAGGACCCGGGTGAGGTGGTGGGGGGTGAGGTTGTCGAGGGTGGCGTCGTCGAGGGTGCCGGCGGCGTGGATGACCGTGGTGAGGGGGTGGTCTGCGGGGATGGTGGCGAGCAGGTCCTTCACAGACGCGCGGTCGGCGGCGTCGCAGGCGGTGACGGTGACGTGGGCGCCGGCCGCGGTGAGTTCGTCGGCGAGTTCTCGGGCTCCGGGGGCGTCGGGTCCGGTGCGGCTGGTGAGGAGGAGGTGCCGGGCGCCGTGGCGGGTGACGAGGTGGCGGGCGAGGATCCGGCCGAGTCCGCCGGTGCCGCCGGTGATCAGGACGGTGCCGTCGGGGTCGACGGCGCGGGCGGCGGTGCCCCCGGTGGGGGTGTTTTCCAGGCGCGGGGTGTGCAGTCGGCCGTCGCGCAGAGCGAGTTGGGTGTCGGGGGTGTGGGCGGCGGTGTGTGCCGCACCCGCAAGGTGGCCGGCGTCGGCGGCGTCCTCGATGTCGAGGTGGGTGAGGCGGCCGGGGTATTCGTTCTGTGCGGTGCGGACGAGGCCGGTGAGGGCTGCGGCGGGCAGGTCGTGGACGTCCTCATCGGGGGAGAGTGCCGTGGCGCCGCGGGTGAGGACGACGATGCGGGTGGAGTCGAGGGCGCTGTCGCCGAGCAGTTCCTGCAGGGCGGCCAAGGTGTGCCCGAGCGCCGCGTGAACCTCTGACACCGCGTCCGAAAGGGCCACGACATCGGGTACCGGACCGCCCGCCGCGACGGCGGCCCGCAGCGCGGCCGCGTCCGCGTACGGCGTGCCGGCGACGGCGGCGACCAGACCGTGCGGGTCGGACCCCAGTACCGCCCACCGACTGGCCGGGGTGTCCGCGGCCGACGGCGGCAGCGGTTTCCACACCAGGCTGTAGAGCCCGTCGTGCCGGCCGTCGCCGCCTTGGAGGTCACCGGCCGGGCGCAGGGCGATCTCGTCGACCGTGACGACGGGCCGGCCGTCCGCGTCCGTTGCCGTCAACGAGGCGGAGTTGCCGCCCCCGGAGCTCAGGCGGACGCGCAGCGCGGTCGCTCCCGTGGTGTGCAGGGTGACCCCGCTGAAGGAGAACGGGACGGTCAGCTCCTGCGAGTCCTCGATCAACAGGCCGTGCAGGGCGGCGTCCAGGGCGGCCGGATGCAGCGTGAACCCGTCGCCTTCGATGCCTTCGGGCAGCGCGATCTCCGCGTAGACGTCGGTGCCGTGGCTCCAGGCCCTGCGCAGCCCCTGGAAGGCCGGCCCGTAGCCGTAGCCGCGGTCGGCGAGGCGGGGGTACAGCTCACCGACGGGGATCTCCGTCGCCCCCTGCGGCGGCCAGGCCGAGGGCTCGGCCACCGCGGCGGCCGGGGCGGACTCCCGGAGCACACCGGAGGCGTGCCGGGTCCACTCCGTGTCCGCGGCACCCTCGGCGCGGGAGTGGACGGTGACAGCGCGGGTACCGGACTCCTCGGCGCCGAGCGCGACCTGGAGGTGGATCCTGCCGTCCTCCGGGACGATCAGCGGCGCCTCCAGAACCAGCTCCTGCAGCCCGTCGTAACCGAAGCGGTCGCCCGCCGCGAGAGCCATCTCGACCAGCGCGGTGCCGGGCAGCAGCACGGTTCCCGCGACGGCGTGGTCGCCGACCCACGGGTGGCTGCCGCGCGTGACCCGGCCCGTGAACAGCAGCCCCTCGCCGTCCGCGAGGCTGGTCACCGCACCGAGCAGCGGGTGCTCCGCCGGCGTGAGCCCCAGACTCGCCACGTCCTCGGGCGTGGCCGGGCTGTTGAGCCAGTACCGGGTGCCCTGGAAGGCGTACGTCGGCAGCAGGACCCGCCGCGCACCCGGGAAGAGGTGCTCGGGGTCCAGCGCCGCACCCCGTACGGCCGCATGGGAGAGGGCAGTGGCCAGCGTCCGTACCTCCGGGTGGCCCCGGCGCAGGACGGCGACCGTCGTCGGCGATGCCTGGACGTCGTCCTCCAGGCAGCTCCGGGTCATGGCGGTAAGGACGGGGTCGGGTCCGAGTTCGATGTAGGTGGTGACGTTGTGGTGGTGGAGGTATTGGACGGCGTCGTTGAAGCGGACGGTGTGGCGCAGGTGGTGGACCCAGTAGTCGGGGTTGGTGAGTTG
>NZ_JBEZYV010000079.1:0-4204 GCF_040638905.1 Streptomyces virginiae | reverse complement strand
TTCGCGTCCGATTTCCTCGGCGCTTTCCAGGTTCTCGCTTTCGCGTTTCCCTTTCCGGCGGTGCCGACTCTATCAGAAGTTTTCCACCGGATTTCCCCGGCTTCGATTCCCGAATGAAGAGTCGAGTCCCCACTCGAAAGTGCTTCCTTGTGGGGGTCGCTGCCGAGCGCTTCTGCTCCAGGCAACTGCTCAACTCTACAACCGTGCCAGTGAGGAGTCAAAACGCCGCCGACGGTGCGGCTTCGCCGCAGCCTCACCCCGCGGTCGACCCTGCCGGCCCGTACTGCTCCGAAGACGCGAAGACGCTGGCCGAGGTGACCAGGAGCTGTCCCCCGTGCTGGGGCGCAGGCAGGTTCGGCCTCTGCAGCCCAGTCGCACCGTGGCCCTCCGGCCACGCCAAGTCAGGAGCATGCTCCACCTGCTGCGCTCGCGGGCGACCCAGGGCTGTCCTGCTGCTGGTCGGACCGCAGGCCAGGGGGGACTTCGTGGTTGGTTGGGCCGTCCCGCCGGGCGCCAGCCGCATGCTGCTGCCCCCGGCAGATCGTGGTGTCGACGGAGGCTCAGACCCACTGCGTCCGCCCAGGCCCCCCAGCCGTCCCGCCCAGACGACAGGGGCGCCGTGGCCGGTCGACGCCACGAGAATTTGTAGGGTTCCCTCTCTGTGGTCATCGGCGTGCCCATACAGAGATGGCGCGAGGCGGAGTGCGGCCTCAGCCGATGGTGAGCGGAGGCAGTCAGCCTCTTCTGCCAGGGCGGCCGGGATGCCGGGGATGCCGGTGTCCGGCTCGAGGGCCCCTCGGTGCCCAGCGACTGGTGTCGAACGTGACCTGCCTCGTCGTGGTGGACGTGCTGTCGTTCGCCACCTCCGTGCCCGTGGCCATGCGTACGGGTACCCGCGTCTACCCGTACGCATGGCGAAACGAGAGGGCGGCCCTCTTCGCCGGGGAGACGGTGAGTCGATGGGGACGCCACCTCGGCTTCGCTCTGGTCACTGTCGCCGGCCGCCCTGCGGCGCGTTCACTCCATCTCGTACTGCCCCGCACGGAGCCAGGGGTGGCCGAACAAGCCTGCGTCCGGCCCTCGGAGACCAGGAGGTGGGGGAGCGATCACCGCCTGCTGAGGTTGAACTCGTGATGTTGGTCGGGCAGGTCTGACGGCGAGGCCGGTCTCGGCGCGGCCGGTAGATCAGCCGGGACCGGTGGCCCGGCTTGTAGCAGGTCAGCGGCGATGATTATCCATCTGCGCGCCCGTGCGGCCTTGCGGCGCCGCGCACGGCTGATGAGGTGGCGGACCACAGAGTCCTGGAATGAGTGCGCCGTGCGGCCCCGCGTGCTCGCCTTCGAGAACAGCACCGGAGAAGGGGCGGGATCCATGGACGTGTTCTGCGGGATCGACTGGGCGGAGGGCCATCACGACGCCGCGCTCGTCGATGACACCGGCAAGCAGCTGGCCAAGTGCCGGATCAACGACGACCTCGACGGCTACCGGCTGCTGCTCGACCTCCTGGCCGAGCACGGCGACAGCGTGGAGACGCCGATCCCGTGGCCATCGAGACCAGCCGCGGCCTGCTGGTCGCCACGCTGCGACAGGCCGATGGATGCCTCCCGCTACCGCGACCGCCAGAGTCAGCCGCAAGAAGTCCGAACCGGGCGACGCCCTGGTGCTCGCGAACATCATCCGCACCGATGCGCCAGTGCACCGCCCGTTGCCCGCCGACACCGACCTGGCCCAGGCCGTCGCCGTCTTGGCCCGCGCACAGCAGGACGCGGTCTAAAACCGCCAGCAGGTCGCCAATCAGCTGCGGTCCCTGCTGAGGGAGCACTTCCCGGCGATGATCGAGGCGTTCAGGGACAGCCAAGGAACCCTGACCCGGCCCGATGCCCGCCGCATTCTCGCCGTCGCACCCACACCTGCCCTGGCCGCGAAGCTGCAGTTGTGGAAGCTGACCGCCATACTCCGGCGAGCCGGCCGCCTCCGGGGCATCGAAACGGACGCCGAACGAATCCAGCAGCTCTTCCGCCAGGAAGCCCCTCGGCAGCTGCCCCTCGTCGAGGATGCCATGGGCAAGTAGGCACTGGCCCTGCTGCGGCAGCTTCGGGCGCACCCGGACGCGGCGATCATGCTGAGCTTCGCCGGGATCGGTCTCCAGGTCGGCGCCCGCATCCTGGGCGAGATCGGCGACGACCGGAGCCGGTTCGCCACGGCCGGATGACTGAAGGCATACGCCGGATCCGCCCCGATCACGCGGGCCTCCGGCAAACGCCGCTAAGTCCGACGCCGGTTCGTCAAGAACAACCGGCTCAACCACGTCGGCCACCTGTGGGCCTTCGCCTCCCTCAGCGGTTCAACCGGCGCTGACGCCCACTACCGGCGCCGCCGGGCAGGAGGAGACTGGCACATGCAAGCCCTGCGGCACCTGTTCAACCGAATGCTCGGCCAGCTCCACCACTGCACCCTGGCACACATCCCCTTCGATGAAGCGGTCGCGTTTCCCCTCCCGCTGCAGCAGGGTGATCACTGAGGGATCGGCCCATGCCAGGCTGTCCCTTCTGAGCACGGAGGGGGAGCCATGGCAGAAGTCGGTGGATGGATCTGGGAGCGCAACCTGCGGTCGTTCCTGGAGTTGCTGTCTCACTACGTGGGCTACGGGTTCGATGCCACCGACTGGGAGACGGTTGCCATGGCGGTCGAGGCGACCGACGACGAGCGGCCCGACGGCTGGTACTCGTATCCCTTGGTCGGCGAGCATCGACAGGTCGAGGTTCGGCTTGCCCGCGCGGTCGGCGGCGATGAGCTGATGGTGGCCGTGAAGGGAACTCTGACGCCCGAACTGGAAGTCCGGGCGGACACCCTGCTGGCCGCCTTTGCAGCTGGATGACCAAGGTCAACTTGACCCGTAGCTGCATGAGGTGTCTTGACCCACCCCGCTACCGCGTCGTCGTCCCGCTCCGTGGCCCGTCGGGCTGGGATCTGGCAGGCCCAGTCATTACGCACCGGGAGCTTGCGCACGCCCTGGAGGTGTAGGTCAGGTGGAAGCGTCGGCCGGTCAGTGACCTGCCTGCGTCCAACGCTGATCTTCCCAGCCATGCGCGGCCGGCCCCTTGGCCAGCTCCGCCGCCAACTGCGTCGCAGAGCCCGCGGACCGCTCTCGTCCCACATCTGCCGCCACCGCTGCACCGACCGGTCGTTGACCCGCAGGTCCTTCGCGATCGCCGAGCTGCCTCACCCTGGCGAATCTCTCGGCCGCCTTGAGGTGTAAAACCTCGCTGAATTGCCGCCGAGGCGGCGGCCGCGCACGCCTGCTTCACGCACTCCGCCGAAGGCACCGCCATCGCAGGCGAGTTTGACGTCGGCACGGCCGTCCCCGTCCTGGCCGACAGGGCCAGGCCTTCCAGCCGGCCTGGCTCAGAGGTTGACGCGCTTGAGGTAGACCCGGCTGCGGTGGGGGATCGTCTGGTACCAGACCATGAGGTGCTCGTCCTCGTACGTACGCAGCCGCATCGGGTGGGGATCTTCGTAGAGGCTGCCGTCCTTGGGGTCGATGGCCATCGCGGCGAGGTCGACCAGGCCGTCCATGACGGCACCGACGAGCTCCTGCTGTGCCGCGGCCATGTCGCCGAGCACCCACAGCCGGCTCGGGTCGCACTCCCACGCCCAGCCGCTGTCGTTCTCCACGCCTTCGCCCCGCGGGATCACTGACCGATCTCGCGCTGGGCTTCGGCGAGGATGCGGCTGCTCGTCTCCATGGCGGCGCGGAACTGTTCCTCCGTGGCGTCCGGGTCGCCCGCGATCCGTTCCGCTTCGTGCAATGCTGCCGAGCGGGCGGGCCAGCGGTGGATCGCCACGTGCGTGGCCCACTTGATCAGGAAGAACCGCAGCGGGTTGATGGCACCCGTCTCCGCGGCACGGTCGAAGGCCTCGTTGCATTCCTTGTCGAGCACGGCCAGGTTGGCCATGTCGATCCGGCGCACGGCGTCCCGCAGGGCTTCCCGCGTCATCGCCGGCTGGGGGATGAGAGGCCCGCCGTCTTCCAACTGCTCTGCTGTCATCGTGTCCTCCAGGGGAACGCTGGGCCAGGATACCCAGCCCAGCCCGAGAACCCGACGGTGAACGCAGAAAAGCCCCGCACCGAACCCTGAAACGGGTTGGTGCGGGGCTTTCCCACAATGATTGTTCGGCGGCGTCCTACTCTCCCACAGGGTCC
>NZ_JBEZYV010000078.1:2054-4561 GCF_040638905.1 Streptomyces virginiae | reverse complement strand
TTCAGAACTAACACAGTGGACGCGAGCAACTGAGGACAAGCCCTCGGCCTATTAGTACCAGTCAGCTCCACCCGTTACCGGGCTTCCACATCTGGCCTATCAACCCAGTCGTCTACTGGGAGCCTTACCCTCTCAAGGAGGTGGGAATACTCATCTTGAAGCAGGCTTCCCGCTTAGATGCTTTCAGCGGTTATCCCTCCCGAACGTAGCCAACCAGCCATGCCCTTGGCAGGACAACTGGCACACCAGAGGTTCGTCCGTCCCGGTCCTCTCGTACTAGGGACAGCCCTTCTCAATATTCCTACGCGCACAGCGGATAGGGACCGAACTGTCTCACGACGTTCTAAACCCAGCTCGCGTACCGCTTTAATGGGCGAACAGCCCAACCCTTGGGACCGACTCCAGCCCCAGGATGCGACGAGCCGACATCGAGGTGCCAAACCATCCCGTCGATATGGACTCTTGGGGAAGATCAGCCTGTTATCCCCGGGGTACCTTTTATCCGTTGAGCGACGGCGCTTCCACAAGCCACCGCCGGATCACTAGTCCCGACTTTCGTCCCTGCTCGACCCGTCGGTCTCACAGTCAAGCTCCCTTGTGCACTTACACTCAACACCTGATTGCCAACCAGGCTGAGGGAACCTTTGGGCGCCTCCGTTACCCTTTGGGAGGCAACCGCCCCAGTTAAACTACCCATCAGACACTGTCCCTGATCCGGATCACGGACCGAGGTTAGACATCCAGCACGACCAGAGTGGTATTTCAACGGCGACTCCACCCCAACTGGCGTTGGGGTTTCAAAGTCTCCCACCTATCCTACACAAGCCGAACCGAACACCAATATCAAACTGTAGTAAAGGTCCCGGGGTCTTTCCGTCCTGCTGCGCGAAACGAGCATCTTTACTCGTAGTGCAATTTCACCGGGCCTATGGTTGAGACAGTCGAGAAGTCGTTACGCCATTCGTGCAGGTCGGAACTTACCCGACAAGGAATTTCGCTACCTTAGGATGGTTATAGTTACCACCGCCGTTTACTGGCGCTTAAGTTCTCAGCTTCGCAACCCCGAAAGGTCACTAACCGGTCCCCTTAACGTTCCAGCACCGGGCAGGCGTCAGTCCGTATACATCGCCTTACGGCTTCGCACGGACCTGTGTTTTTAGTAAACAGTCGCTTCTCGCTGGTCTCTGCGGCCACCCCCAGCTCACCGAGTAAATCGGATCACCAGTGATGGCCCCCCTTCTCCCGAAGTTACGGGGGCATTTTGCCGAGTTCCTTAACCATAGTTCACCCGAACGCCTCGGTATTCTCTACCTGACCACCTGAGTCGGTTTAGGGTACGGGCCGCCATGAAACTCGCTAGAGGCTTTTCTCGACAGCATAGGATCATCCACTTCACCACAATCGGCTCGGCATCAGGTCTCAGCCTTAATGAGGGACGGATTTGCCTACCCCTCGGCCTACACCCTTACCCCGGGACAACCACCGCCCGGGCTGGACTACCTTCCTGCGTCACCCCATCGCTTACCTACTACAAGTCTGGTTCGTCGGCTCCACCACTTTCCTTTCCCCGAAGGGTCCGGAACGGCTTCACGGACTTAGCATCGCCTGATTCGATATTGGGCGTTTCAAAGCGGGTACCGGAATATCAACCGGTTGTCCATCGACTACGCCTGTCGGCCTCGCCTTAGGTCCCGACTTACCCTGGGCAGATCAGCTTGACCCAGGAACCCTTAGTCAATCGGCGCACACGTTTCTCACGTGTGTATCGCTACTCATGCCTGCATTCTCACTCGTGAACCGTCCACAACTAGCTTCCGCTGCTGCTTCACCCGGCACACGACGCTCCCCTACCCATCACAGCGGGCGTTGGCCCTATTGCTGCAATGACACGACTTCGGCGGTACGCTTGAGCCCCGCTACATTGTCGGCGCGGAATCACTTGACCAGTGAGCTATTACGCACTCTTTCAAGGGTGGCTGCTTCTAAGCCAACCTCCTGGTTGTCTCTGCGACTCCACATCCTTTCCCACTTAGCGTACGCTTAGGGGCCTTAGTCGATGCTCTGGGCTGTTTCCCTCTCGACCATGGAGCTTATCCCCCACAGTCTCACTGCCGTGCTCTCACTTACCGGCATTCGGAGTTTGGCTAAGGTCAGTAACCCGGTAGGGCCCATCGCCTATCCAGTGCTCTACCTCCGGCAAGAAACACACGACGCTGCACCTAAATGCATTTCGGGGAGAACCAGCTATCACGGAGTTTGATTGGCCTTTCACCCCTAACCACAGGTCATCCCCCAGGTTTTCAACCCTGGTGGGTTCGGTCCTCCACGAAGTCTTACCTCCGCTTCAACCTGCCCATGGCTAGATCACTCCGCTTCGGGTCTAGAGCGTGCAACTCAATCGCCCTGTTCGGACTCGCTTTCGCTACGGCTTCCCCACACGGGTTAACCTCGCTACACACCGCTAACTCGCAGGCTCATTCTTCAAAAGGCACGCAGTCACGACGTAG
>NZ_JBEZYV010000077.1:0-4739 GCF_040638905.1 Streptomyces virginiae | reverse complement strand
GGTTTCGCCATCCCGCCTCCCCACGCTGCTTGGAGAACTCATTTCCAACCAGCACAACGAGCAACCCGGCGAACCTTCCCGGTCACAGCACTAGGTCGGCTACCTTCACCGGGCCAACTTCGATGTCAGCGGACAAAACTCATCGATAACTGCCGCCTGTTCTGGGACTGTAAAAGAAACGGTGTAACTCCGATCACGGAGGATTGCGCCTGTGACCAGCGAGAACATGGCGAAACCGTCCGAGGCCGGGGCCGCATCCGCGGGCGTGGGTGACCGGTTCCTGAACGAGCTCGTGGCCCGGGCTCAGGCCGAGGGCCTGCAGCTGACGGGCGAGGGCGGGCTGCTCCAGCAGCTGACGAAGCGGCTGCTGGGGTCCGCTCTCGAGGGCGAGATGACGGACCATCTCGGCTATGACCGGCACGATCCGGCCGGGAAGAACGGCGGCAACTCGAGGAACGGCAAACGCTCCAAGACGGTCGTCACCGATGTCGGTCCGGTCGGGAACGACGTGCCTCGGGACCGTGAGGGAGCGTTCGAGCCGCAGATCGTCAAGAAGCGTCAGCGCCGGCTGACCGGCGTCGACGAGATGGTCCTGTCGCTCTCGGCGAAGGGCCTGACCCACGGCGAGATCTCCGCCCACCTGGCCGAGGTCTACGGCGCGGAGGTCTCCAAACAGATGACTACGACTTCTCGTTTCAGCCTGACTCGACCCGCGCGAGGTCAAGGACCTCGCGGCCCTCTCCTTCGTCGAGGCCAAAGCCAACGCCGCCCTGCTCGGGCCGCCGGGAGTGGCCAAGAAACCGCGGGCCGCAGGTAGCTGCCGAGTTTGCTGGTCAGGCGTCCGGCCGCCTCGGCGGTCTTAGGTTGCGGACCACATCCAGCGTCTTGTGGTGTGGCAGCTTCGAGATCCGAAAACCGGTTCGGAAGCGGTGGTCTTCACGGACGGCGAGTTCTTCGGAGAGAACCAGGTCGATGATTGAGTCACCGGGGGATGGCCACTGCCAGGAGTCGCTGGATTTCTGCCACGGTGAGCGGCGCGAGAGCGCCGGAACCGTTTCTGCCGCCCCCTTTTCGGCTGCCGCTGAGGCCATGGCGGCGAGGAAGGCGTGGGCGAGCATGGCCAGTGTGATGTGCTGGTACCAGCCCGGATAACGGCGGACCTCGTACTGGTCGAGGCCGCACTCGTTCTTCGCGGCCTGGATGGCTTCCTCGGTCGCCCAGCGGCTCCCGGCAACGCGCACGAGTTCGGCGACGGCGGTGCCGTTGGGTGCGTAGGCGAGTAAGCGACCTCGTCCGGACGGGCCAGGCTGCGGCGGGCCAGGACCCATCTGCAGCCACCGCGACGTTGGTGAAGGGGGAGCCCCGGAACCCGGCCAGGGCCTCCTGCTTGATCCAACGCCGCCGGTCCAGCACGGCGGCGATCAGCCGTGCCTTGGACCCGAACCGGGATTGCCGACAGCTGAAGGGTTCACCGTACTGCCGATCAGCACCGCCTGGCGCATCACCCACGGCCACGCCCGCCCCGCCGACTGGCCCTCCGTGCGAAGCCTTCCTCCACGGCTGCGGCGGCTATGAGTGGGTAGCCGGCGGATGGCTTCAAAAGCTTGGCCGCCCGGAGCCCGTGACGACTCGGCCGCTGATACGAAGATCCCTTTCGTGTTCGGGTCGGGCTGTCTCATGTGGCCTCGACGGGTTGGAGACTGACTTGGTAGCCAAGTGGTTGAGCTGGCTGACGAGACTCCTGCCCATGACGCCACCGTACGACCAGTACGTTTCGTCCCAGCCATGCGCACTTGTCATGCAGCATCTTCGCCAGTGAGAGGGTGTGCCAGCACGAGTCGGCGGTACTCCCAGGACAGATACCGGAGAGTCGAAATGTCGTGCTGGTCGGAGAAATCCTCGTCAGGTGCTCGTGCCGAGCCAAGCCGCGTCACAGGGTGATTGAGTATTGCCTGCTCATGAGTTGGACGCGACGGGCAGGCACTATGGGCTGCGGGAACAGGGAAAATCAGTGGCAGGAGTAGTCCGTGCACGCTTTGCGAAAGATCGGAATGGCTCTGAGTGGAGGAGCTCTCGCCCTCAGCTTTACTCTGACTGCCGCACCATCGGCATCCGCAGACATCAACGGGAGGTATCTCGAAACGAACCACTACACCTGCCAGAGCAGTGGGATCTACCACGACTCCAGCGGGCCGACCACTGGTTACCGGGCTTATGGAGGCTACTGTCACTCCAGAACGAGCTTCCACTCCGGGTACATCCGCCTGGCGACAAGTTGTTCATGGGGCTTCACCTATTACTCCGACTGGGTGTGGGTAAATCCGGCATCCGCAGGGGTAAGTGTCATCAGCCCCAAGGAGTCGGAAATGGGCTGCACATGGGGCGTCTCCACCGCCTGGCTCGAAGAACGATAGGGCGATATCAGCAACCGGAATCTGCTGTACAGGACTCATGCCGCCAGAAGCACGGCTGACGGCCAGCAGTCACCCTCATCAGCGCACCAATGGCCTTCATGTAATTCGAGGGAAAGGCGCCTCGGCACTGCCGTGGGAGTAGGCCTTGCGGTGCTCGTCATGACGTCGAGGCACCGGCTCAAGCCGCAGATGGCATCTACACCTGCTCGGCCTTGCCCAGGGAAGGACCAGCCAACACCATTGGATCCGGGTGGCATCGGCCAAACGTGACCCTCGGTATGTGCGTCCTGAACGAGCCTGCCTTCGGCCCTGGGGCCTTCTCCTCAAGTTTTGTACTCAAACGAAAGGACGTGACATGCGTCAGCGATCCACCGTGGTGAAAAGTGCCTCCCTCATCGGCTCCCTGGTCGTGGCAGCCGGTGCAACACTTCTCGCCGCGCCTGCGGCCCAGGCTGCCACCACTCCCGTCTATCAGATGAACTGTGTCACCGGAATCTCTGGCAACCAGGGATGGGGGACCTGTACCGGGACCGGACGGTGGGTGGTCCGAGCCGAGTGTGCCTGGAGCCCGCTCTACTCGGTGAGTTCGGGTGGATGGACCGACGGAACCGTCACCAAGTGGACGAGTTCCTGCGCCTTCGGCGTGGAGTCGGTCCGCATCGTGGAGTACTGAGCCGAAAGCACGGAAATCGCAGAATCGCTACATGCCCCGCACACCGCCGGTGTGCGGGGCACACCTGTGCTCACCGGTCGCGGCGGGGGCACGGGACCGGACGTGGCTGAGCCGCACGTGTCGGAGCAGGGGACATGGTGCCGGTCTGCGGGGTAGCCGGGCCGAACTGCGGCGATCATGAGCATTACATGGTGCGGTCGGGCGAAGCCTTGCCTTCACAGCGCCGCACGCTTGGAGGTGCGCCATCAACCCCCGAATGAGCCTCGCCCTGCGAATCGCCGTGTGCTGTGAGGCCTGGTACTTCTTCGGCTTCCTGTACGAGGAGTTGGTGGACCTCCCCAATCTCCTCGGCTCCCGGGCACAAGAGGCCCAGGCCCTGTGGAATCCCTACCACTGGACCTCCAACCCGGCCTACTACTACGCGATCGTCGGCCTGGCCGGACTGCCCTGCGCGATCACCCTGTGGCGCAGTCGTTCCCACCTGCGACAGCAGGACAGGGCCCGGCTGAAGACCGCCCGGTGGGCAACCCTTGCCCTGCTGCTGCTCACCGACGTCGCAGTCACCCAGCTCAATAACACCCTGTACTTCGGCCCACCCATGGCCGACCGGCACGAGTCCGCACCTACGCCGCACTGTGGGCCACGCTGAACGCCGCAAGGATGCTCCTCACCGCCGTAGCCGCAAACAAGCTCACTCAGATCCTCCTCACCCCCCACCCTCGACAGCCGGCCTGACGCAACGCACCCGACAAGCCGCACGCTGAACCGTTCCGGGTTCGGTAGAGATCTCAGATGTTGGTTGTGAGCTGAGCTTTCGTGGCGCTCAGGTAGTGGTTGGCTTCGTATTCGGCGGGCGGGATGTGCCCTATCTCACCGTGGAGTCGGCTGTGGTTGTACCAGTCGGTCCACTCGGCGGTGGCGAGCTCGACCTGGGCGAGGGGTCGCCAGGTCGCTGCGGCTTGATCACCTCGGTTTTGAAGGACAATCGTGTACTCCATCAGCGCGTTGTCGTACGCGTCGCCGACCGATCCGATCGAGGCGGCGATGCCGGCCTTCTCCAAGTGCTCGGCCAGCGTGAAGGACGTATATAGCGAGCCCGCGTCCGAGTGATGAACCAACTCCCCAGGCAGGGGCGGATGGTGGTTGGCGGTCGCGTCGCCTCAGTCCCATGTCCTGTGCGTCCAGGACGAGCCGGGTCTGCTTCGTGGTCGAGGCGGACCAGCCGCCGATTCGGCGGGAGAAGGTACCCACGACGAAGGCGACGTAGACGACCCCGGAGAACGTGGCGACGTGGGTGAAGTCGGCGACCCAGCAGCGGTTCGGTGCGCTGGCGACGAAGTCGCGGTCGACCAGGTCCGGCGCCCGGGGTGCGGTGGGGCCCGGGATCGTGGTGATCACTCTTCTGCCGCGGACGACGCCGGTGATGCCGAGCTCGCGCATCAGGAGCTCGACGGTGCAGCGGGCCACGGTCTGGCCCTGGCGGTTCAGGTGCCGCCAGATCTTCCTCGCGCCGTACACGCGGTGGTTGGCGTCGTATGCCTCCTGGATCAGGGTCTTCGAGATCAAGAACCGCGGCGTCAGCGATGTCCTTATGCTGGTTTGCGACGGGCTCAAGGGGCTTCCCGACGCGGTTGAGACCGTCTGGCCCCGCA
>NZ_JBEZYV010000076.1:0-5398 GCF_040638905.1 Streptomyces virginiae | reverse complement strand
TGCCCCGCACGCCTCCGGCTCCCCGACGGGCATTGGCTCTACCGTGCAGACAACCCGTCCGCACACCGGACTACGTCCCGCCGCACAGGCGTGCCGACGGGTCCGGCCCCTCCTTCCGTCACCCTGATGGTGGATCGCGACGCCGGGAGTCCCACCCGCCCGTGCCCATCGGCCGGGCCGCCCTGACCGCCCCAGCCGCCGCGCTCGAAGTGCCCCGGCAACTTGGCCGGTAGGTGTCTGGTGCACGACCGCAACGGAAAAAGTTTTCCACCGACGCCTATCGGAGCGTCGTTCGCCGGGAATGCTGCGTGTGATCTCCCGCCCCTGCCCGACGCCCCGTCACGGCGTCGCCGCCCGGGCGGGCCTTCCGTTCTGCGCCCTCGGGAGGTAACACGCCATGCAGCCCACCCCCACCACCCTCGCGGCCCCCAGCCGACGCGACCTCCTCACCGGCCTCGGTATGGCCGCCGCCACACCGCTCCTTCTCGGCGTCACCGCCCGCCCCACGTCCCCGAGCCGCCCGCCCGGCCGGCCCGCCACGGCCGGGGGGACGGTCCTGCTCCGTGGGGCCTCCCTCGTCCTCACCATGGACCCAGGCCTCGGCGGCGGCCCCCTCGGGGCCGTCGAGAACGCCGACGTCCTGATGCGGAACGGCGCCATCGCCGCCGTCGGCCCGACCCTCCAACGGCCGCCGGGAGCCTGGGTGGTGGAGGCCGCGGGCAAGCTGGTCATGCCAGGGTTCGTCGACACCCACACCCACCTCTGGCAGGCGGTGATCCGGGGCGGCTGTACCGACCGCGACCTGTTCGGCTGGTTCGCGGGGTGTACCGACCCGCAACGCGCACGGCTGACCCCGGCGGCCCTCCACAGCTTCGTACGGCTCGCCGCCCTCGACGCCGTCCAGTCGGGCGTCACCACGCTGGTGGACTGGGTGGACATCTTCGCGTTCGACCTGATCGAGAGCTACGTACGGGCCCTGGCCGGCACCGGGGTGCGCTTCACCTACGCGATGTTCCCGCCGAAGCCGGACGCGGTGCTGGTCACGAAGGTGAAGAAGGAACTCGTCGATCCGGCGCCCCTGGGTTCCTTCCAAGTGGCCACGCATGCGGCCCGGGCCGTCCAGGACCTCAACCGTGCGCACTGGGAGGCCGCCCAGGACCTGGGCGTCATGCTCAACTCCCATGTGCTGGAACGCCCGGAGCAACGCGCGGACGACCCGATCGGGGTTCTCGCCGACATCGGCGCGCTGGGCCCGCGGCTCCTGATCAACCACGCCGTCCACCTGACCGACGCCGAGATCGCCGCGGTCGCCGAACACGACGTACGTGCGGCCCACTGCCCGCTCAGCAACATGCGGCTGGCATCCGGCATCATGCGGCTGTCGGAGTTCAGACGGCGGGGCGTCAAGCTCGGGCTCGGCCTGGACGGCGGGACCAACGACAGCTCGGACTTCCACGCGCTGATGAAGACGGCCATCGGCCTGCAACGCGCCCGGGCGACGGACGCCGGGGTCTTCCCACAGGTGGAGGACGTCTTACGGATGGCCACGTTGGGCGGGGCAGAAGCGCTCGGCATCGCCGACCGGGTGGGCTCCCTGACGCCCGGCAAGCGGGCCGACGTGGTCGTCATCGACCCGGCCGCCCTGAACTTCGCACCGCGTTTCGACTGGGTGGGCCAGGTCGTCTTCAACGGGCGCCCCGAGAACATCGACGCCGTGTTCGTGGACGGAAGGCCGCTGAAACTCGACGGCCGACTGGTCGACGTCGACGCGGGGCGCGTCGTCCGGGAGGCGGAGGCGGCAGCCACCCGCCTCCGCGCGACCGGCTAGGCGCTCGGGCCGCGGCGGTTCCGGCGGGCGGTGAGCTGGCCCTGGACGTAGGCGTCGGTCTCCGGGGTGTAGGGGCCGCCGTGGTCGAAGAGCAGGTCGGTGATGCGCCGCCATTCCGCCGCCTCGGCGCGGGTACCCGTGTCGGCCGCGTCGAGGTCGTCGGCGGCTTCCTCGGCGGCCTCCAGTGCGTCCGCGGTCTGATGGTGCGTCATTCCTGTTGCCCGTCGGCGTACCCTGTCGCGGGCTGCGCGTTCCTCGGGGGTCGGTTCGTGCGGTTCGTTCGTCGCGGTGTCCTGGCTCATGGGTGGTACGCCTTCCGTCGGTGGCCGTCCGGCCCCTCGTCCATCCTCCGATACCCGCGGCGGGCCGTTTCATCTCCGGCCGTCCGGAGCGGCCGGCGGCGGACCTCTTCCTTCAGGAGTCACCCATGACGCGCTCGCTCGACGGTCTCGTCTTCGTCCCCGTCGCCGACCAGGCACCCGGCCAGGTCGGTCGGCAGACCCGGTTCGAGTACCACGAGCGCGACGGTCTCGTCTGGGCCGACTACCGGGGCGGGGACGTGGTCAAGGGGCATCTGATCGGCACGCGGGAGGATGACACCGTCGACTTCCGCTACGTCCAGCTCCGTCTCGACGGCACGACAGCCTCGGGACACTGCACGTCGCGCGTTACCGTGCTCGCCGACGGCCGCCTGCGCCTTGAGGAGTCATGGAGTTGGGAATCCCAGGAAGGCAGCGGCACCAGCTCGGTCGAGCAGCCGCTGGACTGACGCCCCGGCAGGCCCCTGATCAGCGCGTCTCTTTTCCCAAGACGGATGTGTCCAGGATGCGGGCGGGCTCTTGCTGAGGGGGCCGTCTTCGGCGAATATCCCTATCAATCCGATAGGGAAGGTGGGATTGAGTTGCAGTGCGGCTCCCGCCGGCCATCGACGCCGTTGCTGCCGGCGCCCGACAACGATCCGGAGTGGCCCACATGACCACCGCCGTCCCCGATGGCACCGCCGTCCGCCCACTCTCGGCGCCACGCCACGGCACCCCGGCCTGTCGGTGAAGTCCGTGCCGACGACACCGAGCACGGCCGCAGCCCGGTCCGGCGACGAGCGCCGCGCGCTCCTGCGTACCGCCCGCGACGTGGCGGACGACCTCGCCGCGGATGCCATCACCCGTGAGCGGGCGGGCCGCCCTCCGACCGACGAGAGGACCCGGCTGCGCGAGGCCGGGCTGCTCGCGGCCCTCACCCCGCCCTCGCCCGGCCGCGGTACGGACTGGCGTACCGGATGCGCCGTCATACGGGAGGTCGCCGCGGCGGACAGCTCCGTGGGCGATGTGCTCGCGCGGCACTACGTACACACCTGGAGCGGTCGCTTCTACGCGAGTCACCACCAGGCCGCCACCCTCGAAGAGGCCTCGGTGCGCGAGCATTGGCTGTGGACCGGGGCGGTCCGGGCGCCCGCACCCGACGAGGACGGCGACGGGCCGGACCTCACGCTGAGGCCCCGCAACACCGGCTACGTGCTGGACGGGCGCCGGTCCGTCGACACGGCGGCGGCGGTCGCCGACCAGATCGTGGTGGACGCCGTGTGCGCCGCGACCGGGGAGGTCCTGGTGGTGCGCATCCCGCCCCGCACACGCGGCGTGACCGTGGAAGCCGCCCACGACCGCCTCGGGCAGCGCGCCGCCGGCGCGGGCGAGGTCGTCCTCGACCGGGTCACCGTCGCGCCCGTCCAGGTGCTGGGCCGGCGCCCGCACGACGAGGAGTCGACGGCGCCCTTCACCGCACTGGCGGAGCCGGCCCTGCGGCTCGCCCTGTGCCACGTCGCACTCGGCATCGCCGAGGGCGCGCTCACCGAAGCGCGCGACCTCAGCCGGGGCGGCCGGGCGCACCGGCTGCCGGGCGAGGACCCGGACCTCCTGCTCACCTACGGGGAGCTCGCCTCTGCCGCCCAGACAGCCACCGCAGTGGTCGACCGGGCGACGGAGGCGATGGCGCGGGCCCTCGACGTGGGCGCGCACCTCGACGCCGACGAGCCGGCGGGCGTCGCCGCGCTGGTGGCCACGGCCGAGACGGTGACGTCGCGGGCCGCCCTGCACATCACCACGCGCGTGCTGGAGCTCGCCGACGCCCCCGGCCTGGACCGTTTCTGGCGCAACGCCCGCGTCCTGACGGCCCACCGCCCGGCGGCGCACCGCCTCCGCTCCATCGGCGAGCACTACCTCAACGGCTCGCACCGGGCGGTGGCGGCGGCCTTCCACTGACCCGGCGGCCCGCCGCACACCCGCGAGACGTGGGCGGACGCCGTACGGGATAATGTGCGCATGCGGATCTCAGCCAGGGCGGACTACGCGGTACGTGCCGCACTGCAGCTCGCGGTGTCACAGGACGACGGGCCCCTCAAGGCCGAAGCCATCGCCGACGCCCAGGACATCCCGCACAAGTTCCTCGAGGGCATCCTGAACGACATGCGCCGGGGCGGTCTGGTCCTCAGCCAGCGGGGCGGCAACGGCGGATACCGCCTGGCCAAGCCCGCCGACTCCATCAGCATCGCGGACGTCATCCGCGTCGTGGACGGACCACTGGTCTCGGTGCGCGGCGTCCGTCCTCCGGACCTGTCCTACACCGGCCCCGCCGAGTCGCTTCTCCCCCTGTGGATCGCGCTGCGGTCCAACGTGCGCGCGATTCTCGACGGTGTGACCCTCGCCGACGTCGCGGCGGCAAACCTGCCGGCCGGCGTGTCCGCGCTGACCGACGTTCCCGACGCCTGGACCAATCCCTGACCCACGCGCCGCCATCCCGTCCCACCTGGCCTTTCTCACAAGGCGAGACAAGGTCGTCCAGTATGTGGTCAGCCCCTTGGGTCGGATGTCGCCGTCTGCCAATATGCCTACCAGCCAGGTAGGAAAACTAGGGATTCGGGGGCGAGGTGACCATGCGCACGCCGCATCACGCGGGCCTTCTGCTGCCCCGCCTCACCACCCGCCGGCACATCGACCTGGTCCGCACGTCCAGCGCCATCTGTCAGCCTGCCTGACGCGCTGCCCGGAGCCCCGCTCCGCGTGCAGAGCACCGCTCCGCGCATGGAGCGACGCCTCCGCTTCGCCATCCCGCTCCGCGTCGACCGGATGAACCCTCCCGGCTGACCTCGCCGCCGCATCACCTCCGTGCGCGGCACGCGACGTACGGCGGCTCCACCGCCCCTTCGGCATCCGCGACACCTCTCCGCTTTCCGCCGGCGACGCCGTGCCACCACCGACCGGCAGTGGCACCGTGCGCGTACCTCCACCGCCTTCGAAACACCCGCCCCGAACACCCACCCCGTGAAAGGACACCTCCGTGTCTGCCGCAAGACCGCTCATCACCCTGCGCGCCATCGCCGTCACCGCGACGCTCCCCCTCCTCCTGACGGCCTGCGGCTACGGTTCCGAGGCGAAGAAGGAAGACGACAAGGCCAACGTCGCGGCCACCGACGGCAAGAAGCTGTCGGCCGCCGAGGTCCGTATCGGGTACTTCCCGAACCTGACGCACGCCACCGCGCTCGTCGGCCTCCAGGAAGGCCTGATCGAGAAGGAACTG
>NZ_JBEZYV010000075.1:0-6062 GCF_040638905.1 Streptomyces virginiae | reverse complement strand
GGTTTCGCCATCCCGCCTCCCCACGCTGCTTGGAGAACTCATTTCCAACCAGCACAACGAGCAACCCGGCGAACCTTCCCGGTCACAGCACTAGCTACCGTGACCAGCCCACGGTTCTGCAGGGCCTGGCAGCTGGTCTTGTAGGTGGTGGATGCCCTTTCGGGGCATCCCTTTCCGACCCACTCCAGCACCGCCAGCTGCCGTTCGTTGAGTGTCTGCTTCATGCCGTGCCTTCGGTCGACAAGTTCGGCCCGGATGCTGCCAGGGTCAGAACCAGTCGGTGTGCCCTACCGAAGCTGATTAGCCCGAAAGGATGTGCTCGAGGGCGACCGGGGCCGGACTCGCCGGCTGACTGCAACAGCCGACTCCGCTGACCGTTTTCGGCAGTCACCCCGCGGCTGCGGCCGGGCCCCCGCCGAACCGGGGCACCTCATCGACGGCCGCGTCCAGGCGCAGGCGCACGTACCGCACCGGGTGTCGGTACACGCCCCCGCGGTCGATCGCGACGTCGGCGCTGATCTCCGCGACGAGGTCGGGCCGAACAAGGACCGCGTCGAGGACGTCGCGGCTCCCCCACGCCGAGGAGAACTTCACCCCGGTCCACAGATGTTCCGGGCCGGCTGCGGTGAGGTGTTCGGCGACCTGCCGGGCCGCGTCCGGGCGCAGCGGTACCGTCCGGCCGACGGCGCGGAGGCGGCCGTGGTGGTCGTAGCGGCCGAGGACGAGGATCTGGGGCCGGGCGAGGGTGCCGGTGATCGCGCCGATGATGGCCTCGGTGGTGTCGCGGCGTCTGATCTTGTACCAGGCTCTCGATCCGGGGAGGTAGCGCTGGTTCATTCCCTCCACCAAGATCCCCTCCACTCCGGAGATATCGGTCCACGTCTCCAGCCACTCCCTCGCCTTGGCAAGGTCGGTGGTCATCGGACACAGCGTCCACGGCGCGCTCAGCTGGCGGGTGTCGAAGAGGTCCTCGAGGATCCGTCGGCACTCGTGATAGTGCCGGGCGAGGAGTTCGGTGCCGTCTTGCTGGAGGACGTCGAAGGCAATGAAGAAGGCCGGGGTCTTCGCAGCCAGTGCGGCGGCAGTGCGGCCGCGGGCGGCGGCCCGGCGCTGGAGCGCTTCGAAGGACAGGCGTCCGGCTGCGGTGTCCCAGACGACGAGTTCGCCGTCGAGGACGAGGCCGTTGGGCAGGGGCTCGGCGGCGGCGACCAGGTCGGGGAAGCGGTCCTGGATCAGGGAGCCACGACGGGTCTGGAGCAGCACCCGGCCGCCGGGGCCAGCGGAGGTAAAGAGGATGGTGCGGTGGCCGTCGAACTTCTGCTCCAGGGCCAGGCCGCCCGCCAGGACACCGGGTCCGGGGAAGGACTCGGCGGCCTGGGCGAGCATCGGCTCGAAGGGAGGGGTCAGGACCACTCGGGGTTGGCCTCCTTCACCGCCGCTCCGGGCCTGGTCCCCCCAGCGTCACCGGCCGGGCGCGGTCCGGCGCGCCGGATACGGCCAGAAGGCCCCGCGACGTCAGGCTGCGGGGTGGGCCGGCTTCTGCTGTGACTCCAGGAGCCGGGCGCGGCACTCCTGGCAGAGCGGGTCCCCGCCAACCCCATATCGACAGCAAGTTCGATGGCTTCTCTGCACCAGTCAAGGCGAGCCGATCTGAACGGCATCAATAGCCGGCGTGCACCAACGGGTGGCCAGCGGTCACCAGTCGTGGCTGGAGTTCGCGCCTTCGAAGGCGCCGGCGCGGGCCGCCGCCGCGGAGGCCGCGGCGGCGCGGCGCGGCAGCGTCGGGTCCGGGGCGGTCCGGAGCAGCAGCAGTTCGTGGTAGAGCGGGGCGGTCGCGGCGACCAGCAGCGCCCGGCTGTCAGCCGGGCCGGGCAGCTCGCCCCGGTCGGCCGCGCGGGTGACGACCACCGCACAGCGCGCGTAGCGGTCCTCCCAGAACCGCGACAGTGCCGCTGCCGCTTCCGCCGACCGGAACCCGGCGGCGATCAGGGCCGTGGTCACGTTCGGCCCGCCACCCGCCAGCGCCTCGTACACCTCCTGGTTGAGGGCGGTCAGGTCGTTTTCCAGCGACCCGGTGTCCGGTGGGCTCCACGTGTCGTCGGACGCGGCGTCGAGTACGTCGGCCAGCAGGCGACCGACGTCGCCCCAGCGCCGGTAGACGGTCGTGCGGTGGACGCCGGCGCGTTCCGCGACCGCGTCGACCGTGAGCCCGTCGTACCCGGCCTCCAGGAGCAGCGCGCCCACCGCCTCCAGCACCTGGGCGCGGACGCGGGCGCTCCGGCCGCCCGTCCGGCGCCGTGTCGTGGCCGGTTTGGCCGGTTCCTGTCGGCCGGAACCTTCGCTTGCCTGCGCAGGAGAATCCATGTCAGCATTTTAACGCAACATTCGTCGCCTTAAAGGAGAACTCCCGTGCTCATCCACCACGCCACCGCCCACCACACCGCCGCCGCGACGACCCCCGAACCCCTGGAGCCGCCCCATGACTGCACAGCTCACCGCATCTGACCTCACCAAGTCCTACAACGGCCGCCTGGTCCTCGACTCCGTCGACTGCTCCGTCCCCGTCGGCGAACGCCTCGGCATCGTCGGCGAGAACGGCTCCGGCAAGTCCACCCTGCTCCGCCTGCTGGCGGGGGTCGAGCGCCCTGACCGCGGCGAGGTCGTCCTGCGCGCCGAAGGCGGCGTCGGCTACCTCGCGCAACAGGAAGACCTCGCCCCGCACATGACCGTCCAGCAGGTGGTCGACCGCGCCCTCGCCGAGCTGCGTGCATCGGAACGGCTCCTGCGCCAGCTGGAGGCCCGCATGGCCGGCGGCGACGCCACCGCCGAGACCCTCACCGCGTACGCCGACACCCTCACCGCCTTCGAACTGCGCGGCGGGTACGACGCGGACGCCCGGGTGGAGCGGTCCCTGCACGGCCTCGGCCTGCTGAGCCTGCCCCGCGAGTCCGCCGTCGGCGACTTGTCCGGCGGCGAGGTCGTACGCCTGCGCCTTGCCGTACTGCTCGCCGCCGCCCCGGAAGTACTGCTCCTCGACGAGCCCACCAACCACCTCGACGGCTCCGCCCTGACCTGGCTGGAGGACCATCTGCGCGCCCGACGCGGCATCACGGTCGTCGTCTCCCACGACCGGGTCTTCCTGGAACGCGTCGCCACCTCCCTCCTGGAGGTCGACGGCGACATGCACCGGACCGTGCGGTACGGCAACGGCTACGCCGGCTACCTCGCGGAGCGCGCCGCCGAGCGGCGGCGCCGCGCTGAGGCCCACGCAGCCTGGCGGGCCGAGGCGGCCCGACTGCGCGAGTCCGCCGCCGTCACCGCCCGACGGGTGGCACCCGGCCGGGCCATGAAGGACGGCAACAAGATGGCGTACGACCGCGCCGCCGGCCGGGTCCAGCAGTCCCTCGCAAGCCGGGTCCGCAACGCCGAGGAACGCCTTGCCCGGCTGCTGGCCCGGCCGGTGCCGGCCCCCGCGGACCCGCTGCGGTTCACCGCGGTGCCGCGCAACGCTGCCACGGCTGCCGCCGACCCCGGAACGCCCGCCGGTTCCGGGGACGCGCGACGGGTGCTGCTGGCCGCGGCGGGCGTCGCGGTCGAGGGGCGGCTCGCGCTGGTGGACGTGAACGTGCCGGTCGGCGGCCGACTGCTGGTCACGGGCCCGAACGGGGCGGGCAAGAGCACCCTGTTGCACGTACTGGCCGGCACCCTGGCCCCCGACCGCGGGCAGGTCGTACGGCACGGCCGGATCGGACTGCTGGCCCAGCACACCCATGCCGGCACGGGCCGCGGAACGCTGCTCGCGGCCTACGCCGAGGGCCGCCCCGGGACCCCCGAGGAGCACGCCGAACAACTCCTCTCACTGGGCCTGTTCGCCCGCGACCGGCTGTCCGCTCCCGTCGGCTCCCTGTCCGTCGGACAGCGGCAGCGGCTGGCCCTGGCCCGCCTGGTCACCGAACCGGCCGACGTCCTGCTGCTGGACGAGCCCACGAACCACCTCTCTCCCGCGCTGGCGGAGGAGCTGGAGGAGGCCATGGCCCGGTTCGCCGGCGCGGTGGTCGTGGTCAGCCACGACCGACGGCTGTGCGCCCGCTGGTCGGGCGACCGGCTGGCCCTGCACGCCCCGGCACCGGAACCAGCCGCAGCCGCCACCTGCCCGTGACAACGGGCCCGCCCCTCCCCGCCCTGCCGATAGGACGCCCCCACTTGACCACCTCCGTAAGCCCGCTGGGCACCCTCGACCTCCCCACCCCGGACTCCGGCCCGTACGCGCTCGCCGTCGGACCGGACGGCCGGCTGTGGTGCACCCTCGTCCGCACCGGGCGCATCGCCCGCCTCACCCCGTCGACCGGCCGCGTCGAGGAGTTCGTACTGGACTCCGCCGACTGCGGCCCCACCCTGATCACCGCCGGACCGGACGGCGCGCTGTGGTTCACCCGGTACCGCGACCACCGGATCGGCCGGATCACGGTGGCCGGCGAAGCCCGCTCGTACGCGCTTCCCGGCAGCGCGGGCAGCCCGTACGGGATCGCGGCCGGCCCCGACGGCGCCTTGTGGTTCACCCTGACGAACTCCGACCGCATCGGCCGGATCGGCATAGACGGCCGGATCGTGGAGTTCCCGCTGCCGTGCGAGGGGGGATTCCCGTCCTTCCTCACTGCGGGACGCGACGGAGCCCTGTGGTTCACCCTCAACCAGGCGAACGCCATCGGCCGGATCACCGTCTCCGGCGAGGTCCGGCTCCACCCTTTGCCCACGCCCGGCGCCGCCCCGGTCGGGCTCGCCGTCGGCCCGGACGGGAGCCTGTGGTTCGCCGAGATCGGCGCCGGCCGGATCGGGCGGCTCACGACCGGCGAGACAGCAGGCGTGGAGTTCGCCGAGTTCGCGCTGCCGGAGGCCGACTGCCGCCCCCACGGCGTCGCGGTCGCCCCGGACGGGACCTGCTGGTTCACCGAGTGGGGCACCGGCCGGATCGGCTCAGTCACCCCGGACGGCAAGCTCACCGAGTACCCGCTAGCGGCCCCCGACCGCGAACCCCATGGTCTGGCCTTCGCCCCGGACGGCACGCTGTACGTCGCCGAGGAGCACGGCGGCATCTCCCGCTGGGAGGTGCGCCGCCCTGGAAGCGTGCCAGAAGAACCCGGTTGAGCCGGCCGGTTCAGCCAGGCACACTCGCCCGATCAGCCACAGCACGCAGCCGGGCCGCTGGGACCGGCCCCAGTGATGCTTCGCTTGTTCGTGTGCACGGCGTCAATGCGAGCCCACCGCCGAGGAAGTCGGCCAGTGCACGGCGCTGCTCTTCCTCGCGGGCGATCTGCTGCGCGAGCACGGTGCGGTCGATGTACGGGTCGACGGCGGCGAGGACCAAGCGCTGAAGTTCGGCCGGCTCCAATGCCTCCACCTCCCACTGCACCGGGCGGCGAGGGTCGAAGCCGTAGCGGCGGGCGAAGGCCGGCCACCTCGGGTCGCCGCTTTTGCCCTCGGTCGCCGGAAGCCCGTACGTGCGTACCTGCTCGTAGGTGAGCAGCACCCGGGTCACCGAGCTCCAGCAGCCGGTGCGCTCCCCCCAGTCCCGCTCGATGTCCTCGCCCGAGCAGTCGAAGGGCACCGACCACGAGTAGACGGGCTTTGCGTTGCTCGTGGGCGACGCGGTCGCGGACGACATGGGCGTAGGACTGGGAGCTGAAGCCGCGGACCACGAGCACGGGGATGCCCGCGAACTCGAGCCAGCCGGTCAGCTGCTGTCGGAGGGTGTCCTTCTCGGCAGCGACGTACAGGGCCTGCTTCTGGCCTGCGGAGCGGTCCAGGCGGAACCAGCCGAGCGAACGCGTCGGCGTCCGGCCAGGCGGGTGGGACGTGGACTTCGCGGACGGTGTCGATCAGGTCGGGGAAGCGGCCCTCCCGCCGGGCCTGGGCCAACTGCGAGGACAACCGGCGCTACATCGGCGGCGTGTGCGGCAGCACGCCCTTAGAGGTCATCTCATTTGGCCGGTTCGGTAGGCTGCGGGCCGTGGTGGGGATTGTTGAGCGGCTGGTGCCGGACGAGTTGTGGGAGCTGTTTCAGC
>NZ_JBEZYV010000074.1:0-7198 GCF_040638905.1 Streptomyces virginiae | reverse complement strand
CGCTGGTGGAACCCGGCCGTCGAGGAACAGGCCACCGACCGCGCCTACCGGATCGGCCAGACCCAGCCCGTACAGGTCCACCGGATCATCGCCGAAGGCACCGTCGAGGACCGCATCGCACGCCTCCTGGAGCGCAAACGGGCCTTGGCCGACGCCGTCCTCGCGGGCGGCGAGAGCGCGCTGACCGAACTGACCGACGCCGAACTGGCCGAGCTCGTGGCACTGCGCCCGGCCGCGGGGAGTACGCGATGACCACCGGGGACCCGTACGAGAAGACCTTCGCGGCGCTCCCGCCCGCACCCGGCCGCGGCTTCGCCCGTACCTGGTGGGGCCAAGCCTGGCTGCGCGCCCTGGAGGACAGCGCGCTCGACGGGGAGCAGGTGCGGCAGGGCCGCCGCGTCGCGCGCTCGGGCGCGGTGGGGACGGTCTCGGTGCGCCCGGGCGGGCTCACCGCGGTCGTGCGCGACCGGGACGGGACGGCGCACCGGACGGACGTGCTGGTGCAGGAGTTCTCGCAGGCCGAGTGGGACCGGCTGCTGGGGCTCGTGGCCGCGGAGTCGGGGTACATCGCGGCCCTGCTGGACCGTGAGGTTCCGCCGGAGCTGGCCGAGGACGCGGCGGCAGCCGGGGTGGAACTGCTGCCGGGCATCGGGGACCTCGACCCGCGCTGCGACTGCGGCGAGTGGGACCACTGCCCGCACACAGCCGCGCTCTGCCACCAGGTGGCCCGGCTGCTGGACCAGGACCCCTTCGTCCTGCTGCTCCTGCGCGGCCGGGGCGAACGGCAGCTGCTGGACGGGCTGGAGGAGCGCAGCGCCGCGAACGCCCCGGCGCAGGACCCGGATGCGGACGGGGCCGCCGACGGGGGTTTCCCGGCGGACCTGGCGTACGGGGCGGCGCGGGCGGGCCTGCCGCCGCTGCCCCCGCTGCCGGACCTGCCGCGGGCGCCGGGGCAGCCGCCGGCCCTGGACACGGAGGCGGAACCGGACGGGCTCGACGTGGACGCGGTGGAGTTCCTCGCGCGGGCGGCCGCGGCCGAGGCCTTCCGGCTGCTGGCGGAGGCGGTCGCTCCGGGCCACGCCGACCGCGCCGTACCGGCACCCCTCACGGAGGCGCAGGACGCCGTACGACTGGCGCGCGAGGCCGATGACGTCCGGGTCCGCTCCCGTCTGGCGGCGGCCACCGGGCGCAGCAGGGCCGACATGGAACTGGCCGTTCTGGCCTGGGGCTTCGGTGCGGCCCCGGGCCTGGCCGCGCTGGAGGACGACTGGACGCCGGACCGGACCACGCTGGCCCGCGCACGGACGGCATGGGCCGCCGCCTGGGCGGACGAGGAGGCTCCGGTGCTGCGCAGGGTCCGGGCCCGCTGGACGCAACCGGGAACGGGCCGGCAGGTCCGGCTGGGCCGGGAGGGGCGCTGGTGGCCGTACCGCCGCGAGGCGGGGCGGTGGATCCCGTCGGGACCGCCGGCCCCGGACCCGGCATCGGCCCTGGCGGCCGCCGGCCCGGCGGACCGGGGCGGGGAACGCCGCCG
Organism: Streptomyces virginiae; assembly: GCF_040638905.1. Classification (GTDB taxonomy): domain Bacteria; phylum Actinomycetota; class Actinomycetes; order Streptomycetales; family Streptomycetaceae; genus Streptomyces; species Streptomyces virginiae_B. The sequence goes on along the minus strand of NZ_JBEZYV010000074.1, from coordinate 5,664 downwards.
CGGCAAGCCGCTCCCGTAGCGCGCGAACCGGCCGGGGCGGGCCCGCGCCCTGGCCGACGTACCGCTTGCCGGGGCGCGGCGCCGCGACGACGATGGGGGCGCTCCGGGTACCGCGGCACCACGGGAGGGTGACATGGGCGACCGGGATCCGTCGGTGGCACTTCCGGACGGGGCCGATCCCGCCGCCCGTTCGCGGGAACTGCGGCGGGCGCACGCCGCGTTCACCCGGGACGGGCGGGTGGAGACCCCGGTCAGGGCGGTCATCGCGCGGTCCTGGCGGCGGTGCGCGCGGGCCAGGCTGAGCCCGGAGTGCGCACCGCGGGTGGAGCTCGCGGAGGCGGACCTGCGCCCGTACCGGGAGGAGCACCCGCTGGCCCGGGTGATGCCGCTGTTCCGGGACCTCGTCGGCGCGTTCGCCGCGCACGGGGCGCACCTGCTGGCGGTGTGCGACGCGCGGGGCAGCCTGCTGTGGGTGGAGGGCGCACCGGCCACCCTGCGGCGCGCCGAGGGCCTCGGCTTCGTCCCGGGCACGCGCTGGGCGGAGTCCGCGATGGGGACCAACGCCCCCGGGACGGCGGTCGCGGTGGGCGAGGCCGTGCACGTCTTCGGGGCCGAGCACTTCAGCCGCCGGGTGCACCCGTGGACCTGTGCGGCGGCGCCGGTGCGGGATCCGCGGACGGGCGGGCTGCTGGGGGCGGTGGACATCACCGGCGGCGACGGTCTGGCGCACCCGCACTCCCTGGCGTTCGTCCGGGCGGTGGCCCGGGCGGCGGAGGCCCAGCTGGCCCTGGTCGACGAGGGGCCCCCGACCGCGCGGGACACCCTCACGGCCCTCGGCCGGGACGAGGCGCTGCTGGTGGCCGGTGGCCGGCGGGTGCGGCTGGGACGCCGGCACAGCGAGATCATGGTCCTGCTGGCGCAGCATCCCGAGGGCCTGTCCGGAGAGGAGCTGGCGATCGCCCTGTACGAGGACGAGTCGGTGTCACCGGTCACGCTGCGGGCCGAGATGTCCCGGTTGCGCGCGCTGCTGGGACGCGCGGCACCGCTGTCGCGCCCCTATCGCACGGCCGGTCCGCTGGACGCGGACTTCACCGCCCTGACCCGGCGGCTGGCGACCGGAGCCGTCTCCGCGGCCCTCCACCACTATCCCGGGCCCCTCCTGCCTGCCTCGACGGCGCCCGGGGTGGTCCGGCTGCGCCGACGGATCGAGGAGCAGGCGCGGGCGGCCCTGATCGCGCGGGCCGACGCGGGGCTGCTGGCCGACTGGGTGTGCAGTGCTTGGGGCGCCGAGGACCCGGAGGCGTGGCGGGCGCTGGCCGCGGCGCTGCCGCCCGAGGGCCGGCCGGCCGCGCTGGCCCGCGTACGCGCCCTGGACCGTGAGCTGGGTGCCCGGCCGGGCGGGCACGGGCTGTGTGCAACGTATCCGCAACCTGCCCGCTCCTAGCCTCCACCCCAGCGCTGTCCGACGGCGGCCGGCGCCCGGCAAGGGGAGGACACCATGGCCCGTTACGCTGCGCCCGGTACCGAGGGGTCGCTGATGTCGTACGCGTCCCGCTACGACCACTTCATCGGCGGCGAGTACGTCGCGCCCGCCCGCGGCCGGTACTTCGCGAACCCCTCGCCCGTCAACGGCCAGACCTTCACAGAGGTCGCGCGGGGCACCGCCGAGGACGTGGAGCGGGCACTGGACGCGGCGCACGCGGCGGCGCCCGCCTGGGGCCGGACCTCGGTCGCCGACCGGGCGTCGGTCCTGCTGCGCATCGCGGACCGGACGGAGCAGCACCTGGAGGCCCTCGCGGTCGCGGAGACCTGGGAGAACGGCAAGCCGGTACGCGAGACCCTGGCGGCCGACCTGCCTCTGGCCGTCGACCAGTTCCGCTACTTCGCGGGCGCGCTGCGTGCGCAGGAGGGCGCGCTGAGCCAGATCGACGACGACACGGTCGCCTACCACTTCCACGAACCGCTGGGCGTGGTGGGTCAGATCATCCCGTGGAACTTTCCGATCCTGATGGCCGTGTGGAAGCTGGCCCCCGCGCTGGCGGCGGGCAACACCGTGGTGCTCAAGCCGGCCGAGCAGACCCCGGCCTCCGTCCACTACTGGCTGGGCCTGGTTGCGGACCTGCTGCCGCCGGGGGTGGTGAACGTCGTCAACGGCTTCGGCGAGGAGGCGGGCAAGCCGCTCGCGTCCAGTCCGCGCGTCGCGAAGGTCGCCTTCACCGGGGAGACGGCGACGGGGCGGCTGATCATGCAGTACGCGGCGGAGCACCTGAAGCCGGTCACGCTGGAACTGGGTGGCAAGAGCCCGAACCTCTTCTTCGACGACATCTGGTCGCAGGACGACGACCTGCGCGACAAGGCCCTGGAGGGTTTCACCATGTTCGCGCTGAACCAGGGCGAGGTGTGCACGAACCCCTCGCGGGCCCTGATCGAGCGGGGCCGGTACGGGGACTTCCTCGACGCGGCGGTGGCCCGCACCGAACTGATCGTCCCGGGACACCCGTTGGACACGGACACGATGATCGGGGCCCAGGCCTCGGAGGAGCAGCTGAAGAAGGTCCTGTCGTACGTGGACATCGGCCTGCGGGAAGGCGCGAAGCTCCTGACGGGCGGCCACCGCCACGAGCTGGAGGGCGAGCTCGCGGGCGGCTTCTACGTCCAGCCGACCGTCTTCGAGGGCGACAACCGCATGCGGATCTTCCAGGAGGAGATCTTCGGACCGGTGGTGTCGGTGACCGCCTTCCAGGACTTCGAGGACGCCGTGCGCATCGCCAACGACACCGCGTACGGCCTGGGCGCGGGCGTGTGGACCCGCGACGTCAACACGGCCTACCGCGCGGGCCGGGCGATCCAGGCGGGCCGCGTCTGGACGAACTGCTACCACGCCTACCCCGCCCACGCCGCCTTCGGCGGCTACAAGCAGTCGGGCATCGGCCGCGAGACCCACAAGATGATGCTGGAGCACTACCAGCAGACCAAGAACCTCCTGGTCTCCTACTCCCCGAAGAAGCTCGGCTTCTTCTGAGCGCTGCCGTCGACGGGCCGGGTGGGACGGGACCGGGGTCGGTGTCGTAGCGTGATCGTCCACTGCACGGGGCGACCGTGCGCCGGCTGGTCCGTACGAGAGCTTCCGGCGGAGACTGAGGAGGCTGCGGTGAACGAACCGACGAAGCCCGTGATCGAACTTCCGGGGGGTGACGCTCCCCAGGAGCTGACCATCCGGGACCTCGTCGTGGGGGACGGGCCGGAGGCGAAGCCGGGCAGGGTCGTCCGGGTCCACTACGTCGGGGTCACCTTCGAGTCCGGAGCGGAGTTCGACGCCTCCTGGGACCGGGATCAGCCGTTCAAGTTCGCCGTGGGTGGTGGCAGGGTCATCAAGGGCTGGGACCGGGGAATCAGGGGGATGAAGGTCGGCGGCCGGCGCGAGATCGTCGTTCCCCCGCGCCTCGGCTACGGCAACCAGTCCCCCTCGCCGTTGATCCCGGCTGGTTCCACGCTCGTCTTCGTGGTGGACCTGCTCTCGGTGGTCTGAGGGGTCACTCAGGCCTGGCGGGCGGGTCGCTGGATTCGGCGGCGCGGCGGTATTCGGCGTTGATGCGCTGGGCTTCTTCGAGCTGGTCCTCGAGGATGATGATGCGGCAGGCCGCCTCGATGGGGGTGCCCTGGTCGACGAGTTCCCGGGCGCGGGCGGCGATGCGCAGCTGGTAGCGGGAGTAGCGGCGGTGTCCGCCCGCGGAGCGGAGCGGGGTGATCAGGCGGGCCTCTCCGATGGCCCGCAGGAAGCCCTGGGTCGTGCCGAGCAGCTCGGCGGCCCGGCCCATGGTGTAGGCGGGATAGTCGTCGTCTTCGAGACGGCCGAACGAGTCGTCTGCTGTCATTGCACCTCACTCAGGGGACGCGTGAAGGGCCCTGGCGCCGTACTGGCACCAGGGCCCCGAAGGAACTACTACACCATCTGCCCGCTCCGGTACCGCGCCGACCTTCGGATCCCGTGGGTGAGCGTCGCCCCGGCATGCGCGCAGGGCCCGACCGGCTGTGTGCCGGTCGGGCCCTGCGTGGCCCCGGGTGTCGGCGCGCGCCTTCCCCGGTCAGCCGGTCAGCCGGTCAGCGGGCCGCCGTGCCGAGCATCGCCGAGGCGTGCTCCAGCGGGCTGAGGACGCGGGCGGGCGCTGCCGCCCCGGGGAGGCCACGGCAGGTGAAGCCGAGCTGGGTCATGGCCCGCAGGACTTCGCCGGCACTGAAGTCGCGGCGGTCCTGGCGGGTGATGACCTGGCCGACCTGTTTGACGGGGTAGGTGCGGCGGCCGATGGTCACGGACTCACCGGTGACCTCCTCGGGCTTGACGCCCTTCATCGATTCCAGGACGCCGCTCCTGGTCAGGTCGAACGGGAAACGGGCGATGACGCAGCGCATGGTGCCTCACAGGCAGAAGGGTGGACGATTCGAACGCGAGGCGGTTCAGCGTGCGAGGGCCGGGAGGTCGCGGAGCCTGAGCCGGTCCGTGTACGCGTCGCCGGCTCGGACGGCGGCGAGCTGGGCCTGGGTGACCCGGCCGGTGTACACACCGGACTGGTCGCAGACGAGCAGATGCCCCTCGCGGGCACTGGCCATGACGGACAGGGCCACTTCCACCGTCATGTCGTCACAGATCTGCGGGACGGCCGCTTCCGGGGCATCGCCCGCCGTGCGGTGGCCGGAGTCGGCGTTCCGGGAGCGGAACGGCATCTGGATCAGCGTCAAATCGTGCCTCCTGCAGGGTCGGGTCGGCTTGCGGTCGGGTGGCTCTCAGGCCGCCGCGTCGAAGGCGGGCCGACGCCCGGCCACGCGCCGGGCCGCCGAAGCGGAACTGCGCCGGCCGCGGGAGGCTGTGCTGCGCTTGGACCGCTCCGGCACCGGCGCGGTGATGGTGACGGGGACACCCGAGGGGGTGCGTGCGCCGGTGATGCGATGGAGTGCGTCGTCGCCGGAGCGGACCTGAGTGGCCTGGGGAACGATGCCGGCTGCGGTCATGAGGCGGGTCATCTCACGGCGCTGGTTGGGGGTGACCAGGGTGACGACGCTGCCGGACTCGCCGGCGCGGGCGGTGCGGCCGCCCCGGTGGAGGTAGTCCTTGTGGTCGGTCGGCGGGTCGACGTTCACGACGAGGTCGAGGTTGTCGACGTGGATGCCCCGGGCGGCGACGTTCGTGGCGACGAGCACGTTGACGTGTCCCGTCTTGAACTGGGCCAGGGTGCGCGTGCGCTGCCCCTGGGACTTGCCTCCGTGCAGGGCGGCGGCACGGACCCCGCTGCGGAGCAGGTCCTGGGTGAGGCGGTCCACGGCGTGCTTGGTGTCGAGGAACATGATCACCCGGCCGTCGCGGGCGGCGATCGCGATGGTGGTCGCCTGCTTGTCCGTCCCGTGGACGTGCAGAACGTGGTGTTCCATGGTGGTGACCGCGCCCTGCGAGGGATCCACGGAGTGGACGACGGGGTCGGTCAGGTAGCGGCGGACCAGCAGGTCGACATTGCGGTCCAGGGTGGCGGAGAACAGCATCCGCTGGCCGTCGGGGCGGACCTGGTCCAGGAGGGCGGTGACCTGAGGCATGAAGCCCATGTCGGCCATCTGGTCGGCTTCGTCCAGGACGGTGATCGCGACCTGGTTCAGGTGGCAGTCGCCGCGGTCGAT
>NZ_JBEZYV010000073.1:0-7733 GCF_040638905.1 Streptomyces virginiae | reverse complement strand
TGTTGCGCGACGTTGAGGATGTGCATGACGCCGACGTTCTCAGCGTCGAGGAAGCCTGTGAAACGACCCCGGCGGCCGTCAGGCCGCCGGGGTCGTGGTGAACACGGTGTCGGCTCGATGCTCACGGTGTCGCGGGGGTCCCGGTGTTCGCGGGGCAGTCGTGTCGGTGGGGCGGGGGTCCTATGACGTTGAGGACGGGGTCTTCCCCTTCGGGGATTTCGAAGACGAGAACAACGCCAGAGGACGTGGCCTGGACCGAGCACTGGTTGGCGAAAGTCAGAGGCGCGTAGGGCTCCCAGGCGCAACCGGCGCGGTCGAGAGATTCGGTCACGTCGGCGTACTTGAGGTTGCCGGGGAAGGTCTCCCTGCCGACGAGGCCGACAGGGAGATCGATGTCATCACGCCAGGTCTGCAGACAGATCAGGATGATCTTCTGGCAGCGGCAGACGCTCAGCTCGAGGTCGCCATAGGCGAACAGACGTGGCCATGATCGACGCTTTCCGATGACCACTTCGAAGGGCTTGCCCAGGGCCGCGGTGACCTCGTCCCAGACCGCGCCGTTCGAGACCGGGCCCAGTTGTCCCGCCCTGGCCAGTTCCGTAACGACATCGAGTAGCTCCATGGGGCGGGAGCCTGTCATCTGCAGCGATGGGCTGTCCAGCGGCTTTGAGCAGGGTCAGGTCGCGGGAGGCGACGGAACGCGGTGTCGCTCTCCTGGTCACTCTGTCGCGTGTGTCTCGGTGATGGCGGTCCGGGTGGAGGACTCGTCGACGATTCCCTTCTCCTCGGTGAAGGCGGCGATGAGGGACTGCCAGGCGATGTTGTTGACCGAGCGGGGCAGGCCGCGACTGGTGAGGTGGATCAGTTCGACGGCGTCGTCGGAGAACAGGGTGTCCTCTCGCCCGGCGATCGTGAGGTGGTGCTTGATGTAGCTGGCGGTCTCCTCCTTGCTCATCGTGGGCATCTGGTAGCTGATCGAGATCCGCTGGTCCAGGGCAGCCAGGACGCCGTGCTTCATGCGTTTGCGCAGGGTGGGCTGGCCGATCAGCAACACCGCGAACGGCGTCGTGGAGTCCATGTCGTAGTTGGTGAGCATGCGGATCGCGTCCAGTTCCTGGTGGTCGAGGAGGTGCGACTCGTCGATCACGACGGCCGGCGTCCTTCCCCGTTCGTCGACCTCGGCGGCCAGTGCGGCGGATGCCTGGGTGGCGAGAGCGGCCAGGTGGAACTTGGGGGTCCCGCCGAGGCTGGTGACGATGCGGTCGTAGAGGCCGCGCATGCCGACCTCGGGGTTGGGCTGGTAGATGACCGTGAACCGGGCCGGGTCGAGCGAGGCGACGGCGCCCTTGAGGGCGACGGTTTTGCCGGATCCGACCTCGCCGGTGACCACGCCGATCGCCCGGTTGTTGATGCACCAGGCGATGCGGGCGGCGGCTTCCCGGTGGGAGTGGTGCTGGTGGAGCATGGACGGGGCCAGGTTGCGGCCGAAGGGGACGCGGGTGAAACCGAAGTACCCCTGAACGCGGTCGATCATCGCGGTCCCCGCCCGTCGTCCATCAGGGACGAGTAGTTGATGCCCTTCGCGGTGTTCGCCTTGTGGGTCTCGTCGAGGATCTTCAGGTAGTCGATTCCAGTCGGCGGGGCCGGCTCCGGAGGTGTCTCCGGCCTCGCCTTCGGATGGGTATGGCGGCCCACCCGGTGCGGGACGGCTTTGCCCGTGCTCTTGCCCGAGGTCCTCACCTCGATCTCGGTCAGGTCGAACGGGTCGAAGACCAGCTCGACCTTCATCCCGACCAGCATCGGGTCGACCTCGTAGGTGTTGCCGTGCAGGCTGACCGTCGCGGTCTTCGTCACGGTCCGGAACTCCGACCACAGAAACGCCTCCCGAAGATCAGCGGGGCTGGGCAGCGGAAGCGGCCGGGGAATCGAACCCAGCCACCGTTCGATCGGAGGCTGCCCCGTCTCCGAGTGCACCGTGCGGTGATAGACCGTCTCCACCCACGCGGTGAAAAGCCTGTTCAGCTCGGTGAGATGCTCAATCTGGCCGACACGTTCCTCATCGAGCTCGACCAGGAACTGGTCACGGACGGTGCGGAAGAACCGCTCGATTTTCCCTCGGCCCTGAGGCCGTCCGGGCTTGGAATGGGTGAGGCGGATGGCCAGGGACGCGCATGCTCGCAGCAGCCACGTGTCGACGAACGCCGACCCGTTGTCGACGTAGATCGACTCCGGGACTCCGCGGGCAGACAGCGCCGGCCGCAGGGCGGCGGCCAGGCGGACGGTGTCCTCGGCGAACCCGAACCGGTGGCCCACGATCGCGCGGCTGTGGTCGTCGATGAACGCGAACAAGTACGTCTTCCGTCCACCGATCTTCGGCCCGTGGAGAGCGTCCCCGGTCCACAGCTCGTTGCCCCGCGTGGCCTCGAACCGGCCGAACACACTCTTCTCGCCGCCGGCGCCGGTCAGACCGGCGTCAGCGAAGTGCCGCTGCAGCGTCCGGTCGGTCGGTGACCAGCCCTGCGTGGTCCGCAGGATCCGCTGGATCTGCGCGGCCGTGCGGGCGGGGTTCTCCTTCTTCAACGCGGCCGCCAGCTCCAGCACCTCCACCGGAGTCCGCGGGGTCACCTGCCGCTGAGCGGGCACCAGCGCGGGGAAACCGCCCGCGCGGTAGTGCCGAGCCCAGCGGTCCAGCGTGCCGCGGGCGACCTTCACCTGCCGGCCGAACGGGTCGGTGTGCTCTTTCGCGGCCAGTTCCCGGGCGAGTTTCCCGCGCTGGCGTGTCGTGAGTTTCGTGTCGATCAAATTTTGGATCAGGCCGTAGCGGAACAGGCCCACCTGCCGGGCCCGCTCCGCCCGGCGACGGTCCTCGTCCTCACTCGGTGACATAGGCAACCCACCTCACGTCTCGAACAGAGCCCGCCGCTGAGCCAGCGGACACGATCAAGACTTCCGGCACCCTCCGATCCCGCCCAGGGGCGGCCCGTGTTGATCAACTTGCTGGCGAAGTGCAGGTCAGGACGCGGCCGCCTATCGCCCGGCCGGCGAAGGCCCATAGCGACACGGTGTTCATGGTCGGCCACTTCACCGCAGCCGCCTGGTGGGCCGCCGCGATCACCGAGACCGCGTCCAACAGCGGCGAGGCCGCCGCCTCGGGCATCACCGGATCGTCCGCGAGCGCGACCAGGGCAACGGTGAAGTACCGGCGCACGCCCTCTGCCCTGCGACGGAAACGGCGGATCCAGCCGCGGACAGTCCCCTCTGCCAAGCCCAGGCACGCGGCGATCTGGCGGTGCCCCATTCCCAGGGCCGCTATCTCCAGCCCGGCCCCGATCACCTCGGCCGCATCCGTCCGCCGCGGCCAGAGCACATCCGGCAACAGCACATGCGTGACCTGGCAACCCGTACAGCGCGAACGGCGAGGACATACGAACAGCCGGGACCCGAGATCCCCGCGGATCTCCCGTGACCGCCCGTGGCCCCACGGCGCAAGCACGGCCCCGCACGACGGACACGTCAGTTCACCGGCCCGCAGCCGGCGTTCCACCCGGACGACATCGGTGTCGACGATGAGCACTTGCTACCTCCACCTCGTGCACACGGTGTCGTCGTGCACGAAACGAGATCAGACTGCCCACCAAGATCAGCACTCATGTCCACCGCGAGTGTCGCCAACCCCCGCCTTCATGCTCATCCAGAGAGTCGTCCAACACTGCACCTGATCGAGACCAGCCCAGGGCCGGTGCCGCCGGTGACGCTGCCCGGAGCCGATGCCACCGAATGGCAGTGGCTCACCACGTGCGCCGACCAGCTCGCCTTACGCCTCCAGGACGGCGGTGACGCCCGCGCGTACGTCGTCGACTCCCCCACCGGCGGCCTCGCCACCTGCGCCCTCGGTCTGGTCCACGCCGTCCCCGGCCCCGAAGTACCCCCAGGGGCTGGCCGTGCGGATTCACGCGGTCGCCACCGACCCCACCCACCGGCGCCACGGCTACGCCAAGGCTGCACTCGCCGCGCTCCTCGACCACCTGGAGCGCGATGGGGTGACCTTGTACGAGCTCTACGCCAGCGCCGGGTCAGCCCCGCTATACGAGGGGCTCGGCTTCGCGGCCGACCCGGCGCTGATGCGCATGACCCGCTTCGCGGCCCCGAGCGAGAGGAGCGGCTCATGAGCCGACAGTGGCTGCCTCCTGAGGAGTTCGCCGCGACCCTGCCGAAGGCCACGATCTTCGGAGCCGTGTTCTTCACCGACGAGGATGACCGACCCGTCCAGCTACGAGCCACGTATTCCAACACCCACCCCTGGCAGTGGCCGGGCGGCGTAGCCGAGACCGGCGAGCGCCCCTGGGAGACCGCCGTGCGTGAGTGCCGGGAGGAGACCGGAATCCACGTACCGGGACCGCCGAAACTCCTGGCCACGGTGTTCGGGCTGCCGGGGAAGGACTGGCCGCTGGCCACGGTCGAATTCGTGTTCGACGGCGGCCGACTTTCCTACAGGCAGCTTGCCGAGATCGTGCTGGACCCGAACGAGCACGACCAAGTGCGCGCCCTGACTGTGCCCGAGTGGCGGGACCTGATGCCGGGACGGGACCACGCACGGCTCGAGGCCGTCATGGCCGCCCGCCGCGCCGGGATCCCTGCGTACTTCGACACCTGGGACTGGAGGTCTGAATGAGCATCGTCCTGATGTCCGACCCGCAGGTCGCCGCGATCCCGGTAGCCGAGAACGGCGAGCCCCTAGCCGACGTCTGGGCCGGCGGAGAGCTCCTCCTCGATGACCGGCGCTCCGACCCGGCATACGCCTTCGCCCACCTCCGCTCCGGTGTCCTGGACCGGCTGCTGCACGCCCAGTCGCTCCTGCCCGACGGTCTGCGTCTGCTCGTCGTCGAGGGGTTCCGGCCGCCGGCGCTGCAGCAGCGGTACTTCGAGGAGTACGCGGCCGAGCTGCGCGCCGCCAACACCGGCTGGAGCGTGGAGCAGCTGCGGGCGCAGGCGAGCCGGTACGTGTCACCGCCGGACATCGCCCCGCACAGCGCCGGCGCGGCCGTCGACCTGACCCTCGTCAATGCGGACGGCACCGAGCTGGACCTGGGCACCCGGGTCAACGCCAGCCCGGAGGAGAGCGCGGGCCCCTGCTACACCGTCGCCGACGGCCTCTCCCACCAGGCGCGGCTGCACCGCGCCACCCTGAGCCGTGCGCTCACGGCCGCAGGGCTCGTCAATTACGGGACGGAGTGGTGGCACTGGTCGTTCGGCGACCGCCACTGGGCCCTGATGACCGGAAAGGCGGCGGCCCTCTACGGACCCGTCTCCCAGCACCCCGCCGATCTCTCCTGAGCCACCCGACGAAGTGAGCAGGGACCGCATGAGCAGCACGCACACCGCGCTGGACTGGCACGCCCACTACGAGGCCGGCCGCGACTTCCGACCGCTGACGAACGCCGAGAAGAACGTACTCACCGAGCACGTGACCCTGCCGGAGGACACCCAGGAGGCCCGGGCCTTGGACGTGGCCTGCGGGACCGGCGAGCTCGCCCGCTTCCTCGCCGCGGCCGGGTACCGCGTCGACGCCGTGGACTGGGCCCGCTCCGCCGTCGAACGCGCCACCGCGGCCTCGGAGGGGGTCATCTGCCACCAGCTCGACATCACCAGCGGAGACCTCTCCTCCCTCTCCCCCACCGGTACCGGCTATCGGCTCATCACCATGCGCCGGGCCCTGGCCCACCTGCCCGACCGCACCCGAACGGTCGCCGAACTCGCCGCCCTGCTCGACGACGACGGCACGCTGTGCGTGATCACCCCGCACGCCGACCGGCACCCGGAGGAGCTGCGCGGGATCTGCCTGGACGACGCCGAGATCGACCTCCTCGCCGACGGCTGGCAGCACACCGAGCGCATCGAGGCCGGCGACTCCACCGTCCTGCTGCTGCGCGGGCCCAATACCGACCCCGTCACCTACAGCGAGAAGCGGACCCCGAAACCGGCCGCCATGGCAGGCGTCGCCGTCGTGGTCACCAACGAGCACGGGCAGGTCCTCCTCGGCTGGAACCCCTCCCGCAGCGTGTGGGACCTCCCCGCCGGCAAGGTCGAGCCGGGCGAGGCGTTCGAGGCCACGGCGGTACGCGAACTCGCGGAGGAGGCAGGCCTGCACGCCCAGCCGGAATCCGTGCTCCTGCTGGGCACGCTGTGCGACGCCACCCACGGCTTCACCCGCATCACCGAGATCGCCCGCATTGCCGACTACACCGGCCACCCCACGGCACGGGAGCCCGAGTTGATCACCCGGTGGGAGTGGCACACCCCATCCGCCGTGCGGAGCCTGCCGCAGCCGCTGTTCACCGCTTCCGCCCAAGCCCTGAACGTGGTGTGGCCTGGTCTTCTGCCGGAGGCCCCGGCCGCGCACCACACGCCCCGGCCCACCGGAGACGTGCCGCTGACGTTCACGGAACCGTCCACGGCGGTCCGTCTCCGCGAGCAGCTGGTCCGGGACCTCACAGAAGCCGGGTGGACCAACACGCCCGAGCTGCGGAGGGCTTCACGACGGTGCCCCGACACGCCTTCCTGCCCGAGCAGCCGCTCGCCCGGGCGTACGCCAACGAGGCGGTGGCCACCGTATTCGACAGCACTGGGCGGTCGATGAGTTCGGTGTCGCAGCCCGAGATGCAGGCGGCCATGCTGCGCCGGGCCAACCTCCGGCCGGGCGCGAGCGTCCTGGAAATCGGAGGCGGCGGCTACAACGCCTCCCTCATCGCCGAACTCGTCGGCCCCCACGGGTCGGTGGTGTGCGTGGAGATCGACCCGTACGTGCACGCCCGCACCCAGCGCTTCCTGGCCGAGACCGGGTACGCGGACAGGGTGCGGCCCGTCCTCGGCGACGGCACCCACGGCGCCCCTGGGCACCTGATCCCGGAGAACGGCTTCGACGCCATCATCGTCACGGTCGCCTCGAACGACCTGCCCTGGCGCTGGACCAGCCAGCTCGCGAATGGCGGGCACCTGGTCGTACCGCTGCGAATCGGCGGATTCACCCGAGCCGTCGGGCTTCGCAAGGAGGACTCAGTGCTGGTCTCCACTGAAATCAGCCCGTGCGGTTTCGTACCTATGCAGGGCGCCGGCCGTTGGGACGACACCCCGACCCTCATCGGGGACACCGGCTACGGGATCCGCTGGGAGGACACCCCGCCTGCCCCACTCGACGGCCTGGACCGCGCCCTCACCGCAGGCGGGGTGGAGCTGTGGACCGGGGTGACGGTGCGCGGCGGCGAGTCGTTCGAAGACCTGCAGCTGTGGCTGGCCACTGCCCTGCGCGGCTTCTGCCGGATGGACGGCGATCCGGACCGCCAGGGCCCAGTACGACTCCCGAAGAGGTCAGGCGCCGAAGCCGTCGTCCTCGGCCGCTCGCTGGCCTGCCTGATGACGGAACGACGTGAGCACGACGAGGCCACCGGCACGTCCACGTGGGAGTTCGGGGTCCAGGGCTTCGGACCGGACGGCAAGGCCGCCGCGGACACCATGGCCGCCGCAGTCCATACCTGGGACCGGCATCTGCGGGGCGGGGCCACGCCCCGGCTGACCGTGGTGCCCGCAGGAACTCTCTGCCGTCGAACTTCTGCTCCGCCGCGAAGCCGCTCGCCAGGACAGCGGGTCCGGGGAAGGACTCGGCGGCCTGGGCGAGCATCGGCTCGAAGGGAGGGGTCAGGACCACTCGGGGTTGGCCTCCTTCACCGCCGCTCCGG
>NZ_JBEZYV010000072.1:0-8045 GCF_040638905.1 Streptomyces virginiae | reverse complement strand
TCCCCGCAGGACGAGGCGCGACCTTGCCCGCCTGGCCGCGACATGCCCGCGGGCGCCGAGCCGAGGAGACACTCCGGCGGGGCACCGCCCCACACAACCAGCCCCGCCGGCGATTGAGGCGCGGGGCCCGGGGCAGCGCCCCAGCACCAGCAGCCCCGCCGGCGATTGAGGCGCGGGGCATGGGGCAGCGCCCCAGCACCACCCACCCGCCGCAACCGAACCGCAGGGACCCGGCCGCGCGGCCCGTCAGGCGGCGCTGGAGTCGAAGGCGTTGAGGATCTCCGCCGGGTGGGTGACGCGTTCGACCAGGCCCTCGATCACCTGGGCCAGTACCGGGTGGTCGATCCCGCGAAGAGCGGCCAGGTCGAGGCCGGAGAGGTCCGGGAGCCGGCCGGGGCATCCCGGGGCGGTGGCCGGTGCCGTGTCCCGACGTTTCGTCACCATGTGCCGCCGCTCCCCCTGTCGCGTCGCATCCACTGCCTTTTCCCTCCGGCCGGTCGGCGGAAACAGCGGCCGGTCCTTCACTGCCCCGCCTCCAGGGCCCGTACCCGCGCGCGGAGCCCCTCGGAGCGGCCGTCGGGGTCGGTGCCGATCCGCTTCCAGAGCTGCAGTGCCGCGCGGTACTCCTCCAGGGCGGCCCTGGGCCGGGCGAGCCGTTCCAGCACCTCGCCCCGGGACTGCTGCACGCGCGCGGCCAGCCGGAGGGCGGTGTCCTCGCGGCCCGCCCGGCCGTCGTGCTCCTCGCGGCCCTCGTGGTCGTCTCGGCCCTCGCGGTCGGCCTCCAGGGCGGCCCGCCAAGCCAGCCGGTAGGACTCGGCCGCCCGGTCGAGGCGGTCCGCGGCCCGTGTGTGGCCGTGGATCTCCTGCTGCACGTCGCCGTGGTCCCGCCAGGCGCGGGCCCGTTCCAGCGGGCCGCGGCTGTTGCGGACGGCCAGTTCCAGCAGGTACTCCGCCTCCCGCAGGTCCACCGCGTCGTTCTCGTAGCCGTGCCGCAGCCGCAGCCCGGTCGCCAGCCGCATCAGCCGGTGCGCGGCTCCCGGGTCGGACTGCGGGACGGCTGCCCGGCTCTCGCGCAGGACGCGCACGGCCGCCCCGGTGAACCGGCGTCCACCGGCGCTCCGGGCCCGGTCCAGAAGTACGTCGCCCCACTCGGGGAGGAGTTCCCCGAAGCCCTCCCCGTCGCGGGGTACGAGCCGCCGGGCGCGGCCGTACGCCTCGGCCGCGTCCTCCAGCGCCGCCGGGTCGGCGTCCCGCGCGTACCGCTCGCGGTGCACGCGGGCCAGGCACAGCAGGGCGGCCACCCGCAGCTCCGGTTCCCCGCCCGTCTCCTCCAAGGCGGCGGCCAGTTGCGCGGCGGCGTCCTCCAGCCGCGCGGGCAGGTACCTCAGCGCGTCGGCCAGTTCCACGCGCACCTGCGCGGTGCCCGTCGGGGTGGCGGCCAGGACCGCCGTGAGGCGGGCCGCCGCGTGTTCGGCCAGGGCGGCGCGCTCGGCCGGGTCGGGCGTGCGCGGCAGGAGCGCCAGCAGGACCCGGCCGAGAGCGAGTTGCAGTTCGGGAAACGGCCCGGTGGAAGCCACCGGGCCCGCCTCCTGGTCCGCGCCGGGGGCCCCGCCGGGACCGCCCGGAACCGGACCCGCCAGGGGTTCGAGGGCGGCGCGGGCCTCGCGCAGCGCGCCCGGGTCCTCGCGCAGCCCGCTGAGCCGGATCAGGGTCTCGGCCCGCCGCACCGCGCAGTCCCGCCGCAGTTCCGGTTCGGCCGTGGCGGCCGCGGCCGCCGCCGCGAACTCGCGGTCCGCCGCCGCGAGCAGTTCGGGGTCCGGGCCGGCGGCCAGCGCCCGCTCGTACAGCACCCGCCCGCGTACCGCCCATGCCGCGGCCGTCCGCAGCCCGGTCAGGGCCCGCTCCGCCTCGGCGAGGAGTTCCGGGTCCCGCTCGGCCGCCCACAGCCGCAGCAGTGCTCCCGCCAGTTCCCTCTCGGCCTCCTCCGGCGGGTCCGCGGGCCCGGCCGGGGCCCGCACGGCCCGCCGCAGGACCGCCACGGCCTCGTGCAGGGCCCGTGCTCCCGCGCCGCCGTCGACGTCCGCGTCGGCGAGCCGGTCGCGGGCGGCGCGCACCGCCCCGGACCGTGCGATCAGGGGTGCCGCCCGGGGTTCGCGTACCGGCTGCCCGTCCGGTGGCATCCCGGGCAGGTAGCGCCGTACGACTTTGGCCGAAACCTGCGCGAAGGCCTGTGGGAGCCGCCCCTCCGGATCGGGTTCCTCGTCGTCAGTCCCGGGGCCCTCGGTCGTCGCCGTCGGCGGTACGCCGGTCAGCTGGGCGACCGCGAGCGCGGGGAAGTTGCGTACGCCCGACCCGAAGTGCGCCCGTACGTACTCCGAGCAGTGCTTGAGCACCAGCGCCGCCTCGTCCCGCCCCAGCGGCCCCAACAGCACGTCCTGTACCCCGGGGACGAACTCGTACCAGTGCCCCGGCCCCGGTCCGCTGCGTCTCAGCAGCCCGCTGAGCAGCACCTCCGCCAGGTCCGAGGGTTCGGAGTCGGGCAGCATGGTGCGCTGCACCAGACGCATCACGGGCAGGGTCAGCGGAGCCGCCGACAGGTACACCGCCAGCTGTACGGCGCGGGGCGCGGCCGAGGAGCGGAACCGCGCGACGAGTTCCCGCGGTGGCCGGACGGCGGCCGGCGCCGGGAGGGGGGCCGCCGGGTGGTCGGCCAGTACGCGGCCCACCTCGGCGGCGACCGGCCCGGTGCCGAGGCCGGCGACGAGCCGGGCCCACGCCCCCAGGGCGGTCGGGCTCGGCGGCAGGACCGGCACGGCGAGCCCGCCCGTGGGCCGCCCGGGCAGCGCCGGACGGTCCGGCCGGAACCGCAGCTTGTGCCCGGCGCCCTCCAGGCGGGCGAGGGTGCCGCGCTCGGTCGGGAGCCAGCTGCGGCCCCACAGCCGCTGCGGCAGGGGCTGGACCACCATGCACGGCGTGCACTCGGCCCAGCGGTGCAGCAGCCGCTGCGCCGCCCCCTCGCGCCACAGCGGCCCGGCGCAGTCGGAGACCATCATGGTCAGGGCGCGGCCGGTCGGGTCCCGCAGCTGGTCCCCGGAGCGCAGCCCGGCGCCCGGTACGGGGCCGCGTCCGAGCGCCGCCGTGCCGTCCGGGCGGCGGTGCAGGTAGTGGACCTGGACGTCCCGGAAGGCCCCCAACCGCTCACAGACGGACCGCAGTTCTTCGAACATGTCCTGCCAGACGGCCATCGAGGGCGAGGCGTCCATGACGAGCCGTACGGTCGCCTCGCGCCGGCCCTCCGGCCGGAGCACCGGGATGAGCAGCCCGAGGGCGCGGGCGCTGGCGTCGGCGGTGGCGCCTTCGTCGATGACCAGCCGGGTGGGCGGGGCCGGCGGGCGGTGCCGCTGGAGGGCGCGCAGGGCCCGCTGGACGTCGAGGATGCGGGGCAGGGCGGCGGCGCCGGGCACGCGTACGGGTACTCCGTACTCCTCGGGCGACTCGTCCGGCGTCCCGCCCTCGGCGTCGCCCGTGTGGTGTGCCCCGGGGGCGTAGAGCCGTACCGGGTCCTCTGTCTCCGTGTCCGCCCGTACGGATTCCACGGGTTCCGCGGCCGGATCTTCGGGGTCCGCTTCGGTGCCCGCTCCCCGGGCGACCGGCAGGGCCGGTCCGGGTCCGCGGATGTGCCCGGCGAGCCACAGGGCGTCGGCGAGCTCCTCGGCGGACGGGTCGAGCCCGGCGGCGCGCAGCAGCGCGGCCAGTTCCCGCACTCCGGGCGCGGCGGGTGGCGCGGGCGGCGGCGTCGGCGGCGGGGTGGAGCACGGCGGCACGGAGGGTTGGGGGGCGGGTTGTGGCGCGACCGGGTCGGGCACGGCGGGTTCGGGCACGGCCGGTCACCTCGGGCGGTCGAGGCGCTGGATGAGCAGGTCCGCGAGGTCCTCCCGGGTCGCCGGGGAGGCGTGGTGGGTGAGGTAGACGGCGTTGAGGAGCTGATCGGCGGCCACCAGCTCGGACTGGGAGCGGCCCAGGAACGCGCGGATCAGGTCGCCGCCGAGCCGGGCCGCCTCCTCGCCGAGGTGGGCACGGACCATGGTGGCGAGCCGCTTCTCGCCGGGCTGCCCGAGCTTGAGCTGGATACAGCGGCGCAGCAGGGCGGCGGGGAAGTCGCGTTCCCCGTTGCTGGTCAGGATGATGAAGGGGAAGGATCGGCAGCGGATCCGGCCGCCCCGTACGGTCACCTTCGTCCCGTCGTCGGTGAGCACCTCGACCTCGGGCTCGGTGTCGGTGACCCGCTCCAGCTCGGGGAGGGCGAACTCCCCTTCCTCCAGGACGTTCAGGAGGTCGTTGGGGAGGTCGATGTCGCTCTTGTCGAGCTCGTCGATCAGGAGCACGCGGGGCCGTGCGGTGGGCAGCAGGGCGGTGCCGAGGGGCCCGAGCCGGATGTACTTCCCGATGCCCGGGACGGTGGGGGTCGTTCCACCCGGCGCCGGAGCCCCCGCCGTCGCCGCGCCGCCGGCCGCGAGCTGCACGTCCTGGAGCCGGGCGAGGGCGTCGTAGCGGTAGAGCCCGTCCTGCAGCACGGTCCTCGACACCACCGGCCAGCGCAGCACCCGCCCCAGCTTCAGCTCGTGGGCGACGGAGTGCGCGAGGGTGGACTTTCCCGTTCCGGGGAAGCCGGTCACCAGCAGCGGCCGCCGCAGGTACAGCGCCGCGTTGATGGCCTCCAGTTCCTCGGTTTCCGGCCGGTGCAGTTCGGCGGCCTGCCGGTGGGCCCCGAGCCGCCGGGCGACATTGCCCTCGGCGGCCACGGCCGCACGGCCCGGGTCCACGACCGGCCCGCCGTCGAAGTCCCGCCAGGGCGGCGGGTCGGGCAGGGCGTCGATCCCGTCGTGGGGCTCGCCGGCCCCGCGGTAGATGAGCCACTCGTCGTTCATGGTGCGTGTCCCTCCCTCGAATCCGCCGGGCCCGGCGCCGTCACAGGTCGCCGTGGAGGGGCTCGACGTCCGGCAGCGGCCGCGCCGGGTCCTCCCACACCAGTCCCGCCCCGGCCGCCCAGTACGCGTCGGGGTCCGCCCCGTACGCCCGGCCCCGCAACGTCTGCAGCCGCACCGGCAGCACCTCCGCCCGTCCCGCGTCGGCCAGTTCCTCCCGCAGCCCGCGGTGGAACGGCGCGCACGACACCCGGGGGTCGGGTGGCGGCCTGCGGGTCACGGCCACGCCGTAGCCGGCGTCCCGTACCGCGTGCAGCGACCCCAGCGTGGGCTCCTGGTCGGCCGCCCGGCAGTGCACGGGGACGGTGGTGTCCGGCAGGCCCGACAGCCACTCGGCGGAGGGTGCGCGCGGGCGGCCCCCCGCGCAGTCGGCCCGTTCGTCCTGCAGCGGCCCCGCCTGTACGCGGGCCCACCGGGCGGCGGCCCGGCCGGTTTCGTGGTCCGCCGGGTGCGCCTGCGGACCTCCCTGAGGGATGTCCGGACCGCCCGGGTCGACGCCCGGAGCGGGGGCGGTGCTGCGGCCTCCGGGGTGGCGCAGCACCACCGGCCGCTGTACGCCCAGCGGTACTCCGCCGGCCACCACCCAGTCCTCCACCGCCAGCCCGAACAGCTCGGGGGCCACGGCCACTTCGAGCAGGGCCGCCGCGACGTGGGTGTCGCACCGCCGGAACGCCTCGGCGAGCGGGGCCCGTAAACGCTCCGGCAGACCCGCCACGGTGGCCCGTACGCCCGAGTCCACGGGGGTCAGCCGCCCGGGGTGGGCCGGGCCGGCCAGCACGGAGACCCGCCAGTCGTAGAGGTGTTCCCAGCCGTGCGCCCACACCTCCAGCAGGACCGAGGTCCCGGGCGGCAGTCCGCCGGCCCGCCGGGCCGGGCCGCCCGCCGCCCGCCCGGCCGAGGCCCGGCGGCGGCGCTCCCGTTCCGCGAGGCCCCGCTCGTGGCGCTCGCCGAGTTCACGGCGCAGGGGCCGCCACAGCCGCTCGGCGGTGGCCCGTACCCAGTCCCACAGTTCCTCGTCGGCGCCCGGCGTCGGGGGCTCGCGGTACTCGGCGACGCTGACGTCGGTGGCGTAGCGGAGCATGGCCGCGGCCTCGCCGGTCCCGCCCGGCGGGTCGTGCAGCAGGCCCAGCCCGTCGCGCCAGCTCAGCGGGGCCGGCGGCTGCGGGTCCGGCTCCTCGCCGCGGACCGCCTCGACCAGGGTCCGTACGGCCTCGGACGAGCTCGGCGGGGGCAGTTCGGCCAGGAGTCCGCACAGGGTGGTGCGTTCGCCGGGGGTGAGCCAGCCGCGGCCGCCGTACGGGTCGCGCTCCTGCGGCGGGAGTTCGCCGTGCACGTCGGTCCAGGTCCGGCGGTTGTCGAGGTCGCTGAGGTGCTGGTCGTAGTGGTACAGGTCGTGGGCCTGCATGATCCGGTGGTAGAGCCCGACCTGGCCCCGCGCGGCCATCGGCAGGGTGCGCAGCTGCACGACGGAGACGGCGAGCCCGCCGCCTCCCGTGTGCCGCCGGGCCTTGACGACGCCGACGACCTCCCCGCGGGCCAGGTCCACGACGGGCCCGCCGGACATGCCGGGGTCGATCTCGTCGTCGTCGGCGAGACGGATCGCGGCGCCGTTCCCGGCGGTGCCGCGCAGCCGGGTGGTGCGGCCGGTGATCTCGGGGGTGCCGAGGTCCTCGGTGCAGCCGAAGTAGGCGGCCTCGTCGAAGCGCGGCCTGGAGCGGTCGGTGAGCCAGACGCAGGTGTGCGAGACGGGGGCCAGGACCCTGATCAGTGCCAGGTCGGGCAGGTCCCACAGGGCGTGCCGGCCGGGCCGCCGTTCCTCCAGGCGCTCGGGCAGTACGCACTCCACGCGCCCGGTGACGGTCCCGGTGACGGCTCCCTGCGCGCCGGGGGCGCCGTGGCGGGGTCTGCCGGAGTGGAAGGTGATGCCGACCTCGCGACCAGTCAGACGCACGGCGGCACCCCCTTCGCCGACCACGTGCGCGCACGTCAGGACCCAGCCGGGGGCGATGAAGAAACCGCTCCCCCAGGTGGGACCGGTCCGATGGCTGCCGGGGGTGTCATACCCGCCCGGCGGGGCGTGGACGCGTACCGTCGCGGCCTGGACGAGGGGTTCGAGGAGCTCGAAGGCGCGCGCCGTCCCGGTCGTGCGCCCGTCGGTCATCCGCGCCCCCCGCCCGCTGGTGAGACGACCAGGCTAGCGTCGGCGGCGCCGGCGACGGGAGGTCTCGCGGGCGCCGCGGATTATCCTGGCGGGAAACATTCCCTGCACATCCACATCACGGCACGGAGCCCGACTTGTACTTCACCGATCGCGGCATCGAGGAGCTGGAGAAGCGGCGCGGCGAGGAGGAGGTCACCTTGGAGTGGCTCGCCGAGCAGCTGCGCACCTTCGTCGACCTGAACCCGGACTTCGAGGTCCCGGTGGAACGCCTGGCCACCTGGCTGGCCCGGCTGGACGACGAGGACGACGAGGACGAGTAGTCGGGGCGGTCCGGTATCAGGGCCGGGCCGCAGGGCGGGCGCGGCTCCATCGGGCGACGGCCCTCCTCAGGTGAGTCGAGTGGGTCTCGCTCCGGAGCCTGCCCTCGAACCCCTCGCTCGCAGCCGAGGTGCGGGCGGCCATGGCCCGGCCCACTGCCGTCCGCGCGTCGGGTTCCAGGTCGAGCAGCCCCGGCAGGAAGCGTCCAGCGAACTCGTCGCGCGCACGGCCGCGGCGAGGGCCCGGTCGGCGAGTGTCGACCCGTCCCAGGGGAGAGCGGCCCGTGCTCCGCATACCCGCGCCGGCTCGGCCGGTGACCGCCGGGCCGCCGGCCCTTCGATGAGGGCGGTCTGGTTTTTGGCCGAATCGGCGGC
The DNA here is from genome assembly GCF_040638905.1 of Streptomyces virginiae. GTDB lineage: Bacteria > Actinomycetota > Actinomycetes > Streptomycetales > Streptomycetaceae > Streptomyces > Streptomyces virginiae_B. Next base: position 207 of record NZ_JBEZYV010000072.1, on the reverse strand, counting down.
ACCCGGATGGGCACCGACTGCCAGGACGTCGGGGACGGGCCGCATCCGGGCCGCGTCGGGGACGACCTGCCCGGATGCCGCGGCCGGCAGCCAGTCGATGAGCACGAGTACGACCCACGGCAAGCTGCTCGACCTGATCCTCGAACTCAGGGCTCAGGGCATCTCCTGCATCCTCATCTCGCACAAGCTCAACGAGATCGCCCGGGT
>NZ_JBEZYV010000071.1:0-8060 GCF_040638905.1 Streptomyces virginiae | reverse complement strand
TCAGCATCGCGAAACACCTCCAGTCGGTTCAGGCAGGAACTGCCCATGCGCTTCAACGTGCTCCCGTTGTAACATGTCATCGAAGCGATGACAAGTAGAATGTCACCTGATGGATGACGCGTGGTGGACGATGCGTGTCGGACGACGAGCCTTCGGAGGCGCCGTGAACGAGACTTCTCCCCCTGTCCCACCGGTCCGCGCCCCGGACGCCGCCGCGGCGCTGGAGGCCATCCACCAGGCGGTCGAGGACGCGCACCGGTCCTCCGCCGGCGCGGTGGCGGCCAGCACGGCGCGGGACTCGGGCCCCGAGCAGGCCCTGGCCGCGCTGCGGACGCTGCGCGAGGTCCGGGAGCGGCTCACCGGCTGGGAAAGCGTCCTGATCGAAACGGCCCGCGGTCGGGGCGCCAGCTGGGCCGACCTCGCCGGGCCCCTGGGGGTCGCCAGCCGCCAGGCCGCCGAACGCCGCTACCTGCGGCTGCGTCCCGGCGCCGCCGGGAGCACCGGTGAACAGCGCGTGCAGGCCACCCGGGACGCGCGGGCCGCCGACCGCACCGTCACCGCCTGGGCCCGCGACAACGCAGCCGACCTGCGCCGCCTCGCCGGCCAGGTCACCTCGCTCACCGGGCTCCCCCCGGGCGCCGAGGGCGCCGTCGGCGAGCTCAACCTGGCCCTCGGCGGCGACGACGCCGCCCGCCTGGTCGCCCTGCTGGCCGGCACCCGGCCCCATCTGGGGCCCGGCGACGCGGAACTCGCCGACCGCATCGACGCCATGACCCGCCACACCGACCAGCTCCGCCAGGACAGCAACGACCAGCGCAGCTCCTGAGCCCCGTACCACGCGAACGACCCTCGCCTGCGGGTCGCGACCCGAGGAGGGATCCCATGGCCGAACACCCCGACCGCGAGACCGGCGCCGAGCCCGTCGTCGAGATCGTCGGCCGCGTGGTCGCGGTCCGGCCCGTCGGCGAGATCGACATCGCCACCGCGCCGCTCCTGAGCCGCGCCCTCGCACGAGCCCTCGCCCACGTCGACGCCTCGCAGGCCGACCGCATCGTCACCGACTGCAGCCGCGTCACCTTCTGCGACTCCTCAGGGCTCAACGCGCTCCTCGCCGCGCGGCTCCGAGCGGTCGAGGCGGGCACCGCGATCCACCTGGCGGATCCGGCTCCCCAGCTCCAGCGCCTGCTGCAGATGACCGGCGCGGCGCCGCTCTTCCCGCGGGAGGACGGGCCGCCCGACCCGACCGGCTCGCGTGCGGCCGGCCCGCACCCGCCACCTCCGCGCTGACCCGTGCGCGGCCACCGGACCCCGCCCGCGGCCGGCATCGACGTGCCCCGTCAGTGACGGGGCCCGGCGGGAGGTCCTGCGGGCGGGCCGCCCGGGGGCTGCGGGATTCTCGGGGTGGGTCGGGTCGCCGTGAGCCCTGTGCTCCGGAAACGCGGGGCGGTCCGTACCCCGGAAGGAGAGGCGCTGGGTGGCGCGCAGCGGTGCGCCGGCCACGGTCGCGCTCCGGCGGTCGCGAGTGCGGGTCTCACGGCGCAGGGGTTCCGGGTTCGGGTTCGGGGTCGGGTTCGGGTTCGGGTTGGGAGTGGAGGATCGCGCGGGCCTGTTCCGCGGCGCGGGTGATGCTTTCGGAGACGAAGTCGGCGAAGCGGGCGATGTTCTCCAGGCGGGTGGCGGCCGGGGTGCGGGGGCCGAGGACGCCGACGCCCTCGCGGGCGATCTCGACGAGGTGGGCGGTGGCGCGGGCGCTGGCCATCATCGACTGGTACCAGACGTCGTTGTCGACGACGTAGCGCTCGCGGCGGCGTTCGTCGCGTTCCCGGCGGACCAGGCCCTGGCTGTCGAGGAAGGCGACCGCCTTGGAGATGGACGCCGGGCTGACCTGCAGGTGCCGGGCGAGTTCGGACGCGGTGAGGCTGCCGCTGTCGGTGAGGGTGAGGCAGGCCATGACCCGGGCCGTCATCTTGGGCATGCCCGAGGCCATCAGGACGGTGGTGAACGTCTCCTCGTACGCGTGCACGGCCTCGGCGTCGCGTCCGTGGGGCTGCGGGGCCCCCTCCGCTCCGCGGGGGGCGGGCTGCCTGCGGCGCCGGGCACGGTGTTCGGTGGCGCGGTGGGCCAGGTCGGCGCGGTAGGCGGTGGGGCCGCCGTTGCGCAGCACCTCGCGCGTGACGGTCGAGGTGGGGCGGTCCAGGCGCCTGGCGATCTCCGCGTAGGCGAGGCCGTCGGCCAGGCCCAGTGCGATCTGCTGGCGTTCGGGCTGGGTGAGCCTGCCTCCGGGCATCGCGTTCTCCTTCGTTCCTCTTCGGGGTGCGCCCCAGTTTAGCGTTCACTCTCAGTCCATTGCAACGCACAGGTGTCTGACGTTGCGTTAAGCGAGAGGATGGTTGCAACGATTTCCTGCCTGTGAACTGGGATTATTGGAATCGGACGCAATGGAGGCGTTGAAGAGATTTGGAATGCAACGTAGCGTTCAGGTCATCAGAAACAACGAGCTCAAGGAGAGCACGATGCAGAAGTTCGACACCCCCGCCGCGATCGCCGCCGTCCTCGACATCCCCGCGGGACGCGTCCGGTTCATCGCCGCCGACCGCGCCGACACCGTGGTCGAGGTCCTCCCCGCGGACGCCTCCAAGGGCCGTGACGTGAAGGCCGCGGAGCAGACCACGGTCGCGTACGGCGACGGCGTCCTGCGGATCGAGGCCGCACCGGCGAAGAACCGGGTCCTCGGCAGCTCCGGCTCCGTCGAGGTGACCGTCCAGCTGCCCGCCGGCTCCCGCGTCGAGGCGAAGACGGCCAGCGCCGAGCTCCGCGGCGTCGGACGGCTCGGGGAGGTGACCTTCGAGGGGGCGCAGGGGTCGGTCAAGCTCGACGAGACCGCGGGCGCCCACCTCACCCTCCTCGCCGGCGACATCTCGGTCGGCCGCCTGGGCGGCTCCGCGGAGATCAGCACCCAGAAGGGCGACCTGCGCATCGCCGAGGCCGTGCGCGGCACGGTCGTCCTGCGCACCGAGGCCGGCGACGTGTCGGTCGGCGCGGCCCGCGGGGTCAGCGCCTGCCTGGACGCCGGCACCTCCTACGGCCGGATCCACAACGCGCTCCACAGCACCGAGGGCGCCGCCGACCGGCTCGAGATCCGTGCGACCACCTCCTACGGCGACATCACCGCCCGCACCCTGTGACCCGCCCCCTCTTCCCGCCCGCCGCCCTGGCCCACGGCCCTGGCCCACGGCCCTGACCACAGCATTTTCGAGGATTCGAGGAGCAGCATCATGACGTACGGCGCCCGCGAGACCGCCGAGCCCCCGGGCGGGGCCGGGCAGGAGCGCCCGGAGCTTCAGAAGGCCGTCGAGGACTTCGTCGCCTGCGGTTTCACCGGGATACAGCTGCGCGTGAACGACGGGCGCGGCGAGTGGGTCGGCACCGCCGGGGTGGCCGAGCTGGGCGGGAGCGCCAGGCCGCCGGCCGACGGACGGACCCGGATCGGCAGCGTCACCAAGACCTTCACCGCGGCCCTGGTGCTGCGGCTGGTGGCCGGGGGCGGGCTCGGGCTGGAGGACCCGGTGGCCGACCACCTGCCCGAGTTCGGGCTGGACCGGCGGATCACGGTCCGGATGCTGCTGCAGCACACCAGCGGGATCTTCAACTTCACCGGCGAGTACTTCGAGGACGGGACGGTCGCCCCGGGAATCGTCTGGCAGGGCCGGGAGTGGGTGGACGGCCGGTTTCGGACCCACCGGCCGCAGGACCTGGTGCGGCTGGCGCTGTCGAAGCCGGCGCGGTTCGAGCCGGGGACGGACTGGAGCTACTCCAACACCAACTACGTGCTGGCCAGGCTGCTGATCGAGAAGGTCACCGGCCGCTCGCTGCCCGAGGCGATGCGGGAGCACATCCTGCAGCCGCTGGACCTGGCGGACACCCTGGTGCCGGAAACCGGGCAGGAGGAGGTTCCCGCCCCGCACGCCCACGCCTACTACCGCTACGAGGCGGACGGCCGGACCACGACGGTCGACGTCACCCGCCAGAACCCCTCCTGGATCTCCAGCGGCGGCGACATGATCTCCTCCACCGCGGACCTGCACACCTTCGTCTCCGCCCTGGTGGGCGGCAGGCTGCTGCCGGCGGGGCTGCTCGCCGAGATGTGCACGCCGGAGGCGAAGGCCGGCTACGGGCTGGGCGTGATGGTCCAGGACACCGGTCGCGGCGGCACCGTCATCACCCACAACGGCGGCATCGCCGGCCACGCGGCGCTGATGTACGCCACGCCCGACGGCGGCACGACCCTGACCGCCGCGGTGAACTACGTGGACGACTCCGCGATGTCCCTGGCCGAGGCGTTCGGGAAGGCGACGCAGCGCCTCGTGGAGGAGGTGTTCTGCCCGCCCGCCGGCTGATTCGGGCGGCTCGGTGGGTAACGAGAAGACGCCCCGGCCGGGAGATCCCGGCCGGGGCGTCTTCTTCTTCGCGTGCGCTGGCTGCCTGGCGGCTCAGTACCAGTGGTGGGTCTGCCAGAAGTTCCAGGCGCCGACGGGGCTGCCGTAGCGCTCGTTCATGTAGTTCAGGCCCCACTTGATCTGGGTGGCCGGGTTGGTCTTCCAGTCGGAGCCCGCGGAGGCCATCTTCGAGGCCGGCAGGGCCTGCACCAGGCCGTACGCGCCGGAGGAGGCGTTCGTGGCGGTGTGGTTCCAGCCGCTCTCGCGGGAAACGATGTTGTTGAAGGCCGCGAACTGCGCCGGGTCCTTGATCATCTGCTGGGCGATCGCCTTGGCGCTCATCGGGGCCGCCTGGGCGGGAACCGTGGCGAGCATGGAACCGGCGACACCGAGGGCGACGACGGTGCCCGCGAGGGCCTTCTTGGAAGCGGCGATGCGGCGGATGACGGTGTTGGACACGGAGGTACCTTCCACAGGGGACAAGGGCGGTCGCGGCATGCCTGGGCATGCGTGAGCCACTCACGCGGTGGAGAGGGGTTCGTCGGCGGCGGGTGAGGACCCGTGCCGCCCGGCGACTCATCCAGTTCTACCGACGCCCCGCCGCCCTGGCAACGACCGCCATTACTAGGGGGCTTCGCAGTCGGCCACCGGCGGCCCCACCGGTGGCGGGGCGGGATTCGCGCAGGTGGGAGCGGCACGCGAGGGGCCGTTAGGGGGCCTTTGGGAGCTACTATCCCGGTTCGTGTGTGACGTGAGTCCTATGGGGCGGCTCACCTCCCGGACCCCCGGATCTCACCCGGTGTCACCGCGCGTACCCTTCGAGGAACCGGGCCGGATGTCCGAATTACACCAGAATCTAAGGAGATGGGCCGCTCAGGGCTCGTCTTCCCCGGCGGCCGCCCCGGAGGCGGGGCCGGGATGCGCCGGGGCCGGGATCGGGCCGGAGCCGGGTCAGCGGATGCGGCGGATGCGGATCGGGCCGCGGGCCTTCGCCGGATCGACACGGCGGCCGCCCTGGGTGATCTCGACCTTCCCGGCGGCGACCAGCCGCCGGGCCGCACGGCGCGCCGGTTCCATCAGCGCGCGCCAGCCGTCGCCGTCCCCTTCGTACACGGCCCGCGCGGCGTCGGAAGGACAGATCGTCGCGGTCGGGGCCCGGCGCTCCAGGAGTTCGAGGATGGCTCGCTCCAGCCGCCGGCCCGTCTGCCGGTCGGTGCCCGTCACGGCGCCAGTGTCGCACCGCTCACCGCGTCGGCCACCGCTCACCGCGCCGCTGCCCGCCCCGGCGCGGTCGGCGGTACGCCGGAGAGCATCAGCCGCATCAGCACGGGCAGCTCCGGGCCCTGGCCGGGGTGCGGGCGGGGGCGCGGGTGGGGCGCGGGGCGGGGTTTCCGTGGAGGTCCGAGGCCCCGCCCGAGGCGGTTTGCCCGGAGGGCGGGGATCCCCTTGGGTGGTGTTTGCCGTTTTCGGTCAACTGGGGTGGCTTTTCTGGTCGTTTGCGGGTGGATGGTCCAGGTGCCGGGGCGGGGGCGCCGCAGGCTGGGGGCACGTGACCGAGACGTGTGGGGGAAGCGGACCATGGCAGTAGGTGCGAGGGTGCGAGGGGGCTGTGTCGTGGCGGGGGCGGCGGTGCTGGCGCTCGCGGCGGGGTCGGGTCCGGCCGCGGGCGCCGCCGATCCGTGGCGGCCGCGGCCGGGGAGCCTGTACATCTCCGACCTGCCCAGGACCGAGTCGTGGCGGGCCGCACCGATCGCGCGGGGGTGGGGGGATGCGCAGGAGTGCCTGGCGGCGTGGCCCGGGGAGCGGCCGGAGGTGAACGTGTGGCACCGGGACTTCACCACCGCGGAGACCGCGTTCGCCCAGCAGAAGGTGGTGGTCTTCGCCACGGAGGCCGAGGCGATCGCGTTCGCGGAGACGACCCGGCGCGGCTACGCCGCCTGCGCGGACGCCCCGCGGCCGCCGGGGGTGACCGCGACCGGCTACGACCACGGGGTGGTGGACGTGGAGGAGGGCGCCACCCTCTGGGGCATGCGCACCGTCGACGCGGGCGCCCGGGAGCGCCCCTGCTTCAACTATCTGTGGGGTGTGGGCCGTGACGGGGACACCGTCACGCTGGTCCTGTGGTCGAGCTACTGGGGCGAGCCGCCCGTGGCCGCCTGGAAGAACACCCTGCGGACCGCGGTGAACAAGCTGTATTGAGAGGCCGGGTGCGGGCGGGTGTCCGGGCCGGGGTGCGGGCGGGTGTCCGCGGCGGGGTGCGGGCGTGTGTCCGCGGCGGGGCGGGTGGGCGGCGGTAGGGTGCGGCCGTGTCCGAGCAGCAGCGCGACCTCGTCGGGTACGGCGCCGAGCCGCCGCACGCCGCGTGGCCCGGCGGTGCGCGCGTCGCCGTCAGCCTCGTCCTGAACTACGAGGAGGGCGGGGAGCGCAACGTCCTGGAGGGCGACGCGGTCTCGGAGGGGTACCTCCACGAGATCGTCGGTGCGCCGCCCGTGGCGGGCGGGCGGGACCTGAACGTGGAGTCGATGTTCGCCTACGGTGCGCGCGCCGGTTTCTGGCGGATCCGCCGTACGCTCGCGGCGCACGGTGCGCCGCTGACCGTCTACGCGGTGGGGCAGGCGCTGGAGCGCAATCCGGAGGCGGCGCGCGCGATGGGTGCCGCGGGCTGGGAGGTGGCGGGCCACGGCCGGCGCTGGATCGACTACCGGGATGTGCCCGAGGACGTCGAGCGGGCCGACATCGCGCAGACGGCGGCGACGATCGCGCGGCTGGTGGGGCGCCGGCCGGTGGGCTGGTACACCGGCCGGACCAGCGCGAACACGCGGCGCCTGGTGGCCGGGGAGGGCGGTTTCCTCTATGACAGCGACGACTATTCGGACGATCTGCCGTTCTACGTGGAGACGGGCGGGCGCCCGCACCTGGTGGTGCCGTACAGCCTGGACGCGAACGACTTCAAGTTCCTGATCGTCCACGGCTTCACGACTGCGGACGACATGCTCACCTATCTCGTCGACACCTTCGAGACGCTCCGCGCCGAGGGCGGGGACCGGCCGCGGATGATGAGCGTCGGCATGCACTGCCGGATCATCGGGCGGCCGGGGCGCATCCGCGCGCTCGACGGTTTCCTGGGGCACGTCGCGCAGCGGGGCGGGGCGTGGGTGGCCACGCGGGAGGAGATCGCCCGGCACTGGCTGGCCACGCACCCGCCGGGGCGGTGACCGGTGTGCCGCCAGGGTGGGCAGGGTGGGCGGCACGATCTAAGATGCCGGGCGGGCGGGGTCGTAGCGCAGAGGTCGTCGCGCGCGGTCTCCAAAACCGTGAGGACGCCGGTTCGAATCCGGCCGGCTCCGTCCTTCAGCCGTGCGGCAGCCCCCGCCGGGCCCCCGGGTAGGGGTCTGGCGGGGGCTGGCCGGCTGCGGTCGGGTTCGCGGCCTCAGGCGGAAGCGCCGGGGCTTGCCTCCACGGGGGCGGACGCCTGGGCGGGAGCGGACTCCTGTTCCGGGGCCGACTCGGGCTTCGTCTCCGGCTTCGTCTCGGGCTTCGTCTCCGGCTTCGTCTCCGGCTTCGACTCGGGCTTCGTCTCCGGCTTCGACTCGGGCTTCGTCTCGGGGGTCTGGACCTTGTCGG
>NZ_JBEZYV010000070.1:0-13465 GCF_040638905.1 Streptomyces virginiae | reverse complement strand
TGCGGGGCCAGACGGTCTCAACCGCGTCGGGAAGCCCCTTGAGCCCGTCGCAAACCAGCATAAGGACATCGCTGACGCCGCGGTTCTTGATCTCGGTGAGGATGTGCATCCAGTGCTTGGCGCCCTCGGCGCCGTCGCCGGCCCACAGTCCCAGGATGTCGCGGCGGCCCTCGACGGTGACGGCCAGGGCCACGTAGATGGGCCGGTTCGCCACGGCGCCCCCCGATGGGCCTGGACCTCGCCCGTGGTCAGGCCCTTGGGGGACAGCGAGATGACCATCTCGTCCACGCCGGACAGACGCTTCTGCCGCTTCTTGACGATCTTCGGATCGAACGAGCCCTCACGGTCGCGGGGCACGGATATCGCCACCGGACCGACGTCCGTCAGCACGGTCTTCCCCCGACTGCCGTTGCGGGAGTTGCCGCCGTTCTTCCCGGCAGGGTCGTGCTTGTCATAACCGAGGTGGTCGGTGATCTCGCCCTCCAGCGCGGACTCCAGCAACCGCTTCGTCAGCTGCTGCAGCAGCCCGCCCTCACCCGTCAGCTGCAAGCCCTCGGCCTGAGCCCGGCCCACCAGCTCGTCGATCAGCCGGTCGTCCACCGCCTTCACAGGCTGCGGCTCAGACGTCTCGACGGTCTCGGCCTCGGTCACGTTCTCACTGGTCATCGGCGCATCTTCCTTGATCGGGAGATACACCGAACGATTTACAGTCCCTCATCTTCACCTGAGATTCTCCTGCCGCGTCTGGACGAGGGCGTTCCATCGAGAGCGGACCTGCTCCTCGCCGTCGATCCACCGCGTGATGGACGCCGTGGGGCGGGGGAGGCCGGCCATGTAGTGGGCGATGTCGGTGAAGTAGGCGAAGTCGCCGGTGGCGGTGAGTGCGCGCAGGCGGTCGATGGTGGCGGCCAGGGCCTCATGTTCGCCGCGGACGGCGTGGTGGAAGGCGAGAGCGAGCTCCACGAACCGGTGGAGGAAGGGGAGACCTGCGGCCTCAATGTCGGCGTGCAGGCCCTGGGCGCGGTCGGTGACGCCGGGGATCCCCGCGTCCTTGATCAAGGCCACGACCTGGGCGAGCAGGGTGTTGGAGCGCTGATCGAGGCCCTCAAGGAGCTGGTGGGCGAGGGCGAGTTCGTCGTCGGCCCGTACGGGGTCGGCAAAGGAAAGGGCGAGGGCGAGTCCGAGCTGTGCGTCTCGCTGCTGCGCCGGGCAGGTGGCGGGGTGGTCGGGGTGCGCCTTGACGACCACCGGGCAGCCGGCGGCCAGCGCGCTCGCGGTGTCCCCACCCGGGACGGAGAAGGCGAGCGGGAGGCGGACCTGCGTCATGGCGCGTTCGCCGGCGGCGCCGTGCTGTTCGGCTTCGGCGCGGCCGGCTTCGAAGGCGGTGACGGCCTGGGCGGTGTCGGCGTGGGACCAGTGGATGTCGCCGAGGACCCGATGGTGGCGGCCTTGCCAGCCCAGGGTGGGGATGGTGGCCAAGGCGGTGGGGAAGTCCCCGGCGAGGCGGGCCAGGTTGGCCAGGCCGCGGCGGGCCTTGGGGGCGAGGCGGCCGCCGATGTCGGCGACTGCTGCATCCCGGTGCGGGCGGCGTCGTTCTGGCTGAGGTCCTTGTGGGCCTTGGCCCGGTAGTACAGGGCTCAGCTCGGCGGGCAGCAGGCCGGTGTCCAGGACGGCGGTGAGGCGGTTGGCGGTGCGCTGGCGGTGCTCGCGCTGGCGGCGGGCGATCGCGGTGAGGAGCTCGGCCACGGCATCGGCCGGAGTGTCCGGTGCCGGATCCACTGGGGTGGGCAGGGCGAGGGGCTCCCAGACGGAGTCGTCGGTGTAGACGAAGGCGGCCTCGATGAGCCAGCCCAAGCCGGTCAGGCCGTGGTCGCGGACCAGGCGCAGGCCCTGGATCAGGCAGGCCACCAGCAGCATGCGACTAGGGGCCTGGGCGGTGGCCTTCGTCCACTGGTCGCCGAGGGCGGCCAGGGCGCGGGTGGCGGCCTGGTGCCAGTCGGCGTTCGTTCAGCGGTCGTCGCTGTGCTCGTCATCTTGTACGGCGCTGCGGATCGCGCGGTGCAGGTGGTAGGGCCACAGGGCGTAGGGGTTCTCGCTGATCAGGGGCCGTTCGGCCAGGCGCGGGGCGGCGGCCTGGTGGGTGAGGCCGGCTGTCTGAGTGGCGAGGTCGAGGTCGAAGGCGTCCAGCAGGGCGACGGAGCGCAGCAGGTGCCGTTCCTCGGGGGTGAGGTCGGACAGGGTGCGCGCGAGGAGGGCCGGGAAGGTGCAGTCGAAGTCGGCCGGGATGGGGGTGCGGCCGGTGCGGCGGATCTCCAGGAACCGGCTGACCGCGAGGTCCAGGTGCAGGGGCAGACCGTGGGAGCGGGCGGTGATCGCCGCGCGGATGTCGGCGCTGATGAGGGGCTGGCCGTCCTGGACCAGGCGGCGGGCGAGGTGGGCCTCGCAGTCCTCAGGGGAGAGGTCACCGATCAGGTGCTGGCGGCCGGTCGATACGGCTCCTCGGGGCTGCGGCACGCCCGCGGTGGAGGTGGCCAGGTCGGGCCAGGCGGCGGGGCCGGTCCAGTCGAGCTGGCCGTGCAGCGCGGGATCGGCCCACGGAAGCCGGCTGCGGCCGCCGATGATGAAGAAGACGTTCGGCATGAGCCAGACCAGGCGCTGCAGCAGCCACTCGAAGTCGCGGTGGCGGTCGCCGGTGTCCTCGAAGGTGTCCAGCAGCACCACCGGGACGACGCTCATTTTCGCGGGCAGCTGGCTCAGGTCCCAGGCCAGCAGGTGCGGGTAGTAGGACAGCGCCTCCAGGTCGGGGGTGGCTTCCAGCAGGGCCGCGGTCCGCGTGGCGCCGGCCAGGGCCTGGGCGCGGGCCTGCCGATCGCGAAGGGCGGACACCAGCGCGGAGGTGAGCTGCTGCGCCGCGGAGCCGACCAGGCCCGGGTCTCCCAGTACGGTGTGCGGTTCTTCTGCCACGACCCGGGACGGCCACCGTCTTGTGAGCTGCCGAATGAGTCATGGGAGCACCACATGCTCAAGCTGGAGATGGCGGGCGCCATCCGGGCAGCTGGGTGGTTCGCCACACTGGAAGTGCCTGCCGAGGACGGCTCCTGGCGCGCGGACGTCATGGCGGCCTCGACGGATGGCACCCAGCGGATGGCCTGGGAGGCCCAGTTGTCGCCGATCACCCTGGACGACATCCGGGCGCGCACCGACCGCTACCTGGACGAAGGCATCAGGGTGTGCTGGGTGTCCCCGCACAAGCGGCCACCGCGGTGGATCAGCGCGGTGCCTGCGGTCCGCGTGCGTGTCCCGGAGGAGAGGGGGCAACAGCTCTGGGTGGTGGACGACGGCCTCGCCGGGTTCGATTTCGCCGCCGGCCGTTGGATGTTCCGCGAGGAGGAACTGGTCCAGTTCGTCAGGTGGGCGCTCCACGGCCAAGTGGTTCCCGTCGAGAGCCTGCCGCGGTACCGCCGGCTGTACCGCGTCGTCGACGGTGAGCAGCGGCAGTTCCGGCGTGGCCAGTGGTGGACGTCTGCGCAGTCGGCCGCGGCCCAGCAGAAGCATGACGCGATGCGGCAGCGCCAGGAGCTGGCGAGGGAGGAACGTGAGGCCCGCCAGAAGCAGCTGCAGGAGGAAGCCGAGCGGCAGCGCCAGCTGCTGGAGGAGAAGGAGTGGGCCCGGAGGGCCGGAGGCTGAGCGGCTTCGTCAGCATCGGGCGGAGGAGTCCCGCGTCTACTGGGAGAAGGTGCGCCAACTGCGGGAGGTAGAGGATGCGCGCCGAGCCCGGGAGAAGGCGGAGGAAGACGCGCGTCTCGCGTTGGAGCAGGCTGAGCGGGAGGAGAGGCAGCGACTGGCGCTGGAGACGGCGAGGGCGTGGTGGGGCAGGCTGTCGCAGCAGCAGCGGAAGGAGCTGTTCACCGCTGTTGCCGAGTACGCGTGGCGCGAGTCGAACCTGCGGGTGGACGTCCCGGAGAAGCCATTGATGTCATCGGAGTACGCCTACGGCGTGCCGGTGTACGCAGTGGGTCGGCGACGGCCCTTGTACGGAGTTGTGCGCCCCTGCCCGAGCCTGGTCGTCGCCTCACCGCGGGTGGCGCTTCTGCACTTTCGCTCGAAGTACTCAAGAGGCCCGTGCGTTGGCCGAGGTGCTGCCCCAGGGCCGAGTCACGGACCTCGACCTGCCCGAGCATGAGCAGCTGACCATGTGTTGATGTCCGGCCGGACAGCCGTCTCCCCGGAGTCTGTACCCTACCGGTCCTGACGCCCGGTAGGGCAGCGGGTTCGGGATTGGTTCACGATCCCCGAACGGGTCGCGCAGTACTCGGCGGCGAGGTCCGACGCAAGCCACGTCAGCGAGCCCAACCTGCTCATCCGGGACATCACCGGCTCGGACCAGGCCACCGTGCAGGCCGCCGTGGCCGCGCTCGGGCACCGGTGGGCCACGTCGGGCACACCCGGCAACCGCCGTGTACCGGGAGAGCCCGGGGTCACCTCGCGGCTACATGCCGACCTGCGACGCGGCGGCGAAGACTCCCTCTAGCCGCAGCCCGCACTCGGCACCGCCGATTTTCCTGCTGACCAGGGGCCGCTCGAGTCCCTGCGTCCCGCTATGTGTACTGCCTTGTGTCGGTTTGCGCTTGCGTGAACGCGCAGCTCAGATGCCCTGTCACGGTGAACGGGCGAGACTGCGTTCCGCGGCCTGTTGGACCTGGCGGGGTGGGGCTGGTGGAGCGGGTCGTTTCACATCCTGTCGAGACCGAGCATCCGGTTCACGGCCTGCTTGATGGTGAGGCTGCCCTGTGCTCGCTGTGGAGGGACGGCTGGCGGGAGAGTTGAGGGGAGCTCGACGGCCAGGACCTCGACGCGCTGGCCGGGGGCTGCCTGGGCGGCAATGCGGCTGCGCTCGCGCTCGGAGGCGGCGAAGAGGACGAGCGGGGCAAGCCGGCGGCGCAGTGCGGGAACCCGGCTGGCCACTGGGCAGATGACCGCGTACGGCTTGCCGCGTACGTACACAGGCACTCCCATAGCGAACTCGGGACAGCCGTCGCGGGCGACGTTGGGGGAGGCCCCGGTCTGCTGGAAAACGAACTCCACCACCGGTTTGACCAACGCCTTCGGGCGCTGGAGCAAGGCCTCGATCGCCGCCAGGTGCTCCTGCTCGGCGGCCTGACGCGCCTCTCTCTGGCGCTGTTGCACCGCGGCCAGGCGCTCGACGATTCGGTACCGCCGGGCATGGGCCTGGAGCTGTTCCTCCTCAAGCTCGAAGTGCCGGTGCGTGATCCATCGCTGATTGCCCTTGGTGTGCAAGCCCGTGCGCAGGCGATGCGGGCGCGTGGTGTTCGCGCCGATGGCGGCGACGAAGCGTTCCAGCGGGAAGGCGTCGACCGGCAGCCATTGACCGTGGCCACCGCACGGCAGAGGCCCGTCGACGCCAGCCCCGCAGTCCTCGCACTCACGCAGGCCGCAATCCGCGTGGTTCTCAGACCACTTGGACTCGAACCGGGCGGCTCCGGCAGTGACCTGAACGTGGCCGTCGTCGTCGGAACGGGCGATCTGAACAGAAGGCACATTGTCGAGCCAAGGGGCGGTCTTGCGGTCGGTGAACCAGCACACCTCGACGTCGGCCGCGCGGTACCGGTCAGTGCGAGCCTCGATGTCCGTGATGGAGATGGCGGCCATCTGCGCCTCCAGGGCGACGCGGCGGCCGCCGTCAGGAGAGGTAGCCATCACATCCGCGCGCCAGGAACCGTCAGGGGCCGCGACCTCGTACTCAGCACTCCAGCCGGCCGCTCGGGCGTGCTGGGCGAGGTCCAGCTTGAGAAGGTGGTGGGCCGTGCCCTCGCCCGCGAGCCTCGCCTCACAATGGGGAGCGTTGTTGGCGTGCCGCAGGAACCACAGGTCGTACGCGCCGTGTGTCTTATGGACCAAGTGAAGCCGCCAGGCGCACTCGTAGCAGGTCAGGGGTGCGGGCGGCTTGGTCTTGTAGATGCCCTCCCGGTCCTGTCCGCACCCGAGGTCGGCCTGGGTGACGTCGATGCGCCCCCATTCCCCGTGGACCCCGACGAACACCATCGCTCTCTCCTTCGTTCCGTGTCGGATCCTTTTGCGCGGCGGACGGTAGTGGCCTGGTCTGACATGGCATCCCCCGGTCAGAGCAGGGCGATGCGCCGATCGAGGGATCGCAGTCCTCCTCCCGACGCTCCCCACGGCGCTCGCGTTGACGGCCGGACCCGGCCTTCCTGATTACTTCGCCGGACCGGCTCCCGCTCCGTCCCGTCCTGCTGCAACACGTCGAACGCGATAGAAACAGCTGGCAGTGACGCGGCAAGCGCAGGAGCGCTCCGGCCGCGAGGCGGCCCGGCACTGCAACCCGTCAAAAGAACAGACGGCCCGCCTCGGCGTCGCCGGATCGCAGGCGGCGCGTACCAGGCGGCGCGTACCAGGCGGAGGCTGCCCGGTCACGGCTGCGGCCACCTACGTACGCTGCTGGCCTGCACTGCTGTCGACCGCACGCCGCACGACGGGGACCGACGGAGGCCGAACGCTCAGCTGCACCTACGACGCTCAGTGACCAACCGGAACGTCAGCCACGCAAGTCGCCGTCACATGGGGCTGGATAGACTTGCATCGGAAATCGAACAGGTGGCCTAATTGGGTCGTGGCGCGAACAGCATTGCCTGACGATCTTCTCCTGACCCAGGCCCGGGTGATCAGACCTACGCCGCTCTCGCCCTGCCTTTCGGCGACCACGCCACCAATCTTCGGCAGGGTGCCGTTGAGAGAGGTGTTCGACGTCTCAACTCATCAGCGCAGGAGCCTCGTTGGTTCCCTATCCTGCCGCACTCGACCTCCCGCACGCCTTGGTCGAGTGGGTAACCATGCTCATCGTCACCCGTGAGGGTGACCGCCGCTGCAAGCTCCCGCCGCACCAGCGTGCTCTCGTCAACTTGGTCTACCTTCGCCGACATGACACGCTCGCGCAGATCGCCGCCGGTTTCGGCATATCGGTCGGCACTGCCCACGCCTACGTCGCCGCCGTCGGCCATCTGTCCCGCCGGGCGCCCGGGCTGCTGCGGGTCCTGCGGGAGACGGATCCCGATCACGTCCTGCTCGACGGAACGCTCGCCGAGTGCGACCGGGTCGGTGACAGCCGGGCCGACTTCTCCCAGAAGCACCGCCGCCACGGCGTGAACGTGCAGGTCGTTGCCGACCCTGCGGGGAAGCTGTTGTGGATCTCGCCCGCGCTGCCCGGCCGCACCCATGACCTACGCGGCCCGCACCCACCGCATCATCCGGATCTGCGAACGCCAGGGCGTTCCCGTCCTCGCCGACCGCGCCTACATCGGGGGCCGGCTCATGGGTGACCACGCCGATCAGACGTCTTCCGCACCAGGACTCACCGCGACCCAGTGGACGATCAACCGGGCCCTGTCAGCGGCACGAGCACCGGTCGAACGAAGCGTCGCGAGGCTGAAGTCCTGGCGCGTCTTCCGCAGAGCCCGTTGCAGTCCCAACCGCATGACGGTCATGGCCGCTGCCGTCCTCACCCTTGAGCGTCAACGCTGAAAACGCTCACTCCCAGTACCACTTCTCTTCTAGCGAGTAGCTGTTGACGCCCCACAAGCATCCTTGCCACAACGGACTGGGAGCGATCAGATTGGTAGTATATCCAGGTTGGACACGCACCCAGCCGCTGTAATAATTAAGTCCCCACGAGCAGTTCACCTTCAGGCGAACGCTTTTGTCTCCGGCGCCAAATGCGCCTGCGTAGGGCTTGCAATTATTTGCATATGCCCGGTAGCTCCCGTTAGAATCCCTGTAGACTCCACTGTCTTGGCATGAGTAGATGCCGCCAACCGGGCCGGAGATGGCTACACCTGCACTGGCAGGGGTGGCGGAGGCGAGTGCTACACCTGCGGACATGACTACGGCTGCGGCAGAGACTCCAGCTCTCCGCCAGGTGATGTGCGTCGCAAGTTTCATTGAAGGTCGATCCTTTGGATAGTATTTTCTAGGCCGACAACTGCTAAAGGACCCCCATCTGGGCGCTGCTCGGGCGGGTATCCACATGTCATCCGGGCCAGACTGCAAGTGCAGTGATTTCAAGGTGCCAGGGATTGTGGATTTTTTCATGAGTAAGACTTGCCCAATTCGCGGCTGAACGTCGGCGTCGGCAGCTGAGGCTTGCTCTTCAGGGTGATGGTCAGGGCGGGGAGACAGAGGTGTTTCAAAGTCCTGGTGACCACGTGAGTCCGCAGGGCCAGGCGGTCGGGCCGCCCGTCACGTGCGCAACGAAGCTCCGGTTGAACGGGGTGACCTTCCCAAGTCGCCCTGAACCGCCGGAGCTTCGATGTGTCGTCAGTCTGCCACCGTCTGTCTCGTCAAGTCGCCTGCTCTGGAGGGTGTTGCGGGGCTCTCGCTGGTGGAGCGGTTGCGGATGCTGCCCGATCCGCGCCGCCGGCGCGGGGTGCGTCACCCGTTCGTGGCGGTGCTGCTGGTTGCCGCCTCGGCGGTGATCGCCGGCGCTCGCTCGTATGCGGCGATCGGCCAGTGGTCCGCGAATGCTCCGCAGCACGCCCTGGCACGGCTCGGCGCCTGCGTGACGGGCACGCTCGGGGTGCGCGTCGCCCCGAGCCCCGCCACGATCCGATGGGTCATCGGCCTGGTCTGCCCCGGCAGCCTGGCCGACCTGACCGGTGCCAGTCCCGGTGGCGCGGACTCGGTCGCCGTGGACGGCAAGGCCGCCCGCGGCTCGCGGCACGGCGGGACTCCCACCGCCCACCTCCTGGCCGCGATGACCGGCGACGGCCAGACCATCACCCAGCTGCGGGTTCCGGACAAGACCAACGAAATCACCTGCTTTACGCTTGCCGCTGGCCCATCGAGCCTGTCTTCCAGCACGGCCGCGACGACCTCGGCGTCGGCCAGGCCCACAACCGCACAAGGCGCGCGGTCGAGCGCACCGTCCCGTTCGGCCTGGCCGTCTAACACCCTCACCGTGCTGTGGTACACGCTCCACGGCTACCACCCCGACGACATCACCGACCGCCGCGCCAGCGCGCCCTGGTACACCTCGAAGAACACGCCGGCCCTCGCGAACATGCCCGTCACGCTCCGCCGGACCGTGATCGCCGCCCAGGTTTTAGGCAACGTTCCAGGTCAACCGAGCACCACGGAAATCCAAGCGTCACCCGCGCCTGGCAAGCAGCCAGCACATAGACCCACACCAAGATCACCAAGACGACGAAAGTCGAGCTCAACACCCCACCAGCGGAAACACCGCGACCTGACATACCGTCACTGATATCGCTCCACTGACACCAAACCGGCACATCGCACCCTCCGGATCGCCGGCGTTCCACTGGGCCAGCCCCACGGGGAGCGCACCGCGATGTCCAGGACGTCGCGGACCATCTCCCTGGCGGGCTCGGGAAGCTCGGCGATCGTTTTTGCGGCTTGCGGGGACAGGCGCACCGCCCACGGCTGACACGCCACACTCATTTTTGGCCACTCGGCCGATCCGCGTCGAAAGTCTCCTGAGCAGGCCGCTGCGGCCGATCGGCTCAGGGCCGAGGGTGGAGCGGCACGGGCAGCCGGTCGAGCACGATGCCGAACTCGGCGCCATAGACGGCCCGTACTTCCTCGTCGGTCGCCAGCTCCTCCTCCGTGCGGTCGCCGTCCGCCGAGGTGGTGATGAGGGTGTGGTCCCGCAGGGTGATCCGGCCGCCGTCCCCGGTGAGCCGGGAGCAGACCGGTCCCCTGGTGGAGCCGGACTCCGGGCTGGTGCGGTGCCACCAGGCGCCGGTCAGGAAGTCGGCGAGCGCGCGGGGGCGGGTCTTCAGCCGGTACGCCGGCACGCCGTCATGCAGCACCTCGAAGTCTCCGCCGCCACCGCCCTCCTCGTCGTCCGTGCCGTGCGCGTCGTCCCGGACCGGCCGGTCGACGAACACCAGCTTGTACTTCGCCCCCGCACCGACCGCCCGCCGACGTGGCCGGTCAAGAAGCTCGGCCTCTCTCCTGGAGTGCCAGACAGGCCCCAACTCCGCTACCAGGTCAGCGATCACGGACGCCGAGAGACCCGTAACACGACGCTCCGACATGATCAACTTGCGTGCTGCGATCCCCACCACGAACAGCCCAACAAACCCACCCGGCCGCCGTCACGCTAACCATGCACGAGGTCGCTACGAGGCGTAAAGCGAATTTTGCCTGATTGGACTGGCGGGCGTGACTGCCGCCGCGTACGGTCCTCACAAAGGGCCGACGTTGATCATTTCAACCTCAAGCTCTTAGTTCAGACCTAAATGTGGACCACGCAACCCAACCGAATCCTATATATCCGACACCGAAGACAATCCCTGAAAGAGTGAAAGTCCACGATAGCCCCGATATAAAGTATCCGGGGAGTCCGATAATTACGCTAAGTGGCCAGAGCGCAAGAATCGGGCGAGGCAGAGAGCCCATCCTCCAGACGCTACAAGAGACGAAGCATAGCCCCAGCGTCATAACAGTAACGCCCAAGGGGTACATGCCCCAAGGGCCAATACTTCCATCTGGACCGACTATCACAGCTCCTCCCATCAGCGCTATCAGGGCGCCCGTCTTCCCTCCCTTATGTTCCATTTGAAGACAGTACAGAAAGAGACTCAAATTAGATAGCAGAAGAAGTTCGTCGATGACGATATACGTGCCTTCGAGAGCGTCGGTCGCCGTGTCCGCCGACAGGAACGACGATGCTATTCTCGCAATGCCGAAGATCACAGGGCAGATCGCCCAGCGGGTACTCAATTTCATTCATTCTTCCCTTGCTGGTTAGCACCCCTAGCCCTATGCGTTGGGGACAGACGCTCGAAGTGGACACATTGCCGCGAATGCCCCCTACCTATTAGGTGCACGGTAGCTCGCGAGGCTGAGTATTTAGTACTCATTTTGTGCGAGTGAAGTGCCCCGCGCTGCCTGTGAAGAGACCGCGAGAGCGGAGGGTGGCACGGGTTCGTCCAGTTTTCGTCGTAGGTGCGCGCAGCCACATTCAAGCTGGCCGTGACACTTCACCGAGATCCGATAGCTATGGTCGGCCGGGAGGGCATGGTGGGCCAGCTTGCAGTCTCCGCAACTGTCAGGCGCTGCGGCAAGAGGTGTGACGTCACCGGCTACGACGAGGACACTGTAGGCGAGAACGTCCAGTTGGGTTGAGGGTAGCTGCTCCCAAACGACGCACCTTGAAGCGAACCTAGCGTACGCCCGCAGCAGCAAGCATCAAAACCTCGGTGACTGGCATCTCCTTCCGTCTTCTCCCTCGGTCCGCAGTCCAGGATGCATCCCGGGCTCGAGTGGAGCAGCAGTTACTCATGCGCCCCCATGCGGTCGGCCGGTTGACTGTTCTGAGGCAGCTAGCCACGCGGCTGTGGGTGCGACGGGGGCTTTCTCCTAGGTGCCCACGAGCAAAATGCAATGGAAAGCAGGCCATGATGAAGAGTCTGACTAAGACGAACTCTCTGAAAGTGGGCATGGCGTTCGCCGTCGCTATTTTTGGGGTGACTCCAGCCTCGGCGGGGGCATCGCGTTGACCCTGTCCCACCTGCGCGTGCGGGCCCTGTAACAGATGACAACGATCCTGAGGTCTTTATCGTACGGCTGTTCGGTATCCCCGGGATTCCGATGGAGTATTGGACCGATAACGGTTCCGAGTGGCGACCACCAATGACCATCGTCAATCACAATCAGATCCTCATTGTGGAGTGAAGGCGTATTGTGCCGCACAGTCGTGATTGCCGTTTAACGTAGTCGGCATGTTCAATGAAGTGAGTCGAATTGGCTCGGCTTTGGCTGTAATTTAGGTTTTGGCGACCGCGTATAGTCGAGTAGCGCCTACTCGTGAATGTCGGGGGAGGCTCCGAAGGCTCCCTTATTTCGCAACATTACGAACGACGTGGTTCAGCGAGGCGTTGTCAGAGGTTGCTTCGTTGGCGATCGCTAGGACAATGCATTGGATGGTGCCGCCATGAGAGCAGAGATGTTGTTGGCCGTGGAGACTCCACCCTCACGATTGGGCCGCCTCGGGAACGGTCGTGGCTGGTACACCCTGAATGAAGGCCTGCTCACTATTCTCGACGACAACTTTGCCCCGATGCGTCGGTTTGAAATAGGGGCAAGCTTCCCCTCATACGCGGTGAGCCCTGATCTGACTCACGTGGTGGTAGGTGGGCAGGATCGGATCAGTCTGCTTGATGAATACGGGAAAGTTGTGTGGTCTGTTCAGCACGCGCCCTGGGGCACGAGGTTGTCCCTCTCTGGCTCCTGCGAATTCTCCTCGGACGGCAGTGAGATCTGGGTTACCGTTCCTGAACCTGAGGAGGACGAGGACGGCGAGGTGATCGAGGGTGAAGAACAAGACGACGGGGCAGACGCACCGTATGACTTCGGTGACCAATGGTGGGTGATTGACGCTGCTACCGGAGTGATCCTCGAACGCAGCCCGCTGGGCTGTGAAGCCACCGGCTCCGCGCATGTGCGACACCCCGATGGGGTTCACATGGGTTTGAATGTCGGCGAAGGCCAGGACGGCTCAAATTTCTACTGGGGCTGCCGTCGCGGCGGGGATTTTCACGTAACGACCAAATATGATCTCACGCGGTCGCTCGCTGACATCCACCCCGAGGGGACCGCGTACCTGACCGTCCCGCGAGAATCCGACGGAATCATGGTGCACGATTTCGCGAGCCATTCGGTTATCGCTCGCCGGCCCAACAGCGATCTCCTGCTTCTGCCCGGCGAGTGGCCGATATTCGCAGGATACCTCGACTGCGAATACATCCTTGTGGAAACGGTCGACCGCAAGTGGAATTTCGGCCGTCACATCGTACTCCAAGCCCAAGGGTTGGACGTTCTCGGCGAGGTTTGCTACCCACCTTCAGTTGGTCCGGGTAGATGGATGGATGATGGATCCGACCGAGATGGCAGGTGGATGACCAGGATAGGAGACCGTCTCTTCCAGTGGCGCTTGGCCAAGTAGTCACATCAGCGCGCCTCCCCCGCAGCTCAGGAGCGAGGGGACCGGGCACCGGCCTCGTCGGGATGAACAGGTGACGCATGTCCGCACGTGCCGATCCCCTCGCCCTTTCGGCCCCGCTGCCTCGAGGTGATTGTCGATCGGGCGTTCAACTGCACCCCGCTTCGAACCCCGAGACGCCGATCACCATGATGGGCTGAGAACTCCATCGGAATGACTCCAGGCGTCGTCGGGCTGTCCCCGCGCTGGCCGGGCGATGTCAGCCAGACCAGCGGTCGGCAACGGTCATCCGCCAGCAGATGGACCTTGCTGGTCAGCCCGCCCCGGGAGCGTCCCAGGGCCTCGCGGGTCTCTCCATCCACACGGGTCCCGCCCCGTTACCTTCTTCGTGGCCCCGCAACGGGGTTCCCGGTCTCCGGGTCCGGTATGACTTGAGCCCCTTGTCGATCATGGTCGAAAAAGTGG
>NZ_JBEZYV010000069.1:0-13481 GCF_040638905.1 Streptomyces virginiae | reverse complement strand
TCGTCCGTCTCCTCAGATCGACACCAGACCGGTGAGCCTAGCCCCGAACGACGGTCACCCCATCACCTTGATCCACTTTCGATACACGGCCTAGTGGCACGTCAGGACTACCAGGCCCACGTGCGGGCGGCGGACGTGGTGAGGTCTGGGTCGTACGATCTTCGGTGTGATCCGTCCTCTCTCAGGTCCTCTTACGTGGAGGCATCCCCTTGCAGCATTTGTGCTGACTCTCCTGATAACCACCTGCTGGTACGGGCTGCAACCGCTCTATCCGGATTGCACGTTCGCCTCCAGCGGTTCAGCGACGCCGGAGGAGGCGTATCAGCAGGCAATCGCGTCGGGGCAGTGCGAGCCGTCCCACGCGCGTTGGACCACCTGGACCGGTTGACGCCCCTCCTGGAGAGGACAGGCGTAGTGCCGGCCCCCGGCCGGTGCGCAGAGTCTCTTGGGGCGTGCAGGCGACAGCAGGCCCCGAGCATCAATCGGTGGAGTGGCACTCCTCTGTTCTGAACTGGTGCCACGATGGGTAGGAGGACGCCAGTCAGTGTGCGAGGAGGTCCCGTTGAACGAGCCGCTGGAGAACAAGGGCCCGAAGGTACCTCCCTCATACCCGCCCCGCACGCCGCCCCCGCAGAAGAAGCCGATCGAACTTCCCCGGCCCGAGCCGAAGACGAAGCCGGCCGGTACCACGCTCCCCGTGTCCGGCCCGGGCCAATTCCGTATCGGGACCCGCCGTCCTCGCATGGCGGTGAGAAACCGGCGCGTCAACAACTGGGTCCTGATCGCGGACCCTTGGGCGGCCGGCAAAGCGGTCCGCCACGTCACGGCAACCGTGCGCGGTTGGCGGTACAGCCATCCGGGAGACCATCTCCTGGAGCAGACCGTGCGTCTTCTCGTC
This sequence comes from Streptomyces virginiae, assembly GCF_040638905.1. GTDB lineage: Bacteria > Actinomycetota > Actinomycetes > Streptomycetales > Streptomycetaceae > Streptomyces > Streptomyces virginiae_B. The sequence continues at coordinate 12,583 of NZ_JBEZYV010000069.1, read as the reverse complement.
GACACCGCCGTGAAGGACACGGGCAAACGCATCAGCGTCCACCTGGCCGACCAGGACGGCCTGCTCCTCGTCGTGGTCCTCAGCCACACCGGAGTCGAGCCCGACGACACCGTGCTCACCTCACTCGCCGCGATGACCGGCACGGTCAGTTGCGGCACCGACGCCTGCGACGAGGGAAGAAGGGTCTGGTCGCTGCTGTCCACCGAACCTCCGCGCGACCGGGCACCCGTCACCTGATCCGTCGCGGACGGTTCGATCAGCTCACTGGGCCACGCCAGGCTCGGTCCAGCTGCGGGACAGGCCTCCGGGTGCGCCGGAAAGGGGCACCCACCACGGCGGCGCGCGAGGACGGGTGAACCTATCCGACCCGCTCGCCTCGCTCGTTCAGCACGCGCCCGCAGCCGGTCAGCCGTTCGGCCTCAAGAACTCGATGCCGGGGAATCCGGTCTTCGAGGTGCTCGGCGTCGTCGAGTCGGCACGGTGACGGTACTCGTCCAGCAGCCGGAAGAACTCCTCGATCGGAGTGGAGTCCGGAGGTGTGGTGTGTTCGATCTCGGCGGCCCCGCCAAGAGAGCTGGACGTTTCGCTACGCTCGTGAAGCCATTGCGTGAATCGCTCTTCGGGCCAGAAATCGAAAGGTTCGTCGATCGCGTGCACGCCTAAGGGCTGTCCCGTAACTGCTGGTCACGGAGCTGGCCAGGTGCGGAAGCTGCGTAGCTGCCGAGTTCGCGATGCCGGTATCGTCCGGTCTCCCGACCCGCCGTACCAGCGGCCTACGTTCAGAGAGCGATGCGCATGACCCGCCAGCAAGCAACGACGACCCTGTGGCGTCCCACCGGCCCCAAGGAGCTGGATCTGGTTCGGGAGCTGAACTGGCGTGCGTGGCCGCCCCGGCTGCCCGAGCAGCCGATCTTCTACCCGGTCCTCAACGAGGACTACGCGATCAGGATCGCGCGGGACTGGAACGTGAAGCACGATGGCGCCGGCTTCGTCACTCGTTTTGAGGTCGAGTCGGAGTTCTTGAGCCGTTATCCCATCCAGCAGGCGGGCGGGCAGACGATCCTCGAGCTCTGGGTTCCGGCCGAGGAGCTTGACGACTTCAACGCCCACATTGTCGGCGAGATCCAGGTGGTCCACGAGTTCCACTGAGGCGGGGAGAGCTTGCTGACGGGAGCACGTTGGCCCGGGGCGATGATCCCGACGTGGCTGGTGTGATCACGGCGTCGGAGCCGTCCTGGATAGCCCCCTTCACCGGGCTGAGCCCGCGTGCCTTCGGGAAGCTGGTGACCGTGCTGCGGCGCGAAGGCGCGGACGCGGCCCGCAAGGGCCGATCGTGGGGCCTGTCACTGGAGGACCGGGCGCTGCTGGTCGCGGCTTACTTCGAACAAACTTGACGATGCGCCAGCTGGCGCCGCTGTTCGCGGTGTCGAAGTCGGCGGCGGACCCGCTTGCGGGGCTGGAGCGCGAGCATCGGCCCGAGATGGCCAATCACGCGCCGAGCAGTTTCAATCGGATAGACAGCTCGAACCTAGCCAAGGTCTTGCTGAAGCAGCTCACGGAAGCCGTTGCACTGACGGCGAGCAGGCTGCCCGCCGCGGAGGCCGAGCAAGTGAGCAGGGACCTCTCCGCCTTCCAGGACGAAGCGCTGTCTGGAACACCGCGTAGGAATGTGCTCCAGGTCTTCGGCAGTCGCTCCAGAAGGCGGCCGACTTCGTCGGCGACGTCGGCGCCCCGATCGCGAACCTCGTCACCGCCGTGATCGGCTTGATCGCGTAAGTCGCGTGCCTGGGGCGGTGTCCGTCGGCGGCGCTGCGCGTCAGCCGCAAGGCCCGTCCTGCCGTCACCGCCATCCCTCTTTCCCAAAGGTGGGGCGACGGGAAGGCTGGAGGGCTGAGGATGGCGGGCCCTGACCCCTCCAGCCCAGTCGGTCAGTGCCAGTCGATGTCGGACAGGTCCTCGAGTGGAGTACGGGCGGCGAGTGATTCGGGCACCGAGAGGGTGTCGGCGTTGCGCAGTGCGGCGGGGAAGCGGAATCGGCCTCTTGCTTCGACCTCGCTCAGTGTGACCTGGAAGACGCGGAACTCGTTGAGTTCGAGGGCTTCAAGGCGGTTGAGGTTCTGGGTGAGCATGAATGCCTTGGCCTTGAGCCGGCCCTGCTCGACGAACGCGAGGACCTTGAAGAATTCGCGTGGGATCCGGGTGTGGCGGTAGACGCGGTCGTCTTCCTGGAAGAGCGGACCGCCGAAGGCGCTGACTTTCAGGTCGTCGATCTCGGCTTCGGCGAACAGGGCGTCTTCGAGCCGGCCCCAGAGGCCGCCCTTGCTGGACTGGTTGAAGTCTTCGATCTGGGGGGTGATGTTGGTGTAGAAGAAGGAGTCCTTGTTGGCCTTCTTGGCCTCCAGGGGTGCTCCCCACAGCAGGTCGGCGCGTCGGGCGATGTGGCCGCGGTCAAGTGGGTTGTCTTCGTACAGCTCGTTGCCGATCTGCGCGTCGTCGGGCAGGCGGGGATCCTTGGCGAATCTGATGCCCCGGCGGGGCAGCCTCTGGATGGTGGCGCCGTCGATGTTCCAGGCCACCCAGAACGCGAATCCTCTGACGCCGTTGAGCGCGAGGGAGAAGTGGGTGTAGGGGATGACATGGCTTCCGTCGAGTTCGACGGCGTCGGCCTTGACCGCGGCGGTCAGACGCGGGGTGTCGATCCGTACGCCGAGGAAGTCGGGGTCGTAGCCCTGGACGACGACCGCTTCTTCGACGGACGGGGGCTTGAGGGTGATCTCGAGTTTCTCGAAGACCGAGCGTGGCAGGCAGGCGAGGGCATGTTCGTCGGAGCTGAATTCGTCCTCGCCGCCGAAGTGGAGGCCTGCCATTACTTTGCCCGGCCGGCCGTTGCTGGCCTTGAACATCCACACGGCGCCGGAGTCGCCGCCCTGGCTGACCTCTCCGTTGGCCGGGCGGTTGGCCGGGTCGGGTTCGATCTCGAAGCAGCCGATGTTCCGCAGGCCCACCGTTTCGCCGTAGTCGAGCTGTGCGAGGGTTTCGATGCGGCGGACCACGCCGTGGGTGACTCCGGTGGTGCGGCCGCTCTTGATGACCTTGTCGCCGAGTTCTGGCTCGCCGAGCTCTTCGGGGACGACGTCGAGTTCCAGGATCTCCTGGACGAATCGGCGGTCCTCGATGGTGGCGACGGCGCAGTCGCCGGCCATTCCGAGGTGGGAGCGCTTGAGGGTGCCCAGGCGGTTCTGGGCGATGCGGTTGTCGTCGTGGGGTCCGGGCTGTACCACCACTTCGCCCAGTTCGCCGTCCTCACCGTGCAGGACATGCCAGTTGCTCAGTACCAGGGGGGTGCCGTCGTTCTTGTCGAAGACGATGCAGCCGATCGTGCCCGCGGAGACTTCCTCGTGCCCGACACTGGCACCGGGAGCGATCGGGTCCAGGCGCCGCTTGCGGGTCGGGCTCTCCGCCTCGGCGACCACCTGGAACTGTGGCTTGTAACTGCGCTGGATGACATCGGTCGGCACCTCGACGCCGTCGACCGTGATGGTCTGCGGGATCATGATGGTCTCGAGGTCCTCCAGGTCCTCCGGCGCTGCCTTCGTACCCACCGTGAACTGGAGCGTGAGCTCCTTGGTTCGTGTCCCGCCCTGTTCGCGGTAGCCGATCCCGATGCTGTTCACGTTCGGATCGGTGAGGTAGGTGTGGCCCTTGGTCCGGATGAACTGCCGGAGGGCGTCGATGCGCGCGTCCTGCCCAGGCGTGGTTTTGGAGGCAGCGGTCTTCTTCTTGGGCGGCATACGATCCCTTTCACGGAGGCGTACGGGTACGTGCTGCGTTGGGATCTGGGGTGGCGCCGCCGGCCTCGTCGGGTTCTGGGGCGTGCGCATCGCGCCCGCCAGGGAGCGAAAGCCCGTGCAGAGCGGCGTGCCTGGATGCCGGCATGAACGGCCACGGCCACCCCATCGGCACTCAATGTGAACAGCAGGGGACTTTCCGTACGCGACGGAGTGTAGGGCAGCAACCCCCGGCAGGAGGCCCCGGCCACGCCCAGCGACCGGCTAGGAGCTGTCCGGCCGATCATGGTCGGAGTCGACCTCTCTGAAGTCGATTGCCCGAAATCCGTTGGCGCGCGCTCCGCCGTCCAGGCATCCCACTGGGACGGGTAGGCGGAACACGTCTGCGCAACCCGCACCACCATCAGAGCCTCAACCTGATCCATCCAGTGATGGGGCCAGTACCTGTCCCTTCGATATCGGCACGGTGCAGGCTGCGTCGAGCGGCATCCTGGCCCTGACAGAGACACACCGGAGTCCTGGAATGAGGGCCTCTCGGAACTCCTGACCGAATGGGACGACGGCACCGGCAGCGGCGTCATCAGTCTTGAAGCCTTCCTCGCGGCCTCTGGCCTGGTATTGGCTCCAGGCGCATCGGTGAGATGACGTCGTGAAGGCGCGGTCATGTTCGGAGCCAGATGAGGACGGCTGCCGCCGTTGCGGTGCCGAGGAAGACGTAGCCGCGCTTGTCGTACCGAGTGGCAACGGCTCGGGCGTGCTTGACTTGTTGATGGCCCGTTCGACGGTGTTGCGCTTCTTGTAGCGGTCCTCGTCGAAGCCTGGTGGCCGTCCGCCTCGCGAGCCTTTGCGTAGGCGGGCGGCCTGGCTGTCGGTCTTCTCCGGCATGGTGTGCCGGATACCGCGTTGTCGCAGGTAGTCGCGGCAGGGCCCGTTGCTGTAGGCCTTGTCCGCGGAGAGACTGTCCGGCTTCTTGCGGGGCCTGCCTATCCCGAGTCGGGGAACGCGGATCTTCTCCAGGACTAGCTTGAACTGGGTGCAGTCCGCTCGCTGCCCTGGCGTGACGACCAGGGACAGCGGACGGCAGCGGCCGTCCGCGCTCAGGTGGAGCTTGGTCGTGAACCCGCCGCGCGAGCGGCCCAGGCCCTCACTTCCAGCACCACCTCCACCAGGCGGGCGACGAGGCTCTGCCACGGCGTCTCGCCCTGGTGTTCTGCTGGCATGTCCCCTTTTGAGGAGGGAGCCGGCGGCGGATCGGTGCGGGCGCCGGCGGCATGCTGGTGGAGTCGACAGAGATGTCCCAGTCAATCTCACCCGCTGCATCGGCCTCGGCCTGGACGTGCTGGAGCAGGCGTTCCCAGGTTCCGTCGGCCGACCACCGGCGGTGTCGTTCGTAGACCGTCTTCCACGGCCCGAACCGTTCGGGCAGGTCACGCCATTGCACGCCGGTCCGGACCCGGTGAAGGATCCCGTCGATCACCTGCCGGTGGTCCCGCCACCTGCCGCAACGCCTGTTGCTGACCGGCAGGAACGGCCGCAGCCGTTCCCACTCGGCGTCACTCAGATCACCCCGCCCCATGTCCCCGTCAACGAGTCCGAGACGGAGCAGTCACATGATCGGCCGGACAGCTCCTAGCAAAGCCCGCCCCGCCCGGCGGTCCCTGCGGATCACCCGGTGCAACGTCGACGCCGACGGCACCGTCGCACCGCCAGCCGCGGCCAACCGGCGCCTCAGCTCAGCGACATTCCCTCCCACCTCGCCCAGCAGCGCCCACACCTCGTCCGACACCGCATGCCCCTGCCGGACCGGAGCCTCCACCTGCCCAGTCGCCTTCGCCTGCTCCAGCCAGCGCCACACCGTACGCTCGCAGACACCCACCGTCTCAGCGACCGCACGCACATGCCTCGTCGCGAGCTCCCCCGCCTCCTGCCGCTCCAGCAGACGACGCACCACCAATCCCCTGGGCAGCACGGGCCCACGACCGGCCTTTACCTCTTGGTCCACCCCACGATCACACCGACCGAACCCACCTCACCGCATAAAAACTCTCGAACCTGAGACAACATCAGCTGCCATGCGACAAAGCCCCACGACAGCGATCCCACCCATCAATCTCTCACCTCATGACAGCGCCCCACCCACCCACAAACACCCACCGACCAGCCCCGCAACACCCACCCCTAAACCAGCACGACCGACTCTCACCACCACCGACACCAACCCGAGAGATCACACCAGGACCACCGCGACGGCGGCGCCCGTGAGCAGACCGAGCGCGACCGTGAACGACTGCCAGGCCCCGTACAGGCCCCGGCGGCCCGGTGGCGCCCCTTCCGTCATGACCGAGACCGCCCCACCGAACTCCCCGCCCGCCGAAAGCCCTTGCGGGATCCGCAGCAGTGCCAGGAGCCACGGCGCGGCCGCGCCGATCGACGTGTACGTCGGCAGAAGGCCGATCGTCGCCGTGGCACCGGTCATCAGGCAGAGGAGCAGGACGAGCGCGGGTCGCCGGGCCACCCGGTCGCCGAACCGCCCGAACACAGCGGCCCTGACCGGCCGGAAGAAGCACGCCAGGGCGAACGACGCGTACGCCTTGACGAGCCCCTCCACCTCGCTGCCGCCCGCCGGAGTGAAGAACTGCGCCGCGATGACCGTGGCGAAGTAGCCGTAGATCCCGAACTCGTACCACTCGATGAAGTTGCCGACGGATCCCGCCACCAGCGCCCGGCGGGCGTCGTCCGGCCGGACCGTCGCAGAAGGCCGGACCGGACCGGGGACGGGTGTGCTCATGGATCAAGCGTGTTAACCCCCGGGCGGCTCCACAAGCGCCATCCGCCATCCGACGTACACCGCCCCCGTCGGGGGGTCAGCCGCGCCGCGCGCCCACCAGCCGGAACGCGGCGAACAGGGTGACGCAGGCCAGGGCAAGGACCAGCGAGCTCTCGATGAGCTGCGTCGGCCAGTGGTGCGAGGCCGGGTGGAACTCCACGTACCAACTCGTGACGTTCATGTCCGGCGGGCAGACGCTCATGTCGTGGGTTCGCTCGAAGCAGGCGTACCGGGGCAGGCGCTCACCCGAGGACGTGAGCAACCCGCCCTTCATCATCAAGGCGGAGCCCGGCATCACGTCGTAGAGGTTCCCCTCCAGCGGCATCGTGCGGGTCACCGCGGGGACGAGCGACCAGCGCAGCGCACCGAAGCCCAGCACGACCAGGCCGGTGAGTACTCCGGTGAGGGCCATGGAGACCAGCGTCCGCCGGACCAGCTGGCCGATGAGCACGCCGAGGGCCACGCCGAGCAGGCAGTAGGCTGCGAGCACCGGACCGGAGGCCTCGTACGTACCGCGGTCAGCCCAGTGGAGCTGGTAGGTGTGACTCACCCGCACCCAGCCGAGTCGGTAGACGCCGACGATCGCGGCGGAGCCGAGCAGCGACATCACCGCGGCCACCACGACCTTCGAGCCGAGCCAGCCCTTCGGGGTGGTCGACTGGGTGAGGGCGAGCCGCCAGGTGCCGCTCTCCAGCTCGCGGGCCGTCATCGGGCCGGCCGCGAAAGCCCCCACCAGCAACGGCATGAACAGCACACCCGCGCCCGCGTACCGCATGAAGTAGTACAGCAGTTCGTAGCCGTGGTTCGGCGTCGATGCGCCCAGCCGCCCGGAGGGCAGGCTCTCGGCCCAGGAGCGCAGGACGATCACGACGACGAGACCGGCCACCATGACGGCGGGCACCGTCCATAGCGCGCGTCGGTGTTGGCGGACGGCGACCCGGTACGGGCCCTTCAGCGTCAGGCCGCTCATGCGCGTACCCCCGTCGTGGTCAGGGACTCGCCGGTGGAGTCCTCGGTGGAGTCCCCGGTGCAGTCCTCCGTGCGGAAGGACGGGGCGTCGGGGAAACGCAGATGGGCGAGCAGGAGCTCCTCCAAGGTCGGTTGCTCGGCCTGCCAGACCCGGTGGTCGACGGGCCCCCGCGGCCGTACGAGGGCGGTGAGCTGACGGCCGGTCGTGCGGGACTCGACGACGGTGTGGGCGTCGAGTTGGGCAGAGGCGGTGGCGGGGCCGGTGAGCAGCCGGTGGGCCGCGGCGACCTCGTCGATCGGGCCGCACAGGCGGATCCGGCCGCGGTCGACGAGCAGGAGGTGGTCGCAGGCGCCCTCCAGCTCGGTGAGGATGTGCGAGGACATCACCACGGACGTGCCGTTGTCCGCGGCGTCGGCCATCAGGGTGCCCATGAGCTCGCGCCGGGCGAGCGGGTCGAGGTCGGCCATCGGCTCGTCGAGGAGCAGCAGGTCTGGGCGTTTGCCGAGGGCCACGGCCAGGGCGAGGCGGGTGCGTTGCCCGCCGGAGAGCGTACGGACCCTGGTGCGCGGGTCGAGGTCCCCGGCCTCGACGATCCGCTCCGCGGTCGCCGCGTCCCAGCATCCCGGGTTGAGCTCGTGGCCCATCCGCAGGGTCTCGCCGACGGTGAACTGTGGGTAGAGGGGCTTGTCCTGCCCGACGTACGCGAGCGTCTCGCGCGGCGCCGTACGCAGGGTGCCCTCCGTGGGGAGCGCGAGCCCTGCGGCGAGGCTCAATAGGGAGGACTTCCCGGCGCCGTTGGGCCCGACGAGCGCGCACACCCGGCCTTCGGGGAGGCGGAAGGAGCAGTCGCGCAGCGCCCAGCCTCCCCGGCGTCCGTAGCGTAGCCCGAGGCCCTTTGCCTCGATCACGGTTTCCGTCATGCTTCGCCGTCCCCCTCGAAGTGCTGTTCCAGTACGGATGTGAAGAGCGCGGCCACGTCGTCGCGCTCCAGGCCGGCGCCCCGGGCCCGGCGGGCCCAGTCGGCGAGTTCGTCGCGCAGCGGAGAGTCGGCCGGGGCGCTGCCCAGGGACTTCCGGATGAAGGTGCCCAGCCCCCGCTTCGCCTCGACGAGGCCTTCGCGTTCCAGTTCGCGGTAGGCCTTGAGGACGGTGTTCGGGTTGATGGCGGTGGCCTCCACGACCTCGCGCGCCGCCGGCAGTTTGTCGCCCGGCTCCAGCAGGCCCAGGCGCAGGGCCTGTTTGGTCTGCTGGACGATCTGCAGGTAGGTGGCGATGCCGCTGCGCCGGTCGATGCGGTATTCCAGCACTCAACACCACCCTTTCACTAGTCAAGTAGTGAAAGGGTGGTGCACGGGTGGGGCATCTGTCAACTCACTCTGAAAGCACCAGGGATGACACCGGACGGAAAACCCGACGGAAGGAGCGGACGGAAGGAGCGGTTGTCGCCGGCCGGTCGTCGACTCATCCGGTGTCTACGCCGTTCGACGACCGTTCCGGGCTCTCGTCCTTCGATTCGTCCGCGAGCCACAGCGGGTGCTCCCGCTTCGCCCAGGGGCGGTCGACGGACCCGGTACGCATGCCCCTCCGCGCCTCCGGGTCTGCGAGGCCCGTCCTGATGTGCCCGGCCAGCACCGCCCCGATGGCCAGGGCCAGCCAGTCGTGCACGAAGGTGGCACTGGTGCGCCACACCAGGGGTGTCAGATGCGTGAACCACATCAGCAGGCCGGTCGCCAGCATCACCAGGACGGCTCCCGCGATCCACGACGCGTAGATCTTCTGGCCGGCGTTGAACTTCCCCGCGGGCCGGGATCCGCGCCGGCGGTCGCGTCGACGCACCGCGCGCAGCCACTTCCTGTCGTGCGGAGCGAAGCGGTTCAACCTGCGCAGATCGGCCCGGAAAGCGGGAGAGGCAAGACCGAGCAGGAACGGCGCGGGCAGCAGGATCCCGGCCCATTCGTGGACCGTCACCACGAGGTACCTGCGACCGACCAGTTCGGCGAGCTGCGGTACGTACAGCGCGGCCGCCGTCGCCACGCACAGCAACGTCAGTGTGGCGGTCGCGCGGTGGACCCAGCGCTCGGCCCGGGTGAACCGGGCGACGCGTCGGGTCGGCTCAGACGGTGGGAGTGTCACTGCGCCCGTTGGACCCGCCGACCCAGGCGTCGACGTCATAGCCCCGCTCCTCCCAGTAGCCGGGGCGCACCTCGGAGGTGACGGTGATCCCGGAGAGCCATTTCGCCGACTTGTAGAAGTACATCGGCGCGACGTAGAGCCGGACCGGGCCGCCGTGCGAGTGGCTGACCGGCTCGTCCCGCATCTGCAGACAGACCAGCACGTCGTCGCGCCGGGCCTGCGGGAGCGTGAGGCTCTCGCTGTACGCGCCGTCGAAGCAGGTGAAACGGATCGCCTTGGCCGTGGGATCGACACCGGCGGCGTCCAGCAACCGGGACAGTCGGACGCCGGCGAAAGCGGTCTCGGGGACCCGCCAGCCGGTGACGCACTGCACGTCCCTGACGACACGGGTCTGCGGCAGCGCGCGCAGGGCGTCGAGGGTGTACGTCGTGGGGCGCTCGACCAGGCCGTCGACGGTGAGCCGATAGTTCTGCTCGTTCTTCCGCGGTACGGAGGTGGCGACGGAGTAGTACCGGAAGCCGCCCCCGTTGGGGAACAGCCCGGTGAGCCCGGTCGGGTCCTTGTCCGAGGCGGCCCCGAGGAAGGCTTCGATCCCGCGCTGTACATACGGTGCGGCAACGAGGCCCCCGGCGCCGAGCCCGAGCATGCCGAGCACCAGACGGCGACCGACGGGGGTTCCCTCGAAGTCGGGGTGGTCTGTCGTCACCCCTCGATTCCAGCACCCCGGGGTGCTGGGCACCAGAAGGACCGGCCCGACGTCAGACTTCCGTCACAGTTCCGCCGGCCACGTGAGACCTGCCCACGCGGACGGCAGGGGCGTGGCGCAGGCCGGCTGCCACCCGGCCTGCGCCACGCCCCGCGGCCCCTGACTGCTCAGGCACTCTCGGCGGCGAACATCCAGTGGTGCTTCTCGAGGTCGCCTCGCTCTCACCTCGGCGATCGAGTGTGCGTGAGGTTGGTGGCGCTTCTTCGGTCACCCGGTATTAGCTCCAGACCTGCTTACTGATTCTCGTCGGCGGCACGCGATATCGCGTGCTCTGCGAGGCCTTCTGAAGGGTTCTCAAATACCCACGCCACCCCTCTGGCATGCTCAATTCATGCTGCGAAAGAGAGCTGCCGCCAAGCGGCGGCTGGACGTGAAGCGGGCGACGCAGAAGACGCTCAGCGATCTTGAGCAAGCCTTAGAAGGGCTCGAAATACCTGATGGTGTATCGCGCGAGATTGCCAGTGCTCTGGCACAGCACGGACAGGGCACCGTAAGGAAGCTGACGACGAGCACACTCGTGCGTGTCCTGCTCTTTCTCGTCGCCATTTGGTGGACGGCGTGGGTGATCCCCGTCGCGCCGGACAGGGTCTCAGAGCTCTGGACACCGACTGGGGCGGCGCTGGTGGCCGAATACCAGAGAATCGACGCCCTGGAAGGGCCTCAGTGGTCAATGGCGCTGATCGGTTTCCTCATACCAGCCCTCATCGGAACCGTTCTCATGATCTTCATGACCCTGGCCGTACTTCTCTTCCTCATGGCGCCGGCATTGGCCACCTACTGGTCCACCACCCGCCTCTACCCCCTGTGGACCGACCACCCGGCTGTCCTCACCCGCAGGTACCAGCTGGTGAAATGGTCCGCGAACAAGGTGGTCGCGATCGGGCAGGCCTGCAACCAGGACAGCTACAGCGCGATACAGCGCGAGGTGTCCTCGGCGGTCAGCGGCGCCCAGGACCACCTCCTAGTCGCATACCGCAGGCGCGGAATACCCCTCCCACGCCGCCGCAGGAAAGCGGTACGAGAACACGCCCGCCTGGTGGTGGAGCGACTACGTGTGGCGGAAGCCGGCCTGGACACGGATCCGCATGACTCGGCACGAGAGGTCGCCCTGCTACTGACAACGATCAGCACACGGTACGCCCAGGGCCGGATTGGGGCGCTCCTTGACCACCCTGTGGTGGAGGAGGAGGACCTGACGCGCATCGAACGGCTGCGGAGGTCCAGAGGAGTGGTGCGCCTGCTGGTGTTCCTGACGCTGGCGGTTGGCGGGGTGTGGGGGGTGACCCTGCTGAAACTGCCCGACCAAGCAGAAGGCGTCGCAGTGATCGCGGTACTGGTCTTGGCCGCGGCGCTGACTCGGGCGAGAGTTCCGCAACGGGTACAGGACGCAGTGGGCCTATTGGCTCCCTAGAGCGGGGGCAACGGCCGGGGTGGATGCTGTCGACCGGGGTGGTGACCGGCGGCGTGTGACGGCGGCCGGGGTCTTGCCCGCGGTCGACAGCGCCACGGGGGCCGGGAGCGGCCCGTCCGAGGGCAACTCCCCGCAGCACCATTGCACCCTTCTCCCGGAGTGGGCCCGGTGTTGACGCGCGGATATGGGTGTGAGCCGCACCCGGACAGGTGCTCGTGATCCGGGTGCGGCTCTACCAGGACAGGGTCCGGTGGCCGGTCGGTCAGGGGCGGGTGGGGCTTGGATCGAAAAGGGGATCGAGCGGTTCGCCTTCGTACCCGACGACGAGACAGGCCGCGGCCACCGGTCCCCCAGAGAGCTCCATGAGCCGGGCCAGGGCCGCCGCCTCGGATGGCAGGCCGGCCGGGTCGAGACCGAGGGCCCGGGCCGCGCGGTCGCGTCGCCGGTCGAGGTCGGGCAGGTCCTCCCGGTACTCGTCGGCGACCGCCAGAAGTTCTTCGGCCGTCCGCCCGGGAGCGTCCCGCCACCACGGCGCCACGAGGCACAGCCGCACCAGCTCCGGCAGCCCGAGTGCGAGTGGGCCAGCCTCGTCGTGTACGGCGCGAAGGGCTTGTCGTTCACGACGGAGCCGGCCCGGGACAGGAGGCTGCCCCCGGGCCCTGCTCGATGCGGTCCAGCAGGGGCGCCGC
>NZ_JBEZYV010000068.1:0-13647 GCF_040638905.1 Streptomyces virginiae | reverse complement strand
GGAACCCCGTTGCGGGGCCACGAAGAAGGTAACGGGGCGAACTCACAGGTCCGAGCCCCGTGGACCGGGGCAAGCCGGGTTCCAAGATGCACGTCCTGTCGGACGCGAACGGACTGCCTCTCCTCGTCGAAGTCTCGGCCGCCAACACCCACGACAGCCAGGCACTGAAGCCCATGGTGCTCGGTCACCAAACGAGACACGACCCTCACCGCGGCCGCCACTTCAAGCCCCAGCGTCTCCACGCCGACAAGGCCTACGACATTCCTGAACTGCGGAAATGGCTCCGCGGTAAGCGGATCGGCGTCCGTATCGCCCGCAAGGGAATCGAGTCCTCCGAACGGCTCGGGCGGCGCCGGTGGGTGATCGAGCGGACCATGTCCTGGCTGACCGGCTACCGCCGACTCAACCACCGTTACGAGCGTCAACCCCGCAACTACCTGGCCTTCCTCGGCCTCGCTGCAGCCCTCTGCTGCTACAAACGACTTGTCCGCCTCACCACATAGGACACGGAAGAGGTGAGAAAGCGGCGGCGGGTCAGAGAACCAGTCCGGCCGCCGGACCCGAGCACCGGAGCAGGGGTCAGACAGTCGGGGAGGCGGGGTAGTCGTGGCGCTGATGGCCGCGTCCGTCGCCCTGCCAGTCCAGGAACAGCGCCGCGTCGGCCAGAGCTCCGCGCTCGGCGCGGTGGCTGACGGTCTGCGTGCGGTACCGGCCGTCGTAGTCCGCGCCGGACGTGCTGTCCTCCAGCCGCTCCTCGACACCGGCGAAGTCCCGCTCGACGACCACGGGATCGGTCCCCGGCCGGGACTGCTTGATTTGAACGCGCAGCTTGGCCCCGTCGAAGATCGTCGAATCGTCGACCGGGTAGAACCCCGGCCCGTCCCAGCGCGCCTTTCCGTAGGCGTAGACCGTGCTTCCCTAGCGGGCCGCGCACGTCCGCATCGTGACCTTCCAGTTGTCCGGCCACGGCCCGTCGTAGCTGGTGTCGTCGATCTCGCGCGTGCTGCTCGCGCACTTGTAGTCCAGCCCTGCGGCCGTGACCGCGCTTGCAGGCCCGATCGCCACCGCCAGGGCGGCAGCGAGGAGCAGCCCCGTCTTGAGGGTGTTCATGACTCAGCCCGGCGAACGGGGTTATCCAGGACGGCTCCGATGCCGTGATCACACTCGCCACACCATGATCATCACTCAGGCCGGATCAATGCCGAGGCATTCCCACAACTACGCTGATCGGGGCAGTCCACAGTGCGCAAGACCGGGGGAAACCGTGAACCGGCCGCTGCTGTTCCTCGGTGTGGACGGGCCACTCAACCCCTATGCAGCCAAGCCGGAGAGGCGTCCCGCCGGCTACACCACACTCAGAGTCCCCCGGAACGACGCCCATCAGGACGACAGGGTCCTCTCGTCCCGACGACGCCCCCTGCGGGTCTGGCTCAACCCAGAGCACGGACGAATCCTGCTCCAGCTCGGCTTCGAGCTGTGCTGGGCCACCACATGGATGGACGACGCCAACCGGTGGATCGCACCGGTCCTCGGCCTTCCGGAACTTCCCTTCGTGGACTTCGGCGATGTCCTGCTCCAAGAATGCCCTGATGGAGTCGGCTGGAAGACCGGACCGCTGGTGAACTACGCGGGTTTACCGACCGGCGAGCTCACCGGGGCGCGCTCAACCTGGGGCGATGCGTCGCGGTCGTGCCAGGGATGGCCTGCTTCCTTATCGGATGTCGGGCCGCAGGTAGGCACCCTGCGCCTCGCGGCCACCCGGCGTCACGGCATACCCGCACCGTGACGCCCCGGCGGCACACTGCGGACGGGTTAAGTCATCAGCTCGATGTGCGGATGCTCGGGCTCCGCCGGGCAGACGAACAGGTGCTGCCGGTAGCCGCTGCCTATCTGGACCCCGGTCGCGTTGTAGCCGCGGTGGCCGGGGTACGGTCCAGCACCTGGGTGGGGGTGCGGAGACCAGCTGTTCCCGGCGTCGTCCCCTTCCTCGAACGTGGCGACGGTCATCAGGACCTCCATGCCGGTGCCGCACTCGGAGCAGGGCTGCGAGCTGGGGTCGGTGGAGTTCCAAGCGGGCCAGCCGCCGACCTTCCAGCCGGGTGCGTTGGACAGCACACAGTCGTAGTACGTGTCCGGGTCCATGTCTTCCTCTGCTGCCTGCGGCCCATTCCATTGCTTGAGCTGCTCACGCAGTTCTTCGCTCAGCTCCAGATGGTCGGGGTACTCGGTGATCTGCTCCGGTTCGAGCACGCACGGTTCCGGTAGATAGCCGTCGAACTGCACTGCGGGCGGCTCGGGGGGCGTGTCGAGGATGTCGGTGACGGCGGCTGCCGAACGCCAGAAGAGCAGGGTCCTGGGCATGATCGGATGATCGAAGGGGCACCACAGAACCTGCAGCAGGTCCTTGCCCTCCGGCGGGCTCAGATCGGGCACATCCCGTACGTACAGCTGCGCGACGGGCAGCATCGCTATGGGGCCGTCGTATGCCTGGACCGCCAGCCTCACCGGATACGTCCGAGGGGGCCGGATCCGCTCGAGAGTCTCCCGTTCCTCCGGAGTCAGGTCCCGGCCGTGCGAGGCGGCGAAGATCCGTCGTTCCAGCCGCAAATCCGCCGGGGACTGGGCTGGGTTGATGCCATCCACCACATGCGGTTCCTCGCAGTGCGGCCACGGCTCCTCAGCGGGCCACAGCAGCGGGCCGCCGATCGAGCTGTCGTGCCATGTCGGCACCCCAGGGCGGGGGTGCAGGCGGGTCGCCGTGCGGGCCAGCGGAGCCAGTTGGGGAAAGACCGCGGCAACGTCGATCGGCCGTGGCGGAGTGACAGGGGTGACCTTCATGGCCGCAATCTTGCCAATCGCCTCTGACAACGGCCCTCGTGGCCAGCCCACGAAGAGCTCCGGCATGGGCGCCACCCGGGAGAGCGCTACCGCCGACCCGTTGCCGGCAGATGGCCCGCGAGCAGGTCCACGATTGCCGCGTGGATGTCCGTCCACGCGCACGGTTCGTCGCCTTCCACACGCTCGCCGACTTCGCACGGTCCCTGGAAACCTCACGCCACCGGATGAGCACCTCACCGACTCTTCAGGTTGCTCCACACCCGGAGCTCTTTGCGGGACAGCCCTTAGGTGACAGCAACGACGCCCTGGATTTCTCATCCTCAAGGCAGTGACCCCACACACCGAACCAGCCACCGACCAGCACCAACGCACAAACCCCATTGACTCTCATACCGCTGTGGCAAAACCGAGAGATCGCACCTGGTGGGCCACACCGCGCCGATGGTCGCGGTGTGCTCGCTGTAGAACGACCCGGTGCTGAACGAGCTGGGCGTGCGCACCACCACCAACCCGATCCAGCTCGCCCTGTGGGCCAGGCACGGGCCCGTGGTCGTGTTCGCCACGTACGCCTCCCTGGTGGACCGCGAAGACATCGCCGCACCCGCGGGCCAGCGAACGGTTCGCGGGCCGCTGGAGGCCGCTCTGGCAGGCGGAGAGCGCCTGTACGGGCAACAGACGGCGGGCTTCGACCTCGCGATCGTGGACGAGGCCCACGGCACCGCCGGGGACCTCGGACGGCCGTGGGCGGCGATCCATGACAACACCCGCATCCCCGCGGACTTCCGGCTCTACCTCACCGCCACGCCTCGCATCCTCACCGCGGCCCGGCCGCAGAAAGGCGCCGGCGGCCAGGAGGCGGAGATCGCGTCCATGGCCGACGACCCGGACGGCACGTACGGCGCGTGGCTCGCCGAGCTCGGCCTGAGCGAGGCGATCGAGCGGGGCATCCTCGCCGGGTTCGAGATCGACGTGCTGGAGGTCCGCGACCCCTCGCCTGTGCTCGGGGAGTCCGAGGAGGCGCGGCGGGGCCGGCGCCTGGCGCTCCTGCAGACCGCGCTCCTGGAGCACGCCGCGGCGTACAACCTGCGCACGGTCATGACGTTCCACCAGAAGGTGGAGGAGGCGGCCGCGTTCGCGGAGAAGCTGCCGGAGACGGCGGAGGAGCTGTACGTCACCGATGCCTCCGATGCCGACCTGGCGGCCGCGGAGAAGCGGCCCGCGTCGTCGATCGAGGCGGAGTTCTACGAGCTGGAGGCCGGCCGTCACGTACCCCCGGACCGCGTCTGGTCGGCTTGGCTGTGTGGCGACCACCTCGTGACCGAGCGGCGCGAGGTCCTGCGCCAGTTCGCCAACGGCATCGACGCCAACAAACCGCCGGGTGCACCGGGCGTTCCTCGCCTCCGTACGCGTCCTCGGCGAAGGCGTCGACATCACCGGCGAGCGCGGGGTCGAGGCGATCTGCTTCGCCGACACCCGCGGCTCCCAGGTCGAGATCGTCCAGAACATCGGCCGGCGCTCCGCCTCAACAAGGACGGCTCCACCAAGGTCGCCCGCATCTTCGTGCCCGTCTTCCTGGAGCCGAACGAGGACCCCACCGACATGGTCGCCTCCGCCAGCTATCGGCCGCTTGTAGCGGTCCTCCAGGGCCTGCGTTCTCATGATGAGCGTTTGGTCGAGCAGCCGCGCCCACACCCACGGCCAGCGCAAGATCCACATCCGGCGCGACGAAGACGGGCGGGTCATCGGGGCTGGCGGCGAGGGCGAGGACCAAGAGGACGGCGCCGACGCCGCAGCTGAGCCGGCCCTGCTCCACTTCTCCACTCCCCGGGACGCGGCCACCATCGCCGCGTTCCTGCGCACCCGGGTCTACCGGCCCGACAGCCTGGTGTGGCTGGAGGGCTACCAGGCCCTCCTGCGGTGGCGGATGGAGAACGGGATCACCGGCCTCTACGCCGTCCCGTACAACACCGAAACCGCAGTCGGCGTCACCAAGAACTTCCCCCTCGGGCGGTGGGTGCACCAGCAGCGCAAAGCCCTGCGCGCCGGCGAGCTCGAGGACCGGCGCAAGACCCTGCTGGACGCCCCGGAGGCCGGGATGGTGTGGGAGCCCGGCGAAGAGGCGTGGGAGGCCAAGCTCGCCGCCCTCCGCTCCTACCAGAAGGCCACTGGCCACCTTGCGCCCCGGCAGGACGCCGTGTGGGGCGAAGACGACGAGATGGTGCCCATCGGGCAGCACATGCTGGGCGTGTGGGTATCCAACACCAAGAGCCGACGCGACAAGCTCACCGCCGACCAGCTCGCCTCGCTCGCGAAGCTGGGCGTGGACTGGGCGTGACACGCCACCTCGCCCGTCGTTGAGCTGGGAGGTCAGCGAAGTGGAGGCCCCGGGACGTCGTGACCCCCGGGGCCTTCGTCTTGTCCTCCGGCACCGGATAGTGGTGCAACACAGGCTGCAACACAGGTCCCTTAATGGTTGTTGGCTCGTGTTTGTGCAGGTCAGGGGCGCAACGCGCAGGCGCGTTGCAGCGCCGGTGTTGCACGGCCGAGCAAGGGCGTTGCAGTCGCTGGTCGCTTCGGCCGCTGTGGGAAATCCCTCCGACCCCTACCAGCTGTTGGAGAGCGTCCCTCCATGTACATGCAGATAGATCCCCTGGAGGCGTGGGAGAGGCTGCGCGCCAGCCGATCCAGCCGACCGGGTAGAGCGAGCGGTGGGGCGCGGGCGAAGACGTACGCCACGGCTTTGGAGCAGGCGCAGCATATGTTCAAGGCAGCCGAGGTCGTGGGTCCGCAGACCCGTCCCTTGCTGGTGTTCTACGGCCTGAGCCAGGCTGGCAGAGCGATTGCGGCTGCGGCCGTCGACCTCAAGGGCGAGGACTGGAACCAGACCTCTCACGGCATCCGTGCCTCGGGACACCACCTGGACTTCGCCGACATCGAGATCCGCACGGATCCTGCTGGCACTGCCGGCAGCTTCGTACGGCTCAGCGAGCTGTTGCGGTCAACGGTCTGGGGCAACGACACGGTCGTGCGGCTGGAGGAAGTCTGGGACACCCTCCCTGCCAACTTGCAGTACCCGCTGACCGGCCGGAAGCGGTTCACGCCTCTGTGCGCCAGCACGGACGTGATCAGAGGCATTGACTTCCACCCGCTGCTCACCGTTGAAGTCGGCGACATCTTGGACCGCGTCGTGGACGCTGGCAGCCGCACGGCTCTGGATGAATTCCTGCAGAGCTATCGGGCGGTGCGGATAGGATCTTAGGTATGGGAATCGACTGGGAAAACATGCTCGGCACAAGCGGGAACGGCCTCAACGAGGCATACGACAGGGCGGTCTCCTCGGTCGTCTATAGCGAGACCCTGGGGGACGACCATCGGCCACTCCCAGTCGGCGAAGAGTGCGACGACACAGATGGCCTGCGCTGACCTGAGGGCGCACACAGAAACTGCCCGATGAGCCGGGGTTTTTGGTGGGCTTGGTCCGCTTTGACGGGCATTGGAGATCAGAGGCTTCTGCCCCGGAGTGAACCGGTGGTCAAGCGTGACCGGCGCCGCCGGGTATGACGGCTCCCGCCCGTCGCCGGGCGGGAGCCGATGCCAGGCCGGACTTCGAGCGGCGCCATCCGAATGCCGGCTGGCTGTCCATGCACTGGAAGATGCCCGCGGAAACAGGCACCCAAGAGGAGCGCCTGGAGCGCCTGTCCGAGATGACCCGGAAGTACGCCGGGCATCGCTACTTCCTCCCCGCCGTCGCGGGGCTGCCGCGTGAACTCCACCCGCTGATGGCGTGGTGGGCGGTGCTGTACGGGCTGTCGATGCTCGCCCGCTACCAGCCCGCCCAGTGGGCGAACCACATCAACGTGGACGGCAGCCGACACGCGGTGCCCATCGAGAAGATTCTGGAACGGGCAAGGGAACAGCTGCCCGTCCTGATCGCAGACACCATCGATGAAGTTGCCGCCTGGCCGTAGACGCCGAGTGCTTACTCCACGCCCCACCGACCGGCAAACTCCTCGCGCACCCCGACAGCACGAGAACGTCCTGCCAGAAGAGGGCCGTGTCCGGAGCCCGGTTCCAGTCTCGTCCGCGAGTGGGTCTCCCACACAAAGAGCCGGCGCGACAAGCGCACCCGCTCCTCGGGGAGCTGGGCGCGGACCGGGCGTGAGCAACCACAGGATCTGATCAAAGGGTGTTGGGTCTAGTTACACACAGCTACGCTGGCAGCTCTGTGCGCAAGGGGGGTTCATGCTGTTTGAGCAGCGGATGTATGCACACGTCAAGTTCCTCGAGTTGACGGCGGAGCTCTACGAGAACGAGTTCGAGGACTTCTGCTTCGACCTCACCCTGGCCGTCCTCGCACACCGCCACGAGCGCGGCCCCGACTTCCTCTACGACAGCCACCTCTACGACGGCGTCGACGAACGGCAGGTCGCACGAGCCCTCGCGCTCGCAGCCGAAGTAACGGAGGAAGAGCACATGCAGTACATCGTCACCCTCAACACCGACACCCTCAGCACCGCTGCCCAGCGCGGATTCAACCCCGAACCCCACATCCGCAGCCCCCGCCTCACCGACGACGAAGAGGGCGGCCTCTTCGGCTTCCGCTTCAAAGCCGCAGGCAAGGCATAACACCTATCCGACCGCACAACACGCGTCCGGCCACGCGGCTCACCCGGCGAGCTGACCCTGGGTAGTCGTGGCGCCGGTATCCGTGACCGTCGCCATGCCAGTGCAGGAACAGCACCGAATTGGCAGAGCACCGAGGCCGGCCCGGTGGCTGATCACCGGCGTACGGTAGCGGCCCCGCCGCTCACCGCCGCGGGGATGTGCCGGTGGCCGCCGAGCTGTCCCGCAGCACGGGAGCCGCTCCGGCACAGGAGGCCTACGGTGCCTCCGCCGTCAGATACCGCTGCACCGTCGGCCCCAGCCAGGCGACGACCTCATCGCGGGACATCGCCGCGGCGGGCGGCAGCCGCAGGACGTAGCGGGCGAGCGCCATGCCCAGGATCTGGGAGGCGGCGAGCGCGGCGCGGGCCGGGGCCTCGGCGGGGTCGGGGCAGACGCCGGCCGCGATGGGGCCCAGCTGCTCCCTGAAGATCGCCTGCATGCGCCCCGCGCCCGCCGCGTTGGTCACGCCGACGCGCAGCAGCGCGGTGAGCACCTCGTCCCGCTCCCAGCGGTCGAGGAAGTGGGTCACGAGGACCCCGATGTGCCGCGCGGGCAGCGTGCCCACCTCGGGCAGCCGCAGGTCGAACGCGGAGGCGGCCGCGAACAGCCCCTCCTTGTTGCCGAAGTAGCGCATGACCATCGACGGATCGATCCCCGCGTCGCGGGCGATGGCCCGGATGGTGGCGCGCTCGTAGCCGTCGGCGGCGAATCGCTCGCGTGCGGCCTCCAGGATCGCGGCACGGGTGGCATCGGAACGGCGCGGGGAGGTCACCATGTCAACGACTGTAGGCCAACGGGTGTTGACATGCCAATGCGGTCGGGCCTACAGTTGCCAACAGGCGTTGACCAACAATCGTTGGCACACCACAGCGGACCGACAGCAGTCGGCCACCCGGGGGGCAGTCGTGCAGCACACGAAGACCGACACGGACGTTCTGGTCGTGGGTTCCGGCCCCACCGGCCTCCTGCTCGCCGGCGACCTCGCCGCCGCCGGCGTGCGGGTCACCCTCCTCGAGCGCCGCCCGCACGGCATCAGCAACATGACCCGGGCCTTCGGCGTCCATGCCCGCACCCTCGAAGTCCTCGACGCCCGGGACCTCGCCGACGAACTGGTCGATAAGGGCAACCCGCGCACGCGGCTGCGGCTGTTCAACCGACTCTCCCTCGACCTGGGCCGGCTGCCCTCCCGCTACCCGTACCTGCTCATCACTCCGCAGTATGAGGTGGAGCGCCTCCTGGAGCGCCGGGCGCTGGGCGCCGGGGTCGACTTCCGCTATGGCACGGAACTTGGCGGACTGCGTCAGGACACCGACATGGTCACCGCCGAGATCACCGATCCCGACGGCGGGCCCGGCACCCTCACCGCCCGGTACCTCGTCGGTGCCGACGGCATCCGCAGCGCCGTTCGCACCGCCCTCGGACTGCCTTTCCCCGGCGTCTCGGTCATCCGCTCCATGGTCCTTGCCGACGTCAAGTTGGCCGAGGAGCCCGAGGAGTTGCTCACCGTGAACGGTGTCGGGGACGCCTTCGCCTTCATCGCCCCGTTCGGCGACGGCTGGTACCGCGTCATGGGCTGGAACCGCTCCCGCCAGGTCCCCGGCAGCGAGCCCGTCGACCTCGACGAGGTCCGCGAGATCGCCCGTCTCGCCCTCGGCACCGACTACGGCATGCACGACGCCCGCTGGATCTCCCGCTTCCACAGCGACGAGCGCCAGGCCCCCGCCTACCGCTCCGGCCGCGTGTTCCTCGCCGGGGACGCCGCCCACGTCCACTCCCCCGCCGGCGGCCAGGGCATGAACACCGGCCTGCAGGACGCGGCCAACCTCTCCTGGAAACTCACCGCCGTCCTGCGCGGCGACGCCTCCGACCCCGACGCGCTGCTCGACAGCTACCACTCCGAGCGTCACCCCGTCGGCGCGACAGTGCTGCGCAGCAGCGGTGCCGCCGTCCGGCTCGCGATGGCCCGCACCCCGCTGCAGCGCGCGTTCCGCGCCGTCGCGACGAGCCTGATCGGCGCGATACGCCCGGCTTCGGACAAGGCGGCGGGCATGATCAGCGGCATCGGCATCGCGTACGGAACCGGCCCCGCCGCGCACCGCACCGGAGGCCACCGCGCGCCCGACGCGGCGCTCGACCGCGGCCGGCTCTACGAACTGCTCCGCGGCGGCTCGTTCGTCCTCGTCACCCCCCAAGGCGCCGACGCGCCCGCCGCGCCGAAGGCCCCCGGCGCGGTCACCACCGCCACCTGGGCCGACCCGGCCCGCCGCACCGCGATGCTGGTCCGCCCCGACGGCTACGTCTACTGGGAGGGCTAGGGCCAATGCAGCCTGCTTAACAAAGCCCACGCTTGCCTGCGACACTGCTGCGTTCAGGAGGCCCCGGAAGACAGCAAAGTCACAGGCACAGCGACAACTCAGTAAAACTGGGCGACGACACGAGCCGCCGAACTGGAGGAGCTGGGGATCGTCTGGGACACCGCCGACGCCGGCTTCGAGCAGAACCTCGCCGCCGCACGGGCCTACCACGAGCTCCACGGCACCCTCGCCGCACCGCGGGGCGCAGCGATCCTCGACATCACCGTCGGGCAATGGCTCACCAACGTGCGCCGGCCCGGCCGACTCGGCAAGGACCCAGGACGGGCGCAGCGGCGAGCCGCCGCACTCGCCGCGATCGACCCGACTGGAACCCGGGAACGCTGGGATGGACGGTCGACTGGCAACGCCACTACGCCTACCTCACCCAACTCCTCGCCCAAGGCGCCCGCCCGACCGCCGTCGTGCCGGGAGTGACCCGGCACGGCGAAGACATCGGCCGGTGGCTCGCCACCCAGCGCCGGGATTGGGACCGGCTGAACGAGGAACAGCAGCACCGCCTGGCCGAGCTCGGGGTGAAGCCGGCACGGGTCGTACGTGCCCGAACAGCGGCCGCAACGACCGACACAGCGTCCACATCCGGGCTGGGGACCGAGGCGTTCCAGAAGGGCGTCCAGGCCCTCACCCAGTACCTCGAGCGGGAAGGCGGCGGCTTCCCCGGGCGGGCGCACATCGAGCAGCTCCCCGAGGAACCGAGCACCGCACCGGGGTATGGATCGTCAACCAGAAGCAGCGCCGCGACCGACCGTTCCCGCCCGCGGGCAGTGAGCCGGTCCTCAAGGCGTTGCACGATCTGCTCTGCGAGGACGTCTCGGTCGAGTACGGGCCGACGGCGGCGAGGACCAGTTGGAGTTCGGCCGACTCCAGGGCTTCGACCTCCCACTGCAACGGGCGCGCGATGTCGAAGCCGTAGCGGCGGGCGGAGCCGGCCACCTCGGGTCGCCGCTCTTGCCCTCGGTCGCCGGGTGCCCGGCGCGTACCTGCCTCTGTCCCGCTGTCAGTGATGCGTCGTACCGTGGAAACGCGGCCTTCTTCGCATTGCTACCGGGTGGGGGACATCTATGGCGAATGGAGTTTGGCATTCCGGCTTGAGCACGGTTCTCAAACTCGACAAGGACGACCTCGGCCTCGCCGCCACGGGTGTCAACGCGCAAGACGTGATCGCGGAGCTCCTCCTGCCAGTGGCCGAGCGGGACCGTGAGCTGCTCGTGTGCGTGGAGAGCAGGAAGGAGCACCGCTGCAAGGCGGAGCTCAGCGGGGTGAAAAGCCCCTACATGTACGTGCGCAAGCACCGCGGGCCCGATGGTGCTCTTCGGCTGCGCGCGGCGCACCTTCCGACCGTTCATGAGATGACGGCGGAGGAGAGTGACCGGCACAAGGCCATGAAGGATTTCCTGGCCCGTACCGCGCAGGCGGCCGGGCTCGAGGTGCGGGTGGAGAAGGAGAAGGGTGGAGAAGTCCACCAAGCTGCGGTCCTCTCGTCCCGACGTGACCATCGTCGGGGCCGGCGGTCTAGATCTGGGCTGTGAGGCGCAGTACTACAACGCCAGCGCAGGCAGTGTGTTGCGCCGTTCGAAGGCCCACGCCGCGGCCGGGCTCAGCCCGAACTGGATCACGCACGACGACACGTTCCACCTGGTCGACCGGTCGAACTGGATGCTGACCAACCAGGTCACCTGGCGGGAGATCAGCAGCGCCGCCGACCTGGCCCTGGTCGGTGGCTACCGCGTCCTGGCCGAATGGCACTGCGTCGCCGCCGCTCAGCGTCCCTGCCCGGACGGCAAGGCCAAGACAGGGTGCGGCAAAGTGCACCTGCAGTGGGACACCCCGCGCCGCATGGACGACCAGGCATCTGGGTGGACCAGCCACGACGGCGTTGCCAGCGTCACCGTCGGCCGCACGCTGATCGGCGCGGCCATCGGTCACATCGCGCCCCTCTTCGTGCCCTCCCGCAAGGACTCCCGCGCGGGCAGCCACCTGTAGGTCCCCCTCAAAGACCGGAACAAGTGGGCCGACTACCGCAGCGTGGACATCCCGGACCTCACCGAAGCCGACATGCTAGACGACGAGATCCACTACTCAGGCAGGGAAGCGGACACGACCTGCCGATTCGGCGAGGACACCTGGAAACCCAGCGCCCCGCTGAAGCCGCGCGGCATCGCCAGCGTGGAACTCGCCATCACGATCGACAAGCTGATCCCGGGACCCAGGGCGGAGCCGGCTCCCGATCCGCAGATCGATGACGATGCCCCCGCCCCTGCGGCCCCTACAACACCGCAGGCTACTTCTCCCCTGCATCGCGGTGCGTGCGAGACCGGCAACCCGACATGCGGCCAGCCCGCCCGCTTCTACGCAGCCGGATGGCGATGCGACCCCCACCGACCACGCATCTGGGGACCCCAGGCACTCCCGCACCCTCAAGCCGTTGATCCGAGTCAGTAGGCGCCGTATGGGCTCCAGCCTTGAAGGAACGGCTTGAGATCGTCAGCGTGTGGTTCGGGGATGTTAGGAAGCCGAAACTGTTGAACCATCGGATGGACACGCGCCACATGTCCCGTGGCCCATTCCATCCATTCCTCAGCGTTTGCTCTTTCCGGCCCCGGTGGAAGGGTCGCCACGTGTGCACGGGCTGCCTCCAGGTACTCGGTCAGACGCTTGGCTCGGCGCCAAGCCGTCTCTTGAGACTCCAGCTGCCGGACGCGGTAGTCCTCGAAGTACTTGTCGCGGGCCTCGGCCATCGCGGCTTCCCAACGCAGGCGCCTCTGCCGCGCCTCCTCAACCTCGGCCAGGCGCTTACGCTCGGCCGCCTCACCGCGCAGTCCGATCTCGTGGACCATTTCTGCGAGCTGTTCCTCCAAGGGGCGCTCGGCGCTGTCGACCCACTGGGACCCGTGGTGCCACTGGCCGCCGCTGAGGGCGATGCGCAGCCGCTCGGAGGGTGTGTAGTCGTACCGAGGGATCCTGATCCAGGAGGACTTCTTGGCTTCCGCGAGCTCCTTGTCCGTCGCAATGTGCTCGCTTCGGTCCTTCTCCTGCAGCACTTGGAACTCGACCGTCTGTCCCTGCGCTTTGATCGTGAAGTGCGGATGGGCGGGAAGGCGGCGGTGAGGCGGTGTTGTCGCGCCCACGGTGCCGGCGGCACAGGTATGGCCGTTGCGTTCGACGGCGGTGAGGAGCGCGTGCACGATCCGTAGAGCGCGTTGCTGGACTGGCCGTGTCAGGCCGAGCGGTTGTTTCGCCTTCTGCATCGCCTGGACGACGGCATGCGGGCGGGTCAGCCGTGCCGGCACGGCCACCGGTTCCAGGACGGCCAGGCGCCACGCGGGAATGTCCACAAGCGTGATTTCGACGCCCTCACGGAGCCTCTGCCAGTGCAGCTCCTTGGTCTTCGGGATCCGCCCGGATCTGCTCGCCGAGGCGGCACGGCTCCACCAGGCATCGGCGTCGGGACCCGACTTCAGGACCCTGCCGCCGGCTGCCTCCAGCTCCTCCAGGAGCTGGTCGGTGTACGTCTTACGCGGCTGCTGCGGAACACCGGGCGACGAGGATGACGCAGTGACTTTGGGCAGCCGGGGGATCGGAAGCGCTCGCGCCGGGGATTTCGGTGCCGGGTAGGTGCCATGTGCCAGGTAATAGCGCCCTGCGTCAGTCAGCACGGCATTCCACACTCCGCCGCGCCTAGTGCTGTGACCGGGAAGGTTCGCCGGGTTGGGTGGTCAGGCCGCGGTGGGTAGGGGTCTGCCGCCCCAGCGGAGGCCTCTTTCGCTGCGGA
>NZ_JBEZYV010000067.1:0-13937 GCF_040638905.1 Streptomyces virginiae | reverse complement strand
AGTCGAGCTGCTTCGCCGCCCGCAGTTTCTGCAGCAGGACGACGTGAAGGCGGTCCCACACGCCGGCCTCGTTCCAGGCGGCCAGCCGCCGCCAGCACGTCATACCGGATCCGAAGCCGAGCTCCTGGGGCAAGTACTCCCACTGGATGCCGGTGTGCAGGACGAACAGGATCCCGCACAAAGCCTGCCGGTCAGGCACCCTCGGCCGCCCCGCGACCAGCTTCGGACCCGGCTCCGGCAACAACGGCTCGATCAAAGACCACAGTTCGTCCGACACGATCCACGGACGAGAGTTCCTCTTCCCCACGAACAGAGCAACGAGCATCTGAGCCGACAGTCACACCATCAGCAGCTTCTGTTAGGACCTCTTAGGCGGGGTCTCAGCTGTCAGAGTGCCGGGATCGATCAGCTGTCCTTCTTGAGCGAGTTCGCATGCCTTGGCATACAGGGCTCCTACCTGGACTCGGGCGCTCGCGAGGATGCGGGCCTGATAGTGGTCCGCGGCCCCCTTGCCTGGCTCTCCAGTGCGCGGGTGTGGGTGTCGGGGGTAGGCGCGCGGGTCGGGGCTTCGCAGTGGAGTTTTTCATGATCTTGGTGCTCGTGCTCATCCCCGCGGTCATCAAGCTGATCGACGGATTGGCCTCGTGGGTCAGGGCCAAGGGCCAGGCCGAGGTGATTCGGGCAAAGCAGGAGACGAAGCAGCTGAAGTCCGGCCACAGTGTGGAAAAGAGGAGCAGGGGTCGGGAGCACGAGTGACCACACAGGACAGGGCGGCACCGGACTCCACGGTTGAGTCCGGTGCCGCCACTGGGCAGCCGGTCACCAAGGAGATCCTCGAAGAGGTCTTCGTCCACTCGCGGGGCGAAATGGTCGGCTACGCGCGGAGGAGGATCTCGGGCACCAACCTGTTTGGGGTGGATGGCGATCCCGAGGATGTGGTCCAGGAGGCGTTCCTGCGTCTCCTTGCAGACCCGAAAGTACTCACAACGCCGAGGGCCTACCTCTACGCCGTGATCAGAGGAGAGATTGCGGCGCGGGTCCGTGCCCGATCAGAGCGTCACCGGCTGGAGTCCCAGCGTGTGGCCGACCCGACTCGGTTCGACGCTCAACGCTTCGAAGACGCCCATGACCTGACCGCCAATCGGCTGGCCGTCCGCCAGTACCTTGATGACTTGTCCCCGCGGCAGAGGGAGGGCGTGTGGCTCACGAAGGCGCTCGACATGAAGGCTCACGAGGCAGCCGCGGTCACGGGCACGAATCCCAAAACGCTGGCCGTGCACGTGAAGCGGGCGGTGAAGATCCTCAAGAGCCAGCTGGGGACGGTGATCTGCGCCCTCTTGGGCCCCGGTGTCCTAGCTCAGACACCAGCCGCAAAGTAGCTACGAGTGATGCTCAGGCCGTTGGTGCGGGCCTTTGATCCGGTTACTCGCCGGGGGTGTTGACGCGGTTCGCGTACTCGCGCCGGGCTTTGCGCTGGGCAGGGACGGTAGGGACACCCTGGCCGCCGTCGAGCGGTTGGCAGCGGGCGAGTAGCTGGCGGTGGACCCCTGGCACGGCCGTGATGCGCAGGCTGTAGCCCTGGCCGCGCCGTACGGTCACCCCTTGGTCGAGCGCGGCCCGCTCGGCGGGCTCCAGGTCGGACGCGCGGAGGAAGTCCGCGACCTTGCCGGGCATGTCGAGGGTGATGGGCAGCTCCGGGGCCGGGATGTCCTCCTGCTCGATGGTGGTGTGGTCGGGCATGAGGTCGGCGACGGCCGTGCGAATGGCGCCGCGGCTGACGCCGTGGTCGCGGGCGAGGGCCGCGATCGAGCGGCCCTCCAGGTAGGCGGTGCGCACGGTGTCGGTCTTGTCGGCCGCCACGGCGGGGCGGCGCCCGCCCTTGCTGCCCTTGGCTTCGGCGGCTCGCAGTCCGTCGTAGGTCAGTTCACGCTGGAGGTCGCGCTGGAGTTCGCCGGCGGCGGCGAGGGTCTGCACCATGAACTTCACGGTGGACAGCAGCTCGCCGGTGCGCGGGTGGCGGGCGGTGAGGTCCATCGCGGAGAACGCGCCGTCGTGGATGCGCAGCGCGACCTGGTCGCGGTGGAGGACGTCGAGCACGTCGAGGATGTGCCCGGTGCCGCGTACGAGGCGGAACATCTCGGAGATGTGCACGGTGTCGCCCGGCCGGGCGTAGTCGAGGAGCGCACGGAACTTCGGGCGCTGGAGGGGGTGGAGGCGGCTGGAGGTTCCCGGGTCTTCGAAGACGACCGGGTCCTCGATCCCGGCCTCGTCCAGGACGAGGTTCTGCCGGGCGGTCGACTGCTGGTTGGTCGAGACCCGCTTGTAGACCAGGTTCGCCACCGAGGGTCCCTTCCGTGCGGAGGATCGGACCCTATCTGTCATCAAACCCTGTCAGCAATCACCATCGGATCTGATTGGATTCACGCCGCCGCGAACCCCCGGATTGCACGGGTCCATTGAACGCGTCGCTCGCCTGTCGTCAAACGATGGCGAGCTCAAGCGGTCAGCGCATCACCGCTGTTCAGAAGGTCAGCGTAGACCTCCGCCGGAGTGCGGTAGCCGTGGGTCTTGCGGGGCCGGTGGTTGAGCTCGTGGGCGATGGCGTCCAGGTCGCCCTGGCTGAACGTGCGGAGGTCCGCTCCCTTGGGGAGGTACTGCCGTAGCAGCCGGTTGGTGTTCTCGTTTGTGCCGCGCTGCCACGGGCTCCGTGGCTTGCAGAGGTAGATCGGCATCCCGGTCTCGGCGGTGATGGCCCGGTGCTCGGCTATCTCCCGGCCTCGGTCCCAGGTGAGCGTCCGTCGTAGCTTGGGCGGGATGCTGAGGAGGCGCCTGGTGAGGTGTGGAGTGACCTGCTCGGCCTTGATGCCGTCCGGTAGCGCGACGACGGTCGTGTAGCGGCTGGTGCGCTCGACCAGCGTGGCCACGGCCGAGGGTCGGGTGCCCATCACGAGGTCGCCCTCCCAGTGGCCGGGGACCTTGCGGTCCTCGGCTTCGGCGGGGCGGGCGGTGATGGGCACCAGGCCGCGGATGATGCCCCGCCCGGTGGGCTGGCGGGCGAGCTTCGGGCGGCGCATGGGCCTGCCTGACCGCAGCCGCTGGGTGAGGCTGCGGTCGATGGCCTGGCGCCGGCGGGGGTCGTAGAGCGAGAGGTAGATCGCTTCGTGCGAGATCTGCATGGCGGCGTCACCAGGGAACTGCCGTCGCAGCCATCCCGCAATCTGCTCGGGTGACCAGCACAAAGCCAACTTGGCTTCCACCAAGGCGCGCAGGGCGGGCCGTTGGGCGAGCTTGGCCTGCTTGGGACGGCGTCCGCGCTCGTAGGCGGCTGCATCAGCCGAGGCAGCTCGGTAGCGGTCCCGGCCGCCGTTGCGGGCGATCTCGCGGGAGACGGTCGAAGGGGATCGGCCCAGGCGCTTGGCCAGCTGCCGGGCCGATTCCCCCGCAGCGACACCGCGGGATATCTCCTCGCGCTCGCAGCCGCTCAGATGCCGCTCTGACCGCATCTGCAGGGTGAGGCGGACGCCGCCGCTCTGGTACAGGAAACGGCGGGCGCTCTGCATTGGCGCCCCGAGCGCCCGCCCGATCAAGCTGAACGACTGCCCCTCACGCCAGCGTCTCCATATCTCGTCCTGCTGAGCTGGCGAAAACCCGTAGTCACGCACCTGTGCCTCCACGATCACATGATCATCCGTGGGTGGTGCGTTGATCACTTGAGGGTGCCATCGTTTCCCGACACTCAAGCTCGATGCGGCGGACGTCAGTCACCGGCAAGGACTGGGTCCGGTAGTCGGTCACAGATGCCGCGCGGGCCAGAGCGTGATGCAGTGTGGCGTGATCGTTCAAGACGATCCGCGGTTGCCGGGCATAGCTTGGTCTGGTCGAGAAGAGTTGGGAGGGAGCATGGACGATTTCGCGAGTTCGACGCTGGTGGCGGCGGTGCAGCGCGCGCTTGCTGATGACGGCATCATCGCGGTCGCCCCACCGGCTGACGGGGCTCTTTTGGCCTTCGATGCAAAGCGCCGGTTCCTGACCGGTATCGCTCAAGAGCACGGGTTGCTGCCCTTGTTGCGTGTCGGCCTGGTGGTGCCGAAGATGGCGTCCGATCCTGCCGTCTCGGCGCTCCTGGGAGCCGACAGTCCTTCCGAACTTTTCGAGCGGTGGCGTCGGCTGGAGCGGTTTACCCACTCGCGTCACCGCGTGGTTCTGCGTGAAGCAGGCGAGAGGTATCTCGTCGCTGAGCACGTAGGACCGTCTTCGGCACCGCCCGAACCTGCCGAGGACGCGCTCGTCTTGGGCCTGCTGACGGTGTTGTTGACCATGACGGGTGCGCGGGGGGTCACGGCTTCCACTGGCCGTGACGATCCGCAGGTGGTATTCGACAACGGCATCTTCACGGCGCCATCGCGCGGTGCCGACACTGCCCTGTGGCGTTTTGCCTGGTCTTCCATGGCTCTCTCTGCAGGCACCGGAGGATCTCCCGTCGGTTCCGATGTGGTCTCGCAGGCACGCCGCCTTCTCGCCGGCAATCTCGCACGCCGCTGGTCGCTCCACGGCCTCGCAGCCGACCTGGGCACCTCAACGCGGAGCCTGCAGCGACGACTGCAAGGAACCGGTGGCTTTCAGAGCCTGCTCGGCACGGTGCGCACCGAGGTGGCCGCCGACCTGCTCATCAACAGTCGGCATGCCTTGTCCATCGTGGGGTTCGCCTGCGGCTACGCCGATCAGCCGCATTTAACCCGCGACTTCAAACGCCGCACCGCAGTAACACCGGCGGCCTACCGGCAGGCGTTCGGCCGTCAGCCGGGCCAGCCGCACGTCACATCCATCAGCTAGGGAAAGAAACGTATGAACCTCACCGGCAGAACGATTCTCGTCACGGGCGGTGCCCGCGGTGTCGGCCGAGAGCTGACCCGGCAGCTGGTCGAGCTGGGCGCCCACGTGGTCGCCGTCGGACGTGACCGCGACCAGCTCAAGTCCTTCGCAGCCGAGCACGACGGCCACGTCTCCACCCATGTCGTCGACCTGGCCGATCCGGAGGCGACCGGCGCGTTCGCCGACGAGCTTGCACAGCTCTATCCCGAGCTCTCCGTCGTGATCAACAACGCTGGCGTGCAGACGCTCACCGACTTCCTCCGCGACGACCCGCACGCCACGCACTCAGTGCTACGCCGGGAGATAGCAGTCAATCTGGAAGCCGTCGTCACCCTCTCGACCGCGCTGCTGCCGCATTTCAGCCGCCAGCCGTCCGCCGCGGTCGTCAATGTCTCCAGTGGTCTTGCGCTTGCACCGAAGCCCTCGGCACCTGTGTACTGCGCCACCAAAGCGGCTGTGCGGACATTTACCCGCGCCCTGCGCTACCAGTGCCAGGACGCCGCACCACACATCCAGGTCATCGACGCGGTCCTGCCGCTGGTCGATACCGACATGACCCGTGGCCGGGGCCGAGGAAAGATCAGCACATCACAGGCCGCGGCAGCGGTGATCCGCGGAATCCGCCGCGACACGGCCGACATCTACATCGGCAAGACGAAAATCCTGCGCACGATCATGCGTCTCTCCCCATCTCTCGGATACCGGACCCTGCGCCATGGCTGAAGCGCCAGGCGGCACCGCGAACAGGCCCACCACTCGCACGGGACGCGTGCTGGTGCGGCTCGACCGCGCCGCACACCGACGGTGGTTCCTGCCCACAGTCGCCGTCTTCCCGCTCAGTGAGGTCGCCCTGCCGATCATGCCTAACCAGACGTTAATCATGGCACTGTCGGTGCTCCAGCCCCGCCGCCGATGGGCAATAGCGTTCACCTTCGTGGCCGCAACCAGCGTCGGTGCGCTGCTGATGGCGTTCGCTGTGCAGGCAGCGGGCCCCTGGCTGCTCGACTACATTTCCGGCGGAAGGCCCAATCAGGGCACATTTCACGACATCATTCAGCAGATCGAGCGGTACGGCATGTGGGCCCTTGCCGGGCTTTCCCTGCTTCCCTCGCCACCACGCACCGCTGTGCTGGTGTGCGCCCTGGCAGGCATCTCGCCGTGGACGATCGCACTGGCCGTACTGGCGGCTCGCCCTGTCCCCGTCACTGTCCTCACCATGGTGGCAGCGAAGGCACCGCGCCTGCTGCGCCGGTTCCGTCCAGTCGGTCGCGTCCTGGCCGAGGTTGAGGCCAGTCGCACACCGCACCCGTAGGTGTGCGGCTCGCAGGGTCCGCGCGGGGAAGGTGCCGGCTCCGCCTCTCCCCTGGGCGGTGCGAAGGACAAATGGGCCGCTTAACTGCGGATACTCGGTCCGCGCGAGCGGCGTTCGGCCCGGGCCCACGGTCCGTTGACCGTGGTTCGTGCCGAGCGCACGCCTCTGGCACTCATAGTGCCGATCTGGCCGCCTGTGCCGTATTCTCTGCGGCTTGCCGGGGGTGGGGAACGGTGACCGGCAGGCCGAGGTCGAGCCGTTTTTCCATGTCGAGGTGGAAGGTGCCGTACGGGTTGATGTTCGACCAGAACAGCGCGGTCAGTCCGCGCCGGTCCTCGGCATTGAGCTTCTTCGCCCAGGCCGGCTCGGCAAGGACCTGCTGAAGCAGCAGCGTGTTGACGTGCACCAGCGCTGACTGGAGCAGATGCAGGGCGAGCATCGACGTCTCTGCGTGCTCCTTGTCCGGGCCGGTCAGCGCGCCGTCCTTGCCGTAGTGCAGCACGGTGTTCGCGCTGTTCCAGTTCTCCACGACCTGGAGCCCGCCGTGGATCTCCCGGCGCAGGTCGGGGCTGGCCAGGTAGTCGCAAGCGAAGATTGTGCGGACCGCGCGCCCCAGCTCTTGGAGGGCCTGGTAGGTGGGGTGCTTGGGGCCGCCGCGGGTGAAGCGCCGTAGCACCTGCTCGGCCTCCGCAGTGCCCAGGCGCAGGGCGGTGGCGTACTTGACCATCTGGTCGTACTGCTGGGCGATCAAGTCCCACTTGATGGCCCGGGTCGACAGCGAGCCGCCGAGCGCAGGCCAGCCGGGCGGGCTGTCGTCCGGGCGGTACAGACGAATGCTGCCGATGTTCTTCAACCGAGGCAGCAGACGGAAGTTCAGCAGCTCGGTGAAGGCGAACCCGACCAAGGAAGCGCCGTGCGTGTCGACGTAGTTCGACTCGATCTCGGTGTCCGTGCAGTGCCGCAAAAGTCCCCGATCATCGCCGCGACCTCGGACGACGAACAGCTCTTGAGCTGGGAGTAGATGCAGACGTTCTTCTTCTCGACGTGCCAGTACACCATCACGCCGTTGCCGCCGTAACGGGCGTGGTACTCGGTCATGAAGTTGCTGGACCAGGACCCGAACCTTTTGCTGTCACTCGCGCATGCGGTGCCAGTGCCCCACCAGTCGGCATCCCGGGCGGTGAAGGTGGCGTTCACCAGCTTGCGCACGGCGGCCCGCAGGTTGTCGACGGTGATGAAGTGCCGGCGCACGTGCCGCAGCGCCGCCTCGCTCTCGCCGTGCTCGCCGGTCGCCACGATGGCGCGGATCCCCATGTTCGTGCCCAGCGCGAACAGAGCGAGCAGCAGGCGGCGCTGGAGGATGGCCCGGTCGGTGCGCTCGTAGGCGGCGACGGAGGCGAACTCGTCGGTGAAGCCGGTGAGGAAGTCGGCGTTCTTCAGCACGTCCAGCAGATCGAGCACGCCCCAGCGGCGTACGACCTCATCCTTGAGCGCCGTCAGGCCGGTGGGCTCGTCCAGCTTCTCCAGCTTCGGAACCTTGATCCACGGTTCCCCGTGCCGGGTGGTGACCTTCACCCCGCCCGCCGAGCCGTCCGCGAGCGCCCCGGACAGCCGGTCCAGAGCATCCGTCATCCGCCGCTTCAGGTCGGTGATGAACGCCTCGGGGTCCGTGGGCTGGCGGATCGCCGCGTAGTGCACGGTGCGGGTGGCCTCGAAGTCGCCGGGCAGGTCGTCCTCCGGGTTGCGCCAGCGCAGACCGCCCTCGATATAGATCTCGCGGCGCCGGATCGCGTCCCGCAGCGCCACCAGGACGCACAGCTCGTACGGGATCCGCTCGACCTTGCCCTTGTCGTCCACGACGGCCTCGCGCCAGTCCTTGCGCACGACGCCGTCCATCGGCACCGCGTCGCCGGCGTCGTAGAAGCGCGTCTTGCCGTCGACGTCGGCGTACTTCTCCAGCAGCGCAAGCGCGTCCATCACCGGCCGGTAGGCGGTGTTGTTGCACCTGAAGCCCAGCGTCCGCAGCAGCGGCGGCAGCATCTGCCGGTAGTAGTTGCTGTACGAGGAGCGCAGCGTGGTGCGGACCTTGGCCTTGAAGACCTTCTCGTTCGCCTTCGCCTCGGCGACCAGGTCGCGCAGCGTCTTCTCCCCGACCACCGGATACAGGGCCGTGCGCACGATCTCGTCCGGCTTGCCGATCGCTGCGTCCGCGAGCCGGAAGAGGATGCCCTCTTTGCCGCGGACCTTCTTCAGCTCCGCCGTGAGCTGTCTCTCCACCCGGCGCTCGGCACGGGCGTTGATCTTCTGCACCAGGGCGATCAGCAGGTCCCCCAGGGCATCGGTGATCTCCGCCTGCCGGGACGAACACAGCGCCGCGAGCAGGGTGATCCGTACGTCCTCGGCGGTGTCACGGAAGTCCGAGGGGTACATCTTGATCGCCCGCGCACGCCACGCGGCCAGCAGCTTCTCCGAGCAGTCCACGAACAGTCCCTCGGGTAGCCCGAGTTTCCGCACGTCGTTCAGTTTGTTGATCTCCGTCAACAGCGACTCCAGGCCGACCGCGCCCGGGTCCCGCTTGAGCAGGGCCAGCAGCGCGGCCCCGTCCTCGTTGTCCTCCGCCACCAGCTCCAGCAGCCGGGCCACCCCGACCTCGTCCAGGCGCTCGATGGCCCGCGCGCAGAACGCGGCCTCCCATCGGTTACGGGCTGCGACCAGTACCTTCTCGATTCGGGTCCGGCCCGGCGGCTCGATGCTCCGCGCCCGGCACTCGACCAGTAGGGCCTCCCGCTGCCGGTCCTCCACCATCTCGACCGGACAGACCTCCTTGGCCAGCCACGCGGTGAGCTGCTCTTCGTCCTCCAACGTCGCCGGCCGGAACCCCAGAGCCTCCCGTACCTGCGCGCGGTGGTACTCGGCGGTCCGTCCCGTCAGGGAGTACTTCGCGAAATCGGCGGCCGGGACCTTCACCAGCCCGGCCACGTACTCAACCGCGACCTGCGGGACCTCTTCCAGCAACTCTGGGAACCGGCCCTCCAGCTCGAAGAACTTCAGCAGCAGACTGAAGCCGAGCCGCGTCGCCCCGGTTTTGTTGGCCACCAACTTCCAGTCGCCATCCACCAGCGTCCAGCTCGCCAACAGCTCTTCCGGCGACCACTCCTGACGCACGCCCGCCCCTCCCCATGCCAACCCTCGATCGAGTCACTCGATCGGCTCAACGAGGGGTCCGGGACCGGGGAAACGGGCTGTCTGACGACGCGAAAGCTACCCGCCGGTTACCTTGCGGCTGGTGTCTGAGCTAGGACACCGGGGCCTCGTAGATGGCCGCCACCGCTCACATATCCCGGAACCAGACGACACAGACTCTGTTACGGAATAACCGGCTTGACGGACACTCAGGGGCGGACCATGGCGAACACGGACCTGTCGGTCAGCAGGAGCACCGCGACCCGTCAGGCCGCGGTGCCCGCGCCCGCGCGGTTCGACGCCGCGACCGAGGAGCGGCTGGACCGGCTCGACCACGAGGCGACCCGCCACGTCGAGGACGCCCGCCCCGCCAAGACCCGCGACGGGTACGCCGCCGACTGGCGCGCGTGGCTCAGGTTCTGCTCCGAGGCAGCCCTCCCGCCGGCCGCCGTCCGCTCCGGCACCCTGGTGGCGTTCGTCGAATGCTGCTGGCACCAGCCCGCCCGGACGCCGAAGCCCGGATCCCCGCCCGGCAAGCTCACCGCCCCCACCGCCATCGACCGCCGCCTGTCCGGCATCGTCGTCACTGCCCGCCGCCAGCTCAAGCTCCAGCTGCAGCTGCAGCCGGACGTCGCCGAGGAGGCCCGCGCCCTGCTCAAGGCGAAGACCAAGTCCCTGGCCAAGACCGAGGAACGGCGCGGCCGCGGCCCGGCCCCCGCCCTGCTCGTCCGGCACATGGACAAGATCGCCGCCGCCCTCCCGAGAACCGGTTCGGCATACGGGACCTGGCCCTGATGACGCTGCACTTCGCCATCGCCGGCCGCGAGCACGAACTGGCGTGGCTACGGGTCCGGGACATCGCCGACGACCCGGAGGGCCGCGGCCTGATCGTGGACATCCGAGTCTCGAAGGTGGCCCACGCACGGTCGAGGTCCCCTACGGCTCCCGCGCGCACCTGCCCGGTCCGCGCATGGCGCCGCTGGAAAGAAGAGGCCCGCCTCGACGACGACCCGGACGGGTTCGCGTTCCGGCGCCTGCACAACCGGTGGGGGACCGTCCTGCAGGGCGGACTCGACGCCGAGACCGCCGGCCACATCCTCACCCGCATCGGCGCCCGCGCCGACCTCGACATCCGGCCCACCGGCCACAGCCCCCGCCGAGGACTGGTCACCGAGTCCGCCCGCGCCGGCAACCCCGACGCCGTCATGGAGCGCCAGGGCGGATGGGCCAAGGGATCCAAGGTCATGCGCGGCTACCGCGAGGCCGACGACGGATTCAAGGAGAACGCCCTGCAGGGCGTGCTCTGACCGCCCCGAGGGGGGCTGATGTGGCCCTCGGCCGAGGCGAGCGGAGTGATCAAGGAGTTCGGGCTCACCCTCGTCGAAACCACCCCCGCCGCCACCGCCGACGAGGTCCTGGTGCCGACGGCCGGGAACGCCGAGCCTGCCTTCGCCGCGAACTGGAGACTGCCGCACGCGGACCTGGAGTGCCTGTGGCCGCACCTCGGCGTGCGCAAGGACTCTCCCCGGGAGGTGAAGGAGATCAAGTTGCGCGAGCTCATGGACACCCCGGCCTGGCCGCGGCACCCACGGATCTCCAGCTGCAGGCTCAGCACTTTCTCCGCGAAACGACCCCCCTGCCGCAGACGGAGCCGCAGGGGTAAACGGTTATAGCGGTTATAGGTGAGAACGATCTTCGCGACCCTTACGGCGGCCACGGGATCTCGCAGGTTGGCTGGGCCCACAGGCGTGTCTTCAATTGGAGACACGCAAGGATGAGACCTGGGGCCCAGGACGGCCTGGCCGCCGGCCGCCGGGCGGCGTTCTGCCCGGTGGATCGGGTGTGGTTGAGGCCGGTGGTCCCGGGGGCCTTCGCCGGCCCCCGGACCCCCGCTCCCCCGGCACCGCCCGGCGCGGTCAGGCCGTGGGGGGTGCTGTCCTTCGCGCCGGGCGGCACCGGGGCCTGGTTCCTGGGTGCAGCTGCGTGTTTTGCATCACCCAGTTCCGCGGCGGCTGGTGCCCTCCAGCCAGTCAAACCAGACGCAGTACAGGCCGGGAATCGGGCATGCCCAGAAGTTCTCGGACCCGCGCTGGCTTCCAAGCCAGTTCCTCGGCCAGGTCCGGGATAGTGAGCCCGCCATCCTCGTCGGCTAGGTGGAAGGCTTGGGAGAGCATCGTGGGCTGCTCCCCCGGGAAGCCGCTAACTGGTTCCGGCGCGAAGCCGGGCTGTCCGTCGAGAGCGCGGAGCCTCAGATACGTCCGGCTCGCTGTGGCATCGGAGATGAGGCCCAGCTCCCTGCACCGGTAGACCAGCGACTGCACTGACACACCCCAGGTCCGGCGGAGTCCGGCCAGCTGGCCCAGATCCATCCGGTGAGGCAACGACGGCTGGATGCTGGCCGCCGGCGTCAGGAACTCTGCGGCGAAGGCATCCGCCTCCTTCTCCTGTCGGCTGTCCCCCGTGGCCTCGCCGTGCAAGACCAGGTGGCCCAGTTCGTGTGCCGCGGTGAAGCGGTGGCGAAAGACGTCGTTGGCGCGGTTGCGGGTGAGTACCACCAGCGGTCTCGCGAGACGGGACGAGAACGCGTCGACCGTGGCCGACGTCATATCTTTCTCGGACGGCAGGACCACGACGATGCCGTGCGCCTCCATCCGTCGGACCAGGTGGGTGACCGGGCCATTCCCCAGACCCCACAGCCGCCGAAGACCCTGCGCTGCCGCTGCCGGTGTATCCGGCAGGTCTACCCCGGGGTGGACCTCTCCGCCCGCGAAACCGGGCAGATCCACACACGGCAGCTCCACCCGGCGCTCCAGGGCGTGGGTCAGTTCCCAGACCTGCTCGGCGTAGGCCATCGCCTTCTCGCGCTGTGCCTTCGGTGTGTTGCGCAGGCTGCGGAAGTTCGTCATCGAGGAGTCCAGCCGACATCCGGGCCGTCCGGCGATGAAGAACTCCACCGGCACTTGCAGAACCCCGGCGAGGGTCGGTACAAGTTCGGGCCGGGGCCGGGCTACGCCCGTCTCATACTGGCCGACAGCGGCCGGGGTTACACCTACCTGCTCGGCGACCTCCTTCTTGGTCAAGCCAGCCAGACGGCGAGCCTGTGTGAGCCGGGTCGGATCGAATGCATCGGTCACTGCTCGCGGCGTGGCCTTGCGGTCCTCCAGGCCTGGCAGGACCGGGTGGTCAGTTCTCATTGGTCTCGTTCGTCAGGGAGTGTCGGTTCAGCTTCGGTCGTCGAGCTTGCGCACTGCTGTCGGGCGCGGCGCCAGTACCACCAGCGGTTCCTCACCCTCGTCGAACCCGGTCTGTCCTACCACCTGGTGGGGGATGACAGGAGTCCTGACGCTGGGGGCGTTCGGGACCGGCAGGGGTTCCGGGTCAATGATCCATTCGAGCCTGCCGTTCTCGTCCGCCAGGGCTGCCACGCCCCAGTAGGGCTTCAGCAGGCCAGCCGCATTGCAGGCGAACGGTACGAGGACGAGGCGTGTGTCTTCGGGGAGTGCGGCAAGCTTCGGGCGTAGTTCCACCGTGTTCGGATCGAACGAGAGGTCACCGAACAGGTCCGGCTGCTGAGAAGCAGGGGCGAGCGCGAACAGCTCCCGGATCACCGACCAGACGTTCTGGATTTTCGCGGCCTGCACGTTCGTGTCCTGCTTCGAGAAGCAGAACGGGAACAGGAGCCCTCGGCCCACGCGAACAAGGTTGAATTGGAACCCGTTCGGCTTGACCAACTCGGCACCAGGGATGCTGGCGAGACGAGAGCTGAGCCGCTCGTACGACCCTCGGTAGCGTGCGACGCCATGCACCTGTGTGGACGTCACATCCGCTTCCGTATGGGAGGAGCGGGCGTTGGCCTGCATGTCGACCAGGGCCTGGCCGATTCCGTCGCGGACCAACCTAGCGGTTTTCTCGTCGGTGAACAGCTTGCTGGCCCACGCAGAGACGGGAACGTCCATGTGGCCCACCCTTCAAGGACGGTGCTTCATGTTGAGGCACTCCGGCAGTGCCGTCACTTTAGTTGAGTGCGGAAATCTTGCGATAGCGCTTTCGTTGTACGCAGCTTCTTCGCAACTCTCTCAGGTCTCAGGTCTCAGGTCTCAGGTCGAGCGGGTGAGTGAGTGACGGCGTCCGCGGACAGCTTGGGGGCGATTTCTTCCAGGTCGGGGTGGGTGGCCGCCACGATGCGCAGGATCCGGATGAGGCTCTGGGGTTCGAGGGACCGTCCGTTGACGGTGGTGAAGAGGTGTCCGGTGTCGTCGCGACTGGTGGCGCGGTGGGGGAGGTATTCGTCGATCGCGCGTACGGCGTCGTGGTGGACGGGCTGGAGGCGGGTGGCGTCGGAGGCGGCGTTCTTCTGGGGGACGTCCCAGGTGGTGCGGTGTTGTTCCTGGTGGCGGCCGCTCAGGCGCATGGCGGTGATCTGGCCGGGGCGCAGGATGTCGTCCTCGTGGTGCCGGCCCCAGAGGAAGTGATTAAGAGGTCATCTCATTTGGCCGGTTCGGTAGGCTGCGGGCCGTGGTGGGGATTGTTGAGCGGCTGGTGCCGGACGAGTTGTGGGAGCTGTTTCAGC
>NZ_JBEZYV010000066.1:0-15055 GCF_040638905.1 Streptomyces virginiae | reverse complement strand
CGCGCCTCCGCTTGCCCCCGCCGGGGCGGCCCCCCCGCGGGGGGGGGGCCCCCCCCGCACTGCTGCTCCGGTCAGTAGGTGGTTCGCCCCACGCCGCCGGGTGGCACCCCTGGGGAGTCGCTGTGAGCGTCAGTGGTGATGGATCGCGTACATGCGCTGGTTGTACGTCGCGAGGGCCGGCGCGTCGAGGACAGCGGCGACGGAGAAGGGGATGAGGCTGCTCGCGATGGCGGCGGGGCCTGTCCATCGGCCGGGCCAGATATCGGTGACATTGGCACGCCATTGCGGTGTCGCCCACCCGTTCGTGCCGGTTTGTGCGAGCCACACGGTCTGGCCGTTGAAGTGCACCACGGGCGCTTTCCTGGTTTCCCACGTGCCGATGGCGCTTTCTTGCAGCCAGTTTCCGTTGGGGTCCTGGCCTTTGACCGTCCACATCGTGCAGGGGCCTTGGCGGTCATCACTGGCACTTGTGTATGCCAGCCCCATGCGGTCCAGGCCGGAGGCCAGTGAGGGTGCGCTGGGGTAGTAGGCAAGCCCTGTCATGACGTGGATCGGTCCTGTCCGGTCCTGCCGGCTCCGCTCTCCGGCCTGCTGAACGCCCGGCCCGGCCTTACGGGCGAATACGGGGCTGGCGCACCGGGGCAGCCCATGCGGTCGCACCCCACAGCAGACCCCACACCAGAAAATAGGGGGACCAGAGCAGCAGGTCCACACGGGACAGATAGCGCGCGATCTCCACGTCGGACGGACCCACGTGAACGCTGTCCGTCAACACCATGACGTCACCGATGAAGCCAAAGCCCAGCACGCCACACGCCCGCAACACCATGAGGCATCCGATGATCCACATCGGCACGGTCAAGAGCCGACGTGGCAGCACATGTCCCCAGGGCCGCACTGTGGCGAGCGCCGCCAACGCGCCCACGACGACCAGGCCAACCGAGATCCAGTGGCCGGCGAGCGCGCCGGGGGTTTGCGCGACAAGTTCCTCACGGGCCGACCGCGGCAAAGGAGCACTGGAGGTGAGCGCCGTGCCGCCCAGCGCCCAGTAGAGTTTGAGCGTCCCGTAGCCGGCGAGGGTCCAGACAC
Source organism: Streptomyces virginiae (assembly GCF_040638905.1). Taxonomy (GTDB): domain Bacteria; phylum Actinomycetota; class Actinomycetes; order Streptomycetales; family Streptomycetaceae; genus Streptomyces; species Streptomyces virginiae_B. The sequence goes on along the minus strand of NZ_JBEZYV010000066.1, from coordinate 13,966 downwards.
ACGTCGCGTAGGCGGCCCATCGCCGTACTGACAGGGTGCGGCGCATCGCAGGCCGCGCGTCCACCACTCCCTTCATTTCGCGTCCCGCCCCGTGTTCGCCACGGCAGTGGTGTCCAGCCCCAGGCGGCGAGTGTAGATCCAGGCCATGGCCAGCCAGAGGCAGAGGGCGGCGACGCCCTGAACTGCGGCCCACGGCGACCACCCACCGGGACCGGAAGGGAAGAGGACTTCCCAGGCAACGTGGATCTGACTGACCGCCGCCAGTGCGCCCGTCGCCCACAGCCCGAGGAGTAGCAGCGGGCGCGGTACCAGGCCGCCCCACGGCCGTACAGCGGCGAGCGCGATGATGGCGGAGAGCAGACCAAGTAGGGCCAGCGTCCACTGGGTGAGCGCGACATCCGACGTCTCGGCGTACTGCGAGACGCTCACCAGTGGCCCACCGGGAATGCCCAGGCGTCCTTGCGTCGCGTAGTAGCCCTTCTCCACCACGTATACCAGTTGGACGAGAACGGACAGGTACGCGAACCACGCCCAGGTAAGGGCTACCGCGGCCGGGCGGCGCTCCGGCCGCCACCGCCGAGCGGCTTTTATCGCCTTCGCGTTCATGCGCCGGGCACCTGGCTCAAGTCAGGAGAGCTCGTCATGCGCTCATGATCACGCCGGCACCCGCGCTGGGTCTTCATCCCCAGGAACGAGTACCTCCCCCGTGCGAGGGAGACAAAGGGAGAATGCCCGGCACGGCTCACGATGTACGGCCTCATCCTGCAGCCAGGGGAAGACCGACACCCTGCACCACCCGCCAGCTCGGCGACCAAACGACCGACTCCGGCTGACAGCTCTCACAGACGCGCCGTACCCAGACTCCGCGCCGCTTGTACGAGACCTCGGATGAGGTCATTCTCCGTTTCGGTACGCCATACCAGGCCCCCCCGTAGGGACCGCTCCTCATCAAAGGGAAGGTAGACGATGTCGGGTCGGGCGTTGTAGCGGGTGGCGTGTGCCCCGGTGAGCGTCACCAGTCCGCCGTCGGCCACGATGGCTATGTTCTCCTCCCAGTTCGCCGCCACCTCCAGGCGTGGGACCTCACGGCCCGCCGGAGTAAAGAACGGATGGAAGGCGTTCTCCCAGGAAGCGGGCACGGGCATCGCCGGTGACAACACCCCGAAGTCGGCGAGGTGCTCCAGCGACGCCGAGTCCTTCCGGGCCAGGGGATGGTGAACGCTCACGCCGAGCACCTGTAGTTCGGAAAACAGCACGGGGCCGGTGGTGAGGTCGGCCTCGTCTATCGGCAGCCAGGCGATCAGCACATCCAGATCCCCTCGGCGTAGTGGTCCGAAGGGGTCCTGGGAGGCGCTGTGGCGCAGCCGAAGTTCGCAGTGGCGGTGGCGAGAGCGGAAGGCTCCAGAACGGCTTGAGATCGTGGTCGTTGGTGTTCACCATGCCGATGCGCAGCACAGCGGTGACGCCCCGGGCGGCCATCCTGGCTCTCTGCAGGCTGTGAAGCAGACCGGCGTAGACCGGCCGCAGGTCGTCCCGCAGTTGCTCCCCCAAAGGGGTCAGGCAAATGTTGCGGCGGGTGGAGCGATCGAACAAGACACCGCCGATGCTGCGTTCCTGTTCCTTGATGGCCTGGCTGACCCTGGCCTGGGACACATGCAGCCGGACCGCAGTCCGGCCGAAGTGCATTTCCTCGGTCTAGGTCAGGAAGATCTCGATGTCCCGTATTTCCACCGTGTCGGCCCCCCGTTCGTCTCTCCCGGCCGGTGCGAGATAACCCGGAGGTGATCGGGACTATAAGCGATCCGATCTTGATGGGGATGACCGGGTGCGTGAGCCTGGGAACTGCCGGCAGTCGCCCCGGCCGAACGATCCAGGAGGGGAACGATGAACGACTCGGGCACCCTCGACCCGACGGCGATGTATGCGATGCACGAGGCGCTCCGGCGCGAACTGCGGTATCTCGCGCAGGCCGCCGGTCGGCTCGGCCCCGGTCCTTGCAACTGCCCTACCCGGTCGGCGGGCTGGGCCCTGCTGAAGAAGGCCCTACGGGCTCACCATTCGGCTGAGGACGAGGCGTTCGCGATGCCCTCGCGGGCCGGTCCAGCGAGCTGGCCCTGCTGGAGTCGTTGGAAGCCGAGCACGCCGCCCTCAATCCGCTCGTGCGCGCTGTCGAGGAGATGGCGGCCGCAGCCCGGACTCCCTTGTGACGGGCCCTGGCCGGGCCCCTCCTCCACGAGGAGGATGCCGCCCGCCCCTTGGCCAAGGCGTTCCTCACGCCGGACCAGTGGATTCGCTTCGACCGAGTGCACGCCGCGCGGATCGAAAGGGACGCTGCGGAAATGCTCCCCTGGCTTCTCGGTGGAGCCGGCCCGCGGACGACCACGGCGCTGCTCTCGACCCTGCCCACACCCGCACGGGGCGCGTACGAACAGTACTGGCAGCCCGCCTACGCGGCTCTCGACCGGTGGAACACCCCGGTCTCGGCCTGAAACCTCACACCCCTTTACGCGCCTCGCGAACCTTGGAGTTTCCGCATGTCCATCACCGTCGTCGTCACCATTCTGACCGCTGTCTGGGTCGGCTTCTCCGGCTTTTCCCTGATGCGCAGAGCCCAATTCGTCGTGGAGCCCCTCGTCCAGTACGAGGTGCCCCGACCCTGGTGGACGCCGCTAGCCCTGGCCAAGTTCGCCGGCGCGGCCGGCCTGCTGATCGGGTTGGTCGTACCGGTGGTCGGGTTGCTGGCCGGGACCGGCCTGGTCCTCTACTTCCTCGGCGCTGTCATCACCATGCTGAGGGCCCGTTCGTACAAGACCGTCGCCTTCCCGCTGCTCTACCTGGCTCCGGTCACGGCCACCCTCGCCCTGGGCCTCACTGCCTGATACCCGCGCGACACGGCGCAGGCCCGAGCCGATACGAGACGTCGAACACGGAGTCTGCCCCCGTCGAACACGCGGCTGCCCGAACCGCGCCACGAACCACCGGCCCACCGCTGTGCCGTAGCCCGTCCTCACCTGTCAACCACATACGAAAGAGCACACGATGCGTGCCTTCCCCCGCCTGCCTCTGGCTGCCGCCACCTTGGCCACTCTCCTGATCGCCGCCCCAGCCTCCGCACACACCGCCACCGCCTCCCCGCGAGCACACCAGTGGATCGCCGGCTGGAGCACGGCCGTCCAACGTCCCTCCCAGAGCTGGTACCCGACCTGGGCCGACGCGGGCTTTCACCACCAATCCGTACGTCAGACCGTGAGAGTGGGCACCGACGGTTCCGCCCTGCGCGTACGCCTCTCGCACGCCTTCGGAACGACCCCGCTGCGACTGACCGGTGCCACGGTCGGCATATCTGCCGAGGGTGCCGCTGTCCGCCCCGGGACCCTCCGCACGCTGACCTTCAACGGATCCGCCTCCCCCTCGATCCGACCAGAGGCGAGACCGGCCAGCGACCCGGTACTGCTGCCGGTGAAGACGGGTGACCGGCTCAGCATCACCCTGTTCTTCAACGGTCCCTCAGGCCCTGCCACCTTCCACAACGTGGCGATGGAGACCGCCTATCGGGCCGACGGCGACCACCGCGCAGACATGAGCGCGGACGCGTTCGCCCAGGAAAGCTCTTCCTGGTACTTCCTCGAAGGCGTCGATGTCGCCGCGAAACCGGCGGGAGGTAGGCGGGACGCCATCGTCGCCTTCGGCGACTCCCTCACCGACGGCGCAGCCTCGACACCCGGCGCCGACAACCGCTACCCCGACCAGCTCTCCCGCCGCCTGTCGGCCGAAGGACGTCAGCGCCCGGTCCTCAACGCCGGCATCGGCGGCAACCGCGTGCTGAGCGACTCAGCGTGCTTCGGCGAGAAGGCCACGACCCGATTCCGGCACGATGTACTCGACCAGACCCGAGTGGGCACTGTGATCGTGCTGGAGGGAACCAACGACATCCTCATGGGCGAAACCGCCGCGAACGCCTGTACCACCACCAGCCAGCGCGTGACGGCTGCCGAGTTGATCGAGGGCCACCGCGCGCTGATCCGCGCCGCCCACGCCCAGGGGATCACCGTCATCGGCGCGACGCTTCCGCCCGGCAAGGGCCTGGAGAGCGGAACCCCTGCCGCGACCCGCGCCGCACTCAACCAGTGGATCCGCACCAGCGGCGCGTACGAAGCCGTCGTGGACTTCGACCGCGTCCTCGCCGATCCGCTCAACCCCCAACAGCTGCTCCCCGCCTACGCCAGCAAGGACGGACTCCACCCCAACGACGCCGGCTACCGGGCGATGGCCGACGCCGTGAACCTGGATTCCCTGTAGCTCCTTCCACCGAGTCGCCGCACTTGCCGCGCGCCACCGGCGGCCCCACCGACCAAAGGACTCCATCCCCCGTGACCACCGCCCCTGAGCACTACGATCGGCTGCTCGCCGCGCACTACACCTGGATGCTCGGCAGCGACATCCACGCCTTCGCCCGCGACCAGGCCGAACTCCTTCGAGGGCTGGGAGTACGGCCCGAGGCGGACGAGGACGTGGCCATCGACCTCGGGTCCGGGCCCGGCCCGCAGACCCTGGCTCTGGCACACCTGGGCTTCTCCCCCGTCACCGCCGTGGACCTCAGCCGAACCCTGCTCGACGAACTCGCCGCACATGCCGAGACCGCCGGCGTCGCGGGCGCCGTACGCACCGTGCACGCGGACCTCCTGGAGGCCCTACCGCACGTGGCCGGATCAGGCACGATGGCCGCGATCGTGTGCATGGGCGACACCTTGACCCACCTGACCAGCCGTGACGACGTCCGCTCTCTCCTGGACAGCGCGGCGTGCGCCCTACGCCCCGGTGGTCACCTCGTGGTGACCTTCCGGGACCTCACAGGGGACCTCCGCGGCGATGACCGGTTCTTCCCCGTCCGCTCCACCGAGGACCAGCTGCTGACCTGCTTCCTGGAGTACGTCGACGACGACACGGTCATGGTCCACGACCTGCTCCACACCCGCTCGGATGGCCAGTGGCGTCTCCAGGTCGGCAGCTACCCCAAACTGCGGCTGGCCTCGGACTGGCTGAGCGGCGAAACCCGGCGCGCCGGCCTGCAGGTCCGCCACGCCGCCGCGGGCCCCCGGGGCATGCGGATCCTCCACGCGATCAAGCCGGTCGGGGCGTAGTCGACATACTCCGGGTACGCGCCTGTTCATGGCGAAAGCGCGCCGTAAAGGAAGGCGGGTAGGTCGAGGTAGCAGCGCAGAGGCCGCATCCACCGAGAGGGCCGGCGGCTTCTCAGCCCTGTCCGGCCACGCCCCTGTACGTCACAGCTCACCGCCCACGGGCCCGTGACGTACAGGCAGGCCGGCCCGGCACCGACGGGGACGCGACTGTCCCGGTACTCCGACGTTTCCGGTCAGTACCCGAATTCCTGCGGGCCGAGGTCCCGTACGACTTCGGCGAGGGCGTGGATGGGTTCGTTTCCGGATTCGGTACGCCACAGCAAGGCGTAGGACAGTGGCCGCATGTCCCGGATGGGCAGCCAGGCTATGTGCGTCAGGGCCCAGTGCCGGGTGACATGGGCCGGGAAGGAGTGAACGATCTCGCCGGTGCCGACCAGGTGGATCAGGTCGTCGCTGTTGGTGATGCTTTCGCGGCGTTCGATCGCACGGCCTCGTGGTGTTTGAAACGGCAGGTACCTGTCCTCCCAGTAGTCCGGCATCAGAGATGCCATCGCATGGGGGCGGTCTGCAAGGGTCTCCAAGGTCACCGACGATCGTGAGGTCAGCGCGTCTTCCTTGGACACGGCGAGCAGTCGGGGGTCGGTGAAGAGCACGGGTCCGGCGGTGAGGTCCGGCTCCTCGACGGGCAGCCACCCGACCATGACATCCAGCGTGCCGTCGCGGAGGCAGGCAAATGGGTCGACGTAGGGAGCCCGGCGAATCTGCAGTTCCCACTGGGGATGGCGAGTGCGGAATGTCCGCCAGTAGTGGTGGAGTTCGACAAGGTTGAAGGGCAGCATGCCCACCCGCAGGACCCCCGCCACCCCGCGGGCGGTCATCCGGGCGCGCTCCAGGCTGGCGCAAAGACCTGTGTACAACGGCCGCAGATCGTCTCGCAGCTGGCGTCCCAACGGCGTCAACCGCACCTGCCGACGGTTCGCGCGATCGAAGAGCATGCCTCCGAGCCGCCGCTCCTGCTGTGCGATCGCCTGGCTCACCCGCGCCTGGGACACCTGCAGTCGAGCAGCCGCGCGGGCGAAATGCAGCTCCTCCGCCAGAGTCAGGAAGATCTCGATGTCCCGCAGTTCCATCGGTGACCCTCCCTGCATGCTGCGCGTCCCATCGGTCTGCGCCCGACGTCGACGTTAATGATCTTCGGGAGTGCGGCCGGGCCGGAAGTCGCTGCGGGGCGCGTCGGTGGCCTCACCTCACCCACTCGCCACAGCCGGATCACCAGGGGTCCGAGGAACTCGAAAATCGCCCGTTCCGGCCCCGTCAGAAGCCTCGCAGCACGTACGGGACTGCGACCGGTCCTTCTCCATCACATCTCACTTCGTGCTTACTGCCTGGTCAGCGCGCACACTAGCTGATGCCTACGCATCGGGCAGCAGCCACCCCCGCCGCCGCCACTCATGTGCCCGCGAAGCAGGCCCGATGCCGTGCCAGAGGAACACAAACTCCGTGACGCATAATCATGGTTGCGCCACAGTGCAGGAGTTCGCCTCGGCCAGGGCCTCACCCACTGGCAGATCCGTGACGGAGCCCTGCAAAGAGCGGCGCAGCAGTCGGCTGGACCGCCGTTGCGGTCGGCGGGCGGTTAAAAGCCGTCGATGAGGTTCATGGGGGACGGGGGCTGGGGCTGCCGGTTGTAGGCGAAGAAGGCGATGCCGCGGGTGCCAAGGCGGTGGGCGAAGGCGGTCAGGCCGTGCAGGCCGGTGACGTCCGTGAACGTGAGGTGCCGCATGTCGCAGGCCCCCGCGACGCCTCGAGGTGTGGATGCCGGGCCGCTAGTCGTTGAAGTCAAGCCCCCGGTCACCGTCCGGCGGGAGGTCGGCCGTACGGCGCTCTTGGCTGGCCGGTCTCTTGCGCCTGGTCGGCGGCCTGCCCGACCGTTTGGGGATCTGTTGTGCAGCTCGGGGGGAGTACGGGTTTGGGGAACAACCGGGTGCGGCTCAGCGGTGGTGCGGCGTGGCAGACGGATTTCCGTCGCCTGACCAAGGCCGGGCCCCCAGGACCGGGACCTGTCCCGCCCTGCGGCCCGGACGCTGGGCAAGCCCTCCGTGCCGAGGGCTTGCCCAGCAAAACCCGTGACCGATCGACGGGCCGGGCGTGACCGATCCGCGCCGAACCACCGGAAAGCGTGACACCCCTACCCGCGCCCCGGACCTGTACGGGCCCGGTCAGGCTCCGACAGGCCACACCTCGGCAAGACGTTCCTCCAGCTCGCGAACGAACTCCCGGAGCCTGGCCGTACCCTCGTACATGTCCCCGGCCCGCACGCGGCCCGTCTCAACGTCGTAGTACGCGTGCGCCTGGCCGTAGCTGCGCCCGGACCGGGACCGAATCGAAGTTCCGCGACGAAGCCGTTGATGGAGACGACCTTGATGTCGTCTCTGCCCGCGGCGACCTCGCGCACGGTGGCGGCGAACTCGGCTTCCAGGGTCCGCTCCCGCCCCGGCGCCTCGTCGATGGCGGGCGGTTGCCCGCCACCGAGCCTGATCCCGCCTTCACTTGCTAAGGGCTGTCCCGTAATCCAACGGTGGATCAGCGCGCGGCGTCAGACGCGGTGCATCGCAAGGCGGAGGAGCGTGCTGATACTGGGCGTATCCGGGCGTTCCGACAACGCGGCGAGGTGCCGTGGCTGTCGTCGTGCGCCCGCCGGGGACTACGGGACAGCCCTTAGCCGTTCCTCGGCGGCGGCGTACAGGTCCCGCGCCTCCCCAGGGAGCGCGACCGGAACCGCCTCACCAACCTCGCCCAGTGGGACCTCGGCAACCACTCCCGCGCCGCATGGAGCCCGCTCTGCACACTCCAGGGCACCACCATCGACGCCGCCATCTACCGCCTCGACCTCACCCAGGCCGCCACCATCCGCATCACCGACCCGCAGCACGACCCGGCGGCCGCGAGCGCCACCAGCGGGCTGAACATCGTCACCCGGTACCTGCAGGGCCACTCCGCCGCCTCGAGCGAGGAGGCAGCCCCCGCACCCGCACAGGACGCCTTCACGAACGCCGTCATCTCCGTCCTGCACGCGGCCGACGGATGGCACCACGCCCCCCGCGTCCTCGAACGCGCCCTCACTCTGCTTGTCACCAGCACACCGCCCCGCCCCGCCCCCGACACCCACCCCCGCGACCACCGCGTACTCCCTCGCCGACGCCGCCGAGGCCACCTTCCAGGACGAGGTCGACGCCGCGCGGTTCGCCCACATCCGCCACATCCGGCAGGCCTGACCGCCCCGCCCCGGGCCGCGCAACCCGGCCCGGGGCCCCACCGGCCAACGGCAAACCGGCGGGACACGCCGCCGGCCGCTGGAAAACTCCCCACCGAATTGGTTCAATAGAAAGGTCGGGTCGAGGAGGGCAAACCCGCCCCGACACCGGGCACCCCTGCCCGAACTCCCCTTCACACCGCACAGGAGCACCCCATGCAGCACGACCACGCCCCGGAGCGCGACGACTTCAATGCCCGCGCCATCCCCGCCTTCCCCCACCAGCGCCCCGCCAGCCCCGCCGACGACTACGACACCGCTCGGGCCGCCCGCATCCCCCGCCAGCCCGGCACCGACACCACCGACAACCGCTGACCCCCCGGGCCGCGCCCCACCGTGCGGCCCACCCGCAGCAGACACAGCAAAGCCCCGGGGAAGGGCAGATCCCCGGGGCTCGCTTCAGATCAGGTGCCCGGCGGCGCAATGGGCAAAAGGCCGCCGGGCGATTGTCCCCTTCACACTGCGGAGCCTCACGGCCCACAGAAAGGACACCCCCATGGTAGACCCCCAGCCGTACGACCAGGTACGACTCCACCCCGCACCCGCACACACCCACGGCATCGACCCCACCACCACCCTGGTCATCGCTGACACCGTCGACGGCCAGCCCGGCACCTACGTGCTCTGGCACCTCGACACCCACCCCGACCACCACGACTGGGCCGCCGCTGTCACCGTCGGCGACATCCACACCATCACCCGCATCACCACCGCCGGAGACGTCCGCACCTGGACCCCCTCCTCCTAACCCTCGGCCCACCGCCCGCAAGGAGCCACCCATGACCGACGACACCGGTCGCCGCCTCAGCCGCGACGAGCTCGCCGCCGCCCACGGCTACAGCCGCACCACCCTCGAACGCCTATGGGCCGACCGCGCCGCCAACGGCCACCCCGACGCCCACCGCGACGGCCGCACCCTGACCTGGGACGCCGCCGAATGGGCCGCATGGGACCACAGCCGCCAGGACCTCATCACCGGCGCCGAGTTCGCCCGACTCCTCGGCCACCGGGACAGCAGCTGGGTGTCGAAGGCCGCCACCGTCCCACCGGAGGGATTCCCCGCACCCGTCGAGTGGGGCGACCCCGTGAACCGACGCCGCCCCAAGTGGCGCCGCTCCGACGCCCAGCACTACGCCGACAACCGCCCCTCCACCCGACCCCCCGCCGGCGCCGGCAACCGCGCCGGCTCCCGCCGCGGCACCGCCTACACCGACGACCCCCGACTCGCCCTCGCCCGCCAGGTCCTCACCGACCACCCCGGCGAACGCACCGCCCGCCACATCGAGCGCCTGCACCAACTCATGCCCGGATCCTCCGCCAGCACCTGGACCAAAATCCTTCAGGCCGCCCGCCAACCCGAACAGGACTAGGAGTTGTCGTCAAAGTGTCACGCCCACATCAGGAGCGATGCGAGGGTGACGGCTGCTTGGTAGGGCTGGGCGGTCTTGTCATACCTGGTGGCGATGCCACGCCACTGCTTGAGCCGGTTGAAGCTCGGCCGCCACGCTGGCAACTGCTGCTCTCGCTGCCGTGGTCATGGCTCCCGCCAATCCCGCGAGTGCCGCCGTCGTCGCGTGTAAGGCGTCAACCGGATTGCCGCCTAAGGCAACCATTCACAAGGAGAGATCATGATCCGACGGGTCCCATTGATGGAACATCGCCGTAATTATAGGGGCTATTGTTCGATTGTCGGTCATTTTGTACGGAGTGCTCATATGAAGTCCCGCCTGCTTTCCACCGCAACGATTGGTGCGTTGGCCCTGGTGCCGGTGATCGGTCTGGCCACCCCGGCGGCGGCCGTCAGTCACGTGTACGAGTGCACCACCGGCCAAGAGAAGGAGTTCGCGACAAGCGGGTGGAACACGGTCGTAAACATCCGAGTGTGTGCGGAGGGGGACGACGCCACCGGGGCAATCCGGGCTACCGCCTCGATGTCCTGGAAGAACGGTGGGGGGAACAAGTTCAACAACTTCGATCTTCACCTCCGGACGGAGAAGTACGACGTCACCGTCAAGGGAGCCGTCTGCGACTTCACGAGCAGGCTCAACTCCGTGGAGGCGGGGGTCGTCCAGTGCCAGGTTCCGTGGACTCACGGCGTCACTCCGGGTGGCATCACTGGTGACGCCACGGTCTTTTCAGACGTCAAGGACGACGGTGCAGCAGAGGCCCAGTGGGACCTGGGCGGTAGCCCCGTCCTGGTGCAGTAGGGCTTCTGCCTGCCAAGCGGAAACGCCGAGGGGGCTGTGCAGACCGGATCCAGTCTGCACAGCCCCTCATGCGTCAGCCATGCCGTTCAGGCAGCAGATACGTCGCGCCGCGTTGTGTCGAAGACGCACTCTTCAAATCCCGTTGGAGTTCCGCGATACATCGTCGCCGTCCCGCCGCACGATTGCACCGTCCCCGTCGAGGTCGGCGAGGCGCCTCGGGATCTCTGTCTCGTCAGGGGTTGGGTTCGGTTTGGCGGAGGGTTCGGAATGCCGCAGGGGTGGTCCATCCGCAGTGTGTGGCGTGGATCGCTGATCGGAAGGCGGTGTCAGCGGTGGGGGTGACTCGACCTGTCGCACGCCCTGGTCGAGTGGGTATCGATGGGCATCGTCACCCGTGAGGGTGATCGACCCTGCAAGCTCCCGCCCCACCAGCGTGCCCTCGTCGCGATCTTCTACGTGGTGCGGACCGGGTGCGCGTGGCGACAGCTGCCGAAGGACTTCCCGCCGTGGCCGACGGTGGACTGGTACTTCGCCTGGTGGCACGACGACGGCACCGTTGAGCGCATCCACGACGCCCTGCGGGGCCGTATCCGGGAGGCGGACGGCCGCGACACGGAGCCGAGCGCGGGCCTGATCGACTCGCAGTCCGTCCGCACCGCCGACACCGTCCCCGCTGCCACCAGGGGCTTCGACGCGGGCAAGAAGGTGAAGGGCCGCAAGAGGTTCATCGTCACCGACACCCTCGGCCTGCTCCCGGCCGTCCACGTCGTTGCGGCGAGCATCCAGGACCGCGACGGCGCGAAGCGGCCGTTGCTGTGGACCCGCCTGGACCACCCCGGAGTCAAGAAGGTCTGGGCCGACCAGGGCTTCGCCGGCCGCTTGGTCGAGTGGACCGCGCAGATCTTCGGCCGTGACCTGGAGATCGTCCGAAGAGCCCCTGACCAGAGGGGCTTCCAGGTCCAGCCCAAGCGGTGGGCGGTGGAACGCACCTTCTCCTGGCTCACCGCCCACCGCCGTCTTGCCAGGGACTACGAGACCAGCCCGGCCCACTCCGAGACGATGATCCGCTGGGCCATGATCGGCATCATGGTCCGCCGACTGACCCGAGGCCGACCGGCAACGCGGCCAGGACCTCGTTGCCTCTGCCGGACCGCTACCGAGTCGGGCCGGCCAGGGTGCTGATGGGCAGCGGGGGGCAGGTCTCCTGCTTCGGCTTCGGTATGAGGCCGACCAGTTCCTCCGGGGGCTCCCTTCCGTCCCTGATGGCCGTGACGTATGCCTTCGCCTGGTGAGGTCCCAGCAGCGGTGCCTGCTTGCGCAGGTGGCGCATCGCGGCCGTCATCCCGTCGGAATGAACGAGTACCTGGACAGCCACGATCAGTGGATCAGGCTCGTCCGGCGGCCGGACGCCCTTGACCTGCTGGAGGTAGAGCTCCTCCCAGCGGTCACCCACAAAAGTAGTGACCGGGATGTGGTGGATGCTCCCGTCCTGCCGGTCCACCAGATACGGCCCCTCGCCTATCAGCATCTTCCCGATGTCGCGGCTGCGGATGTACTCCACCGACTGCAAGAAGACCAGCCACCCAAAGGCATGCTCCTCCACGTCGACGACAGCCACCTCGGGCATCCACGCCCTCCATAGTGACTCCTGCCGCTGTCTCGACAGCAGGGCCTCGACCAGCTCCACGGCGCGTTCCTTGGTGACCACGTCCCTCATCCTGCACCACGGCACAACCGGATTTCCGAGCCCGACCGGATCAGTCACCGACCAGCTAGATCGAGATCTCAAACGCGGTCTGAGCCTGGGACGGGCGCCCCGGCTTCCTCACCCTCAGCGTCCTGCTGAGCGCCGCTGCCGTCGCCGCCGCCAGCACCATCGGCTTCGTCGGTCTCGTGGCACCGCACGCGGCCCGTGCCATCGTGGGACGGCAGCCCGCCCGCGTCGTCCCGGTCGCTGTGCTCCTCGGCGCCCGAACCGTGATCGCACCGGCCCAGCTCGGGGCCGGCCTCATGACTGCCGTGATCGGCACACCGTACTTCCTGTACCTGCTCACCCACAGCCGCCGGTAGCGACACCGCCGGGGGGCGTCGGCGTTCCACTGCCGGAAGCCCCATGGGTCGGCCGCGGCGGCGTCAAGGACGTCCCACACGGTGTCCTCGGGCAAGGTGTCGAGGACCTTCGCGGCCGGCGCGGAGAAGCGGACCGCGTGCGACTCTCCGGTCACCGGTGTCCCCGCCCGCCGCCGGCGCCGTACCACCACGGCCAAAACCTGACCCGTCACGAACACTGGAACCCAGATGGCCCGCGCGATCGCACCCAAGCCCGCCAACGCGCAGGCCCTCTACCGCGCCTTGGAAGCACTCGAAGCAGCCCTTGGACTCGACCCGCGCCGCCGCGCACGGGGTCCCGCTCCGCGCGACCCTCTCCCCCTCCTGGCATCCTCCTCGCCGAAGCAGAGACCGACGCCCTCCGCCGCGCCCCCACCGGCCAGGACCCACCCACCTCCCTCACCCGCCTGCTAACCGGCTACCAGGCCCACATCGATCTCTCCCCCGACCGTCTGCCTCTCCTCTCCCACAGGCTTGAGCGCACCGCCCTGGAGAACCCCGCCCCCCCTCACCCAGGCCGCCCAGCACGCCAGCCAGGCAGCAGCCCATCTCCTCCAGGCGCACCACCACCTCACCGACACCGACCCTGCTGCATCCCACGCCCATCTCTAGCACGCCCAACATCACCAGCAACAAGCACAAAACACGCTCAGCGCCAAGCACCGCTAGGCAATGGCTGATGGCTCTTGCCCGGGGTGGTGGATCTGCTGCCGTTTCGGGCATGAGCCGGTCATGGTGCGTCGGCATGAACTGACGAATGCTCAGTGGGAGCGCATTGCTCCGCTGCTGCCGGAGACTGGCGGGCCGGGTGGGCGGTGGGCCGACCACCGCACCCTGGTCAACGGTGTGCTCTACCGGACGCGGAGGGATTCCATGGCGTGACCTGCCCGAACGCTACGGATCCTGGCAGACCGTCTACGAACGCCACCGCCGCTGGTCGGCCGACGCACCTGGTCGAAGATCCTGCGAGCATCGCAGGCCGGCGCCGATGCCACCGCCCCGGACGCGGACGGCTCGTGGGCGGTGAACGCCGACTCCACCACCTGCCGGGCCCACCAGCACGCGGCCGGAGCCCGGCATGCAGCCCCGGCCGACCACCCCGAAAAAGTGCCCCTATGGTTTTCGTCAAGCCGTGACCGTGGTGGGTGGCTGGTAGAAGGTGCCGTCGCGGAGCATGGCGAAGAGGACGTCTATGC
>NZ_JBEZYV010000065.1:0-15899 GCF_040638905.1 Streptomyces virginiae | reverse complement strand
ATCCACCCGGATCTTCTGCGTCAGATCACCCTGGGCCACGGCGGTGGTGACCTCGGCGATCGAACGAACCTGCGCGGTCAGATTGTCGGCCATGAAGTTCACCGAGTCGGTCAGGTCACGCCACGTACCGGAGACGCCCTTGACGTCCGCCTGGCCGCCGAGCCGGCCGTCCGTGCCGACCTCGCGGGCGACGCGGGTGACCTCCCCGGCGAACGCGGACAGCTGGTCCACCATCGTGTTGATCGTGGTCTTCAGCTCCAGGATCTCGCCCCGCGCGTCCACGCGGACCTTCTGCGAAAGGTCGCCCAGCGCCACGGCGGTGGCGACCTGCGCGATGGAACGCACCTGGGAGGTCAGGTTCCCGGCCATGAAGTTCACCGAGTCGGTCAGGTCACGCCACGTACCGGAGACGCCCTTCACGTCCGCCTGGCCGCCAAGGATGCCCTCCGTTCCCACCTCGCGGGCCATACGGGTTACTTCGCCCGCGAACGCGGACAGCTGGTCGACCATCGTGTTGATGGTGTTCTTCAGCTCCAGGATCTCGCCCCGGGCGTCGACGGCGATCTTCTGGGACAGGTCGCCCTTGGCGACCGCCGTGGTGACCTGGGCGATGTTGCGGACCTGGTCGGTGAGGTTGCCTGCCATGAAGTTCACCGAATCGGTGAGGTCCCGCCACACGCCTCCCACTCCAGGCACCTCGGCCTGGCCGCCGAGCCGGCCTTCGCTGCCGACCTCGCGGGCGACGCGGGTGACCTCGGCGGCGAAGGAGGACAGCTGGTCCACCATCGTATTGACGGTGTCCTTCAGCTCCAGGATCTCGCCCCGGGCAGCGACGTCGATCTTCTGTGAGAGGTCGCCGCGCGCCACTGCGGTGGCCACCTGGGCGATGTCGCGGACCTGGGTGGTGAGGTTTCCGGCCATCGCGTTCACGGAATCCGTCAGGTCCGCCCAGGTACCCGAGACCCCCGGGACCTCGGCCTGGCCGCCCAGCGTTCCTTCGGTACCGACCTCCCGGGCGACCCTCGTCACCTCGGACGTGAACAGCGAGAGCTGGTCGACCATCCCGTTGAAGACCGTCGCGATCTCCCCGAGAAGACCGTCTGCCTCATCGGGCAGCCGGGTGCCGAAGTCACCGTCGCGTACGGCCGTCAGTCCGGCCAGAAGTTGCCGCAGTTCCGGCTCCCCCACCGCCCCTGCCGCCGCGCGTGACGAATCAGCCGTCTTGGCCATCACAGTCCCCATCTCTCGTGCCGCTCGCGGCACGCCCGCAACCCTCGAGCGTCCCATGGCCTAGTCCACCACACCTGCCCACAGCCGCGAAGCCGATGCCGAACGTGTGTTCGCTCACCGCCGCCGAGTGCCCCACCGATCGCGAGCCATGGGATCGGCCTTCCGGGCCCGTCGCGCGGGGTCTGGGCCGCGTCGCTCGGGAGTGGCGCCGGCCTTCCGTCTGCGTTACCGCGCAGGTGAGCCGGTGCGCGTCCATCTCGTCGGCAGGAGCCGCGCGGTCGGGACGGACGTCTGGGACGGCGGTGGCGCCGTCTGGTGCGCGACGAGACCATGCTCCTGGTCAGCGGGTGAACGTGTTCTTTGGCACGTTCTACGACGTGACGAACGGACGGCGTCGCTGAAGCGGCGGTTGCGGCGGCGATTGCGGATGCGCTCGTGCGTCGGCGGGCACTTTGCCCCGCCGACGCACGGCTGGACCTGCTGGGGGTCGAGGTCCCTCCTTCGAAGAGCTCGGCGGGCACCGACGCATCGCTTCATCGTGGCCGCGGGACGGCCTCCTGCCGGTCGCGTTCCATCTCGGCGCGTTCTTGGGTGATCTCGCGGGTGAGGAAGAAGTTGAGGATGGTGCGGATGGCGGCGATGGCCGCCAGCTGTCCGATCTCGGTGAAGCTGGGGGCGACCGCGGTACGCAGGACGTCGGCCGCCAGTTGGAATTCGAGTCCCAAGACGAGGAAGCGCCCCAGACTGAGGCGGATCCGGTTGAACCGGCCGATGAGAGAACGCCTGCGCAGGCCGGTCGCGGTGAACTGGACGAAGGCCCACACCGCGCCCGCAAAGATGATCAATGCGCCGCCCGCCTCGATGACGAGCACCAGCCACCCGATCAGCCCTCGCACGTCAAAATCGGACAGCGTCGACACTTCTGGCATGTTCATGAGTGCGCTTCTGCCCGCGGCGGCGCACTTGCCCCGCTACCGCAGCGAGCACATGGGCTCCTGGCTGCCGACCCTCAGCCAGAAGAGGATGGAGGCGGTGCGACGAAGGCGAGGAAGTGTTCAGCCTCTGTTCGTAGCGGCGGTGGAGACGACGGCACCCGTATAGGTCGACCACCGTTCTCTCCACAGCCCAACGGTGACGGCCGAGACGCTCGGAGAACTCGATTCCCCTGCGTGCGATACGCGGCGTGATGTTGCGAGAGCGGAGCCATTCCCGCAGGCGGTCGTAGTCGTAGCCCCGTCCGCGAGCGGTCCGCTGAGATCGACGTCCACCGCGTACAGAAGCCGGCCGCCGATCGCGTCCCAGTCCAGGGGATAGTCCGCGACGCCGCGCCATCCGCACGCGCCCACCGCCCGAAGAGCCTCGGCGCGCGGGCGGCCGGCCCGGCCGTCGTAGGCCGACCAGTGCCTGGTCGACGGCACGTCCGAACCGCTCCCAGGCGGTCCCCATACCGCGCCTGCCGGACACACATCCTGGTGGAAATCATGCGCGCGGACCGCGCCCCGGGCCCCCACACCCCCGAGAACAGCGCGGGCGGTGGTCACTCAGCCGGGTGGGCGGCTGCCTCCCGCTGGCAGAGCGGTACACGCAGGCCATCGGCCCACTTCCAGGACCCGTCGACCGATGTGGCGGCTGCCTCTCACGCCGGCTGTAGTGGCGTGTGCGTGTCCGCGTCGAACACGCCCGCACACCCCGGCAAGAGCCGTCGGCCGTTGCCCCGAAGGGGGGTACCCAAGTCGCAGACCCGCAACTGCAGTCATACCTTCAGACGAACTGTGAAGGCGTGACATCCATTCGGAAGGATCGGCTGTGACTGAATTCGACATCTGGGGCTACCGTCCGGACACCGGCTATCAGCAGGGCACCGAGATCGTCGGCTACAAGGTCGAGGCCAAGGACGGCACCATCGGCAAAATCAGCAAGCACTCCGAGGAGGTAGGCGCCTCCTACCTCGTCGTCGACACCGGCGTGTGGATCTTCGGCAAGCACGTACTGCTGCCCGCCGGCACGATCAACATGATCGACACGGTCGAGGAGAAGGTCTACGTCGACCGGACCAAGGACCAGATCAAGGACGCGCCCGAATTCGACGAGGCCAAGCAGGGCAGCGACCCGACCTACCTGGAACAGTTCAGCCGCTACTACAACATGCCGCACATGTAGCGCAGCCGTGCGCATGGCCCCGGGCCCCCGCCGTTCGGTGGGGGCCCTCACCACGCGGACACCCTGACGCCCGAGGCGGGCGGGACGCGAGCCGGTCAGTCCTGCGAGATCACCTGGAGCAGGTCGCCGACCTTCGCATCCGGCAGGGCGCGGGCGACATCGGCCAGCGCAACGATGCCGACCAGCGTGTGCCCGTCGATGACGGGCAGCCGGCGCACCTGGTGCTCCCCCATCGTGCGCAGGATCTTGGCCCTGTCTGCACTGACCCAGAAGGCGCTGGGCGTCGGCACGAGCGGTTAAGCCGGGGTGCGTAGCCCCGCCAGCAGCCGGTCGAGCGCCTGCTCCCCGGCCTGTGGGTCCCCGCCCCGCGCGATCCAGAGTGCGGCCTCGTTCATCGCCCCGGAGAGCAGCCGGGCCAGGGGCTCCACCGGCTGGTCGGCGATGATCCCGGCTGCGGCGAGCGCCGCCAGGGCCTCTGTGAGGTGCCTGGCCGAGGACTCCTCGTCCTGGGTCCGCCACTCGTCCCAGCCCAGCACGGTCGGCGCGTCGACCAGCAGGATCCGTCGCACGGCCGGGTCGGTCCCCGCGGCCAGGAAGGCTTGGCAGCCGGCCCGGAGCTGCTCCCAGAGGTCCTCGTGCCGCTCGGCGGCGGCCGCGACCCGCTCCCCCAGCTCCTGCTGGACCTGGGCGACGACGGCGCGGAAGAGTCCCGCCTTGCTGTCGAAGTGGTGGTAGGCGGCTCCCTTGGTGACCCCGACGGCCCGCGCCACGTCGGCCAGTACCACGTGGTGGTAGCCGTCGACGGCGAACCGCCGCTGCCCTTCGGCCAGCAGCGCCCGCCGCGTGGCCGCCCGCTGCTCCGCCCGGTTGACCGCCATCGTGCTACCGCCCTTCCCATTTCGCATACCGGGGGTATGCTACCGCTACAGCTCACATACCCTGGGTATGCGAAATGGACTCGGAGGCCCTGCCATGACGGACGAATTCACCGCCGCGCCCATGACCGGGCTCGGCGGCTTCTACCCGGTGCTCGCCACACGCGATGTCGCGGCGTCCCGCGACTTCTACACCCGCCACCTCGGGTTCGAGGTGACCTTTGATGCGGACTGGTACGTCAGCCTGCGCCGCCCCGATGCACCGCAGTACGAGCTGGCCCTTCTCGACCACGCCCACCCGACCGTCCCCAACGGTCACCGGGCCGCGCTCGAGGGCGGTCTGCTGCTGAACTTCGAGGTGGACCACGTGGACTCCGAGTACCAGCGGCTGGTAGTGGAGGCCGGCCTGCCCGCGATACTGCCGCTGCGCACCGAGGAGTTCGGCCAGCGCCACTTCATCATCGCCGCCCCCGACGGGGTGCTGATCGACGTCATCACTGTCGTCCCGCCCAGCGAGGTGTACGCCGCCCACTACACCAACGCCTGATCCCAGGGCCGGGTCAGAGCAAACACGTCGGGACCCTCGGCCTCCACAAGCTGCAGAATCAGGAGCGGCAGCCCCCCAGGAGCCAGGTGTCGGCAGCCCAAAGCCACGTGCTCGCGGGCCACGTGCCGGCAGTCCAAGGGTCGGCCACCGACCCGCCGCTCGGGCCACACCACCGTCGTCGCCCCCGCCCCCTCACTCCTACCCCGACCACCGAAGGGCTGATCCCCATGAGCGAGAACACCGCCACCGAGAACACCAGGGGCACCACCAGAAATGACGGCCCGGCCCCCCGGGTACTCACCGCCCAAGAGGTCTCCCAGCTGTTGCGGCGCCAACAGTTCGGCGTACTCGCGAGTGTCAGGAGCACCGGCCACCCGCACCTGTCGACCGTCCTCTACGACTGGAACGCCGAGGAGTGCGTACTGCGCGTTTCCTCCACCGCCGACCGCCTCAAAGTCCGCCACCTGCGCCGCGACCCACGCACTTCACTTCATGTCAGCGGTCCGGACGTCTGGTCGTTCGCCGTAGCGGAGGGCGAGGCGGAGATAGTGGACCCAGCCGACGGAGCGGCCCACGGCGAAACGCCGCTGCCCGACCGGCGCGTGGTGATCCTGCTCCGGGTCTCGCGCCTGTACGGGACCGCTTTGGACGTCCCCGCCCAGGACTGAGGAACGCCTTGCCCCTTCCCAGACCTCCTGAAGTGACTGTTACGGCTGCTGGGGTCAGCCTCCGACGTCGATGCCGGGGCGGCGGGCGGGGTCGTGTCCGCAGCTGCGGATGATCTCGCGCGTGACCGGTGCCGTGTCGCCTCGGCCGAGGAGGAAGTAGCGGCCCATGTGCACCAGCGGGCTTCCCTCCGCCCAGGCAGTTGCAGTGCGGAGGGGAGTGGGAGCAAACGTGCCGCCCGCCGCACGCGAACGGGCCGGCTGCTCCGCGCCCTGGACCGTACGCCCCGCCGTGCATATGCAGGTCCAGCCACAGGCCCAGAGCAAAGGGCATCTCCGGCACCCCGCCGTGCCACTTCCCTCAGGAGCGGCCGGTTGCCGCTCCCACAGCATGAGCGAAGTCGTGCCAGCCATCCTTGCAACGTCCGGCGGTGTCTGCGGCGGAGAGCTCGCCACTTCGCCAGGAGTTCCCCGGGGGTGCGCCGCGGGGGCGCCTGCTCGGTGGGCCACCGGGCCTGCCCGGTGAGCGGCACGTGCGGCATCAGATACAGCTTGCCCTCCGTTTCCAGGGCACACAGAGGTTCACCGCCCGGGATGTCGGCGCGGCCGATGCGGCACGTGATGGGCCGCCGGTCCTGCGGCCGCGCCACAAGGACGGACTGTTAGACACATTGGACAGTTTTGGACAGCACGTCTAACGTGTGGAGCGACCCCTCGACGGGCTGGTCGACCAACTGCGTGCGTCCAGGGAGGTTCAAACGACCGGGAGCACGCGGCAACCCGCCAAGCGTCGCCGCAAGCAGTTTGTCCACTTCCGCCCCCAGGAGACCCGCGAACCCTAGATCCCGACCGCGGGCGTCGCTCCTCGGCCACGAGATCGCCGTCGCCATCCTCGACACCCGACACAAGTCTCCTAAGTCGATACAAAAGCCGCGCCCAGACCAGCACTGCCATAGACACCGCCCCAGGAGCACTGCCCGCTCTACGAGAGAAACCGGAACAGACCATGACCGCCGAGCACGCAGCCGCTTCCGCATCCGACTTGTACGACCGATCGGGGAACCGCTACTCCCTAGACGACCCTCGCTGGCGAGGCGAGGACGGCAGCCCCCTCACCATCAGCTCGCAGCCAGGCCTGCGTCCTGACCAGATCGACACGACCGAACGGTCCATCTGGCGATACCACGCGGCACTGCCCGTCTCGGCCACCCACCGAGTGAGCTTAGGAGAAGGATGGACTCCGATGATCCCGGTCGACTGGGCTGGTCGACGCGTCCACTTCAAGCTGGAGTGGTTCAACCCGACCTCCAGCTTCAAGGACCGAGGCGTATCGGTCATGATGTCCCACCTCGCAGCACACGGTGCCCTGCGCGTGCTCGAGGACAGTTCGGGAAACGGTGGTTCTGCGGTCGCCGCCTACGCCGCCGCTGCCGGCATCCACGCCAAGATCATCGCCCCCGCCGCCACCTCGGCAGCCAAGATCCTACAGGCCCGCGCCTACGGAGCCGAGATCGAACTTGTGAGCGGCACCCGCGCGGAGGTCTCGGACGAGGCGATTCGCCAGTCAGCGCGCATTCCCTACGCCAGCCACAACTGGCACCCCATGTTCATCCAGGGGACGAAGACCATCGCCTACGAGATGTGGGAGTCTTTCGGCTTCACGGCGCCCGACAACGTCGTCCTGGTGGCTGGGGCAGGCAGCACCATCATCGGTTGCGACATCGCGTTCGGCGAGCTGCTCGATGCCGGTCAGATCGACAAGCGCCCGCGCCTGTTCGTCGGGCAACCCGAGCACTGGGCGACCATCGCCGACACCTACAACGGCATCGACCCGGCCAGCCGCGGCGAGCGGGTACCGACGATCGCTGAAGGTGCGTCCATCGCCAACCCGGTCCGACTGCCCGAGGCGGTGGACGCCATCAGCCGCTCCAACGGCGCCGCATACGCCGTCCCTGAGGTGGAGATCCGCGCCGCAGTCCGCGCCCTGAGCGCGCGAGGCCTGTACGCCGAGCCGACGAGCAGCGTCGCCGCGGCAACCCTCGATCACTTCATCGCGACCGGAGACATCGCACCCCACCAGACGACCGTGGTCGTGCTCACCGGCGCCGGGCTGAAGTCCGCCGAGAAGATGGCCTCCGTGTTCGACGGGCCCTCCCACTGACCTCCGGTAGAGAAAGGACGAGCGCGATGGCACACTCCTCGGAGCCCCCACACCGGGGCCACACAACTGACGCCGACAGCCTGGACCCGTCAGCGGGGACCCTCCATGACCCATCCGATGAGGAACTCGCCGACGAGCACCTCCTACGGGAAGCAGAACGAATCGCGGTCGCCGTCGGGCGCATGTTCCCCGGGTTGTGCGAGGTTGTCCTGCACGACCTGCGTCGGCCTCGCAGCGCCATCCGCCTCATCGAGAACAACCTGTCCGGGCGCCAAGTCGGCGACTCCGCCACCGAACTGGGCCTACGCCGAATCGCAGACCCCAGCTACCCCAGCGTCATCCAGAACTACAGCAACCAGTTCCCCGACGGACGCCCGGCCAAGAGCACCTCGATCGGGATCAAGAACGCCGACGGGCGCTACGTCGCGGCACTGTGCCTGAACCTCGACGTCAGCACCCTGTCGCCGCTGACGCTGACCCTGGCGAACCTCGTGGCCACGAACATCGAACACCGGGACGAAGCCCTTGAGACGCTGCGCGACCGCACCGGTCGCGAACTCCGGGCGGTCATCGACTCCTTCGCGGCGGAGCGCTCCAGCACCCCACGAAGCCTCAACCGCGGCCAGAAGCGCGAACTCGTCCAGCAACTGCATCGCCAAGGGTTCTTCGAGACCCGAAGTTCGGCACAGCACATCGCCGACCAACTCGGCATCTCCCGAGCAACCGTCTACAACTACACAAAGTAGCTGCAGCAAGGGTTGTCCCCAAAACTGACTCTGTTGGGCCGCTGAAGGAAGAACCGCGACCTGACCTACCCTCCATCAGGTTCCGATCCTCCATATCGTGCGCTTTCCCAACTTCACGCTGCTGCGTCGTGCCGCCGGTCAGCCCCTGGCGAGTGTGGAGCCAGTCGTCTTGAGGAGGGTCTGGCCGGCATGCGAGCAGCGGGCAGCCGAAGTGAGTGTGGGAATGCGCATGCGGCGCAGGATGTCTCGGGTTGCGCGCCTGTGCAGCGTGCTGCGCCAGGTCAGTCCCGGGTGGCGGGAGCGCAGGTGCGAAAGCGCGCGGGTCCCCAGACCGGTGGTGCGGAAGCGGTCGTCGATGACGATGGCGGTGATGACGCCCTGGGCGCAGTGATGGCAGATCCGGTATTGGATCTCGCCGACGACCTGTCGGATGTGGACGAGGAGCAGGCATTCCTCGCCGGGGCCGGGGTCGTGTGGGATGTGCGTGGACAGGAATTCGATGGCCCGGTAGGCGAGGATCCGGCGGCGCAGGCGGCCGGTGACTCGGCTGCGGCGGGAGTGCTTTGGGCCGGTGCGGGCGGGTGGCGGTGTCGCAGCTGTGGGGGCGGGGCCGAACAGACTGCTGCTGGTGGGACGCGCATGTTGTCCGTGCATGACGTCTCGTGTGCCCAGGGAGCAGACGGATACCCGCTACGGGCTTCCCCGGAGTCTTCTCACGGAGCTGGTGGGTCTTACGTGGGGCGTTCGCTGTCGTGGTGCGGGTAGAGCGAGGTGATCTTTTTCCAGTACTGCTCGAGGTGGGCGTCGGTTTCCCGCAGGGCCGGGTCGAGGTAGGCGGCGTGCAGCGCGGCGACGCGGTCGGGAGCAGCCTGCGCGTCGGCCGGCGGGGGTACTGTCCGTCGCCAGGGTGCTCCGGCGCCGTCTGCGTCGTGTTCCTCGCGGACCGCGCGGGTGGCCCACCAGCGGGTGAGGAGCACTGCGGTGGTGACAGCGGCGGCGGTGACGGCGTGGAGCCGAAGGTGCGCGGCCACGCTTTCCTCCTTGGGGGCGTGGGGTCGGGCGGCGCCGGCCCGGGGGTGTGGGGCCGGCGCCGGTCTGGGACGGCTCAACCGGGCCAGGTGCCCGTGATGCGCCGGGTGGTGGCTGCTCCGGCGCGGTCTACGGCCGCCTTGACGACGGCGAAGATCGCCCCCTGCAGGGCTGCGGCGATCAGGACTTCTTGCCAGGTCCGGTGCTCGTCGGTGGCGTCGGGTGCGTCATCGTCGTGGCCGATCATCTTCCACGCCTGTTTGAAGGCCGCGCCGGCGATCATGCCGCTGGTGGCGCCGAGCGCCAGCCCGATCGGCTTGTAGGCGATCTTGGATGCATTCACCGGGACCTCCGGTTGCGGCGCAGGAGCAGGAAGACGACGAGTGCGGCGGCCGCGGCCAGCAGCGTGGTGCGGTTGGCGCGTGCCCGGGTGGCGGCTTGATCGGCCTTCTCCCGCAGCGGATCCGGCGTCTTCTCAGCGGCAAGCCGGCCGGCCCGGGCGGCGGTGTCGCGTACCTGGGCCGCGGCGTGGGCCGCCTTGTCGAGGACCGTGTCGGGCGTCTTGTCCTTCACCAGCTGAGTGGCTTGGCCCGCCTTCTCCCGGAGCTGGTCGGTCACCCGGGTGGCCTTTTCGGCGGCCTGCTCCTGGATCTCGGCCGCCTTCTCCTTCGCCTGTGCCTTGACGTCCGCTTTGGCCGCCAGCGCCTCGACGGTCCGGCCGAGTTCCTCGCGGGTGCGTTCGACCTGTTCGCGCAGTTTCTCGGGAGTGGGTGAGGGTTGTTTGTCGCCGTGGGAGGGGGTGTTCATCGGTGTGTTGCCTCCTTGATCTCGGTCACATCGGCCTTGACGCTGTCGATGGCCTGCTGTGGTGCGGGGGTGCCGGCCTCGGCGACTTGTCTCCGGCCGGCAGCGGCCATCGCGGCGGCGACGGCCGCGAGCAGAGCGGCGGTGATCAGGGCTGACGCCCAGACCGGCAGGAGCAGGGCGAGGGCTGCAATCACGGCGGCGGCCGAGGCCTGCGCCGCGAGGAAGCCGATCAGGCCCGCCCCGCCGAACAGGCCGCCGCCCATGCCGAAGCGTTTGCCCTTCTGGGTCATCTCCGCCCGGGCCAGCCGCATCTCTTCGCGGACCAGTGCGGATATCTGCTGAGATGCGCGGCTGACGAGGTCGCCCACCGGTTCATCGGTGCCGCGGCCAGGGGGACGTCCCACGGTGCTCATGGTTCCTCTCCTTGTTTCCCACTCCTGCTTCGGCGCGCCGGCTGCATCACGATGGCCGCCGTCCGCCCTTCCTGCGCGGTGCCGCGCCGGTCGGCGGGCCCGATTGGGTCCCGGCAGTGCCTGGATGGGGTGGTGCCGGACCCGAGACGGAGTACGCAGGCTGCCGTCAGGGCGCGGATACCCAGCAGACAGCCGGTCACCCGCCCGGCCACCCTGGGTCAGCGTCGGCAGTGGAGGAGCAGGCGGGGCTTTGCCCGCTGGAGGGCCGCGGCCAGCCCGATGGCTGCGCCGGCTGCGACGTCGAAGGGGTAGTGCCCGCCGCTGTGCACCCTCTCGAAGTGCGGCATCACATCAACGTGCTGGGCCGACACTCACTCTCCCCTGCCGGAACTGCCGGAACTGCCAACTGCCGGGCGGCCTGGGGCCACTGCCTGCCCCGGGCGTCGGCGACGAGGAGTGAGAGGCGCTCGCTCAGCGGCCCTACCCGGCCGGGCAGGGCGGGAGCCGGCGCCCCGCCGCAGGACGTACTCCGGCCGACCGGCCGGTGCGGAGAGTGACCCGCGGTCTCGCCGCAGGCTACCTCTGCCTCACTCATCGCTGGCTTGTCGGCCGGTGGGGGCGGGGGTGCGTGGCGGGTCGGGTGGGAGGAGCGCGGCGGCGGTGAGGCCGATGAGTCCGACGGCTGCGAGGGTGATCATGGCGGCGGCGTAGGCGTGGCTGGTGAGGCCGGCGACGAGGATGGTGCCGGCGATCGCCGTGCCGAGGGAGGAGCCGAGGTTGGAGACGCTGCGGGACAGGCCGGAGATCTCGCCCTGCTGCTCCTCGGCGAAGCTCGACTGGACGATGTTGACCGAGGGGGTGAGCATCACGCCGAGTCCGAGGCCGATGAGGAGCAGTCCAGGGGCGAAGGCCCAGGGGCTGGGCGATCCGCCGACCACGACGATCAGGACGATCAGGACGATGATGCCGGCGATCGTGGTGGCGAATCCGGTGACGATGAGGGTGCGCTGGGGCGCGGCGCTCGGCGAGGCGTTCGGCTGCGAGGGAGGACACGAGGATTCCCAGTGTGGCCGCGGTGAAGATCACTCCGGTCTGGATCGCGTCGTATCCGCGGACGACCTGCAGGTAGGAGGCGACGGAGAAGGACACCCCCATCAGGAGCAGCCACTGGGTGTTCTGGGTGACGAGTCCGAGGTTGGAGGTGCGGATGCGGAACAGGCTGGTGGAGAGCAGTGGTTCCTTGCCTGCGCGTTCCCTGGCGCGGACCCAGCGGA
The DNA here is from genome assembly GCF_040638905.1 of Streptomyces virginiae. GTDB lineage: Bacteria > Actinomycetota > Actinomycetes > Streptomycetales > Streptomycetaceae > Streptomyces > Streptomyces virginiae_B. The sequence continues at coordinate 3,992 of NZ_JBEZYV010000065.1, read as the reverse complement.
AGAAGGCGAACAGGAAGAGCGCGCCGAGGGCGAGGAGGGCGAGCATCAGCCAGACGTTGTCGTCGGCGGCCAGGATGCCGGTGACGACCAGGACGAGGCCGAGGGCGGACAGGACGGTGCCGACGGTGTCGAACGGGCGGGCCGGGTCCGGCGGGAGGGGGTCCTCGATGCGGCGGCTGAGGACGATGATCACGACGATCACGAGGGCCTGGAACACGAAGGCGGCCCGCCAGCTGAGTGCCGAGGTGATGAGTCCGCCAATCAGCGGGCCGGCCGCGGCGCCGATGCCGCCGAGCGCCATGATCGTCCCGAATGCGCGGGCGCGTGAGGTCATGTCCGTGAAGAGCAGCGTGGTGAGGATGTAGACGGGCGGGATGAGCAGGGCCGTGCCGACGCCTTCGAGGATCGAGTTGCCCAGGATGAGGATGCCCAGGCCCGGTGCTACGGCGCTGAGCAGCGCGCCGGCGCCGTAGATGACGAGGCCGGCGAGCAGGCAGCGTTTGCGGCCGTAGCGGTCGGTCAGTTTGCCGCCGGGGATCATCAGGGCGGCCATCACCAGCAGGAAGATCGTGATGGCGACCTGGACGCCCTGCACGGTGGTGTCGAGGTCCTCGCTGATGTCGTTGATCATCACGTTCATGTTGGAGCCGGCGAAGCTGCAGATGAACTGTGCGAGGGCGAGCGGGGCGATGACCCCCCGCAGGGCGGCAGGTGTGTTCGGGGTCGGGGCGGGGTCAGCCATCGGTGCCGCCGCGTTCCGCCCGGTCGAGTTGCTCGTCGAGGGCGATGGCCGCGGCCACCAGGGCGAGGTGCGTGAACGCCTGGGGGAAGTTGCCGATCTGTTCGCCGGACGGACCGATCTCCTCGGCGAACAGGCCGACGTGGTTGGCGTAGGTCAGCATCTTGTCGAAGGCGTAGCGGGCCTGGTGGATGCGGCCCGAGCGGGCCAGCGCCTCGACGTAGAGGAAGCTGCAGAGGTTGAAGGTGCCCTCGGACCCGCGCAGTCCGTCCGGGGACGCCTCGGGGTTGTACCGGTAGACGAGGCTGTCGCTGACGAGCTCCTGCTCCATGGCGTCCAGGGTGCTGAGCCAGGCCGGGTCCGTGGGAGAGAGGAATCCGACGCGGGGCATCAGCAGCAGGGAGGCGTCCAGAACGTCCGTGGCGTAGTGCTGGACGAAGGCCTGCCGCTGCTCGTTCCAGCCGCGTTCGACGATCTGCCGGAACACGGCGTCGCGCGCCTGCGCCCAGCGGGCGGTGTCCGCGGGCCGGGAGTGGAGGGTCGCGAGTTTGATGCCGCGGTCGAAGGCGACCCAGGTCATGAGGCGGCTGTAGGTGAATTCCTGCTGGCCGCCGCGGGTCTCCCAGATGCCCTCGTCGGGCCGGTCCCAGTGGTCGGCGAGCCAGTCGAGGACGTCGGCGAATTTCTTCCAGCCGTGGATTCCGCCCATCTCGCCGGCCTGGGCCAGGGCGTCGGCGGCCTCGCCGTAGATGTCGAGCTGGATCTGGTCGGCGGCCGCGTTGCCGGCGCGTACGGGGGCCGAGCCCTCGTAGCCCTCCAGGTGGTCGAGGACTTCCTCGGTCAGGTGGGGCTCCCCGTCGATGCGATACATGATCTGGAGGGGTTCGCCCGAGGCGGTGCCGCCGGCCTCCAGGCGATCGCGCAGCCATCGGCGGAAGGCCGCGGCCTCGCCGGTGAACCCCAGGTCGGACAGGGCCCTGACGGCCAGGGAGGAGTCACGGACCCACGTGTAGCGGTAGTCCCAGTTGCGCTCGCCGCCGATCTGCTCGGGCAGCCCCATGGTCGCGGCGGCGATCGGAGCGCCGGTGGGCGCGTAGGTGAGCAGCTTGAGGGTGATCGCGGAGCGGTTGACGATGTCGCGCCACCGGCCGCGGTAGGTGCAGGAGCGCAACCACCCGTGCCAGAACGTCCGGCAGGTCTCCAGCTCCGCCCGGATGTCCTCGGGCACCAGTTCCGGCGGGGCGGCGGCGCCGCTCGCATCGGAGGTCAGGACCACGGCGGCGGTCTGCCCGGCGGTGAGGGTGCAGCGGGCGGTGAGGTCGTCGTCATCGGGGTGGAGCACGAAAGGGCCTGCGACCTGCAGGTGCAGGTCGGTGCCGGGGCCGTGGAAGACCGCGGCCGCCTCGCCGGTCCGCTCCAGGGTGTGCGAGGCGCGGCCGTAGTCGAACCGCGGCCGGCAGGTCAGGCGGAAGTCCATGCTGCCCCGCACCACCCTTACCACCCTCACCAGACGGTGCCGGTCCGTCGGGGTCCCGGCGGTCAGGGGGGTCATGAAGTCGGCGACCTCGCCGACACCGCCCGGCGCCATGAACCGGGTGACGAGGACGGCGGTATCGGAAAGGTAGAGCTGGCGGACCACCGGCTCCTGCCCGCCGGGAAGGTGCGCGGACAGCTGGCAGTACCCTCCGCGTTCGCTGTCGAGGAGCGAGGCGAACACGCTGGGGGAATCGAACCGGGGCGTGCACCACCAATCGATCGTCCCGTCGGAGGACACCAGCGCGGCTGTCTGGAGGTCACCCACCATCCCGTGATCGGCGATCGCCGGATAGGCGCTCACAAGAATCTCCCGTCGTCCGTTGAAGCCGTGACGGCATCCGACAGACGGGAACATCAGGGCGCCCTCGGCGAAACATCCGGACCGCGAGATCCGGACCCCACACACACGTCCTTGCGCCCCGGGACGGGGCCCGCCTGTCCGGCCGCCCGATCACACCTCCAACGAGATGCGACCCCGACAGTGCCGACACCGAAACATGGCTCGTCATGCCCTCAGGCGCATTCTGCCCCGATATGCACAGTAATGGCCGGACGGCGCGCGGCGGCCACCCGGTGGCAGCCCGACAACGTGCGTGGTGGGCCCGCCCGGTCACGAGCGGCTGAGCAGCGTACCGAAGGGCCGCAGTCTGCGAGGTGGCGGCCCTCAGATCGGGGCTGCCCCACGGAGCGGGGGTGAACCCCACCCCCGTGCCGCCGCAGCCTTCCGCCGCAGCAGTGGAGTTCGTCGGCGACGGCAGACATGCCGACCGCGACAAGGCCACCGTCGGGCGGGAACCGCGCACGTCGTCGCCGGCCTGTTCGGCCGAGCTAAGCGGGATCGGGTTCGTCGTGGATGGTCAATGCTCCGGCGAGGTCGAGGTCGGCGACGGTGCCGTGTGCCCCGGCGCGTACGAGCAGCACAGCGCCGAGCGCGGTGCTCCAGAACGTCCTGGCTTCCACGTTGAGCGGCCGACGGGCCCTCCAGCCGCGACTGTCGATGAGCTGGCTCACGAAGCGCTCGGATTGCCGGAACAGCAACTGGAGGTGTTGGTCGACCACGGGGGCGAGTTCGGGCTTGGAGATTCCGCCGGCAAGTGCTCGCGCGACCGATGGGAGCGAGGGCATGGCCAGTACGGCGCGGGCGATGTTGCGCCGGAAGGTCGCCGCATCGGGGGCTTGGCGACCGATGCGCTCAATCCGTCGGGCATCGTGCAGCAAGCCGAGAAACGCGGCGTGCACGAGGAGCGAGTCCTTGGAGCCGAAGTAGTAGGTGACCTGATTGGGGAAGACGCCCGCCGCGTTCGCGATCTCCGCGACGCTCACCTCAGCCCCGGGCCGTTCCATGCAGAGCCGTGCAGTTGCCTCGATCAGCCGGTGCCTCGTCGCGCGACCGCGGTCACGCGACCGAGCCGACGTTGATCGAGCTTCGGTTCGCTTCTTCTCCACAGCCGAATTGTATGTGATACAAAAAGATCGTTCACTTGTATCGCATACAAGAAAGCTTGAGGGGCATGCACCAGACTGAAGTCGTCGTGACGGGACTCGGCGCGATCACACCACTCGGGGCAGACGTGGAGTCCACCTGGAAAGCCCTGCTTGCCGGCGAGTCCGGCATCCGCGGCTGTTGCGCGACGTTGAGGATGTGCATGACGCCGACGTTCTCAGCGTCGAGGAAGCCTGTGAAACGACCCCGGCGGCCGTCAGGCCGCCGGGGTCG
>NZ_JBEZYV010000064.1:0-16289 GCF_040638905.1 Streptomyces virginiae | reverse complement strand
GGGCGACCTGACCCGCTCGATCACGGTCGACGCCTCCGGAGAGGTCGCCGAACTCAAGGACAACATCAACTCCATGGTCGGCTCGCTGCGCGAGACCACGCGCGCCAACCAGGAGCAGGACTGGCTCAAGTCCAACCTCGCCCAGATCTCCGGCCTGATGCAGGGCCACCGCGACCTCGCCGTCGTCGCCGAACTCGTCATGGACGAACTCACCCCCCTCGTCGGCGCCAGCTACGGCGCCTTCTACCTCGGCGAGGAGATCGACGGCCAGGCGGGGCTCACGCTGATCGGCTCCTTCGGACGGCCGTTGGAAAGCCCCGCCGCCACGCGGGTGCGGCACGGGGAGACGCTGGTGGGGCAGGCGGCGCGCAGCCGCCGCATCCTGACCACCGACAACGTGCCGGCCGGCTATCTGATCTCCTCCGGGCTCGGGCAAGCCGCGCCGGCCCACCTGATCGTCCTGCCCATCGTCGTCGAGGATCAGGTCCTGGGCGTCATCGAGCTCGCCTCCTTCGCCCCGTTCACGCCTGTGCACCGCGACTTCCTGGGCCGGCTGATGGAGACCATCGGCGTCAACGTCAACACGATCGTCGCCAACGCCCGGACCGACGAGCTCCTCGGCGAGTCCCAGCGGCTCACGGCAGAGCTCCAGGCCCGCTCGGAGGAACTCCAGGTCCAGCAGGAGGAGCTCCAGCGCTCCAACGCCGAACTGGAGGAGAAGGCCGCCCTCCTCGCCAGCCAGAACAGCGACATCGAGGCCAAGAACCTGGAGATCGAACAGGCCCGGCAGGAACTGGAGGACCGGGCGCAGCAGTTGTCGCTGGCCTCCAAGTACAAGTCGGAGTTCCTGGCGAACATGAGCCACGAGCTGCGCACCCCGCTCAACAGCCTCCTGATCCTTGCCCAGCTGCTCGCGCAGAACCCCACCCGCAACCTGTCGCCCAAGCAGGTGGAGTATGCGGGCATCATCCACTCGGCCGGCTCCGACCTGCTCCAGCTGATCAACGACATCCTGGACCTCTCGAAGGTCGAAGCGGGCAAGATGGACGTGAACCTGGAGCGGGTCTCCCTCAAGCAGCTCCTCAACTACCTGGAGGCCTCCTTCCGGCCGCTGACCAGCCAGAAGGGACTCGAGTTCGACATCACGACCGCCCCCGGTGTGCCGGTGGACCTCTTCACTGACGACGCGCGCCTCCAGCAGATCCTGCGCAACCTGCTGTCCAATGCGGTGAAGTTCACCGAACACGGCCGCGTTCACGTCAAGATCGAACCCGCGGCCTCGGCAGAGCTTCCCGACGAGCTGGCGCAGGCCGGATCCGTCGTCGCCTTCCGCGTGATCGACAGCGGCATCGGGATCGCCGAGCAGCAGCTGGATGCCATCTTCGCCGCGTTCCAGCAGGCCGACGGCACCACCAGCCGCAAGTACGGCGGCACCGGCCTGGGCCTGTCCATCACCCGGGAGATCGCCCGCCTCCTGGGCGGCGCCGTCACCGCCCGCAGCGAGGTCGGCAAGGGTTCTACCTTCACGCTGTACCTCCCCGTCTCAGGACGCGAACTCCCCGAAGGGGCAACGGCCGCCCTCGAAAGCGCGGAGCCTGCCGGCTCGGAGCTTGAGCAGTCGGACGGCGCTGCACCGGCGGTCCTCGAAGAGGAGCGTCATCCCCGGCGCATTCTGGTCATCGAGCAGCGCAGCAACGGTCTACTGAGTCTGGTCGCCGAAAGCGCGGCCGGGGACCTGACCGCAGGGCGAGCAGTCACCGTGCCGGCCGACCGCGCCGAGGTCGTGACGGCCGTCACCGCGGCGGACGCGGCAGCCGTACTGGCACAAGCACCCTTCCACTGCGTGGTTCTCGAACTCGGATCCGACGGGGAAGGACTGCGCTTCCTCCGGGCCCTCGGAGGGGACGCTGCGCTTGCCTCCCTGCCGGTCCTTGCCCACGACAATCGGCGCATGACCAGGGAGCAGCAAGCAGAAGTCGCCGAGCGCGCCGCCGCTCTGCCGCTGGAAGTGCTCTCCAGCCTGGATGAGCTCCGTGAGCGCATCGCCCTGCATCTGTCGGCAGACAGCCCGGGTGACGTTCCGACCCTCGTGCACGCCGACAGCCACGTTGCTGTCCCCGAGCACGCCGTCGTCGACGCCAGCCTCGCCGGCCGGTCGGTCCTTGTCGTCGATGACGACCCGCGCAACCTCTACGCCATCAGCGGCATCCTGGAGCTGCACGGGATGCACGTCCTGCACTCCGAGAACGGCCGCAGGGGCATCGAAACCCTCACCGAGACCCCGGGAATCGACCTGATTCTGATGGACGTGATGATGCCCGAACTCGACGGCTACGCGGCGACCGCGGAGATCAGGCGTATGCCCGAGTTCGCCGATCTGCCGATCATCTCGGTCACGGCGAAAGCCATGCCCGGAGACCGCGAGAAGAGCCTGGCCTCCGGCGCGAACGACTACGTCACCAAGCCCGTCGACGCCAACGACCTCATCAACCGCCTCCGTCGGTGGCTGCCGGCCCAGAAGACGTCAGGCACCACCCCAGCCTGATCACCCCTGAGCCACCTACGGAGGAATAGCGACACACACGGTGAACACCACTCCTGACGCAAATGCAGCAACCCACTCCCATGCCACTGGCCCCGCGGGGGACAACGCCATGCTCGACGCAGGTGCAAAAGCCGTACACGGCGAAGCCATGCCGGAGCGGCGCCCCAGGCCGAGCACTTCCTCAGGCCCGGAGGCCGGTCGGCTCGCCGCGACCGTGGAGCGCCTGCGCGAGGAGGCCCTGGAAGCCCAGTCCGCAGCCGACGGCCGTGCTCTGGTCGAGCTCGCCAAGGGCATTCTCGTCGGGCGCCTCGGCTGCGGGCCCGTCGAGGCGTCGAGGCAGCTCGCCAAGCTCGCCGAACAGTCCGGCACGACCCTGCTCGCACTCGCCGTCGACGTCATCAACCAAGCGGCTCGTGATCGCGTCAGCGAGGTCGCGCAGGAGTTCCTCGCGACAGCCGAGGCCGAACCGCCTTTTGAGGCGGCACCGGCCATCCGACTGCGGGCAGCGGAAAGCCGCGTCCTGGCGGCGGGTGACAGCCCGGCCGTCGCCGCGGCGCTCCTCGAAAACGCCCTCGCCCCTCTCGGTGCTCACGGCGTCGCGATCTGGGTCGCGGGAGCCGACTCCTCGCTCACCCTGGCAGGCCAGGCGGGCTTCACGCCGCAGGACGCCGACCGCTGGCGCTATGTCCCACCCGAAGTCGCCACCTGCGCCCGGCTCGCCCTCACCCACCGCGAGCTCTCCGTCGTCACCAGCCTCTCCCAGGCCAGTCTCCCCACCATCGGGCGGCGACAACACCCCGACGGCGGCCGCGTCGTCATCCCCGCAGGTACCGGCGGCCGCATCCACGGCGTCCTGGAAATCGGCTGGCCCCAGCCCCTGCCCCCGCAGCCCGTACAGATCATCCGCCAGCTCGAAGCGCTGGCCGAACTGTGCGCCCACACCCTTGAAGAACAGTCCCCGCACAGCACCTCGGTCGCTTCCGCCGCCGCGCACCACCCGGCCGCCCTGGCGGAGCTCACCGACCTCGCCGGCCATCTCGACGACACGGTCCTCGTCCTCGCACCCGTCCTCGACGCCGACGCCCGCCTCATCGACTTCCACATCCACCACGTCAACAACAGTTTCATCGACCCGGCCGGCCGACCCCGCTCCATGGTCACCGGCCGCCACTTCCTCGAGATCTACCCAGCGGCAGCCGAGGACGGGGGCCTCTTCGACAAACTGGAGAGGACCTACGCCACCGGCGAAGCCTGCCAGGTACTGCGTACCGCACTGACCACCTTCGTGGGAGAGGTCCCCCTCACCACCGTCGCCGACGTGCGCATCAGCCGCCACGGATCGGCCCTCTTCCTCATCTGGAAGATCGAGGACGAGAAGGCGCGGCTCGCCAACCTCCTCCAGCACGCACAGCGCCTCGGCCGAGTCGGCGGCTTCGAACAGAACATCCACACCGGAGAGATCAGCTGGAACGAGCAGCTGTTCGCCCTGTTCGGGCTGCCGATGACCGCCGCCCCCGTCCCCCTCGAGGATCTCGCCGCCCACGCCCACGCCCATGACGTCAACTCCATCGGGCGGTTCCTGCGCACACTCCTGCACAGCCAGCGCGAATCATCCGTGGAGTTCCGCCTCCAGCGGCCCGACGGCATCACGCGTCACATCCGCATGGTGGCCGAGCCCGTCATGGACGACCAGGGCCGCCTCTACTCGGTGCGCGGGGCCTGCCAGGACGTCTCGTCCCAGCACTGGACCGAGGTCGCGCTCGCCGCCACCCGGGACCAGCTCGCCGACTCCGAAGCAGAATCCGCCGACCGCAGCCGCCTCGCCCTCCAACTGCAACACGCCATCATGCCCCCCGCGCCAGCACCCCTTGAGGTACCCGGCATTCGGATCGCGGTGCGCTACCGGCCGGCCGAATCCGAATCCCTCGTCGGCGGTGACTGGTACGACTCCGTGGTCCTGCCCAACGGAAAGGTCCTCCTCAGCGTGGGCGATGTCGCCGGACACGGCATCCAGGCCGCCACCGGCATGGTCGTGCTGCGCAATGCCCTCCGCGGCCTCGCCGTCACCGGCGCCGGCCCGGCACAGCTGCTCGCCTGGCTCAACCGGGTCGCCTTCCACCTCACCAGCCACCTCACCGCCACCGCCGTCTGCGCCCTCTTCGACCCCAAGACCCGCACCCTGCAGTGGGCCCGCGCCGGCCATCTGCCACCCGTCCTGGTCAGGGGCGCCCAGGCCCAGTCGTTCCCCCTCACCGCCGGATTGCTGCTCGGAGCACTGCCCGACGCAACGTTCGCGGAGGAGGAGGCGCAGCTCGAAGCCGATGACATCCTCCTCATGTACACAGACGGGCTCGTGGAACGGAGAGACATCGCCGTCACCGACTCCCTCGCGCAGCTGCTCACCGTGGCTTCGCGCTCCGCCGACACGCTGGAGAAGCGACTGGACAGCGTGCTGACGTACAGCGCATCCGATACCGACGACGACACCTGCCTCATCGGAATCGAGGTCCGCTGAGAGGACCGCCTTGCCTGGGCGACGAGGGAAAACGGCAAAGACGGCGGCCGTGCGGCCGCCGCTCGCTGCCGCCTGCCCCACCGTACTGCGCAGACCAGGCCTAGGACCCATGCCTGCACCTCTGGGGCTCAGTCCGGCCCCATGTCGCTGGCGCGGGAGCGGCGGGCCTGGCGCAGTGTGTAACCACCGGGGCCTCTGGGCAGGAAGTGATCCCTGGACGTGGTCGGGTTCCTCTCGGTCCCGGCCGTGCGCGCCCCGCGGTTTTCGCGGTGTACCGGCCTTGGGAGGTCAGCACGTTCGACGCCACGGCAGGCGAAGAGGGTCCAGCCCAGGACGTCGCAGCGGTGTTGGTCCGGCTCCCTCTTGACCATGTGTCGGGCTGCTGCCGTCGGTTCCGTTGCCCGGGGGCGGCGGTCCGAGCGCCGTCGCCGGGGGTCTTCCGGATGGCCCGGTCCCTGACCGGGGAAGGGGCCGGTGTGGGGCGTCCGGATGCCATACGGATCCGGGCGGCAGCCCGTCGTGCGGGCGGGCCTGCCCCGTGACGCCAGGGGGAAGGGCGTCACGGGAGCGGGGCCCGCTTCGGAAGCCCAACCCCCACGGTGGCGCTTCCGACATGTACGCGTCTGACCCGGCATCCCGTTCTCAAACACCCTTCGTCTCAGCAGTTCTGAGAGGACGGCACTTGCCGCTGCTGTCGGCCCGCGCGGGAAGCGGACCGGCTTCTGCTCTTCAGCGACGACGGCCTTCACCACGTCATCGAAATGCGGGAGCCTGCGCGGCGGGTTGAGGCATGCTTGGGGTGCGCTCACGCGCCTTACTTCCGTTGCGGGGGCCGGTCGGTGTTACGCATTCATTTCACGACGGAAGACCTTGCCCGGACCCGGGTGGCCGCAACGATCGGTGTCGCAGCGGAGGTCTACTACAGCCTGGAGCTGCTGAGGGAAAACCGGGAGCTTCCGCACTTCCGCACCTGGCGGTCAGCGGTCGCGGGCCGGATGGGAGCTGACACTCGCCCTCTGACATCCCTGGTTCCGCTGCGCGGCCCAGGGCTTGATCTGCTGGCCCTGATGGGAGACGTGCCGTCTCTGGACCACGCCGTGGACAACCTGCTGCACGCCCCGGTGTCCCGGCTGCGACGCGAGCTCGAGGGTCTCGACTTCCACCTCGGGCACATGCCATGGGCCAGACGGGTGTCCGAGGGCGACCGTGACGCGCTGCGTCAGCTCGCCGAGGCCGTGCGCGCCTGCCACCGGCTGACCGTGGAGCCGTACTGGCATCGAGGGCGGTCCGAACTGGTCGCGCTGTCCACCCGTTGCGCGAACCTGGTGCTGGAGGGAGGCATCGATCTGCTGCTGCGCTCGATGTGCGCACCACTGGTCCGCTGGTGTCCGCCAGTACTCGAAGCCCCCTACCCGCGCCGAGTCGAGGTGCATCTCCGCGGCAGGGGGCTGCTCATCACGCCCACCGTCTTCTCGAAGCTCCCGGTGAGCTTTCTGTGGGACCCCCTCGATACCGCCCAGCCGCCCCGGCTGACCGTCCCGGCTCTCCGCCGACCGCTGACCGGAACCGGACCGGCAGAAGCGGATGGTTCCGCCGTGCGGAACCTGGAGTCTTTGCTCGGCCGCACGCGAGCGGCCGCCCTGCAGGTGACAGCGGAAGGATGCACGACGAGCGAACTGGCCCGCCGCCTCAACGTCACCGCCGCAGCGGCCAGTCAGCACGCGACAGTGCTGCGGAACACAAACCTCATCACCACCAGCCGCCGAGGTGGGTCCGTGCTGCACCTCATCACCCCCCTCGGACTGTCCCTGCTGACCGGTGCGCTGACGGAACCGTCGTGCCCGGGTGCGCAAGGCACCGCGCCTGCCGTCCCGGCACCTTTAAGCCGTGACTTAAGAGGTAGGCCGCGGGTGGCCGACCCGCCCAGGATGTGAAGCCACCACCGGCCCATCCCATCCTGGAGATCGCATGAAGAGTCATCTCACCGCCGCCGTCGGTTCCGTCGTGCTGGCTGCGGGCACTTTGTTGGGCGCTCCCGCCGCCGGCGCGCAGGCCGCGACCGCGAGCGACTATCCCACCAGCGACTTCAACATCGATTTCGGTGCCACGTGGACCAGGGGGACCGTCACTTGGTACAACCGGTCGGTCCGACTCGTCGGCTACCACAGGTCCGCAGTGAGGGACAGTGCGCTCACATGCCGGACCACGTACGCGTACACCCTCCAAGGGGACCGCGCCGTGATCGGCCAGGGCGGCGGCTACCCGATCGCCTGCGGCGCCGTCGCGTCCTACAACTTCGTCGTTCCCGCGGACCAGCCCGGCGGCGCCGCGTACGTCAGGGTCTGTCTCGATGACGGGAACTTGAAGGACCTCGAGTGCCTGCGTATCCCCAGGCCTCGGTCCGCCGGCTGAGGCCGGCCGGCGCGCCCGGTCGCAGCTGTTCGGGGCCCGTGCCTGGTGCTGGCGGCGCGGCCGTCGCCCGGGGCAGGTGAGCCTGCGAACGGCAGTCACCTCAACCCCTACTGGTCCAGCAGGTGGGCGCGCTTCACCGTGCCACCGTCCCGACGACGCCAGAACCTCCGAGGAGAACCCGAAACGGAGTTCCGGACGGAAGCCCGCACGAGAGTCCGAACAAAAGCCGAGGCGGGACCAGGGCCGCGACCGGGCCACGGGGAGGAGGACAAGGCCGTGCAGGGCCCGTCCGGTGACACAGGTGACCCCGGACGGGCCCCCGCCCTGGTCGCGAGCTGTTTCCCGCCCCGGCCCCGGCCTGCAGCCGTCTCAATCCCCACCTCAACGCGGCCCTGGCCCGGCAGGGAGCGCGCCGATCGAGGACTTCACCCACTACATTCGCGGCCGCGGGTGGAGCGTCAACGCCTTCACGGCACCCCGGGCACTGGCCTCGCTGCACCCCAACCTCCACGGATGGGTCGCGCAGGTCGTCAGTCGACCGCGACGGTGTTCTGCGCGGCACCGATGCGCCAGGTGCCGTCCTCCTTGACCAGGATGTAGAAGGGGCGCCCCTCGGGCCTGTCGGCGATCCGGGTCCCGTCGTGGTGGACCGGCTGCTGGCGGACGTTCACCGCGGCGACGTCGGGTCGTAGGAACAGCACGCGCTCGACGTCGTAGACGGCGGTGGACTCGGCCATGGCGCCGGGCAGCACCTTGCGGGTGAAGGTCGCGATCTCCTCGAAGCCCGACAGACGCTTGCCGTGGCCGGTGGTCCACACCGGGTCCTCCGGGCGGAAGACACTCAGGAACCGGTCGACCAGCTCGTCCTGCTGAGCCTGCTCGACCTCCGCCACCAGACTGCGGATCGAGGCCACCTCGGCGTCGGTCTCCGGGCCCTCGTGGGCGCCGAACACCTCGACCGGCCGGTACGAACCAAATGCCAGTTCGGCCACAACGCCCGGTCGGCCCGGCTGCCAGCCGAGAGCGCCACGGGCGGCGGCGCCGCTGACGCTCTGGTCGAGGGCGAGCGCCTCCGCGAAGAGCGGGCCGAAGACCTCGGCGGCCTGCTCCACCGGCACCGCGTGCGGGGCGGCGAGCACTCCGGCTGCGCGGCCGGCGGCCCGGGCGATGTCACGGACCGGAACGGCCGAATCCCCGACGCCGTGCCAGATGGTGCCGGCCTCGGCGCGTTCGACGGCGGCCACGAACAGCTCGGCCAGGTCGTCCACGTGAACGGTCGGCCAGCGCACGCCCTCCTCGCCGTAGTACTCGGGCACCCCCTGCCGGCGCGCCCGGTCGACCAGGACGGCGGGGATGCCGCCGCCGCGGCCGTACACGATGCCAGGCCGGACCACGACCGCGCGCACGCCCTCGGCGACCTCGGCCAGCACCCGCTCCTCGATCCGCGGCCGGTAGCCGACGATGTCGATCGGGTGGGTCGGGGCCTCCTCGGCAACCTCCTGCGCCTCACCAGTGGCGCCGAGCACCCAAACGCCGCTGGTGTAGACGAAGGGACGGCCGGTGCCGCGCAGCGGAGTGACGAGCGCCTCGACGACAGCGGTGTCGATGTCGGCATCGCCGCTCGGGGGAGCCAGGTGAATCACGGCCTCGATCTCCGGTGTCACCGCACCGGCCAGCGAGACCGGGTCGGCGGTGTCACCGACGAGCTGGGCGTGCCAGGCCCGGCCGTGCTGCGGATCGGTGCGACGGGTGAGCGCGAACACCTGGTGGCCGGCGGCCACGAGGTGGTCGGTGACGGCGGAACCGATATAGCCAGTGGCGCCGGTGAGCAGAACCTTCATGACATTCACCCTACGTCGAAAATTTCGATGTCGAAACTATAGGGAGACGGAGTCGGGACTGTCAAACATTTCCATGCCGAAATGTTAGGCTGCCGTCATGACGGAACAGCAGCCGCAACACGACGGTGTCGACCGCATCACCGCACAGTGGCGCGCGGTCCGCCCCGACCTGGACACCTCACCCATGGCCCTGATCGGCCGCCTCTCCCGCGCCTCACGCCTGCTCGAGCGCGGGATCAAGGAGAACCTGGCAGTCCACGGCGTCGAACCCTGGGAGTTCGACGTCCTGGCCACCCTGCTGCGTTCCGGACCCCCGCACGTCCTCACCGCCGGCGAGCTCAGCTCGGCCGCGATGGTCAGCTCCGCGGCACTCACCAACCGCATCGACCACCTCGTCGAAAAGGGCCTTGTCGAACGGGCCGTCGACCCCGCCCACCGCCGCCGCGTGCTGATCTCCCTGACCGACACCGGCCAGGAGCTGACCAACCGCCTCGTCGAACACCACCTCATCGGCGAGGAGCGCCAGATCGCCGGGCTCACCGCCGCCGAACGCGACCAACTCACCAACCTGCTGCGCCGCTTCCTGCTCACCCTCGGCGACCACACCGAAGATCCCTCTCCCCGATAACCACCCGGCCGCACCCGGGCCGGGCAGGGTCTCGACCTGCCTGTGCTCCTCGGCGCGGGCCGGCGGCACCGGAGATCCGCACCTGCAGCCCGAACCGGCGGACAAGCGCTGCCCCTGAACGAAGCCGAACGTGCCAATCCCCGTCTTGCGGGGATGCGGTCGCACACCCTGTCGTCCAGGCCGATCACGCGGCGTAGGGGCAGACTGGCGGGTCGCCGGAGAGGTCCGCTGCTCGCTCCATGGCACCGCCCGCCCTGAGCGGCGCCCGAATGATGCTCGCCGGCCCTCGGCGACCATCCGCTCTGCGAGCGGCCCGGCCCGTCCCCCACCGAGAAACCGGCCCGGGTCTCTGCCGCGTCCCGCGTCAGCCGGTTCGCACCGCCGTGACCGTGAAGCGCTCGACATCGGAGATGTGCCCGCCGGTGTACGCGACGATGGTCAGCACCGGGTCACGGGCGCCGGTGAACGATACGGTCGCATTCCAGGGTTGCGCGCTTCCGCCGGCCGGAATGCAGCAGGAGGTGCCGATCGGGGCCGTGGCGGAGGGCTGGCGCACGTCCACGCGGATGCTCTCGTCCACACCGCTGATCCGGCCGCCGGTCCGCACCGGGGAGCGCACGACCGATCCGTAGGCGGGCGTGGTCAGCGAGAACGTCGTGTCGTCGGTGCCCACGACCTCCCACGGGGCGTCCGGGCCGGCGCCGTACCGTACGAGGTGGATGACCGCGACCGTGCTCCTGTAGCCCTCGGCGCCCGGGGGCAGGCTCAGGCCCACGCCGATCCGGGCATCGCGGCCAGTGACGGTGCGCGAGGTTACTCGGCCTACATTCTTGAAGCCGAGGTAGCCCTGGGTGAAGGAGAGAGCGGTCTGCTCCGGGTCGAGATGCCAGGGCTGATGACCCCCGGAGCGGAATTCCCGTTGCCACGTTTCGGCTTCGGCGAGCGTGGGGAACGGCCACACGGGCTGGAGGAGCGCCGAGCCGAGGGGCGGCGTGCCGCCGTCGGGCCCGGGGGTAGTCGGTGCGGGCGTACCAGGGGTGGTACCGGACGTGCTGGGTGAGGTCGGAGCCAGGGAGAGCGCCGAGGACGTGCCCGGCACGACGGACGGGGATTCCTGCGGGGGCGATTGCCCGCCGGAGCCGCCGCAGGCGGTCAGCGCACCCAACGCGGCTGTCACGAAGAAGTGGGTGAGTCGGTTGAGCGGGAGCCGAATGTTCATGTTGACCCCAGGGAATCGGTACCGAGCGTCGGCACCGTCTGGGCTCATGGTGCCACCGGTGGAGGTCGGCGGCGAGGGGCCAGGAACCGAAAGTTCCGGCGCCGCCGAGGCGCGGGACAGGTCCCGTCCACGCGCGGCATCGTGGACATGCGCCTGCTGTTCGGCTGGGTACCGGTCGACGACCGCGGTGCAGACCCAGACCCAGACGCGGAAGCGTTCGCGGCGGCGGCCGCGCTGGACGAGGACGAGATGGCGGCGGTGGCAGTAGCCGTCCTTCGGCATGATCAGGTCGTCGCCGTCGCACTGCCCCGGTCGCAGCCCCCTGCCCGGCTGGGGGTCCCTTCGCCGCCGGGGAGGATCAGGGACGGCCGGTCCAGGGGGCACCTCGCGAAGCTTGGGGTCGTTGTAAGAGGCCGGATGACCCCGTTGCGGGGCCTCGAAGAAGGAAATGGGCGAAGCCGTCCGGCGGGCTTCAACTTCTGTCCGTCAGACTGCGGTCGAGGACGCCGATGAGCCGGGCTCCCGCACGGTCTGTCCCGCGGCGCCCCCGCTTGGCACCCGCCGAGGCCCTTTCGAGCCGCAGCCGCGCTGTACGTCCGCGCAGTGTCAGCGTCATCAACTGGTTGCCGAACCACGGTCCGCCGGTGCGCTCCCACCGGACCGCCGGTCTCGCGACCCGTCCGTGGCGGGCGAGGAGATGGCCGATCCCCTTGGCGAACCGGCTCCAGCCGAAACGGAATCCGGCCCGTATGGCCGTCGGTACAGAGTTGTGCAGCGGTGAGCAGGTGAACTGGAAGACACGGGAGCGCGGCTGCTGGCCGGTGGTCCAGACGGGCTCCGCCACATACGCGTGGTGTACGTCCCCGGAGAGCACGCACACCGTCGCCGGGGCTGCGTCGGCTCTTCCCACCTCGGCGACCGTCTCCGTCAGCCTTTCGAACGACGATGTGAACGCCGCCCAGTGCTCCAGGTCCGCCCGCCGGCGCAGCCACTCACCGAAGCGCGCCCAGCGCGGCCCGCGTTCGCCCCGGCAGAGCGCCGCGTGCCAGCCCTCCGCGAAGTGGACCATCGGGGGCAGCAGCCACGGGAGCGAGGTCCCGACCAGCAGGTGGTCGACGCCGCTGGGGTCGTCGAACACCTGCGTCCGCAGCCAGGCCGCCTCCTCGGGGTCCAGCATCGCCCGGTGCTGCTCCTCCAGCACGCGCGCGGCCCGGGTGTCGACCATCAGCAGCCGGGTGCGGCCGAAGTCCCTGCGGTAGCTCCAGCGCACCGTCGCCGGGTCGGCGTCGGCGCGTTCGGCGAACGCGCGCAGAACCTCCGTGCCGTCGTCGGCCGCCAGTACCGCCGCGTACAGCTCGTCCTCGGCGAGCTCGGCGGGGGAGAGGTTCCCGAGGTGCTGGTAGACCCAGTACGACATCAGGCCGCTGGTGATCCGCTCGTGCCACCAGGTCGTTGCCCGCATGTCGGCTGCCCAGGCGGCGCTGGTGTTCCAGTCGTCGATGACGTCGTGGTCGTCGAAGATCATGCAGCTGGGTACGGTCGAGAGCAGCCAGCGTAGTTCGGGGTCGCCCCAGGACTCGTCGTAGAGGTGGGTGTACTCCTCGTAGTCGGCGACCTGGTCCGGCGGGGCGGTGGAGCCGGTGCCGGCGGCGCGCCGATGCTGAGCGATCCAGGCGCGGGTGTCGGCGGACGTCTCGTCCGCGTACACCTGGTCGCCGAGGAGGAGGAGAACGTCCGGACGCTGGGCTTCCGGGTCGGCGGCGAGCCGGGCGGAGAGGGTGTCGAGGACATCGGGGCCCAACGGATCGGGCTCGCCCACAGCAGGTGCCGCCCACCGGCACGAGCCGAAGGCGACCACCGCGCCCGTCGCCGGGACCGGTGGCGTGTGGATGGTGCTGGGCGGCTGGGGCGAGTCCGCGAGGGGCCACACACGCTTGCCGTCGAGCAACACCTCGTACGTTGTGGCGGACCCGGGGGTGAGCCCGGTCACGACAACCAGGGCGTAGTGGTGGCCGACGACGCAGAACGTGGGAGCCGAACCGCCGCCGCCGCCCGGGCACCGGACCTCCGCCGTGCACGCCCGGTCGGTCTCGACCCACACGGTTGCGCTCGTTCCCGACTCCCAGTCCACGTGTCGCAGGAGCGGGCCCAGCCTCAGACCGGCCATAGCGAGTCCCCTTCCGGTGCTCCGCATGGTACGGAACGGCCGCTCCGTACAGTACTGAACGGCGGCGGAATCGGCGCCGTTGTGCTGCCCGGCCGTCCCCCATTGGGCCTGGCGGACAGGTGAGCAGCGGGTCATCATCAGACACGGCCCGCGAAAAATCGCATCAGTGATCACTCATCGGGCAGACACATCCGGTCAGCTGACCAACCCATCAAAGACACAAGCGCCGGCAGGAGGCCCCAGCCGGCTGCTCCCGCGGGCAGTCGGGCCCAGGTCAGATCGTGACCGGGCCGTGGGCAGTGGCGAACTCGACCGAGACCAGGCCGGGTTCCTCATCCTCGACCCAGGTGACGTCGATCTGGTCGAGGGGGTGGTCGGCCGGTTCGCCGAGGAATTCGGCGATGGAGGCGGCGTCGCCGGCGATGGAGACCCCGTGGATGGTGGTGGACGTGCGCGGGTCGGCGCTCGGACGCTCCTCGACGGGCACCAACCACTGGAGGAAATAGGGCAGCTGCGGGTCCTCCAGCAGTTCCAGCAGGCCGATCTGCTTCCACCTCAGGTCGAACCCGTCGGGGCGGACACGGTGGCCCTCGGCCGAGGTGCGGCCGAGGCGGGCCTCGACCGGGGCGATATCGTCGACGGAGACCACCCAACCGAGCCAGCCGCCGCCCTCGGCGGCGCGGCGCGCGACCGCCTGGCCGAAGGGTGCGCGGTCGGCGGCGGGGTGGTCGAGTGTGGTGACGACCTCGACGTAGGTGCCGCCGCTCAGCGGGAGAATGAAATTGCGGGTGCCGAACCGCGGGTGCACGCCCCCGTCGACGAAGCCGGCGCCGAGGGCCGATCCGATCCACTGGACGGTCGAGACGAAGCTGTCGCGGGCCACCGCATAGGACACGTGATCAAGTCGCACCGCGCCATCATCACCCGACAACCCGCACAAATCTCGACGCCACGCCACGCCACGCCCGCCTCGGCTCGGCCCGCGGTCAGGTCGCCGGCCAGGGCACCTTCGGAGTCCAGAGGGGTCCTTGCCCAGCCCGCCGGGCCGGCGGACGTTGGTGAGTCGCTGTCGACGGCCTGGTCGAGCGCGGTGGCGTGCCGCGGTGCGGCGAGGGTTCAGTGCAGCTCGTAGTGGGTCCGCGCCGCCGCCGGGTTGATCTTGGGGCTGGCGTCGGCGGTGTCCCACACGATCCCCAGCTCCTCCAGCTCGGTCGCCCGTTTCCCCTTCATGGTTCCGGCGGGTAGGCGCGCCGCTGTCGGGCAGTCACCGCCCCGGCGTGTGAATGGGTGCGGCGGTGGCACCAGGTGGGCGTCAGCCAGGACGGAACGGATGTCCTGCTCCTGCTGTGCAACGGTGGTGGTCATGGCTGTCCCGGGTTCACTGAGCTGCTGCCGGCCGGCGCCGATGCCAAGGTGGCCGGCTGTCATGGGCGTGCCTGTTCGCACCTTGTTTCTGCGGCCGGGCCGTCCGGTGGCCGGATGGCTGCGCCGACGCGGCCGTCCGTAGCCCGCTCGCCGAGCGCGGCCGCGCGAGCCCCTGGATGGTGCCGCCCACTGACCGGGCATCGGCTGGAGTGCCTGCGGGAATTGGCTGGCAGGTGCATGACGTGTTAATGGGGTGCGGGGCTACCTTCTTAGGGCTCCGGAGGGGCGGCTGTCCGAACCCGCGGACCACAGGCGGGCGGTGGCGGCGTCTCCAGTGCCCCGGCTCCGCCGAGGGGCCGGGTCCCCCCACGCATGAAGGAAGACGACCATGTCTCTGGGTACCTGGTTAAGAGTCGGCACCTCCACCGCCGCGCTGGTCCTCGCGGCGGCGACCGCCGCGACCGCAGCACCCGCCCCCATACCGGACGCCACCGCAGCGGTGGTGATACTCCGTTACGACGACAGCCGGGCCGGTGGCTGGGAAGCGGCCATCGCGGCCGGGGTCGCTTCCTGGAACGCGAACGTCAGTAACGTACGGCTGGTCGAGGCCGCGCCCGGGGCCCGGGCCGAGATCGTCATCGTGGCCACCACCGGCTGGCCGCAAGCCACCCTCGGCCCGGTCCGTCCGGGGCGACAGGTCCGAGTCGAACTCGGCGCGCAGGCCGTGAGCCAGGGTTACGACAAGACGCGCATCGCTGCGCACGAACTGGGCCACAGCCTCGGCCTCCCGGACACCAAGCCGGGGCCGTGCTCCCAGCTGATGTCAGGGTCCAGCGCCGGGACCGCCTGCACCAACGCCGTGCCCAACGCGACGGAGCGGTCCCGCGTGCAGAACGCGTACGCGAACGGGCTCGCTGCAACCGTGCCGACCGACGGCCGGATACTCATCGACGCCCCCTGATCGGAGAGTCGGCGGGTGGGCCGGTGCGGGGCCCTGGCTGGGACGGGATTCCCGGAGGGCGGCCGTGCCGGCCCACTGCCGCGCCGCCATCGGGAAGCAGCTTCGGCTGCGGGTAGCGGGCGTCGATCGACCCCCGCCGTACGAGTATCCGGCTGCGCTGCTCGGCAGGATGCCGGGGAGGTGGCATCCGGTAGTCGCTGATCGTGTCGTAGACCGGGCGGCCGGAGAGGTCGAGAGGTCCGCGGTGGAGGCGCTTCTCTTCTGAGCGGGACTCGGTGCTCCGTACGATCTGCCCTTTCAGGAGCGGATGCCAGGTGATCACGGAGCCACCCGACAAGGGTCCTGCCAGAGGTTCCCCTCGACTCTCGATGGGGCTCTGCACGGCCAGCGCGCGATCCTCGGCTGACGTGGGTCCAGCAGACGGACAGACAGTACCCAACTACCGTGCACAGCACCGCTCCTTCACCCGGAAGACCTCCGGGATGAGCTCCAGCCCAGACTCGAGATGGTGCACACGGTTGCCCGGTCGGTGCGGCGGGGTTGCCGGGACGACCGGCGGGGGGGGGGGGGGGCGCCCCCCCCCCACCCGCTCAGGGCGTAGCCCCGCGCCAGGACAGAGCGAAGGCGCAGCTGGTG
>NZ_JBEZYV010000063.1:0-17937 GCF_040638905.1 Streptomyces virginiae | reverse complement strand
GGTGGGCCCGCCGCCGGGCGCCGCACCACCCCCGCAGCGATAACTCACCGGAATGGTCCTTGGCCGCATCCCACCCCAACCGGTCGGGCGTCATCATGCGTCGCCCAGCCTCAGAGCCTTCTTCGCTGACGCCGTCTTCTTCGATGCTGCGGTCGTCCCAGTCGTCGCTGGTGCCTCCGCGGTTCAAGCGGCGCCTGTCTTGTCGTGGATCTGGAAGGTGATTACGTCGACTTCATCGGTTCCCGCCAGATCCGGGTAATGGCCCTTGAGGCCTTCCCGCAGTTCAGTTGCGGTCGTCAGCCCCTCGGCTTGGGCGTCCTGGTTGGTGAGGTCGCTGACCAGGCAGTGCCTGATACCGGTCACCTCTGCCGGCAGGACGACTTCGGGGTCGCTTGCAAACACCAGCCGTGCCGGCCCGAGCTGGGCCGGGTCCCGGAAGCGGGTGGTCTTGGTCTTGGCGCCGGAGCGGACGTCGGCAAGGTAGCGGGGATCGAACCGGATGATCGGGGGACCGGCCGTCTCGGGGTCTTGGTAGAGCGATGGGTCGAGACCGTTCATGCCTTCCGGGGTCCATCGCTGAGTCAGCGGCATGAGGTCGGCGGCGAGAACGGACCTGGGCCCCGCGGGCGTGGGCACGATGACACGCATGGTGGGGTAGTAGTCCACGAAGACCTGCCGATCGCGCCCGCACGGGCCGATGACCCCCCGCCCGTGGTTTCCCACGGCAACGATGCAGCGCATCTGGCGGGCGCCCTGGGCTCGTGCGGCTCCCAGAGCCACGAGTTCGGCGCAGGGTCCGCCGGTGAAGTGGTAGACGTTCACGCCGGCGAACATCCGGTAGTCGGCGGCCATGACCGCAGCCCCCATCGTGTGGATCCCGTCTTCGTCGGACCCGGCGTCCGTATGCGCGTCTATGGTGCGGCGTGCCAGCTCCACGAGCTCACGCTCGTCATCATCGAGAGCTCGTGCAGATGACGGTACGTACACGTTTTCAGCCTTCCCTTTCGTCAGCAGTCGCCAAGATCATTCCACGCCATGCAGGTGGGCTCCACGGGATTTCGGCTTGCCTTGGCCCCTATGGTGGTCCCGTGGGCAGGGATGGAGCGCCCTGGCTGAGGCTGGTCGTGGTCATGACGACGATCCCGGGCGCGTCTCCTCATCACTCACCGCCTTCAGCCGCTACGTCCCGACTGCCTGACCGACACTGCCCACCTTCCGGCCTGGCAGGGTACCCGGCGCCTCCCCCACACCTTCCTCTGCGACCAGCACAACCGGCTCCTGGCCTGGCAGTGTCCCGCCTGTCAGGCGCCGGCGTTCTCCAACGGCTACCGGCACGACGGACGGGCGGCCCACCCAGCTCCTCCCCGCTCCCAGCCAGCGCCCGCTGCCGCCACCGTGTCGGCGGCGGCCGGGCCGCCGCTTGCGGCCAGCTTCTCGATCAGCCGCCGGACCACTCCCACAGCCGACCCCGGCCATGACGCACGTGGACCTCCGGCTCGCCGAAGCCGCCGCAGCCAGGACCGGCCACCAAGTGCCAAGTCCACGAGACGTCGCCCCAGTGGTTCTTCCCCGCGTGGGCTGAGCTGGGGTCGCCGTTCGTCCCTCGGCGGAGGAGCTGACCGCCGGCCGGGACTGGTGACCGAGGACGGGAAAGCCACCTCGGTCAAAGCCATTCGCCAAGGGTTGCGACCCTGGCGGTCGCGTCGTAGCGCGAGCCAGGGCGGCGTACGGATGCCGGACCGCGCAAACCGGGGCGTCGCTTTCGGCAGGGCGTGTCAGGGGCGCCCGCCTCGCGGGTTTCGACGGCCAGCACTTCGCAGACAACGCCGCCCAGAAACGCTGTGGCCTGCCGATGCCACTGATGAACTCGCAAACTGGCCTGTCCGGTCAGACCCTCAGGGTGATGGCGCCTGTGACTGATTCCCAATCATGGTCGTCAAGAAGTCCTTGATCCGGCCTGCTCGGCAAGGGCATGAGATCCCGGGCCTGCGGTAGTGGACTTTCGGCAGTGCCGCGGGGCGGCGGAGTTCCGTAGGGTCGCGTGCGTGAGAACAGTGATCATCAAGGCCCGGGTGCCGGCACCGGTACTGTCCGCAGGTCTCTTCATCGGGGCGGTGGCGGCTGTTGGCACCGGTGTCGCCACCCTGTGGTGGGGCATACCGGCGGCGGTCTGCGCCTTCCTCGCGGGCTGGCAGCCGGGGCGGAACCGCAGCACGGGGGCGGCCTTGGCCGGAGTGCTCGCGGCCGCGGTGGTGGCTGTTCTCATGGTGCCGGCATGGTTGGGCTGGGCGAGCCAGTTCGTGGGGTTGTTGCTCGTGGCGGCGATGCTGCCGTGGTTCGCGGGCCGGTTCCTGCGCCAGTACCGGGCACTGGTTCGGGCTGGGTGGGAGCGGGCCGCGAGGCTGGAGAGGGAGCAGCATCTGGTCGCCGAACAGGCCCGGTTGCGCGAGCGGACCCGGATCGCGCAGGACATGCATGACCTCCTGGGCCACGACCTCAGCCTCATCGCTCTGTCCGCGGGGGCCTTGAAGCTGGCCCCTGGTCTGTCTGAGGGCCACCGGGCCACCGCCCGGGAGATCCGCGCCAGGGCGGGAGCGGCCGTGGACCGGCTCGGCGAGGTGATCGGTGTACTGCGCGAGCCATCGGATCTGGCTCCGGGGTCCGAGCCCGGCGCTGGGCTCACCGAAGTCGAGGGCCTGGTGGACCGGGCGACCGCGGCGGGGCTTGACGTCCGGCTGCGGGTAGAAGGCGAAGCGGCGGCCGGTGACGCGCCGCTGGTCGTCGAGCGGGCCGTGCTGCGCGTCGTCCAGGAGTCGCTGACAAACGTTGCCAAGCACGCCCCGGAGCACCGGGCGACCGTCGTCGTCCGACGCATGGAAGGACGGACCGAGGTCAGTGTGACGAACGAGCCGGTGCCCTCCGTGTCTGCGGCCCACCAGGGCCACGCCCCCCGTCCCGCACCTGGGCCCCGGGCCTCCGTACCCGGCGAGGGCCACCGCTTCGGTCTCATCGGCCTGGATGAACGCGTCCGACTGGCCGGTGGAACCTTCGCATCGGGCCCCGAGGGCGGCGGGTTCGCCGTCAGGGCCGGGCTCCCGCACCGCCCCGGATCCGTGCTCCCGCCACGACACGCCGAGCCCGATGGTCCAGGTGACGTACTGCCTCCTGAGCACCGCAGTGCCCGTCGCAGGCTGGGCCGTACTGCCGCCGCGGCCGTCCTGGTGCCGCTGTGCACCATCGCGTTGCTCATCGGCGGGGTACGGGCGTGGGACACCGTGACGGCACGGCAGTCGGTCCTCGCCCCTCAGCACTACGCCCTTCTGCGCGTTGGTCAGCCACGCGCGGACGTGGCGCCTTACCTGCCCGAGCGCCAGACTACCCGTCGCCCAGCATCACCCACGCCCGCACCACAAGATGCGGCCTGCGAGTTCTACGTACAGACCGGCGACCCGTTCGACGACCGCTCGGGGGACATCTACCGTCTCTGCTTCCGGGCCGGACTCCTGGTCTCCACCGACAACTACACCGGGAAGGCAGTCCGATGATCCGGATCCTGATCGCCGACGACGAGCCCATGATCCGCGCAGGCGTCCGCGCAGTCCTTGCCACCGACCCCGGTATCACCGTCGTCGCCGAGGCAGCCGATGGCCACCAGGCGGTGGAGCTCGTCCAGCGCCACCGCCCGCAGGTGGCCGTCCTCGACATACGGATGCCGGAGACCGGCGGTATGGAAGCCGCCGCCGAGATCCGAAGGACCGTCCCGGAAACGGGTGTGGTGATGCTGACGACCTTTGGGGAGGACGAGTACATCCTGCGCGCCCTGAGCGAAGGTGCCGCCGGCTTCCTGATCAAGTCCGGCGAGCCGGAGGAACTGATCGCCGGTATCCGGGCGGTTGCCGACGGCGCCGCCTACCTGTCACCGAAGGTCGCGGCCCGGGTCGTCGCGCATCTCGCCGCCGACGGTGCGGGCGCCCAAGCCAACCGCCGCTCCGCGGCCCGGGCCCGCGTCGAGGCTCTGACCGCGCGGGAGCGGGAGGTGCTCGGGTTCCTCGGCAGCGGGTTCTCCAACGGGCAGATCGCGCGCCGCCTGCGCCTGGCGGAGGGAACGGTGAAAGCCCACGTCAGCTCGATCCTCGCGCGCCTCGGCGTCGACAACCGGGCCGCGGCGGCCGTGGTCGCGCACGAGGCCGGCGTGGTCCCGGTGCCGTCCGACCCGCTGCTTTACAAGAAGACCTGACACCGCCCGTACGGCAATCGGCAGTACGAGGAGGCGTACGGTCACTGCGGCCGTCGCGCCGAGCGCCGCGCCCGCCAGGACGTCGTGCGGATAGTGCACCCCGACCAGCACCCGCAACAGGGCGGCCAGCCCCGCCACCGGCAGCACCAGGGCCGCGAGCCGAGGACGCACCAAGATCACCCCAACTGCCAGCACGACCGCCAGGGTGGCATGGTTGCTGGGGAACGACCAGTCGCCCGGCTCGGGACACGATGCGAGGGCCGAGATCCCTGGCAGGGCACGACACGGACGTTCCTCGTCGACAAGGAGTTTGATCGCCTCACTCAGTGCGTAGGCGACAACGGTCCCGGCGGCCGCCACTGCCACCCCGGCCAGGGCCGGCACGTCACGCCGGCGCAGGGCGCTCCAGCCGACCCAGGCCAGCAGCAGGCCCAGGAACAGCAAAGTACCCTCACTCGCCGCTTCCAGGGCGGTCTCGGCCCACGTCGGCCCCTCCGCCACGCTTCCAGTCAGGGCACGGTAGGCCCCCGCAGAGAGGCCCGCCGTGACGTGCACCGGTTCATTCGTGCCCAGTGTGCCGCCGGGCGCCAGCCAAACCACAGCCGCTGCCCCCGTCCCGGCCGACGCGACCGCCACCGGCAGCCGTCGGCCCCACCCGTACCGCTTGATCGATTCCATGCCGCCGACGGTAGGGAACACCGCAGGCCCGGGGCCCTGGCTGAACGGCAGCCCAGTCCCCCGACGATCGTCAGGGTTGACCGGACAGCCTCGGAGATCCAGAGGCCGTCACGAAGCCGTGAGCGTCATGCGGCAGCGGCTAAGCGGTCACGAATCTCCTTCTGAACTGCGCGGGCGGCGGGGCGCGCAGCCGCCGGCGGCACACCCAGGCGCAAGCACTCGGTGGCGTCGGCCTGCGCGACCATCACCCCCGCCACCCTTGCCTTCCTGCTGGCGTGGCACGGAGCCGTATTTGCGTGAGGCGTGCAGCAGCATCACGCCTTCGTGCCTGGCCGTGCCGCACTGTCCGCCCAGGCTCGGGTGAACCGCTCGTGCGCGGGTGCCGGGACCGCTGCGGGGGCTTCTGCCGGGGCGGCGGGTTTGGGGCGCGGGGCCTTTGCGGCGGTCAGCTCCTTGCGGACGGCGCGGTGGTGGTCGATGGACCAGGAGTTCCAGCGGCGGAGTGTGCGGTCGGCCGGGCGGTCGAAAGCGTGCAACTGGAGCTGGAGGGCGGCCGCGTCACGGCTGACACCGAGAGCCGCCGCCACCTCGTCCACCAGGTCAGGGACGCTGAACAGCGGGTTGCTCTCGTACTGGCCCGGCGGAACGGGGGTGGTGGCGGACCGGTCCGCCAGCCTGCGCAGAGCGGTGAGCAGATCGGCGGGCAGGTCCGTGAGCCCGCCGAGCAGGACGCGGGCACCCTGCGCCGCAGGGTCTTCTACCGGGCGCTCGGCGAGAGCCCAGGCGACGGCGGTGGCGGCGGCCTGCATGCCGTCGGTCTCCACAGGTGTCTCGAGGCGGCCGGTGAGCAGGGCCGTGGCCCAGATCTCCGGGAGTCCGTGATCCGCGGCGAGGGCAGCGGCATGGCTGCCGTCATCGGTGTACGGGGCACTGCCGAGCAGCTGGGCCCAGGCCGCGGCCATGCGTTCCGCGGCCGCGGTCATCCCGCCGGGGGCCCAGAGCTCCGCCGGGTCGCCGGGCAGAGCGGCGGCGAGCACGGCGCGTCGGCCGTCCGGACCGAGCCTTCGCTGGAACTCGTCGTACGCGTAGAGGGTGTTCTGGTCCGCCTTGTACGGCTTGGCGCGGACCAGCTTGCGGTGCGCACCGTAGTCGTCGCTGCCGGCGAATCCGTCGAGGACCAGGGCGGCGATCGGGCGCGCCACCCCGGTGCGCCAGCGGAACAGGTCCACGGCCTCCTCGGGCACCGGCAGCGGGCCCTGTCCGGCGAGCAGGGCCAGCAGGCGGGGGAGCCGGGTGGAGTCATCGGCGGCGATGGTGTGCGTGGCGCACTCCTCGGCATCGGCGGGCACCGGATCGGCTGCTCGCTGGAGGAAGGGGGCGAGGCGGCTGCGCTCCGGGCCGGAGGCCACGGCGAAACCGTCCGCGCGCAGTGCGGCGATCCGCTGCTCCGGGGCCCGGCCGGTCCGCCAGGAGCTCCCGGCCTCCGCGAACGGCTGCCGGCTCCATACGCCGAGCAGGGCCGCGAGCGCCTGTCGCTGCTCGTCGGGCGTGGCCGCGACGACAGTCCGCCAGGCCACGGCATCGATCCGGCCGGTCAGCACCGCCCACTCGGAGGGCGGCGCGGGCAGGGCGAGCACCCGTACCTCGTCGTCGATCTCGCCGCGCAGGTACCGGCCGTCGGCGGCGACGGAGGTGAGGAGGGCGGGCTGTGGCTGCGGCTGCCGTTCCTCGTAGCCGCGCAGCTGGGGCAGCAGGCCGTGGAGGGCCGGGACGAGCCGGTTGTCCGGCGCAGGGTCGGGCAGGTCGACGACCGGCCCGGCCCGCATGACGGCGACCCGGTGGGACAGCTCCCGGCGGCGGCGCAGTACGTCGGCGGCGAGCCGGACGGCGCGGTCGACGCCCTCCTGGACCCGCGGGTCGGTCACGCCGGGCAGGGCGCGCCCGATGCCCTGGTGCAGCAGCTCGCGCACCGCACTGTCGGTGACCGTCCGCAGGACACGGGACGAGGGCTCGTCGCGCGGGGTGAGGAAGTGCCAGAAGGCAGGTGGCGGAACCGGCCCGGCCAGTTCGCCCAGGGTGGCCCGGCTCCGGGTCCTGTGGCGGCTGCCGGGGAAGCCCTGGACCTGCCAGAGCAACGAGTTGTCGCCGGCGGCGTGGCAGCGGATGGTGGTTCCTCCGGCCAGGACGGCGTCCTCACCGCCGAGCGGCAGGGCAAGGATTCCCCACGGGCGACGGCCCCGGGTGTTGCTGCGGTAGGAGGCGGTGCGGCCGTCGATGGACTCCAGCACGAACTCGCGGGGCGAGGGACCCGCGTACGGGGTGCGGTAGTCGACCCGGCAGCCGGTGAGTGTGCCGTCCTGGCCGAGCGGGGAGAGCGGGGCGCCGGGAGGCAGCGCGGCGAGAATCCGGTGGTCGGGGAACGGCTTCGTGCCAGGCGGGGACTTGGCGGGGTCGTGGAAGGCGGGCAGAGTGCGGTCGGCGGTGGGAACACCGGTGGCACGGTCGATGCGGGCCCAGCCGCCGCGCCCCTCGCTGAACACCGTGGCGCTCCAGAAGGCGTGGCCGTCGTTCATCTGGTAGTCGCGGTGACCGATGCCCTCACGGCCCCCGGCCCTCAGCACGCGTTCCCCGTCGAACCGGCCGCCCCCGTCCGGCGTTTCGAACTGGTAGCCGAGGCCGCCCTGGATGCTGCCGCCGTAGGGGCGCAGCCCGTACGTCTCCTCCGGTTCGAACGTCTCGCCGGGGTGGTCGGACCAGTAGGCGGTGGTGGAAGCGTTCTCCTTGTGCTCCTCGTTCCAGGCGACGAGGAACTGGCCGCCGACCCAGTGGACGGTGTGGCCGAGTGCGCCGTCGGGCAGTTCCAGGGTGTGCTCCGCGCGCAGCCCGGCGTGGTCGACGGCGAGAGCGCGGGTCTCGCCGTACACGGTGAGCACCGGCCAGGTGCAGGTGACGTGCACGGTTTCGTCGGGCCGGAACGCGGCGAGGGCCCGGTCCAGTGCGGGCCAGCCCAGCTCCTCGGGGAGCCCGGCCCGCAGGGCGCGGGCCAGCGGGCCGGTGAGGTCGAGTGCGTCGAGGGCCTCCTCGATGCCGTCCAGGGCGATGGCGGTGGGCCGGTCGAGGAGGCCGTACAGCTCGTCGACGGCCTCGTCGGCGGCGGCGAGGCCCCCGCCGCGCAGGGCGTCGAGCAGCTTCTCGACGCGGGCGTGCACCTCGGCCGTGATGCCCGGGTTGTGCGGGAGCCGGCTGATGGCAGTGCCGCTGATCGCGGTGCCGCTGATCGCGGTGCCGCCACGGGTGCGGAGCCCGGCGTGCACGGTGCCTTCCAGCCGGGGGCCGAACACCGGGTCGGTGGCGAGTGCCTTGAGGTCGCGCTGGGAGTGCTCACCCCAGAACTCCAGGCTGATCGCAGCACCGGGGTCGTGGACGGGTACGCGCTCGGCGAGGCAGAGGTCGAGGAGGTCGGCGTCCAGGTGCGGCCACCGGTAGCGGTCCTCGTGCAGCCGGACCGGGGTGCCGTGCGCGCGCAGCAGCGGAGCGAACCGGCCCACCAGGTCGAAGAGTTCTGCGGGCATGGGCTGGCGGGTCACCCCACCGCCGGCGACCGTGCGGTGGGAGTATCCGGCGGCGTACCGGCGCAGCCAGTCGCCGAGGCCGCCCTCCGGGGTGATCCGCCCGGCCGCGGCCGCGTCGGCAACGCCGCACGCGATGAGCAGACGCAGCCAGGCAGCCGCGTCGTTCTTCGACTCGGGAAACAGGTCGAGGAGGGCGGTGGCCTGCTCGTCGGCGGGCGGGTGGTCGTGGAGCGGGCCGGCTGCCGCGTCGAGCAGCCGGTCGGGTATGGCCTTGCCTCGGGCCGCGGCCAACACCCCGCCCAGCACCCGGGCTTCCTCCTCGCTGCCGAGCCCGGCAGCACGGGCCGAGTCCCGGACCCGGCGGGCCAGATCGGCGGGGAGCTCGCCGGGGGACGCCGCCCAGGCGCTCAGCAGGCAGACGAACTCGTGGTGCGCGTCGACCGGTTCGAGGACACCGGCCAACCAGGCTGCCGCTCCGCTGAGTTCACTGGCGGGCAGGGCGCCGAAGCGGGCGAACAGCAGCTGATTCGCCCGCCGCCAGTCGGGATCGACCGGGAGAGCGTGGGTGCGCTCGGCGGCGCGCGCCTGCGCGTAGGCGCGGGCTGCGGAGCGGCGGTGCGTCTCCAGCATCCAATGACCGATGGTGTCCCAGAACCAGGGCAGGTGGGCGGCCGGCAGGCCCCGGGCCAGGCGCTCCGCGTCGTCCACGAACCGGCCGGGCTTCTCCCAGGCCCGGTGCCGGCTGCTGCCCGCCCGTTCCAGTGTGTCGCGGGCGTCTGTTTCGATGCCCGGCCCCTGAGTACGTGCCCAGTCGGCGTACGTCTCGGAGATACGGTGATTGGCTGGGAGCGGGACGGGAGTTCCGGTGTTGCTGGTCATACGTGTGATCTTGCCAGGCGGTTCTGACAGGGGGTTCACGAGTGCCTCTGATCAGGCATGCGTGAAGCCCTTGAAGGTCGCTTCCCGCCAGACGGGTGATCGTTTCCCAGGTATGGGACGGATCAGTCCCACCAGAAGTCCCAGCGGTGGGCACCGGTGATCTGCTCGGCGTACGCGGCCAGTGTGTCGGCCTGCTGCCCTGCCAGATGTTGTCCGGGCAGAACGCAAAGTGCTCGGCCGCGACCAGGAGAGCATCCCGCTCGCTCACCGGCGGCGCGGCGACGCTGAGGCGCAGCGCGTCGAACCCCACTGGGACGACACGGGCGCCGAACCGGTGCTCCCGATCGTGGAGGACGGCGGAGATCGTCGCGGTGTCGTGTCGTAGTTGCAGGGGCCGAACCAGCCCGCAACGGTCAACGCTTCGGCACCCGAAGGTGCGGCGATCAGCCCCAGCCGTGTTCGCGGGCGGTCGACGAGGAACGCCTTGACGAACTCGGTGGCCAGTTCATCGGGGCCGGCTTGCGCTCCGGCGGCGGGGTGCGGGGCCGGGCCGTGTCTGCCCGAAGGGTGTGGTGACGGCGCGGCGCCTCTTGACGTCGAGCATGTCGTCGAAGGAGCTCGTTCTCCTAGCTCGTACGCGACGTCGGCGATCGCCGACACCATCTCCTGGACGGCCGGCTCGGCCCAGGCGTAGCGCTGGGGGTCGATCGCGGCGAAGGGTCGGCCGCGGACGAGCGCGAGGGCCCGGCGCAGGGCGAGCTCGCCGTCCTCGTCGTGGGGGGGGGCGAGGCCGGTGCGGGCGAAGTTCTGGAAGGTCCGCCAATCGCAGGTGACGGCCTGGGCGAGGCGGTAGCGGCTGCCGCCGGTGTCCTGGACCCGCGGAAAGAACGCCTCGCCGTCGGCATCCTTGCCGAGCCAGGAGCGGGTGCGGCTGATGACGGCGTTGCGCATCTGCTTGTTGACCAGGCGGCCCGGCCAGAGGGCGTCGTCGATGCGTGGTGCTCGGCGCCGGGGTGGAGCACGAGGTAGGAGACGAGTTCGACGGCGGCGCTCTGCCGGTTGGAGTCGATCCGGCCCGCGGCGCCTTCGATGACCACTCGCCCGAGCAAGAGCACCGTCGGCGCGGTGGCTCGGGTGTCGTCGGCATCGTCAGCGGCGCGAGTCGGGGCGAGCAACGGGAAGGGGGCCAGGCCCGGGTTCTCGGCCTCAGGGGTCGCCTCGGCCGGGTCGGCTTTGGAGGACGCCGACGTGCTCCAGGTCCACGAGGACCAGGCGGCCGACGCCGTCCCGGCCCAGGGAGACCAGGGCCGGGTAGGGCGCGTCGGCGCCCTGGAAGGCGTCGTGGTCGGCGAGGCGGCCGCGTCGAGGAGGTCGAAGCCGGTGGGGTGCTGGGCGGCGCGCAGGCCCTGTTCGGTGGCGGCGGCGCTGCCGGGGGGCGGGGCGGCAGCCTCGCCGCCGGCGGACGCAGTCACGGTGATCGCGGCGGCCCACCGGGCAGCCGCGGTGAAGTGGCCGGCCGTGAACAACGTGTCGACCAGGGCAACGGTGAAGCGTGGGCGTTGCCGCCGGTCTTCCAGGTGGGCTCGGCGAAGGGCTCTACTGGGTTGCGAGTGCGCGGGCGGCGATGCCGAGGAGCTGCCGCTCGCGGTGCGGCGGGGCTACGAGTTGGAGGCCGACGGGCTGCCCCTGAGGTGTGGTTCCGGCGGGGAGGCTGATGGCCGGGTGCCCGCTGACGTTGAACGCCCAGGTCAGTGCGACGCTCATCCGTGGTCCGGGACCCTCGTGGCCGTGCGGCGGATGCGGGGTGGTGGGGGTGAGCACGAGGTCGGCACGCGCGAAGCAGTCGGCCAGGCGTGCGTCATTGACGGTGATCGTTTCGATGTCGTCGGGGGAGGACGAACCGCTGCGGAGGGCCGTCCAGGCTGGTGCCGGGTCGAGGAGCGTGAGTTCGGCGTCGTCGTGCAAAGTGATCAGTCCGGCAGCGACGAGACCGCCTGCGGTGCGCCGGGCGACGGCGGCGACAGAGGGGTCGGTGTCCGCGTAGCCCAGAGTGTCTGACCAGACGGCTGTGAGCGGAGGCGTGGGGCCGGAGACGGCCGCCTCGGACGACTTGGTGTCGACCGCGTCCAGGTAGGCGAGGGCGTCCGGGACCGTGCGGGACAGGACGCCTGGCGTGTTCAGCCCCGCTCGGTCCCGGGCTGGCAGGAGGCCGTTGGTGGGCTTGAATCCGATGATGCCGCACCACGCGGCGGGGATGCGGATCGATCCGGCGCCGTCGGACCCGGTTGCCAGAGGGACCAGGCCGGCGGCGACTGCGGCCGCGGAGCCTGCGGAGGAACCCCCGGGAGACCATGCCGGATTGAGCGGGTTCACGGTGGGGCCCCGGTCAGTGTGCCCGTACGTCTGCCAGCCCTGACCGGTGCGTGGCCTCGACGTGGCACCGACCGGCACGCATCCGGCCGCCACCAGGAGGGAGTTCTGGTGCGAGTCGGGTCCTTCGCCGGCCTTGACTCCGATCGGCGCACCCGCAAGCGGCAGCCGGGCACCGCGGGCGATCTGCGCGTCCACTTGGGCCGCCCGCGCCAGAGCCTGCTCGGCCCACACCTCCGTGAACGCCCGCAGTTCCGTGTCGCGCTCGCGGATGCAGGCGAGGGCTGCGGCGGCGACGTCCACGGCAGTCGCGGCGCCGCACCGCACCAGCTGGGCGATGTCCACGGCGGAGAGGGCCGCGTACTTATGCGTGGTGATCACAGGGGTGCTCCTGGCTCCGTGTGTGCGGGCACGCCGACGGCCGCCGTGAAGGGATACGCCCGCGCCCTGACCCTCGTCGGCAACATCGGCGGAGCCGTCGTTCGATACGGCCCGGCCACGCGACGACCTGGGGTGTTCAGGACTGGTCCATGGCGTCGATGACCAGCAGCTGGTCCTCGGAACATGCCGCGACAGCGCCGGGGTGGATGCTGGTGTGATGGAGGTGTCCGTTCATGCCGAGCCGCGTTTCATCGGCCAGAAGTGGCAACACGTCACGGGCGTGCGCGATGTGGCGCAGTGGATAGCCCGAGGACAGCACTTCCTTGGCCTTCCCCTGCTCCTTGAGCTCTCGCAGCCAGCCCAGGGTGCCGGTCGTCGACCAGTAGGCGAGGGTCCGCTCCGCGTCGTGGTGTCCGTCGGTCTCGGGATTCCGGGTCTGCTCCTCAGTAGGTATGTAGATCGATATGTTCCAGCGCATGCGGTTCCCTCCTTCGGATGGTGGTCGGCTCATCGTAAGAGCCTCCACCGACCGCGGCGTTGCCGCCCGGCCGGGACACGACGTGATCAGCGCGATCGGGCTTCCCCCTGTGCCGCGATCGCGTCCGCGACCTGGTCGCCGTGCTCACCACCCGGAAGGTGACGCCGCACGGACGTGTGATGATCACAACTATGGGAAGCGGGAGGGAACAGGAATCATGAACGGCACGAGCTGCCCGCAGTGCGGAACGATCGACCAAGTGCGCAGCGTGCGCGCCGTCTACGAGGAACAGACCGGGACCTATGCAGGGGTGTCGGCCGGCTACTCCTCAGGTACCGGTTTCGTGCCAGGCGTAGGGTCGGTTGCGGTCTTCGGCCGTTCGACTGTGCACACGTCGGGGGTGTCGAGCACCCTGCTGGCCCAGCAACTGGCGCCGCCGCCCCGGCCGGTCCTGGAACAGCAGCAGGGCGGCTGCGCGCTGGCCGTGCTCTGGGCCGTGCCGGTGGTCGTGGCCCTGATGACGCTGCCGCTGCTGGCCGGCGGCGAGCCCGGCGCGGGGCGCAACGCTTTGATCTTCTGGGGTGTGGCGGGCCTGCCCGCCCTGGTCGGCGCCGTGGTCGTACTGCTCCGCCGCGTGCTGGCGCGGCGGGCGGCCGGGAAGCGGTTCCGGGCGCAGACGGCGGCCTTCCCCGGGCTGTTCGCGGTGTGGGAGGCGGCATTCACCTGCGGGCGCTGTTACCTCGCGTTCCTGCGGGCCGGGCCGTTCGCGCCGGCGGGCCCGCGCTGCGTCCCGGTGCCCGCCTTCCAGCAGCTGGTGTGGACCGTGGCGCAGGAGACCACGGGCACCGGCACACCGTTCTGACACCTGGCCGCGGCAGGCGTTCACAGTCAGCCTTCACTTCCACATCACTTCACCGCAACGCAGGTGCTCCCCGACGACACGGGGCGCCTCCGCCACCGGCGTGACCGGCCTGGGTCGTCGCGTAGCGGTCCTCGCCGCCGAGTGCTCCCCGCCGACGCCAGGTGCCGTACGCCTTGCGACTCTCGGCCAATCAGTGTCCGCCCGTGTGCCCCACGCCGGAGAGCGGAAGGGGTCCGGTTCCTCTGTCCCCTGCGGTTGGCGTCGAGTGTTCACCGCGTCTGCGAGGCAGCCGAAACGAGACGGTCCCTGTCGCGGTGGAACGCGGGCGCCATGTGAACAGATACGGTCGGGCACGCCAACGCCGACAGCACGCACCACGGAGGCTGTCCAGCGGGATTCGCCGCAGCGAGGGTGTTGCCACCCCGTCACGCATGCCGCCCCTGCTGCATCCTCTACGAACCACGGACCGACGAACAAGGAATGAGCGCGCAGATGAAAACGACGATCCAGTCAGGATTAGGCACCGCACTTCTGCTCCTGGCCGCCATGACGGCCACCAGTGGCTCCGCCGCCGCCCAAGTGGCGGGGGCTGACGCCCCGGTAGCAGACCAGGCCCGGCTGACAGGGCAATGGACTGAGTCCGTCGACAAGAACCGCCCGGGAATCACCTTCTACATCCAGAAGCTGACCTTCACCGCGGACGGGCGTTTCGAGCAGATCAACAACGTGATCTGCAACCTGGACAATTGCCCCGCGTTCAAGATCGGCGTTAACACGGGCACCTACCGTACGGAGGGAAGGACCATCCACCTCGACGGAAACCTCTCGGACCTCCACGGCGCCGTCCTGAGCAGCAACATCATCGTCCTCGACAAGCACCTTCTTCACCGCACGGCCGCCGACGCCACGGAATAGCTCGCTGGACTTGGGAGGAGATACGTCCGAAGCCCTGTCAGAGCAGTTCGCCGGCTGTAGCGTTCATACCTCCCGTCGGCTCGGGGTCCGCTGCTCCCCTCATGGGTGTCCTTCAACGTGATCGACACGGAGAAGCAGGATTGGGCACGTGGTTGGGCGTCGCTCAAAATGTTCTCCGAGCGTGAGGTGCACGCCAGGGCTCCGTAGAAGACGGCGACGGCCTGCCCCCAGAGCGCTCTGGGCCCCGGGCCTCACCCGAGCACGCCATATCGGCACGGGCTACCCGGACCTCGGCTTGATCGACAGCCCCGCCGACGGGGGTTGCCGATCTTTGCCCTGACCACCTGCCGCCCGCCACGCGCGGTGCTGGTGGCCAGGGCCGGGGCCCGCCCCGGGCAGACCCGTGGGGAAACGGATAGAGCCTCCGGAGCGGTGTGCGTCCCATTCGTCCAACGATGTGGCACTCCAAGGGTTCCGGCCCCTTGACCGCCGACGTGTGAACGCCGTGACACGGGGCCGGGGCGGACTGTCGTCCGGCGTGCCGCTGGGCTGCGTGATGGTGGCCGATGGCATGGTGGCCCTTCCCTCAGCACCCCGAGGCGCGCGCCGGCTGAGCGTGGCCCCGGGTCCTCCTGCCCGGGGCCACGCCATGCCGCGTGACGTGGCCGGGCGCCGACGTCACGCGCCTGGTCTGTGGTGGGCCGGGCCGTGGCATGAACAGAGCCCGGCCGGGGTGACTACGGGCGCCTGGCCGGGCTCTGCGTGCGTGGGGTGCTGCTTGAGTCAGAAGTCCTCGCGCAGGTCGTGCTCGTCGCGGCGCAGGTCCTCCTCGCGGCGCCGCTCCATCTCTTCCGGGCGCTGTCCGCCACGGGAAGGGGTGCCGGGCTCGGGGTGGACCGGGTCCTTACCGGGGCGCTGCGGGTGCTGGGGGCGCTGCTGTTCCTCGCGGCCCTTGCCCGGTTCCTGGCGCTTGTCCTGCATACCGCCCATGACGGCGACTCCTTGATGCGTGGGGGTGGTACTTCCTCCGCCACGCTGACACGCGGAGTCGCATCTCGCACTATTTCGGCTACGGATTGTGGCGGAAGGGTGAACGGTGGCCGGTGGCCGGTGCGGATGCGTTACGAGGCCGGGGTGCCGAGGATGCGCGCACTCCCTTTCCCCGCACCGTCAGGAGCAGGATTCACATGCTGGAGCGCTCCCTGCGCAAGAACCGCACCGCGGCCACCTTCGTCCTACCCGCCGGCACCCCGGCCGAGGACGGAAATCGGCCGTCAGCGCCGAGCCGCCCCCGGGAACAGCCGCTCCTCCCGCTACCTGGCGGCCGGGGACTACTGGTTCAACAACGACAGCACCCAGGACGGGAAGGGCCTCAACAGCCCCTTGCACACCTGATACAGGGGCTCGGGCCCGGCAGCACCCGCGGCAGGGAAGCCCGCCCCGCCCATGAGCATCACGTGCCCGGTGTCCGGCTGGTCAGATGTCGCCGGTCCACACCTCGGGGCCGCCGCCAGGAAACGGCCGCCTTCGACTTCGGCCGGCAGGAGCCGCAGGCGCACAGACCCCGCCGGCCGGCTCCGCGGGGCTCCCGAGGCGTCAGACCATGAGCAGAAGCCGCGTCTGCAGCGCGAGCTTCCGGTTCACGCTGGTGCTCTGTACGAAGATGGTGAACTCGTCGTTGTGGTCCGGCTTGACGCGGACTTCCGTGTCCGGCAGGCCGAGCAGGGCTCGGGCCTCTGGTCCCGTGTAGACCTGATCCGTCTTCTTCTCCAGTACCGCGATCTGCTTCCGCGCCTGAATCTTCTCCGACTTGCTCAGCTGGTAATAGGCGCAACCGGTGCGGTAGGTGTGTCCGCTTTCGACGACCCAGTCCCGGATGGCTGCTTCCCGGGCCACGGGAAGCAGGTGGTAGAGCGACGGATCGACCGGGGTGAGACCGGCCGCCGCAATGGATTTCTTGTTGACCGCCTCCACCCCTATGGAGAACACCGCCCGCGATCCACGAATTCCCCGGCTGCGGCCCACCATGAAGTTCTCGGTGGCCTTCAGGATGGCTTGTCCGGCTTCCTCCAGACCCTGTGTGCTCGTGGCATCCCAAACGGCGATGTTGTCCTTCGGGAAACCGCACTGCATGGCCTCGCGCTTGCCCATCTGGTCCGGCACGAGGACGGCCAGCGTCCAGTTGTCCTCCTGCGTCTCGATCATCGTAGCCACGGCCTGCACCAGTTCACGAGAGTCCCGGGCAGGGGCGTCCGGGCAGCGGTGACTTGCGTTCTCCTGCCCGTCGGTCAGCACAAAAGTGAGGAAGCTGTGGTCGCCGTAGAGCTGTGCCGTCTGCGCCAGTTCTCGCTGCGATTTCAAAGTGGCGGCCAGCAGGGCGGTCATTCCACCGGCCCGGTACATCTGCTTGAGGGACGGCATGCGCAGCACGTCCTTGTCGTAAATGACGCACTCGACCTTGTTCGAGAAGACGTACACCGTGACACGGGTCTCCTGATCCAGTTCCTGCGACCGGCGCGCCAGGTAGGCGATCTGTTGATCGGCGACCTCGACGACCTTTCCGCTCAGGTGTGACATGGACGAACTGGCATCCAGCACAAGAGCAACGTGATTGATGTAGTTCTGGTTTCCGGACATTGCCGCCCCCCGTTGTTCCGACCGACTCGATGCTCCGATCCTCTCAGCCACCACTGACAATCGGAGGGCGACGGGTCGTGGGGGGTGGCCATTTCGCTGGGCGGCGGACAACTGCATTGGCCTTCGCCAGCCCTCAGACCCCCGCTTCGGTCGGTATCGACCGGCGCGAGGAGGTCGAAGGCGAGGCCCGGACCCTGACCGTTCTCATCGGGGTGCTCGAGGACGATGCGCGGCCCGAGAAGATCCGCCATGCGCCCGGGGATACGCTTCCGTGTCGGCTCCCGGCCGGCCATGGCCCCGTAGGGGCGTCTACTTGGCGTCGGCCGGGATGGTCTCGTAGGTGACGGTGGCGTCGGGGCAGTCCTCGGCCGGTCCGAGGAGGGCTTTGCGTTCGCGTTCGTCGGCGGCCAGGTCCCAGCAGAGGTGAGTGCGGCGGATGTGCCCCGGTTCGGCGAAGGCCCGGCCGCCGCCCCCCGCTGACCGCCGAACGCACAGCACCGCCGAGCTGGCGTCCTGGCCGTTCAGGCCATCAGCCTCGTGGCGCCGGTTCACGGGCGCAGGCGCTGGAAGCGGAGCGGGTGACGGAAGACGCCGCCGTGGTCGATGGCGCGATCCGCGCTCACCTCGGCGACCAGGGGCGGGGCGGACGAGGGTGGCGTCCAGGACGTCACGGCTCCCCACGTCGCCGAGAAGCGCACGCCCTCCCCCGGTGTCCGCGGCAGCCAGGGCGGGGTGCTCGGCGTGCTGACGGGAGGCGTGCGGATGCAGCGGTACGGTCCGGCCGACCGTGCGCAGCGGCCGCCGGTGGTGCGCGCCGCTCAGCGTACGGGCGGGCTAGTGCTGTGACCGGGAAGGTTCGCCGGGTTGGGTGGTCAGGCCGCGGTGGGTAGGGGTCTGCCGCCCCAGCGGAGGCCTCTTTCGCTGCGGA
>NZ_JBEZYV010000062.1:0-19534 GCF_040638905.1 Streptomyces virginiae | reverse complement strand
AACCTGGACTGAAATGTCTGTTTTGTTCTCTGGTTAAAAGACTGGCTCCCGGACTTCATGAGGCTGTCCGCCGACTGTCACAGGCGCGTGACAGGGGTGGTTGAGTAGCTGCTGACCTGCCTCTTCACCGCGTCAGGGTGAGGCTGTGCGTGGTGGCGACGGCCTGGACAGCGTGGTGGAGGCCGCCGGCCCCTCTGGCGGCAGAGCGCCCGGCGACGCTCGGCGTGCTGGACAGGGGACGGCCGCGCAGGCTAAGGGTATGGAGCAGGCGCCGATCCTCGTGCACCGGATCTCCCCGTCGGGCGGCCGACGGGTCGTGATCAGGATCCGCGGTGTCGACACCGTCCTCGGCGTCGCTCACAGCGATCGGGACCTGATCGAGTTCCTGCAGTCCCTCGACATCCCCGACTGCGACGCGCTGGTCCTCGGCGACTCCGAGGTCATCGCATGGCAAGGCGGGAAGCCGCATCAGTACGAGGTCGGCGAGGGCGAGGAGTGACCGACTCCCCGGCATTCCCGGCGAGCGGTAGGTGGCTGGATCCGGTGGCGCCCCAGGTCGTGTCGTCAGACTCCGCGGGGCCGGCGGGGCCCGCCCTTCGGGCGGCCGACGCACCTTGACGACACTCCCCAGGGCGGTACGGCGAGCACGACCGAGGGCCCGACGAACCGGAAGGCGGCAACGGGCGCCGACGCCGAGTACCCGGCCGCGCGCACATTCGGCTCTCCGCCTCACCCACCCGTCCTAGCCCGGACGAGCACCGGCGCACGCTCCGACAACTGTGTGAGCAGGATCGATTCATTTCCTCCAAGAGGGTTGCCTACCGCGTCCGGGAACGTGCACGGCGGCCGGGGCAGGGAATCCTATGCAGCAGACGCGGCACAGGAGTGCGGCGCGCCCCGTGGGCCCTACAGAGGGAAAGGGCGGCTCTCGGCTGCCGCCTCCAACCCGGCCCATCGCCCGGCCCATCGCCCGGCCACCCGGCCGCCCGCCGGTGCGGCACGACGCTCTGCGACCTTCACCATCCCGGAAGGAACCCGCAACCCCCATGAGTGACGACATCGCCTACGCGAAGATCCACCCCGCGATCGGAGTGGCCCGGGTGGGCAACAGCACCCGCGACGACGGGTGGTACTACGGCCCCGAGACACCGGACCCCGACCCGATGCCGGCCGGCTCCCTCAAGGACGACACCGGCGCCTTCAAGCGCCAGGCGGCCCGCTTCCGCCTCTACGGATACGACAGCGCCGGCAACGTCGTACGCGAGCTGACGAACGACAACGCCTCGATCGAGTGGGGCGTCCACGTCGCGAACCAGAAAGCCGCCTGGTACGAGTTCAGGCTCGCCCTCGACATCCCCGACACTCAGGGCCACAGTACGCCGAGGCGCAACAAGGGCATCGACCGCCGCAGCCTCGTCATCGACCCCGGCCGCAAGACCCTGCGCGCCGGCACCGGCCAGACCGTGGAGTTCACCGGCGGCACGTTCCAGGGCATCCCGGTCCCGCTGGGCCGGATGCACACCGACGAAAGCGGCCGCCTCGTGGTGCTCGGCGGCTCCGGCCGGTCCGCCGCGAAGAACAACGAGCCACTGCACTCGTACGGAAACAACGACGGCTGGTACGACGACATCTCCGACGGTCCGGTCACCGCCACCCTCAGCGTGGACGGCCGCCGCATCGAGGTCCGACCCGCCTGGGTCGTGGTGGGCCCGCCCAACTACGCGCCGGACATCAAGACCGTGCGCACCCTGTACGACCTGCTCCTCGACGTCTTCGTCAGCAAGGGCCAATTGCCCCGGCCCGCTCAGGTGTCCTTCAAACACCACATCGCGCCCCTGCTCGAGCGCTTCAGCAACCTGCAGTGGGTCAACAAGGGCTTCGCCACCCACTTCGGCTGCGACGGCCCGCAGGACTTCACCACCACCGAACTGCAGCGCCGCCTCTCCCAGCCCGGGACCGTCTACCGCGAGCTGCGCCGCCAGGTGTACACCGCCATGCGCGACTACCAGCGGGACGGAGTGGCGCCGATGACCTGGCCGTGGTTCTACGGCGACGGCATGACCAGCCGCCCCAAGTCACCGCGACAGTACATGACCCTGTCGGCCCTCCAGATGGACATGCTGCTCAGGTGGTCCAAGGGCGACTTCGTCGAGACCTCCGGGCCCGACTCCCCGCGCCGCCTGGAGGACGCGCCCCTCGCCGAGCAGCCCGGGCTCCTCGACCGCGCCGCCCTCGACTTCTGCCTCGCCGATGCCTTCCACCCCGGTTGCGAGGTGACCTGGCCGATCCGGCACGCGACGATGTTCGCCGAGCCGTTCCGCATCCTGCACCGCGCCGAGGGAGAGGCGGAGCCCGACTACGGCGAGGAGCTCACTCCGGAGAAGGCCCTGGCCGCAGACGGTCCCCTGCACGCGCAGGGCCCGGGCGGCCTGACCCGGTGGATGGCCATCCCCTGGCAGACGGACACCGCCAGCTGCCGCTCGGGCTACGAGTCCACCGCCGGCCTGGGCCCCCGGTACGACCCCCATCTGCCGACCTTCTGGCCCGCCCGAGTGCCCAACCACGTGCTGACCGAGCGCGACTTCCGGATCGTCAACAAGGAGGGCGGCCTGACACCCTCCGAGGACGAGCGCACGGCGGCCTTCGCCAACCGGGCCTCCTGGCTGCGAGGCCTGAAGGGCACGTACGAAGACCAGTTGAAGCAGGCCGCCGCGGAGTGGCACCGCTTCGGCGTCGTGGAGACCCGCCGCTACACCGTCCGGGACAACAAGTACCCGCCGCGCTTCCAGGTCGAGTCCGAGCCCGGCTTCGCCCTCGAAGGGGTCTCGGACGACCGGAACCTGGTCACCCTGCACGTATCGCAGACCGCCGACGACACCACCCGGGACGCCGAAGTGTCCCGCCTCGCCGAGGACGTCGGCGTCGCCCCCGAGAACATCACCGTCGGCTACATCGACAAACTCGACCCCTTCGGGGAGGAAGCCGCCAACGGCACCGGCCGCCACGAGGGTTCTTCGTGGCGGTGGACCACACCGGTCCCCGGGCCGCCGCCGCGCCCGCGTACGACGTGGTGGTCGCCGGCGGCGGCCCGGCCGGCGCCGCCGCCCTGGCGCTGTGCCGCGCCGGGCGCACCATCCTGCTCGCCGACGCCGCCACCGGACCGCCGCCCGTCGGCGAGGCGCTCCCGGCAGCCGCGCGCGTCCTTCTCCGCGACCTCGACGCACAGGACGTCCTCGACGAGCGCCACCACCTGCCCTGCTACGCAAACCTGTCCGCCTGGGGCTCGGACGACCTCGCCGCCCAGAACAGCATCCTCGACCCGCACGGCCACGGCTGGCACCTGGACCGCGGCCGCTTCGACCGGAATCTGCGCGAGCGCGCCCGCCTCCTCGGCACCGATGTCGCCGAACGCACCTCGGCCCGCCCCGCCGACCGCTCCGGGGACGGCACCTGGACCGTGGAACTACGCGGCCCCCGCGAGCGGCGCACCGTGCGCTGCCGCTGGCTGGTCGACGCCACCGGCCGCCGAGCGGGCCCGGCCACCGCGGCCGGCGCCCGCCGGGTGGTCCACGACCGGCTGGTCGCGCTCTGCCTGACCCTGCCCCCCTCGACCACGCCGGCCCCCGACGCCTCGACCCTCGTGGAGGCCGCACCGGACGGCTGGTGGTACACGGCGCTGCTGCCCGCCGGCCACCGGCTGCTCGCCCGCTACACCGACGCAGACTTGCTTGCCGCCCGGCAGGGCGGCGCCGACCTGCTCACCGACGTCGCCCGCACCCGCCACACCGGCGCCCGGGTGTCCGCCCACCCGTGGCCGGCCGCCGCCGCACGGCGCGCGCCCGCCCACACCGTCCGCCTGGACGCCGTCCACGGCGGCGGGTGGGTCGCCGCCGGCGACGCCGCCGCCTTCGACCCGCTGTCGTCCCAGGGCATCCTCACCGCCCTGTACACCGGCATGCGGGCCGGCCAGGCGGTCCACGACCACCTCGGCGGCGATCGCACCGCCCTCACCCGCTACGCCGCCGAACTCGACACGATCACCGCCACCCACCTGCGCAACCGGCGCACCTTCTACGGCCTCGAACA
Source organism: Streptomyces virginiae (assembly GCF_040638905.1). GTDB lineage: Bacteria > Actinomycetota > Actinomycetes > Streptomycetales > Streptomycetaceae > Streptomyces > Streptomyces virginiae_B. Next base: position 15,448 of record NZ_JBEZYV010000062.1, on the reverse strand, counting down.
CCGATGGCCCCGGCACGCCTTCTGGCGCCGCCGCCACACCACCGGCCCGACGGATCCCGCCGACGGCCGACCGAACACCCGACCCGACACGATCCCAACCCCAGGAGTGCCCGCATGACCATCACCGACACCACCTCCGCGTCCGACGCCGGAGCCCCCCGCCACGGCCACAGGTTCCTGCTCATCGGCACCGACACGATCTTCGCCTACCACCTCCCGCTCTACCACGTCGCCGTCCACGCCTTCCAGATGATCACCAAGTTCGGCCTGGACGGGAGCCTGCGGAAGAAGTACCTCAACGACCTCGGGAACCACGAGGACCGGCAGGTGTACTACTCCCTGTTCTCCGAGGGCCACTGGCCCCTGAAGGAGATCGTCGACGGCACCCGCACCTCGCTGCAGGTGGAACTCGAGCGGGTGACCGTCGACAGCACCGGCGCTCGCACTTTCACCAAGATCCTCGACGAGACCACCGCCACCTGCCGCAAGCAGGACGTCGTCCACTACAAGCCCCTCGACGCCACCGACTACCCCGAGCACCTCACCTACCTCGCCTTCGGCGAGGGTTCCGAGGTCCACCTCGCCCACCAGCTCGCCGCCTCGCCGAACTGGGACGAGGTCATCACCACCTCGAACCCCGCCGGCTTCGAGCAGAGCGACCTCGACCACGCCGCCGCCCTCACCATCCCCGCCATCAAGGACCCGAAGGGCGTCGTCAAGACGAGCCCCCTGGTGAAGGGCAAGCCCTACGAAGGCCAGATCGGGACCCGCGAGGTCACCTTCACCGCCGGGCGCCAAGGCTGGTGGAACCACAGCAGCCTCAACAACAAGTAGGCGAACACCGGGCGCCGTACTGCATGGCGGGCGGCCATAGTCGGCGTCCTGACGGCGGCTCGCCATGCCGTCGCCGTGGAAGCAGCACCCTGCAACGCGGCCCCACCGGCTTCGGCCGGCGGGGCCGCGTCTGTCCGGAGACAACTGTTTGGGGACAACTGGCTGGGGATACAGGCCGGGCCAGGGCCGGCAGCGGCTCAAAAGGCGTCCTTGCCGCTCGGCCGACCGCGCCGTTACCGTCCGGCGGATGCCTGACTCCTATGCCGATCTGTCGCGCTTCTACGACCTCGTCATGACCTCGGGATACTACGACTACGACGCCTACGCACATGCCCTCCTGACGCGTATCGGTACCCGCGCGGACGTGCTGGAGCTGGGGATGGGCACAGGACTGGTCGCCGACCGGCTGCTGGCCCTGGGCCCCGACGACCTGCGCCTCACCGGCATCGACCACACCGACAGCATGCTGGCCCAGGCCCGCCACAGACTGGGCGGCCGCGCCCGGTTCCGCCGCGAAGACGTCCTGGACATGTCCTTTCCCCCGGCCTTCGACGTCGCGTACTCCGTCGGCGGCGTCTGGTACATCGTCCAGGACGGCGAGGAGTCCTGGCTGAGCAGCCACCTCATGGAGGAGAAGGACAACGAGACAGGGCTGACCAACCTCGCCGCCGCCATCCGGCCCGGCGGTTCCCTGCTGCTCTCCGTCCAGGGCCCCACCGACGCGCTGACCGAACCCTGCCCGGAGGTCTGCTCCACACGCAGCACGTCGCGATCGACGCCGAAGGCCGGCACACCAAGGACTGGTTGTGGCTCACCAGCGCCTCCGCTTCCGGCTCTTCCCCCGCGAAACGGCTGACCGTCTCCTGACGCGATGCGGATTTCACCTGCAGGGAAGCGACGGCGTGCTGTGGCAACCATTGCCGTACTGCGCTCCGACCCGTGTCCAGACACGGCCTTGAAGGCACGGTCCGCCTTCAGCGCCCGCCCACTGTCGGCGCATTCGGGGTACGCGCTGTTGCGGCGCCAGCCTACCGAGGGGCGGCCCCAGAGGTGCTGTCCTTCGGTAGGCTGGCTGCCGGGTTACGCGTCCGGAGCGCTCAGCGGCGTGGAAGTGATGTGTGCCATGGGGGCACAGCGGACCTGGTAGCGGCCGTTGGGGACGTGTTCGCCCATAGCGAGCCGCACGGTGAGCAGCCCGGCCCATTCGTACCCCTTGACCTCGCCGTGGCGCTCCAAACGGTCGGTTAGCTCCTGCCCCAAGACCGTGAGGTGCGGACCGATCTCGGCGTACACGTCCGGAGGCAGCTCGACGGCGTACACGTTCGGTGCAACGGTGCGGTGGGAGCTGCACACAATGGCCTGCTCGTCGCATGTTCGGAGCAGCGCCTCGACCACTTCGGCCTCCACCGCATCCCTGCCCAACAGCTTCTCGGCCAGTGCCTGCTCAGCCTGTTCGATCGCCCGCTCCCAGCCCTTCAGTGTGCCCATGAACCGCACCTGCCCGGGTTTTGCGACGTCACGCGCCGGCGGCGCGGCGGACATGCCCGGTATCACACGGGGGTGGTTGTTGCGGCCGCCGAGCCGCTGGGAGCGGAGCGCCGCAAGGGCGCCTGGGGGTGAGCCGAAGTTTGGTGGGGCAGGCCGGGGTTTTGCAGTGTTGGCCAGCCCGCACCCGTACCGGGTAAAGGTCAAGGAGCTCCTCCGCGCAGCTGGCACCCTGGTGTCCCCCGCGCTGGCGAAGTACAAGGCGCACGGATCGGGAGGATGGGCACAGGCCCTGTGTCCCTGTCCGGCGCAGGCGGGTGGGCCGAGGGGGTGCGCTTGAACAAGCAGCCGCCTTATCCTCGCGGGCATGTCTTACGAGGAGGAAGGACCGCGTCCGGCCGACGTACTGCGCGCGTCTTACGGTGCCTTCGACGCCGTCGTCACCACCATCACGGATGAGCGGTCGTGGCTGTCGACCGGCTGTGCCGGCTGGGCGGTGCGCGATCTTGTCTTCCACTGTCTGAGCGACGCGCAACGCGGCCTGGTGGCGCTGCACACGCCTGCCGGACGGGCGCCGGACCGTGACGCGGTCACCTATTGGGAAGATTGGCGCCCGGAACCCCTGGGCGCGGCCAACGGTCGGAGGTTCACTCGGGTCGTCGCCAGTATGTTCCCGCACATCAATCAACTGTGCGAGCTGTATTCGCAGACTGCGGCCGCAGTGGTGAACGCCGCGGCCAGTGCCGCACCCGACCAGCCCGTTGCCACCCAGGGCCACGTGCTGAAGGCCGGCGATCTGATCCGCACGCTGGCCGTCGAGGCGACGATCCACCATCTCGACCTCGTCGTGTCACTCCCTGACGCACCAGGCCCCTCGGCAGAAGGGCTTGGCCAAGCGCGCCGCACGCTGGACGGGTTACTGGGCCGCCCGGTGCCAGCGCCGTGGGACGACGCGCAGTACGCACGCGTGGCGACCGGACGCGCGCCGTTGTCCGATACCGACCGAGATCGCTTGGGTGCGGACGCCGCCCGATTCCCCCTGTTCGCATAGCCCCCACCCACAGGCCCCCGGGCAGGCTGACCGACGTCAGCAGACTGGCCGAGAAACGAAAGACTGCGCAAAGGCTATTGGTGACAAGGCGCATGCCTCATCGGGCAACCAGCTTGCTTCAGACGATCCCCACGACCAGCTCACCCCATCCCGAAGGTGACAGCCACCGTGCTTCGGCTCCATTCGACAGGCCGCCGTACAACGCTCTGGCGGCGGCCCGCTCCTGAATTCGCACTCCGAATCAAGGCCGAGCTCACCACGCCCCGGGCGGAAGTCGAAGGGACGGGAAGTGCGGACCCGGTCGACTTCAGCGGCCGATGGGACGTCACCCCCGGCAACTTCGTCTACCTGGAGGTAGACGACGCTGGGCTCAACGACATTCAGCTCTACACCGACGGGCCGAAGAAGGTCTTCCCCCGCCCCGCCCCGACCCGGACGGACCGCTCCTCTGACCCTCATCAAAGTTCCGCGTCGTAAATCTGGCGCCCGGTCCGGCACATGGCGGCGGCACGGCCCCCGACTCACGAGAGCTTCGCTGTGAGCGCCAGCCGTCTGACCTGCGGAGTTGCGCAACCATCCGACGGACGGTCCCGCAAGGAGCTTGCTGCGACGCGCGCCAGCCAGGGTCAGACGGCCTTCGACCGGTTCACCGAGTCTTCGGCGAGCAGGCGGGCCGGCTTGCGCTCGGCGGCACCGTCGGGCCGACTCTGTGCACCGGGTTGTCCATCCGGGCCAGGTACAGCGCTCCTTACCGTGTCGGCGGGTTGATTCCGGTCCTTCGTACGATCGGGAGACCCGGGGGCCTGGGCGTGACTGTGCAGCGCTCATGCCGTGGTTGTTGCTTTGACTGATGGGCCGCCCAGGGCCCCGGAAGTAACCCGTCGCCCCAGACGGACTGGTTCGCATGTGGCTATTCATGTCCGCTCGAACCGGCCGTACGGGTCACCACCGCCAGCCCGGGCGGGCCGGCTACTCCTGCAGACTCGGCGCGGCTCCCTGGTCCAAACCGATTCCCCGACCTGGTCGCAGCCGCCGAGCAGCTACCGGGGGCGATCTGACCACGGCCGCGCTATGGGCGCGTCGTGCCCGTCCGCTTGGGAGGTAGAGGCAGCCGAGGGCTTCTTCGCGGGCGTGGCACCGCTACCGACGCCCGACGGCAGCCCTGGCCCCGACTGCGCACCGCACTTGGCCTTTGACTGCCGACCGTGCGAATCGTTCCTGCGGTGAATGTCTGCGGCTGCGTGGGTGAGCACAGCGCGCTATGTCTTCGGTGGAGGTGAGCAGGCCGGTAGAAGACGGGGGTCGTTCCGTCGTACTGAGGGGTGTTCGTGATGAGCCGAGGCTTGATCGTCGTGGATGTGCAGAAGGACTTCTGTGAAGGAGGCAGTGTTCCCGTCGCGGGAGGCGCGCGGATCGCCACCGCGATCGCCGAGCTGGTGGAGCAGGGCGCGGACGGTGACTACCAGTACGTCGTGGCCACCCGCGACCACCACATCGACCCGGGCGGCCACTTCTCCTCGAACCCGGACTTCAAGGACAGCTTCCCCGTCCACTGCGTCGCCGGAGACGACGGCGGAGAATTCCACCCGAACTTCGCCCCCACCGCCGCCAGCGGCAAGGTTCACGCGATCTTCTTCAAGGGCGCCCACAGCGCGTCCAAGAGCGGCTTCGAAGGTGCGGACGCCGAAGGCACCCTCCTCGCGGACTGGCTCCGCGCACGCGGTGTGCGGAACGTCGACGTGGTGGGCATCGCAACCGACCACTGCGTGCGCGCCACCGCCCTGGACGCTGCCGCGGCTGGATTCGGAACCCGGGTACGCCTGGACTACACCGTCGGTGTCGCCCCCGACACCATTGCCTCCACTCTGGACGACTTCCGCCAGGCAGGCGTCAAGGTGTCCGGCAAGGCACCGGCGCCGAAGTAGCCCAGCAGGCACGACGCCGCCCTCAACGCCGTGGCGGTCCACGCTCGCGGAGCCGGTTCTGCGACAGCTCGTTGGCCTGGGGGGTGCACGCCCCTGCCCCGGGGGTGCGTCGATTCCGGCGGGGCGCCCGGGACTGGCGTCCTCCAGGATTGGCCCACGGCGAAAAGAGCGATAGTCGGCAGCGCTCCCGCCCTGCGGCGCGGGGGAGCCGTGCGGTTCGGCCGGGCGGCCCGGTCCGGCTGCTGCGCTTTCTCGTCTTCCTGGTGAGGGAGAGGCGCGGGCGGGGCGGCCGCACCGTTGGGGCGTGCGCGGGCGAGGCCCGATGATCAGAGCGCTCTGGCGGCAGTAGCACCGGGCCGCCCCACCACCCACTGCGGCAAGAGGTCCGGCGCGCGGACCGGGCGGAGCGGAACCCGCTGGCCGGCTGCAAGGAGCTGGCCCCGTCATGAGAACGGCCTCCCCTTGGAGGATGAGGGGAGGCCGATCCATGCAGGGCCTTACACTGCGGCTGGTTCACACGGCGCTGGATGTGCCGGCGCGACGATTGCGCCGGGGCCAGAACTTGGTGTTATCAGTGCTTGCCGTGGTGGTCGGCCTTGTGGTGCCCGTCCGAGCCGCTGGCGTTGATGCAGGTGTTGCCGAAGGCGGGGTTGAGGATGCCGACGATGTTGACGGTGTTGCCGCAGAGGTTGACCGGGATGTGGATGGGCACCTGGACGACGTTGCCGGACAGGACACCCGGGGAGCCGATGGCAGCGCCCTCTGCCGTGGCGTCGGCGGCGGCCATGCCGGCACCGCCTGCAAGGACGGCACCAGCGGCGGCGGTCACGGCTACGGCCTTGGCGATTCGGAACATCAAGATCTCCTTGAGCTGACTCTGCCGCGGGAAGTGCGGCACGGACGACGTCCCCCACAACGGCCGGAGGCGCCGGCCCGTTACGGAAGTTGGGCCGAACCGGTGAGATCTGCCAGCCTTGCCGCTCCAGAGTGCGGACGGCTACGGCATTCGGCTGCGTTCCTTCGTGCCGCACCGGGCTTACGCAAGACCCGGCAAGACGTCCAAAGCGCCACACCCGGCTCACACAACTGCCGACTGCACAGCCGACTACGCATCCTTCTACGCCGCCCGACCCGCGCCCTCACCATCGGGGCCGTCACAGGCCTCGCCTTATACCGGGAACACACCTCGCCGACCCCCTCGCCGACCCCCTCGCCGTCGCCATCGGCGACGCCAGCCTCAGGGCGCAGTACGAACCATGCCCGTCCTGCCGCCCGACCTGCTCCGCTGCGGACGCTGGTCACCTACCTGCCCGGCGAACTCGGCTGGGCCGAACAAGCTCTTGCCGTCGCCGAGGTGCGAGGCACTCGCCCTATACCGGGTGCGGGGACACACCGGATAAGCGCTCATTCGCTGAGCCGGTGCTTTCGCGTCTTTGGCCCCGCCTACAGCGGGGCCAAAGACATTTCGGCCCACCACGGTTTTCGGACCGCAGCGTCGGTGTCGCGGCCCGGTGCCCGGTGCCGGCGGTCGAGCAGGCCAGAACGCGCCAGCAGCGCCCATCGGCCGAGGATCGGAACGAGGGGACCCCAATGCCCGGTGACGGTCGGCGCACATCTCCTCAGCTCTCGCGTGCAGCCCAGCGCCTACATGACCGGACACCCGCAAAGGGATAGCGTGCACATGACGTCACCGTCGGCCTGCACCCCCTAAAGACCGCGGTGATGTGCGGCGGCCGGCGTCTGTTCAGGTGCCGACGGCGGTCACGCCGAACATCAGGGTTCGGCGGCTGACGTCGTAGTGCACGGTCGGTGTGCTGCGCAGGAGATCCTGGAGGACGTCGGCGTCGTCGGCGTCGACGGTCAGTACCTCTTCCCAGGCTCCTTCGTCCAGCACGAGCTGCAGGGTGAGGGTGCCTGGGGCAGCGGGCTCACCGGCCACCCAGCTGAACTGGTAGTGGCTGAGTTGGCGCACCTTGATGCTGTCGTCCGTGACGGGCTGCGTCACCTTGGTCGTGGTAGCTCTGGCCATATCCTGTCTCCTTGCGTGGAGGACGTCGGTTGTGGTGGGCGGATTGGACTTGGGCCAGCGACCAGATGGCAGGGGCAGCCTTCGGCACAGGGCCGAAGGGGCCGGCTGGCCTGCAAGTTCAGCAGTGGCCGGCCATCGGGCCGTGGTGGCAGGCGCGGCGTACGGCGGCCATACCGGTTCCCCCGGCCATGACCAAGGGTGAGGCGGCCCGGCGCAGCATCCCCTGCCTCTGCTGCTCAGGGCGCTGCTGCTCGCCGTGCAGGGCGTTCAGCACCAGCACCCCGGCCGTCAGAGCGGGCACGGCCCACTGCAGCAGCGCGAGGTGGCGCTGCGCCTGATCCATTTTCACCGGGTGGTCCTCGGCCGCTGCCTGGTCTTCGGAGTCCGGGGACGAGGCGAGTTCGATCTTCTTGCCCAGGACGCGGCTGTAGGCGGTGGCGGCGAGCGCGGCTCCGGTGAGGACCGTCTTGGCGAGGGTGGAGGCACCCACACCGCTCTGGTAGGCCACCCGTGCACTGTTGGCTCCCAGCAGGCCGGCGCCGCCCACAAGGTGGGCGCCGATCGCGGCCGCGTTCACCGGCGTCCAGGCAGCCCAGCCGGCGCTGGCGATCCGCGAGGCGAGAACCGGCTCCTTCACGGCGTTGCGCGCCGCTCCGTTCAACCCGACGGCCCCCATGAGAGAACCCCCGAACCAAGCTGCCAGACCGATGTCATGCAGACTGCGCATGACCGTGTTGCGTTCAGACATGTGAGTCCTTCCAAACACACGCGTGCCCGCGGGCGCAGGCACCGAACTCAGGCTCACGGTGATCGGCCGTGCCTGCCAGACGAGGCGCGCACTTGGACGAATCCGGCCTCCGCACAGCCGGTGTGGGACGGCCAGTGCGCAGCAGCTCCGGCCGCCTTCGCGGCGGGTGCCGCTCCTTCGGCCGTGCCCGCCGGGGCGCCGGCGCAGGAGAAGGCCGATCTGCGGGCCGCCTGGCAGACGCGGTGCGCTTCTGGGGCCGCTGACCGAGGGGCTGATGACCGCGCGTACATCGAAGCCTGACCACTGAACCGCAACGTGCCCCGGATCCGGCTTGGGTCCGGGGCGCCGGCGTGTCTGCTCGATCGTGGGCAGACAGGGCGGTGCCGTCGTACCGCCGCCGCGCCAGGGGCGTGCTGCAGCTCAGTTCGCGGGCCAGGGGCTGGCCGCGCGGCGCTGGTAGAGGGCGAGGGCCTGGTCGATGAGCCCGATGCCAGCCTGTGTAGTGTTCTTCCGCAGCATGCTGCAGTTTCCGGTGAGGCGGACGACCGCGCTCTGCTCATCCAGAGAGACGATCTCGTAGCGCAACAGGCCGAAGGTTCCGGACATGTCACCGTGAGCCAGGGAGCTGCACGCGCTCCACAACGTCAGCAGCAGCTGTCCTTCCAGAGGACCGTCCGCGCCGGCCTCCGCCACGATGGTTGTGTACTGCGGAGCGCCTAGCCAGGACTTCAACGTCCGCGGGGGTACCCCCGCGGCTAGAGCAAGCCGACGCACCTCCTCTTCAAGGACCCGCTGTTCCCGCGCTGGCTCGGCCCCGAAGTTCCTGTGCAGTTTCGTGGTGGTCGCGACCGCGCTCGGCACGAGCGAGGCAGCCGCCCGCAGGTACGTGAACGGCTACCGCCACCCCTGAGGGACGCCCACCGTCCGGCCGGCCGGAAGGCGGGATCGCCCCGCCTCCGAGTCGAGGTCACGGTCGCGGCCCACCCATTGGGCCCGGCGACCGACCGACCGGCCCGGCTCCGGTTGAGTTCAGGCATTGCGTCACCCGGATGCGGGTGAGCGGTGAGACTGGCAGCCATGTGGAGGGGACTGGAGACGCAGGAAGCACAGGCCGCGGCCCACGGCGTGATGCCGTGGCTCCCACCGACCGGGAAACTCACTCTGCAGGCCCTGCGGAAGCTGGACCGGCCGCTGCCAGCCCGGGCACCCGAATTCCAGGCATACCGGTTCGACTCCGCCGCCTACCACGCCCAGTTCGCCGACGAGGGCCTGTCCACGCTGGAGCAGCAGATCACCGCACTCCCGCCGCGCCGGGGGTGGAAGCTGGAACGGGTTCGGGCACCGGACCCGGACTCCGGTGACGCGCACGTCGACGAGTGCGAGAAGGCAGGCGTCACGATCGGCGGCCACCCCTGCACCCCGCGACCTGGACACCCAAGCCGCCCTCGCCTATGAGTACGCCAGCCTGTGCCCGAGGGCGACGACTTCAGTGCCCCCGATGACGCCACGGGGCCTGGACGATCTCACCGGCGACCTCGACACGGCCCTGGCGTGGGCGGCCACCGGCGACTGCGCCCTCCAGCAGACCCTGCCCCACCCCTTCCACGACGTCCTCCTCTACGGCGACAACGACAACCGCCCGCCCAGCGGATTGCCTTCGCCTACGCCTCTCTGCTGACGCTGAAGGACCCCGCCGCCGCGGCCCCGTGGTTCACCGCGCTCGTCTACCTCAACCCGCCGGACAACCAGGGCGCGCGCCCTGGCCCCCGAAGGGCCCAAGGGCGCGTACCTGATCCGCTGAGCTTGTTCTTTAACCTTCTGGATGCTGCGAGTGTTGCTCGGTGGAACAAATTGCGATGCGCACCGGCAGTAAGCCGGTCAAACTCGCGGACATGACTGTGAAGATCACTCGTATCAACCCCGAGCAGCTCCACGAGACGCCCGGCTATCACCACATCACCGTGGTGGAGACCGGTCGTACGGCCTACCTGGCGGGGCAGTGCCCTCTCGATCGGAGTGGTTCCCTCGTCGGTTCCGGATCGCTTGAGGTGCAAGTCGACCAGGTTGTCGTGAACGCACTCGCTGCCTTGGCTGCGGTTGATGCCGAGCCGGAACAGGTGGTGCGCTCGGTGATCTATGTGCGGAGCGACGACAGAGACGTTCTGGGCGTCGCTTGGCGTCGGCTCACCGACTCAGCTCTCGGGCCGGCGTTCACCACCGCCAGCACGCTGTTGGGTGTTGCGCAACTCGGCTTCACGGGGCAGCTCATTGAAGTGGACCTCACCGTGGCGCTGCCCGACTGAGTCTCTTCGTCTCCAGGTGTCGAAAGTCGTCTCCGGCACCAGCGGGACAACGTCGCCGACGCCGAGGGCCGCAGCGCCAGGGCCGGTGGGCGCCACGATCCCGCACGGGGGCCGCGTACGGGGCTCCGGGCGAGCGGTGCGAGGCCCGCCACAGTGCGGGAAAGTGCGCGAATCACGGGCCGGGGTGCGAGTGCACGCTGTGCCCGATGACCACCGACCCGGACGAGACCAGGGAGTGGCCGGAGGACTAGACGGCCGTTTCCGGCGTCGAGGGGTTGGTCGTCAAAGCCATGAACCTCGCTGCGGTCCGGAGTGCGCGACCGCGCCTGGACCAAGATCCGCCGCCGCAACACCACCGAAGCGATCATCGGTGCGATCACCGGCACCCTCACCCGCCCCAAGCTTTGGGGGCACGTTCGGGTGAAATGCGTGCATCGCTCAGGCGGCTGTGACGGATATGTCCGCGTCTGGTAACCGGCGTCGGCGGGGGCTGCCGTGGGGGTCGTGTCGGGTCGAGAGTGTGGCCCTCGGCTCACTTCGGGCCGATCTCGACAAGTCCCTCTGCCGCCTGTTTCGGCTGGTGGGGCGTTGTTCTTGAGGGGCGCCATCCATGTCTTCTGCTTCTTCCTCCGTACGCCGTATCGCGGCCACCGTCCTGGCCGCCGGTGCGATCGTCTCCGCCGCCGCGCTGCCGGCGGCCGCGCACGACGGTGATCGTCATCACCAGCGGCACCCGCGGGTGGAGACCGGCCGGGTCCAGGCCGACAGCCCCGGAGGCGACGACCGCTCCAACCGGTCCCTGAACGCGGAATGGGTGGAGATCACCAACGCCACCCGCGACGCCATCAACCTCGGCGGCTGGACCCTGCGCGACAACGACGGCACCGCTTCCGCTTCGACGACGTCCGCCTCGCCGGCCGCGCCACCCTCCGCATCCACACCGGCAACGGCCGCGACCCCCGCACCGACCACTTCCAGGACCGCCGCGACTACGTCTGGGACAACCGCTCCGACACCGCCACCCTGCGCGACGACCGCGGCCGAACCGTCGACACCGAATCCTGGGGCCGCCGCGGCTGACCCCCCGTCACCCGCAGGCCCCGCACGATGCCGGGGATTCTGCGCGACGGGACCCCACAGGGCCGTCGCCTCACCGGGTGACGGTCCGCACTGCTGATCGTGGCTTTGTGCACGTCGAAGAGCAGCGTTTCGGCAGCAATTCGGGAGTCACCCTGGCCATCCGCGCCGAGCCGTTGTTCATGACGACGGGAGGCACGGCCCACCGCTGGGAAGTCGTACCGACGGTCTGGGCGTTTCCCGAGCTTGTCCGACCTTTGGGGGGCATCGGTACAGCGGTGCTCCGGGACAACGGCTGCCTCGGCGCTGGGCGGGTCTTCTGGGTCGCCGACCTGGGACCCGCACGCCAATGGTTCGAGGCGTCTGGGCGACACGGCGGCTTTGGGCATCTATGCCCGTATCTGGTACGGCAGCGTGCTAGAGATATGGGAAGAATAATCCCAAAGCAGGAGGTATACGACGATGCGCACGACTCTTCTCCGTGTGACGGTCGCGCTGGGTGCAACGGCAGTGCTGGCCATCTGCGGCGCCGGCGCGGCCAGCGCCGACGGCGTGGGCAACGCCGACGGCGTGGGCAACGCAGGCATCGGCAACACAGGCGTGGGCAACGCAGGCATCGGCAACGCAGGCGTGGGCAATGCAGGCGCTTTCAACGACGGCATCGGCAATGCGGGGATTGCCAACTGGGGTCTGGGCAACGCGGGCATCGCCAACACGGGCATCGGCAGCCACGGCATCGGCAATTCAGGCATCGGCAGCTCCGGCATCGGCAATTGAGACGGGCTCACGGCCCCCGCACTACCGGGACGCACGACGCGTCCGGCTGACGCCGGGCCGGTCCACCCGGGCCGCCCGCTCCACCAGCGGCCGGCCCGGGTGTGGCGTCGAGTAGCGGCACGCGAGGATGGCGCACCGCGCGCTCGGCTTTACCTTGTTGCACGAGAACTTGGATGTCCTCCGGCGGCGGGCGGCTGCTGCCGCCCGTGAGCGCAGATCGGCGGCCGCCGCGGGTCGCCGCCGAGGACCTCTTCCGTGCCGCCTGCACGCTAAGGGCTGTCCCGTAATCCCCGGCGGGCGCACGACGACAGCCCCGGCACCTCGCCGCGTTGTCGGAACGCCCGGATACGCCCAGTATCAGCACGCTCCTCCGCCTTGCGATGCACCGCGTCTGACGCCGCGCGCTGATCCACCGGGGATTACGGGACAGCCCTTAGGCGTCGCACGACCCCCTGTGGCTTGTTGCCCCCGTTCTAGTGAACATGGACGGAGGAAGCGCGGCGACCCACCCCAGTTCGAACCCGTGCTGGCAAAGGCGCGCCCCGCATCGGTCCGGGACGGCCACGCGTCCGCCCCGACCGCGTGCGGGCCGACAAGGCGTACGCCTCCCACAGAAACCGCGCCTACCTGCGCCGTCGCGGGATCCGATGCACCATCCCGGACAAGGCCGACCAGGCGCGCAACCGTCGAAGGCTCGGCGCCCGTGGCGGCCGGCCGTCGCGCTTTGACCCGGTCGACTACCGCGCGCCACGCGGTCGAGTGCGGAATCAACCGCCTCGGGCGCCACCGCGCCGTCGCCACGCGCTACGACAAGCTCGCCGTCCGCTACGAGGCGACCGTCCTGATTGCAGCTCTGAACGAATGGCTTTGATCGGAGGTGGCCTTCCCGTCCTCGTTCACCAGTCCCGGCCGGCGGTCAGTTCCTCCGCATCCGCTTCCGTGAACCCGTATGCCGACGCGACGAAGCAGAACTCGTCACAGATCCACTCCCGCGCCACCGTCTCGATTCCGCTCCCGGCCGCCACGAACTCCCTGTCCAGCAGGTTGAACTCCTCCGTCGCAGCCTGGGTGAGCGCATACAAACTCTCAAGGTCCGTCGGTCGCTCGGCCTCAACGCGCTCACACAGCCGCAGCAGGATCGCCTTTCCCTGGTCGACCACGTGATCAGGGAAGTACGAGTCGTCATACATCTGCCGCAAGAACATGCGTCCCGTTATCTGCTGGTTTGTGATCGGCATGGCACGTCCCTCCGCGAAAAGCTCACGCGCCGATCATGCACAGCACCACTGACAACGACGCCTCCGAAGGCCGGTGTGGATGCGGATCGTGGCGCGGCCGGCGATGCGACGTTGCCGAAGCGGTAGCGGTAGCGGTAGCGGATGCCGTCGGGCGTCCGGGTCAGCCGTGCTCGTCCGATGGCTGCTGGGCAGGTTGGACCGACCAGCTCGGTGGCTCGTCGTTGTCTGAGTCCTCGTCGCGCTCCGCGTCGGCGGATGTCGCATGGATCTTGCCCGACGCGTGGTGGACCGGCGCGTATACGGCGTAGAGCTTCAGGGTCTCGTCACCGATGTTGGTGACGTTGTGCCAAGTGCCAGCAGGCACGAAGATCGCCCAGCCATCCTCGACCTCCCGGTCGAAGTCGAGTCGATCCTTCGTGCGGCCCATCTGGACGCGACCCCGGCCCGCATCGAGTCGTAGGAATTGGTCAGTCTCCGGGTGGGCCTCCAAGCCGATGTCCTCACCCGCCGGAATCGACATCAGGGTCAACTGGAGGTACTTCCCGGACCAGGCGACCGCGCGATAGTTCGTGTTCTCGAGTGTCGCCTTCTCGAGGTCGAAGCTTTGCGGTTCCGGCCCGATGTCCTTGATGGTCATATTTCTCTCCCGGTCAACGAAGACGGTATGCGCTGGCGTTCTTGCGCCAGCCCACGTCAGCGTTCTCAGAGCCCTGGGCTCTTCTGGCCACAAGCACGTGAGCCGCTACCGCACAAGCGGTCGCGACCCCTTGCCACATTCCTCCGTGCGTCCGGTCGTGCAGTCGATGACAGTCTTGCCAGCCAGGCGCCGACGCGACACCTCCATGATCGAGTGCCTGTCCGCGCACTCCAGCAGGATCCGCAACCGCCGAGCCTGAGCCTGGACCGTTGTACGACGACACACGCAGCCCTCCGGCACTGCCCGCTGGGCATCGGTTGCCGACAACGGCGGAATCTTCGGAGCAGGACGACTCATGCCGAACTAACGCCAAACCTCGGATTGAGGTCACTAGTACTGTGACCGGGAAGGTTCGCCGGGTTGCGTGGCTGAGCCTGCTGCGGCGGACGAGGAGGGCGTGCATGACGCGGAGGCCGTCGATGGACCACCGCTGAGATGATCTCCATGTGGGCGCTACCCATGGCGCCGGAGCCGTCATGGGTAGCGCCCGAGCGGAATCAGGGAAGGGGACCAGGTGAGGCGTGGGCAGCGAATCGCCGCGAGGGCGGCCGTGCTGCTGGTGGTGTTCGCCGGGTTCTGGGGTGGGGCGTCCGTGCCGTGGGCCGATGGCGAAGCGCTGACGGAGCGGCAGCTGGTAGACGCTCTACCGCGCGGCGAGGACCTTCCGGGACACCGGGTGGACGTGCAGCGGCCCCACAGCGAGTTCGGGGGTGCCACCGCGCCTTGTCGTCCGCTGGCCGACGTCCTGTGGGCGCCCCATCCCCACACGTGGACGGCCCGGGCCCGCGTCGCCACCAGACTCGTGGGCAGCGGCGGTGATGGGCCGCCCGGGTTTTCGCTGGAGCTGACCAGCTACTCCGAGGAGCAGGCTACCGCCTTCATGAGCGGGTTGGAGAAGGCCCTGCCCCGCTGCGCCGTGTTCGAGGGCCAGCCGCACTTCGAGGAGTGGCCGAGGAAGTTCACGCTGCAGCCCGTGCGGGCGCCGAAGGGAGCTGGCGACGGGGCCGTCGCGTTCGACCTCGATGGCGGCGGGCCCGGCGCCGACGGGTTGAGGCGTTTCACCGTGGTCCGCATCGGCGGTGTGATCGCCGTGTACGTCGGGAAGGTAGCGACCGGAGTCCAGGCGCAGGTGCACCACAGGCTCACCCGGTAGCCGGTAGCCGGTAGCCGGGATGCGACGGCCAGGAGCTGCTAGTGCTGTGACCGGGAAGGTTCGCCGGGTTGCTCGTTGTGCTGGTTGGAAATGAGTTCTCCAAGCAGCGTGGGGAGGCGGGATGGCGAAAC
>NZ_JBEZYV010000061.1:0-20000 GCF_040638905.1 Streptomyces virginiae | reverse complement strand
CCGATTAGTCCAGCCTCGACTGCATAAGCACGGCGCCCAACCTGATGTACGGCCGCCGCAGTCGTGTCCACTGCCAGGTCCAACTCACACACATCAAAGACACGGGCCCCATGCCCATTGGATCCAATGGGGCGGAAGAGCCGGTCGGTGCGGCCGCGACCGATGGGGCTTGTGGGGTGACGGATGAGGCGAGGAGTTACTCGTGCCTGTCTCATCCCACGATGTCGCCTGTCAGGGCTGGATGCTTCCGTCGTCTTTGCTGTGCGCCTGGGCGCACTCGGGTCGGCGCGGTACGCCGGAAGCATGGCGAAGCGACGTCCGTATCCGAGTGATCTGTCCGATGGCCGCTGGGCGTTGATCGAGCCGGTCCTGTCCGCCTGGCGTTTCGAGTGCCGGGGCCGGGCCCTGAGTTTCGGTCGGCCGGCCGAGCACGACCTGCGCGACATCATGGACGCGATCTTGTATGTCGACCGGACCGGGGTGGTGTCGGTGCCGAACAGCGGGCGGACCTCGGTGAACCAGTCGTTCAGGACGTCCGGGGTCCAGTTGAACACGGTCAGTACCCTGCGGCGTTTGGGCGGCGATCCCTTCTTGGCCTTGGTGAACCGGACTTGGCACCGGCCCAACTCGCCGCCGTGCCGGTTGCCGCCGAAGTCGGCGTCCAGCATCCGCATCTCGTTGCGCCGCAGACCGCAGGCGTACGCGGTCTTGAACGGGTCGCTTCATGGAAGGCGGGCAGCCAGACCTTACGGCCCAAGGCCCGGATGCGGGCGACCTCGTTGTCGCAGCGCGCGAAGAACGCGTGCAGCTCGGCCCTGGTGAACGCGCGCTTTCGCGTCCCCTCTTTGTCTTAGATGTGCACCGCGGTGTTCTGCTCGTGCACGACCTGCACCGGAGGAGTGCCGAACCGCCGCTCTTCGCAGGTGGCCGTCCGCTCGTGAAGCAGATCAGTGATGAAGTGGCAGAAAGCCCGCATGGCCTCGCAGTACGAGCGGATCGTCGAGCGCTTCGGGTCACGCAATGAGCGCCGGTCAGCGAGCCATTCGTCCACCATGGCCGGCGCCTATGCCAGGGAAAGGCATTCACGTAGGCGGTGAACTCCTTCACCGTGTTCTCCCGACCTTCGACGGTCGAGCAGGCCAGGTTCCGCGCGAGCTGCTGGTTGGCGAATCCGCCCTTCATCGCGGAGAAGACCTGTTCCTCCGGTTGTAGCAGCGCCACTCCATCCACCAGGTGCAGTCTCGCCACTCCCGGGACCGCCCCGTTGAACCTCACCCTGCTCGGCGGGATGCGCCCGCTGCGGGCCAAGAAGGCCACCGACGAGGAGTGAAGACCTTGCCGTACGGCAACATCGGGCTCGTCGCGGTCGCCGCCACCTTGACCAAGGCGTCCGCGCTGGCTAGAGCCCCGCAGGGGTACGGGAGCGTCGCAATGGCTGGAGGTGTGACGCTCCCGTACCCGCTCGGCCTCCCGGCGCCGGTCGGATCACTTGCTGTCGGACGGACGCGGATTTTCCACATGTGAGATCCAGGTGGTGAGCAGTCCTTCGAGTGCTTTGGTCTCGGCGGGCGTCAGCAGGCTCAGCAGGCGGCGCTCGTTGCGCATGTGGTCAGTGAATGCCTGGTCGATCAGTTCGCGGCCGAGCTGCGTGAGGGCCACGATCCGACCGCGCTGATCGTCGTCGGAACGGCGACGGGTGACGAGTCCGGCCCGCTCCAGGCGGTCGACTCGTTTCGTCATCGCGCCGGTAGTGACCATGGTGTGTGCGGCGAGTTCGCCGGGCGCGCGCTCATATGGCTCACCGGCGCGGCGCAGTGCGCATAGGACGTCGAACTCTCCCTCGCTGAGTCCGTAGCGTTCGTAGACGAGGCAGAGTTCCTCGGTGAGATGGTCGGCCAGGCGGTGCAGCCGTCCGATCACGCCTTGCGGGGTGATGTCGAGGTCGGGCCGCTCGCGGCGCCAGTCGGCCTGGATGCGGGCTACTCGATCCAGCGGTTGCGGGTCGTCCATGCACACCAGTATAGCTTCCCGGGAAGCTATACTTCCTTCCATGGAAGCTAATATGCGGCGGGTGGCCCTGACCGCTGTCGCACCGGTGGCCTGGGGCGCGAACTATTACGTCACCCATGAATTTCTGCCGCCCGACAGCCCCCTCTACGGGGCGGCTCTGCGAGCGCTGCCCGCTGGCCTCGTCCTGCTCGGTCTGCGCAGGCAGCGACCGCGCGGTGCGTGGTGGTGGCGGTCAGCGGTGCTCGGGCTGCTCAACGTGAGCGTGTTCTTCGTGCTCGTCTACGTCGCCTCCCAGCTACTGTCGTCGAGCATCGCTTCGACCGTCATGGCGGTGTCCCCGCTGGCGATGATGCTCATTGCGTGGGCTCTCGTCTGCGAGCGGCCGGGCATCGCACACCTGGCCGGTGCCGCGATCGGCCTTGGCGGGGTCTGCCTCATGCTGCTCACGGGAACGGGAGGGGTGAGCGTGCCGGGAGTCCTCGCCTCGGCCGCGGCTATGCTCGCGTCGTCCTTCGGCCACATCCTGACCAAGAGATGGAACACCGGTACCGACGTGCTGGCCTCCACCGCCTGGCAACTCACCGCCGGAGGACTGTTTCTGCTGCCGGTCGCCGCAGCTGTGGAGGGGCCTCCGCCCGCACTATCCACACCGGCGCTCCTCGCGTTCGGCTACATGACCTTGTTCGCCACTGCGCTGGCCTTCGCCGCCTGGTTCATCGGACTGCGGCACTTGCCCGCGGGGACCGTAGGCTTGGTCGGACTGCTCAACCCTGTCACAGGCGTGCTTCTCGGCACGGCGGTGGCCAAAGAGGTGCTGACGGCTCAGCAGCTGTGCGGGCTGGCACTCGTCTTGGTCGGAGTAGTTCTCGGCCGGCCCACACGCGCAGGACGACGCGGCGGCAGTCGGACTCCTCTCCAACCTGCACCCGACTAAAGGGTGTTGCAGAAGGCCTGATGCGGGGCATCTTGCCTGTATGGGTGGGGTGTTACGCGCTGAGCCGGTGTGGGTGGAGACGTTCACAGGCTTGCGGATCGACCGGTTCGCGAAGCTGGTGAAGGTGGTCCGTGAACGGGGTGGGAATGGTCCGGGCGGGGGTCGGCCGTGGTGCCTGCCGCTGGCGGACCGGGTTCTGTTGGTGGCCGTCTACTACCGCACGAACCTCACGATGCGGCAGCTCGCCCCGCTCTTCGGGATCTCCCCGGCCACGGTCTGCCGGGTCATCCAGCGGCTGCGTCCGCTGCTGGCATTAGAGCCGGCCGCGCGGCCGGTTGCCGAGGTCGAGCGGTTGTGGATCGTGGACGGAACCCTGATCCCGGTCCGCGACCGGAAGGTCGGCGCCTCCTCCCGCAACTACCGGTTTTCGGCAAACGTGCAGGTCATCATCGACGCCGACACTCGCCTGGTCGTCGCCTCGGCCCGGCCGGCGCCCGGGAACAAGGCCGACGCCCACGTCTGGCGGGAGTCGGACCTGCCGGCCGCGGCGGCCGGGACGACGGTCATCGCGGACGGCGCCTACCTGGGCACCGGTCTGATCGTCCCGCACCGCAGAAGGGCGAAGATCCCCAACCCCTGGACCCCTGCAACCACCTGACGGCAGAGACCGTGGAGAGCCCGTTGCCTAGTAACAGGCACGGCGGGTTCGGCGAGAGGTCCGGGGAAACGGACCGGGAGCAATCCCGGCACCGCGCGCCGGGCCTACTCAGCGACGAGGCCGGATTCTCGATGACGCCGCTGGCCTCCCGCACCTGGAGCCGACGCGGAACCACACCGGTCGTGCGGGTTCGCGGGCGTTCCCAGCGCCGCTTCTCCATCGCGGCCCTGTGCTGCTACAAACCGGGAGAACGCTCCAGCCTGATCTACCGGCACAAACGGCATAACGATCACAAGAGCGGCGGCTGCAGAAGCTTCGCCTGGACCGAGTACCGAGACGTCCTCATCGCCGCCCACCAGCAGCTCAACGGACCCATCGTCCTCATCTGGGACAATCTGACGTCCACAAGGACCGCCGCATGCGTGCCTTCATCGACGCGCACGACTGGATCACCGCCTACCACCTGCCGCCCTACGCACCCGACCTCAACCCCGTCGAAGGCATCTGGGCCGTACATCTGGTCCGTACTCCGCCGGACCAGCCAGGAAAGTCGGCCGGCATGGCCCGCCATTTGGTTCCGTTGTCGACCAGGTAGTGGACCGCGTCCAACATTGCCCGGTGACAGTACGCCTCCGGCTGCCCGCCACGGCCCTCGAGCCAGCCCGGCACCGGCAGCAGTGGACGGACCACGGCCCACTGCGCGTCCGTCATGTCGGTGGGGTAGCGCCGCTCACGCGTCCCGTTGTCCGCGGCGTTCCCGAACCGGTGCGCGAGACAGTCACACGACGGGGTGAGCGGACTGGACCCGGCCCGCACGTAGGCGTAGAACTGCGACAACAGGGCCTCCCTGGTGCTTCTCCGGCTTCAACACCCAGGAGCTGCACCGGAGGCCCTGCCTTTATGCGGCTGTCGCACCGCGACCACCCGAACGGGACTGCCGTTCGATCAGCAACCGCCACGATCGATACGGCAACTACCCCTGAAGCGAAGTCGGTCCGGAGCCGCGATGAGCCCTGAAGGTCCCGCGGGCGGCCTCACGATGTCGAAGAGGCCACCCAACGGGCGGTGACATAACCGTCGTCTCCCGGCACGACCGCCTCCAGGCGCACCGCGTCCTCTGCCGGCCACGGGAATACCCCGAACTCCTGTCCTGGGGGTAGGTCACCGTCGTCCGGCAAGGGGTCATCCCATTCCACGGTGACGGTGCGGAGTTCTCTGTCGCCGGCCAGCGGGAAGATCACCACGTCTGCTCCATCATCGTCCGATTGGGCCCGTCGCGCGGCCTCCACGGCACGCGCGACCTCGCCCCGAGAGGTCGCGTGGATCTCCAGATCGACGAAGGCGGAGATCAGCGCCTGACGTTTCACCGATGCGGCCACCGAAGAGAGGTCGTCGGCTGCCACGAGCCACAACCGGTGACCGAGTCTTCCGCCGGCCCAGCGCTCCACGACAAGCGTCCGGGCTTCCTGCTGCTGTGCGGACGACCTGACGGCCAACCCCCCGGCCACCTCAGTCCAGAAGGTGTCATCGGCGTGCCGAGAGACGTGCACTTCCTCGTCTTCGTCTTCGTCCTGCTCCTGGTCTCCCAAGACGAAAAGGCCCATCTCCTCGATCTCATCGAGAGACGCGAGGGCTCGCTCAGGGATCTGTACATGCATGTAGAAGTCGAAGCCCATCATCATGCACATCTTCTCGCTGTCGAACCAGGCAGCGGGAGTGTCTCCGGACATGTGCCCTCTGAGCATCCGCAGGGCTGAGGTCTTGTCGACGATTCGGCCCTCGTACACCTCTCCGAGCCAGGCCGGCGGAGGGCTGTGCAGGAAGACGTTCCGCAGGGTGAAGTGCGAGGCGCCGGCCGCTCTCGCGAGGATGTCGGCAGCCGCGATGTAACGGTCCTCGGTCCGTTGATACTCCTCAGCCGTCAGGATGCGTCCGTCGAAGGACGCGCCGATGTCGGAATGGTCGGTCCAGTCGTCGATGTCGCCCCGGCGTCTGGCCTCGTCGTACTTGCAGAGGACGTAGGAGTGGAGCTTCACGGGGCTCGTATCAGGTCGCGCCCCGTTTTCGTGGCCGGCGGGACTGTTCTGACGGCCGGCGTCTTCGCTGCATGACATGCGTCGGAGCTCCTCTGGGCGCGCTGCGGTTGTCGTCAGCGCCGCACGTCGCTTCCACCCGTGGGACCGCGCCCCGGGGCTGGACTCGCATTGTGCGCCTGCGACTGGACATCGCGCACCTCGATATGGGGACGGTCGGTTTGCTGGAGGAGCGGGAGCGGGGTGCCGGAGGCGCGTTGAGGTGCTGCGTCAGGAAACTGACCCGGTTCTTGCCGAGCTGCGCGACGCGGAGTTGCTCCGGCAGCGGTTCGTCGTGCTCGGTGTCTCAGCAACCCGAACTGCACGAGAGGCCCTGTCCTCATGCACGGACAGGAGCAAATTCATCCGATCCGGCAGTCGCACGAGGTCCGGCCCGTCTCCAGCGCGGCGACGATTGAGTACGGCCAACCGGGCACCATCTGGTGCTTGACCTGGCCCCGACCGAAGGTGTGGCAGAACGATCGGTCCGAGCATGTGTCGGCGTCCGGCCGCAGCCACGGAGACACGTCTACCGCCAACACCAGGCGGCCGTCCCTGGCCCGTGGCAACGGCACACCCGCCAAGGCCCTCCGCAGCCGGGCAACGTCGATCCGGCCCCGGTTCAGCCCGGAGTACAAGGCGCCGTGACCACGGCGGTGTTCCGGCGCGAGCGCGAGGTCCACGAGCGTACGGACCGGTCCGTCGCTGCACAGCAGCGCGTCACACAGCTCGAACAACGCATCGCTCCGGGAGACCAGGCATGCGTACAGCTCCGACCGGAACCCTGACAACACCGGCAAGGCGTCTCGTTGAACACCGTGCTCGACCAGTCCCACGATCCCAGCCTCCGAGCCGCAGTGAACCTGATCACAGCATCAGCCCCGGCCTCTCACACGTCCGGTGAAGAGCGGAAACGCCGAACAAGTTCGAGTTCCGTTCGACCCTGGACCAAAAACGTCAAGCTGAGTACCCACTGCTCTAGCCACTCCCCCATGACCTCTTTACGGTGACTGCTGAATAGGCGGCTCTCGAGCCCGTGGCACTCACTTCCAGCGACGGCCGCCATGCACCGAAACGGAATGAACTAAATTGGGCAGAAGCGGTATTTTCTGGGATGTCCTGTCCGGGCGAACCCCGCCCTCCCCGGCGGGAGTTACCTTGGGCTGGGAATTGGTGTCCGTAGACCCCGACCTCGGGACCATTGAGGTGGCCTTCCAAGCAGGCCCCCACTTCGCCAATCCCATGGGTATGACGCAGGGTGGCTTCCTGGCCGCGATGCTGGATGACACGCTCGGGCCGGCTCTGGTGGCCTGCCTACCAGACGGGCAGTTCGCACCGACAGTGGACCTTCATGTGCAGTTCCTGCGCCCGGCTCCACCTGGCCGCTTCAGAGGGCTTGGGCGCGTGGTCCGACGCGGTCGGACCATGTGCTTCCTCGCCGGCGACCTGTTCGACAGTGAAGGCAGGATCGTGGCAACTGCCACCGCCACCGCACAGGTTCGAGCCGTGATCGGCTCCGCCGACTCATGAGCGGCTGTGCAGCCCGTGTCTTGTCGCTGGGTGACGTAGTTTCGGATTCCCGAAGCGTTGTCACTGCATCGGCCGATGTGCTGTCGGGCTGGATGTGAAGAGGCTTGGGTTGCCGCTTCCTGTCCTGCACGGTCTTCGCGTGCAACCAGCGAAAAGCGTGGGGGCTCGGTGAAGTCTCCGGGCCCTTCCTGCCACGACGTCGTCGCGGTCGGCGCGAGTAACCCCGCCAGCTCGGCCGTGACTGCCCTCGATGGCGCAACCGTTCCCGCCGTCGGATCACCCGTCACGCAGCGCGCCGCCGGCGGAGTGTTCGGCGGGACGCTGCGAGCCTTCACCGCGAAGGGGGGCGCCTTCCCCCCGGCTCCAGATGCCGAACAGATGCCCCTAAATGCGAAGGGATCAATGTGCCGATTCTGCCATAATCGCCTGAGTCGGGCGTGGCAAGAGGTGAAACGTTCATACGTTGACGTCCCGGGAAAACTATACGAGGGACGATGTGAGGCGGAACAGTATGCCGCGGCGTTGGCCACTGGTGGGGCGCGAAGCTCAGATGAAGGAGTTCGACCAGGTCCTCCAGGATGCGCACAGCACCGGATTCTTGCTTTTTGGGCCGGCAGGGGTCGGCAAGTCCCGGCTGGCCGAGGAGTGCCTGGTCCGGGCGGCCGAAGCCGGGCACCGAACGGTCCGGGCGGTGGCCACCGACGCCGCGGCGTCGGTATCACTGGGCGCTCTGGCCCATCTGCTGCCCGACGGCATCGACTTGTCCGACCCAGTCCCGGGCTTCGCGAAGGTAGTCAGATCGCTTTCTCAGCCGGAGTCTCCCACGTCCCGCATGGTGATCCTCGTCGATGACATCCACCTGTTGGATGCGACCTCGGCGATGCTGCTGCGGCAGCTGATGGATGCCAGAGTGGCCTTCCTGGTGGGAACAGTGCGGTCAGGGCACGGGGCGGCCGTGGCCGTTACCGCCCTCGGCCACGAGGATGCCGTATGGCAGGTGGACCTCGCCGAGTTCGGCCGCGAGCAGGTAGAGACGCTGCTTGAACAGGTCCTGGACGGGCCGGTTGGCACCAACGCGGTGCATCAGCTATTCACCACGAGTGTCGGCAATCCGCTATACCTGCGTGAGCTGGTGCGGGGAGCTGTGGACGTTGGAGCGCTGACCTGTAACGACGGCGTCTGGGAGATGACCGTGGACGACCTGCCGGGGACCCGGCGACTTACCGATCTGATCCGTTCCCGGCTCGCCGTCGCCCCGTCAGAAGGACGACAGGTGCTAGATGTGCTCGCGCTGTGCGAACCGCTGTCCCTGGACCGCCTCGGCAAAGACGTCGGCCCCGAGGCACTCGACCAACTGGAGCAGGCAGGACTGATCGTCACCGCGCAGGAGCGTCGGCGTACCACAGTCCGCCTCGCCCACCCCCTCTACGGCGAGATTCTGCGTGCCGACATGACCACGCAGCGCCGCCGGGAAACCTTGCTGCGGCAGGTTCGGCTGCTGCAGGGATGCGGGGCCCGGCGCCGCGAAGACGCGATCCAGCTTGCCACCTACGAACTCGCGGCCACCGGCACTGCGGAGCCAGCGCTGCTGGTCCAGGCAGCAGTGCTCGCCACACACGCTCGACAATACCCGCGCGCGCTGGAACTGATCCGTGCGATCCCCCAGGAACACCGCAGTTTCCAGATCCGGTTGCTGCTGGGAAAGACGCTGTTCGAGGCCGGTGACTTCAAGCAAGCCGAGGCCGAACTGTCCGAGGCCGCTATGATGGCGGCCAACGAGCCGGAAACCCTGGCCCTCGTTCTACTGCGGACCCAGAACCTCATTTGGGGGCTGGGGGCCGCCCACGAGGACGTCCTCGGCGTCATTGAGACCGCTCGCGGCAGGGTCACCAGCCCGTCCGGCCACCGCGCCCTGCGGGTCAGTGAGGCCGCTAGCGGCTTCGCCGTCGGGGAGGCCCAGTACAGCCTCAGCCAGTGTGCCGACCTCGAACCCGATGTCGCGCAGTCGCCAGACCCGCAGATGTGGCTGATGGCCGCCACGATCCGTTCCGCCGCGCTGGCATCTCTGGGGCATGCGGAGGAGGCCGTGGACTGGGCCCGGCGTGCTATCGCCGCCGCCTCGGCCGCTGCTGGCCCGTCCTCCGCACTGGCTTCACATGAGGCGGCGCTCCATTGCAGCCTTGTCCTGGCTCTGACGGAGTACGGCCGCTTGGCCGAGGCCCGTGCGGTGGGCGAGCGAGCGTTCGCAGGCATTTCCGAAATGAGTGCGAAACCCGAGCGCCGACTCCTCGCTTTCCACCTGGCCCGTAGCTCGTGGCTTGCCGGTCGCCCGGCGCAGGCCCGTCGCTTGTACGCGGAGCTGGCCCGTGCGTCACGACCCCACGCCGCGGTCGTCCTGCCAATAGCGCTGGCGGGTTTGGCGGCGGCCGCTGCCGTGCAGGGTGATCTCGAGACAGCCGAGGCGGCCCTAGCGGAGTACGAAGGGCTTCCGCGCTCTGTATTCCTCGCTGAGGAGAAGTTGGGCAGGGCGTGGGTGCACGTTGCCCGGGGTGAGCTGACCCACGCCCGGGCGGTGCTGACGGCGGCCGCAAGGGAAGCCTTCGAGCGCGGGCAGACCGCATTCGAAAGCATCCTCCTGACTGACCTTGTCCGGCTGGGCGGTGCGCGGGCAGCGGCCGCGCGGTTGGAGGAGATCGCGGCCGAGTGCTCAGGACTCTTCCACCGGACCCGTGCGGACCTGGCAACGGCATGGGCGGCACAAGATCCCGAGGGACTGATCGCCGCCACGGATGCCCTGGAGAGGATCGGAGCGGACCTGCTGGCGGCCGAGGCGGCAAGCACGGCCGCCATCCTCCTAAGGGCAGCTGGAGAGGCCCGCCGAGCCAAGGCCGCTGCGGTGCGCGCTGAGGTCCTCGCTGCCCGTTGCGAAGGGGCCACGACCCCCGCTCTCAGGGTTGACGAGGGCGTCGTGCTGCTCACCGCGAGAGAACATGAAATCGCTCTCCTCGCTTCTCGGGGCATGCTCAGCAAGGAAATCGCCGCTGAGCTGACCCTCTCCGTCCGCACCGTCGATAACCACCTACAGCGCGTCTACGCCAAGCTCGGCCTAACCACCCGCCGACAGCTTGCCGACCGGCTTCTATAACGAGTTGGTGCCTTACTGATCGTTTCAGAATCAGGTTGTGAGTCGTCGTAAGCACATCATGCTGCAGGCGAGTTGGAGGAGGCTGAGGTGGAGGTCGGCTCGTATCTGGTAGCGGATGCGGCGTCGCTTGAACTGGTGGATTCAGGCAAGGTTCGCTCGACGACCCAGCGGGTCTTCCCCAGGCCGGATCGGTGCGGGGTGCCGCGTCGGGCGATCTCGGGTGTGATCCTGCGGACTCGGATCAGGCGTCCCTACCTTGTCGATCGGGCTGAGCGAGCCATTCGTAGGGTTGGCTCACCCAGGGGTGCCGGGTGTGGCTTTCAGGCGTCTGCCGTGTCTGTGGCTTGTTCCGATTCGCCGCCCGGCACCCCACGACGACTCGGCTGCTCATTAGGAATTGCGGCACTGATCGCTCAGTAGGGACTCGACAGCGAAGTCGTCCGTGGTACCTGTACGAACACGACCCGCGGAGAAGCACGTGACAGCGATCTGGGCCGGTATCGACGCCGGGAAGACCCATCACCACTGCGTAGTGATCGACGACACCGGCAAGCGGCTGCTGTCCCGACGCGTCGCCAACGACGAGACCGAACTGCTCAAGCTCCTCGGAGACGTTCTCGCTCTGGGCGAGGAGGCAGTCTGGGCCATCGACCTGGCGGACGGCGGGGCCGCCCTGGTCATCGCAGTCCTGCTCAACCACGGCCAACAGCTTCTCTATATACCCGGACGAGCGGTCAACCGGGCCTCCGAGGGCTGCCGGGGTGACGGCAAGACCGACGCCAAGGACGCAGCCGTCATCGCCGACCAGGCCCGCATCCGTCGTGACCTCACACCCTTGCGGCCCGGTGACGAGCTGGTGTCCGAGCTGAAAGTCCTCACCAGGCACCGCCGTGACCTTAGCGACGACCGGTCACGGACCATCAACCGGCTCCGTGGCCATCTCACCGAGCTCTTCCCCGGCCTGGAGCGCGAACTCGACCTGGGCAACGTCGGCCCCCTGGTGCTCCTGACCGGCTACCAGACCCCGGCAGCCATACGCCGGACCGGCCGCCGACGCCTGGCCACCTGGTTGCGCAACCGCAAGGTCCGGGGCGCCGACGACCTCGCCACCGGGGCCGTCCAGGCCGCCGAAGGCCAGCACACCAGCGTTCCCGGCGAGGACATGGCTGCCCATGTGGTGCACTCCCTCACCAGGGAGGTGATGGCTCTCAACGAGAAGATCGCCGAGATCGACAAACTCATCGAGGGCCGGTTTCGCCAGCACCACAACGCCGAAGTGATCACCAGCATGCCGGGTATCGGATCCTTGCTGGGCGCCGAGTTCCTGGCCGCCACAGGCGGCGACATGGACGCCTTCACCAGCCCGGACCGGCTCGCAGCCTTCGCCGGCGTCTCCCCGGTGCCTCGTGATTCCGGAAAAGTGAGCGGCAATCTACACCGCCCTACCCGCTACAGCCGACGCCTCCAACGCGTCTTCTACACCTCCGCGCTGATCAGCATCCGCTGCTGCGACGAGTCCCGCCGCTTCTACGACCGCAAGCGCGCCGAAGGCAAACGACACAGCCAGGCCGTCATGGCCCTGGCCCGCCGACGAGTCAACGTCCTGTCCCTCCTACGTGACGGACGGTGCTATACCCCACACCACCCGTCACACAGGCCGCTTGACAACTCCATTAGGAATCGGTACTTGTCGAAGTCGTAGCCGCGGTCAGCGAACAGTCGCCTTGGGCGGTGGCGTGGCCACCCTCGCAGGCCGCGGATTCGCCGGCATGGAGTCCACTAGTCTTCTGAGTCGGGAATCCGGTGCAGATGTATAAGCTTGGTCTGTGGCACGTACTGGACGGCCGAAGGCCGAGTTGATCCTGTCCGGCGAGGAACGGGCTGCGCTCGAGGGGTGGGTGCGGCGTCGTTCTACGCCGCAGGCGTGGGCTCTTCGGTGCCGGATCATCCTTGCCTGCAGCGAAGGCGCTTCCAACAAGGACGTCGCGGCAGCTCGGCTCGACTCCCCATGCGGTGGCCACGCTGGTCGCCCGGACGTTGGAGTCCGCCCCGAAGAACGCGACGCACTGGTCGACATGGTCGATGGCGAAGGAGACCGGCCTGTCGCAGTCGACGGTCTCGCGGATCTGGCGGGCCTTCGGCCTGCAGCCTCACCGCTCGCAGACCTTCAAGCTGTCCACCGACCCGTACTTCATGGACAAGGTCCACGACGTCGTCGGGCTCTACCTGGACCCGCCGGAGCGGGCACTGGTCTTCTGCCTGGACGAGAAGTCGCAGATCCAGGCCCTGGACCGCTCGCAGCCCGTCCTGCCGATGATGCCCGGCGTCCCGCAAAGGGTCACGCACGACTACATCCGCGCCGGCACCACCACCCTCTTCGCCGCCCTCGAGGTCGCCACCGGCAAGGTGATCGGCTCACTCCACCGCCGCCACCGGGCTGAGGAGTTCAATAGGTTCCTCATCAAACTCGACAAGGAAGTACCGACCGGTCTCGAGGTCCGCCTGGTGCTGGACAACTACGCCACCCACAAGACCCCGGCGATCAAGACCTGGCTGCTGGCCCACCCCCGGTTCCACTTGCACTTCACGCCGCCCGGATCGTCCTGGCTCGACCTGGTGGAACGATGGTTCGCCGAGCTGACAAACAAGCAGATACGGCGAGGCGACCACAAGAGCGTCCAGGCTCTGGAACAAGACATCCGGGCCTGGATCGCAGCCTGGAACACCGACCCCAAGCCCTACATCTGGACCAAGACGGCAGACGAGATCCTCGAACGCCTCGCCTCATATCGGAACAGAATTCCCGACTCAGAAGACTAGGGGCATGAGCTGGGTGACGTCATGCCTGTTTCCGCTGGCCAGCGATACGACGAGTGGGGTGCCGTGCCGGTCGGCGATGAGGTGGTGCTCGCTGCCCGGACGGGCACAGTCGACCGGCGAAGGTCGGGTGTGAACCCCCCGTCGAGGGCCCTGACGTGCGAGGCGTCGATCGCCGCATCATCCATGTCCAGCCACCCCGCCGCCCGCAGTTCCGTCAAGAAGACCTCACGCAGTCGGGGCCACACACCGGCCTCCGTCCAGTCCCGCAACCGGCGCCAGGCCGTCACACCGCTGCAGCCGATCCGCTCGGATGGGACGTCCCGCCAGCTCACGCCCTTGCACAACACGTAAACGATGGCCCTCAACGCCGCACGATCATCCACCGGCAACCGCCCTGGATACCGAAACCGTCTCGCCGGCCGCTCCGGCAGCAACGGGCCACACGTTCCCACAGGTCATCAGGCACCAGATCAGCAGACAAACCCCAGATCCTGCCGACCCCAGACGCAGCCAACCCTGAACTTTCATTTCTGAAACGATCAATACCGCGGCCACCTCGCGCTGGCAGACGTCACAGTGCTGGCTGGTCGCATTCGCGACGAACACCAACATGCCTTGCAGCGGGGCCACTCGAGCGGTTGCGATGGCCGAGCACGCCTGGTGGGATCTCCGTCCGGTGAAACGGGGCTGCCCCAACAGGCGTCCAACACAGGCATCCCCAGTACCCATGGCTCGACCCCGCCGCGTTCGGCGCGGACGGTTTCCGGGGCACGCGTGAGTAGGGGTTGCTCTGTGGCCCGGGTGCCCGAGCAGTGAAGATCACCTGATGTAGGTCCCGCGCCGGGCCGTTGAGCCTCACCTCGTGGCCCGGCACGGGTAAGAGCCGTACCCAGGAAGGGCTGTGTGCCATGAGAAGAGTGGTCGCTGTCGCGGTGGCCGGAATCGCCGTTCTGGCCGCAACGGTGCTTCCCTCAGAAGCGTCCGAAGCACGTATGGCGAAAGAGAGGGTGCCTCTCGTCCAGGCGGACGAGGGGAGTCGTGACGGGGTGTACCTCGTGGCCGTTCAGGAGGACCAGGACCCGAAGAAGGTCGCTGCGTCGATGGGGGTGACACCACGTCATGTCTTCACCGGCGTTTATCACGGGTTCTCCGTGAAGACGAATGCGCACCACATCGAGGTGATGCGCAATCACCCGGAGAAGATCAGGAGGATCTCCGAGAACCACCGGTTCCGGACCATGGACGGGACGCCCATCTACCGCATCTATACCCAGGACAACCCTGGTTCTGCCCTTGACCGCATTGACCAGCGAGACCTGCCGCTCGACAGCAAGTACAAGTACCACGAGCTTGCACGGGGAATTCACGCCTACGTCATCGACTCCGGTATCGACACCGACCATCCGGAGTTCGGTGGCAGAGCGATCAACGTCTTCGACGCCGACGGGGTGATGGAGAACGACTGCGAAGGGCACGGCACGCACGTGGCGGGCATCATCGGCTCGGACACGTACGGGGTGGCCAAGCGCGTCAATCTCCGCGGGGTGAAGGTCACCGAGGGCTGCGGCAGGGAGGCGAGCCCGGAATCGGTCCTGGCTGGCATGGACTACGTCTACAACTACGGGATCCAGCCCGGTGTGGTGAACATGTCCCTCGGCGGCGGTTTCGACCCTGAGGTGAATATCGGTGCCGCGAGGCTCGCCACCCGGTTCTTCGTGGCGGCGGCCGCCGGAAACGACAGGGAGAACGCCTGCCTGCAGTCGCCCGCCGGAGTGCCGTCCGTGCTGACCGTGGGGGCGTCCAGCCACATCGGAGGCACGGACCGCGTCTGGGAGGACAGCGCGTCGGGCCCGTGTGTCGATCTGTATGCCCCTGGGAACTTCATCCGGTCGACGCTGCCGAACACTCCGACGGACCGGTGGACCAACGGACTGAAGAGTGGGACGTCGATGGCGACCCCCTTCGCCACGGGTGTAGCTGCAATTGTCCTAGCCCACAACCCGACCTTCACGCCGCAGAACGTGCACGAGTGGATCACCGGTAACGGCACCAGGGATCACCTCACCGGCGTTCCCGCCCTCACACCGAACGTCCTGCTCAACAAAGGGCGGCTGTAGCGGCACGCACGTGCCGACGGCACCTGGGTCACCGATTCCGCTACACATGTGCACCCACGTCAACGGGCAGCGGGTAGAACGCCAAGGTTGACACTGGGGCGTCGAATCAGCGATGGAAGCTCCGCTTTCACGATCTGGGAGAGCTGAGAGACCTCAGGGAATTGGCGGATTACTGGTGACGTTTGCCAGCCGAATCTGAGTCGAGCACCGCTGCTGTGGGTCAGGAGGCTATCCTGCTTCCGCCTCGCCGTGAGGGGTTCCTCCTGGCAAATCAGCGCGAGGGGGTGCGCTTCATTGCCCACTGTGCTGGCCGCCGAAAATGTTGATTACCGCAGTGGGAAGAACACGTTGGCCGGCAATTTCATCCCGCCGACGTCCCAGGATCAGGGGGAGGCGACGGGGATGAGTCGTAACAGAGTGTTGCGGCGTTGGCCGTTGGTGGGGCGCGAGGCCGAGCTGGAGGAGTTCGACGAGGTCCTGCACGACCCCCGCGGCGCCGGGTTCCTGATCTTCGGGCCTGCGGGGGTGGGCAAGTCCAGGCTGGCCGAGGCGTGTCTGGAACGGGCGGTCGGGGTTGGTCACCGGGTTGGCAGGGCGGTTGCCACTGCAGCCGCTGCGTCGGTTCCGCTGGGGGCCATGGCTCATCTCTTGCCCGACGGTGTGGACCTGTCCGACCCGGTCTCGGGGTTCGCCAGCGTGGCCAGGCTGCTGTCGCGGCCGGCTGCGGCGCGGTCCCGCATGGTGATCCTGGTCGATGACGTCCACCTGCTGGACGCGACCTCGGCGATGCTGCTGCGGCAGTTGATGGACGCCGGGGTGGTCTTCCTGCTCGGAACGGTACGGTCGGGGGACGGCGAGGAGGCGGTGGCGGTGGCCGCGCTCGGGCACGCGGACGCGGTGCACCAGGTTGACCTGGCCGCATTCGGACTACGACAGGTCGAGAACCTGTTGGAACAGGTCCTTGAGGGGCCCGTCGGAAAGAGCGCGGTCAACCAGCTGCTGACAACCAGTGGCGGCAACCCCCTCTACCTGCGCGAGCTGGTGGTGGGGGCTGTAGCCACCGGAGCGCTGACCTACGACGGCGAGATCTGGGAGATGACTGCGGACCGGCTACCGAGCACACGGCGCCTCAGCGATCTGATCCGCTCTCGGCTCTCCGTCGCCCCGCCGGCCGGCCGGCAGGTGCTGGATGTCCTGTCGCTGTGCGAGCCGCTGTCCCTGACCCGTCTGAAAATGGACGCCGAGCCCTGGGTGCTCGACCAGTTGGAGCAGTCGGGGCTGATCATCGTCGTCCAGGAGGAGCGACGCACCGTGGTCCAACTGGCTCACCCCCTTTACGGTGAGGTGCTGCGCACCGACATGACCGCACAGCGCCGCAGGACCACCTTGTTGCGGCAGGTCCATCTGTTGAAGGAAAGCGGGGCCCGTCGTCGGGAGGACGCGATCCACCTCGCAACGTACACGCTCGCGGCCACCGGCACGGCCAACCCCGAGCTGCTCGTCCGCGCGGCAGTCCTTGCCACGCACGCCCGCGAGTACCCCCGCACCCTGAGCCTCCTGCGGGCGATCCCGCAGGAGCACCGCAGTTTCCAAATCCAGCTGCTGTTGGGGAAGACGCTGTACGAGGCCGGTGACTTCCTGCAGGCCGAGGACGTGCTGTCCGGCGCCGATGCCCTGGCCACAGACGAACATGATGTTCTGACCGTGGTGCTGGTGCGGACGCAGAACCTGATCTGGGGGCTGGGGGCACCCTACGAGAAGGTTCTCGACGTCATCGAGGCTGCCCGCTGTCGGGTCAGCAGCCCCTTCAGCCTCCGCGCCCTGGCGGTCAACGAAGCCGCTGGCGCCTTCGCCGTAGGAGAGTTCCGGCACAGCCTCGCCCTATGCACGGGCCTCGAGCCGGACGCCGCGCAGGCACCCGACGCGCAGATGTGGACCATGGCCGCCACATCCAGATCGGCGGCGCTCGCCTTCCTGGGCCAGGCAGAGGAAGCAGAGGACTGGGCCCGACGAGCCATCGCCGTCAGTCCTGCCACCGCCGACCAGCCATCCGTCGCCGTCACGCACGAAGCAGCGAACCAGTCCATCCTCGCCCTGGCCTTGACGGAGAGCGGGCGTCTGGCCGAGGCCCGTGCGGTGGGTGAGAAAGTATTCGCGAGCCTTACCGACGCGAGCGTGAACACCCAACGCCGACTGGTGGCCCTCCATTTGGGCCGTGGCGCATGGCTCGCCGGACACCCGCTAAGAGCCCGCCGCTGGTACGCGGAGGTCGCCCGGGCCTCACGCCCCCACACCGCTGTCGTCCTGCCGATGGCGCTAGCGGGTCTGGCGGCCGCCGCCGCCGTGCAGGGCGATCTCGAAGCAGCCGAAGCGGCCCTGGCCGAACGCAGCCGGCTCCCCTGCTCGGACAACCTTCCCGAAGAGAAGCTGGGTGAGGCGTGGCTGCACGTCGCGCGCGGTGAGCTTACCCGCGCCCGAACCGTCCTGACAGCGGCCGCCCAGGTGGCATTCGAGCGCGGGCAGACCGCGTTCGAAGCGGTTCTGCTCACCGATCTCGTCCGGCTGGGAGGAGCCCGGGAGGCCGCCGGGCGGCTGGTGGAGATCGCGGTCGAGTGCACCGGACGCTTCCACCAGGCACGCGCAGACCTGGCTACGGCATGGGCCACAAACGACCCCGACGGACTGCTCGCCACCACGGACAGGCTGGAGACCATAGGAGCGGACCTGCTGGCGGCCGAGGCGGCAAGCACTGCCGCCGCGCTCTTGAGGGAGGCCGGGCAGACCCGCCGGGCCAACGCCGCCACCGTCCGCGCCAAGGCCCTCGCGGACCGCTGCGAGGGAGCCAGAACCCCCGCTCTCATGGCCCGCGAGGACGTCGTACGGCTCACCGTGCGAGAACACGAGATCGCGCTGCTTGCCGCCCGGGGCATGCTCAGCAAGGACATCGCCACCGAACTGGTCATCTCCGTCCGCACCGTCGACAACCACCTTCAACGCATCTACGCCAAACTCGGCCTCACCACCCGCCGGGAGCTGGCCGACCGACTCCTCCCATGAACCATGTTCCGTACGCAAACCGGGACTTGGACCTGCACCCACCTCACAAGCGCTCAGGTCCGGGACTGTGAATCGTTCGGGTCTGTCCCGTAGTCGGTGGTGACGCCGAGTGGTCGTCCGCGGTCATGATCTTGTGATGCATGTCAACTCCCTTGTCGCGCCGGTCTTTTCGGGTTGTCGGCGCTGGTCGTCGAGGACGTGACGGACGGCGGTGACAAGGTGGTGGTCACGGCCCGCACTCGAGATGTGGCGGTGCCGTGTCCGGTGTGCGGTACGCCTACGACGAAGGTGCACGGGTACCATCGCCGGACGGTGCGGGACGTTCCCGTTGACGGCCGGCCGGTCTTCGTCCACCTGCGCGTACGAAGGCTGGTCTGTCCGATTCTGGGCTGCTCGCGGCAGACCTTCCGTGAGCAGGTTCCCGGGCTGCTGAAGCGTCATCAGCGCCGCACGGTGCGCCTGGCAGGACAGATATCGCAGGTAGCGCGGGAGTTATGCGGCCGGGCAGCCTCGCGGCTGGCCAGCCTGCTGGCCGTGCCCGTCTCCCGTAGTACCGCGCTGCGTCATCTGCGGCGCCTGCCGCTGCCCAAGCAGCCCATCCCACGGGTGATCGGCGTGGACGATTTCGCCCTGCGCCGCCGCCACCGCTACGCCACGATCATCACGGATGCCGAGACCGGCAGCATCGCGGTCCTGCCCGACCGCGACAGGGCCACTCTGGAGTCCTGGCTGCGCGAGCATTCTGGCATCGAGGTCGTGTGCCGGGACGGCTCGGCCACCTATGCCGAGGCGATCCGCCGCGCCCTGCCTGACGCAGTGCAGGTCAGCGACCGATGGCACCTGTGGCGCAACCTCTGCGACAAAGTCCAGCTCGAGGTCCGCGCGCATGCCGGGCTGCTGGGCCACCATCAACCCACCTCGCTCCGGCGGAGTACGCGAGCAGACCACCCGCGAACGCTGGAACAAGATCCACGATCTGATCGGCCAAGACGTCGGCCTGCTCGACTGCTCCCGCCGCCTGGGCGTGGCCCTGAACACCGTCAAACGCTACGCCCACATGCCCCGAACCCCAGGCCCTGCGCCTCACCCCCGCCTACCGGCCCACCCTCGTCGACTCCTACCGTGAACACCTGCGCCGGCGCCGTGCCGAAGAACCGGCCGTCCCGGTCAGTCACCTCCTCGAAAAAATTCGGGAGTTGGGCTACACCGGCAGCGCGAACCTCCTGGTTCGCTACCTGCTCTGCTGAAACCTGCCGAGGGCAACGACACGAAACTCACTGAGTGGATCACAGCTGCCCGCGCCGTCGGCCTGCCCCACCTGCGCAGTCTCACCAACGGACTCGAAATCGATCGAGCCGCCGTGAACGCCGGCCTCACCTTGCCATACCACAATGGCCGCACCGAAGGCGTCAACACCCGAACCAAGAGGATCGCGCGACAGATGCACGGACGCCGGCTTCGACCTCCTCCGCCACCGCCTCCTCTTGCCCTGACGACCACCAGGTGTCACCACCGACTACGGGCCAGACCCGTTCGATTGACAGACCCGAATAGATTGTCGCGGGTCTGTCAATCGAACGGTGTAACCAGGGTGGTTGGGGTTACTGGCGGGCTGCGGAGAGGCGGCCGTCGAAGGTGATGTCGAAGGCGTTCAGGG
>NZ_JBEZYV010000060.1:0-23907 GCF_040638905.1 Streptomyces virginiae | reverse complement strand
TGTAGCGGGGTGCTGCCGGGTGCGGGACGGGTTCGCGCGGCCCGTCCCGCGAACAAGTGCCCACGCCGTGTGTAGTGACATCGGCGCGCTCTGGCCTGGTGTCGGCGGCGCCATCGTGACCAGCTCACCGAGTGGTCGCCCCGTGCAGCATGTCGGTGGGCAACTGCCAGCAGACGGCGAATCTCGGCTGGTGTGAGGTCCACGACGTCGGGTGTGTCCCGCTCGCGTCCCCCCTTTTCCCGCGCGTGGGCGGCGGTGACGGCCAGGAACCCGTGGGCGAACACGGCAAGGGGGATGCGGCGGCGCCAGCCGGTGTAGCGGCGGACTTCGTACTGCAGGAGGGTGTGCGCGGCGACATGGGTCTACGACACCTACCCCGACGAGAAGCCGGGGATAAGGTTCGACTATCAGGGACCCGCCACCGCCAAGCCATGCAAGATCTACCTGGTGGTCTTCCCTCTGAAGGACGGCACGAAGGGGTTCCTCCCCCACGACCGGGCTGGCGTGGACTACATACGCTCGGCCGGCCAGCAGGACTGAACCAAGCCATCACCCCGCACCAGAAAGCCGACCGCGACCGGCCCGACCAAACACAGCTCACCGCACTCGCCGAACTCGACAGGGCGCGCTAGGACCGGGAGGCCGGTGCGCTCCTCGCGCTGGCATCTGCGGGGTCGGCCAGCCCGTCCCCGTCTTCAAGGTCGAGAAGCCGTGCCCGACCCCGACCGCCGAAACTCAGGCCGACACCCGTTCGTTCTGGGCTACGAGGGTCTCGGCTCCCGAGCAGCAGGCGTCGGGCTGAAGCCGGAGCCGAACGACATGGCTCTCTGCACCAGCTCGGAACAGACCGTGTAGATGTCCTTCAACGCCAACCGGCGGGTGCGGCCGCCGACGGCTGGTCGGCGGCTGGATGACTACGGGGCCTCGCCCGTTTCCTGCCCGCTTGCTGCGCAGCCGTCACTCCCGGCAGCCGTACACTGCGGCCACCTCCGCCAGCCCCTCCAGGCCGCCGTCCGCGCCACATCCCTCGCCCACGCGGGCGAGCAGGAGCACCCGGGCCGGCACGCCTGCGGCCGCGTATGCGGCGAGCCGGTGATGACCGTCCAGGATCGCGCCGACCAGCCAGCGCTCCTCGTGCAGGGCCTCCACGTACCGGTCGTCGATCCAGCCGAGGACCACCGCGGCGGGCCGCTCCCCCGCCGCAACTGCGGCCGCGTGCCGGGCGACGGTCGCTGGGTCGAGCGCTTCCGGCGGCTGCGAGGGCAGGAGGGCGCCGTACGTGAACGGCACCCGGCCTCCCGGAACGGGCGCGGTGAGCTGGAAGTGCGCGACGCCGGGCCAGTAGTCCTCGGGACGGTCGTACTCGGGGCGTTCGCCGTCGTCGCCGTCCGCCTCCGCCCGGGCTGCCGCACGGCGGTACCACCACGACCGGGTCGGCTCGGCCACCTGCTCCAGGGGTAGGTCCAGGAGGAGGGCGCGGTAATGACCGGTCTCCAACTCGCCCAGTACGGGGCTCCATTCGGAGAGCAGCTCGGTGTCGAGCCGATCCAGGTCAGCCAGCCGCCCGCGCATGCGGGCCGCGATCCGGGCCGCCTCGTCGTCCGGCCAGTCCAGCAAGGTCAGGCCCAGCTCGCACGTGTCGCACAACGAGCCGACCCGGTACAGCGGTTTCCGGTCGAACGTCAGGCACCGGTCCCAGCGGGGCCAGGAGGAGCCGGGCGACGGCGGGTCGAAGTTGACCCGGATCCGGCCCGCGCCCTCGTCGACAGAGAACCGGGCCCGTGCGCATGACTCGACGACGAGGTCCCGCACCACTGCGGACGCGCGCTCGGTGCGGCCGTCGGCCCAGGCGGCGCGCACGGCCGCCGCGTACGCCGCGCCGGTTGCCCGCTCCGGCAGAAGCGGGTCGCGGCCGGTGAGCCGTACGAGTGCGTGGTGGACGTCGTACACACGTTCCTCGCCGCACTCGGCCAGCCATCGAAGCAGGGGCGGTACTGCGGCGGGATCGCCCATCAGCTCCAGGGCGACGGTGAACGCGGTGTGGTCGAGTCCGGTCACCTCGGACAGCCTCCCGGCGATCGGCGCCGTCCACGCGCGGGCACCCTGGCGGCCCAGCGCGAGCGCGGCACGGCCGCGCGGGGCGGCGGGGTCCTTTAGGAGGGCGCCGAGGAGCGGCGCGAAGGACGGGTCGCCCGAGAGCCCCATGGCGTCGACGAGCTCGGGGGCGGGCGAGCCGCCGGTGCCGGCATTGCCCCCACTGGATCCAGGGGCGTCCTGCGCGTAGGTGCGCAGGAGCCCGGCGGGCAGTCGCAGCCCGCGCACCACAGCGGTCCTCAGGAGGTCCTGGCGGTCGTCGCCGGCGAGCCCGGGCGTGGCCAACAACCGCAGCAGGACCACGTCGCCCGGCTCGCCGAGGCTTCGCAGGAGCCAGGTGAGGTAGGGGCGGAAGGCCGTGTGGTCCGTGTCCGATCGGTACAGCTCCTCGACGGCCCCGGCGAGAGGGCCGGGCCGGTCGGTGTTCTGCGAGTGCAGTGCGTACAGCGCGGTCCAGGGGTCGTCGGCGCACAGAGCGGCGCGGAGACGTACCCGGACGGTGTCGTGATCCCCCATACGTGAAGTATCGGCCACGAACGGGGGCAGCGGACGCGGCAGGGGAAGCCGCGCCTGGGCACGGGCTCGATGCACATGCCGCGGTTTTCCGAGACGTCGGTCTGCGTTGGATTCGAAGACGGGGCTCCGGGTGGAACGGCACACCGCTCGGTGCAGATCCCCGACCGGGCCGGCCTCCGGGCGCGGCGAACCTCGCGTAGGGTCGCCGGATCCTTACCGAACAGGGGAGTTGGAGATGGGGCACACATTACGACGGGGCGCCAGCACGGCACTGGCGGCGGTGGCGGCAGCCGCGGTGCTGGTGGGCTGCTCGGAGGAACCCCGGGAGCAGGTCATGCCCGGTCCGACGTCCACGGCCACGGCGGCTCCCCAGGAGGCCCTGGCCCTGGCCGAGCGCTACCGGGCGGCCGGCGGGGACCCGGACGTGTACGGGATCCAGGTCGAGGACGGACCGGAAGGCGTGCCCCGGGTGGTCATCCGGACCCGCAACACGGATCAGGCGGACGCAATCTTCCGTCGGCAGAACACCTCGGTCACCACCCACCTGACGACGAAGGAGGGGGCGTCCTTCAAGAACGGCTACCTCATCGACATCTTCGGCCCCGACGGCCGGCTCATCCACCGCATGGACGCCCGCCCCTAGCTTGATCTCCAACCTGTTGAGCGGGGTCGCGGCGGGATCGCTCCCGGAGCGGGAGCGGGCCGCTGTCGGGAAGACCCAGAGCCGGGCCGCGTCCGGCACTCCCGGCCAGGGAGGTCGGCGCCGCCGTCGCCGTCGCCGTCGAGGACGATCCGCTAAACGCGGCCGCACCCCCAGGCCCTCGGACGGGCCTCTCCCCCGTGTCCCGAGCCAGCGGCCGCGAGGGCGGGAGCGGAGCGGGTCCGGGCCGCCGTCGGGAAGACCCCGGGCCGGGAGGCGACCAGCACACCAAGCGGGGTGGTCGGCGAGGTGAGGGCCGCGGCCCACGAGGCGGCCGACCAGGACCGTGCCGGTGGCGTACTGCCCCGGAACAGGACGGCCCCAGCGGGCGGAGCGCCCGGGAGTGATCTTGGAGCTTTGTCAGTAGGGGCTGCCAGCATCGCGGCCATGATGCGATTCGATTGGCGTCCTTTCCTCGAGCGGTGGAGCGTGGAGTGGGCGGACGCCTACGACCCGGAACGGGACGGACATCGGGGCGGAGAGGAGTGCGCTGCGGCCCGATGGCTGGGCCGTCAGGCGGCGGACACAGCCGGGATCGCCGCAGCCGAGACCCGCCTCGGCGTCGCGCTTCCCCCGTCCCTGCGTTCCTTCCTCGCGGTCACCGACGGCTGGCACAACGCGGGCACCTTCGTCTGGCGGCTCGCCGGCTGCGCAGACCTCGAATGGTGCGGCGATCCGCACGGCATGCGGGAAATTTGGCTGGACGGTACTGGAGACGACGCCGACGAGGACCTTGTCCGTATGGCAGGCACATGGTCGCGCTCCCCTCAACTGGCCGTCGAGTCCGACATGGTGGACGTTCTCCTGGATCCCGGGGACGTGGACGCACGGGGAGAGTGGGCCGTATACACCTGGGCTCCCTGGCGGGCGAGCCCCCCGGAACGTCACCCGTCCTTCCGTCACTTCATGGAGGACATGTACCGGCAGTTCCACGCCATGGCCTCGGACCGGCCCGGCTTCTCGAACGACACCACCCGGCTCCTGGACGAGCGGGCGAGGGGGCGCGGCTTGCTGCCCTGCGCGGTGAGTACGAGGCGGCACGGGAAGCCCTCTGCGACGCCGTCGCATTCGGTCGGCCGAGGGCATCCCGGCTCCGGGACCGAATCGACGCTCTGTGCGGCACGGCCACGGGAGCCGAGGCAGGGAGCTCGCTCGCCGACCCGTACATCGCCCACGAAGCGGTGCCGCTGTCCTGCCGGGCGCAGCCGCCGTACGGCATGCACCGGGAGGAGTCGCTGACGCAGCAGTACGCCGAGGCGGACCGGCCCGCGGTGGCCGAGACCCTGCGGGCCATCGAGGGGGGGACGTTCTGGTACCGGGCGGAAGGTGTTTTCGGGGCGGCCGTGCAGACGGCGCGCGCGTTGGCCCGGCGTGCGGAACCGGAGGCGGCCTGGCGGGCATTGGCGGCTTCGGTGCACGCCTGGACCCCTGGCTCCGCCGACCACATCGCCCCGGTCGGCCTGCTCGCGGACCCGTACCTGGGGCCGGTCCTCACCCCGGAGCGCGGCCGTCTCCTGCTGTCCACCCCTCGCGGCCCGGGCGCCACCGGGCCTGCCCCGCAACCCCTCGGGGCCGCCCCCGCGGACGGTTTGGGCTGGCTCGCGGACGAGTCCCGTCACGGTTTCAGAATCGTGCTGATCGCCGATGTGGAACTTTCGGAGGTCCCCCGGCTCCTGGGTGTCGACGACACGACGGCCGTCCAGCCGGCCCTGACGGTGGGCGAGGCATGGCAGGCGCAACCGGGTGGAGAGCCCTGGGAGGCCCGGACGGTCGTCCGGTTCGGCGCGGCAGGTGAGGGCTGGGTCTTCGCCCATTGCAGCCGGGGCACGGACGCCACCCAAGAACGCTTCCATTCACCCGCGGCACAAGCCTCCCGCGGGACACGGGCCGTGACCGTGACGTACGAAGCGGCAGGGCGGTAGCCGTGGCTTCCTGCCAGTAGGTGTCGGCGCTCAGGCGGTCCGTAGTCTGGCCGGGTTGCTGTATGCGGGCGGCGAGCAGCGGCCGCTGACGCGAGCCGATCAACCGGCCCGCTTCCCGTTTCCGGCAGAACTTTCCCGACCATCGCCACCATCTACGAGTACGCGGCCCGCTGCAACCTCAACTGCTTCAGGACACGGGACCGGTTACGCGGAACCGTCAGACCCTCGGTCAACGGGCTTGCTGTTGCTCACGGCACATCTATGGGCTCGTAGAGCACATCGGTTCTGAGAATTGTTTTCGCACCCTGAACGATCGGGGCCGAGTCGTGAAGCGTCCGATGCCAGAAGAGGAGCGCATCGCCCGGTTCGGGGCGGTGGGTGCTCAATATTTCCTCAGGCTCTGCGAGCCGGGGCCAGTCCGAGAAGTCGCGTTGCGCAAAGGGAAGATCGTTCTGCTTGTCGGCGATGAACCGCGTTTCTCCGCCCACTGCGTCATACGACAGGTAGACGACGACCGTCAGGAGAGTTCGCCTTCCGTTGGGGGCAAAATAGGGCGAATCGTAGTGCGGGACAAGAAGTCCGCCGCGCTCGTACGTGATGAAGCGCATACGCGGATTGACGGCCGACGGCTTCCAGGGCCTTCCGTCTGAATCCGTTGGGTCGCCCGATCCGACTTCAAACGGCAGAAACGTCCGCAGCCTGCGGTAGAACTCTGCTGCCAAGGCTTTGGAGTCAGTCGTGGCACGGAGATGGGCGACCGGATCTCCCTCTGCATAGTTGGCGGCAACGCCGTCTCGGCCCACCGGCGCAAAGCGCTGGGCAGCCAGTTCGGTGGCGAATACCTCCACTTCAGCCGGAGTGAGAAAATGCCGAATCACCCTTGCACCGACGTGTGGGATCTCCGACTCGATCGGGGTCCATGAGGCATCGGCAGATATTCGGCTCAGCGCTCCTTCGGAGAGCTCAAAGGGGTTTACCGGAAGTACAAGCATGCTCACTTCTCCGTCTTGAGGGCATCGTCGATACCGCCGCGGCCGTGGCCCGACCGCCGGAACAGCCGCGGGCAGCGCATTGAGGTGAATGGCGGGACTGTCGGCCACGCACTTGCACACGTTGAACCCGTGGCGGGGCTGGAGACCTCTGGAGGCAACACCTGCAGGGAGCGGGGACCGCGAGCGGTTATCGTCACGATGACGATATTAGGCCGGGGCGAACCCCCAAAGCAAGCAGGACATACCCAACGCGGCGGAAGGTGGGGAGGCGCAGCGGTGGGAATCTTCAACAGACGCAGACGTCAGCGAGAGGCAGCGCAAGATGCCGAATGGAGTGCCCGCTTTGACGCCATGATCGCGCATGCAGAAGCCGGCCGACACTTCATCGCGCCCGCTACAGCCCACCAGATGTTCGCCAGCCCTGCCCAGATCCAGGGGTTTGCCGAGTACTTCGACGGTGTCTTGTCCTTCAAGCCGCAGGGAGCCCTGAGCAGTGCCGAGGCATGGAAGTGCCAGGCTTCCCAGATTGTTGCCGTCCGAGACGGTGACTCGCCTGGCGAGATCATGGTCGCGTTCCATCCTGGATCGCCGTTCCTGGCGATTGTCGTGATGCCGGACCGACACGAGGACAAATGGCGGGCACTCTCGCCGGCCGACGGACAGTCCCCCACGAGCTGAATATCTGAACACTTCACCGCCGCTGCCACAGCGGCTGGAGGGTGCCGTCGGTGTGGACCAGGCGGAGGGCGACGGCGGCAGCGAGGCCGGAAGAAGCCACGGCCACAACCGCAACCTGGTGGCCCACGGCCTGACCGGGGTGAGCTTCGCGGACAGTCGTTGACCCGCAAGAGCTGACCCACGCCGGGGGCGGGGGCCTGGGGTCGTGGCCGCGGCGGAATGTGTGATCAACTGCTGCAAGGCGTACGGCTTCCGCCGTTGCGGCCGCCGGGAAGCAGCGGCGGAGGGTGCACGTCGCCCATCCGTCGACGTCTGCCGCGAATCGAGAAGCCCACATGAGCACGTCCCAGGTTCTTTGGCTCTTTGCGCTGATCTTCATCCCGGCCGGAGCCGTCATCGGCGCGGCGGCGTACCGCAAGGTCTGGCAGGTGCGCGCTCTGGTCCGGCGGGGGGCTCGGGCCCACGGCGTGGTGGTCCGCCTCGCGGCGACGAAGCTGGAGGGGCCGGGTGAGGGCGGCACCATCACCTTCCGAAGCTCCGGCACGACCGTGTACCACCCGGTCATCACCTGGACCACCGCCGATGGCCGGGCGATGGAAACCAGGACGGACATAGCCCGCTCCCGGGACAGGACCCTGGCCGTCGGTACCCGGGTCGAGGTCCGCTACGACGCCGCGAAGCCCACCCGTTGGACGCTCCCGGCCGAGAGCAGCCTCCTGTGGTGGCTCTTCGTCGGGATCGGCGCCCTCTTCGTCGTGATCGGATCGGGTTTCCTCGTCGGAGCACTACGCACATCCGGGCTCTGAAGCCCAGCCCCAACCCGCTCCCATGCAACCACAGGTTTCTCGCCCGACGCGTTCGCGCGGTGCGCCGGGCATTCCGCTTGGTGTGATTCTCGGGGCGGTCTGCATGGCGGGGCTCTGCCCGATCGGCTGCCCAGGTACCGGGCCCGATCTCTGGCCGGCTGATCGCCGTTCCGGCGCCGGGCGCGCGCAGTGGGCTCAGGGGTCGGTGACGCCGAGTTCTTGGGCAGCGGGGCAGATCGAG
The DNA here is from genome assembly GCF_040638905.1 of Streptomyces virginiae. Taxonomy (GTDB): domain Bacteria; phylum Actinomycetota; class Actinomycetes; order Streptomycetales; family Streptomycetaceae; genus Streptomyces; species Streptomyces virginiae_B. Next base: position 15,958 of record NZ_JBEZYV010000060.1, on the reverse strand, counting down.
CAGGTTTCGACCTGGGGCTGGCGGGCGTCGAGTGCCTGCTCGCGGGTGGTGGGCCGCGTCCGACCTGAGGCGAGGCGGCAGTCGGCGGTATGGACGAGCATGCGCCCTCCTCTGCCGAGGTTTTCGGTGCCGGCCGCGCCGGTTCAGCCCGTCGGCGCGTCCACGTCCTCGCAACTGCTGTTCACGGCGTCCTCGGGCGGACTGGCGATCGCCTCCTGCCAGTGCTCCCGTTCACCCGCGACACCCCGCTGGGCCGGCTCGGCGTACCAGGCCCAGGCCTCGGTGCCCGCAGTTCCGGCCGTCGATCCGGACTGGACCGCGATGACGTACTGGCGGCCGGGCTCCAGCACCGCGTAGCGGTCCGGGTCCTCCGTGGCGTACCGGCCCGGAGTCCCGCCGTTCTTCACCCCCTGGGTGACGTCCAGGACGGCGCCGAACTCGCCTTGAGGGGTTCCAGGGTCTTCACGCGGGTCGTCAGGTAGGCGCTGCCGCCGTCTCCCCGGTAGCGGGTGTTCTCGACGGCCTCGACGACGGCCACAGCCTTGGACTGCGCCGCGACGACGTCGTCGCGGCGCAGGTCGGGGCCGCACACCGCGTGCGTGGTCCCGGTCTCCTGAGTGGCGGCGGTGAACCAGGCCGCGCCCACTGCGGCAACGGCGGCGAGGCAGCCGCCGACCCAGATCTTCACGCTCATGATCAGCCCCACGGCTTCTTCAGATTGGCCTTGTCAACGTCGGTCGGGGCGTCGGGGTACTGGGCGACGTCCGGCCACATCACCGAGGACACGGCGTTCTTGCCGCGGCCCGACTTGTGGCACAGCCCGAGCGCGTGGGCCGCGACCATCCGGCGGGTGGCGGGATCGTAGGTGTCCATGCGCGCCTTGTTGAACCGGATCAGGTCCGTCGCCGCAGGACCGGCACGGCGGGACCACACCCCCGCCGCAGCGATCCGTGTGTCGGAGAAGTCCTCGTAGTTCAGGTCGTTGACGGTCGTCGCCGCATCCGGCACGATCCTCATCCTCGCCCCCCGGTACGACCAGGCCCTGTTCGCGTGGGCGTACTCGGCCTTGTACTTGGTGCTCGCGGTCCACCGGATCTCGCCCTCGTCGACCGAGCTGTCACCGCGCGTCTCGGTGGCGTCGCTCCCCGACTTCGCGATGCACGGCGCCGGCACAGCGGCGCGCGCCGGGACCGGAGCGAAGAGCAGCACGGCGGCGAAGGCCGCCGGGCCTGCTAAGACGTCATCTCATTTGGCGATTCTGCGGTAGCAGATGAGGGTGCAGGCGATGCTGGTGAAGGCGAGGAAGTGTTCGGCTTTGCGTTCGTAGCGGCGGTGGAGGCGGCGGCAGCCGGCGAGCCAGGCCATGGTCCGTTCTATGGTCCAGCGGTGGAGGCTCAGCCGTTGCGAGGACTCGATTCATCTGCGGGCGATGCGGTGCTTGATGCCGCGCTGACGTAACCATGTCCGCAGGTGGGCGTAGTCGTAACCCTTGTCCGCGTGGAGCTTGGCGGGCTTGCGCCGTCGGCGGCCGCGGCGGGAGCGGATGGGCGGGATGCCACGCACGAGGGGTTCGAGTGCCTGGCTGTCGTGCAGGTTCGCCCCGGAGATTCCGACGGACAGGGGCAGACCCGTCCGCTCGGTGATCAAGTGGATCTTCGAGCCGAACTTGCCCCGGTCGACAGGATTCGGACCTGTCAGGTCCCCCTTTTCAGGGCCCGCATGTTCACGGAGTCGATCGCGCAGCGTGACCAGTCCAGCTCGCCCCGGGCGCCGAGCTCGTCCAGGGCCAGGCGGTGGAGCTTGGCCCACACCCTGGCCTTCGTCCACTCGGAGAAGCGTCGGTGGGCTGTCGCTACCGACGGCCCGAACGACGCCGCGGGCAGCTGCTGCCAGGTACAACCCGAGGTGGCAACGAAGACGATCGCGGCCAGTACTTCACGGTCACCATGCCGGCGTCGGCCACCGCCTTGAGGCCGCGATGGCGCCTCCGGCACCACCCGTTGGAACAGCTCCCACAACTCATCCGGCACCAGCCGCTCAAACAATCCCCGCCACGATCGACAGCCTACCCAACCATCCAAATGAGATGGCTTCTAGAGGTTGCGCATCCCATCAACGGTAGGACAGCCCCCGACGGGGACGATCGTTTCAGCACGGCCTCCCCCACCCGAACCTGCGCGCGTACACGTACGCGCGCGAGTGCGTCCTCGCCGCTGCCTGGGCGGTGCGGGCCACCCGGTGCGGCGGAGTACAGTTCCGCGCGCGGTGGCGCTGACGCCGGGGAGGACGGTGACCTCGGCAGCGTCGGCAACCCGCACCGCCGAAATGCCACTGCACCCGCAGGACCCACCAGCGGCCTGCCGGCGGGCCGCCGTGGCAGGCCCCTCCCCGAACCCGGAATGTCCACGGCCGCGACCGTGCGCGCCAGCCCGGCAAACGGGATCGCGAACCTGAAGGTTCGTCCCAGGGCATGACCAGCGAGGCCGTGCCCCCTTCGGTCCAGGCGACGCGGCAGGTGCCGTTGTCGGCGTGGGCCGCCGGCCGTGCATCGATGCGTCACGCCGTTGTCGGTCCGCTCGGGCATGATCGGCTCCGATCAGATCCGGCGGGTGGGAGTGATGTGGCATGGGCGGTTGGCGGACCGATCCGATGTTCGCGATGTGTCGGGCGTTGACGGACGGGGCGGACCTGTCCTCGTTCGCGGGCGGGCCGTTCGATGTGCGGGCGGTGATGGCCGGCATCCGGCCCGGGGCCAAGGACGGATTCCTGCTCGACGAAGTCCCCTGGGAGCACTTCCCCCAGGGAGATCGTGTCAGGGAGGCCGTTCACCTGCTGCACACCGGCAACTCGCCCGTGCACACCGGAGCTGGCGTGGTGGGCGGTATGTGCGCCGACGACATGAGGGCCGCAGCCGTACTCGCCGTGCCGTTCCTGATCCGGATCGCCGCTGACACCCGCCACCCGTACCGTGCCCACGCGCTCGCCGAGGTCTCCGGACCGGCCCGCGCCCGCCACTTCGGTATCGCCTCCCGCGAGGAACTGCTGCTCCACCGCGCTGGCACCCGGCACGACGACTACGACGAGTACGGCGTCGAGGTGACCGGCTACCCGGCGGGCTGGTCGGTCGCCGCCGCCCGGGCCGCGATCACCGCCGACACCGCCTTCCTGCAAACCCTCCTCCACGATCCCGACCCCGCAATCCGTATCGACGCCACCTACGCACTGGCCACCGCCACCGCCACCGCCACCGACTCCGAGCACGCGGTCCGCGCGTCCTTCCGTACCCGGCTCGCCGCCGAGCCGGACCCGATCGTCCGAGCCGCCCTGGTCCTCGCCACCGCCGAAGCCACCCGCACCCACCCCCACCCGCCGACCACCGCATGGATACGAGAGCGGTGGGAGGACCGGACACCGGCGCCCGAGGTCCGCCTCGCCGCCGCGATCGGCTGGCTCTGCCTAACCGACGAACCCGCCCCCGAAGGCCTGCGTACCACCGTCGACGACCTCGCCACCGAAGAGCGCGCCCACGCCATGGAAGCCCTGCCCTGGATGGCCGCCGCCGGCGGATCCCGCGAGACGGGACTGCGGCGCTGCGTCCGAAAGATGCTCCGCCCCGAACAGCCCGACCCTGCGGATTGCGACGACCCCTGGTGCCCGCACCACTGATGGCGAGCGCGTCGACGGCACGCCCGTCTGCCACAACGGCTGGTGCCGATCAGGTCGGTGGCCGCCGGGCCGGGGCGGCGGGACCACACACCGGCCACGGCGCTGCGGCGGTCGGAGAAGTCCTCATAGTCAGCGCGGTGAGCCCAGCACCCGACCGGCGTGCGTACGCGCACGTGTGCATTTCTGGCGGCGGGGCGGGTGCTGGCGGTGCGTTGCGTGTCACCCCGCGTCCGCTTCTCGACCGCGCTGTGCCCCGCCCGCAGCCCGCCGGAGGGTTCCGGCAGGCTGTCCCTCCGGTGGCCGGTTCAACGGACGACGCTGGGCAGGAAGGTGACTTCGGCGCGGAGGGCGGTGCCGGAGCTGCCGTTGCCCCGGATGGTGAACGACCACTGCTGTCCGGTGTCACTGGTGGGTGGCCTCGTGGTGGGGGTGGGTCTCGATCGCGGTGACCACCTTCGCGGTGAGGGGCCCGGGGTTCACCTCGCCGGCTGCTTCGGCGACCAGGGCCCGCGCGTAGTGGGGGTACCGAAGCAGAAGAAGGCCACCGCCAAGGCCTCCAAGGGCGGCTCAGGGGCCCTCGAAGGGGGCGCAGCGGCCCTGGCCCGGTACGCGACCCGTACGGGCTCCGTGACCGTCCCCAGGAGCCACGTCGAGGTTCTGGAGGACGGGAGCGAGGTCAAGCTCGGGATCTGGCTGACCAACACCAAGAGCAGGCGCGCCAAACTCGGTGCGGATCAGCTGAAAGTGCTGGCGGACCTGGGACTGGACTGGGCAACGTAAAGGGCCCACGCAGCGGGCAGCATCTCGGCATGGCGGACACTCGATCAGCCGGGCGCGCGCGGCGGCCGGGCCGCCCCGGCCGTACTGCCTCCCGCCGCCGGGGCCCGGGCCTGTCCCGCACACTCATACCGGCACAGGCCGGGTAGCCCGTCCCCGTACGACAGAACCGATACAGCGCCCCTGGGCAGCAGCCGTCGATCACCAGACCGTCAGGCGTCCTTCATATCACCAGTCGACGTGCGCCTCGATCCAGCGGTCCAGTCCCGCCGTGTCGCCCTCGGGCGGCAATTCGCGGGCCAGACTGAGGGGAGAAGCAGCGAGTTGCAGATGGGTGAGGTAGCCGTAGGGACCGTTGTCCGCGTGTGGCCCCACGATCACGGCCTGCGTGTCGGTGCGCCAGATCCGGTGAAGCATCGGCGGGCCCGTCACCACGGCCGCGTCGCTGGTGACCGTCCGCTCCGGAGCGGCGCCGAGATGGGCGGTGACGGCGTCCGCGGTCTGGTTGAGTATCTCGATGCACGCCTCCACTGTGGACGGGCGGCGGACCGTCCAGCCCGGGGCCCTGCCCCAGTCGTCCACTAGTTCGCCCAGCCAGGGCATGTTGTCGAGGTCGTCGTCGTGCGGGTCGACGGGATACAGCTGTCCGAACACCAGGAATCGCCGCGCTGTCGGGTCCCCGAAAGGGGTGTCGCCCTCGGTGCACAACAGATGCCCATAGCCCGTGCGGTAGGAGTCCGTCAGGCATTCGTGTTCCCAGCTCCAACCCCGAGCGCGCAGAACAGCATCGAGCGCGTCGAAGTCATCCGCAGCCGCCGGTTGCTGCGGCAGGGTGAGGAACTCTGCCACGGCGGACGGGATCACGGGGCAGTGGGCCAGTGCATGCACAGGGGTGGGCATGGGGGGCAGGTTAAGACATGTCTGTGGGCTTTTGGCAACGATCGCGAGGCGCCGCCCCACGGGGCGCCGACAGCGGCGTCCAGAACGTCCCACACGGTGTCCTCGGTGTGCTCGGGCAGAGCGTCGAGGACCTTCGCGGCCGGTGCGGAGAAGCGTGGCTTTGTTTGGAGACCACGCACCACGCGATGATCCGTACCGGCTGCCCACCACCACTGAGCTACGGCTCGCCAGGCCATTCGCCGAGGACATCCGCCGCCCCTGGGAGCGACCGGTGGAACCGAACAGACTGACCCCGGCCAGGGTCCGCCAGGTCTGCCTGCTCCTCCACCTGGTTGACGCACACGGCACGGATCTCCGTCAGCAGCCGGGGGTAGTGCTCGCCGTACGTATTCAGGGCATGCCACACCGCGTCCAGGGCTGCCTTCAGCGGGTCGGACTCGGCTGCCGCGAGCACGGCGGGCAGGGCGAAGTGCGGCTGTGAGATCAGGCGGGGACCGCGTGAGGTTCCTGGCGCGTGCACCGTCACCGTGGCATGCCACACGTTCTCGGCCGGTATCACCCTGTCGTCGTCGGCAGGCGCCGTCTGAAGGAGCGCCTCCAGTCCGCGGCCGAGGCTCCGCCGTTCCCGCCCCTCCCTCGGTTTCGGGGCCGGGATTCGTGTTCCCCAAGCCTCTTGGGGTGTCAGCGGACTGTATGGGGGCCGCTCGGGATGTACCGCCGCGAGCACCGACCGACTCGGGACCTGTGGATCGGAGCGCAGGGTCTCCCACATCCGGTCCGTGTCGTCGAATGGCGGAGGCAGCGGACGCCTTTCCACCAGCGCGGTGACCGCATGGCTGACCCACGCAACGGCGATGAGGCCTGCCGCCTCACAGGCCCGCCCCGCGGTCAACGATGCCACCGCGCGCTGCACCTCTGAACCCGCGGCATCAAGCGTGTGCGCCAGATCGCTGTCGAAACCGAGCAGACCGTGGGCGCTGACGCTTACGGCGCGCAGCGCCTCGCTCGGCAGCCGGCCGCCCCACTCCCACCGCTCGTGGTGCAGTCGCCGATCCTGGGCGGCCTGCTCCTCCGCCTGGCGGGCCACGCGTTCGGTCTCGGCGCGCTCCTCCGGTGTGGGCGGTGGCGGAAGTTCGCGCGCGTAGCTGTGCCAGTAGGCGGCCTGCTGAGACGTCTGGCGTACCACGCGGTCTGCGCGGGGCGGCACGATTCTACCGGCGGATCCACGGCTGAACCGCCTCTGAACAGGCGGGAATCCCTTCATTCGACCCGTACACCCTGCCTAGGGTTTGGCCTATGAAGATCGGAGTGAACGTCCCCAATTTCGGTCCGGGCACTGACCCCGGAGTGTTGCGAAGCTGGGCCCAGACCGTGGAGGACCTGGGCTTCGACCTGCTGATGATCTCGGATCACATAGCCATTACGCCGGATGTCGCTGAGCGCTACCCGGCACCCTTCTACGAGCCCTTCACCACCTTGTCCTGGCTGGCCGGCCTCACCACCCGTATCCGGCTCGGCACGACAGTCCTCATCGCTCCCTACCGGCACCCGCTTCTCACCGCTCGAATGGCGGCCAATCTGAATGAGCTGAGCGGCGGCCGGCTGGTCCTCGGCATGGGAGTGGGCTGGGCGCGGCAGGAGTTCAGCGCCCTCGGCATCCCGTTCTCACAGCGCGGACAGCTGACCGACAGCCACCTGCGGGACATCCGGGCCGCCTGGAAGGACACCGCCGGATCCCGGTGTGGGTCGGCGGCAACAGCGACGCGGGGCTGCGCCGGGCCGTACGACTCGCAGACGCATGGCATCCGCTGCGCCCCACCCTGCCGTGGCTGCGCGAAGCCGCAGGCAGGCTGCAGACGTACGCGGACGAGCAACACCTGCCTTTGCCCGCCCTGGCTCCCCGCATCGCCCTGCAACTCACCAAGGAACCGGTCGACGGAGCGGGACGGCTCGCCGGTGAGGGCACCATCGACCAGATCATGGACGACCTCGACCAACTGCGACTGCTGGGTGCCAAGTCCGTCGTCCTCGACACCTACCAGGGCGACCCCCACGCGACATGTCACCCGCAGGCGGCCTGGCATGCCCTCGCCACCGTGGCCGCGCACCTTCTCCCGCCCAACACCCCACCCCGCACCATGAGGGAGCAGTCATGACCACACCCGACGACCACACCCTCCTCCGCCAGGCCATCTCTCTCGCGGCCAAGGCACGCGCGAGCGGCAACCCGCCTTTTGGTTCTCTGCTGGCAGCACCGGACGGGACGATCCTGGCCGAGGAGCACAACACCACCCTCACCGACAACGACGTCACTGCACACCCGGAACTCAAATTGGCGAGGTGGGCCGCAAGAGAACTCGACGCTCAGGCGGCGGCAGGCACCACCATGTACACCAGCTGCCAGCCTTGCGGGATGTGCGAGGCCGTCATCCACTGGGCAGGACTGCGGCGAGTGGTGTTCGCCCTGTCCAACGAACAGCTCCTGGACATCAGGCCTGGCAGCAGCCGACCGCCCGTGCCACAGGACGGCCCCGCGCTGCTCGACGAGGTACGGGCCGCGGTCGAGCCCTACTACCGCTGACCGCCGGACCCAGGGCAGAGGCCGCACACCAGCGGAACGCACCTACCGGTCTGCTGTCGGCGGCCCGGGCGCGGCCGGTGTGTTTCGGTTGGCGCTGAGATTGATCATGGTCAGGGTGTGAGTGCCCTGACCCGATTCTCGTACTCGCGGCGGGCCTTGCGCTGGGCCGGAAGAGCGGGGACGCCCTGCCTGCCGTCGAGCGGCTGGGAGTCGTCCGCGAGGCTGGAGCGGGGCGGGTCGGCGTACCGGCAGCTCGTCGACGTCGGCCAGGCCACGATCGCCCGCGCGTTGGACACAGCGCGCCACGCCCTGCCGGAGGGGCCGGAGCGGACCGCGGTCCGGCACGCCCTGGACGATCTGATGGACCGGCACCTGCTGCCCGCTGACGCACCGGCGATCGCCGGTGCGTAGCTCGACACTGAGATCGAGGCGTAGTGGAGGGGCAACAGCCGCGCACCCGGACGGCACGGGCGACCGCCTCTACCGGGTCGGTGAGGCTCAGTAGACAACGGCGACCGGACTCTGAACTCCTCGGCAGATACCCCGGCCTAGCCGGACGGGGCCCAGGACTACTCGTCGATGTTCAGGCGGGCAATGTCTGCGGCGTACGCGGCGGTGCGGACCGCCGCGGTACCCGACACGAACAGGCCGGCACCTCCGATGGCGAAGGGGAGAGAGAGCAGCAGGCCGGCGGTGATCGGGCCCCAGTCGCGCGCGCCGTCGCAGGTGTCGCCCTCGTCCACGAGGTATGACTCGCGGAGGTATCCGGTCTCGTGGAAGGCGCGGGACTTGCACTCGACAGCACCGCGGTGGCCGTCGACGCTGAAGGGGAACACGAGCAAGTACCCCAGCCACAGCCAGATGAGTACGGCCACGGCCATCAGACCACGGCCCCAGCCCTGTTCGCGCAGCCCCCGCACCCGGAACTCCGTGTCGTACACCTGGGCCGATGAGTTCATAGGGGTGACGTTCATACGGGTGAATCTAACCGAACCCTTCGCACGTCGCGCCGGGCGGGCCGCTTCCGCTGGGACTCGTAGTCGATCTCCACCGTGCCGATCGGGGAGAGGAACCCGAGCCGCACCGCGGCGTCGAAGTCGACCCGGCGGTCGCCGACAGCACCTGAGTCTGCTTGAGGCATTCCCGTTGACGAGGACTCGGGGCCGGTAAGAGCCCGCAGCCGAGCAGGGCCGCGCAGAACTGGGCCTACGAGTACACCTGCCACCAGCGGTCCCGCGTCGAAGTGGAGCTCCGGCGGGGGGTACGGCGCGGGGGTGTGCGGCGCCCATGGGACCTCCCAGTCCGACCACTGCACGATCTCCCCAAACCGCTGCACGACCACGGTCAGGAAGCCGCAGCACCCGCCGGTGCACTCGGGTTCCCCCAGCTCCAGGCGTCGGGCCTCTCCGGTGGCCCGGAGAGGGCTGGGCCGCCCCGCCGGCAGCACATCGGCGGCGTACGGGCCGCGGCCGCCCTCGTCGACTGCCTCTTCGACGATGTCCTCGCCGTTGACCCACAACCGCACCTGAGCCGCCAACCGGGGTCCCGGCGGCAACACCCTGATCTCCAAGCGATCGAACATCAGACCACCCTACGGGGCGCGCTGACGCCGGCGCGCAGCCCAGTCGAGGCCTACCTCTACCCGGCCTACGGAAGGGTCCAGGAGGTGCCTCCCGTTCTCGGGTTCGGGGCGGCGTCGGCCTCGCCGTCGCCCGGCTAGTCGGCGGCCGAGGAAACCCCATGCCTGCCCCATCTTCTCCCGCCTCTCGTACGACCGGCCCGGTGATTCCGGGCGCTGTCGCCATCCTCACCTCTGACATCGGTGTGAGGGGCAACAGGCTGAGATGCAGATCACAGCATCAGGCCGACTGCGCCACCGGTTCCGGGGCCGTGGGCAGCTCCGCCCGGTGTCGGCTGTTGGCCGTGATCAGCACGTCGAGTGCATCTCGGGTTTCCATCAGGTGCGCGATGTCGGCGTCGATCCGGTCGCGCTCGCGCATCATCGCCGTGAACGTCTCCTCGGCGACGCCCAGGTCACCCGGGACGTCCACACACGGCAGCACAGTCGCGATCACCCTGCTGGACATACCCGCGTCGAACAGCTGTCGGATGAGGGACACGCGCTGGACCGCAACATCGGAATAGTGACGCTGCCCCGCGTTGGAGCGTGAGCTGGTCAGCAGGCCCTGCTCTTCGTAGTACCGCAGTGAGCGCGGACTCACGCCCGTGCGCTTCGACAACTCGCCTATCCGCATCCCCGAGAGCCTACGCCCGCGTGCTCCAAGTGCAGGCCGCCGTCGGGTCATGGACGCTCGCGGACACGCCACGGCCGCAGGGTTGTCCTCCCGGTCCCACGACTGAGCACGCACTTTTCTCGGCACGCCGACACGGACGGCTGCGCGTCCTCGACAACGGCCCCGTCCGCCGTCGTGCGGTCCCACGTCTCGCATACACGCGCAGGTCGTCCTCGGTTGAGCTCCATATCGCCCTGGACGCGGACCACGCTGGTGTCCCACGGCCGGGGGCCGTCGTATCGCGGGGTGAGCAGGAACCGATCGCCGAGGACTCCAGGCGGCGGCCCGTTCTGGTGGAGACTTCATGGTGCCTGAGCTGCACGAAGGCGGTGTCGGCGACCTGGATGTCACGTCCGAAGCGGGTGGCGGCGCCGACGACGAGCTGCTGGGCGAGGGTTGGTCCAGCGTGCGGCGGAACCGCCACTTGACGTGCTCGGAGCATGTCCAGAAGCAACTGGCCCCACTCGGTGCGGGTGGAGACCGGCAGACGGTCGAGGTCGGGCAGGACCGTGAAGCGGTTGGCCTCCGTCAGCAGGCCGTCCAGGGGGCTGAATGCCACGCCCTCCAGCACCAGGCGGACCATTTGGTGGGCGCGGGTGCCGTCGTCTCCGGTCGGCGCTTGCGGAAGCAGGGGCGCAGCCGGCCCTCGTCGCGCACCGCCTGGACCTGCACGCTGTACTGGACGGGGAGGACGTTGCGCTTCTCGCAGTCGGCGAGGTAGGCGGCCACGTGCCCGGTGTCGGGGTGGGCTGTCCTTACTGGAGGGGCATGGGCGACCGGGCAGGGAGGAGTAGTTCCGTCACGAGGGTGCCGCGCAGGGGTGATGCAACCGCCGCCGGGCACCGCCATCGGCAGGTCTGCACCCGAGGCTGTGCAAGCACTTCGCGGCCCGCGCGGTACGCCGCGACCTACCGCGTCCGTCGGTCGCCCGCCTCGAAGCCGTACCAGCCGCCCTGGCAAATTCCTCCCCCACCGGAACGACCTACCGTCCCCTCCCGGGCCGGGGACCGGCGGCCTAAGCACACGCCTGAGTCGCCCTGGAGCCCGTCACGGGAATAGCGCAGGTCCGGAATACCGCCACTCCGCCAGAGGCACCGCACGGGTGCACGTGTTCCGCGGACGCCGCGTCGTCTCCGAGCGGCAGAACGGGGCCGGTCTCGGCGTCTTCTCAGATCTCACCGTGCACCCGCGAGCCGTCCTCGTGTCCCTGCTCCTGCTCGTCGCTCTGGTCGTCGGCGCGCTCGCCGTGCTGGGAACTTGGTGGTGATCCCCCGGCATGATCTCTGCGGGCCTCGGTGCTCCACCGAGGCCCGCAGACAGGCCTCGCCCACACACACGCCGCCGGCGGCGGCTCCAAGGACGTCGCGAGGTGAAGGCCATCACCCAGTGCGCTTGCTGATCGGCGCTCCGCTGCACGGTGGAGGGTTTCGTATGCCACACCGTGGCACCCAGGAGCCGCCGCGCCGAGCGCACCGCGCTTTACGTGCACGGCGGTGCTTACATCAGCGGCATCGCCCCCCAGCACTGGCAGTTGATCTCAAGGCTCACCGACGCGGGCGTGCGGGTGGAGGTACCGGCCTACGGGCTCGCTCCGCAGTCCAACCACCGGGAGGCGTATCCCTTCTTGATCACGCGCGGCGAGCGGGTGGTGCTGGTCTGGGACGGACTGTCCGCCCCCTGGAGCCGAGCCATGCGGGCCTGGGTCGCCGAACAGGACTGGCTCACCCTGGAACGATTACCCGCCTACGCTCCCGAGCTCAACCCGGTGGAACTGCTGTCGTCCTCGCTCAAGAAGCGTGAACTCGCCAACCTCGCCGGCGACCACCTCGCCGATGTCGCCGACGCCACCGAGCAAGGCATCCACCGCATCAACGCCAACCCCCGACTGCCACGGTCATTCCTCGCCCATACCGGCCTGACCATCCGCCCACCACACCCACCGAACTTACAAAAAGATCAGTAGACATCGTTTCTCATGGTGTGATCGTTCGTTGAACCATGCATGACGGATTCGGTTCAGCGCCTGGTCCCGGATGAGCTGTGGGTGTTGTTCCGGCGAGTGGTGCCGCCGACGGCGGTGATACGTGCGCAGGGTGGGGGCCGACGGCGTGCCGGTGACCGGGAAGCCCTGGCCGCCATCGTCTTCCTGGCGACCTCGGGCTGCACATGGCGACAGCTGCCGCCGGTGTTCGGCCCGAGCTGGCAGACGGCCTACCGGCGCTTCGCCCAGTGGAGCCGGGCCCGTGTCTGGCAAGGCTCCACCGCGTCATCCTCGACGAATTCGACGCCCGCGGCGCGCTCAACCGGTCGCGGTGCGCGATCGACTCCGTCAGCATGAGGGCCGCAAAAGGGGGTCGCTGACGGGACCGAATCCGACCGACCGCGCGGCAGGCTGGGACCGAAAATCCACCTGCTCACCGACCGGAACGGACTGCCTTTGTCTCTGGGTACATCCGGCGCCAACATGCACGACAGCCTCGGGCTTGAGCCGCCCGTGCGCGGGATCCCGCCCATCCGTTCTGACGAACAACGCCGTCACCTGCGCCAATTCCTTGCGCCAGCACCCGGTCGGCCGCCACCTACCCGCCCAGTCGGCCGCCCGATCCCGCCCCTCGCGAAAACTCCTACGCGCCTCCCCCACCCCGTGAACCACCCCCTGTCCTGAGTGCCCGGCAACGGCCCCCCGGTTGCGGCAGCCGGGAGGCCGCCGCAACCTCACCGAGGAAGACGAAGCGCATCGATGCTCGGGCGGCGGCGGCCCCGCGTCGGGGGCCTCGCTCACGATTCGCACGACATCACTGCCATCGATGCGCCTTCGCTTCGCGCTCGGCCACTGCGATCGCGTGAGAGCTATCTGTACCGGCGCTGTGCCGGTGGGCGGGATGTCACGATGGCGAGACTCTCCCTGAGCTGCGTCCGGTCGTCCTCGGTGGTGGTCGAGTGCCCGGCAGGGGGCCAGGCTGGAGGTCACGCGCCGAGCCGGCTCCGTTGGCCGAGTGCACCTGGGCACCCCGAGACTTCGCCCGGGCTATGCCCGAGGGGGTTCGGCATCGCCCAGGCGCAGTTGGGCGGAGTCGCGCTCACGAAGGGGCACGTGGTTACGGCCAGCCTTGCGTCACTTTGGCGGGCGCGGTGTTCCAGTTCTTGGGTATGAAGGTGATGATGTATGTTCCGCGGTCGAAGTCCGTGTATCCGGAGGACCAGTTGCGGAACTTGCTCTCGTACACCTGCATGGGGCCCATACCGCCTTCCGGGGAGTGGTAGTGGTTGGCGTGGGTCCATATGGTGTTCTCGACATTTACTTTCTTTTGGTCCCCGAACCAGCCGTAGTCGAAGTTGACATAGCTTTCGCCGGGGTTGGCGGGGCTGCGTGAGGTGTTCCTGTCGTTCGACATGTCGACAAGCCCTGTTTGCCGATCGGGGCGGAAGGCGTCGGGGTCGCCGTACTTCCTCTTGTCGGAGGGGCTCCAGGGGTCCTGCCCGCTCCAGAAGTGCTTCGAGTAGATGACCGCCTTCATCTTGGACGGGTCGGAGTTGCCGCCGTTCCTGTCCTTGAAGGACGGCGTGTTCCTCAGAGCGGAGTAGAAGTTCGAACGGCTGCCTTCTCGGGCGAGAGCATCGTTGTTCTTCGTGAGCTCTGCCTTGAGGTTGCTCAGATAGGCGCCCTCGTCGTGGGCGTTTTCCAGAGCCTTGTTCATGACGGATGCCACATCACGAGCCCGGTTGAACCCCTTGGTCTCGTCAAAGCTCTGCTTGGCGATACGTCCCTCGAACTCGGCCCGCGTCTCCCCCGGCCGGGGACTGGTGTGCTCAAGAGCGTCCTTGTGCTTGGCTTCGTCGAAGGACGCGAAGGCGAGTTTGTTCGTCGGGTAGGGGCCTGAGTTGACCCAGGTGACGCCGACACACCCGTAGGACAGCTGCTCTCGCTGTCGTTCGGTCATCTGCTGCGCTTGTCCGTCGCGGTGGCTGTAGGCCTGCTGCCACTTGCGTATGTAGTTGCTGATGCCGGTGGTGGCCCTGCCTCCATCGGCCCGGTACGCGTCGGGCATGCGATCCAGTGGCTCGGCCGGCGGAGTCACCCTGTCGCTGGCCGCGGCGGAGGCCCCGAGGGACTCCGTGGCGCTCGGCAGGGCTTCACCCGGGGTCTTGTCCGGCCGGCCCAGATTCAGAGCCTTCTCGTTCAGTGCGTTGATGAGCCCGATGTCATCCGTTGTCAGGCCGTTCTTTTCGGCATAGGAACCCTTCCCGTCGCCAGTGGTGCCGGCTGCCTGGCTGACGGACGGCGTGAGCCCCGCAGTGCACAACACGATGCTTGCTGTGGCGAGGGCAAGAAATCCCGATCGTTTGTACATGAAAGTCTGAACTCCCTTTACAGTGGTGCCATTTGACATGAAGGAAAATCGAAGCGTTTCCGCGTCGGCAGAAACGGGGCGCCGAAGCCAACAGGCTTTCGGCCCCTGTTTTTGTCTGGTTGCGCCCGGAAGCGGCAAGAAACCGGGGTACGGCCGGTGCCGGTGCCCGCGGAGGCCGCCTCGGACCCCCGATGCCGTGGGGACCAGAGCCCGGCATTCCCGGCCCGCTCGGGACGGCTCGGCCGTATCAGGCCACGGTGTCGGCGCCTTGTGCCGCCCCGGTGTTTTGAGCTCCGATTTCCATCTCTCGGCTGGGGGTCTACTGCTCCTATCTCGCTCCCGGATGGACAGTCGGGTCGGCGCGAGAAGTGATCATGTCTTGCTGTCGAGTCCCCGACAACACTGCGGCTCCAGAATCGGCCAGCTGTCCAACAGGGCTGTATTCGGTCATGCGGAGCGAGCCTGCCCTGAGCGGCATTTGCAGCGGCAGCATTCACCTGCCTCCTGCAGCACGGTCCACGGCCCGGCCAGTGCCGGATGCTTCGAAACTCCCGTGGAGTGGTCTGTGGCGGTGGTGCCGGCCCGAGGGGTGTCATCTGGCGGCGTCGATACGGGTGCTGGAGCTCCGGCCGACGCGTGCGTAGTTCCGACCCAATGCGCTGCCGCCTGCCCGGAGGACCGCAAGATCTTCGCCACGCTCCGCCGTGAACCCCGGCCGGCTCAGTGCCCGGCCCGGCTCCGTCGCGGGCCGTCGTCTTCGGCAAGACGGCTGGTAACGCCTCTTCATGCGGAGGTCTCGGCGACGTCGGCTGCCCAAGCTGCGCACGCCTTACGCGGACTCGCGAGGGGGCCGTGGGTACGTCGTCCCGTCCCTTCGTCGGACCGAGCAGACCGTCGAGTCACCCGGCCAGGGCGGATCCTGTCGCGCTCCCGAAGGGTGAGGGAGCTGCTGCCCGCCAGGCGTCGGCGATCGGTGACGAGCAGTGAAAGGTGTCCGACGACGCAACCGAACCAACCCGCCGTCGAGGGTGCGGCCTCAGGGCGGTGGGACGCAGGACACGCCTGATGAGACGCTGTTCGCCGCGATCATCTACGTCCTGGTCAGCGGCTGTGCCTGGCGGGCTCTGCCGCCCTGCTTCGGGATATCGAAGTCGACGGCCCACCGCCGGTTCCTGATCTGGTCGAGAGCCGGCGTGTGGGGCCGCCTGCACGAGGAAATCCTGCACCGGCTCGACGACGCCGGCCTCCTCGACCTGTCCCGAGCGGTCCTCGACTCCGCACACGTGAGGGCTAAAAAAGTGCCCCTATGGTTTTCGTCAAGCCGTGACCGTGGTGGGTGGCTGGTAGAAGGTGCCGTCGCGGAGCATGGCGAAGAGGACGTCTATGCG
>NZ_JBEZYV010000059.1:0-26941 GCF_040638905.1 Streptomyces virginiae | reverse complement strand
TGAGTTGCCTGCGTGTCACAATCCCAGTCCTACCGGATTCCACCCCGCGAAGAGGGCAGAACCCAGCTGCTGATCACGACATCACACAGGCCCTAGCACCGCTGATAGCGGCCTGGCCCCACCCGCAGGGCCGGACCTGGGAGACTAGGGATCATGACCGACCGTCGACCGCTCTCGCTGCCCGCCTTCTCCGAGCCCGCTTCGACGCGCCCGTACCCGCCAGGCGGGTAGGCGCCGGCTGATGCCGGTCGAGCAGGGCGCCGACTTCCGCCAGCCGCCCGGCGAGACCGAGCCCGAGCCGGCACCCGCCCCGGCCCGACGTCCGCTCGCCCCCGGCGGCCTCACCTTCTCAGACCCGGACCGCCATATCTGAGCGCTACCACCACGGGTTGCGCCACGTCCAGGACCAGCTCACCACCTAGCCCCACCGCCTGGTGTACCACGCCTGCACCTGGACAGTGGTCGTAGCCGGCCCGGCTCCCGCCTCGGATACCGTGTTCCTCTACGGGGTGCCATAACGGATGTGCCGCCCCCACCGGAGGTAGTCAGCGTATGAGTTCAAAGCGCAGCAAGAATCCAGCCCTGCCCGTACTTGACGACGCATTCCGACTCGCGTCGGTCAAGGACGCCGAAGAGTCCACCCGTGACTTGGCCGCGCGGCTGGCCACCACCGAGCTGCGCCGCGTTTCCCACCCGGGCCGGGTCACCTGGGAGCCCACCGATCAGGCCGAGCCCGTACCGGTCCCGCCGACTGTGGTCGACGGTGACGGGGACCTGTGGCTGCGGGACCGGGGCACTGGTACCTGGACCATGCCCGAGTTCAACCCGAAGGAGTTCCCGGCCCGCTGTGGCGAGGTTCTGACGTGGAACCAGCTTGCCCGCGAGTTCGGCCCGCTTACCGCACTGGCCGACGACCGCCGCATCGGCGGCGGCCGGCGTCGCTGACCGCGCAGCCTTCTGGGATGACCGCGCCCCGAAGCGCCCGTTACGGGTAGCTGGGAGCTCCAGCTCACCGCCGAGCTCGACGATGGCGGCGAGCAGGTGAGCGTAGTGGTCGGTCACGATGTCTCCATGTTGCAGCCGGATACGTCGTCGCTGTCCGCCGGAAGAAGCGGGTGTAGCGGAGTCCGGTCTCCGGAGTGATGTTGAACACCACGCATAGGTGCTGCAGGTCAGCGCCGGTGACGGCGGCCTCTTCGAGGATTCGGTCCTCGCGAAGTTGCTGGGCGGTGACCGGGAGACCGCGCAACAGAGGCTGCATCCAGCCGGTTGTGACCGGGGCCCGGGTGTGCGCGGTCTGCGAGCTGATGAACACGTGAGGGTTGCGGGTATGGGGCCAGCGCTGGTGCCGGAGGTTGATGTAGTCGACGGCGGCCTGCTCGAGCCTAAGGCCTGTCTGATAATTGATCTTGTGGCACGATGAGGTGAGTTGACGGAGGCGGCGTGGGAGTGGATAGAGCCCTTGTTGCCGCAGGTGGATGGGCGTGGTCGGCCCTGGCGTGATCACCGGCAGGTGGTCAATGGTGTGCTGTGGCGGTTGCGGACCGGGGCTCCGTGGCGTGACCTGCCCGAGCGGTATGGGCCGTGGCAGACCGTCTATGAGCGGTTTGCCCGCTGGGAGGCGGACGGCACGTGGGCAAGGCTGTTGGAGCATGTGCAGGTCCGCGACGACACGGAGGGCCGGGTGGAGTGGACCGTCGCCGTCGACTCCACGATCAACCGTGCTCACCAGCACGCCGCCGGCGCACGTAAAAGGGGGCTGCGGACGGGGACGAACTGGAAGATCCGGTCGGCTCGCAGACGCGCCAGGCCCTCGGCCGGTCCCGAGGCGGGCTGACCACCAAGGTCCACCTCGCCGTCGACGGCCGGGGACTGCCGCTGTCCATCGTGCTCACGCCCGGCAACGTCAACGACGCCACCGCATTCGGTCAGGTCCTCGACGGGATCCGCGTTCCGCGAGCCGACACCGGCCGCCCACGCACGAAACCGATCCGAGTCCCGGGCGACAAGGCCTACTCCAGCCGAGCGATCCGGCATCTGCTGCGGCGTCGGGGCATCGCCGTCACGATCCCCGAGCGCCGCGACCAAGCGGCCAACCGCCGACGCCGAGGGCGCCTCGGCGGCCGGCCGCCCGCCTTCGACAAGGAGCTCTACCGCGACCGCAACGTGGTCGAACGATGCTTCGCACGCCTCAAGCAGTTCCGCGCGATCGCGACGAGATTCGACAAGCTTGCCGACCGCTACCGTGCCGGCGTCGTCCGGCCTCGCTGATCCTCTGGCTCCGCGAACCAGCCCGTGATCATTTGTCAGACACTGCCTAGCCCGTGTTGCTGTACTCGGACGGTGCGGGCATCCGGAGTGCGGCGTAGATCACTCACGGCTTGTCTCCGTTCCAGGCCATTCCCGCCCTGGCTCTGCTTGGCTGGTGGCTCTGACGATCACAGGAGGTCGATACGTATGGCGCTCACACACTGGGGGTTCATCTACACGGCGGACGGCAGCGCGGCAGGTGGCGATCTCAGCGTCGTGGACACGGGTACGTGCCGCAGTGTGTTCGTCGGGGTGGAGAAGCCCGAGGAGGGCATCGAGGCCGCGCGCCGCCTGGTGGGCGAGGGCGTGCAGCTGATTGAACTGTGCGGGGGGTTCGGGCCGGTATGGGCTGGGCGTGTGATCGAGGCGATCAACGGCGCAGTCCCCGTGGGCACGGTTGGCTACGGACCCGAGGCGGTCGATCAGGTGCACGCCATTTTCTCGTGACGGGTGCCAGCTCCTTCACTCCGATAGGGACCGGAGCCAGAGCCGAATGGCTGCGACGGTGACGGTGCCGTGAAAGATGTAGGCCCTCTTGTCGTATCTCGTCGCGAACCGCCCGGGAGTTCTTGAGCGCGTTGTATGGTGCGTTCCACTTCGTTCCTGCGCTTGTAGATCGTCGTGTCGAAGCCGGTGGGCCGGCCGCCCCTGCTGCCGCGGCGCTGGCGGTTGGCCCGCTGGCGTTGATTCCGCAGACCAGGCCCGGAGGCAATGGAGCCCGCAGGTCAAGTCACCCGACCGGCCGCGTACGGAGTCCCCCGGCGCCGCCTGCGACCTGATGGTGAACGGTCAGGCGGAGTTCGACAGACGTCACGCCGCAGGTTCGTACACGACAGTGGTAGTGGGGCAGTCCTCGGCGAGCCCGAGGAGGGCCTGACGCTCGTTCTCATCGACGGCCAGATCCCAGCGCAGCTTCGTCCCGACCCAGGTCGCGGCATACGTGCAGTGGTAGGAGCCGTCCGAGGGCAGCCACTCCGCCGGGTCCTTATCGGCCTTGGACCGGTTGGAGGCTGCGGACACTGCGATCAGCGTGTCCGGGCTGTTCTGGTCGTTCGCGTACGCCTCCCGCCGTGCCGCCGACCAGGGCGCCTGCTCAGCTGGCGGGGACCGTCATTCGAATCGCGCGGTATCCCCGTCTGGTCCCGGTGGTTGAGGCGTTCGGGCCGGCCTGCCTGTTGGTGCGGTTGTGGCCCTGCAGGAGCGCGAGTGCCCCGGTTTCGATGGGTGTCAGGAGCGAGTGCCGGCCTCGCTCCGCTTCATGTAGCCGTCAGGAGGACACCCCGCGTCCGGGTCCTCTGTAGGGCACATGCTGGGATCCTCTGTATCTCCGAAGTCCCCGTAGAGGTAGACCCAAACCGTGCACGTCGGATCCTCGGTGAAGGACAGCCGAAGATCATTGCCGTGTGTGGCGGTCTCGTCGGGGATGTTGAGGCCGTCGCCTTTGGGGCTGGCGTAGAAGGCCCATCGGCCGTTGGACAGCTTCTCGGGGTGGGCGCAGTCAGCCATCGCTTTGACCTTGTCGAATCCCGTTCCAGTGAAGGTGTGTTCCTTCGAGAAGGTCAGGGACGTCCCTGCTGGGCTGGTCCACGTCCCTACCAGCTGCTCCTGCGGAATGTCCGCCGCGTGGATGGCAGCGCCGTACCCGCAAGACGCTGTAAGAACTACCCCAGTTAGCGCGAGAACCATCGCCCGCCATCCACGCATGTCAGCAGACCTCTTCCCAGAGATTGGATGTCCGGCCTGTGGCCGCACCTCAGTATATTTGAACATGCTCAAAAGATGCGGCTTCCTCCGGGGTCGCCGCAAGCGACACCTCCCAAACTGGCCGTATGGCGCGGCTTCGACCGGTGGTCAGCGCGGCGGGGCGGTCAGAGGGGCTTCGAGGTAGGCGGTCCAGTCGGTGGAGGCGCGTCGTCGCCAGTGGGCGGCGGTGACGGGGTGGAGGCCCAGCATCGGCCCGCGGACCGCTGGAGGCAGGTCCTGGGCGAAGGCGACGAGGGCGGTGGCGCGGGCGGGCCGATTGGGGAGGTGGTGGGCGGCAGACGGCGGCCGATGACGGTGGCGGAGAGGTGCTGCCCGGGACGTTCTCCCGGGACAGCCAGTCCTGGGAGGAGTTCGCCGCCCAGTTGGTCGGCCAACAGGCTGGCCAAGGACGCGGGCAGGGGGATGGGGGTGAGATCGTGGGTCAGGAAGGTGTCCTCGCCGACGGTGCTTACGGCGTGGGTGGTCAGCACGGCGCCGTCGCCGTCAGCCTCAAGTACTGGGACGACGCCGAGACGCTGCTCGACTCCGTGCCGGACGTCCTCCTCGTACACCCGGCCAACGAGCGGGACGCCTACATACAAGGAGCACGTCCCTACACCGAAGGCTCGGGCTACCGGATCGAACTCAGCCGCGCCGCCGCGGCGATCCCGCCACCCTGGTTCACATCGCCACGTCCCCCGAGGCCGCGGACCGGGTGGGGGACTGATGCGGGCGCAGGGACTGCGGTCCTAGAACAGCTGGAGTTCCTCGTCGGCCGTCGCGGTCTTGATGTCCTCCCACAGTGGGAGCAGCAGGTCCGACGCGGCCGGGATCAGGACCGCCAAACAGACGGGCCGCCGGTTCGACATGGTCGATCTCGACCCGTTCGACTCCGCTGCCTTGGCCGGCATCACCGCCTTCCTCTGTCCGGCCACCTGGTCGGCGTCGAGGACCAGGTGCCGCCGACACCGCCAGGAGGACTGGGACCGCATCCTCGGGGTCAGCCTCACCGCAGCGTTCCTGTGCACCCGCACCCAGATCCGGCAGATGCTCCGCCAAGTCGGCGGCGGCGCGATCGTCAACGTCTCCTCCGGCACGGTTCTTGACGCCGTCGCCGGTCAGGTCGTCTCCGGCGTGGGCAGGCGGAGCCACTCGTCACGGGCCCAGTGCCACACCGACTCCCAGCGGTCTTCCGTGAGACCGCCCGTCCCGATGCACGACCAGAAGACGACCACGTTGTCGGGGCCGACGAGGTAGAAGTCGCCTTCGTCCTCGCACAGGACGATCAAATCGCGCGGGACGCCCTGGTCCCAGGCGATGGCCATGAGCTCCGGCAGGTACGTGTGCGCGCCCTCGTCCGTGACAGTGACGGGCTCCAGGCGGGCGCGCTCAACATCACCGACATGGAGCAGGAATTCCCGGAGCCCGGCCGGCAGTTGGACGCCCTGCTCCTCCTCGATCCGCGCGAGGAGCTGCTCGTCGGGGAGCTCCGGCGGGGCCTCGTCCGGCCCGTGGGTCTCCCGGATGTACTGGATGACGTCTTTCACGAATCTCCTCACGCCTGCTGCCTCGGACCCGCGACCAGGGACCCGATGATCATTCTGGGGCAAGAACGGTCCCGGGGTGGGCGCCGGACGAACTCGTCGACACCCCCGGCGGCACCACCGACGGCCTCTCCACCGACGCCCTGCGCCACCAGATCACCGGCCACGCCCGCCGCGAAGGCTTTGCGTCCCCCTGTCGTACCGGCCGTTCTCTCGAAAGCCCTAGATCAACAGCACCACGTGCTGCGACGCTTCGACCAGGGCGGCAGAGCGCAGACCAGGTCCGATGGGTTCTGGCAGGGCGCGGATCTTCTCTACTGTCGAGCAAGACAGCGTGGTGACCATTCACCCCTTGCAGCAAGAACAGCAGCGGCGCTAGTGGCCTGCCAGCGAACGGTACCTCTGGTGCCTGTGACGGATGAGGACTCGGGGCAGGGCACCCGCGTGGCCTTGCCTGCGGGGCCACGAAGCGGGTACCGAGCCGGAGAACTTTGATCGTTCACTGTGTGACATGGACGCTCTCCGTGAAGCCGCGGCGCGGCTCAACGAAGGCCTCGGTGGGGGAGTGGACATGGAAGCGGAGACAGCGCAACTGCTGATCACACTGCTACCGAAGGCGGTCATCCTGCGCTGACTGTAGGGTCCGCGTCTTGATGCGCATGTCGATGGATCATGCGCAATGACTGCGCAATCCCGCGTAATGGCCGCGTCGAGGTCGGTCACGGCACCCAACCGTTCGAACCGGGACCGCAACGTGACCCAGCGTGTTCCCCAGGTCGTTGAAGAAAGTGGGACGGTCCGGGTGGTCGGTGGGGGCGACCTCCACCGCCTCCCGGATGGTGTCGATGGCCGCGTCCAGATCAGCCACGGCACCGTACCGTTCGAACTGGGCTCCCAGCGCGTTCAAAGAACGTGGACACAGGCTGGGCCGCGCACGCCCTGCACGAGACCATCCGTAGCCTGCGCGACCAGCTGCCCCTTACTCCGTCCCTGTGGGCCGCTCACCTACACGCTGGCGCAGGGAGCGGTATATCGGGACAGCAACCGTAGCCCACCCCTGTGACAGGGGGACACCACTCCGTCACTGCCCGTCCGGCGTATTGCGGGAGCCCCGCAATGTCCCTTCGCACCGGTGGCAATGACGGCGGGTCAGGTGCGGGCGGAATCTGGTGAGGCGAGCCCGACCGGGCAGCGAATCCCCAGGACGAAGGGGGGTGCCCCCGCCATGTCCTACGACCACTGATCACCCGCGTGTCCCCCGTGACAGGGGCCCGGGCCCGGCCTCAACGCCGGGCCCGGGCCCCTGTGCCACCCAGGAGGGCTGTGACGAAGACGGACTCGTCCTGCGAGAAATCCCAGGGTTCGTCCTCCTCGTCCTCGGTCTCGAACCAGGGGGAGTCGTACATGCTGAAACTTTAGGGTTCCACCACAGAACCTGCGCCAGAGCCCGAGAATGGGGAGGCACCGCGGCCATTGACTGTCCAGATCGGGTCAGGGCGAGTACAGGGTGGTCGTGGCGGCCAGCCGTGCTTCGGCGCCTGCCCGTACGTCAGGGGTCTCCATCGGGTCGTCGCGCAGCGCCGCGATCCGCTCCAGGGTTTCGGGGCGGTCCGGGGCGTGGGCGACGCCCAGCAGGCGGGCCCGCTCCTCGCAGTCCCAGAGGGACTCGGTGTGGGTGTAGTCCAGTCCGCCCGGGTCGATGGCGGCCAGTGCCTCCAGGTAGGCGGCCCGCTCGTAGGAGTGCGGCGTGTGCAGCCAGAACCGGCGCAGGTCCGCCACCGCCTCGGAGGCCGCAGGCCCGAAGCGGGCCAGCCGCTTTGCCGTGACGTCGGGGCCGCACCACGTGCGGGTGCGCCACTGGTCAGCGAGTTCGGCCACGAGGGCCGGAATCACCTCGGGACCAAGGTGATCGGCGAGGACGCGCTCGGCAGCAACCCCGACGACCAGGAACGAGGGCGACGGATCTACAGCCGCTTCAAAGCCCTGACCGACGCCTACGGCTCGCGCCTCCAGCTCATCATCGCCGACAACGACACCGCCCCCTTGCCGGACGACGCCTTCAGCACACGTCGCCGCGGGCGGCCACGCCTGCCCGCTGCGGTTTCGCTGCCTCGGCTGCGAGCACAGTTCCCTGGCAACGCGCACCACCATCGGTGCGGGGTGCGGGGTGCGGGGTGCGGGGGGCTGTGCGGGCTGGTCGTGATCAGTCATTGTTCCCCCCCCGTGGTAGCTGTTCCCCGCTGACCGTAAGCCCTTCCCGGGTGTGCCGGACCCGCCTTCACCTGCTCTCATCCTCTTTCCGGAGCCGCCGTGGGCCGCTCCCCGGGCGCGTACAGTCTTGCCGCCTTCGTGCCCGGTCGTTCGATGGAGGCAAGGACGAGGTCGTTGACCAGGGCCAGCCGAATCCGCCTGGCCCCGTCACTCAGGTCGTCCCACGGTCAGATCCCACGTCTCTTCCCGGTCCCCACGCAGTAGGGACCTGTCCCGGTTTCGGCGTGCGTATTGGGGCATGCGCGACATGCAAGCCCCGCGGGCGGAAGGAGGAACAGATGAGTGCCGCCGTCCTGGACCAGCCCCTGTCCCGCATGAACCGACCAGCCGCGGCAGCACGTGACGCCACCCGCGCCTTCCTGTCCCGGGCCACCCGCCAGCGGGCCCCCGCCGATGACGAGAGCACGGACAACGTGCTCCTGGTGGTGGCCGAGCTCGTCGCCAACGCGGTCCGGCACACCATCGGCCCCTGCGCCCTGCACCTGGAACTCCTCGACGGCTCCATCGATGTCTGCGTCACCGACCACAGCCCTCCGCTTCCTCAGCCGCGGACCCCCAGCACGGACGGAGCCGGCGGGTGGGGATGGTTCATGATCAAAAGACTCGCTACCCGAATCCACATCAAGCCGGTCCCAGAAGGCGGCAAGACCATCTGCGCGGAACTCCCCTGGTAGCAACCGCCACGTCAGAGCGGGTCGACGCTTGGGGCGGCTCCTCGCCGTTCCACGCAGTCGGGACCGGGGTGGTCCACGGCGTCCCTGAGACTGGACGCGGACAGGAATCCGGTCGGCGCGCGACTCCGTCGTAGCGGACCTGCGCTTAAGCGTATGGAAGATCAGTTGACGCCGGACACGCCGGCTCCGCGGTTCCAGACTGCCGCGATGCGGGTGATGTGGTGGACCGCGGGATCGCGATCGGTGCCTCGCCGGGCCACGTATTGTCTTGTGGTCCAAGACTTGTGGAGGCTGGCGTGGCGCATGACCGGATCGGGCTGGCCGAGGTACTGGCCGCGGCGGAGACTGCCGCGCCGGTGGATTCCCTCGAGGTCGTCGCACGGAACCTGCGGGACCGGTTCGGGGCGCGGTACGTGTCGTTCCTGTTCGTCGACATCGTGGGCCGGCGCATGCTGCGCGTCCACGACACGGAGGGCACCCATCTGGACGATCGCGCCGAGCGGATCCCCCTGGTCGACAGCAGCATCTACGACGAGGTCCTGCGCACGCAGCAGCTCGTGCGTGCGCGAGCAGGTGATGACGGGCAGCGGGTCCTGGCCCCGGTGACGAACCGCGGCGACACCATCGGCGTCCTGGAGCTGTTCCTCACCGAGGCCACCCCGGACGTTCTGGCGCAGGTGGAGGAGGCCGCGCACGCGCTGGCGTACATCATCGTCACCGATCGCCGGTTCACCGACCTCTACCACTGGGGCAACCGCACCACCACGGTCAGCGTCGCCGCCGAGATCCAGCGCCAGCTCCTGCCGTCCGCCGCCGCCTGCGAGGCCCCCCAGTTCACGCTGGCCGGCGCCCTGGTCCCGGCCGCCACCATCGCCGGCGACACCTACGACTACAGCCTCGACAGCGACACCCTGCACCTGTCGATCACCGACGCCATGGGCCACGACGTCCACGCCGCCTTGATGGCCACCCTCCTGGTCAACGCCTCCCGCGGCGCCCGCCGAGCCGGAGAAGACCTCGCCGAACAGGCCCGCCAGAGCCACCAGGCCCTCCTCGACCACGGCCACCGCACCTTCGTCACCGGCCAGCTCCTGCGCATCGCCCTGGACGGAAGCTCCGCCCAGCTCATCAACGCGGGCCACCCCAGGCCGCTGCGGCTGCGCGACGGCACGGTCACCGAACTCTCCCTGACCGTGAACATGCCCTTCGGCTTCGGCCACCACCGGGGCATCTACCAGGTCCAAAACCTCGACCTGCAACCTGGTGACCGCCTCCTGCTCCACACCGACGGCATGCAGGAACGCGAAGCCGAATCTGTCGACCTGCCCGGCCTCCTGCGCAAGACCAATGCCGAGCACCCTCGCGAGGTCGTGCGCGCCCTGGTCGGCGCGGTCACGGATGTCTACGGCGGCCGGCCACCGCGAGACGACGCGACCGTGCTGTGCCTCGACTGGCACGGCCCCCGCACAGGCATCCCCGCGACCTCCTGAACTCAGCCGCGCCGCATACCCGAGCCAGCGGCTGAAGCCGGCCGCGGCCGCCAGGGCGGCCGACACCACCGCCCCGCCATTCACCACGGCGCTCAGCTCATCCGCGTGCCTGGCCAAAGCCGTGAGGGTGTGGAAGGGCGGCCCCGGCCTGGCCCCCCGCGGACTACGGACAGATCGCACTGCTGCTCACCGGCGCGGCCCGGTCCGTGGCGGAAGACGTCCGCCGCGCAGCCGCCGGCCTTCCCGCCGACGGGCCTTTACAGCCCGTCGCTCGTCAAGCGCGCGTAGCAGGCAGTGCACAGCGGTGCCTCATGTCGTCACTGATGGATGTCCTTGCCCGTCGGGCGTGCTGCTGACTGCGCCTGATGGGGTTTCCTGGGGTTGCGTCGTGAGCGGGTGAGGCCGGCCCGCAGGCCCCAGGGTCAGAACCCGCCCAGGTCCCGGAGACCGGTGCCGGGGGCGGGGTGTGCTGTCGGCAGGTGCTCAGTTGGTGGTGACCTTGCCGATCTTGTTGGTGCTGAAGTGGGTGAACCACATCTTGCTGTCAGGGCCGGTGGTGATCTGCGTCGGGCGGGAGCCAGCGGTGGGCACCGGTACTCGGTGATCGCTCCCGCCGGGGTGATCTTGCCGATCTTGTGGCTGTCGTATTCGGTGAACCACATGTTGCCGTCCGGGCCGCTGGTGATGTCGACGGGATTGGCCGCGCCGGTCGGCAGCGTGAAGTACTTCAAGGCGCCCGTGGTGCTCATGTTCCCGATCGAGTTCTGGTCCTTGGTGGTGAACCACAGCTTGCCGTCCGGGCCGGCGGCGATGGTGTTGATGTAGTCCTTGTAGGTGGTGTACGTGGGGTACTTGGTGGTGACCCCGGACGGGGTCGTCTTGGCGATGGAGTTGGCGTTGGGGGCGGTCCACCACAGGTTGCCGTCCGGGCCGGTGGTCACCTTTCCCGGGTAGGTGCCGATGTCGTACTCGGTGATCTCCCCGGCCGGGGTGATCTTCCCGATGTTGTGGCCGTTGAGCTCGGTGAACCACAGGTTGCCGTCGGCGCCGGCGGCGATCCCCGTCGGGGTGGAGTTCCCGGCCGGGACGTTGTACTCCGTGACCACCCCGGCCGGGGTGATCCTCCCGATCTGGCCGTCGTCGGGCTGGGTGAACCACACGTTCGGGAGTTGCAGGGCGCGGGCCGGTGCCCAAGGCGCGGCGTTCGATCACCACCCAAGTGTCCCGTACCGCAGCAGGCGCTGAACCCGCCCTGAGTTCAGCACCTGTTTCGGGTCCTTGGATCATCGTTGGACCAGGTCAGGAATGGGATGCGTCGGGAGGGACCCGGTCCGGCCCTTAGAGTGATTCGCATGGACATGCGAAGGATCGTCGCAGTGCTTGCCGAAGAAGCTGAACAGCAGATCGAAGACCACGTATGGAAAGTGGCACCGGACGACCGCGCACTCGCGTCTGATACCGAAACCGGCCTGCGTGAGGCTGTCGGCCCGCCGGACATCCAGGAGGCTATGCCGCAGATCGAGCGGCTGGAACACCTGCGGGAATCGCTCGCCGTTCTGGCGATCTCCCTGGCGCGTACTCATGGCCGTATGGCCTGGTTTCTCTCCGGGGCTCTCAACGCGCTCGAGTCGGTCCTGCGCTGGCGCGCCATGCCCGCCGACGGTGGAGGCACCTTCGGCACCGTCCTGCCGAGCGCTGAGGAGTACACGCAGGCGGAGGGTGCCGTCCGTCGACTTCAGGACGTCCTTGCCCAGATCAGCGACGTCCGCTCGATACCTTCCGACACGCCGACCGGCCCCGCATAGGCGTCCCGGCACGCTGACGGATCCGCTGCCAGCGGAACGGCCGCGCCTACGAATCCAGCGATCTATCGTTTGTCGCAGAGAGCGAGTGGGGGCGACGTGGTTCGGGACACGAGTCTGGTGCAGACCGCGGTCATCGGCGATGAACACTCCGATGTCCCGATCATCCGGTGGTGGGGAGTTCAGCCCATCGGGTCATGCCGTGGGCGTGCTGGCGGATGCCTTGCCGGTCTGCGAGGCAGGTCACAATACTGTTCCCTCGGCCGTGTTCTTCGGGTTCGCAGCTTGTTGTCCACGGGCCGTCGTTGCTGGCCGGGCCCCCATCGCTGACCGCCACCTCGACTGAGGGGGCGGCCTGATCCATTTTCAGGTGAAGGGCCATGGGAGCGCGGCCGTGTTCGACAGCGTTGGTCACCAGTTCAGAGACGACCAGCAGCGCTGTGTCGACAGCGTCCTGCTCGACTCCCCAAGTCTCGAGGAGGCTGCGCGAGAGGTGGCGGGCGATCCCTACAGACTTGGCAACGTGGGGCAGTGCCCAGCGAGCAGCGCGGCCATCGGGGGACGGCGCGGAGAGTTGAGAGCTGGTGCTGATCGTCATGACGCCACCGCCTCCGGCGATCGACGTGCCTGATAGTGGCCGTTTGCTTGCTGGCGCTGGTATGCGGCGGACGGTGCCTGTAGCTCGGGCCCCCAGGTCCTGGAAGCCGTGTATCCGTCATCGGGCTGGGACACGAGGGCGATATAGACGTCTACGCGACGCTGTGCGGTGTAAGTGGTCTGCTCGGACATCGTCATCGCTCCTAGCTGTTCGTTTTGTCCGCCCTTCGAGCACACGCTTTCCTCGCTTTCCGCGCATTAGGGACGCCCCCAACACCCACCCCCAGACTTCGGCTGCAGATCAACTTGGGGTCTCAGGGACACCAGGGACGGGCGGTTTCCTTTTGTCGCGAGGAGGGCCGCGTGGTCGCAAAGATCGTTGAGTGCCTCAGCATCTGTCACGCCAAAGAACGTAGGACCGGAAGCGGACAGCCTCGGTTGCCGAGAATCACCGCGGACCAGCCGGAAGGTGTCGGCCTTGAACCAGCATGATCAACATCAGCGTCCCGTCCGCCCGGTAGGCGTAGGCGCGGAGCTGTCCGCACCCGGAGCAGGCGAAGGCGATGAAGCGTCCTCGATTGTCGTCCGCTCCGGTTGCCGTGTCCCGTACCTCCTGATTTACGCCGGCGAGCGGGCCGACCGGCCCGCCACCAAGCACGACGAGCGCTGGTCCGCGCACCTGCACGGCGCCGACGGCGAGTACGTCGCCACCACCCTCGACGGATCGCCGACACCGCTGGACGCCACCGCCGACGCGGCCCTGTGCGCCCGCGCGGTCACCGCATGGCTCCATGACTACCTGGGCGCCGCCCCGCCGCACGCAACACCCTGAGCTGCGGCCCGAGCGTTCCGGCCGACGCGACCGGGGTGGGGGTCCGACCGCGGAGAGGCAGGTGTTCCGTGAGCGGGTCCGGATGGAAGCGGTCGGCATGTTCGCCGATGGGCGGGGCAGTACGGAGATCGCGAAGGAGTTACTGGTCAGCGTCCGGTCGGTTCAGCGGTGGCATCAGGCCTGACGGGAGGCCGGGCAGGACCCGGTTCGTTCCCGTCGCAAAGGAGGATTGGCCGCGCCTGGAACCACTAGCCCGGACGGCCGCCGACGTGGGCCAGGCGGCAACTGTAGACGGCATGCGGTTCCGGGTCCGCACCGGCATCCCATGGCGGGACCGTTCGGTCGGCGGTGGGTGGCAAGCGCCGCCTGAAGGCCAAACAGTCGGGGGCTCGATTAGGACTTGCATCGTGCGCGGCTGGAACGGTGTCGCATCACTGCTTCGGTGTTTCCGCAGCGTGCTGTGCAGAAGCGCCGTCGCCCGTTCCGGGACACGTCCACATAGGCTCGGGAACACTCAGAGCGCATGCACCGACCCAGTCGTGCCCCTCCTTCCCAACACAGGACGAAGGCGAGGCCGCCAGCGGTGACTGCCTTGACCCGGGAAAGTACGTCAGCCGAGTCGGGCACGAAGTGAAGATGGGGCTGGAGGCCGTCGTGGGTGGTCACCCAGGGACGGATGGTTGCCCCGACCAACAGGTCGTTCACGGCTGAGCACTGCTCAGCCACATCCCTGGAACCAAACGCCCTTGCCAGTTGATCCCGCCAGCGACCAAAGCATTCCACATCGGCATCAGTAATTTCCGCGCGCCGGATCTCGTGCGCCTCGAGCAGCCTTTGGATGCTCGTAGCGCTCATCTCGGACAGATTGATCAACTCGGCGGACAGTACCGCTCCAAGGCGGCCGTAGGAATTTTGCTTCACGTGACCTTCTCGAGTGTCCCGAAACCCCACACGCCGCAGTCTGGCGTTCGCCCCTCAGCTCGCTCACCTGGATCAGCTGAAAGTCGGAGCGACTGATGATCCATCCATTGGTAGTGCATCATAAGTACCGCACCATCCCTTCGGATATGAAGTGTTCTGATATCGGTCGGCAGGATTCGAGCCCAGGCCACAAAAGCGGTACCACCACGATCCAGGCCACACATCTCAAATTCGTGCCATGTCCGCCACCGTGCGGCCATAGGTCAGAAACATTCAACCATTACATCCACGGCGTGCTCAGGCGTTGGTCAGCTCACGGCCGTAGATCAAAAACACTGGCAGGATCCTCTCGGCTGGAGCTGGGCAACCCCGCGGTGGTGGTAGATGTCTCTCCGGCGGGCCGCTACAGAACCTACGTTGCGCGCGGGGGCGCGTGTGCCACCGGAGTGGTCACCGTAAGAGCTGATGGCGAGCTGGACACTGGTGGACCGGGGACTGGATATTGGTGGCAACAAGAAAGCGAAGACGAGGCTCGGCTTCTGCCTGATGCTGGAGTTGTTCGAGATCGAAGCTCGCTCCCAGAGTGCATGGAGAAGTCCCTCCGAGGAGGCGGAACCCCGCCTCCTCGTTTTGACGCTGGCGAATCCTGGGGTTGCGGTCCTTGAGGTCGGCCCCTCCGGGGGAGGCCGGTCATTCCGAGGATTCCGCGCACGCTAATCGGCATGTGCGTACCGTCGGCCGACCCCGGAGAGGGAAGTGGTCAGGACTCCCGTGACATGCCGAGCATGTCGCCCAGCTCATCGAGGCACCGCTCGAAAAGCGGTTCCATGTCGGTCAGGACGAAGTCCATCTGGTGGAGGACCTCCAAGCACAGCAGCCCGTAGAGCCTGCTCCAGCAGATCACGTACACGTATACCGCCTCGGCTGGCAGGCGCTCGTCGATCAGGCGGGAGTACGTACGCAGCTGCTCGCGCAAGCCCTCGGGCAGCTCGTCCGGGTTTGGTACCGGAAACGGCCGGGTGTTCCACCGCTCGATGATCATTTCGAGGAAGACGTACTCATAGCGCAGGCCGGCCTGGAAGCGGGCTGAGTCAGGGGCGTGCTGCCCAGCGCTGACGGGGCTGGCAAAAATCCATTGGAACTCGGCGGGATGGGCCACGCACCAAGAGCGCATCGCGCGGCACGCGGCCAGGAACCGCTCAACAACAGGGGCATCGGCATGCTCGTCCCGGACGCGTTCCATCGCCTCGGCCAACTCCTGGAAGAAGTCCGCAGTCACGGCCTCCACGAGCGCGTCCCGGCTCGCGTAGTAGTGGTAGAGCGAGGGGCCGCTCATGCCCATCTCCCGGGCGACCGCGTTAATGGTGACCGAGGTCGATCCCTTGGTGAGCAGCAGCTTCCGAGCGGTCTGGTGGATCTCCCGCAGGGTCGCCTCGCGCATGCGATCGCGGCGACTCGTCGCCTGCTTGCTCATCGAGCGCCTACCTTCATCACAGAACCTCTAGAGTGTCTAGAGTAACCTAGACCATCTAGAGTCGGAGCGGGAGTCAGACTACTGGGCCTTCCGGTTGCCGCGGGGGCCGCAAAGGCGGACAAGTTATGCACAGGCAAGACATTCCAAGAGAGATCGTGCGGGTGAGAAGGGAGGAGTCGTATGTCCATGCCTTCGTGACCGTGCCGGTGTGGCACCACCCGCATGCCAGTGTTGGGCGTTCGTCCCGAGATCATCGCATCCCGCCCGTGGAGACGCGGACTGTTGAACGCTCCGGGCGCATGGTCGCGCTGCTGTTCACCATGTCGACGCTGGCCACCGTCGGCTTCGTCGTCTCGTATGTGGCGATCCCCGCCGACGCGTCGATCCTCGTCTTTCCCCTCGGGCACATCGAGGCGCTGAGGTTCGCGCTGGGCATGACCCTGGGCTTGGCGCTGAGCTGTCTCGGCGGGGCCGCCCGCAGCTGGGCCCGCATGCAGCTGTCCCGGGTGGAGACCACTTATCAGAGTCGGCCTGCCGACGCCGGGCGGGGCGCAAGGCCCGTCACGGGGCGGGGGCCCAGTGCAAGCGACATGAGGCTGTGAAAGACACCGGAGAGAACTGTCCGGACCGGAATCGACATTTCGGTCCTGACCACCGCCCATACCCACTCCGGGCGGCCGACCACCCACAAAAGGCAACAATCGCACCACCCTGGGAGCGCGCATGAGTACCGAGTCCACCACTGAAATGAGTGCGCGCGGTAAGGTGCCGGCCGGCGAGCGGGTCGCCGACTGGGCTGACAGCCGACTCGGGATCTACACCCTGGCCAAGGCCAACATGCGCAAGATCTTCCCCGACCACTGGTCGTTCATGCTGGGCGAGGTCTGCCTCTACAGCTTCCTCATCCTCATACTTACGGGCATCTATCTGACGTTGTTCTTCCACCCGTCGATGACCGAGGTGGAGTACCACGGCAGTTACGTGCCCCTTAAGGGGCAGATGATGAGCGAGGCGTACAAGTCCACTTTGGACATCAGCTTCGACGTACGGGGCGGGCTGTTCATTCGGCAACTCCACCACTGGTCGGCGCTGGTCTTCATCGCGGGCATGCTCGTGCACATGATGCGCGTATTCTTTACCGGCGCATTCCGCAAGCCCCGCGAGGTCAACTGGGTCTTCGGTGTCCTGCTGCTGTTTCTGGGCATGATGACCGGTTTCACCGGCTACTCGCTTCCCGACGACCTGCTCTCCGGCACCGGCGCGCACTTCATGGAAGGTGCAATCCTGTCGGTGCCGATCCTCGGGACGTACCTCACGTTCTTCCTTTTCGGTGGCGAGTTCCCCGGGACTGACCTGATCCCGCGCTTTTACTCGATCCACGTCCTGTTGCTCCCGGGGATCATGGTGGGCTTGGTGGTGGCACACATGATCCTGGTCTTCTTCCACAAGCACACCCAGTTCGCCGGGCCCGGACGGTCGAACAAGAACGTGGTGGGTATGCCGCTGATGCCGGTGTATATGGCCAAGGCAGGCGGCTACTTCTTCCTGGTCTTCGGTATCCTCGCGCTCGTGGCGGGCGTCGCGCAGATCAACCCGATCTGGGCCTTCGGTCCCTACCGGGCCGACCAGGTGTCAGCGGGTTCCCAGCCCGACTGGTACATGGGCTTCGCCGAGGGCCTGCTGCGGATTATGCCGGGCTGGGAGATCAACCTCTGGGGTCACACGCTGGCCCTGGGCGTGTTTCTCCCGCTCGCGGGCTTCGCGGTCGTACTGGCGGTGATCGGGGCCTATCCGTTCCTCGAGTCCTGGATCACCGGCGACAAGCGCGAGCACCACATCCTGGACCGCCCGCGCAACGCCCCCACCCGTACAGCCTTCGGTGTCGCCTGGCTGACGGCGTACTTCGTGGCCATGATCGCGGGCGGCAACGACATCCTCACCACCCACTTCCACCTGTCGCTGAACGCGATCACCTGGTTCTCCCGGATCTTCTTCTTCGCCGGTCCGGTTATCGCGTTCGTCGTCAGCAAGCGGGTCTGCCTGGGCCTGCAGCGCCGGGACAAGGACAAGGTGCTACACGGCCGGGAGACCGGCATCATCAAACGCCTCCCGCACGGTGAGTTCATCGAGGTCCATACCCCGCTCAGTCAGGGGGAGTCGCACACTCTCACCGCGCACGAGCAGCACCAGCCAGCCGAGATCGGCCCGGCGGTCGACGAGAACGGCATCCCGCGAGAGTACAAAGGCTCCGAGAAGCTGCGGGCCAGGCTCAGCAAGGCGTACTTCGGCGAGGACGGGCAGATTGCCAAGCCGACCGCTGAGGAGTACCGGGAGATCACAGGAGGCCCGGGCCACCACTGATCGCCGCGAACGCCGGTCAAGCTGTATGGCAGGGGCCCGTCCGGTGCGGGCGGACCCCACCGACGTACGTCACCATTCGCGGTTTCAAAGGAGAAGGCGGCCATGAGTCTTCAGATGCGGCTGCTCGCCGCGGGCTGGGCCGCCGCCGTGCGCCCGCTGCAACTCGTCGGCCCCTGGCGATTGTGCTGACACAATCTAGGCACGCCGTGGCGAGGATGGTTGACTAGTTCCTGCATATGTTGCGCAACCATACGGCGTGCTGCGACGGCGGAGCGGTTCCGCTGCCGACCTCCTCCTCCCCCCCTTGCCGGGCGGCATTGTGCAGCTTCCCTCTGATGCCGCCGGTCCCGACCCGGCTGCTCTCAAGTGCTCCGTGGGGTCGGCCACAAAGTGGTGGTTGCTGAGCGGCGAGGGTTCTACAGTGATGTCACACCTCTCGCCGCCAGCCTCGACAGAGTCGCCGAGTCTGCGGGGCCAGCCCACTACGCCTCCTGGTCGACCCTGTGCTCGGAGTTTGGTGAGATGTCACGGCCGGAGCGATCGGAGCTCCGCGCCTGGGCGAATTGCAGAGACGGTAAGCGCATTCTCCGCCCCAGACCATGAACGTGCTCAGAACCTAAGGGAATGCGATGGACCGGTCTGCTCTCAGTACGTCACTGGGGCTGCCCTGGCCTTTTGTCGGGCGGGACAAGGAGCTGGGCGTCTTCTCAGCCGCGCTGGGCACTCGCGGTATGCGCGGCGTACTGATTCAGGGTCCGGCTGGAGCCGGAAAGTCCAGGCTGGGCCGCGAGTGCTGGGACCGTGGTGTCGGCGGGGGATCGCCGGGCCTGCGGATCACCGCTAGCGCCGCAGCGGCCTCGGTGCCGTTGGGGGCTTTGGCGCACTTGTTGCCTCCTGGGGTGGACCTGTCGGATCCGCCGGCCGTCTTCCGCGCCGCGGCCGCATCGTTGGCGTCGGACGACCGCGACCGGCCGTTCCTCCTCCTGGTGGACGATGTCCATTTGCTCGATGCCACATCCGCCATGCTGTTGTCCCAACTGATGGACGCGGAGGCGCTCTTCCTTGTGGCGACGGCCCGCGATCAGGTACCGATGTCCGAGGCGGTCGGCGCGATCGATCGTGCGGACGGCCTGCCCCGCATTGACGTCACACCGCTGGACTGTATTTCCACGGAGGACTTGTTGACCGCGGCCTTGGGCAGCGTGGTCGAAAAGCGCACCGTTCTCGCCCTGCATGATGCCAGTGGCGGGAATCCGTTGTTCCTCCGGGAACTGGTTCTGGGTGCGGTCGAGCGAGGCGAACTGGTCAGCACGGACCGTGTGTGGCGGCTGACCGGCCGGGCAACAGCGACCTCCCGCCTGGTGCAGGGCATCGAAACGCGATTGTCGGGCCTACCACCCGCCAGTCTTGGTGTCCTGGAGCTTCTGTCCCTTGTCGAGCCCGCTGGCGTTGGAGAACTCGAAACGCCGGCGGATGAAGGGACTTTGGAATTGCTCGAGCGAGGCGGACTCATCCGCGTGCAGCGGGCACGGCGGCGGATCACTGTCACGCTCGCCCATCCGCTGTACAGCGAAGTGCTCAGAGACAGGCTCCCCCCGTACCGCCGTCGGCAGACACTCGGAGCGCACATCGAACGGGTCGTCGGACGCGGTGCTCGCCGACACGACGACGCGCTGCGTATCGCCACCTGGCAGCTGTCGGCCGGCATATCGGCTGATCCCGGCCTGCTCGTCCAGGCCGCCGGACTGGCCCGGTACGGGCACGACTACGAGCAGGTGCTGAGCCTTCTGGAGGCCGTTCCAGAAGACCGCCGCACCGTCGCCACTTATCTCCTCGAGGGCGAGGCGCTCTACGAGCTCGGACGGTTCGACGAGGCGGAGAAGAGGCTGGCAGAGGCATACCGGATGGCGACCTCGGACGAGGATCGCGCAGCCATCACGATGGAGCGCACTCAGAATCTGTGCTGGGGCACCAGTGAGCTGGAGCGGGCCCTGGCTGTCAACGTCAAGGCCAGGTCGCGCATCACCGATCCGGGCCTTCGGGACGCTCTGGGTGTGAACGAAGGCGCCATGCGCATTTTGGCGGGCAGACCGGAGGAGGGGCTCGCCCAGCTGGACGATCCCGGCAGCGCCGCGGATGAGCGGGTGCGCCTCTACGGCCTCGGCATGAAAGTACTGGGGCTAGCGGCAGTCGGTCGGACGGCCGAAGCGGTGGAACTCGGCCGTCGCGCCCACGAGGAGCACGAGCTGGCCGGCGAGCACCTCGTCATCCAGCATCACACCGCCGCCTTGTCCGCACTGGCCCTCGCGCACGCGGCAGCCGGAGACCTGGAATCGGCACGCCTGACCGCCGAACGAGGTCACCAGCTGGCCGTCTCCGCCGGAGCGACGCAGCCGGGGGTCTGGTTGGCCTGGGGGCTGGCGCGCACGCACTGGCTGGCCGGACGGCTGGCGGATGCGCGGCGCTGGTACGCCGAGGCCCTCGCTCTGGCGCGGAGCGAGCCAGTCCCTATCATCCTCCGGCTGGCGGCCTCGGGGCTCGCGGCGTCATCCGCGCTTCTGGGTGACATCGTCTGCGCCCAAGACGCCCTCGAAGGATTCGATGGGTATCCGGATTTTCCGTTCCTCACCGGGGAGGACCGGTTGGGTGAGGCGTGGCTCTTGGCATCTCGCGGACAGTTGCGAGCGAGCCAGGAGGTGGTGCTGCGAGCGGCAGACCGGGCGCGGCAAGCAGGCTACGCGAGCTCCGAGATGTTGCTGCTCACCGAGGCTGCTCGGATGGGCGCGGCCCCGCTGGTTCAGGACCGCCTCTGCGAACTGGCGAAGCGCTGCGACGGGGTGTTCGCCGCCGTTCGGTCTCGTTTCGCAACCGCGCTCAGCGCGCGGGACGGCGGTTTGCTCGCGACCGCCTCGCAGGAATTGGAGTCCATGGGCGCCCTTCTCCTCGCGGCCGAGGCTGCCGCGGCGGCTGCCCACGCCTTCAGCCAGGACGGGCAGAGCCGCGCAGCCACCAGATGGGCAGCTACTGCGGCCGCCCTACGTGAACGCTGCCAGGGGGCGTCAAGTCCAGGATTCATCTTTGCCTCCCCCGCAACACCCCTGACCCCGCGTGAGCTAGAAATCGCTCTCATGGCTTCGCATGGCTCATCAAGCAAGGAAATCGCCGCACTCCTGGTCCTGTCCGTCCGCACCGTCGACAACAACTTGCAACACATCTACCGCAAGCTCGGCATTACCAGCCGTACCGAGCTCAACGCTGGCCTCGGGCGCCGTTGAGAGGGACCGCACGGCGAGTGGAAGGCGGCCCGCTCTGCATTTGATCAGCAGACTGCGTCCACACGGGCCATCGAACGGGTCCGCGCCGTTACCGAAGGGCTTGCAGGGAATCAAGGTGTTGCTTTCCGTTCTGAGGCTCGCTGTTGCGCTATGGGCATCCCGGACGAGACTCATAACCAACTCGCTGTGAAGTTCGGGGTGTTATTCCCACATTTGGACGAGCGGCAGCGTCGGTTGTTGAGAGGGCGTTTCATCCCGTTGTTTCATCCTGGATTGCCGGGTTGAGGATGGTTCACGCGTCGCGCCATGTGAGGGTGGCTTCGGCGGTGAGTCTGCGGGGCATGAGGTTGATCATCGCGAGCTGGATCATTGCCTCGGAGCGGTGCGGACGGGCTTCGTAGTCGCGGGCCAGCCAGCCGAGGGTTCTCTCGACCGTCCAGCGACGGGGCAGGACCTTAAATCCCCTGGTGGTGGGGTCGCGGCGGAGGACGTGCATGTCGATGCCGAGGGTGGCGGCATGCTCGACGAGGTGCTGGCGGTAGCCGCCATCCACCCAGGTCTTGCGGACGGTGGGGTACTCGGCTGCGACCCGGCCGACGATCTTCTTGCCCGCGTCGATGCCCTGTTCGTGGGCCAGCACGTTGGTGGAGGTCTTGATGCTCTGCGAGTCGATGACGCATGCGGTCGGTTCCTCCTCCCTGCCCTCCTGCCTGCGGACTTGGCGTCGCAGGAGACTGTTGAGCTGGTCGAAGACCCCTTCTTCCTGCCACCACGCGAAGTAGGCGTAGACGGTGTTCCAGTGCGGGTAGTCGTGCGGCAGATAGCGCCACGGGATCCCTGTCCGGTTCACGTAGAGGACCGCGTCCAGGAGGCTGCGCAGGTCCTGGTCGGGCGGCCGGCCGATGTGCAGTCCACGGCCGCGGCGCTCGGCCCGCCAGGCGGTCAGGACCGGCTCAACCAACTCCCACCGGGCATGGGACAGATCGCTCGGATAGCGGCGGCGTTCAGACATGGTCTGGGACTACACACCTGTCTTGGGCGCGCGGACCGGCGCCCGAAGCACACGGCGCGAAACCCGGCGCCTTGGGATGAAACAGGAGGAGGCAGAGCAAGACATCCGCCTGGCAGCCACTTTCGTATCACGAACCACACCAACCCCAGCAGCCCCGAACGACCACAGGCCCACATCGGCGCAAAAGGTACGAATAAGGCGCTAAACGCCCCCTGAACCTGTTTCTAATCCCCAGTTGACGAGTAGCCTGGGCTCTACGCTGGTTCGGTGTCCGAGGGCGCTGGCGGGGCCGGTGAGAGGGTCCGTGGGGGCTGTGGTGAACGGCTGAGGCCGGATGCCGGCCTCACGCGGTGTTCTGTTCGGCGGCGTGTCGTTCCAGGCAGTGGCCCAGCACAGGCATGGTGCCTACTGCAGTGCTTTCAGAGCCTTGCTGAATCGCTCGTATCCGGAATCACTATTGGGTAGCAGGCTTGACTGAACCATGGCTATCCCGACTTTAAGCTCGATTTCCTCATCTTCACACTCAAGCCCGCACTGGATGATTTCAGCAATCATTTCAGTCGTGCCGACCTTGAATATAGAGCCGCTGTCAACCTGGTAGAGCCAGGCCTCGTAGGCAACGGAACCATCAATCATCACATCCCAGAGCTCGCAGGAGTAAAGCACCGACTCAGGCTCCGATTCCTCCTGGGTTGAAACGCGCTCCGACGGAGGCAGGTCCTGCCCATCGTAGGCCATTCCGGACAGCCTGAGCTGTTCAAGCTGCGTGGCATTCAGTTGGTCCACTGAAGTAATTTTGCGCATATTTGTGAACTCATTCATACCTGATGCTAGCAAGACGCATCCGAAGCCGCCCCGCGCAGTCCCCCACCGCAGTGACCTTGAGAAGATGGAAAGCATCCCAAACCGATCAGGCTTCGGAAACAGGTTCATGGCTGCCGAGGCCCGTGTTCTGGAGCACGGCCGCGTACGGGCCGTCTCGCTGGCCGCCGCGGTCAGCGAGACGACGGTCCGCCAGGGCGTGTTCGAGCTGGAGGCCGACGAGGAGCCCCTGGGTCGGATGCGGCGTCCGGGCGGGGGCCGCAAGCGGGTCGCGGAACTCGATCCGGGGCTGCGGCCGGCTCTGCGGGCGCTGGTCGAGCCGGATGCGCGGGGTGATCCGATGTCGCCGCTGCGGTGGACGGTGAGCGACCCGTGCATTGGCGAGGGAACTGACCCGGGCCGGGCACCGGGTGAGCGCGGACACCGTTGCGATCTGCTGCGGGAGGAAGGCTCAGCCTGCAGGCCAACGCCCAGACGCTCGAGGGCGGCCAGCACGCTGCCCGGGACGTCCCAGCTCTCCAGCGCATCCCAGTTGCCCCCGTCGAGTGAAGGTGGGCCATCAATGCCCGGGTGATCAACCAGC
This sequence comes from Streptomyces virginiae, assembly GCF_040638905.1. GTDB lineage: Bacteria > Actinomycetota > Actinomycetes > Streptomycetales > Streptomycetaceae > Streptomyces > Streptomyces virginiae_B. The sequence continues at coordinate 3,230 of NZ_JBEZYV010000059.1, read as the reverse complement.
CGCCAGACGTGCGAAACGCGCATGCCCGGTGCCGCGAGCGGGTCAGTCGCGGAAGTGCGAAGCGTCCCTGCGCCGGCGGTCCACCTCGACGGCGAAGACGTCTGGTCGGCTGTAGTGGCCGGTCGGGTCGAAGTTCTGACGCTCTTCCCGGATTCTGGCAAAGTCCAGATCGGCGATTACCAGACGCTCCTCGTCAATGACCGGCTCCACGATCCAGGTGCCGTCCGGCGCCGCCACGGCGGAGCCGCCACGGCAGTAGTCGCTCACACCAGCCTGCTCCAGTTCGGCGCGCAGCGGGAAGTCGGCGGGGACGTCGGCCAGGGAGAGCAACCCGTTGGCCGCGAGGTGGAACATCCTCCCCTCGCGGGCGATGAAGCATGTGCTGTTGTCGGCGGTGTTGTGGGGGTTGCCGGGCCAGACACTGATGTGCAGTTCCTCACCCTGTGCGTATAGGGCGTGGCGGGCCTGGGGCATCCAGTTCTCCCAGCAGTTAAGGCCTCCTACCCGGGCAGGGCCCACTTGGTGCACGCGCAGTCCGTTGCCGTCCCCGATGCCCCAGACCAGCCGTTCTTCGTGGGTCGGCATGAGTTTGCGGTGGGCGCTGACGATGCCTGCGCTGGGGTCGATGGCGACCAGTGTGCAGAACACGGTCCCTCGGGCGGTGCCCACTCCTCGTTCGGTCGTGCCGAGGTACACGAAGATGCCCAGGTCCCGGGCGGCTTCGGCGATTTGGGCGAGTTCCGGGCCGTCGAGCTCGACCGCGGCCTGCAGGTATGCCGCATAGGCTCGCTTTTGTCCGGTGTCGTTGAAGCGGGCGCCGCCTGTGTGCTCCAGCCAGGACGGGTAGCCGGACAGGAAAGTCTCGGGGAAGGCGATCAGCTGGACGCCCTCTGCGGCCGCGTTCTCCAGCCACGCGAGGACCTTCTTGGTCGTCGCCGTCGGATCGAGCCAGTGCGGCCGGGCCTGTGCGGCAGCAATGCGCATGTCATTGTCTCCGTATCGTTCTCGGGTTGTGAGATGAGCCGCCGGAGCGGCTGGCCCACGGGGGCCAGGCGGACTGCATTCCCGGGCGGGCCCCACAGCGCCACTGGCTACACTGCGAAGATCTGCGAGCTGTCGGCGAACGCCTTGAACTCCAGCGCATTACCGGAAGGGTCCTTGAGGAACATGGTCCACTGCTCGCCAGGCTGTCCCTCGAAGCGGAGATAGGGCTCGATGACAAACGTGGTGTCCGCCGCGCGGAGGCGTTCGGCGAGTGTGTGGAAGTCGGGGATGGACAGGACGAGGCCGAAGTGCGGGACGGGTACGTCGTGCCCGTCGACCGGATTGTGGATCGGCTCATTGCGTGGCGCCAGGTGCGTCACGAGCTGATGGCCTCGGAAATTCCAGTCGATCCACCTGTCGGAACTGCGGCCCTGGCGGCAATCCAAGGTCTCGCCGTAGAAGCGGCTAGCTGCCGCCAGGTCGTCGACGGGCACAGCCAGGTGGAACGGCGGAACCGGCATGTCGTGAAGGGTCATCATTGCTGCCTGTCCTTCGGGAGAGTGGCAGTGGCGCTGATGGAATGACTAGATGTTAACATCGCTACATTGAGAAGCAAGGGGGAGTGAAGTGAGCAACGAGAGTGGCGTCGCGCCGGCCCGCCGACGCGGCATGGCGAACGAGGTGGCTGACCGAATCCGGGACGCGATCTTCTCCGGCGTTTACACGCCTGGAGCTCAGCTCCGCGAGGTGGAGTTGGCCACTGCTCTCCAGGTCAGTCGCGGTCCGGTGCGCGAGGCACTGCTGAGGTTGGAGCGTGAAGGCCTCGTTCAGAGCGAATGGCACCGTGGGACCACCGTGACCGCCCTGTCCGCACAGGATGCCGAAGAGCTGTACAGCCTCCGCGGCGCCCTGGAGCAGCTAGCCGTCGAGCGCCTCGTGGAGCACGCCACGGCGGAGGATCTGGCCGCAGTCCGGAGAGCCGTGGACCGGATGGGCCGTGCCGAGGATGAGCATGCAGTCGTGCGCCTGGATCTGGAGTTCCACGACGCCGTCTACGCCGCCGCACACCATGGCCGCCTGGAAGGGGCATGGCAGGCGATCCGCTCCCAGGTGCATCTTTTCCTTCTGATGCGCATAGGCCTCGGCAGCAACGACTACGCCCAGCACATCGAGACAGAACACCGGGAACTGGCCGACGCTTTGGAAGCACGCGACACCGAACACGCTCTCCGGCTCTTCGCGGAGCACCGGAGCCATGCTTTCGCCCTCCTCAAGGCGGCAGACGCGACGGGGTAGACCTGGTCGCCCAGCGATCAGCAACGCCCACCAGGCCCAGTACTGCAACCACAGGTAGGGTGTGTCCGCGGCTTTTGCAGTGGCTGTCGCGCGAGGGCCTGGCTGAGTCCTCCAGTGTGACCGGCGGAGATGGTGCGGGGCGGGGGAGGCCAGCCCCCTTTTGGCGGCAGTCGCGGAGAATCTTCAATACCGCCAGCGGGCGAAGGTGTGCTCGACGTGGGCCCTCACGCGTCGGTGTTCGGCGTTGTCCTGCTCCCGCCCGCGCGGCAGGGGGCGTCCGGCTCGTCTGCGGTGCAGGACGCCCGGTGCTGAGTTAGGCGCGGTCTGCGATGTCGGTCGTCCCGGCCGCTGCGGCCGACAGGTCGGACTCCCGCCAGACGTGGGCGTCGGTCTTGATTCCGGGTGCCGGACGGGCTGATGCCATCAACAGTCGGGTGTCGATGTTGACCGGCATGTTCGCAGAGAACCGGTAGTCGGGGAGGGCGCCGCGACGGTGCGGTCGCGTACCGGGAATCAGGGTGCCGTCCACGGTCCATAACCGTTCGACGCCAGCGACGGGCCGCGGCGCTGGCCCCAGCGCGAGGAGCGGACGCAGCGCTGGATGACCCGCGAAGATACCGAAGAGCGGAGCGAGCTGGCGCGCCCCGAGGGTCGTCCGGTAGTAGACCTCCACCAGCAGCACCTGGTCCGTCAACGGCAGGCACCACGGACGGCCACCACCGGGACCGTTGCTGCCCCGCTCCCGCACCACCTTCACGAGCTTCTCGAACCGGCCCATCCGCAAGTGTGGACGTTCACGTAATATTCCCCAGGGGTAGGTTCAAGTATTTCCCCAGGTGCCCGTCTGGCTGGGTGCTAGTGCTGTGACCGGGAAGGTTCGCCGGGTTGCTCGTTGTGCTGGTTGGAAATGAGTTCTCCAAGCAGCGTGGGGAGGCGGGATGGCGAAACCG
>NZ_JBEZYV010000058.1:0-27508 GCF_040638905.1 Streptomyces virginiae | reverse complement strand
TCAGCATCGCGAAACACCTCCAGTCGGTTCAGGCAGGAACTGCCCATGCGCTTCAACGTGCTCCCGTTGTAACATGTCATCGAAGCGATGACAAGAAAGAAGTCATCTGGAGGATGACACGTGACGGAGGGTGCCATGAGTGAGGCCGCCGAGCCGTCGGCGCCGGTCCCCTTCCTCGCCGCGGCCGCGGCGCTGGAGGCCATCGACCGGGCCGTCAAGGACGCACAGCAACCGGACGCAGGATCGCCGAAGACCGGCACGGCAGTGTCCGCAGCGTCCGCGCGGGGCTCGGGTCCCCACCCCGCTCTGGCCGCGCTGCTGATGCTGCGCGAGGTCCGCGAGGAGCTCGCCGGCTGGGAGAGCGGCCTCATAGAAACCGCCCGAGGCCAGGGTGCCAGCTGGGCCGACCTCGCCGGCCCCCTCGGCGTCGCCAGCCGCCAGGCCGCCGAACGCCGCTACCTGCGCCTGCGGCCCGGCACCGCCGGAACCACCGGCGAACAGCGCGTCCAGGCCACGCGCGACATGCGCGCCGCCGACCGCACCGTGACCGCCTGGGCCCGCGACAACGCAGCCGACCTGCGCCGCCTCGCCGCCCAGATCACCGCCCTCACCGGCCTGCCCCCCGCCGCCCAGGCGGCCGTCGACGAACTGAACGCCGCCCTGGCCGACGACGACGCGGCCCGCCTCGTGCGCCCCTTGACCGACACCCGGCCCCATCTGCGACGCGAGCACGCCGCCCTCGCCAAGCGCATTGAGGCCCTGACCCGGCACACCGACCAACTCCGCCAGGACACCCACGAGCAGCGCAGCAAGTGATCCGCAGCCGTCCCGCACCCCTCAGCCGGTGGCCGCGCTCGGCCCGCCGCTGAACAGCGGCACCTCCTCCACCATCACGTCCAGGCGCAGCCGTGTGAAGCGGACCGGGTGCCGGAAGACGCCGCCTCGCGTCACGTCGCGGGGCCGCGCGGCCGATCGGGCGGAGCCGGCCCCTCCCTTACAGCCGACTGCTTCCACCCTCCCGCTTGCACGGTGCAGTCGGTCGGGCTCGGCGGCTACCGCTCCCGTCCCGGCCCGCGCCCTGCGATCCTCCCGCCCCCAGCTCACCCGGGTGTCAGGCGTCCCCTCTTGGGCAGGCGACCTGATCCGGGGACCCGCGCGGATGCAGCCCGCCAGCGTCCTTCACGCCCCTGCGCACGCCAGTCCTTCGGCGGGGGGAGGGAGATCGTCATGGCGTTTCTTCACCGTCACCAGCACTACCGCAGCGGCCGCGCTGCCGACCGGCAGGCGCGCGCGGCAGCCGCTCGCTGGCGGCACGACGGCAGCGAGCCGCGATGGGCTCGCAGCGATCTCAAGCTCCGCCGCCTGCTCTCCATGCTCTTCGCGCCGATCTTTGCGCTGATCGGCGTCCTCATGCTGCTTCTCGGGTCCGGAGCGCCAGCCGCGGCGGGCCCGCCGCAGGGCATCTACACGGCTCTCGCCGTCTGCTGCTTCCTGCTCGCTCTCGTGGCTCTGGTGGACCTGTACGTGATCAGGCGCAGAAGGCGCGAACAGCAACGCTGGCACCGCACCCCCTGATTCGGCCCCGCCCCGCGCGGTCGGGTCGGCTCCCCCACAGGTGGCGCACGACAGGCCGTCGCACCGTTTCAGTGCCGGCGGCCCCCACAGGCGGCGAGCGACGCGCGATGGCACGTCGCGTGCAGCACCCTGCCCGGCGAGAGCCTGGCGGCCATGGGCGCACTCTCACCGCGGGCCCGAGGCTCGCCGGTGACCCGGGGCGGACACGGGTTGGTCTCACGCCGAGGCCGACGGGTTCACCGAACCCGCGGCACGGCGGTACTCGGCGTTGATCCGCTGAGCTTCTTCCAACTGGTCCTCGAGGATGACGATGCGGCAGGCCGCCTCGATCGGGGTGCCCTGGTCGACGAGTTCCCGGGCGCGGGCGGCGATGCGCAGCTGGTAGCGGGAGTAGCGGCGGTGTCCGCCCGCGGAGCGGAGCGGGGTGATCAGGCGGGCTTCGCCGATGGCCCGCAGGAAGCCCTGGCTGGTGCCGAGCAGCTCGGCAGCCCGGCCCATGGTGTAAGCGGGGTAGTCGTCGTCTTCGAGACGGCCGAACGAGTCGTCTGCTGTCATGAAACCTCTCTCATGGAACGCGTGGAGGGGCCCTGGCGCCGTACCGGCACCAGGGCCCCGAAGGAACTGCTACACCATCTGTCGGCCCTGATACTGCGCCGACCTTCTGTATCCGCTGACCCGCCCGAACGGCGACGGGACATGCGGGGATCGCGGTTGCTTGACCGGAGACCACCTCACTATCGATGTCCTGCGGTACCCGGGCTCAGACTTCCGCCCGGGCGATCCTGATGGCGCCCAATCCCTCCGTTCTCCCTCGGATGATCAACTAACTCGGTACTACTGGTGCTGCGTTACTGCTCGTGGCCTCACACAAGCGCCACTCTTCGGCAGCCAGCCCCGTCGCCCATCCTGCATCTGCTCTGGCTTAGAACCCCACTGCCGAACTTCCCGGTGCGCGCGCCCGCAGCCGACGCCTTCACCGAGGTGCTGCTCACTGACTTCACTGCTGGGTACTGCCATTACTGCCATTACTGCGGTACTGCTGCGGCGGCCCCTGATCACTGCGGGCCACCCGGTCCGGCCGTCAGTCCCGTCGCCGTCCTGCAAACGCTCTGGCTTCGGAACTCCACCACCGCACCGTCCAACGACTGCACCTGCGGGTACTGCTGCCCGGCAGTTCGTCTCTGCCGGGCTCTTCTTGACTGGGCTACGAGAGAAACCATAACCACACCACCATTCAATGTCTACTCCGGCCGACATAGATTTCCGCGTGCGTGTCCCTGAGGTAATCGGGTGCCGCCGGGTCGAACGACTGCGGGCGGGTGCACCACGACCGGGCAGCAGGCAGGAGGGATACCGACAACAGACCCGGAGGGCGCGATGACCACGACGAGCGCCGAGCGCACAGCCCTTCGTCCTCCGGCTGCCGTCGCCGAGGCGCGCCGGGCCGCCCGGGCGTTCCTCGAAGCCCTCGGGGCAGCCCGCCACCGGTCGGGAGCAGGCCGGCACGGTCGTCCTGGGCGTCTCCGAGCCGGTGACGAACGCCCTGCGCCATGGGGGTGGCCTCTACGCCCTCCGCCTGGCCGCGCATCCCCACTGCATCGAGGTCGCCGTCGAGGATCCCAGCCCTCCAACGCCGCGGATGCGGGCCCCCGACCTCGTCGACGGGACGGGCGGATTCGGCTGGCACATGGTCAACGGCCCCTCCCTCGCCACTGTCGTCACGCCCGGGCCCGAAGGCGGCAAGACCGTCCGCGCGCTTCTCCCCCGGTAGCACGCTGGGCCGTGGCGAAGCCCTCATGAGCCCGGGCAGGACGGTCGCCGCCGGCCTGTTTACGAGGGCCTCAGCGGCCACACGGGGGTGCGTAAGGCGTTTCCGCAAGCTCAAGGAGACCGCCGGCCGCCGGTGCGGTGCGGTGCGGTGCCGCAGTCATCCCTTGTATGGAAGAGCCCCGACCAGCCGGGGGGGGGTGGGCTGGCCGGGGCCTGCCCGGCCAGCGGGGGGGGTGCCGGCCGGGGGCATGCGGGCGGAGCCGCCAGGGCCGCCACTTCGCAGCGGATCCCCCGACTCCAGCGGAACGATCCTCGCAGGCGAACACCCACCAGACCTGCTGGACACGCATCCTGGCTGATACCACGCCCAAGAAGTACTTCCCTGGCCGATGAAGAACGGGGCGTGCGTCCGGTCCCCGCCCGCCCCCACCGTGACGTGACGCGCCGCCGAAGCCCACCGGTCCCGCTCCGCCGAGTCGCGACCGCTCCTGGCCCGCCTTCCGGGGCCGGTGGAGGTCTACGGCCGGGCTCGGAGCCATGGCAGGAGTCCGCCCCGGCAGGCTCCACAGCGGGAACGCGTGTGAGCGCGGCCGACCGGGGAGGAAGCCGGGGCCGGCCATGCGGGCGCAGGGGGCCGCGAGGACCACCACGGCAGCGAGCAGCAGCGTCCAGGCGGCCGGGCCGGGCCGGGCAGCACGGCCCAGGGGGGCGTAGTGGTGGACGGCCCAGCCCGTCGCTCAGCGCGAGGCCTGGGCGGCGGTGAACCGGGCCGGGCCCACGGCGGCAGCGGCAGCCGGCCGGCCAGACCTTCACGTTGGTACTGGGCGACGTCCGGGCACGTCACCGTGGACACGGTGCTCTTGCCGCTGCCCGATGTGATCACCGGCCGCCGGTCCACCAGCGGCCGAACGACGGGGAGCCGGCGACGTCCTCGCCCGAGGCAGGGGCGCCCCGCGGGCGGGCCCGCCCGGGTCAGGAGGCGGCGGACGCGTAGTGGTCGGCGTACCCCTGGAGGCGGGGAGCGAGCGGGCTCTGGGCGCCTGCGGAGTGCGCGTGCATCCACAGCTCGTTCTCCACGACGAAGCGGTACGCGAACTCCTCGAAGGTATCGGCGCACCGCATCAGCGAGGAGGCCACCGCGGCCCGGCCCTCCTCGGCCGGCTCCCCCTCCGCCCACCAGCCTGCGGACTCCAGTTCCACATGCGAGAAGACCACGAACGCCTCGCCGGAGGGCAGCAGGTACAGGTACCAGATGACGCAGTCCTGCTGGTCGCGCAGGAACCGTACGAGACGGGCGCCGTCCTGGGCCGGGCTGTGCAGCGGACCGGAGAGGTGGCTCCAGCAGGCCGTCACCGAGACCTCGTCGAAGGCGCGGCAGAGGCGCTCGCTGCCGTAAAAGGCGGCGAAGCCTTCGGGGAGCGCCAGTCCGGCCTCGGCCAGTTCCCGCTCCATGGCCGCGAGATGGTCCGTGTGCTCGGATCGCGGCCCGCCCGCCCCGCCCAGCCAGTCGAACCCGGCGTCGAGGTGCGCGGCCTCCAGCGGCGGCAGGCTCTCCAGGGGGTACACCTCGTAGGTGGACGCGCACGGCCGCAACTGCCCCAGGTCCGTGGCGCACCAGCCGGTGGGGAAGGCGATGGCCGCGACGTCGGCTGCGGGCCCGGAAGTGGAAACGGACATGGAAAGCCCTTCAGATGGTGGCCGGTTCAGCGGTATGCCCGCATCCTCGCTCCCGCCACTGACAACGGCCGGCCGGACCCGGCAGGGGTCACGTACGCCCCGTTCGAGGGCGCCAAGGGCGATGTCGGCCGGACCGGTCACACCACCGGTCCGTGGCACCCTCGTCAGGGCTCGACAGCGAGGGAGACCGGCAACGTGTGGCCGGTTGGCGATGTCGAGGTCGCGCAGGACACCCAGGCCGTGTACTCGTGGCCGGCACCGCGACGGTCACGTCGCGGACGAAGCCCTCGGTCACCGTCGTCCTCCGGGCGGTGGGGGCCGGGGCGCGGCCCCGTCGCAGGGACCGCACCCTCCGCTTCCCCACAACTCCGCATGCGTGTCCAGAAGATGCATCCGGCCCTGGCGGGTGGGAGAGGAGCAGCCCCTCAGGCGGCACCCCCCGGCCGTCGCCGCCGGGTGCGGCAGGCGGACGGCCGTATCGCTTCGGGGCGTTCGAGTTCGGCGTCGCGCTGCTGTCGGCCGGGCGAGAGCCAGGGCCATCCCGGCGCGGGCCGAGATGTAGAGGACGTCCTGGTGGGCGGCGGCGTCGAGGCCGGGGCGGCGTGGAGCCGTCGGCCCGTGGCACTCAGGCGGGCGCCCTCGACGGCCTCGCCCGCTCGGCCCCCGCCCGGCGGGACCGGCACGCCGACCGCCCTGGAGCAGCCCTTAGGGTTTGCCCATGAGTTTGACAGCAGGTCACGAGGAAGGAGCCCTGCCCGGTCCGACGGCATCGGCGCGGGGCTGGCAGGCGCCGAGCGCGGTCGAGCGGGGGCTGTACGAGGCGAAGGCGTGCGGCGACTGGCCCGCGTACTACGACCTTGTCGCACGGGCCGACCTGTACATGATGCAGTCGCGGGCCTACGTCGACGCGAACGCGGGCAACACCCGCTTCCACCCCTACTGGAACCCGCAGACCCAGACCATGTGTCTGGCCGTCTACACCGGCGGCATGCTGCCGCCGCCCGTCGCCGACCCGGTCTACAACTGCTACGACCTGGGCTGGTTCGCGGAAGTCTGGAACGAGAACGACCCGCCCTACCTCGTCGTCAACCCCGGCAGCCCCTGCGAGGGCGTCCTGCCGGCCGGGCCGGAGGGCCGCGCCCTGTGGCAGCGTCACTGCGCCCCGGTGGAGCGGCCGGGGCTGGCTCAGGACGTCGTCCACACCCTGGAGGTGGGCGGCCCCCGCACCGGCCCCGTCGCCTTCGGTCTCGCGGTCGGCGCGCACATCAACGTGCACAACGGGCGCTACTGGAACTCGATGGCCTACCACGGCTGCGGCTACCGCAACGAGAAGCGCACGCTGGAACGCTGGTGGGGCGTCACCACCCGGGAGGACTGGCAGGACACGCAGGAACAGCTGCTGCGCGCCGGAATGGTCAGCGGGGTCTGGGAGTTCGTCCTGCAACTTCGCCGCTCCATGGCCCTGGACTTCGCGGGCCCCGTCGATGTCGACCACTGGCGCCAGGCCGCGGTGAACGTGGTGCGCCGGCGTGCCGAGGCCGCCGCCGGGCCCCGCCTGACCGCGGACGGCGTCACCCCGGGCGGCACCCTCACCGCCGCGGAGCTGGAGGGTCAAGTGAGCGGCCTTCAGCGGCTGATCGGCCGCATCGCCCGCTACGAGGCGCGGTTCCGCGCCGACGGCCTGCTGCCCGAGGGGGGCTTCGTCCGGAGCGTCGAAGCCTGGGACTACGGCCGGGCCTCCGGCATGGCCCGCTGGGGACTCGCCGCCCGCCTGTGCTCCCTGCAGGAGGCGGAGGCGGCCGTGGTCCGGGCCGGCCGTCTCGTCCAGCTCAACTACCGCTCGTGGGAGGACTTCTCGGCCGCCTACGTCCTGGGCCGCTGCCTCCACTTCGACGAGGAGGAGTTCGGCGAGTGGTACGAGACGGTCCTCGCGACCCACCGTGCCCTGACCGCCGACCCGGCCAGCCCGTGGCGCACACTTCCGTGGACCTGAGGATCTCGCTTCAGCACCGCGGTTCGGCGCCGGCGGGCACCTCGTAGCAAACCAAGTCGTCTGAGTATGTACGCCCATGCGCACGGCACGCTCCGGTCGGCGCAGTGAGCCCATGGCCGCGGCGTCTCCCCCAAGGCCTCCGGCCGCGCGGCTCCTGGCCCCGCCGTGGTGGCCGGCCCTGCCGTACGTCGTTTCTGCCCTGAAAGGCCCACAGCACGACGGCCACCGTGCTCAGCACGACAGTCGCCGGTGCGCCTGGCGCGATGGCGACGACCAGGAGGCTGCCACCAGTGCCGCCGGTGCCGTCTCACAGCGCTCACTCGGCCTCAGCCGCCGCATCGTCGCGGAGGTCGACGACCTGCACCGTCTTCGGTGCCGGCCGAGCTGGGGATCAGCGGCACCGGCGAGAATGGAAGAAACGGGGGGTAGTGGAAATGGAATACCTGGTAGTCGTGGGGGTAGGTATCGCCTGGGGGCTCTTCCAGGCCTGGCGCGGCGGCGTATTCGGCGGCAGGCCCCCGCGGCCACAACAACGTTCCCGCTCGCGGAAGAACGACGGCGTCAGCTTCTCCTGCGGCGATGATGCGTCCTGCGGCGGCGGCTCCTCCTGCGGTGGCGGTGGAGGCGACTGATGCCCTGGAGCTCACCGCACTCGCGAGGCCGGCGTCGGTCGCGGTCGCGGGTGCCGCCGGGGGACTCGCCTGCCGGTCGCACGCAGCACGCGGCCGGCGGCGCCCTGGGCGCGTCGTCGAAGAGGCGCTGGGCGTAGGTGGCGGGGAGGCGGACGGTGGGGCGGCGTAACCGGCCGTCGTCGCTGGTGGCGCCGGGTGCGGGGCAGCCGAGGCGGGCGCGGGTCTCGACGGTGATGAAGCCGGTGGCTGCGACGTGCGGAGGCGGGTTCCTGCGGGCGCCGGGGCGGCGACTCGGGCCGGAATTGCGCAACGGGTGCGGGACGCGGTGCGCGGGTCGGCCCCTTGAGGAACCTCCCGACTTCCTCGGTGCCTACGATGCCGGGGCAGAGGCCGGAGCCCGGGTGGATGCTGCGCCCGGGGTGGTGACCGGCGAGGTGTGACGGCAGCCGAGGACCCGCCCGCGGGCGACGCACTGCGGCACCTCGCACTGCACGGCGAGAGCCCCCCGGCGACGGGGAGGCGTCATTTCGGCCCGGGCCGCAGCACCAGCGCACGGCCGGGGGGCCGGCGCCGTTGGACGGTCGTCGGCATGCCCGCAACGGTTGAGGCTGTCCCTCCAGCGCGCTCTGTCTGCCGGCGGCCTGTGGCGAAGGGCGGAAAATGGGTCGCGCGAGCGGGGTGGGATGAGAGAGCTTGCCCGGATGCAACAGGCGAGCGGTCGTACGGTCGGCATCCACCTCACCCACGGGGACGAATACTTCGGCCTGCTGGGGCCGTACGAGGTGGACGGGGGTTGGTGGTCGTCCGCCGCGCCGATCGTGGAGCGGGTGTCGCAGGAGCTGGGGGTGCCGGTGGTGGTGCTCCGGCTCGCCTACGCGCCGAGCGACGGCAGCAGCGGGCACGGCGGCCACGTGGTCTACCACGTGGAGGCGCTGGAGCGGCCGGCCGGCTCGACGCCGCGTCAGGTGACGCCGGACCTCACCGCGTTGCTCGGGCCGGCCGAGCGCCGGGCCGGCTGGGCCACGACCGCAGGGCTGCGGGAGGCACTCGCCTGGGCCGAGGAGACGCTGGACGAAGCGGGCCGGCCTGCCGTCGGCCGGCCCGAACAGGTCCGGACATGGAACCTGTCCGGTCTCTTCCGCTTCCGCACCGCCGACGGCGGCGAAGCGTGGCTGAAGACGGTCAACCCCTCCTTCAACGCCCCTGAGGGCCTGGTGATCGCGCTGCTCGGCGCCGTCGACCCCACGCTGGTGCCGGCCGTCCTCGGCTCCGACCCGGAACAGGGCCGGCTGCTGCTCGACCACGTGTCCGGTGAGGACCTCTGGCGCCCGTCCGCCGAGGAGGTCGTCGCCGTGGTGCCCCGGTTGGTCGCCGCCCAGGCGGCCTTGGCCGCCGACGGCCGGGCCGCCGCGGCCGGGCTTCGGGACCGTACCCTGCCCACGCTGGTCGCCCACGTGAACACACTGCTCGACCGGCTCGTGGCCGAGCAGGCGACGTTGCCCGGGCCGGGGGCCGAGGGGCCTGCGGAGCAGGCCGAGGACCGGCTGACGGCCGAGGAGCTGACGGCTGCCCGGGCGCTCGCCGCGCGGCTGCCCGCGCTGGTCGAGGAGCTGACGGCCTGCGGGCTGCCGGACACCCTGGTCCACGGCGACTTCCACCCCGGCAACTGGCGTTCCGACGGCACCCTGGCGGTGATCGTGGACTACGCCGACTCCGCCTTCGGTCACCCGGCCCTGGACGGGCTGCGCCCGCGTCAGTACGTGGACGGGGAACGGTGGGCGCAGATCGCCGAGGTGTGGGCGCGGGCGTGGCGGGAACACGTGCCCGGCTCGGCGCCGGAACGCGCGCTGGAACTGGTCGAGCCGCTGTTCCACCTCGCGTACGCGGTGCGGTACCAGGAGTTCCTTGACCACATCGAGAGCAGCGAGCGGCCGTACCACGAGACCGATCCGGTCAGTGAGATCCGCAGGGCGCTCACCTGCGTGGGCCCGGCGTGACCGATGATTGATCTTGTGGCACGCCGAGGTGGGGTGACCGTCAGGCGCGGGGGCATGGATCGGTGCTGCTCCGGCGGCTGGTGTGGTCCCCGCCCTCGACTCGGCGACGGATCGGCTGCGGGCCCGCAGCGGGTTCGGGGGTGGACACGATCTCCTCGGGGCGGGTCAGCGGGGCTTGCCGGTGGGCGGCTCCGGGGGGCCGCGCGCGCGGGGCGGCACACCGATAACGGTGCCGGGCCCGGTCGGGCCACGGCCTGCGGTCCGCGACGTCCGTGCGGTGCGCGCCGGGCCCGTACGGGTGGGGTGGTGCGCCGGCTGCGGCGGCGTCGCGCAGCAGCCGGGCGGTGTCCGCGGCGGCCGTGGCCTGCGCGCGGTGGGTCTGCGCCTCGCGCCACTCCGCCGTCAAACCGGTTCGACCGAGCCGTCACGCCACCAGCGGCGCCGGCCGGCCCTGGTCGTTCGCGTACGCCTTGCCCGGACGCGGCCGACAGGCAGAGGCACCGGAGATACTCGCCCGTACCTCGCTACCCTCTCCACGGACACAGAGAGCAGTGCCCTCAGCCGAGGAACACAGCGAGCAGTACAAAAGCACGTGGTCCCAAAAGGAAATGATGCGCACCGTGAAGTACACCGTCTCCATCGAGATCGCCCTGCCGCGGGAGAAGGTGGTCCAGCTGCTCGCCGACCCGGCACATCTGCCGAAATGGCTGCGGGGCCTGGTGCTGCACGAGCCGCTGAGCGGGGAGCACGGGCAGCTCGGGACCACGTCGCGGGTCGTGATGCAGATGGGCCGGCGGAAGATCGAGTGCACCGAGACCATCACGCGCCGGGAACCGGCAGACCTGCGCGGGATCCCGAAAACGAGCGTCGTCCACTTCGACCGCGAGATCGTCGGCGAGGGCATGTGGAGCGCCGTGCGCGACCGGCTGACCGAAGCCGGCCCGGAAACGACGCTCTGGGAGAGCGAGAACGAATACCGGTTCAGCAGCTTTCTGATGAAGCTGGTGGGACTTCTGATGCCCGGCGCCTTCCGCAAGCAGTCGCAACAGCACATGCAGGACTTCAAGGCGTTCGCCGAGCAGGGAAAAGACGTCCGCGAGGCGACGGACTGATCTGCCGATGGTCAGAGGTCTGACGACGCGGCGTGTTGACCGGGCCGCGCCCACCCGGCCGGGCCGGCCGCCTCAGCCTGCCTCGGGGCCGCGAGCCGCCAAGCGATCGTCCAGGCCTGGTTCAGCGGCGGCTGTCTGCGGGCGCGAGCAGACTCGTCCCCTCGGCCGGCTCAGGCCTACGGTCGTCGTGGACGAGGAGGAGCGGCTGCTGCGGCGCGCGCAGTCCGGATGACCTGCCGCCGGACAGGACCGGCGCATCCGGCCTGTTCAGGCGGGAGAGTCATCGTCCCGAGGAACGAGTAGCACTCTCACCTCACCCGCCTCGGCCGACCAGCGCTCCCCCTGCTCAACGGCCGCCCGCCCCTCACTGAGCATCCGCGTGCGGATGTCGCTCGCCGACTCACGTAGCGCCGCCGCCGACCTGCCGGCCATGGCCGGACTCCGGTCCAGAATCCGCTGCACTGACCTGTCGAGAGCGGCCACGGCTCCCTCGATGCCGTCCATGTTCCCCCCGCCGCGGCGACCGACCTCACTGCCCAGGCCATCCACAGAGCCATGCATGAAGAGTAGGACGGGCAGGTGAGCCGCGGCTGAACGCGGAAGCGTGTCGGGCCCGCATGCCGGACAGCAGGAAGCCCGCGATCCGCGAAACCGGGACCCTCCCCCGCACGACTGTTCAGCGGCTGCGATGAAGTACCGAGCAGCCGGGCCTGTATCGGGTGCTGGATCCGGCGAGTCGGCGGATCCCGGGCCGGTATCGGACGGGCCGCAGTTCGTCCTGCTGCCCCGCACCCGCATCGAGCGGTCCGACTCCTGGCCCGTGCCCGGCGCCCGGCAGTGCGCGTGCCGGCCTGCGGCCCCGACTCGGGAGAGCCGGCCGGGGCGGATCAAGAACTCCGGGGGACAGCCCTCAGCCCAGATACCGGGCCACTTCCTCCTCGATCCCCGCCGCGTCCGCACCCTCCGCCGCCCAGGCCACGTATCCGTCGGGCCGTACCAGGACGGTCGTCCGGCGGTCGCCCGCCCAGCGCTCCACGGTCAGCCACCCCTCACGGACACCGGGGCCTTCGTACGTCCCGGGCGTGATCAGCACGAACCGGCCGCCGCGCAGCGCCTCGTAGAGCCGGCCGTCCTTCAGGGCCACGTCGGGGACGCGGGTGCCGGTGAGGCGGTGGACGCCGCGGGGGGCGGGGTAGGCGTAGCCGATCCCGGTGATCTGACCCAGGGCCTTGCGCTGGACGGGCGGGGCCATGTCGACGAACGCGGAGACGAGGGCGCGGGCGGCACGCAGCAGCGGATTTCGCGTGCGGGCCAGGCGGACCAGTCCGCCACTGCTGCGCAGCACGGCCCTGCCGACCGGGTGGCGCTCGGCCTCGTAGCTGTCGAGGAGCCCTTCGGGCGCCCGGCCCTGGACGGCCGCGGCGAGCTTCCAGCTCAGGTTGGCGGCGTCCTGCAGGCCGGTGTTCATGCCCTGCCCGCCGGCCGGGGAGTGGATGTGCGCGGCGTCCCCGGCGAGGAAGACCCGCCCGACCCGGTAGTGCGGTGCCTGGCGCTCGTCACTGTGGAAACGGGAGAGCCAGCGGGCGTCGTGCATGCCGTAGTCGGTGCCCAGGGCACGGCGGGTGATCTCCTTGACCTCGTCGAGGTCGAGCGGGGCGTCGTCGGAGACCTCGTTGCGGCGGTTCCAGCCCATGACCCGGTACCAGCCGTCGCCGAAGGAGGCGATCATCGCGAAGGCGTCGCCGCGGCCGTTGACGGTGAGGACGCCCTCGGGCTTCTCGACCAGCCGGACATCGGCCAGGATCAGCGACTTGATGACGGAGACGCCGGGAAAGTCCAGGCCGATCGCCTCCCGCACGGTGCTCCGGTGACCGTCGGCGCCGACGACATAGGCCGCCCGGCGGGTGACGACCGCCCCGTCCGCGCCGCGCACGTCGAGGTCGACGCCCTCGTCGTCCTGCCGCAGCCCCACGACCTCGCTCTCGTACGCGAACTCGACCCCAGCCTTGCGGGCCCGCCGCTCCAGGAGCCGCTCGACCTCGTACTGCGGGGTGATGAGCAGGAACGGAAAACGCGAGGGCAGCGTGCTCAGATCGAGGGAGAGGCGGCGGAAGAGCCTCAGGCCGGTGATGGTGTCCCCGGTGGTGAGGAGTTCGTCGGCGAGGCCGCGGGCGTCAAGCTGCTCCAGGGTGCGGGCGTGCACGCCGAAGGCGCGGGAGAGGTTGGTGATCTTGCGCGGCCGCTTCTCGACGAGGGTCACGGGGACGCCGACCGTGGCGAGGTCACCGGCGAGGAGTAGGCCGGTGGGGCCCGAGCCGACGACGATAACGGTGCGGTGGGTGGCGGTGCCGTTCACGGTGGCCTCCTATTGCCAACGAATGTTGGCCAACACTTGTTGACCAAGGTAGCGAGGCGCGGGGGGAACTGTCAACAGATGTTGGCCAACAGTCGTTGGCGATCGCTTGTTGACCTACGCCCGTTGGCCTACGTTTGTTGGCATGAACGGCAGCGACAGCACCTCCACGGTTCCCGACTCCGGCGCCCCCCGCCGATCCGACGCCACTCGCGGCGCGATCCTCGCGGCGGCCCGCGAGCG
This sequence comes from Streptomyces virginiae, assembly GCF_040638905.1. Classification (GTDB taxonomy): domain Bacteria; phylum Actinomycetota; class Actinomycetes; order Streptomycetales; family Streptomycetaceae; genus Streptomyces; species Streptomyces virginiae_B. The sequence goes on along the minus strand of NZ_JBEZYV010000058.1, from coordinate 14,156 downwards.
CTTCGCGACCGACGGCTACGAGAGGGCCACCATCCGCGCCATCGCCAAGGACGCGAACATCGATCCGTCGATGGTGATGCGGTACTACCGCAACAAGGAGGGCCTCTTCGCGGCGGCCGTCGCCATCGACCTGCGGCTGCCGGACGTGAGCGGGGCGGACCGCCGGCAGGACGCGGGGCGGATCCTCGTCGGGCACTTCCTCGACATGTGGGAGGACAACGAGGTCCTCACCGCGCTGCTGCGCGTCGGCGTGACCAACCAGGCCGGGGCGGAGCGCATGCAGGGCATCCTGCGCGACCAGCTGCTGCCGGTCGCCCGGCAGGTGTGCCCCGACCCCGAGCAGGTCCCGGCACGGGCGGCACTCATGGCGTCGCAGCTGCTGGGGCTGGCGCTCACGCGGTACGTGCTGCGGATGCCGCCGGCGGTGGGGCTGGCGCGGGCGGAGATCGTGGCATGGCTGGCACCGACGATCCAGCGGTACCTGACCGCGCCGAGTCCCTGAGGTTTGCCGAGCACCCGTATCCGCCAGGGCCACGGGACCGACAGGGGCGCTGGAAGGCCGCCCGACGGGGGCGGCTGACGGAGCGTCGGCTGCGGTGCGGTGTGCTCAGTCGGTGAGGAAGGCACCTTCGCGGCAAGCGCGGCAGACGAAGACGTAGCCCAGCTGGCCTCCGAGGTTCATCGCGGTCTGCGAGGAGATGCCTTCCTCCAGATGTGCCGCGAATTCCGTCGTGCCGGCGCAGGAGGGGCATGCGGGCAGTCGGTCGTCCTCGAGGTAGGAGGGGCTGCCTCCGAGTGACCCGAGCACTTCGCGTTGCTTCCCGAATCGTTCTTCGGGTTCCCGCTTCCATCCCGAGCGGGCAAGGTCGTACGCGTCAGGCTCGAGTTCGTCGTGGTCGTCGTCCTCTTCGGGGTCGAGCGTCACGAGGTGGGTGCGGATGGCCGAGGTGGCGGGCAGTACCGTCACTCCCGTCTCCGGCACCGCTACCGGCTGCAGTTCCTCCCGGGGAAACAGGTAGACCCGGTTCGCGCCGGACGTCGCGTCCCAGAACTCGCATGCGCCGGGGTCGTTCTGGCACACGAACACCGACAGGACGCCGTCCTCGACAGGGAGATGAGCGAAGAACTGCAGCGGCCCTCCACAGCCGGAGCCGCACAGGGGCCAGGTGAATCCCGCAGGAGCCAGCGGCGCGCCCCCGGTACGCGGGACGTCGGAGTCGGCCGGTGCGGTGCCGTCGTAGATCATCAGCGTGGTCTGCATGGCGACAGGCTACGGGCGGCCCATGACATGACCGGTCCCGCCATCGGCGGACTCGTCGGTCCCCTGTCAGCCGGCGCATCGACCACTCCCGGTCCGCCCTCTGGCGTGCCGAGCAGCTGGAGAACGCGCGGCGTCCGGCGCCGGCGGAACGGTCTGCGAAAGCTCCCGCGCCAGAGCGCGCCACAGCGGCCATCACCGTGGCCGCCGTCCGCGCACCAAACGGTCGGCGACCGCCTGGCCGACACCTCACTCTCCCGGTGTGCTCGGTGCGTTGGTGGCGGCGGGGGCGGAGTCCTCGGCGTGGCGGCGGCGAAGCAGTTCCTGCTCGGCCGTCCCGCTGCGGGAGTTCAGCAGTGCCTCCAGGGCGCTCGCGGGCCGGGCCGGCGGTGTACGTCCAGGCGCCGCCGTGGAGGAACGGCTGGCGGGCTGCGGCGACGATCTGGTCGGCGTACTGGGGATGCACGGCCGGACCGCAGTACGGGTACCAGAGCCGTTTGGCGTGAACGGAGCCTGCTGTCTGCAGGCCACGGTATGTGGTCCTTACACTCCCCCGGTGGATGCGATGAGATGTACGTACTGCGGTGGCGTCGGGCTGGAGCCGGGTTTCGTCGAAGACGCGGGCGAGGGGGCCCGGGGGTACGCCCGGTGGATCGCCGGGCCGCTGGAACGCGGCCTGTTCGGGGGTGCCAAGCGGCTGGGCCGGCCCCGGCGCCGCATTGAGGCGTACCGCTGCCCGCACTGCTCCCACCTGGAGCTCTTCGCGACCGAAGCCGTCTGAGGGCCGGGGCCGCGGGTGGCCGTGGTGCGGGCGGGTCGCGCGCGGCGTGCCCGTACGTGCGCCCGCACGCCCCCGCGGGAAGGGATGGCCGCGTGCCCGCGCGCCAGGACCATGACCGTCACCACCGCAGTCCGGTCACCCTTCCTCGTCAAGCTCCGGCGGGGCGGCTCCGAGCCGGACCACGGGCGCGAAGGCTCCTTCCGGGTCCCGCCGGCGGGCTCCGCTCCGATCCCAAGGGCAAGGCCTCGGGATCGGCGGGAGCTCGCGTTCCGCCGCGTGGGGGCAACCGCCCGGGCCGGGGCCGGTCCGCGGGTGTGGTGCCTGCGTTTTCGGTGTCAGCCCCTGCGGCGGCGGTTGCGGGCGACGATCGCGCGGGTGACCACGGGCGGGAGGAGGTCCTTGGCCAGCTTGCGCCAGCGGGCACCGGGCCTGCGCGCGGCGGCGGGGGCCGGCACCGGTTCCGCCCGCGGCGCGGGGTGCAGCGGCTGTGGGGGCGCGGGCGCGACGACGCCCTGGTCCCCGATGCGTACCAGGGGGCGGCCGTCGATCACGTCGACGCCGTGCCAGAGGTCGGTGCGCTCCTCCAGCCATGCGAGCAGTGCCGCCCGGTGGGGCGCCGGGTCGCCCCAGGTTGCGTAGAGTTTCGAGGCCGAGACGCAGATGGGGTGCAGTTCGCCCGTGACCACGGCGGTCCAGACGGCGGCCGCGACGCCGGGGCAGTGCTCGGAGCGGTAGTCGTCGAAGACCACCACGGCGTCCGGGGTCGCCACCAGACGCGAGGACGCGATGTCCGTGACGACGTGCTCGTAGAGGTGCGAGGCGTCGACGTGCACGAATCGGCAGCTCGTCGGCTTGACCCGGTCGGCGACGACCGAGGTGGGGGCTTGGATCAGCGTCGGCAGCGTCTCGTGGAAGGCCAGGTAGTTCGTCTCGAAGCCGCGCCGCGTGAGGGTGGGGTATGAGCTGCGGTTCTCCGCGATGTTGAAGTCGTCCGTCGCGGGCGAGTCGAAGAGGTCGCAGACGGTGAACTCCTCACCGGGCCGGAGGTACCGTCCGAGGAAGATCGCGCTCTTCCCCATGAAGGCACCGAGCTCGAGCAGGTCGCCCCGCTGCCCCTCGCTGTTGTTCTGACGTGTGAGGAACCAGTCGAAGAGCACCTGGTCGTACGCCGAGAACCACCCTTTGACCTCGCCGTATGTGGTGGGGACGAGCGGGGCCGGCTCACCGTCGGGGGTGGTGACGGAAGCTTGTGAAACGTGCGACACGAAGAGTCATCCTCCAGCGGAGTGGCATCGGTTTTCACGCTGACCCGGCCGGGTAACGGAACCCTAAGCCCTGGGCGGACGTGTGACGAGATGTGAGCGGAATTGACTGTGATTCCTGCCCGGCGCATCCCGTGTGCTCAGACCTCGGTCCAGCGGCGCGGTCATTGGGTGGCGGCGGTGCGGAGAGCTCGAGCAGCGTCCGCTCGCACAGCCGCCGATCGGAGAGCACCCGGTCCGGGACATGCCGGGAAGCCCTCGTCCGTCGGCAGCTGCGCCGCGCGGCGGCCTGGTCCGCCTCCATGGGCGCGGTGACAGCGGCCCGGTGGCGGGTACCTGTGGCGGGTATCGGTGGTCCGGGAGCTCGGCGACGCCGTGGAGGGTGTTCCGCTCGTACTCCGGCCCCTCCCCCGGGCCGGCCGGTCCCGTCATCGCCGGCACCGTCGATCGCCTTCGGTCGGCGCGGCGACCGCTCCTGATGCGCCCCGCCGAGCGCAGCCGCCGCGACACGGTCCCGGACCCACGGCCGCCGGCCCGCCCAGTCCCGGGCCCGCGCGCTGTCCGACAGCAGCCGCGCTCTGGAGGAGGGCGGCGACAGACCTCGGAGTGGATCGCGGCGAACCCTTCGCTGTTCGCGCGGGGTGCCGGCGGGTGCGAACAGCCCGGTTCAGCGCGCCGCCGCCGGGCCCGCTGCCTGGCGTGGCATTGGGGAGACGGCCGACGCCCCCGTGCCTGCCGCCTGGCGGAACCAGCACGGCTGCGGCCGCGGGCCCTCATCGGTTGCGCCGATGAGGGCCCGCGGCCGTTTTCAGGACGTCAGGTCAGCACTCCCGCAGGCCCGGTGCGGGGTCGACGGAGGTGTGGACGTCCACGGCGGCGACGTTGCCCCACTGGCCGTTGTCCAGCTGGGTCCAGTACCAGACGTTGTTGCCGCCGGCGTGCTGGTCGCCGCGGCCCCAGCACTGGAACCAGCTGGGGCTGGAGTTCAGCGGCCCGCGCACCGCGGAGTTGTAGCGGCGGTGCTCGTAGCCCTTGGCGCCGACCCGGTTGCCGCACCACAGTTTGCCGTCGGCGCGGACGCCGCATTCGGCGGCCGCGCTCCGGCCGGCGGCGGGCGTCGCGGCGGCGGGCCCGGTCACGGTGGCCATGCCGCCCGCCAGTGCGACGGCGGCGAGGCCCAGGGCGATCTTCCTGCCTGCGTACATGTTTCCTCCTCAAAAGGGCTCCCTTTCCGTCGGGAGCCGGGGTGACGGTGTGCGGATGGTGCTCAGGGGCAGGTGCGTACGCCGTCCAGCCAGGCCGCGCCCTTGATGTAGATGTTGGTGATCCACGCCCCGTACTCGGGCAGGTAGGACCAGGCGTCATTGGTGTAGCCCTCGGCGGTCACCGGTTCGGCGTGCTTCTGGCACTCGATGCGCACCGTGGTCGGGCCGGGGAACTTGTGCACGCGCGGGCTGGTGGTGGACGGTTCCTTGTGGGTCCACACCTCCGTGCCCCAGGTGCTGAACGTGCCGGGTGCGGCGGCCGGCCCGGCGATGCGGACCGCTCCCGCGTAGTCGCCGTCCAGCCGTACGTCGCTGACGGTGATCCGGGTGCCCGATTCGCGGGCCTCGACCATCCTTCCCGCGCCCAGGTAGATCGCGATGTGGTGGATGGAGCCCCCGGAACCCCAGGCCAGGAGGTCGCCCGGGAGCAGCGGGCCGGTGCCCTGGGCGGCGGTGAACCGCTGTTTCACCTGCGGCGAGTGGAACTGGTGGTGGGCGTTGCCGGTCAGCGGGTCGCCGCCGGCCGCTCGGGCGTAGGCGTAGCGGACCAGTCCCGAGCAGTCGAAGCCGAGGCGCTCGGGGTCGTGTGCGCTGTCGGGGTCGCTCGGGTCGACCTGGCCGTAGGTCGGCCCGGGCTGTGGTCCGTGGCCGCCGCCCCAGGTGTACCAGACGCCGATCTGTTCGCAGGCGGCTGCCGCGGCCTTCTCGGCCACGCTGGAGGCGCCGGGGGCCAGAACGGCGCAGGTGCCTGCCGCCTTCGCCCTGTTCGGCGCCTTCGCCGTGTGGGGTGCGGGGGCCGCGGTGGCGCTGTGGGCGCCTGCCCACGCGGCCAGGAGGGTCAGTGCCGTCACCGCTGCCGGCAGCGTCGTTCTCCGCATCGCCATGTCTGGTCCCCCGTCTTTGCCACGCGGTGTCCCGCGGACCGGTACCGCCCGTCTCCCGGGCACTTCGAGACTGTTCCCCGGTGCCCCCGGGTGTCGAGGAGGCGCGGGTCGCCCACTGCATCGGGCAACGGGAAACTTCTGGGAAACCCTGTCCCACCTGGGGTTTTTGAGGTTCCGTCAACAGGCCGCTCGACGGGGGCGGTCTGCGTGCGGAGCCGCTGGAACCTGTGTGCGGCAAACCGCATCCCTCGAAGGGGCGGCCGGGGCGGTTGTCGCCACCCGCCGGTCCCGCCTTCAACTCGATCTGGAGAATGCCGGGTATGAACGCACAGTCGCCGTCGGGTGCCCCGGACAGAGCGCTGCGCGCCCTGTGGGGGTATCCGCGCCGTGCGCCGTTGACCCTTGCCTATGTCTGTCTGCTGCTGGTCACCCATGCCTGGATCGGCTACGGGCTGTCCGCCGAGCGGGCGGCCGACGTGTTGGACCGCGTCAGCACCAATCTGGACAACCTGCAGGATCATCCGCTGTCCGCGCTGCTCGGCAGTGTGCTGTTCTTCGACGGCACGCTCACCGATGTCGCCTCGACCGGCTTCGTGGGCACCTTGATCACGTTGGGTCTCGGTGTCTGCTGCTTCCTGGCCCGGGCGGAGCACCGGTGGGGAGCGGCGCGCGCGGTGGCCGTGTTCCTCGGCGGGCATGTCGCGGCCACCCTGCTCACCGCCGGCGTCATCGCCTTCGCGCTGCGGCAGGGCTGGTATCCGGAGTCCGTGCGGCAGGACGTGGACTTCGGGGTCAGTTACGGTGCGCAGACGGTGCTGGCGGTCGGCACGCTCGCTCTGCCGCGCTGGGGGCGCCTGCCGTGGGCCGTCTTCGTGCTCGGGTGGCCTGTCGGTGGTGCGGAATGGGCGGCCGGGCCGTTGCCGGACTTCACCACGGTCGGCCATCTCGTGGCGGCGGCCCTGGGCTTCGGGCTGCTGGGCGTCCCGGCTTTCAGGCGGCAGCGGGTCCGGGCGGGCGGGCCGTCCCCGGGTGCGCGCGAGGTGGGAGCCGTGCCGAGGCCCTGACAGGCACGGCTCGGGCCGGGCGGATGCTGGTGAGCGGCAGGCCGGACTCGGTGTGGAGGCGTTCGGCGACGAGTGAGCGGTGGCATCCTTCCGGATCGCGCTCGCCGCGGAAGCGGAGGAGGGCGGTCAGCGGGCCTTGCGGTGGCTCGGCCGCGAGCGCCCTGGGGGTTGTCCTCGCGGTCGTCTCGCGGTACCGGGGCCGGCGCAGTGGTCGGGGCCGGGCGGCTTTCGCCCCGGGCGTGGCCGGGGCGGCCTGCGCCGGGGCGCCGGCGAAGGGCGAGCAGCAGTCCCGTGCCTCCGGCGGCGAGTTTCCTGGAGGAAGGCCGCGGCCGTGAAGCCGTGGACGCCGACCGTCGCGGCGTGTCGCGAAGGGACCGGGGGCCGGCTCCCCTCAGCGGTGGGGCGCAGCCGCTCTTCGCTCTGATGAGGGGCGGCCGGGCCGTGCGGCACCTGCGCGCCGCGTGTGGCCGCATCGCACGAGGGCGTGCTGAAGGGCCGCCCTCCTCGGAGGTGGCGGCCCTTCAGCCGGGCGTGGGGCGTGGCAGCGTCAGACGACGGGGGTGTAGGCCAGGGGGGCGAATCCCGCGCCGCATGCGCCCGGCAGGTTCGCCGGGGTGAAGGGGGTTCCGGACGCGGTGGTGCAGACGGCCTGGCGGATCACTCCGTTGCTGGCCAGGAGGGTGATGTAGAGGTGGCCGGGGTCTTCTTCGGTGACCGAGACGGCGGTGCCCGACACGCACTGCGGCGCCCCGGCCAGAAGCCCGAGGTTGATCCACACGCCGGGGTTGCGGCTGTCGTTGAGGAAGGCGCGTCCCTGCCGGTCGGTCGCGGCGCGGAAGACGGTTTCGAACAGGCCGCCGGCTCCGGAGTAGTCGACGACGGTGGAGCTCACGTCCCGCGACACCGAACACCGCTTGGACTCGTCGGCCTGGGCCTGGGTGTCCTTGGGGGTGGGGTCGTCGTTCGCGAGCGCGGACGGGGCCACGAGCGCCCCGGCGAGCAGGGCTCCCGCGACCGCGGCGGTACCCCGGGCAGCCCAAGCGAGCTTCCTCATGTGTGTCCTTTCGTGGGTGCGGCGGCCGGCCGCGTCGACGGGCGGGCGCCCGGGTCGACTTCTCGCACCGCGGGCCGCGTGGGTCGTCCCGCCTGGGCTCAGCCGGTTTGCCGAGTGGTGGGGCCGTCGCGCGTCCGTGACGGCCTCCTTTTTTCGGGATCGAATATTCCGCGCCCGACCCGCGCGCACACGCACCGCTATGGTCCGTCACTCTAAGGAATGGGCTTGGGTCCCGGCCTGTGGGGCGCGGGCCCGGGCGGCATGCGGCCGACGGGCCCGGGCGGCATGCGGCCGACTGCCCGCACGAGGCCGCGCCGCGGGGCGTACGGCCCCGCCCGGATCCGTCCGGCACGCGGGATGCCCCGGACCCCCGGTCGGCTCCCCGCCGCACGGGGCCGTGCCCGGGGGCGTCAGATGTCGCCGGTCCACGCCTCGGGGCCGCCGCCCTCCCAGCGGATCGGCCCGTCCTCGGACAGCTCCACGTCCTCCAGGCCGGCCCGGCGCAGGAACTCCGACACGTCCCCGGGCGTGAAGGCCCGGCCGAGGTCCGCGTCCACGCCGAACGCGTGCACGGTGACCTTGCGCCCGCCCTGCGGGGACACGGGATGGATCACGATCTGCGTCTGGTCCGCCATACCTCCACGGTGCGGCGGTCCGGCCCGTACGGCATCCGGTGCCGTGCGCCGAACAGCGGGCAAAGGCCGGCCGTCGGTGCCGCGTGAGAGCGGGAGCGCAGGTGACGGCTGCTCAAAGTCCCTGGAGTACGGGGGGTTTGGGGGCGGGCGTCGCGGACAGACGCGTGGATACCGGAAGCGGACACCCTGCGGATGGGGCGCTTTCGGAGCGGGCCCCGCCGCATGACGCCCTCCCTCCCCGTCATGCGGCAGGCTCGCCCGCACGACGGGCTGCCGCCGGATCCGTCCGGCACCCGGACACCCCGCACCTCGGCCTCCTCCCCGGCCGGGGGGCCCGGGGGCGTCCGGGGAACCCCCGGCGCCGGCGCTCAGACCGCCGCCCCCGGGCAACGGACCCGACGGCAGCAGCCCGCCGCGGGCTCACGCGGTGCGCTCCTGCTCTGCGGGCCACACCCACGCCGGCCGGTGCCGGTGCCGGTGCCCGTGCGGGTGGGGGTGCCGGTCATGCGCGGCGTGCCGCGCCTGCTCCGTCCAGGACTGCAGCGACCGCGGCCAGGAGCCTGTCCCCCGTGAAAGGCGTCGTCGGGTGCGGGTGCGCCCGCCCGTTCGCAGCTGGCCCCCTTAGTCTTACTTCGCCGAGCGCCCCCGCCGCCGCCCGTACGGTGAAGCGCCGCGCAGCTGGAGCAGGCCGCGCCGTGGGCGGGGCGCAGGCCTGCGGTGGGGCGGGCGCGGTCCGGGGCGCGGGAAGTCTCCGCGGGCAGGGGTGCGGGTGGGGGGCGGGCGCCCCGGCGGATCGGGCCGGGACGGGCAGATCGTCATCTAAGATTCAGGCTGGCCGCGGGGCCGCGGCTCGTCGCTGGCGTGGCGGCCGCGGAAGGGCCAGGCCGGCCGGTCGAGGAGAACGGCCCGTGTCAGGGGTTTCCGGCCCGGTCCGGACGGGGACCGTCTGACGCTGATCATGAAGCTCCCGGGGAATCGCGTGCCGTCGGCGTGCGTCTCAGTGGTGTGAGATGCCCAGCCCGCACGCCCACGCACATAAGACCGCCAGGGAGAAGTGAGGTATGGCAGTGATCTGCGTCGGAGGCATGATCGGCATCGGGAAGACGAGCGTGGCCGAACTGCTCGCCAAGGAGCTGGGCAGCGAGGTCTTCTACGAGAGCGTGGACGACAACCCGATCCTTCCGCTCTTCTACACCGCGAGCCCCGAGGAGATCCAGGCCAGGCGCTACCCCTTCCTGCTCCAGCTCTACTTCCTGCAGACGCGGTTCGCCGCGATCAAGGAGGCGTACAAGCAGGGCGACAACGTCCTGGACCGGTCCATCTACGAGGACTGGTACTTCGCCAAGGTCAACCACGGCCTGGGCCGGATCAGCTCCCTCGAGATGCAGGTGTACGAGGGGCTGCTGGAAGAGATGATGCGCGAGATCGACGGCCTGCCGTACCGCAAGGCACCCGATCTCATGGTCTACCTCAAGGCGGACTTCGAGACGGTGCTGCACCGGATCGGCCTGCGGGGCCGCGATTTCGAACAGGACGAGAGCCTCGTCGAGTACTACCGGACGCTGTGGTCCGGCTACGACGACTGGGTGCACCGGCACTACTCGGCCAGTGAGGTCCTCATCGTCGACATGAACCACACCGATGTGGTGAACAACCCCGACGACGCGGCCCGCGTGGCGCAGGACGTCAAGAACGCCCTGGCCGCGGTCAGGCGGGACGTCCCGGCCGGCGTCTGAACGGTGGGCCGGGCGGCGGTCGGGCCCGGGGGGCGGACGCGCCGGTTCCGCGTCGGGGCCGCCGCCGAACGCCGGCCGGCCGCGCACCCCGGCCCGCCCCGGCGGGCAGCCCTCTGCCGGGGCCGGGCACGGGCGCGGGGGCGCGGCGTCGTTAAGATCGCTGGGTTCTGCCGTCAGAAACGCACCGGTGTCGCGACACCGCAGGATCAACCAGAGGTGTCATGTCCGACAGGTTTGCCGTTGCCGGGGACCGTGTCCCGGTCCCTGCCCAAGCACCGCAGGCAGCTCCCGGCCGGGTGCGGCCGTGGAAGGTGTTCCGGAAGGTCGGCGGGACCGGGTCCGGGCGGGCGCCGCGCATCGCGGTGCTGGACGGCCTGCGGCTGCTCGCCGCGCTGGCGGTGGTCCTGTTCCACTACCTGGCCGGCTACGGGACGATCCCCTGGCAGCGGACCGCGGGCGAGCTCTTCCCCGCGCTGCACCGGATAGCCCAGTTCGGCTGGCTGGGCGTGGCCTTCTTCTTCATGATCAGCGGATTCGTCATCTGCATGTCCGGCTGGGGCAAGTCGCTCCAGCATTTCTGGCAGGGGCGGATCCTGCGGCTGTTCCCGCTCTACTGGGCGGCGGTCGTGCTCTCCTCGGCGGCGGCCCGGCTGGGTCCGCACGTTCCGGGTGAGCCGAGGGTCACCATCGGTCAGATGCTCACCAACCTCACGATGTTGAACGAGCCCCTGGGCGTCCACCACGTGGACAACGTCTACTGGACGCTCTGGGTCGAGCTCCGCTTCTACCTGCTCTTCTCGCTGGTCGTGCTGCTGGGGAGCAGCTACCGCCGCGTCGCGACCTTCTGCTGGATCTGGGCGCTGGGCTCGGTCATGGCACCGGCATCGGGTATTCCGCTGCTGGACCAGCTCCTGATGCCGCGCTGGGCGCCGTTCTTCATCGCCGGCATCGCCTTCTACCTCGTCCGCCGGTCCGGCCGGCTCGAAGGTGAGACGGTGGGCATCCTGGCGCTGTCGTGGCTGCTGACGCAGCACCGCCTTCCGGAGATCATGGCGGGAGAGGGACACGGCATCGACTGGAAGGTCTGCCTGACCGCGATCACGGTGATGTACGCGGTGATGGGGCTGATCGCGCTCGGGAAGCTGGACTGGATCCAGTGGCGCTGGCTGCCGGTGGCGGGCGTGATCTCCTACCCGCTCTATCTCGTGCACCAGTCGCTGGGCGTGCGGCTGATCTGGCGGTGGAACGAGCAGTGGGGCGCCTGGCCGACCCTGCTCGGTGTGATCGCGGGAATGGTGGTGATCGCCTGGCTGATGCACCGCCTGGTCGAGCGGCCGCTCACCCCGCTGCTGCGCCGGGCGATGGCCCCGCGGGCCGAGCGGTCGCAGAAGCTCGCCGCCTGACGCAACGGGCCCGGCCCCCAGCAGGTCGTGGCCCCGCGCAGTACTTCAGAGCCCTTCAGACCTTCAGAGCCCGTCCCGGCCGCCGCGCCGGGGCGGGCTCTGTGGCGTTCTGTTACGGGGCCATGACATTCCAACACTTTTGAACATGCTCAACACTCGCTAGATTCTTGAACATGATCAAAAGTGGGTACGGGGTGTGGGTGGGCGAGTTCGAGGCCGAACGGGAGCGGCGGGCCGCTCTGGGCGATCCCGACTGGGGCAAGGGCGCGCGGCTGCCCGCCGAGATCGTCCGCAGCATCCAGAAGTTCCAGGTCGGCGAGGACGGTGACGGCTCCGCGCTCTGCGCCAAGGCCGATCGCGCGGGGGATCCGGTCTACTCCGCGGCGGTGCGGCTCTTCATCGCCGAGGAGCAGAACCACGCGCGGATGCTGAAGCTGCTGCTGGCGGCCGGCGGGGCCGGCACTCTCGACGGGCACTGGAGCGACGCCGCCTTCGTCCGGGTGCGGCGGCTGCTCGGGCTGCGGGTGGAGCTGCTGGTGCTGATGATCGCCGAGGTGGTGGCGCTGGGGTACTACCGGGCGCTGCGCGACGGTGCCGCCGATCCGCTGGCCCGCGAGGTCGCGGGGCGGATCCTGGCGGACGAGGAACGGCACGTCCCCTTCCACTGCGTGCGCCTGCGCGAGGGCCTCGCCGTGCTGCCCCGGCCCGCCCGGCGGGCCGTGACGGCCGGGTGGCGCGGCCTGCTGGCCGGCGCCGCCGCCCTGGTCGCGGTGGACCACGGCCCGGCCCTGCGGGCCCTGGGGGTGGACCGCGGCGCCTTCGTGGCGCAGGCCCTGCGCTCCTCCGCGTGGATGGCCCGCGCGATGGCGGGCGGCCCGTTTCCCGCACCGGCCGAGGCGGGCGCGCAGGTCTGACCCGGCGGCCGCGGGCGCCGGCGGCCCCGGGCCCCTGCCCGACGGCGCCACTCCCCCGCCCCGGCGCCCGTCGGCGTAGCGGCTGCTCGCCTACGGGGCGCCTCGTTCCGTATGGCTGCCCGCGCCGGAATGATGACGTGCCGTCACCCCCGTTGTGGAAAGGACGTGCGCATGGCCAGGCTGAGTGCGGGGCAGGGAGTGCTGCGCCGCAAACCGATCGAGCAGATCGAAGAACCGGAAGGGGCCCTCAGCGAGCAGCTCACGCGCACCCTCGGCCTGTGGCAGCTCACCGCGATCGGGGTCGGCGGCATCATCGGCGCCGGGATCTTCACCCTGGCCGGGACGGTCGCCAACGGTGTCGCGGGCCCCGCCGTGCTGGTCTCCTTCCTGATCGCCGGTGTGGCCAGCGCCGCGGCCGCGTTCTCCTACGCGGAGTTCGCCGGGCTGATTCCGAAGGCGGGTTCCGCCTACACCTACGGCTACGCCGTGCTGGGCGAGCTGGTGGGCTGGTTCATCGGGTGGGACCTGCTGCTGGAGTACACGGCCATCGTGGCGGTCGTCGGCATCGGGATCTCGGGCTACTTCAACTTCCTCCTGGTCGAGACGGGCGCGGCGCTGCCCACCTGGATGCTGGGGGCGCCGGGGACCGGTGACGGGCACCGCTTCGACCTGATCGCCGCCGTCCTGTGCCTGTTCACCGCGTACCTGCTGAACCTGGGGATCAAGAGCGCCGCTCGGTTCGAGACGGTCGTCGTCGTCCTGAAGGTGCTGGTCGTCCTCCTGGTGATCGTCGTCGGCTTCTTCCACATCGACACCTCCAACTACACGCCGTTCTTCCCCTACGGGGTGGGGGGTGCCTTCACCGGTGCGGCGACGGTCTTCTTCGCGGTCTTCGGCTACGACGCGATGAGCACGGCGGCGGAGGAGTCCAAGGACGCCCAGCGTCACATGCCGCGGGCGATCCTCTACTCCCTGGCCATCGCCATGGTCCTGTACGTGCTCGCCTGCCTGGTCCTGACGGGTATGCAGAAGTACACGGAGATCGACCCGGAGAGCGGTTTCTCCAGCGCGTTCAAGGCCGTCGGGCTGGACGCGATCGCGGACATCATCGCGGTCGGGGCGATCATCGGCATCCTCACCGTGATGTTCACGTTCATGCTGGGTGTGACGCGCGTGTGGTTCTCCATGAGCCGCGACGGGCTGCTGCCCCGCTGGTTCGCCAAGACGCATCCGACCCGGCACGTGCCGACCCGGGTCACGTGGATCGTCGGTGCGGCGTCCGCGGCCATCGCCGGCCTCGTCCCGATCGGGGAGGCGGCGGAGCTGACGAACATCGGCATCCTCCTCGCCTTCGCCGTCGTGTGCACGGCGGTCATCGTGCTGCGCTACCGGCGCCCCGACCTGCCGCGCACCTTCCGCACCCCGCTCATGCCGTTCACTCCCGCCCTCGGGGTGGTCGCCTCCATCTGGCTCATCACCTACCTGCAGGTGGAGACGTGGATCCGCTTCGCGATGTGGTTCCTCATCGGACTGGTCATCTACTTCGCCTACTCCTACCGCCACTCCAAGCTGGCCGGGACCACCACGGGCGAGTCGGCGGACCAGGCCGGGACCGGGAACTGACGGCGGGCCCCGCCCGCCCCGCCCGCGTCCGGGCCCGCACGCGGGCGGGGGCGGGCAGGGGCGGGGTCAGGCGGCGGCGGGCTCGGGCCGGCGCAGTTGCGCCTGTCCGAAGAGGAGGGCGTAGCCGTCGGGGAGTTGGTGGAGGATGCGGGCGAGGAGGTCGGGTCCGGCGAGGCGGGCGACGACGGCGAGGACGGCTCCGGTGTCCCAGCGGGCGACGGCGGGGGTGGTGCCGGATCGTGCGGCGATGTCTTTGACGAAGCCCCAGCCGGTGGGG
>NZ_JBEZYV010000057.1:0-29569 GCF_040638905.1 Streptomyces virginiae | reverse complement strand
CCGTCAGGCAGGAGCGCGTAGAGATTGGATGCGCCCCGGGCTCCGCCCGGACGCATCCGACGCCCCGTCCCTGAAAACTGGTCAGGGCCCGTTCCTCTGGGGGCTTCCCGGCTGTCCTCGTATTTCCGGGGCGGGACGGTCGGTCAAGGGTGGCCGAAGGCCATCACGAAGTGACGCGACGAAGGAGCGCCCTTGACGGGCCGGCCCGACACGGAGAGACGATGGGACTGACGGGAAACCCCCAGGACATCCCTGACGCCGCTCCAGCGGCTCCCGACCATCCCGAAGCCCCCGCGTCCTTCCCGTCGCCGCCCGAGCGGCTCCCGACCATCCCGAACCCCCACGCCTCCCCGACCCCCGCCCGAGCGGCTCCCGACCTTCCGCAACCACCGCCCCCGCCTCCGCCCCCGCCGCCGCCGCCGCCTCCGACACCACCCCACCCCGTACCCTGACGCGTCGTGATCAACTGAGAGGTGGCGTGGTGAGCCAGTACTTTGACGTGGGCGACGAGACCCTGTGGAACCCGTCCAACGGCGCCTCGCGGATGTTTCAGCGCCAAGTGGCCGCCTTCGAGGCGGAGATGGGACTCCCTTCCGGCATCGGGCCGATGGAGAACGACGAGTGCCAGATCGACCCCGCCGTCTTCGAGGTCTTCGTCAATGCCCTGTTGGCGCGGCACCGGAGGACCAGCCACGCCGTCATGCTCGCGCTCTCCGAAGGGTTCACCGCCACGGTGGTGGTGCTCGCGGAGCGCGCCGGCATCCGGGTGGACTGGGGGCAGCACGGGGCCACACCGGAGACCCCCTTCGAAAACGTGCAGGCCTCCGGTGTGACGGGGCTGTCCGCTCCTGCGGAGGGTGGAGCGTGGGGTGCGGGGATGCGCGCGAGGGCGTGGGAACTGGGGCGGCGCATGCCGCGCTGATGGTCACGGGCAGAGGGCTTCGTCCACTGTGGCGTCGACGCGTTCCATCACCGTCTTGTCGGTCGCTTGGGTGGTCACCGCGATGTGGGCGGCGCGGCGGCCGTGCTCGGTGGCTCCGCCCCGGGTCTCGTATCCGGGGAAGCTGCCGCCGTGGCCCCAGTAGACGCCGCCGCACGACAGGGGCCTGCTCACGAGCCCCAGTCCGTAGCCCGCGCCGCGGCCGAGGTAGTCGGCGGGGACGGTGGTGCGCATCTGGGCGAGCTGGGCGTCCGGGAGGAGGTGGCCCCGTAGGAGCTCGGAGAAGAAGCGGTTGAGGTCCGAGTTGGTGGAGATCAGCTGGCCGGCCGCCCAGCTCCAGGAGGGGTCCATTTCCGTGATGTCGCGCAGCGGCCCGTTCGCTGATTCCCGGTGGTAACCGTGGGGGTGCGGCTCGCGGATGGTCACGTCCCCGGGGGCGGGGAAATAGGTGTGGCGCAGCCCGAGGCGCTGGATGATGCGCCGGTCGATCTCCTGGGCGAGGGGCCGGCCGGTGACCTTTTCGGCGATCAGGCCGGCCAGGACGTAATTCGTGTTGCTGTAGGCCCATTTGGCCCCGGGGGCGAAGTCGGCCTTGTGCCGGAGAGCGATGTCGAGGAGGTCGCGGGGGTGATACGGCCGGGGCTGGAGGTCGTCGTGCTCGGTGTAGTTGGGAAGTCCGCTCGTGTGTTGCAGCAGCTGGCGGACGGTGATGTGGCGTCCGTCGATGTCCTCCCCGCGGACGAGGCCGGGGAGGTAGGTGTCGACGGGGGCGTCCAGGCCGACCCTGCCCTCGCCGACCAGTTGGAGTACGACCACGGCGGTGAAGGTCTTGGTGTTGCTGCCGATGCGCACCTGCCCGTCCCTGGGCACCTTCGATCCGGTGGCCAGGTCGCCGACCCCTGCGACGTACGTACGGGTCCGGCCGGCGCGTTCCGTGACGCTCGCCAGCGCGGCGGGCAGGCCGTCGGAGCGCACGAGCCGGTTCAGGTTCTGCTGGACGGTGCCCGGTCCCGTCGCGGCCGCGACGGACGGCGCCCGGACACTCAGGGCGCTCAGGGCCATGACTGCGACGGCCGTGACCGCCGCGACCGGCCGCAGCTTCTTCCGTGCCTGTTTCCCCATGAGCCAGCTCCCCTGTGATCGTCGGCAATACGGCGGTGGACGCCGAGGCCGATCCTTCCGGGCGCGGCCGGGCCGTACGATCCCGCTACCGCCCGCACGCCGGGTGGGGTTACCCCCCGAAGAGGACGCCCTGGGCCGCTTCGCGGGCGGCCAGGCGGGCGCCCGACAGGACTGCCGGGTCGCCCAGGGTGGTGGCGCGGATCTCCGTGGGGACGGGGGTCAGTTTCGCCAGCCGGTGGGAGACGCGGGCGGCCAGGGCGGGGCCGCCCGCGCGGCCGAGTTCTCCGGCCAGGACGACGCATCCGGGGTCGAGGAGGGCCGCGGCGGCCGCGGCGCCCAGGGCGAGGCGTTCGGCGAGGGCTTCGAGGAAGGGCTCGCCCGCGGCGCCCGCGACGGCCTGCTCGGCGGGGCCCGTGAAGCCGTGTTCGCGCGCCAGCGCGGTCACGGCGTCCCGGCCGGCCAGGGCGTGGAACCCGCCCGCGCAGTCGGCGGCCGAGGGCAGTCCGCCGGTGCCCGGCACCGGGAGGAAGCCGATCTCGCCCGCGCCGCCGGAGGCGCCGCGGCGCAGCCGGCCGTCCAGGACGACCGCCGCGCCCACGCCGGCGCCGAGCCACAGCAGGACGAAGGAGTCCAGGTCGCGGGCGACGCCGAGGCGCTGCTCGGCGAGGGCGGCCAGGTTGGTCTCGTTCTCGACGACCACGACGGCGGGCAGGGTCCGTTGGAGGGCGGTGACCAGGTCGCGGTGCCAGGCGGGGAGGCCGATGGTGTCGCGGAGTTCGCCGGTGGCGGGAGTGACCAGGCCGGGGGCACCGACGACGACGGTGTGCAGTTCGGCGGCGCCGGCCTCGTGGGCGGTGCGCAGCAGGGCCGCGACCGCGTCCTCGGGTGCGCCGACGGGGAGGGCGGCTTCGGCGAGGGGGTGGCCGAGCAGGTCGGTGACGACGGCGGTGACCCGGTCGGTGCGGACGTCGAGTGCGGCCAGGTGGGCGCGGCTGGCGACGATCCCGTAGAGCTTGGCGTTGGGGCCGCGGCGCTGTTCGCCGGATTCGCCGACGACTTCGATCAGGCCGGCTTCGGTGAGCCGGTCGACGAGGTCGGCGACGGAGGGGCGGGAGAGGCCGGTCAGGGTTTTCAGCTGGGTGGCCGTCAGCGGTCCGGAGTCCTGAAGGAGTTGCAGGGCGAGGCGGTCGTTGATGGCCCGGGCCGTGCTGGGTGAGGCGGGGGACGGTACCGGTGCGGTCGCTGGAGTCACGGCGCCCATCCTAGGGAGTCGGGACCATCATCTATCAGGCAGGGTCCCTGATAGTTTATGCGTCATGACCGGGGATTCCGACCTCAGCCCAGCGCGCCTGCGCCATGCCCGTTTCGCCATCGCCGCCGTCTTCTGCGCCCACGGCGCCGTCACCGGCTCCTTCGCCACGCGCATCCCCTGGATCCAGGACCACGCCCAGCTCAGCGCGGGCACCCTGGGGCTCGCGCTCGCCTTCCCCGCCCTGGGCGCCGCGCTGGCGATGCCGCTGGCCGGGCGGATCAACCACCGCTTCGGCGCGCGGGCCGCGCTGCGGGGGCTGCTGGCCATGTGGACCCTCTCGCTGATCCTGCCGAGCCTCGCCCCGAACCTGCCCGTCCTGTGCATCGCCCTCCTCGTCTACGGGGCCACCGCGGGCATGTCGGACGTGGCGATGAACGCGCTGGGCGTGGAGACCGAGAACCGGCTGGGCCGCTCGATCATGTCCTCCCTGCACGGCATGTGGAGCGTGGGCGCGCTGCTGGGGTCCGCCGCCGGTACGGTCGCCGCGCACACCGGGACCGACGCCCGGCTGCACCACCTGGTCGCCGCGCTCGTCCTGACCGCGGGCGGGCTGGTCGCCGTACAGGGCGTGCTGGACCTGCGCAGCGACGAGGAGACGGAGGCGCCGCCGCACTTCGCGCTGCCGCCCAGGTCCGCGCTGCTGATCGGCGCGATCGGGTTCTGCGCGGTGTTCGCCGAGGGTGCGAGCCTGGACTGGTCGGCGGTCTACCTGCGGGACGTCCTGCACACGGACGCGGGCCTGGCGGCCGCCTCCACCACAGCCTTCGCGCTGACCATGGCCGTGGCCCGGCTCGTCGGCGACCGGGTGGTGGACCGCTTCGGGCCGGTGCGCACGGTCCGCGCGGGCGGCGTCCTGGCGACTGTGGGCGGTCTGCTCGTGGTCGGCGTCCAGCACCCGGCCGGGGCACTGGCCGGCTTCGGGATGATCGGCCTCGGCATCGCGGTGGTGGTCCCGCTGGCCTTCGCCGCGGCGGGCCGCAGCGGCCCGGCTCCGGCGCGGGCGATCGCCGGTGTCGCGACGATCACCTACACCTCGGGGCTGATCGCACCGTCGGCGATCGGCGCCGTGGCCGACGCGACCTCGCTGGTGGTGTCGTTCGGGCTGGTGACCGTGCTGGCGTTCGCGCTGGTGGTGGGTGCAGCGGTGCTGCGCCCGAAGTCCCCGGTCGGGCAGTCCGGGGGCGGGTTCACCGGGAAGGCCGGCCCCTCCGACCGGGACGAACCTGCCGATATCCGGCCGTAATATGTCGACTGGCCGCAGCAGCACTCCGTGCGCTGCGGCCTCGATGTGGGCGCGGCCGCGGCCGCGCTCGTCCGGATGGCCGGAAAGACCGGGAAAGAGGAGTGGAACATGGGCCTCGGCGTGGGCTGGACCCTGCACGGTGACGGGCGGACTCCCGCCCCCGGCGCGGTGGTCCGGCCGGAGGAGCGGCTGTCGTGGCCGCGGACCGCCGGGCTGGGCGCCCAGCACGTCGTGGCGATGTTCGGGGCGAGTTTCGTCGCCCCGGTCCTGATGGGCCTGGATCCGAACCTGGCCATCATGATGTCCGGCATCGCGACGGTGATCTTCCTGCTCGCGACGCGCGGCCGGGTGCCCTCGTACCTGGGCTGCTCGCTGTCCTTCGTCGGTGTCGCGGCGGCGATCCGGGCGGCGGGCGGGGACAGCGCGGTCGTCACGGGTGCCGTGTTCGTCGTCGGCGCGGCACTGTTCCTGGCCGGTCTCGCGGTGCGGCGCTTCGGCGCCCGCATCATCCACACGGCGATGCCGCCGATCGTCACGGGCGCGGTGGTGATGCTGATCGGCTTCAACCTGGCGCCGGTGACGGCGTCGACGTACTGGCCGCAGGACCAGTGGACGGCGCTGCTGACCATGCTGTTCACCGGGTTCGCCGTGGTCTGCCTGCGCGGTTTCTGGTCGCGCATCGCGATCTTCCTGGGGCTGGTCTTCGGGTACGCGATCTCCTGGCTCTCCGACCTGCTGTTCGGGAAGATCCACTCGACGGTGGGCGGCGAGGCGGCCGTGGACCACTGGCGCCTGGACCTCTCCGCGGTCGCGAAGGCCGACTGGGTCGGGCTGCCGTCCTTCCACGGGCCGTCCTTCGAGTGGTCGGCGATCCTGGTCGCCCTTCCCGTGGTGATCGCGCTGATCGCCGAGAACGCCGGGCACATCAAGGCCGTCGGCGAGATGACCGGCGACCCCCTCGACGACGAGCTGGGCACGGCCATCGCGGCGGACGGCGCCGCGTCGATGCTGTCCACGGCGGTCGGCGGCCCGCCCAACACCACGTACTCCGAGAACATCGGCGTCATGGCGGCCACCCGCGTCTACTCCACGGCGGCCTACTGGGCGGCGGCGGGTTTCGCACTGCTCTTCGGCCTGTGCCCCAAGTTCGGCGCGGTCGTCGCCGCGATCCCGGGCGGCGTCCTGGGCGGCATCACCGTCATCCTCTACGGCATGATCGGCCTGCTCGGCGCCCAGATCTGGATCAACGGCAGGGTGGACCTGCGCAATCCGCTGAACCTGGTGCCGGCCGCGGCCGGCATCATCATCGGTGTCGGCGGCGTGAAGCTGCAGATCACCGACAGCTTCGAGCTGGGCGGCATCGCGCTGGGCACGATCGTGGTGATCGGCGGCTACCACGCGCTGCGGCGCTTCGCCCCCGCGCACTTGAAGCCTCAGGAGCCCCTGCTCGACGCGGGCACGTCCGCCTACGACGACGGCGGGGAGGCGGAGGACAAGCCCCGTTGACGGGGTTTCGCCCGAACCGGGGAAGCGTACGGCCAAGTTCCCCGGATCCGCGCCGGCGCCTGCGACTCTGCCTCCCATGGAAGCGGTGCTGGCGCGGATGCGCGCCCTGGAGGAGCGGCTCCCGCCGCAGGACGGTGTCGCCGTCTTCAACCGGGTCTACCTGACGGTGACGGAGACCCTGCACCATCGGATGGGCCACGGAGGTTTCCCCGCGCCCCGGCGGGCGGCGATCCTCAGCGTGCGGTTCGCGGAGCGGTACCTGACGGCGGTGGAGGCGGACCGGGCCCCGGCCTGCTGGCGCCCGCTGCTGCAGTACCGCCGCCATCCCGGGATCCGGCCGCTGCAGCACGCGCTGGCCGGGATCAACGCGCACATCGGTCACGACCTGGCGCTCGCGGTGGTCGCCACCTGCGGTGAGCTGGACTGCGAACCGCGGGCCCTGGAGGCGGACTTCGACCGGGTCGGCGACACGCTGGTCTCGCTGGAGGAGCACATCCGGGAGGACCTGATGCCGGGTCCGGACCTGCTGGAGATCGCCGATCCGCTGACCCACCTGGTCGGCTCGTGGAGCCTGGAGCGCGCCCGCGCGGGAGCCTGGTCGGCGGCCCGGCTGCTGTGGACGCTGCGCCGGGCGCCGGACCTGGCCGAGGAGTTCACCGACTCCCTGGACGCGGGCGTGGGGCTGGTCGGCCGCTGCCTGCTGACCCCGAGGGGCTGACGCGGGGCCGAGACGCCGTACGCGCCGGCCCGGGGCCGCTGTCAGGGCCTGGCGATAGATTCCGGCCATGACGGCACTTCTCCTCGACGGCGGTCCGGTCGCCCCGGACGCCCCGGTCAGCCGGACCGGGGGCGTCCCGCTGGGCCCCGCCGCAATGCTCTGGCCCGAGTGCCGCGCATGCGCGGGCCCGCTGCAGTTCCTCGCCCAGATCGTGCTCGACGCGGGTGTGCTGGCCCTGTTCATGTGCGCGAACCGCCCCGGAGAATGCGAGCAGTGGAGTCCCTCCGCGGGCGGGAACCTGGCCCTGCTGCTGCCCACCGAGGGGCTGGTGCCCGTACCGGCGCCGCGCGGGGCGGCTCCGGAGGTGCTGGGGCTGGGCGCGGTACGGGCGGCCGTGCCCGCGGCGGCCCTGCCCTCGGCTGCCCTGCCCTCGGTAGCCCTGCCGTCGGTTGCCGCGTCCGAGGGGCGGGCCGTGCTGGGCTCGCTCGGCGGCGAGCCCGACTGGCTCCAGTACGACGAGACCCCCGACTGCCCTGCGTGCGCCCGGCCGATGGGGTTCGCGGCGGGCCTGGCGGAGGGGCCGGACCCGGTCACGGCCATGAACTTCGGCTCGGGGCGGGCCTACGCCCACGTGTGCGGCGGATGCGGACGGGCGGCGCTGCTGTGGCAGTGCTGAACGTGCCGGACGCCCGGGATCCGTGGATGCGGGCATGAGAACGGGCCGCCGTCCCGCGTGCTGACGGCGCGGGGCGGCGGCCCGTGATCTGGAGGCCCCTGATCCGGGGGCCGGGAGGATCAGTCCTCCGGGAGTTCGACCGGGGCGATCTCGTCGTAGACGTCGCCCGGGCCGGGGTTGGTGGAGTCGGTGGAACCGCCGAGGTGGTGCATGACGCCCCAGACGGCGTTGAGGGCGGTCTGGACCGCGCCCTCGGCCCAGCCGGCCGTCCAGGAGATGTCGTCGCCCGCGAGGAAGATGCCGCGCTTGTCCTCGGGGAGGCGGTCCTGCATGAAGTGGGTGAACAGGCGGCGCTGGTAGCGGTAGTGGCCGGGGAGGTTGGCCTTGAACGCGCCCATGAAGTAGGGCTCGTCCTCCCAGGAGACGGTGACCGGGTTGCCGATGATGTGGCGGCGGATGTCGACCTTGGGGTAGATCTCGCCGAGGGACTTCAGCATGACCTCCATCCGCTCGTTCGCGGACAGCGGCAGCCACTTGAGGCTGTCGTCGCACCAGGTGTACGAGAGGCAGATGACGGCGGGCTTGTCCGGGCCGTTGTCGAGCAGGTAGGTGCCGCGGGTCATGCGGTCGGTCAGCGTCATCGACATGACGTCGCGGCCGGTCTCCTCGTCCTTGTCCAGCCAGAACGGCCGGTCGACGGGGACGAACAGCTTGGACGACTCCATGTAGTGGGTGCGCTCGATCGCCGTCCAGTGGTCGATCGGGAACAGCGTGTCGTCGCACTCGATCTTCGAGAGGAGCATCCAGGACTGCGCCGTGAAGATCGCGGCGCGGTACGTGCGGATGTCGCCGGAGGAGTCGGTGACGGTGATGCGGTTGCCGGCGGTGCGGTGCAGGCGGGTCACGGCGGGGCGCGGGGCGCCGTCGTGGAGGGTGGACAGGGAGGTGCCCTGGGCCCAGTGGACGATCTTCTCGGGCTCGCGCTCCCACAGGCGCAGCGGCAGCTGCTGGGAGCCGCCGACGATGCCGCGGTGGTGGTCGTCGGCCTCGGTGTAGACGACGCGCAGGATCTCCAGGATGGAGTTCGGGAAGTCGGTGTCCCAGCCGCCGGTGCCGAAGCCGACCTGGCCGAAGATCTCGCGCTTGCGGAAGGACTTGAAGGCCTCCGACTTGCAGAGGAAGCCGTAGAAGGTCTCGTCGTCGAGCTTCTCGACGAGCTTGGCCCAGATCTCGCGGATGCGCGGGACGTCCCGCTCGCGCATCGCGGTGTTCATGTCGGAGAAGTCTGCGCCCTCGTCGAGGCAGGCGTTCCAGGCCTCGGCGACGTCGCGGTAGATCTGCGGGAGGTCCGCGATGGTCTCGGCGTAGTGGCTCTCGCCCTTGAGGTCGACGACCGTGGAGGGGGTGGCCTCGGCGAGCGGGTTCGGGAAGGGCTCGGTGACCAGGCCGACGAGGTCGATGTAGTGCTGCAGGGCCGTGGAGGAGGGCGGGAAGCGCATGGCGCCCATCTCGGCGGTGAGGCCCTCGGTCTCGGCGCCCTCGAAGCCGACGGTGCGCAGGCGGCCGCCGATCTGGTCGGCCTCGTAGACGACGGGCTTGAGGCCCATCTTCATGAGCTCGTAGGCGGAGATGATGCCGGAGAGTCCGCCGCCGATGACGGCGACCTCGGTGCCGAACTCCGTCGCGGGTATCTGGCCGAGGCCCGCCGGGTGGGCGAGGAAGTCGTCGTAGGCGTACGGGAAGTCCGGACCGAACATGGTGATCGGCGGCTGTCCGTCGCTGTGCGGGACGGCGGTGGTGGGCACCGTGGACGTCATGGGGTACGACTCCTTGCGGGCAGGGCTCGGGGGGTGGAGCGGTGGGGGCGGGAGGGGTGCTGGTGCGGGTCAGACGAGCGAGGCGTAGAGCCCGGGCCGGCGGTCGCGCAGGTAGGGGTTGTTCTCGCGCGAGGCGCTGAGCAGCTCGGGGTCGACCTCGCCGAGCACCATTTCCTCGCCGCGGCCGGCGCGGGTGCGGGTGGTGCCGTCGGGGCTCGCCAGGCAGCTGAGGCCGACGAACTCGAACTCGCCCTCGGGGCCGGTGCGGTTGACGTACGCGACGTACATCTGGTTCTCGAAGGCCCGGACGGGGACGAGGTGCTCGGCGACGAACTGGAAGGGGTGCATCTGGGCGGTCGGCACCAGGAGGAGGTCGGTGCCCGCGAGCGCGTGGGCGCGGACGTTCTCGGGGAACTCCACGTCGTAGCAGATCATGATGCCGATGCGGAGGCCGCCGAGCTCGGCCTGGACGACGGGGGTGTCGCCGGGGGTGAAGGCGTCCTGCTCGAAGCAGCCGAAGAGGTGGGTCTTGCGGTAGTTCGCGAGGGAGGCGCCGTCGGGGCCGATGAGCTGGGCGGAGTTGTAGACCGTCTCGCCGTCGCGCTCGGGGTAGCCGTAGAGGACGGCGAGTCCGTGGCGCCGGGCGATCTCGCCGACGGCCCGGGCGGAGTCGCCGTCGTGGGTCTCGGCCAGTCCGGGGACGGCGTCGAGGTCGAGCGCGTAGCCGGTCAGGAACATCTCGGAGGTGACCAGCAGCCCGGACCCCGCCTGTGCGGCGCGCTCGGCGGCCTCGTCGAGCGCCTTGAGGTTCTCGGCGACATCGCCGAGGACTCCGGAGCTCTGGAGGAGGGCGGTGCGCAGCGGGGGCATGGGCGTACCTCTGTGGCAGGAGGGGTGGGTGCGGTCCTATAGACGGTACGTTTCGCCCTCCCGGCGCAACAAGGCGCCGATGTTGCGCGCTGGTGTGCGATTCGTTGCGCGTTACGAGGTCGGGGCGGCGATTCGTTGCGCCATGCGTCGGCGACGTCGTTCCGCTGGGCGGCCCGGAGTGCCCGGGGAATCGCGAAGCCCCTGGTGGGGCGTCGTGCGGAGGCTGCCCGCCGGTGCTGGGGCGACCGTACACCGGGGCCCGGCCGGCCGCTGTGTCCGGGCGACGGGGGTGGACAGCTCGTTCCGGTGGGGCGCGGAGCGGGCTTCCGGTTCCGGGTGCGCCGCGCCGAGCGGTACGCGCGCCCGCCCGGCTTTCGCCGGGTCCCGGCGAAGAGGATCGTGGGAGGTGCACCGTCGGCGTCGGCTCCGGCGGACACCCGTCCCGGGAGGCACCTCATGCGCAAGGTCATGGACTGCAGGGACTACCCCAGCGAGATGAACTGCACCCTCGCGATCTCGGGCGAGGAGGAAGAGGTCGTCGCGGCGGCCGCCCAGCACGCCGCGGCCGTTCACGGCCACGATGACACTGCGGAGTTCCGGAACTCGCTGCGCGGCATGCTGAAGGACGAGGCGCCCCAGCACGCCTGACGCGGCCCGGGGGGCGTTTTCCGCAACCGGCGGCCCCGGACCCGCGGGGGACGGCCTACGCGGGGGCGCCCGAGGTGAAGCGGCGCAGGAGCGGGGACAGGACGAGGACGGACTTCGTGCGTTCGACGAAGGGCTCGCCCGCGATGCGCTCCAGGACCCGCTCGAAGTGGCGCATGTCGGAGGCGAAGATCTGGACGAGGGCGTCCGCGTCGCCGGTGACGGTCGACGCGGACACCACCTCGGGGTACCGCTCCAGTCCTCGCCGGATGTCGTCCGGCGAGGTGTTGTGGCGACAGTAGATCTCGATGAAGCCCTCGGTCTCCCAGCCCATGGCGGCCGGGTCGACGCGGACGGTGAAGCCGGTGATGGCGCCTTCGGCGCGCAGCCGGTCCACGCGCCGTTTGACGGCGGGCGCGGAGAGCCCGACCTCGGAGCCGATGTCCGCGTAGGAGCGGCGGGCGTCCTCGGCGAGGGCGTGCACGATGCGTTCGTCGAGATCGTTCAGTCGCACGGGCGGTGAATCACTTCTGTTCAGCGACCTCCGCGGCCGGAGCGGCCACATCGGCCACAGTGGCCAGGCTGGAGCGGCGCATGCCGTAGAAGAAGTAGATCACGAGCCCGACCGCCATCCAGCCACCGAACACCAACCAGGTGGCCAGCGGCAGCTCGGTCATGAGGACCGCGCAGAGGACGAAGCCCAGGATCGGGGTGACCGGGAAGAGGGCGACCTTGAAGGTGCGGTTCATGTCGGGGCGGGTGTAGCGCAGGATGACGACGGCCACGTTGACCAGGCCGAAGGCGAAGAGCGTGCCGATGCTGGTGGCGTTGGCGAGCTCACCCAGCGGGATGAACGCGGCGAGCAGTCCGCAGAAGAGGCAGACGATGATCGTGTTGACCTTCGGGGTGCCGGTCTTCTCGTCGACCTTGGCGAAGGACTTGGGCATCAGGCCGTCGCGCGACATGGCGAAGAGGATGCGGGTCTGGCCGTACAGCACGGCGAAGACGACGCTGGCGATGGCGACGACCGCGCCGGCGGCCAGGATGACGCTCCAGAAGGAGTGGCCGGTGACGTTCTCCATGATCTGGGCCAGGGCGGCCTCGCTGCCCTCGAACTCCTGCCAGGGCATGGCGCCGACGGCGACCAGGGCGACGAGGCAGTAGATCGCGGTGACGATCAGCAGCGAGAGCATGATCGCGCGGGGCAGGTCCTTCTTCGGGTTCTTGGCTTCCTCACCGGCGGTGGAGGCCGCGTCGAAGCCGATGTACGAGAAGAAGAGCATGGAGGCCGCGGTGCCGATGGCGGTGACGCCGAGCGGGGCCAGCGGGGTGTAGTTGCCGGCCTTGATGCCCATGAAGCCGATGACGATGAACAGCGCCAGCGTCACGATCTTGACGGCGACCATGATCGTGTTGATGCGGGCGCTCTCCCGGGCTCCGCGGAGCAGGAAGACCATGCACAGGAGCACCACGACGAGGGCGGGGAGGTTGATGTAGCCGCCCTCGCCCAGCGGGGCGGAGAAGCCCTCGGGGATCGTGATGCCGAGCGTGCCGTCGAGCAGCTCGTTGAGGTACTGGCCCCAGCCGACGGCGACCGCCGCGACCGAGACGCCGTACTCCAGGACCAGGCACCAGCCGCAGACCCAGGCTATGAGCTCGCCCATGGTGGCGTAGGCGTAGGAGTACGAGGAGCCCGCGACCGGGATCGAGCCCGCGAGCTCGGCGTAGGAGAGCGCCGAGAACAGCGCGGTCAGGCCCGCGACGATGAACGCGATGAAGACGGCCGGGCCGGCGACCGGGGTGGCCTCGCCGAGGACGACGAAGATGCCGGTGCCCAGGGTCGCGCCGATGCTGATCATGGTCAGCTGCCACATGGTGAGCGAACGCTTCAGCGCGCCGCCCTCACCCTGGCCGCCTTCGGCGACCAGCTGCTCGACCGGCTTGCGGCGGAGCAGCGGGTTGGCGGGCCTGCGGGGCTCGGAAGCGAGCGGTGGCGCCTGGCCGTGGTCGAGCACGAGGGGACTCCTTGTCACTGCGGATCGGAGATGAGGCGTCGACCGCGACGGTCCGGAGCAGGACAGGGCCCGATGGGGGAAGGGCCTGGCATGGGGGACCGCCGAGCAGGCGATCCGCGCCACTCCACGTACAGCGAGTGAGCCTACGAGCTGAGTGATACCGCCCGTAATGGACCATCCTTGCACATTGGCGCACGATCGTTGCGCGGATCGGTCACTGACAGTCGTTTGTTGCGTGCCGATGATCGATCGCTGCGCAGCCGCCGAAAACCCCGTTTCTTGACACTGCGTCAGATGTGCCGCAGTGTGCCGCCCTGCATCCGGGCGCGCGCCGCGACACCGGTGCACCCCTCGGCGGTGGAAACCGGGTCCGAGCGGGGTACGGGTGAACGCGGTGGCACCGGGGTGACGGGGCAGGCGCCCGGGTGGACGGCGGGGGCCGCGCGGAGCTCCCGTGTCCGACGATCGGAGGCCGAGGATGAGCGCACCCGTGCACGGCGAGGGCAGACCCGGACCGTGGCAGGACGCGGGACGGGGCGGGGTTCCGGGCACGCGGCGGGGAGCGGGCCGGGGAGCGGAGCAGGACGCCTGGCAGGATCCGCGGCCCTTCCTGCGCGGGGTCGCCTGGCTCGACAAGGGCCGGCCGGTGCGCGCCGACCCGGTGGACACCATGCGGCTGCCCTGGGACACCGGCGAGCGGGCCACCCTGCCCATCGGGGTCCGGCTGGAGTTCACCACCGAGACCGCGCGGGCCGTCGAGATCCGCTACCGGGCCACGGTTCCCGGCCCGACGGACGCCCTGCGCGACCTCGCGCACGGCTTCGCCCTGTGGGACCGCCACGGGGTGGTCAGCGAGGTGTTCACCGAACCGGCCGCGGAGGCCGTCGTACGCATCGGACTCGGGGCCGGCGACGGCCCCTTCACCATCCACCCGCCCGAGAACCAGTCCCCGCTCGTCCTCGGCCTGCGCGGGATCGGCGGCGCCCTCTCCCCCGCGCCGCCCGCGCCGCGCTGGGTGGTGCACGGCGACTCCATCACCGAGGGCTGGTGGTCCACGCGCCCCGCCCACGGCTGGCCCGCCGTCGCCGGCCGGGCCCTCGGCCTGGACACCGTCAACCTCGGCTACGCGGGCGCCGCGCGCGGTGAACTGGCCACCGCCGAACAGCTCGCGGGCCTGCCCGCGGACGTCCTCACCCTCGCTTTCGGCACCAACTGCTGGTCCCGGGTGCCCTACTCGGTACCGCTGCTGTACGAGACCACGCGCGCCTTCCTCGAACTGGTCCGCCAGGGGCACCCGCGCACCCCCCTGCTGCTGGTCTCCCCCGTCCTGCGGCCCGACGCCGAACGCACCCCGAACAAGCTCGGCGCCACCCTGGGCGCCCTGCGCGACGCGATGGAGCGCGCCACCCGGGACCGGATCGCCGCCGGCGACGACCGGCTCGCCGTCCTCCCGGGCCGCGACCTGCTCGGACCCGAGCACCTCGCGGACGGGCTGCACCCCAACGACTCCGGACACCAGGTGCTCGGCCTCGCTGTGGCCACGGCCCTGCGGCGCGCCGGGTTCGACGGGGGGTGAGTGAAACAGCCCACACCGGACGCGGTGAACAGATCCCGTCCGACGGGGCGTGTCCTGTGCACAGTTGCCGCCGCTGGGGGCGGCGGTACGACAGACACGATGTGGGAGAGATCAACATGGGCATGAAGCGCGCAACCACCTTCGCCGCGGCCGCCGTCGCCGTCGTCCTGGCGGCCAGCGCCTGCGGCCCGTCGGACTACAAGGCCTCGGACACGACCCAGCCCGCCGGAGCCGCCGCCGACGCAGCCGCCCCGGCGGCGGCGGGCGGTCCGGGCAACCAGCCCGGCGGGCAGCTCGCGGCGTCCACCACCGAGCAGCTCGGCCCCGTCCTCACCGACAGCGCGGGCCTGACGCTCTACCGCTTCGACAAGGACACCGCGAAGCCGCCGAAGTCGAACTGCGAGGGGGACTGCGCGAAGACCTGGCCCGTGGTCGCGGCCGGTGACGTCACCGCCGCCGCGGGGATGGACCCCTCGCTGCTCGGCGAGGTGGTGCGCAGCGACGGTACGAAGCAGCTGACGGTGGCGGGTTGGCCCGCGTACCGCTTCAACAAGGACGCCAAGCCGGGCGACTTGAAGGGGCAGGGCGTCGGCGGGGTGTGGTTCGCGTTCGGCCCGGACGGCAAGAAGGCGGCCAAGGGCGCCCCGGCCGAGGCCGCTCCGGCGCCCGCCGCCTCTGCCGCCCCCGGGGAGGCCGCCCCGGCGCAGGCGGCGGACGGCCTGTCCGTGGCGAAGGACCCCAAGCTCGGCGAACACATCGTCGACGGCGCGGGGATGACCGTCTACCGCTTCAAGAAGGACTCCGCGTGGCCGATGGTCTCCAACTGCGTGGGCGACTGCGTGGCCAAGTGGCCGGTCGTGCCCCCCGTGGACAAGGCCAACGCCAAGGGCATCACGGAGAAGAACTACCTCGTCCTGGACCGCCCGGACGGCAAGAAGCAGCAGACCGTCGACTGCTGGCCGGTCTACACCTTCTCGGGCGACAAGAAGCCCGGTGACACCAACGGGCAGGGCGTGGGCGGCACCTGGTACGCCGTCTCCCCCGACGGCAAGCTGATCACCGTCCAGTAGCCGGTCCGGTCCCCCGACCCCCCACCACGGTCCGCGCGGCCTCTGCCCCACCTCCCCCCGGGCAGGGGCCGCGCATCCGTTCCTGCCCGAAGGGATGCCCCAGGGGGTGTCCGGCGGACGACCCGGGCCCGGCCTTGATCCGCCGGACAGCCCTTAGACTCGGCGCCATGCTGCGAGTGCTCGCTGTCGACGACGAGAAGCCGCTCCTGGAGGAACTCCTCTACCTGCTGCGCTCGGACCCCCGGGTGCGCAGCGCGGAGGGCGCCTCGGACGCCACCGAGGCGCTGCGCCGCGTCACTCGGGCGCTGGAGTCCGGTCCGGACGGGCCCGACGGCATCGACGTGGTGTTCCTCGACATCCACATGGCCGGCCTGACCGGGCTGGACATCGCCCGGCTGCTGGCCGGGTTCGCGCGGCCGCCGCTGATCGTGTTCGTCACCGCCCACGAGGGTTTCGCCGTACAGGCCTTCGACCTGAAGGCCGTGGACTACGTGCTCAAGCCGGTGCGCCCGGAGCGGCTGGCGGAGGCCGTCCGGCGGGCCTGCGCGCAGCTGGGCCGGGCCGAGGAGGTGCCGGTGGCCACCGCCGCGGCGCCGGCGGGCCCGCGGGCCGTGGTCGCGGCGCGCCGCCCGGCCCCGGAAGCCGCCGTCGCCGACCGGGGCCCGGAGCAGATCGCGGTCGAGCTGGGCGGTGTCACCCGCTTCGTGGCGATCGCCGACATCGCCTACGTCGAGGCGCAGGGCGACTACGCCCGCCTGCACACCGACGAGGGCAGCCATCTGGTGCGGATCCCGCTGTCCACGCTGGAGGAGCGGTGGGGGGCGCGCGGGTTCGTGCGGATCCACCGCCGTCATCTGGTGGCGCTGGCCCGGATCGACGAGCTCCGGCTGGACTCGGGCACCACGACGGTCCGGGTGGGGGCGGCCGAACTCCAGGTCAGCCGCAGGCACTCGCGGGAGCTGCGCGACCTGTTGATGCGGCACGCGACCGTCTGAAACCGGTCGCCGCCGGGTCCCGGCCGCCCCCGTGGGGGACCGCCGGGCGCGTGCGAGTGCCGTTCACCGCACCGGGAGGGGCGTACGGCGATCCGCGGGAGCCGCCTGCCGCACCGGTGGCGGGAACGGGCCGCCGATGCCGTCGCCGCTGCGTATCGTGGATCTTCCCGGCGCGGGAGGAGCGAGATGTCCGAGGTCCAGGCGCTGGTCGACGCCCTGAGCGGGCTGCCGCGGAGGCGGCCGGCGGGGCCCGCCGAGGCCGAGGTGCTGCTCGCCCTGCTGCGCAGCGCGGCCGCCCGCTGGGCGGACATCCTGTACCAGGCCGGCGAGGGCGTCCGAGATCAGGTCCCGCCGCGCGCGGAGGCGGCGCTGACACTGGCCTTCCGGCGGGCGGAGGAGTCTTACGTGGAGCTGGAGATCGCCCTGCGCGACTGCGCCGAGCACCGCGACCCGGCCGTCTGAGCGCGGCGGGCCCGCGGGGTCCGAATCGTGCCTGTCGCCCGGTCGGGGGGCGTGCGTAGACTCCGGTCACCCCGCCCCCCCGGCCGAAGGACCGCCCCGGTGAACCAGACGTACGCGCTGACCGCGGTCGCCGTCGTCGTCCTGGTCACGCTGCTGCTCGGCGCCCTTGGTCTGCGGATATCCCGGACCACCTCCGACTTCTACGTGGCCTCGCGCACGGTGGGGCCGCGGCTGAACGCGGCGGCCATCAGCGGGGAGTACCTCTCCGCGGCGTCCTTCCTCGGGGTGGCCGGGCTGGTGCTGCTCCAGGGGCCGGGGATGCTCTGGTACCCGGTGGGCTACACCGCCGGGTACGTGGTGCTGCTGGTGCTGGTGGCGGCCCCGCTGCGGCGTTCCGGCGCGTACACGCTGCCCGACTTCGCGGAGGCGCGGCTGGAGTCCCGGGCGGTGCGCCGGATCGCGGTGCTGTTCGTCGTCGGGGTCGGCTGGCTGTACCTGCTGCCGCAGTTGCAGGGGGCCGGGCTGACCCTGGAGATCCTCACCGGTGCTCCGCACTGGGTCGGCGGGCTGGTCGTCGCCTGTGTGGTGAGCGTCGCGGTGGCCGCCGGGGGGATGCGCAGCATCACCTTCGTGCAGGCCTTCCAGTACTGGCTCAAGCTCACGGCGCTGCTGGTCCCGGCGTTCTTCCTGATCGCCGCGTGGGCGGGGGACGGGGCGCCGCGGGCCACCTTCGACGCCCCGGCGGTCTTCCGGGAGCGTACGTCGGTGACGCTCGCGCAGGACGTGCGGCTGTCGGTGAAGGAGCCGCTCGCGGTGACGGTGACCGGGCAGGTCGACGGGCGCAGTCTCGTGTCGGAGCCGCTGGTGCTGGCCGCCGGTGAGCATTCCGTACGGGCCCGTGCGCGGCTGGAGTTCGCCCCGGACACGCCGGTGCCGGATGCCCGGGAGGAGCGGGGTGCGGGGGCGGGCACGTGGTCGGAGCCGCCGTCCGGGGAGCTGCGGGAGTACCGGCTGTACGCCACCTACGGGCTGATCCTGGCCACGTTCCTCGGGACGATGGGGCTGCCGCACGTCGCGGTGCGGTTCTACACCAGCCCCAACGGGCGGGCGGCGCGGCGGACGACGCTGGTGGTGCTGGGGCTGGTCGGCGTCTTCTACCTGCTGCCGCCGGTGTACGGGGCGCTGGGCCGGATCTACGCCCCCGAGCTGGCGCTGACGGGTGACGCGGACGCGGCGGTGCTGGTGCTGCCGGAGCGAATGCTGGGCGGGCTGCTGGGCGAGTTGCTGGGGGCGCTGCTGGCCGGGGGTGCCTTCGCGGCGTTCCTGTCGACGGCGTCCGGGCTGACCATGGCGGTGGCCGGGGTGCTGCACCAGGACGTGCTGCCGACGGGCGGGGTGCGTAGTTTCCGCTCCGCGGCGCTGGTTGCGATCCTGGTGCCGCTGGGCGGGAGCGTGGCGGTCACGGAGGTGCCGGTGGCGGATGCGGTGGGGCTGGCGTTCGCCGTGTCGGCCTCGTCGTTCTGCCCGCTGCTGGTGCTGGGGATCTGGTGGCGCGGGCTGACCCCGCCGGGTGCGGTGGCCGGGCTGGTCACCGGCGGCGGCGCGGCGCTGGGGGCGGTGCTGGCGACGCGGGCCGGGCTGGCTCCGTCGGGCTGGACGCACACGATGCTGGCCTGGCCGGCGGCGTGGTCGGTGCCGCTGGGGTTCCTGACGATGGTGGTGGTGTCGCTGGCCACGCGGGCCCGGATCCCGGCAGGGACGGCGGCCACGCTGGCCCGGCTGCACCTGCCGGAGGTCGTGGCCGGGGACCGGGCGGGGGGCCGGCGGTGACCGGGGCGGGGCAGGCCCTGCCGGCCGTGCTGGCGGTGGTGGGTGCGGCCGTGATGCTGGGCCTCGGATGGGCGGCGGGACGCTGGCACGCGCGCCGCGGGGAACGTCTGGCGGGCCTGGACCTGGGGACCCCGGTGGAGCGGGCCACGTTCCACACGCTGCACACGGCTTCGCTGGCGGCTCCCCCGCTGCGTGCGGGGCTGACCGAGGACGCGGCCCGCAAGGCCGCCCGGCGGCTGCGGTCGCTGCTGGGGACGGAGGCGCTGTGCCTGACGGACCGGGAGGCGGTGCTGGCGTGGGACGGCCCCGGCGCCGACCACCATCAGCGGCGGGCGATGGCCCGGGTGGCGGTGATGCTGGAGTCGGAGCGCAGCCAGAGCGTGCGAACCGACTGCCAGCGGCCCGGCTGTCCGCTGAAGTGGGCGGTGTTCGCGCCGCTGACCGGCGAGGACGGGGTGCTGGGCGTGCTGGTGGCGTACGGGTCGCGGGAGTCGGCGGTGCTGGTGCGGGCGGCGACGGAGGTGGCGCGGTGGGTGTCGGTGCAGCTGGAGCTGTCGGAGCTGGACCGTTCGCGGACCCGGCTGATGGAGGCGGAGATCAAGGCGCTGCGGGCGCAGATCTCCCCGCACTTCATCTTCAACTCGCTGGCCGCGATCGCCTCGTTCGTGCGGACCGATCCGGAGCGGGCGCGGGAACTGCTGCTGGAGTTCGCGGACTTCACGCGGTACTCCTTCCGGCGGCACGGGGATTTCACCACGCTCGCCGAGGAGTTGCGTTCCATCCAGCAGTATCTGGCGCTGGCCGGGGCCCGGTTCGGTGACCGGCTGAAGGTGACGTTGCAGGTGGCGCCGGAGGTGCTGCCGGTGGCGCTGCCGTTCCTGTGTCTGCAGCCGCTGGTGGAGAACGCCGTCAAGCACGGGCTGGAGGACTCCACCGAGGAGTGCCGGATCACGATCACGGCGCAGGACGCGGGCCCGGACGCGGTGATCACCGTTGAGGACAACGGGGTCGGGATGGATCCGGCCCTGCTGCGCCGGATCCTGGCCGGGGAGCGCGGGGCCTCCTCGTCGGGGGTCGGGCTGCCCAATGTCGACGAGCGGATCCGGCAGGTGTACGGGGACGCGTACGGCCCGGTGATGGAGACGGGGGTGGGCGCCGGCATGAAGGTGACCGTTCGAATCCCCAAGTACCGGTCGGGCGTGCACAGTTCGCCGTCGGGGCCGGTGGCGCCGCCCCGGGCGTGAACGCCCGCGGCCCCCGGTCCGTCCGTGTCGACGGGCCGGGGGCCACGGGCCGCCCGGGACCGGGTCCCGGGCGGGAGGCTAGCTCCAGCTGGCGTGCAGCGGCTTGCCCTCGGCGTAGCCGGCGGCGGACTGGATGCCGACCACGGCCTTCTCCTCGAACTCCGCGAGGGAGCCGGCACCGGCGTAGGTGCAGGAGGAGCGGACGCCCGCGATGATGGAGTCGATCAGGTCCTC
The DNA here is from genome assembly GCF_040638905.1 of Streptomyces virginiae. GTDB lineage: Bacteria > Actinomycetota > Actinomycetes > Streptomycetales > Streptomycetaceae > Streptomyces > Streptomyces virginiae_B. Next base: position 9,294 of record NZ_JBEZYV010000057.1, on the reverse strand, counting down.
GACGCCCGGGCGGGCCGGGTCGAGGAACATGCGCGAGGTGGAGATGCCCTCCTCGAAGAGGCCCTTGCGGGCCCGGTCGTACGCCGACTCCTCGCTCGTGCGGTTCTGCACCGCGCGGGCGGAGGCCATGCCGAAGGACTCCTTGTAGAGGCGGCCCTCGGCGGACTGCTGGAGGTCACCCGGGGACTCGTACGTACCGGCGAACCAGGAGCCGATCATGACGTTGGAGGCGCCGGCGGCCAGCGCCATCGCCACGTCGCGCGGGTGACGGACGCCGCCGTCGGCCCAGACGTGCTTGCCGTACTTCTTGGCCTCGGCCGCGCACTCCAGGACTGCGGAGAACTGCGGGCGGCCGACGCCGGTCATCATGCGGGTGGTGCACATGGCGCCGGGGCCCACGCCGACCTTGATGATGTCCGCGCCGGCGTCGACGAGGTCCTTGACGCCGTGGGCGGCGACGATGTTGCCGGCCACGATCGGGACCTGCGGGTCCAGGGCGCGGACGGCCTTGATCGCGTTGATCATCGACTCCTGGTGGCCGTGCGCCGTGTCGATGACGAGCGTGTCGACGCCCGCGTCGAGCAGCTGCTTGGCCTTGGCCACGAAGTCGCCGTTGATGCCGACGGCGGCCGCGATGCGCAGCTTGCCGTTCGCGTCGGTGGCAGGGGTGTAGAGGGTCGCGCGCAGGGCGCCCTTACGGGTGAGGATGCCGACGAGCTTGCCGTCCTTGTCGACGGCCGGGGCCAGCTTGCGGTGGCCGGCGTCGAGCTTGTTGAAGGCCTCGCGGGGGTCGATGTCGGCGTCGATGAGCAGCAGCTCCTTCGACATGACCTCGGAGAGCTGGGTGAAGCGGTCGACGCCGCTCAGGTCGTGCTCGGTGACGACGCCGACCGGGCGGCCCTCGGCGTCGACGACGACGCCGGCGCCGTGGGCGCGCTTGGGCAGCAGGGACAGTGCGTCGGCGACGGTCTGGGTGGGCGCCAGCGTGATCGGGGTGTCGAGCACGAGGTGGCGGGTCTTCACCCAGGAGATGACGTCGGTGACGACCTCGATGGGGATGTCCTGGGGGATGACCACGATGCCGCCGCGGCGGGCGACGGTCTCGGCCATCCGGCGGCCGGCGATCGCGGTCATGTTCGCCACGACCAGGGGAATGGTGGTGCCGGTCCCGTCGGGCGAGGAGAGGTCGACGCCCTGGCGGGAACCGACCGCGGAGCGGCTCGGCACCATGAACACATCGTCGTACGTCAGGTCGTACGGCGGCTTCAGGTCATTGAGGAAACGCACGTGCTGAACATCCCAGTCAATCGGAGGTGCCTCGACAGGGTGCAGCCGAGGAAACGCACGTACTTCATTCTCCCACGACCCGGGGGTCATGCCGCCCGGGCCGAACGTCCAAGGCGGTCCGGGTCGGGTGGTGGTTTCCTACGGGACCTCGGGGTCCCGCAGGGGTGCGGGAGGGCCTCTGCCCGGAGGGGCAGGAGGCACCGGCCCGGGTGACAGTGGAAGGGTCGGGACGGGTCCCGGGGTGTCCGGGCTGAGCAGCGGTGGAGGATCCATGGCGGCAACGACGCGGGACGAGGCACCCGTCGCGGTGGAGGGCGGCGGGCTGGAGGTGCGGGTGCAGGAGATCGGCGGCGACCTCAGCGTCGGGTTCTTCCGGCTCCCGCAGGGCACCGATTTCACGGAGGCGCTCAAGGGGCTCCCGGGAGACATGTGCCCGTGTCCGCACTGGGGCTATCTCCTCAAGGGCCGGCTGCTGATGCGGACCGGGGACGGCGAGCAGGTGTACGAGGAGGGGCAGGCCTTCTACTGGGGTCCGGGGCACATCCCCGTGGCGCTCGCCGACACGGAGTACGTCGACTTCTCCCCGACCGCCGAGTTCCACCGCGTCGTTGAGCACGTCAGGGGCGGAGCCGGCTGAGGGCCGCCGCGGCGGCGGGGCGGGTGGCGGGTGTGGGGCGGCGGTGGACGGGGGCGGCGCCGCCGGTGAGGGGGAGCGCCGAGCCGCCGTGCCGGAAGGCCGTGAACTCGGCGGCGATGGCCAGGGCGGTCTCCTCGGGGGTGGCGCCGCCGAGGTCGAGGCCGATGGGTGAGCGCAGGCGGGCCAGGGCGGCGTCCGTCACCCCTTCCCCGCGCAGCCGTCTCTCGCGTTCGGCGTGGGTGCGGCGTGATCCCATGGCGCCCACGTAGCCCAGTGGCAGCCGCAGGGCCAGCTCCAGCAGGGGTACGTCGAACGTCGCGTCGTGGGTGAGTACGCAGACGGCGGTACGGGGGTCCAGCCTGCCCGCCTCCCACTGCGCGGCCAGGTGCCGGTGCGGCCAGTCGACGGCCACCTCGTCGGCGTCGGGGAAGCGCGCCGGGGTCGCGAAGACGGGCCGGGGTCGCGAAGACGGGCCGGGGTCGCGAAGGCGCCGATCCGGGCGAGGGCGGCAGCGAAGTCGATCGCCCCGTAGACGATCAGCCGGGGCGGTTCGGCGGCGGACTCGACGAGCAGTGTGAGGGACTCCCCGCACAGTCCGCCCGCGGTGCCGAGCTCGGCGGTGCCGAGCTCGGCGGTGCCGGTGCGACCGGCCAGCAGCAGGGCGCGGGCCCGGCCGGCGGCGGCCCGGTCGAGGGCGGGGCCGCCGGCGAGCCCGCCCTCCCCTGGAGACGAGCGTGCCCGGCGTCTTCGCGGCGGGCGACGTCCGCGCCCACTCGGTCGAACGGGTGGCGTCGGGCGTGGGCGAGGGGGCGATGGCCGTCTCGCTGATCCACCGCTAGCGCTCGATGGGCTGAGAGCGAACGCTCCAGGGCTTGTGATCACGTGCACATCGGACGCAACGTTGATTACATGATTACAGCCGAACAGAGCGAGCAGCTCCGCGCGTGGTTCGCCGAACGCCTGCCGGTGGACGTCTACGAGTCCCTCGACCCCGTGACCGCCGACCGCGAGGAGATCACGGTCGTCGGCACCGTCCCGGCGACCGAGTCGGTCCGGGAGTTCCGCGAACGCACCCGCGAGCAGCGCATCGAAGTGGCCCGCGAGGCCGAGGAGCTCTACCGCCGCAAGGTCGCATGGGGCGTACGGGTGGGTGACGAGACGACCCTCTTCACCCACCTCGCCGTCCCCGTCATGACCCGCCTGCGCCAGTCCGAACGCCAGGTCCTCGACACCCTCGTCGCCGGCGGCGTGGCCCGCAGCCGGGCCGACGCACTGGCCTGGTGCGTCCGCCTCGTCGGGCGCAACACCGACAGCTGGCTGGCGGACCTGCGCGACTCCCTGGACCAGGTCGGGCGGGTCCGCGCGCAGGGTCCGGACGTCGACGGCACGACGGACTCCATGAAGTCCGGGTCCGAATGACGAATCCGCCCCATGGAGCCGTGTGATCGCGTAAGGCTGGCCGAGACCTACACCCAGGGAGAGGTACGCACCATGACGACCACCGTCGAATACATCCGCTACCGGATCGCATTGGACGACCAGCAGGCCTTCGAGGACGCGTACGCCCGGGCGGCCGAGGCCCTGGCCGCCTCGCCCGAGTGCATCGACTACGAACTGGCCCGGTGCGAGGAGGAGAAGGAGCGGTACATCCTCCGGATCCGCTGGACCTCGATCGAGGCCCACCTGGGCGGCTTCCGCAAGGGGGAGCACTTCCCGGCGTTCTTCAGCGCGATCCGTCCGTACGTGACGGCCATCGAGGAGATGCAGCACTACCTCGTGACGGGCGTCGTGGGCACGGGAAAGGGCGCCGGACAGCGATGAGCACCACCCCCACCATCTACGAGTGGATGGGCGGGGCGGAGGCGATGAACCGCCTCACCGACGCCTTCTACGCCCACGCCCTCCAGGACGAGATCCTGGCCCCGGTCTTCGCGGGCATGGACTCGGAGCACCCGCAGCACGTCGCGGTGTGGCTGGCGGAGGTCTTCGGCGGCCCGGCGGAGTACACCGCCCACCACGGCGGTCACCAGCACATGGCCACCAAGCACCTGGGCCGCGCGATCACCGAGAAGCAGCGCCGGCGCTGGGTGGACCTGCTCATGGACACGGCCGACGAGGTCGGCCTCCCGACGGACCCCGAGTTCCGCGGGGTGTTCGCCTACTACATCGAGTGGGGCACCCGCATGGCCCTCATCTACTCGGGCCCCAACCCCCCACCGGTGGACGCGGCCAAGATCCCGGTCTGGTCCTGGGGCCAGACCCCGCCCTGGATCCCCCAGACCGACTGACCCCGAACCGGGCGCCCCCACGCCGCCCGGTTCCCTTCTCTCAGCCCCGCCGGCGCACCTCCAGCCCCGCCGCACCATCAGCCTCGCCGGCGTTTGAGGCGCGGGGTCCGGGGCGGAGCCCCGGCGGCCGGCCCGCGCCCGGGCTCAGGCTCAGGCTCACCCTCGGGCGCGGCCAGGAGCACCGTGAGCCCCGGCTCCCCCTCCGGCCCCCGCCAGAAGTCCACGGCCTCCTCCAGCACCTCCACGAACGTCTCCCACTCCGCCGGCCGCTCCCCCGCGTACCCGCGCCACGAGGTCACGGCGACCAGCCGCCCCACCCCCGCTTCATCCCCGGCCCCGGCCCCGGCCCCGGCGCCCGGCAACCAGGACAGGTCCCGCAGCGCATCCGCCAGCGCGTCCCAGTTCCCGCCGACCCACTCCGGCAGCCGCAAGGCGTCCCCGCACCGCCGCATCAGCTCGGCCTTGCCCCGTACGCCGTCCAGGTCCAGCCGTACGGTCGTCCGACCCGCGGCCTCGGCGGCCGCGAGGGCAGGGGCGAGCGGCTGCGGGTCCAGGGTCATCGCAGAACCGCCTTGAAGGTCTCGTAGTGGTCGTCCGTGTAGTAGAACTCGCCACCCTCACCCGTCACGATCCGCCGGGCCCCGCGGTCCCGCTCCCCCGGCGTGCGCACCGTGAACTCGTGGTAGTAGCCGCGCTTCTGGCGCGGCAGGACCTTCTCGAAGTTCCCGAAGACGGTGCCGTCCTGCCGGTACGGGTACGGGCCGCCCTTGTCGATGAGCGCGAGGACGTCCCGCGCCTGGCGCGGCAGCACGTCGGCACGTACGACGGCCATCCCCCGCGCCCAGCTGGGACCGGCATCGGGAGCCACGGCACTGGAGGCCGCGCTGGAGGCCGCACTCGGCTCGGCACTGCCGCCGGCCACGGCGGGGCCGGGTGGTTTCCGCGCACCACAGCCCGCCGTTGCGACGAGCGCGGCGCAGAGGAACACGGCCCCCAGCGAACGCCAAACCCATCGGGGCACGTTCCGGAAGATCATGCGCCGATCGTGCCAAATATCCGATTCGCCCGCGAATCGTTCGGTCGCGTCAGAGCGCGGCCATCTTGCTGTACGGACTCAGGATGCGCTTCTGGACCGAACCGAAGTCGACGAGAACGGCGATCCCCTCCTCAATTCCGACGACACGGCCGAGGCCGTGCTCGTCGTGAGTGACCCGGTCGCCCACGTTGAACTGCCGGATGGGCTGTTCCACGGGGGCTTTGAACGGGCTGGACGGCAAGTGGCGGCGAGGAACTGCTGATTTTGTCATCGGAACCAGTATGCGCCCCGCGGGCGCCCGCGCGGTCGCCCTTCGCATCTCAATCCGGGCACCATCCGCACCTCCAGCGCCCCGGCAGCACCCGCACCAGGGCAGCGTGGATGCACAGGGAGGCACACGGAGACACACGGAGGCGGCGCGGCCCCCGGCCCCGCAGGCCCACAGGTCCCCGCTCCGTGTGGGGCGCCCGCCGCCCCCGCCCCCGCCCCGCCCCTACAGGTCGTCGGGGTCGGCCCGGTCCAGCGCCGGCCGCAGCCCCGGGGCCGACTCCGTCAGGAGGTAGTCGGCGACCGCCGTGTCCGTGACGAGGCTGGTGACCAGCCCCGACCGCAGCACCGCGCCGATGGCGGAGGCCTTGCGCAGCCCGCCCGCGATCGCCACGACCTCCGGGATCCGCCGCAGCCGGTCCGCCTCGACCGTGATGCACCGCTCGCCGAGGTCCCGGCCGACCCGCCGGCCTTCGGCGTCGAAGAGGTGGGCGGACATCTCGGCCGCGACGCCCAGCGAGGCGTAGTGGGCCCGCTCCTCGTCCGTCAGCATGTCGTGGACGGTCGAGATGCCCGGCTCCCACGAACCGATGGAGACGGCCGCGACCGTCACCTTGTCGAAGTAGTCGAAGGCGCGCGCGATCCCGGTCTGGCTGCGCAGCGCGGCCGCGGTCGCCGGGTCGGGCAGCAGCATGGGGGCGTAGATCGGGTGCGCGTCGCCGCCCGAGACCTGCGCGGCCCTGCGTACGGCCTCCACCGAGCCGCGCTCCGCGGTACCCGCGTCGTACACCCCGGTCAGCTGCACCACCGTGCACTGGGGCAGGCGGTGCAGGGAGGCGGCCATGTGGATCGTCGAGCGGCCCCACGCGAGGCCCAGTACGTCGCCCTCGTTGACCAGTTCGCCCAGCAGGTCGGCGGCGACCGCGCCCAGGTTCTCCGGGTCCGGGGCGTCCTCGGTGGCGTCGGCCGGCGACTCCACCACGACGGCGTGCCGGAGCCCGTACCGGGCCCGGAGCGCGTCGGACCGCTCCGCGTCGAGCTCGGCCGGGACCCGGATCTCGATGCGCACGAGGTCGCGTTCGAGGGCGGTCTCCAGCACCCGGGCCACCTTGAAGCGGCTCACGCCGAACTCCTCGGCGATCTGGATCTTGGACTTGCCCTCCAGGTAGAAGCGGCGGGCCATGGCCGCCGCCTGCACCAGCTCCGCGGGTCCCATCCGCAGGGCTGACCGTCCCGCCGACATTGCAGACACCGCGTTCTCCTCACTGCTGTTCACACTCTCGTGTTCACACTCTCGACTCGCCGTTCATCCTGTCAGATCCGACGGCCGTTGATCAGCCTGGACAGCTCCCGTTCACCGAGCTGTTCACCAACGCTTGGCTCAGTGGTCGCAAGCCCACGGCGCCGCCGCGATCGCCGCGCCCGCCTGGTCACGCAGCGTGCGGACGGCGGCCGCCGGATCGACCGCCCCGTAGACCGCGCTGCCCGCCACGAAGACGTCCGCGCCGGCCTCGGCGCAGCGCTCGATGGTCGAGGCCGAGACCCCGCCGTCGACCTGGAGCCACAGCTCCAGGCCGTGCTTGGCGATCAGCTCCCGGGTGCGGCGGATCTTGGGGAGCATGATGTCGAGAAAGGGCTGGCCGCCGAAGCCGGGCTCGACCGTCATGATCAGCAGCATGTCGAGCTCGGGAAGGATGTCCTCGTACTGTTCGATCGGCGTCGCGGGCTTGAGCGCCATGGAGGCCCGCGCCCCCTTCGCCCGGATCTCGCGCGCGAGGCGTACGGGCGCCGCCGCGGCCTCGGCGTGGAAGGTGACCGAGCCCGCGCCGGCCTCCACGTACTGCGGGGCCCAGCGGTCCGGGTTCTCGATCATCAGGTGCAGGTCCAGCGGGATGTCCGTGGCCCGGCTCAAGGACTCCACGATCGGCATTCCGAGGGTGAGGTTCGGGACGAAATGGTTGTCCATGACGTCGACATGCAGCCAGTCGGCCCCCTCGACGGCCTTCGCCTCCTCGGCGAGACGGGCGAAGTCGGCGGACAGGATGCTGGGATAGATCTGAGCGGCCATGCCCCAAGCCTGCCATGCCTGGGGCCGGTTCCGGCCACGACCCCGCAAGTCAAGAACCTCGCAGTGATCCTTAAGCGACGACGGAGAACATTTAACTTGTTCTTAGAGATTGCCGTTCGGCACGGTTCTGTCCATGACACCCTCTCCGCGCCGAGACCCGGGACACCGCCCCCGATCGGTCCGCACGACGCCCGAACACACCGCGGGAACACCCGCCACCCCCTCCGCCACGCGTTCCCCCTGGCGCAATCGGGACTTCCGCACCCTCTTCGGCGCCGCCACCCTCAACCAGCTCGGCACCAACACCGGCTACGTGGCCGTCCCCCTGCTCGCCCTCACCGCCCTCGACGCCGGCCCCGCCCAGGTCGGCACCCTCGCCGCGCTCTCCACGCTCGCCTTCCTGCTGATCGGCCTGCCGGCCGGAGCCTGGGTCGACCGCCTGCGCACCCGCAGCGTCCTCATCACCGCCGACCTCGCCCGGGCGGTGCTCTTCGCCTCCTTACCCCTCGCCTGGTGGCTGGACGCCCTCACCCTGGGACAGCTGTACGGCGTCGTCCTACTGGCCGGCTGCGCCACCGTCTTCTCCGACGTCGGCTCGCAGAGCGTCCTGCCCCGGCTCGTCGGCCGGGAGGGCCTCATCCGGGCGAACACCGCGATGGTGACTCTCATGGCCGCCGCCAACATCGCCGGCCGCGGAACCGGCGGCGCCCTGGTCGCCGCGCTGACCGCCCCCTTGGCACTGGCCTGCTCCTCCGCGGCGTACCTCGCCTCCGCACTCCGCCTCACCGGGATCCGGGCCGCACCCACCGCGCCGGCCACCGCCCGGACCCCGCTCACGACCCAGATCCGGGAGGGACTCCAGCACGTACTGGGCCACCCCGAGCTGCGCGCCCTGGCCCTGGCCGCCACCCTGAACAACCTGGGCAGCGCGATCCTCAACACCATGCTCCCGGTCCTCTTCGTCCGCGACCTGGGCCTGTCCCCCGCCTCGCTCGGCCTGTTCTGGGCGGCCGGCGGCGTGGGCCTGCTCCTGGGAGCCCGCCTGGCCCGGCCCTTCGCGGCGCGCGTGGGCTACGGGCGCGCCCTGCTGCTCACCCTGACCCCGGCGGCCCTGCTGGTGCCCCTGCTCGACCACGGCCCGCGGCTCTGGCTCGCGGGCGGCGCCTGGCTGCTGACCATGATGAAGATCGGCTCGGACAACGTCCTGGGGGTCAGCCTCCGCCAGCACCTCACCCCGGACCCCCTGATGGGCCGCATGAACGCCACTTTCCGCTTCACCCTGACCGGCGCCGTGGCCCTGGGCTCCGCCACCTCGGGCCTCATGACGGAAGTCACCACCCTCCACACCACGCTCTGGACCGGAGCCGCCCTCCTGTCCCTGTCCTGGACCCCGGTGGCCTTCTCCCCCCTCAAGCGACGCCGCGACCCAATGCCGTGAGGGGCCGGCTCCGGCTGGGGCAGGGCGACAGCGGGGGGACAGACACACGGGCGGGGGACACACGGGCGGGGGGGCACCCGGGCGGGGAGACACATGGGCGGGGGCGAAAGGGACGGGGGCGAAAGGGACGGGGCGGCTTCGGGAGGTCGGGAGCCGCTTGGGCGGTGTCAGGGATGTCCTGGGGGTTTCCCGTCAGTCCCATCGTCTCTCCGTGTCGGGCCGGCCCGTCAAGGGCGCTCGTTCCTCGCGTCACTTCGTGATGGCCTTCGGCCA
>NZ_JBEZYV010000056.1:0-29813 GCF_040638905.1 Streptomyces virginiae | reverse complement strand
GGCTCCAGCAACGCCCACTGCTCGTCCGTGAGATCTCCCCGCCCCATGACCACGATCATTCAGCGCGCAAGATCCATTTTCGATACACGGCCTAGAAGCCAACGGAGCGGACGGCTTCTCCCTCGGTAAGGACCTGTTCAACCCCGAACACGCCGACCAACTACGCCGACGCCAACAAGGAACACCGTGACCAACCTGAGCGAACTGACCCGACTCTGCCCCCCACCGCCCACCCAGCCCGATCCCATCGACTGGGACCGCGTGGAAGCCGAGCTCGGCATGCGCCTGCCCGAGGACTACAAGCTGCTCGCTTCCACTTACGGACCGGGCCGCTTCGGCGACTACATCGGCATCCACCACCCACACGGCGTGACACCGTATTCAAGCCTGACCGGGCCGATGCCCTCTCGTGTCCGCGCATACCTGCAGGACGACTACGACCGGGGCACATACCCCGTGCCCCACGACCCCCGACACCTGTTCGTCATCGGATCCACCGACAACGGCGAATACGTGTTCTGGATCACCGACCCCGAAGACGCCCCCGACACCTGGCGCATCGCAGTCCACGAAGCACGAGGCCCCCAATGGTTCACCTATGACGGAACCCTCACAGCCTTCCTGACCTCCGTCTTCAGCGGAACAAGCCAGGTCCCGCAGTTCCCCGACGGCCTGCTGGACCAGCCCGTCGAGTTCGATCCCGCGGTTCCCCTGGCATACGAGATCCAGGAGGCCCCCTCCCGAGGATCGATCGACACCGAGACCATCCGGAACTGGGCCCGCGAAAATGGCTTCCAAGTCCCCCCAAGTGGTCGAATCCCCCGAGAAGTCCGCGAAGCTTGGGAGGAAGCCCACCCCGCCTGAGCGCGCCGCCAGGTATCAGCGGAGGCCGCGGTGGAGCCTTCAGCGGGGAGCGGGCGGCCACAATGACGGGGCAGGGCAGCTTGTCGACGTCGGCGTACTTCTCATGGCCGTTCTCGGTTCCTCGATCACGCCCAGGATGCGGCCGGAAAAGCGGTCGTACAGGTCACCGAGGGCGGGTGCGAAATAGCCGCCGACGTCGAAGAGGACCACCGGCTCACGGCCGGCCCGAGTTTCGAGTTAGGCGAGGGCCTCTCCGGGGCGCTGAACACCTGCCGGGTGAGCGGGTGCACGGGTGCGGTCTGCTCGACCAGGTCGCATGCGCTGGCGTTGATGGACTTCGGCTTCGGCAGGGCGTCCCGATCTCCGACACCGACCTGTTCGACCCCCGGTTCGCCACCATCGACGGCATGGCCGAACTGATCGCTCAGCAGCCGCTCCCGGAGCAGCGCCACAGCCACTAAGTCTCACCTGTCACACGAGTATCAGCACCGGCGATTCGGCCATCTCACTTGGACATCAAGTCCGCGCATCCCAAGGGTGGATGCACTGTGCACCATCAGCTTTCTGAATGCCTGCGCGGAACCCGATTCGGCTCAAAGACACGCGTTCGACCAGGCGCCAGTGGTCGTTGATCCGAGCAATAGCACCCACCTCCAGCGCCCTCAGAGAACCAGGTGATCTCCGCCGGGCATACGGCAATGCCTGCCCATCGGGGCAGGCTGTCGCACCAAACGCAGGCACTCCGCTCCCACGTTGAGAGGCACCCACATGACGCCCAGTCGCTCCGAGATCCGCGGCCTCGTCAACGACTATCTGGAACGCCACCCGGTCGAGAACGGTCACCTGCAGCCCCTGGTGAGCGCCCTCGAAGAACCCGCAGACCCAACGAGCCGCTCAACACTGCCCGGACACATTACGTGCAGCGCCATCGTGATCGACCACGACCAGCGCGTGCTCCACATCCACCATCGAGCCAGCGGCCTGACCATCCCGCCCGGCGGTCACATCGATCCAGCCGATCGCACGCTCCTCGCAACAGCGCTGCGTGAGGTTCACGAAGAGGCAGGGATCGCAGCTGGCGACCTATGCCTCACCCCCCAGCTCCTCGACGGCCCCGTCGACATCGCCATCCACGACATCGCCGCCCGGCCATCCAAAGGAGAGCCGGAACACCAGCATTTCGACATCCGCTTCGCCTTCTACCTCGCGCACCCTGTGCCGCCCCAGCTGATTCTGCAGGATGAGGAGGTGTCCGGCGTACGGTGGCTGGACCTCTCGGAAGTCACCTCGCCGACGCTGCGCGCGAAACTCCTCGCGGCGCGTCTGGACGGCAGGCCGGAGCCAGTGAACGCGTCCGCGCTGATCCACGACGGGGCCGGCCGCTACCTGCTCCATCTGCGCGACCACAAGCCCGGCGTCATCTGGCAGTCGGGGGCGTTCGCCCTTCTCGGCGGCGGCCGCACGCACGACGACGAGAGCCTGGAGGGCACGCTGCTGCGGGAGCTGTCCGAAGAGGTGCCCGATCTCCGCATCGAGGACTTGAACCCCTACGCCGTGGAGGCCGCGACCAGCGTCGACGGCCTCAGCGTCCCGGTCCGGGTCTTCGCCGGCCGGTGGCGCGGCAACCCCGACCGACTCGCGCTGCACGAAGGTGTGCTCCTGCGTTGGTTCGCGGTCGACGAACTGGACCGGCTGCGCCTGAGCCCGGCCACCCGGGACCTGATTCGCCGGCACGCGGCCGAGAATCCCCCGGGCAGGGAGCCGGCCGTGGCTCCTCCCGTGTGGGACGGGGGCAGCCGGGTGGTGTTGAACGGCGTCGGAGTGCACCTCCACCTCGAAGACGCCGAAGGCCGGGTGCTTCTCGGCCTGCGTCACCCCAAGTCGAAGTACGCGGGCGACACCTGGCACTACCTGGCCGGGCGGTGCGAGCAGGAGTCCGCGCTCTCATGTCTGGTCCGCGAGGCGTGGGAGGAAGCAGGGCTGGTCCTCGACCCCGCGGACGTGGAGCTCGCGCACGTCGTCCACGTCGTCGACACTCCGGGCAGTCTGCCCCTGATGCAGCTCATCTTCCGGGCTCGCCGGTGGGAGGGCACCCCCGAGGTGTGCGAGTCCGACAAGTGTCTGGACTGGCAGTGGTGGCCGCGTGACGAACTGCCGGACCGGATCGTCTCCTACACCCGCACGGCCATCACCGCGATCGCCGAAGGCCACCTGTATTCCCAGTTGGGCTGGTGAGCAGGGTGAGCACACCCGCCGGTAGCGCACCCAGCCGGCGGGCTCAGACCGAGCCCTCGCACGTCAAGCGGGAGCGCCTGGCGGAGCCGAGGGAGGTACTGCGTGCCGCCCTGCACTGAGACCCCCTCCGCCACCGGCACCTCGCTGTGGCGGCACCGGGACTTCCGCCGGTACCTGACCGGCCAGGCCGCGAGCGTGGCCGGCAGCTCGATCACGCAGATGGCGCTGCCGGTGCTGGCCGTGCTCCACCTGGACGCGACAACCGCCCAGGTCGCCTGGCTGGCGTTCCTCGGCCAGCTCCCGCCCGCGCTGCTCGCCCTGCACGCCGGCGCGCTCGCCGACCGGCACTCCAAGCGCCGGCAGATGATCACCGGCGACCTGGTCAGCGCCGCAGTGCTCGTCAGCGTGCCGGTGGCGTCCGCACTGGGCAGCCTGACCCTGACGCAGCTCATGATCGTCGCCGTGGTGCAAGGGGCGGCGAGCGTGCTCCACGACGCGGCGGCCATCAGCCTGTTGCCCAGCCTCGTCGACCGGTCCTTGATCCAGCGGAGCAACAGCCGGGTCGGCGCCCTGTTCGCGGTCGCCGCGACCGCCGGAAGCCACCTCGGCGCCGCGCTGACCGCGCTGCTCGGCCCCGCCCGGGCCCTGCTCGGCGACGTCGCCTCCTATCTGATCAGTGCCGTGTGCACCGCCCGCATCCAAACCGCCGAACCCACCCGCGCACGCCCGGAGTCCCGCCGGCTGCGCAGTGAGATCGGCGAGGGCCTGCGGTATGTGCGCGGCGATGACCGGTTGTGGACACTGACCCTGGTCAACGCCACGACCTCGTTCGCACTCGGGCTGCTCAACACCCTCTGGGCCCTGTACCTGCTGCGATCTCTCGCCATGAGCGCGACCGTCTTCGGGGTGGTGCTGGGCCTCGGCGCGCTGGGCGCGGCCGCCGGAGCGCTCACCGCCCCGGCGTTGGCCCGCCGGTACGGGCCGGGGCCGATGATGCTGGCCGCGCTCGCGATCACCCCGCTGACCCAGCTCCCGCTGCTGCTCGCCTCCCCCGGCCGTGCCTGGCAGATCACGATCGGGGCGGCGCTCCTTGTCCAGCTCGCCTGCGCCGGTGCCGCGGGCACCACCCAGCGCTCCATCCGTCAGATCGTCACCACGGCCGGGATGCAGGCGCGGATGCAGGCGGTGAGCACGTGGCTGACGTCCGGCGCCCGGCCCGTGGCCGCGCTCCTCGCCGGCGGCCTGGGCACGTGGATCGGGGTCCGGCCCGCCCTGACCGCCGGAACCATCTTGCTGCTGCTTCCGCTCGTCGTCCTCGCCCGCTCCCCGATCCGCGCCCTACGGCAGATGCCGGACCCGCCCGCCACCACCCTGCCGTCGCCTCCCGCAGCCCGGACCGCCCCTCCCACCGTGCCCACTGCAGCGTGCGCGGACGACGGGCAGCACGACCGCTCACTCGGAGGCGATGCCTCGTGAACGAGATGCCGAACTCGACGGCGACTCCAGCTGCCGCACCACCCGATCCCCTGGAGAACCCCGTGCTGAGCGACAACACCGGGGCCGCCGCGCCCCTCCTTCCGCCGCAGTCCGCCGCTGACACCTCCGAGGCTGTGGCGGCACGGGCGGCGATGGTCGTCCGGCTCGAGGAGAGCGGAAAGCTCGGCCGCGGTCCCGTGCGAGAGGCTCTGCTCGCACTGCCACGCGAGATCCTGCTTCCGCACGCGTACGTTCGGGTCAGTGGACCGGGCGCGGATCCGATCGACTGGCGCCTCCTCGACGGCTCCCACCCCGACGACCGTCAGGAGTGGCTCGAGCTGATCCACAGCGACGAGTCGATCCTGCTCCAGCGCGACGGCGAACCCCTTGACGCTCTCCCCCGCGGGCCGGTGACCGGCGGACACATGACGTCCATGTCCACCTACACCCCCGCCACGGTCGAAGCCCTCCAAGCCATGGAACTCGGTTCCGGGCAGCGGTATCTGGAGCTCGGGCCGGGCCCCGGCGTCTCCCTCGCACTCGCCGCCGCCATCACCGGCCCCGGACTCGCCACCGGCGTGGAGCGGGACGGACCCATGGCGGCCTTCGCCCAGCGGAACCTGGACCACCTTGGCGTCGGCGCGGTGGTGATCGAGGGTGATGCGCTCGAAGGGCACGAGGCGAGGGCGCCCTACGACCGGATCCACTCCGGCATCGGCGTGCCGTGTGTCCCGGTGCCGTGGGTGGAACAGCTCGCCCCGGGCGGCCGGCTGCTCACCACGCTCTCGACCCGTACGCCGAGCTGGCCGGGACAACTCCTCGTCACCCGCACTACGGACGGCACGGTCGAGGCGGTCCTGCGGGGCCGGCCGCGCGGGTACCGGCCCTTGCTCGGCTACCGCTGGCTCAACGCCCTGGACCACCGCGCCCGCATCAAGGACGACCCCGGCACGGCACGGTCCACGCGGCTCGCGCCGCCGCCGGACGACGCCTACGGATTCTGGCTCGCCGCAGCGTACCTGGTCCCCGGCACGGTGCGGGACTTCCAGGCCGAGACGATGACCATCGTCGCGCCCGAGGACAACTCCTGGGCCGTGGCCGGCCCTGGCGACGGCACCGTCCGAGTCCATGGGCCGCGTGATGTCTGGGCTGAACTCGAGGACCTCCACGCCCGCTGGGAGCAGGCCGGACGGCCCGAGCCGTACCGGGTCGACCTCCGCGACAGCACCGGGGCCCAGCACGTCACCTCCGGCGCGGGCCCGAAGTCCCTGACCTGGACACTGCCGCCGCTCGCGATCGTCCCCCGGCAGGCGACATGAACGCGCCCGCCCGGATCGCCGTCACCCGGCACGCGCCGGACCCCATCTACCAGGCGGGGGTGTTTACGACCCGCACAACCGCAGCTGAACAACCGGGCATCTGGTCGCCTGCGCCTATCCGCACGGCTTCCTCAAGCACGCCGCAGCCACCGCCACACCAGCCGCACAGCAACAAGGAGTTACGGGGTGCCCCAACTGCACGAGCCGAGGGACCTGTTCACGTCGGCGGCGGCGGACTACGCCCGCCACCGCCCCGGCATCCCGCCTGAGGTCGTCTCGCTCCTCGCCGACACCATGCGGGATGCCGACCGGCCAGTCCTCCTCGACCTCGGCTCCGGCACGGGCCAGGTGCCGGCCGCTCTGCTTCCGGCCGTTCCCCGGATCGACCGCGTGGACCTGGTGGACTCGGGCCAGGACATGCTCCGCCAGGCCTCCGCCGCTCTCGAACCGCTCCTGGGCGGCCGCCCGGCCGGCTTCCACCCGGTGGCGGCCGAGGACTTTACCGCCCCGTTCGACGGCTACCGGGCGGACCTGGTCACCTGCGCACGGTCCTTCTACTGGATGGACCGGTCCGCCGTCCTGAAGATGGCCGACCGTGTCACCGCTCCCGAGGCCACTGTGGCGATCATGGGGGACGGCAGCCTGTGGACCTGCTGGGCGGACTGGACGGCCGCGCTCAAGCAGCTCATCCAGTCCTACCTGGGCGACGAGCGCCGCGCGGGCACGGGCGGCGTATATGCCGGACCGGGCCGGCGGTATGAGGACGACCTCGCCGCATCGCCGTTCAACCGGGTCACCGAGCACCGATTCCCTGTCCGCCGTGTTTGGACGCCGGCCCAGGTCCTCGGCTACCTGCGCAGCACGAGCTTCGCCCGCTCGGACCTCTTCGGCGACCGCCACGACCGCTTCGAAGACGAAGCCCTGGAGCTGCTGGAACGGCACAGCGAACGCGGCGGCCTCGTTGAGGACGCGGTGTTCACCGTGCTGCTGTCCCGGCGTCCGGGAGGCAAGGCGTGAGCGGTGGGCGGCACACCGTACCGGTGGACGTGCACCTGCTCGCCGTCCGTGACGGCGAGCAGGGCCGGGAAGTGCTGCTGTCCCGGCGGGCCGGCGACGTGTACGCGAGCGGTCTGTGGCACGCGCCGTCGGGCCATGTGGAGTTCGAGACCGTCGTCGACGCCGTCGTACGCGAGACGCGGGAGGAGACCGGTCTCGTCGTGGACCCATCTGACGTGCGGCCTGCCGTCACGGTGCACCACCGGCCGCCCGGCGGTCAGGCGAGGATCGGGTTCTTCTTCGAGGTCCGCCGTTGGAGCGGCACCCCGCGCGTCATGGAGCCGGACAAGTGCGACGCGATCGAGTGGTTCGCGCTCGACAAGCTCCCGGCGTCGATGGTCGCCTACTGCCGGGCAGGACTGGACGCCTACCGAGCCGGCGCGCCAGTCGCAGTGCACTTCCAGGACCCGGGCGATCCGATCGCCTACGACCCGTCCGCCGACCGGCTGGGCTTGGTCGCCGACCCCGACAGCCGAGGTGCCGTCCCCCAGGAAGCGGTGCGCGCCTTCACCGAACAGTCGGTGGGCCGGATCACCACCTGGACGGACGTCTCCTGGGCACGCGAGCAGAGCTGTGTATGGCGGGCGCGCGGCGCTGAGGGCGGCACCTGGTACGTCAAGATCCACCAGAACGAGCGCTTCCACCAGTGTGCAGTTGCCGCGCTCCGTGGCTGGGTCACCGCGCTCGGCGCGGCCGCGCCCCGCCTGGTGGCTGCCGATGCCGAGCTACGGGCCGTGGTGCTCACCGCGGTGGGTGGCCGGTCTCTGCACGGCGCCACGTATCCGCCTGAGCCGGCCGGCGGCACGCTGCCCCTGGGGAAGCTGGAGCGGCACCTGGACGGAGCCCGCCCCCACCTCGCGCCGGGGGCCGAGAAGTTCGTCCGCGCAACGGCCGAGAAGGCCGCCGACCTGCCCGCTTTGGACGTGGTGCCCACGCACGGCGACTTCCAGCTACGCAATCTGCGCTGGGACGGGGCCGCCGATGCTCTGTACGTGATCGATTTCGAGAGGTCGGAGGAAGGTCCGGCCGTACGGGACTTCGTCCGGCTGTCCGACGCCTGGCACGGCCGTCCAGACCTCCTTGCCGCCGTGATGGACGGCTACGGCCGCCCCTTCACCCGGGGGAGGAAGCCCAGCTCACGGCCCTGTCCGTCCTGGATGCCGTTTCTGGCATCTCCTACGGCACTACACACGGTGATCCCGAGCTGGTGGAGGGCGGCCGACGCACCCTGGCCCGGCTCCGCGCCGCACAACGCCCTTGACCCCGCCCCGCCACACACGAGGAGCAGCACGTTGACGTACACCGCCCGCGATCAGTGGGAGAAGCACTACAGCGACGGCAAGAACTTCCGGCAGGTCGGTGAGCGCGAGCGGGAACTGCTCGCCGAGCACACCCCTGCCCCGGACGGCGGCGGGCGGGCGCTCGACGTGGGCTGCGGCAGCGGGGAGCTGGCCGCCTACCTCGCCTGTCTCGGGTACACCGTGGACGCCGTCGACTTCGCCGACACCGCGATCGCCCGGGCCCGCGAGGAGCACGCCGGCGTCGATGGCGTGCTCTGGCTGCATCTGGACATCGAGCACGATGACTGGGCCCCGCTGCACGAGGAGGGGTACGACCTGATCACCCTCCGGTTGATGTACCCGTTCGTGAAGGACCGCGGTCGCCTCGTTCACGGGCTGGGTGAGCGGCTGCGAAGGGGCGGAGCTCTCGTCGTCATCACGCCGGTGATGGACACCACCCCACAGGAGCGGCGCGACATCGCCTTGGACGGGGACGAGATCGCCGTGCTCGCCGTCGGATGGGAGACGGTGGAGCGGCTGGAGGCAGACGGCCTGACCGTCTTGGTCCTGCGCGGCCCCTGTCACACCGACACCAGGGCCGTCGAGAAGAGGCCGACTACGGGCCATGCCCTGATCGGTGCCCTCGCCGTCGTCACCGATGAGGCCGGCCGGGTGCTGCTCGGCCGGTCGCGGCGCGGCATGCTCGAGTTGCCCGGCGGCAAGACCGACGGTTCGGAGGACTTCGCCGCCGCGGCGGTGCGCGAACTCGCCGAGGAGACGGCTCTGGTCGCGGATGCGGACGACGCGTACGTGCTAACGATGATCGTCGACGACAGCCACGGCGTGCCCCGGCTCACGGCCGTCGTCCGTATCACCAGCTGGTCCGGGACGCTCGGCAACCCCGAGCCCAACAAGTTCGACCGCTGGGAGTTCGTCGACGTGCACGCTCTGGCCTGTGCGGGGGAAGTGTTCCTGCCTGCTGCGCTTGCGCTGGACGCTGTCTGGCCTGGAGTCATTCCTGACCTGCCGCCGGCAACTTCCTACCCGCTGGCCGGCGAGCAGCCGGCCGTGCCGGGTGAGCCGGCCGAGGCGGTCCGGCTTCGCCGGGCCATGGTCGAGACGGTCATCGACGGCGGCTGGGCCGTCTCCGAGCCGGTCCGTGACGCACTGCGGACCGTGCCGCGCCACCGCTTCGCCCCCGAGAAGAACCTGAGGATGGCGTACGACGCTGGGGACGTCGCCATCGTCACGCGCCGTAACGAAGCAGGGCGGGCTACGAGTTCAGTCTCGGCGGCGTGGCTGCAGGCGGACATGATCGAGGGCTTGGATCTCGAGCCGGGCGCTGTGGTGTGGGAGGCGGGCTCCGGCGGGTACAACGCCGAGTTGCTCGCCCATGTCGTCTGTCCGGGTGGGCGGGTGGTCACGAGCGACATCGACGACTACGTCGTGCGCCGCGCTCGCCGGTTCACCGCGGAGGCCGGCAGCGGGCGCGTCACCGTCGTCCACGGGGACGCCGCCCACGGCGCGCCGGCTCATCTGGTCCCGCGCGGCGGGTTCGACGCGGTCCTGATCACCTACAACTGCTGGGACATCGCCCCGGCCTGGCGAGACCAGCTCGCTGATGGCGGTCGGCTCGTCCTGCCCCTGGAGCTCGGCGGCTACACGCGGGCGATCACGTTCCAGCGGGGAGGGGATGTGCTGGTCGCGCGGAAGCTCACGCACTGCGGCTTCGTCCCCGCCCAGGGCGCGTACGCCCGCACCGCCGCAGTCGCCGACCTGCTGGACGGTCAGCTGCAGCTCCGCTTCGAGGACGGCCCCGCGGGCAGCGTCGAGGGCCTGGAGGAGGCGCTGCGCGGACGGCGGCACGAGATTGCCACCGGCGTCACCATGGGGCCAGGCTTTTACTTCGGGTTGCTGCAGCTGTACGCGGCCACGACGCTGACCGGGTTCTGCCGCCTGGCGGTCACCGCCGACCAGGAGACGTCGGTCGTCCAGATCACCACCGGCTCGGACGCGCCGGCTGTCCTCGGCGACGCCTCGCTCGCCTACCTCACCTATGTGCAGACCCGGCACAGCGAGATCCGCGAGGAGCGGGAAAGGGAGTGGTTCGTCCACACCTTCGGTGACCAGGGCCCCGCCCTAGGCGAGAAGCTGGCGGACGCGGTCAGGGCCTGGGACCGGGACGTACGCGGCGACGGCGGGCAAAGCACCGATCCGGCCGTGACCGTACACCCCGCCGGAACGCCGGACCACCGGCTTCCTCCCGGCGACGTGGTGGACAAGGACCACTGCCGCGTCGTGGTGCAGTGGCCCGGCCGTGACGCCCTCCTGCCTTCCCCCGTTGACCGGGTCGAGGCACCGGCCGCTTCCGGGGAGGGCATGTGACCGTCGGACCAGCACCGGAGGCGGTCTTCGCCGCGCCGCCGGCACGTGACGAGCAGACGGGGATGCGGTCCGCTCACGCTGCCGCGGCACGCAGCCTCCAGGCGACCGCGTCCGGGCCGGAAGTGTGGGGCTGGCAGGGCCGCACCCTCAGCCGGCGGGCCGGGACCTGCTGGCTGCGTGTCGTGGCCGCACCAGTCGCGAAACAGGGAGGTCGGCTGTGGGAGGGCACCGCCTTGGCGGACGCGCTCGTGCCCCGGTCGGTGCCCCGGCCGCGGCTGCGCGGCCTGCTCGACTGGGCCGCCGACGGCTCCGCCTACCGCGCCGAGCTCACCGAATACGTCACCGTGCCCCCAGTGACGAGCGGTACCCCCGTGCTAGACCGCGATGTCGCCCTTCATGGCGCGTGGTGGGCGGATCTGCGCACCGCGCTGGAGACAGTCGCCACGGTGCCCACCGATCGGGAGGCGGTCCGCCAGCGGTGGATCGACACCAACTTCCGCCGCTTCCTCGGCATCGACCCGATCCAGATCCACGACTACACCACCGGCCACGGTGACCTTCACTGGGCCAACCTCACCCACGCGCCCCTGGTCCTATTCGACTGGGAGAACTGGGGGCGCCTGCCCGTCGGCTACGACCTGGGCCTCCTGCACGCGTACTCCTTGAGAGCGCCGGCGACCGCGGCGCGGATCCGCCACGAGTTCGCCCACGTCCTCGGCACGGCTGCCGGCCGCGCTGGGGAACTCGTCGCGCTCGGCCAGTTCCTGCAGGCATGCAGCAGGGGCGTCCATCCTCAGCTCGCACCGCTCATCGTCCGCCGGGCCGAGCACCTCACCGGCACCCCCGTACCCGCTCCCTGACCGACCCGGCCCACTGCCGGTGTGGAGGAACCCGTGCCCGACCCGCGTATCGACGTCGTCGTGCTGACGATGAACGACCGGCCGTCCGAGGAAGCCGCCGCCCAGCAGACCCTCCTCGCGCAGGCCGGTGTCGATGTGCGGGTGTGCGTGGTCGGCAACGGCTGTGAGCCCGAAGTCGTGCCGCCCGGCGCGCTCACCGTCCGCCTGCCGGAGAACGTCGGCATCCCCGGCGGGCGCAACGCCGGCGCCGACGCCCTCGGCCGGGAACCCGATGCGGCTAAGTGGCTGTTCTTCCTCGATAACGACGCCACCTTCCCCCGCACCGACGTCCTCGCCCAACTCATCGCCGAAGCCCAGCAGCGTCCGCGTGCCGCATATGTACAGCCGAGACTGACCGGCCCGGACGATGTGACCACGCCGCGCCGCTGGGTCCCCCGGCTGCGCGCGAGCCGTCCGGAGCGACCCGGCACGATCACCACGATGACCGAGGGCGTCGTCCTCGTCCGCCGCGCGGCGTTCGACGCGGTCAGAGGGTGGCCGGCCGAGTTCTTCCTGTACCACGAGGGACTCCAGTTGGCGTGGCAGTGCTGGGCTGCCGGGTGGACCGGCTACTACGCAGCCGACCTCCGGATGCACCACCCGCTCACCTCTCCCACTCGGCACGCGCTGTTCCACCGGCTCGCCGCCCGCAACCGGATCTGGGTCGCCTACCGCAACCTCCCCGCTCTGCTCATCCCGCTCTACCTCGCCGTGTGGACCGCGATCACCCTGGCCCGGGCCGCACACACCGGCGGGCTGAGCGAGACGCTGGCCGGCATGCGCGAGGGCTGGACGAACCGCCGCGCCCAGGAGCGGCGCCCGATGAGCTGGCGCACGGTGTGGCGGCTGACCATTGCGGGCCGCCCGCCCGTCATCTGACCTGCACGAACCCAACCGGAAGGTGTGTCCTGTGAGTTCTTCTCCACCGTCGCTGATGGGCGTGTTCGCACACCCGGACGACGAGTCGTTGCTCGCCGGCGGTGTCCTCGCCCAGCATGCTGCGGCCGGGGCCCGCACGGCGGTCGTCACCGCCACCTGGGCCCCGGACAGCCGCCGTGCGCCCGAACTCGCCGAGGCCCTGGCCGTCCTGGGCGCCGGCACACCACGCCTGCTCGGCTACAACGACGCCCGCAACCCCGAGGCCGCCCCCGGCCGGCCACGGCTCGTCGACGCTCCCCTCGACGAAGCAGTCGGCCGCCTCGTCGCCCACATCCGTGACTTCCGGCCCGACATCGTCGTCGGACACGACGCCCTCGGCCAGCTCACCGGCCATCCCGACCACGTTCGGACCCACCAGATCACCCTGCTCGCCGTCGAAGCCGCCGGCCTGGCCCACCTGCATCCCGAAGCGGGCCCGCCCTGGCAGCCGGCCGCGCTGTACGCGGCCACGCACTCCGAGTCCGGCGTCGGCCTGCTCCGCCCGCTGCTCGAAGGGGCGGGAAAGAAAGTCCTCGCGGTGCCGGACTCGTACGTGACCACCAGCGTCGACGTCAGCCCCTGGGCCGACGTGAAGTGGCGCGCGATTTTGGCGCACCGGGGGGAGGTCGCACGCGAGCGGCCCCTGCCGGGCATCCTCGCCCGCCTGCCCGAAGCCGACCGCACCCAAATCATCCAGACCGAGCACTTCACCCGCCTCGCCCCCGGCCCCCCAAAGTGCGAGGGCGACCCGGCCCAGCTGACCATCTGACACCCCGGCCCGTGCGGATCGTCCCCTTCACCGCACGAGCAAGCACTCACCGATCGGAGAGAGATGACGACGACTTCTGCACCCGCCGAACGTCCCAGTGTGGCCAGGACATTGCGGCTGGCGGTCGCGCAGAGCACGGTGCCGGAAGACCCCACTGATCGAGGAGCACTGCGGGCGGCCGGGCAGGAGATCCGGGCCCTGATGGTCGAGGCCGCCGAGGCCGGTGCGCGGCTGGTGCAGTTCCCCGAGGGGGGTCACCTACCCGAGCAAGCACGTGATGGCGGCGGGCCCGGCCGGCGAGCTGGTGCCGGCTGACTGGAGCCGCGCCGCGTGGGATGTTCTGCGCGAGGAAGCGGAGTCGATCACCGCGCTGGCGGGAAGGCTCGGCCTGTGGACGGTGTTCGGATCGATCCACCCGCTCACACCGCCGAACCGGCCGCACAACAGCCTCTACATCGCCTCCGACCAAGGCCAGCTGGTCGCACGGTACGACAAGCGGTTCCTGTCGCACACCGAGGTATCCTTCCTGTACTCCCCCGGACACCAGCCGCTCGTCCTCGAAGTGGACGGCATCCGGTTCGGGCTTCGCGCTGTGCGTCGAGGCCAACTTCCCGGAGATCTTCAACGAGTACGAACGCTTGGACGTCGACTGCGTCCTGCTGTCGGTGATGGTCGACGACGCGCTCGGGCCCGTGTCGCCCAGGCCTACGGAACGCTCTACAACTACTGGCTCGGATACTCCATCCCAGCCCAGTTCAGCGCTACGGTGCCGTCCGGGATCGTGGCGCCCGGCGGCCGCTGGCTGGCGCGCTGTCCCGCGAACTGACATCCCGCCCTGGCGATCGCGGACATCGACCTCGATTCGCAGGACGAAGACATCAACGTGGCCGTTCGCTACGCCCGCCTGGCGGCGCTCTGCCCGAGCCGGACTCTACGACGAGCGGGCCCCTGTGGGGGGACCGCCGCAGCGCGGCCCGCACAGCGTTCTGAAACCGCCCTACTGCCAGATTCGCCGGACTCAGGGAACGGGCAGCGAAGCGGCAGGTACCGCGCCCGCCTCCCCAGAACCGACAGCACCAGATGTTGCAGTTCGAGCATTTCGCCCAGATCAACCCCGGCCCCTCCCCCCATCGCACCGGACCGGCTCACCGCCCGACCCACCGCGGACACCGGACCGAACCTCACTGCAAGGAAGAGACGATGACGACAAGCACCGACAGCCAGCCACCCAGCCCGAGCATGACCGACGAGGCATACGGCAAGCTACGCGCCTTGGCCGCGGTGTGGGCCGGCACCTCCGCGTTGATCACCAACCGACGCGGGCAGGTCCTGCTCCAACGCGTGACCTACCGTCCTACGCGCCTGCTGCCCGGCGGCGCCGTCGACAAGGGCGAGTCCCCCGCCCAAGGCGCTGCCCGGGAGCTGGAAGAGGAGCTCGGCGTCACGGCGACCATCACCCGCGGGCTCGCAGTCGACTGGGTCTCCCCCGCCGGCCGCACAACGCCCCCCGGCATGAAGTTCCCCGGCGAGCTCCTGCACGTCTTCGACGGCGGCGTTTGGGACGAGAACCAGATCGCGGCGATCCGGCCCGCACCAGGCGAGATCGAGGCCGTCGAGTTCGTCGAACCCGCCGACCTGCCGGCTCTGATGTCTCCGGGCGACGCCCGGCGCGCCCTGTCCGCGCTCCGCGCCCGCAAGCATCAGCGGCTCCGGCCCCACGTTCCTGGAGGACGGCCTCCCGATCGCCCCCACCGTCCTTGACCGGGTCGGCGTCCTGCGCACCGCCCGAGCCCAGCACCACTTCACCTTCCACCCCTGCCCCGTCCCCGACGACCTCACGGTCCGCCAGTCCTGGTCCTGGGCCTTCGCCCCGGACGGGCGTGTCCTCGTGCTCCACGAACCGGACACCGGCGCGGCCTGCCTGCCCGGCGACACACCGGAACCCGAGGACGGCGGGGACCCCACGGCCACCGTCGTCCGTGAGGCCCGGGAGGAGGCCGCCGCCGAGCTGGCCGGCACCAGGTAACTCGGGTACCTGTCCGACCCCAACGACCCCTGCGCACGCGTCTGCTACGCCGCTGCCCTCACGTGCGTCGGCCCGTCCCCGGTCGATCCGCCCACCGGTCGCACCTACGTCCGGATCCTCGCCACCCCGGAGCAGGCCCTGGAACTCTTCGACTGGGGGCCATCCGCGGCCGCGCAGCTCCAAGCGGTCCACCAGACCCGCAGCCTCATCGGCATTCCCCGGGCCAGCCGCCAGCCCGTCACCGAACTCAGCGGCCCCACCGCCTGGTAGCTCAGCACCACCACGCCAAGCGAACCAGCCGATTGTCGTCCTCTGCCCAATCCAGCAGGAGCCCTTATGGCCGATCCGTGCGAGATCGGCGCCCCGCATCTGGCTGTGAGCCGCGGGCGTCCGGCAAGGCCTTTCCGCTGAGAGGGCGGGAACCGTGGCCGACCGGGCGCTCGGTGGCTTCAGGCCGCGACGAGGGCAAGGAAGGCGGGGACGCCGTGAGCAGCACGGTAGGGCTGGAATCCCGGCACGAGGTCTTGGACAAGCCGTTCGCACCGTGGGGCGCCGATGCGGCGGGAGAGGGTGAGCGCTTCTTCGGCTGCGTGGGCGGCCAGTTCGGGTTCCTTGAGCTGGAGGTGGCTGGCCGCCTGGTAGGCGAGAAAGACGCCGCGGGTCTTGTCGCGGGAGGCGGGCAGTAGGGCTTGGCCCTCGGTGATGAGCTGGTGGGCGCGGCGGGCGTCTCCGAGGTCGAGGAGGGCCTGGCCGGAGTCCACCGCGAGGTCGGCCGCCGACATCCAAGAACACCAGGCCGGCAGTGGCAGGCCGGACGATGCCCCGAAGTGGTGCTCGGCCGCTTCGAGGGCCCGCAGGGCGGGCTGCTTGTCCTTTTGCGCGGCGAGAGTGCGGGCGAGGCGGAGGTGGAGGAGGGAGAGGGCCGCGGGGTGTTGGGCGCGCTTGAGTGCCTGCCGGAGGATCTCGGCAGCCGTGGTGTGGTCATGGCGCCAGGCGGCCTGGTAGGCGAGGTCGCCGAGCATCGCGGCCCCCAGGTCGGGGTCGCCGGTGGCGTGGGCGCTGTGGAGGCCGGCGACCCATAGCTTGCTGGCGGCGGTGTGGCGGCCGTGGTCGAAGCGGTGCCAGGCCACGGTCTGCGCGAGGGAGGCGGCCAGGGTGTGGAGGCGCAGACCGGTGGCCTTGTCGTAGCGGCTGCCGTCGATGAGGTCGGTGACGGTCGCGAGGTGGGCGTCCAGCAGGGCGGAGACGTGCTGGCGCTGCTCGGTAGCCAGGCTGTTGAGGTGTCGGCTGATGTCCTCCAGGACGGTGACCGTTTCCTCGCCGACCAACTTGCCACCCCCCTGGAGCGCTCCGAGCGCGCTCGCTGGCCCGGTGGCCCAGGCTGCAGCGAGCGCCGTGAGGGCGGTCCCGGAGATGGTGAGGAAGGTGCGTCGTTCCAGACGTTCCATGGCGGTGTTGAGGGCCTCTCGCAGTGCGATGACGGTGCTGGACGGTCCGAGAGGCACCACACCCCCGTCCCCGGCGGGCAGCCAGTGCGGCCAGGCAGCCGGGTCGACCGAGTCGAGGGGGAGCTCCAGGGCCTCCGCGATGTAGATCTGCGTCTCGGCCTCCGGGGTGACCCCGAGGACTTCCCACTTGCGGATCCGGTGCTTGTCGGTGCCCGAGCGCAGGCCGCGCCGCTCGGCCGCCGCGCAGATGAGCTTCGCGAGATCGACCCGGGTCAGGCCGCTGGACGCGCGCTGATGGGCCAGCGGGTGAGTGCACTCGGTCACGTAGTCAGTCAAGCACCGTCCGTGGCAGCCCGGGAGGTGTTCGGGACAGGGGACCCCCGGGGGGACCCCCGCCGGACCATCGCGCCTGGGGCACGTGTGCTCGAAGCTCGATCCTCTGGGCGGCCACACCGTTGCCGACCCGGACCCGTACCGGGCCCCGGCATCCGTCTCGTCCCGCATGCTCCGAAGGGAGACATCGTCATGCCACGTTACCCGGCCCCTCCTCCGGCCCCCCTGGTGATGGCCGAGGTCGGCTGCCGTGCCGGGCGGAGTCCGGAGCCGATGCTGCAGACCTCCCCGTACCTCTCCAGCGTCCTGCCCGGCGCCGACCCGCGCTTGGTGTACCTGACCGACACCTCCGGGCCCGAGGCCCCCGCGGGGCCTATTCCCCCGCCAGCGGCCGTGTTCGGGATCGTGGGACTGGACCGGACGATCGTGTGGCAGCACGACGCCGAGGTCCTCGACCTCCTGCGCTACGCCGCTTCCCGCCCGCGTGCGACCGGCGAGCTCACGTCCCGCTTCGGGGCCGGCCGGGTCTCGGCGGCGGCCGGCCAGGGGTGGCTGCAAGATCCCGCTCGTCTGTGCCGGGAGTACCGCGTGGTCTCAGGTGAGGTCGAGGTGACCGCGCACTGCAACTGGGGCTGCGCCTCCTGCCCGGTGGCCACGGACCCGAAGCCGCGCCGCACGATGCCGATGCCCCTGTTCGAGGAGATCATCGGCAAGCTCGCCGCGGCCGGCGCCGAGTACGTGACCTTCCAGTTCTTCAATGAGCCCACGCTGGACCGGTACTTCGTCCAGCGGCTGGAGGTCCTGGCCGCACGCGGGATGCCGCTGGCCCTGTACTCGAACGCCTCCGCGCTGACCGCGGGCAAGATCGCCGCTCTGCAGCGGACCGGGGTGCTCAAGCACTTGATCGTCAACATCCCTGCCGTCGAGGAGGCCGAGTTCGCTGCCCTCACCGGCTCGCGGAGCTTCCGGCACACGGTGGGCAACACGGAGGCGGCCCTGGCGGCCGGCCTGCCGGTGCAGGTCGTCGTCAACGGGGTCGGCTCGCGCCTGGAGCGGAACCTGGCCGGCGTGGAGCGACACTTCACGCCCCTGGGCGCCGAGGTGTATCCGAGCATGACCTGCGACCGGGCCGGTGAGCTGGGCGGCGAGTACGCCCAGGACGTCCACGTGGAGGGACGGCTGACCGGCTGCGGCTGGCCCGTGCAGCACGTCAACATCTCGGTGGCCGGCGACCTGTTCTTGTGCTGCAACGACTACTACCAGCGCGAGACCTTCGCCCATATCCGGGACGGCTCGATCGACGAGCTGATGTCCGGCGAGCGGGCGGTCGCGCTGCGCCGGAAGGTCTTCGGCGTCGACCAGGCACCGGACGACTTCCTGTGCCGTCGCTGCCACAACCAGCTGGCCAACTTCCCCGGCCGGGACTTCCGCCCGATCGCAACCTTCGGATAGGAGGCGAACCTTTATGAGAACGCCCGTACGGATCTGGTACGTGGCCGGCCAGCGGCTGTGCAACCTGTCCTGCGACCGCTGCGTGTCCATCGGCGAGTGGGCCATGAGCAACCGCTACGACTGGAAGAACCCCGAGGACCGCGCGGTCTACGAGCATGTCGTGACATGGATCGGGACCCGCCCCTACCCGGTGAGGGTCCGCCTGGGCACCCTGGGCGAGCCGTTCGCGAGCACCTTCTTCCTGGAGAAGGCGGCCTGGCTGACCCGGCAGAGCGGCGTCGAGTACGTCGAGCTGCTCTCCAACGCGATCCTGTTGCCGCGGCGGCTGCCCAAGCTCGAAGCGGATGCGAACCTCGGCAAGTTGTCGCTGTGGCTGACCTGGCACGACGGGCAGGTCGACCTGGAGCGGTTCATCACGGCCGCGGCCTTCGCCCAGGAGCGCTACGGCTGCTTCGTAGTCGTAAACACCCTGCTGTTCGAGACCAATGCCGACGCCGTGGCACACGCCCGGGACGCCGCCCTGGCGGCGGGCCTGCGGTTCAACGTTGACCTCGGCTACGACCCGACCGCCGGCGCCACCCGCCATGACCCGTCCGCCGCCGTACCGGTCCTTCAGAGCTCCGACGCCCTGGACACGCTGGCCGCTCTCGGCGGGAGCCGGGCCCTGGCCGAGGCCACCCTGGTCGGGCTGACTTCATGCCGGGGCATGCTCTGCCGTGCCGGCCACGACTCGGCGTTCATCGACATCCACGGCCAGGCCTACCGCTGCTCCAACTACTCCAGCCAGAAGCAGCCCCCGCTGGGCAGCGTCCTGGATCCCGGCTTCGACCTCCCGCTGCGCCCCGAACCGTGGGCGCCGTGCGCCGCCCGGGGCGGGTGCGGCAATAAGGAGGACTTCCTCAACCTGCAGATCGCCGCCCCCCTGCGCCCCTCCACGGTCCCCAGCCTCGGCTGGACCGACGCCTGACCCCGCGCCGCCACGCCTGCTTCCGAAGGGATCCTCGTGCTCATCAGCGACATGACCTGGCCCGACCTGAACCCGGGCCCCGACACCCACGTCATCGTCCCCGTCGGCGCCCTGGAACCCCACGGCCCGCATCTGCCACTCGGCTCCGACACCATGATCAGCGACCACTTCGCCCGCCGCCTGGCGGCCGCGGTCCACGGGCACGTCGCCCCGGCCATCGGCTACGGCGTGGCCACACCCGGCCAGCGCCTCGGCGGCACCTTCCCCGGCGTCATCAGCATCACCGGCGCCACCTTCACCGCCCTGATCACCGACATCCTCACCGTCTTGGCCCGCCACGGCTACCGGCGCCTGGTCCTGTTGAACTCGGCCATCGACAACATCGCCTTCCTGTGCGAGGCCGCCCGCCACCTGACCGAACACGCCCCCGGGGCGCGGGTGATGATCGTGAACTGGTGGGACGTCGTGGGCGAAGACTTCCGCAACGACCTCGCCCACGAGACCGGGACCGCCCGCGCGGACGACCATCACGCCGGGATGGTCGAGTCCAGCCTTGTCATGCACATCAGCCCGCACGCCGTCCGCCCCGACCGGCTGCCCGCCGACGGCGGCATCGAGCAGCCCCGCCGGATCAGCTACCACCTGTACCCGCAGCCGGCCGACACCACCACGAGCAGCGGCATCGTCTACACCGCCGCCCACGCCAGCGCGGAGCTCGGCAAGCGAGTCGCCAACCAGGTCGCTCAGCAGCTCGCTGACGCCGTCCTTCACGAATTCGCCGCGCCCCTCCCGTCCTGAACCCCGGCAGCCGCCCCCGGCCCGGCCCGGGGGCTCCTCCGAAGGAGAACCACCCCTATGTCCCTCGGCAACAACCGGTTCGTGTTCTCACCCTCCGCTTCCTACCCGCGGCCGTTCGCGGCCGTCATCGACGACCACGCCCGGATCGTCCACGCCTGGTCCAGCCCGATCGGCCAGCCCGACATCGAGACCAGCCCGCCGTCCTACCTCCGCGGCTGGAACCACGTCGAAGTCGCCCCGGACGGCAGTCTGTTCGCGATCGTGCCCCTGCACACCCTGCTCAAGCTCGCCCCGGACTCCACCCTCACCTGGCGCGCCGACCTCCCCGCCCACCACGATCTCGCCCTCGGCCCCCACGGCGAGATCTACGTCCTCACCGAAGAGCCCCGCCCGGTGCCCTGCACCGGCGGTTCCCACGTACTGCTCGACAACTCCATCACCGTCCTGGGTCCCGACGGCCAGCTGCGCGACGCGCACTCCCTGTACGAGATCCTGACCACCAACCCCGAACTGGAGTCGCTGATCAACGGCGCGATCAACCGCCACCGCGACGCCGGCCGGACCGCGGACTCCTCCGTCCTTGCCCCGCGGCTGGAAGGCGCGAACGGCTGGAGGCGCGGCCGCGACATCTCCCGCCTGCTGCGCTCCCGTCCCGGCTCGCCCAGCGACATCCTGCACACCAATACCCTCGAGATCCTCCCCGCCCACCCGGCCGGCCTGTGGACGGCCGGAGACGTCCTGGTCTCGCTCCGCGAGCTGGACCTCATCGCCGTCCTCGACCTGCGCGCCGGCGCCGTGCGCTGGTGGTGGGGCCCGGGTGAACTGTCCGGCCAGCACCAGCCCTCTGCCCAGCCCAACGGCACGATCCTCGTCTTCGACAACGGCCGCCGCGCCGGCCGCTCCCGTATCCTGGAGATCGAACCGGTCACCCGGGCCGTCGTCTGGCAGTACGAGCCCGGCCTGTTCTGCGAGATGGCAGGGGGCTGCGAGCGCCTGGCCGACGGCACGGTCCTCATCAGCTACGCCCAGGCCGGCCGCGCCCTGATCGTCGACCGCGACGGCCGCGAGCGGTGGCAGGTCCAGCTCTCCACCAGTACCACGGGCGCCCGCTCCCGCGCGGAGTTCTACCGCCTCTCCGCCATCCCGGCCGCGGCCGCCGAGCACCTGGGCACCGCGGACCGGCCCGCGCGCGCCCTCACCGAATCCCGCGTCCGTTGCCAGCTTGGCCAGAACGTACGGAGCACCCCGTGATCAGCGTGATCATCCCTACCCGCGACCGCCCCGGACCGCTCCACCGCGCCCTGCGCAGCGTCGCCCGCCAGACCTACCGCCACTTCGAGGTCATCGTCATCCGCGACGGCGGCCACCCCGTCGAGCCGATCATCGACCGCTGGCAGCGCGAGATGCCCATCACACTCCTCGAATTCGACACCCCTCACGGCGTCTCCCACGCCCGCAACCGCGCCTTCCCCGTCGCGCAAGGCGACCACATCGCCCTCCTCGACGACGACGACGTCTTCCTGCCGCACCACCTCCAGGCCGCCGCCGATGCTCTGCGCTCCCGCCGGGCCGACACTGTCTACGGCCAGGCCCTCGTCAGCCCCACCTGGATCGAAGACCTCCCGCGCGAGCGCGCCCACCTGCCGTGCAAGGACTACGCGTTCGACCCGGCCCTTCTCTCCGTCGCCAACACCATCCACACCGGCTCCGTCGTCACCCACAACCCCGCCGACACCACCATCCGTTTCGACGAGACGCTGCACCACTGCGAGGACTGGGACTTCCTCCTCGCCCTCCGCGCGGTCGGCCACCGCTTCACCCGCCTCGACACCATCACCAGCGTCTACCACCAAGTCCCTGTGCCCGGCGCCGTCCACACCGCCTACCAGTCCACCCCCACTCCGTTCACCCGGGCTCGCACCCTCCTCTACGGCCGCTGGCCGGCCGCCACCGGCCGCGCCGAGGAGTACCGGGACTGGTTCCGCCGCTTCGACCAGCGCCTCGACACCCTCATCGCCAACGGCCTGGACGCCCCGCCCCACGTCTACGAACATGCCATCCGCCAGCTCCACACCACCTTCACCGACCGCCGCTCCCCGGACCGAGACCTCCTCAACCGGCTCCTCCCCCTCACCCCTGCCGCACCCGCCCGGCACAACGGCGAAGCCCTCACTCTTCGACCGGCGGTGACGCATGCAGCCCGGTGACGCCCCGTACGACGGCTTCGCCGAAACCTTCGCCCGCGAGGCCGCCATCAGCGCCTACAACGCCCACTACGACCGCCCCACCGTCCTCGGCCTCCTCGGCGACGTGAACGGCCTCGACATCCTGGACGCCGGCTGCGGCCCCGGCCTGTACCTGTCCGAGCTCGCCGCGCGCGGGGCCCGCCCGGTCGGCATCGACCAGAGCGCCGACATGGCCCGCCTCGCCCGCGAGCGCCTCGGCTCGCTCGCAGAAGTCTGTCAGCACGACCTCGCCCAGCCCCTCGCCTGGGCGGACGATGCGAGCTTCGACGTCGTCCTCCTCACCTTGGTCCTCCACTACCTGCCCGACCGGATTCGCACGCTGCGGGAACTCGCCCGCGTCCTGCGGCCCAGCGGACAGATCGTCGTCTCGACCAGCCACCCCACGGCGGACTGGCTCGTCAGCGGCGGCAGCTACTTCACCAGCGGCTACGTCGAGGAGTCCTGGTCGAACGGCATGCCCCACCGCTACTGGCACCAGCCCCTTCAGGCCTGGCTCGACGAATTCACCGCCGCCGGACTCACCCTCGACCGCCTTGTCGAGCACCAGCCAGTTCCCTCGATGGCACGCCATCACCCGGTCGAACACGAGAAACTGACCCACCAGCCTGGCTTCTTGGCCATCCGGCTCCGCAAACGGCAACCTGGAATCTAGGGTGCCACCAGCTGCCTCAACGACCATCCTCGGAGTCCCCCTGTGCACATCCGCCCGACTCTGGCCGTGGTCAGCGGCCCGCCGGCGACCGGCAAGACCACCCTCGCCCGGGCGCTAGCCCAGCACCTGGGCTGCCCCGCGATCCTGCGTGATGAGATCAAGCAGGGCATGGTCATGAACTTTCCAGGTCACGACGCCGACGGCGACGACCCACTTAACATCCCGGCCATGAAAGCGTTCTTCGCGACGATCGCCGTTCTCCTCCGAGCGGGCACAACCGTCGTCGCCGAAGCCGCCTTCCAGGATCGCCTCTGGCGGCCGGGGCTGGAGCCGCTCACGGAGTTCGCCGACCTACGCATCATCCGGTGCACCACCCCAGCGCCGACCATCACTCAACGCATCACCGACCGCGCCCACAACGACAGCCACCGGGTCGCCCATGGGGACAAGGCCCTGCTCGCCGACATGGAGGCCGGCGTCTACGACCCCGACCAGTTCGTTCCCATCAGCCTGACCGCCCCGAGCCTGCTCGTGGACACCTCCGACGGCTACGCGCCCGGCATGGCAGAGATCCAGAGATTTGTTCTGCGGCCGGATCACGAAGGGGATGGGTGGTAAGGGTCCAGTCGGGGCGGCTCTCACGCCGGCAAGGGAGCCTGCGAGCCGACCAACGCGTGCTACCGAAGCACGCTCGCGGCCCGCTGGCCCTGCGCCGTCGCCCTCAGCCGGCGGGGTTTGGGGGTCGGAGAAACTCCCGGGCTCCGCGAAGCCGGGTGGACAGGTACTTCTGGGTGACGCGGCTGTCGAGGTGGACACGGAGTCCGCCGGGGAGGCCGCTCTCGGCGCGACGGCCGGTCGGCAACAGCGATGGGTCAAGGCCGTCCCGCTGCGCAATGAGGGTCCCAAGTTGGTGGCGAGTGACGGCGTGCGGGCCGGCGAGGTGAAAGACGCCAGCCGTATCGGAGAAGGTGAACTCCCACATCGCGGCGGCCAGGTCGGCGACGTGGACTGGGCATCGGACATCGTCCGTGAACAGGGCCCCGTCCCGCGTGCCGCGGGCCAGGGCGTGCACCAGGCGCTCGTGCTCGGACCGGCCGTCGCCGATGATCAGCGAGGTCCGTGCGACGACGGCGCCTGCACACAGGAGCCGTACGGCCGTCTCGGCCGCTGCCTTCGCCGCCCCGTACGGTGTTACTGGGTCGGGTAGACACGTCTCGTCGTACGGGTCGTCGCGGCCGGAGAAGACTGCGTCGCTCGAGACGTGTACCAGCTTAATGCCTCGGTGCGCGGCGGCTTGGGCTAGGCGCATCCCGCCCTCGGCCGTGACCGCCCACTCGGCGCCGCCGCTGCTCGCGTTGATGACCGCCGTTGGGCTGACGGCGTCCAGGACCTCCTGGAGATTCGCAGGGTTGCGCAGGTCGAGGCGGTGCCAGGACACCCCGGCGCTCTCTCCGGGGTGCGAGTGGAAGGTGGCCGCCGTCTCCCAGCCCGCTGAACGTCCCTGGCGGGCCAGCTCAGCGCCGAGGAACCCGCTGCCGCCGACAATCAGTACCGTCATGCTGTCCCACGCTAGGACAGCGACGTCGGCGCTGAGGCGGAACCGTCAGAAGTGATTGGGTCGGCGTCCGGTCGTCTGTGCGGAATCACCTTGTGGGCTTGGGTTGGTGCTGCTGAGGGAGTAGTCGCTCGACGACGTGGTGGTCGCGCAGGTGCGCCTCGACCTGCTGAGTCAGGAGAGCGACACCGAGATCGGAGAGGTGGACGCCGTCGCTCCACAGCGTCGGTGCTTCCGCGTGGTGGTGATGGTGGGTGAGTGCGTAGGCGGTCTGGGTGAACGGGGTCCAGACGTCGATGAAGGGGACGCCGGCGGTGGCCGCGCACTGGGCGGCGGCCTGGTTGTAGCGAGCGAGGTCTTCGTTCATCGCGGCGACGGTCTGCGGATCTGTAATGGGTCCGATCGGGTGGGGGTGGGCGAGTTGGAGTGCGACGTGGATGCGGTGAACGTATCCGTTCGAGCGGTGCTCCTCGATTCGGATCGTCTCCCCGACCTGGGCAAGGTTCGTCGGGTCGGTCAGTCGCGAGCTG
Organism: Streptomyces virginiae; assembly: GCF_040638905.1. Classification (GTDB taxonomy): domain Bacteria; phylum Actinomycetota; class Actinomycetes; order Streptomycetales; family Streptomycetaceae; genus Streptomyces; species Streptomyces virginiae_B. The sequence continues at coordinate 4,605 of NZ_JBEZYV010000056.1, read as the reverse complement.
TAGGCCTGGCGGTGTTCCATGATCGAGGTGCCGAGCCAGAAGATCTGCAAGGTGACCTCCGGGGTCATGCGCTGAAGCCGTATCGCCTCATCGGACGCTGAGGCGTTCTTGGTGGCGGTCGTTCTCGGGCGTCGGTCGCCTCTCCGGAGGCGATGGGGGCTACAGCCTGCCAGCGCCGAGTGGACCGTGCGCCGATCTTCCCCGGACTCGAAACTGCTGGACGGGCTCGAGGTCTCGGCCCCTTTGGCCGAGGCGGGTCTGAGGACACCTCCGCAGGCTGGCGCGCAGTCATCCGCACACCGCCTCAGGCGCGCCGTCATCGGACCAGGGTGGGGTGGGCCAGGTCGGGTGGTAGGGGTCGTCGACGATCCACCCCCGCCATGCTGTGTTGCGGAGTTCTCCCGTGGTCTCGTCGACCACGTCTTCGGGCACCAGCCGCAGCCGCACCCCGCCGGGCCGGCGACGCTCGACGGAGCGCTTTGCGCGTGCGGTGAGCCAGTCCCGGTAGTAGCGCCGCTGATCGCTGTGCCGCTTGCGGCGCCGCTCCCCCAGGCCGGCGGTGCCTCGGGCGAGGGCAACTTGCTGAAGCTGGTCGGCGTCGGGGCGCAGGCCTTCGTCGGCGGCCAGGTGGCGGGGCAGGTAGATCAGGCCGTCCGCTTCCTCGGCGAGACCGTCTTCGACGAGCTTGTCCACGCGGCGGCGGACCGTGGTGCGGTGCGAAATTCCAGCACTTTTGCCGTTTCCCGTCCAAGGTCGACCACAGCACCGGTATCCGCTATGTGCTCGGGATCGCGCTCCGGACGGCGGTCCCCGCACCGTCGAATGCCCAGTAGCAGGAGGCTGGAGCGGTGGGTGCAGGGTCGGGGCGGTTCAGGCTCCGCTGAGCCGGCCCCCCGCTCCGTTCGACGTCATCAGGTTCCGTTCCCAGGCTGGCCGGTATAGAAGTCTTCGTCCCGCCGGCGGGGTGTCGAGTCAGCCGATCCAGACGATGCTGATCACGTAGAGACGGCCGGCGGGCCGGTTGATCCAGTAGACGGTCGTGAGCTGGCCGACCGCGGCCGAGCGGACGTCCTCGCCTTCGGGGTCGCGCACGTTGAAGGGCGGGAAGGACCAGGGTTCGCGGGAGGCGATGTCGAGAACGTCGCGCAGGATCTCCGCCGCGTGATCGGGTAGTTCGGCGAGCGTCTTGGCGGCTTCTGGGGAGAGCCGTGCGGGCCATCCGTTCACGGGCGGGTTCCGAGGAGGTCCTCCAGTGCGACGCCGTCGGAGTCGTCCATGCCGGAGGCCACGAACGCGTCGACGGCCGGGGCCGCCGCGAGACGGGCCTGCCAGGCCCGTACCACGTCGTGGAGCGGGGTGAGGCTGTAGCTGTGCCGGGAATCCTCCAAGGCCTGCGCCCAGTCCCGCTCGAAGGCCGGCGCCCACTGCTGGGCCCGCCGGTCGGCGCGCACCCGGGCCAGAAGGTCGGCGGCCGCCGTGGGGGCGGGCGCGGGCGGCGGAGCCGGCGCGTACTCGGGCTGGGCACTCATGGCGTCCTCCAAGGTCTGTGAACACGCTAGCGACTCGATGACCACCAGCGCCTCGGTTCGGTTGTACCCGCGGTGGCTGCTGCTGTGGACCCTGATTCGGCGTACACCAGGGGCGCGGTGAGCTTGTTGCCCACGAGGCCGCACCCTGGTGGGGGCCTTCAGCTTCCCCAGCGCCTCGTTGACCCCGTTCCCGCTCCAGACCGAGCCAGGCTGGCTCTGATCGCGAAGAACCGGTTCTGGCTCAGCTTTTGTGGAGTCGAGACTCTGCGTCACGACAGCAGAACTCGCTTACGGAGGAGTTGGAAGCCTGCACGACCGAACATCTGGCGCTTGATCATCTTGATGCGGTTGACATGGCCTTCGACGACGCCCGAGTTCCAGGGAAGGCTGAGGCCGGCGATGACGGCTTCGCGGTCGCGGTCGATGCCTGCGGCGAGCGTGTGGAGGCTGGGGAGGTCGTCCAGTCTGACAGCGGCGAGCCAGTCCGGCAGTCGCTCGCCCTGGCGCTCGGTGAGCATGATCGCGAAGGACCGGACGTGCCTGGTGAGTGCGTCGATTTCCGGGCAGTTGGCCCGGACGTTCTTCAGTTGGAGGTGTTCGGTCTCGGGAAGGGTTTCTGGGCGGCGGAGGATCCATCCGGCGACGGACCGGGGTGAGGGCGGGCGCGCTGTGACGGGCCGTGGCGAGGTGCGTTTTTGGTGGAGGTAGGCGCGAACGCGCTGGTAGCTGCCCTTGTAGCCGAGCGGGACGATCTCTTCCCACAGTTTCCAGGCGTTGGTGCAGCCCTCGTTCCAGCGGTCGTCGAGGTAGGTCTTGTACTCGTCGAGAACGGAGGTCCGGGCCTGCCACTGACCGGTGAAGAGGTCTTCCGGCCTGGCGGCGTCCGCGTACCGTTTGACGGTTCGGCTCGTCATGCCGAGCTGCCGCTGGATCGCGCGGCGGCTGTGCCCCGCCTCCACCAGCGCGTGGATAGTGGCGTGCATGGTCCTGGTTCGGTCGGCGAATCGGTGGCCGGTCGGCCAAGGCGAGCTGGACGGCACCTCCGCGGGGTCGGGCCCCGTCTCGCTTGTTTCAGGTGTCTTTGGGACCAGGACTCGCAGGCATTGGCGGTGCTGGGCGATGCTTCGCTCGGCGGCTTCGGCGAGGTTGTGCCAGAGGTGCCACCGATCTGCGACCTGCACAGCCTGCGGGGCACCGGCGGTGGCTCCCTCAGCGAAGAACGGTGCACGATCGCGGCACACCACCTCGATTCCGGGTCGCTGGGCCAGCCACGCGGCAAGACTCGATGCCTCTCGGTCGGGCAGCAAGTCGATCGGTCGGCGGGTTTCGACGTCGACGAGGACGGTGCCGTAGTGGCGGCCTTTGCGGGTGGCGTACTCGTCGACACCGACCACCCGTGGGGCGCGTACCTCCGGCTCCGCAAGTGCGTTGACCAGTCGCAGGACCGTGCTGCGGCTGACGGATACGCCGAGGACGTGTGCCAGGCGGGCGCCGGCCCGGCCCGCAAGGGCGAGGCCAATCGCGGCCAGGGTCGAGCGCAGGCGCTCGGTCTGTTGGCTGTGCCTTCGGGTCAGGCCGGCTATCTGCTCGACGAATGTGCGGCGTCCGCACTCGGGGTTCCGGCAGGTGAACCGGCGAACCCGCAGCTGGAGTACGACGCTTCGTCCCCCACTGGGAATGTCAGCGGGAAACCGCAGGTAGGAGCCGTGAATCTGGTCGGACCACGTGCCGCACCCCGGACACGAGGCGCCCCCGGCGGTGCACCGCGCATCAACACGCACTATCGCGATGTTCACGTCCACCGACAGCACCGCGACGTCCACGATCGACGGAAACAGCAACTCTTCCAGCCGGAGCAAGACCTCTTTCACAGCTCCGAACTGTCGGCCCCGTCAGTCCCACCACGGTTCGTTTTCAGGCAACTTCCCAAGCAGGTCCGGGGGCCCAGCAGTAACTCAGAGCAGCGGCCCACAAACCTGAAAAAACAGAACCACAACCTTGTGGACAGGGCCATACCAATGAGGCTGTCAGCCTCGGAGGAGCAAGTCTGCGAGCTCCCTCACGCGGCTGGTAGTGATGCCCTCACGCTGCTCGATTGCGAGGGGGTGGTCGGTGGGTTCCACTTCGATCAGCGGGCGCTGCCCGACGGCGCGGGTGTGGACATGGGTTTTGAGGTGGAGTGTGGAGTGCGGATAGGCGGGCAGCTCGGTGGAGAGCCAGCCGAAGTACGGAGGCTCCTGCTCGCGTGCCGGGTCGTCCCACAGGTCGTGCGTCCGGGCGAAGTTCGCTTCGCTCAAGGAGACCCAGACCCCCCAAGAGAACGTGTCGCCGCTGTCGCGCACCGGTATCTCGATCAGGCCGTGGACGAAGAAGTGCCGACCTTTGATCATGCATTGGTCGGCGGTCAGCTCGCTGTCCCGCCGCCGGGAGTACCGAGGTTTCCACGCCGCCGGAGCTGGAGCCCCATAGGACAGCGGCGGGCCGTCCCCATGTTCTGTGCAGCACGCGCATGCGTGGTGGTGATCAGCAGCCATGGTGCTGAGCCTAACGAGCTGGTCAGACATATCTTCGACCGCATAGGACGTACCGCTGTCAGCGCTCGACGCGGCGGCGGTTCTCTTGAGGTGAGCGCACGGCGAGCAAGCCTGCGTCACCCCGACCCACGACGCCCAAGCAATAACTTCTCCTCTGTCCCGTGACGCTCGGTGACGGCCAACAGAACTTGCGCCAGAACCCGTTTTCGTGAGCGAAGCCACCCATGCGCTGGACAACCTCGCGGGCCGGAAGCGTGAATACGTCCACCCCATGAAACAACACTCGGTCCGTCTGGGACGACGGCCTTCCCAGCTCGATGGCTTCAAGCATGTCTCGCATGCAGTGGATGCTGATCATCAGCCCGCTGGGACGGAAGACGTGCTGCCCCGACCGGTCAGACTCCGAGACCGCAGAGAGATCTCGGAGCGAGTCCAGCGCTGTGTTGGTGTTGCGCGACGTTGAGGATGTGCATGACGCCGACGTTCTCAGCGTCGAGGAAGCCTGTGAAACGACCCCGGCGGCCGTCAGGCCGCCGGGGTCG
>NZ_JBEZYV010000055.1:0-29914 GCF_040638905.1 Streptomyces virginiae | reverse complement strand
CCCGGGCCTCCAGCGGACGATGGCCTCGCGGTGCACCGACGTGCGCGAATGGCAGACAGGCCACTCCCCGTTCGTGGGGCAGCCTGATCTCATTGTGGAACTCCTGCGAGAACTGCTCACCACCCGCATCCCGCCCAGGCGAAACCAGGAAGTCACAACCACTCGTTGATGGCTGCGATCAGTACGGTCGCCTCATATCGAACCGCCAGCTTGTCGTACCTGGTGGCGACGGCACGGTGCCTCTTAAGGCGGTTGATCGCGCACTCGACCGCGTGGCGCTCGCGGTAGTCGACTGGGTCGAAGCGGGGCGGCCGGCCGCCACGGGATCCGAGTCTCTGGCGGTTGCGCGCCTGGTCGGCCTTGTCGGGGATGGTGCAGCGGATCCCGCGGCGGCGCAGGTAGGCGCGATTCTTGCGGGAGGCGTACGCCTTGTCAGCGCGCACTCGATTGGGACGGACCCGCGGCCGGCCCGCTCCGATACGGGGCACGCGGACCTTTTCCAGAACGGGTTCGAACTGTGGCGAGTCCCCACGCTGCCCGGCGGTCACCACGATCGACATGGGCTTCTGACCTTGCTCGACGGCCAGGTGCAGCTTCGTGGTGAACCCGCCGCGTGAGCGTCCCAGCCCGTGATCATCGGGCTCGTCGAAGACACCGCCTGGTGGTTCTTTCTGCAGGTCACCCTGCTTCCGGGCCCCGGCTGCATGCTGATGGGCGCGGCACACAGTGGAGTCGACGCTCAGGTCCCACACGATCGCGCCCTTCGCATCGGCCAGGGTCTGGAGCCGGGTGAGGACCCGGTGCCACGTGCCGTCCCGTTGCCATCGACGAAACAGGTCGTAGATCCGGCCCCACGGCCCGTACTCCACGGGTATGTCCCGCCACGGAACGCCCGTCCGCACTCGGAACCGTATGCCGTCGATCAGCTGCCGCCGGGGCCAGGCGGGCGGTCGCCCTGCCTTGGCCCGCTTCGGCAACGACGGCTCCAGCAACGCCCACTGCTCGTCCGTGAGATCTCCCCGCCCCATGACCACGATCATTCAGCGCGCAAGATCCATTTTCGATACACGGCCTAGGTGGGGGGCCCGGCACACAGTGCCGTCGCCTGGCTTGATGCACGAGTCGCGACGTCGCTTGTCGATGAGCGGGGGAGGCACCCCGAGGGCGGTCAGGTCGATGTTCACGAGTTCGGGTTCTGGCTCACATTCCGTGGAGCATGCACTCTGAGTGACGGTTGTCGGGCGAGTGGGCCCTGAGGAAGATGCCCGGAATTGAGCCGTACCGGGTGCGGTGTGGCTGACAGTTCGGCCCGTGGAAGAAGTGGTGCTCCGGCTGGAGGAGTTGCTGTTCCCGTCGATCGCCGACGTGGTGGTGCTCTCCGTGGCCGTGAACGACGAGGCGGTACACATCGAGGCCCGAAGCACGGTGGCTGGGGCCATCTGTCCTGGATGCGGGAGCTGGTCACGGCGGATCCACTGCTCCTACCTGCGCTTTCCCGCTGATGTCCCCAGCGGAGGCAGACGAGTCGCTCTCTGTTTACGCGTCCGCAGGTTCCTCTGCCCGGTCATCTCGTGCGGGCGGCGGACCTTCGCCGAACAGCTGCCGGGCTTGACCCGTCGGTATGGCCGGCGGACCGAGCGCCTGCGGTCGACGCTGGCCGAGCCGGTGCCCGCATGGCGAGAGTCTTCGGCGTGTCCGTCAGCCGCAGCACGGTGCTGAGGCTGGTCGAAGCCTTGCCCGACCCGGAAGTTCCGGCCCCGCGCGTGGTTGGCGTCGATGAGTACGCGACCCGTAAAGGCCGCCATTACGGGACCGTCCTGGTCGACGTCGAAAGGCGACGCCCGGTGGACCTACTGCCCGACCGGGAGGCTTCCAGCTTGGCCGCTTGGCTCGCGAAGCGACCCGGGGTGGAGATCGTCTGCCGCGATCGGGCACCGTTCTTCGCCGAAGGCGCCACGGCTGGGGCGCCCCAAGCAGTGCAGGTGGCGGACCGGTGGCATCTCTGGCACAACCTGAGCGAGGCTGCAGAACGTTGTGTCGCAGACCACCGTGGATGCCTGCGGGTGCTGGCGCCGGATCCGGCCCAGCCTGCCCCCGAGCCGGAGAAGTTCGAAGATCCGTCCGGCTCGCCCTGGCCAAGGGGACACCGCTTCGCTGACCGCACCCGCGTCAACCACGCGACTGTCCACGAACTGCTGGCAGCCGGGCTCAGCCGGAGGGCGATCGGCCGCCAACTCCGTATGACCTCCCGCACCGTCAAACTCTTGGCCGATGCAGCCAACCCGGAGGACCTCTTCCACGGGCAGTGGCAGGGCCGGCCGTCCAAACTCGACGCCTTCAAGCCCTACCTGGATGACCGCTGGAACCAGGGCTGCACGAACGCCTGGACCGTGTGGGAAGAGATCGTGCCGCTCGGCTATCAGGGCAGCTACCAGCGGGTTCGCGCCTATTTCCGGGAGAAGCGGCTCTCGCCGGGCCCCAGCACAGCTCGGCCACCGTCAACCCGCGTCGTCGCCGGATGGATCCTCCGCCGGCCGGAGACCCTCAACGAGACGGAGCAACTTCGGCTCAAGGCCGTTCTGGTCCACTGCCCTGAACTGGACGCCCTCACCGGCCACGTCCGCTCCTTCGGCCAGATGCTCACCGAGCGCCAGGGCGAACGGCTGCCGCAGTGGCTCGATGCCGTCCGGCGAGACGACCTCCCCGGCCTCCACACACTCGCCGCAGGCATCGACCGTGACCGCGATGCGGTCATCGCCGGCCTCACACTGCCCTCGAAGGCCACGTCAACCGAATCAAGATGCTCAAACGCCAGATGTTCGGCCGTGCCGGCTTCGCCCTTCTCCGCAAACGCGTCCTGCTCTACTCGTAAAGCACAGGTCAGACCCCATCTTCCAGGAGCCCGAAGCCTTCAGGGAACCCTTCCAGGAACTCGCGCCGTACTGGGTCGGACTCGGCGTCGGCCATCGTCCCAAGCAGTTCGATCAACTCGTTCCGCTGGTCGCTCGACAGCTTGCTGACCAGGTGGGCGACGCCCTCCATGACCTTGACGGCGTCGTCCGGATCCATCTGCTCGTCTTCACTGCCCTCGACGAACCACAGGACATCGACCAAAGCCTCGGCCAGGGCATGGGTCAGAGACGAGTACACGGGCATCAAGGTGGACTCCCAGCAGGTCACGGCGGCAGAGTCCGGCCATCCCACCACACACCACTGACATCACTCTCAGTCAGCCCTCCACGGAAAGTGAGCCAGAACCTCCGACGCGGCTGCCCCATCGTCTGCACCTGAGGCCCACCTTCGGTCCCACTGGTCTCCCAGCGAAGATCACCCACCGTGCACGCGTCACGGAAAGCGAGCCAGAACCCCTAGAAGTGAACGAAGCCACACGGCGGGTCGCTGGTCTGGCTCTCACTCCTGCTGGCGATCCGGCCGATCAGCCTCGGGGCCCAGGGTCCGCCCGACGTCGAGGAGCTGCAGAACCGGCTCGCCGCGATGCGCAAACGGCTCCCGGAGATCGAGCGGCTCGCCAACAGCGTCGTCGCCCGCAAGGCCGACCTCGCCGAGCGCCAGGCCGCAGAGTTCCATGGCACTGCCCAGAAGCACACCACGGTTGTGGGCAAGCTGCAGGAGGAGCAGACGCTGCGCTCGCGCATGGCGACCGAGGCCCCCACCCAGCACGCCACCGAGGCGGAGCAGCGTGCCGCGTACATCAAGCAGGCCCGGCAGCAGGCCGTCGCGCAGGCCCGCGAGAACGCCCGGCGAACACAGAGCGAGTACCGGTACCAGCCGCCGACGCAAGGCCGCTCAGGCCCTTCTCTCGGCCGCTGAACCACCCCGTGTCAGCACTTCGCTGACGTCCCCGCCGGCTTCAAGAATCTTTTCAGGTGCCCCCAGGACCGGCTCCGAGGATGCGCCGAGCAGATACGGAGCCGGGCTCCGTACGAGGGGCGGGCCGCTGCTGGGCAGTCTCCTCGACGGCCCGCTCAGCGGCGGTCCGGCCTCGGGCGGCGCGTACCGCCTGGTCGTCGTCGAGCAGGGCCGGTCCGTGCCCGAGCGGGCGGCGTGTAGTACTCACCGCCGAAGTCTTGCAGGCCGGCAAATAGCGCTGACCAGAGGAGGGCTGCGGGTGCAGCAGGGGGCACTCCGCGTCCACTCATCCGTGCCGTACATAGGGCTGTGTACTAAGGTGGGGTTGCTATAGCTCAGCCTATAGAAACGACAACGGCTCCCCTTCGCCTTGGAACGCTGAGGAGCCGCTGCACGGAGTGGGTACACCCACAACCAGTGCCCCTTGGTTCCCGCCAGGGGGCACAGTGCGTTCTACAGGCTGTTCATGTACTCGAACAGCCACTTCCCGCCTTCGATGATCCATCGCGAGATGTCATCGGCGAAGACGACCAACACAAGGTCGAGGGGGGAACGCTCGTTGCGATGTGCACCTCGGCATCCCGGCTGCTCGCCCTTCCCAGAAGGGTCGGACTGCTCACCGCTCTGCTCGATGTGCGCCATGTTCAGTTTTCCTTTCATCCGCTGACGCCGTGTGCGCCCGTCGAAGGCGGGGGCTCTAGTTGAAGAACCCGCCCTCCGCGATGCGCCCGCGGTGTGGTGCGAACAGCCGCAAGTCTATGCCGTGTTGAGCGGACCGCGCTGAAACCAGCACCCCTCGCTCCACGAAACCTTCTGACCAGGCACGATCCACGTAACCCCGAGCGCGACAGCCCTCTGCCCGAACCCCTAACGGGCTCGGCCCGGAGAAGACCCGCCCCGAAGGATGCTTCCGTAGTCGACTTGTTCGCCGGACCGGGGGGCTGGAGCTCCGTCGTTTCCCGGCCGCTGCCTCTCGCTACCTGCTCCACTGGGATGAGCGCAATTTCCCGCAAGCTGAGCGATGCAGGAGGCTGTCATGGCACTACGGTTCATCGGTATCGACCCGGACTCCGACACGGGGCAGTGCCCGACGGTGTGGGTGGACGAGGACACGGCCGACGTCATCATCCAGGGCTGGAAGGCCGACCAGGCCCTGCTCGCCCAGTGCCTGGAGACCGGCTCGATCCCCGACACCGAAGGTGTTGTGCGGATCCCCGCCCGGATGGTGGCGATGCTGAGGGAGGCATGCGATGACGCAGAACGACGTCGTGCCGGGCTTTGACGTCCTGCTGGGCGGCGCCCGGCACTCCGCGTTCCACCTGGAGATGCGCGACGCCTACGGGGTCGCCGAGGAGTCGTCCGGGTTCGCCGACTGGCTGGCCACTGGCCGGCGGAACACGGATCCGGACTCGGAGTATTGGGCGTTCTGGACCGGCCTGGTGCGCCGCACCACGGCGCGCGGGGTGTCCGTACGCCGGGCCCGGATCGTGTCGGAGCCGCTGTCGGACTACTCCCGCTACAGCCACGCCGGGGCGGTGGTGAACATCGCGGCCGGGGAGGAGATCCGCTACCTGCCCCGCCGCCACGCCTCCACCATCGCGCTCCCCGGCAACGACTTCTGGCTGATCGACAGTCGTCTCATCCGCTGGAACCACTTCACCGGCAACGGCACCCCGGCCGGCGGGGAGATGTCCGAAGACCCGGCCGCCGCCGCGCTGTGCGCCTCCGCGTTCAAGGCGGTCTGGGAGCGAGCCGTCCCCTACGAGGACTACAAGCCCTAGCCGGAGCAACACCGATGACCTCGCCCCTGTCCAGTGCCCAGGCCGCCCGCAGCGCGCTCGCCACGCGCCTGCGGCACCTGCGCCTGGACGCGGGCCTGGCCGGGCACCAGCTGTCTCTCGCGTGCGGCTGGCACCCGGCGAAGACCTCCCGGATCGAGAACACCCGGGCCGTCCCCTCCGACGCCGACATCCGCGCGTGGTGCGCGGCGTGCGGCGCCGATGGCCAGGCCGAGGACCTGATCGCCGCCGCCCGCAGTGCCACCTCCATGTACGTGGAGTGGAAGCGCCTGAACCGGGCCGGGTTGGCCGGCCTGCAGCAGGAGATCGTCCCCCTGGTCGACCGAACCCGCGCCTTCCGCGTGTACTGCTCCCACGTTGTCCCTGGGCTGCTCCAGACCCCCACGTACGCGGCCGCCGTCATCGGCGCGTACGGGACGTTCCACGGCGCGGCCGACGATGTCGAGGCCGCTGCGGCGGCCCGGGTGAAGCGCTCCAGGGTCCTGCACAAGCGCGGCCGCCGGTTCGCTTTCCTCATCGAGGAGTCCGTGCTGCACTCCCGCATCGCCGACCCCGACACCACTGCCGCCCAGCTGGAGCACCTCATCGAGCTCGCCGGGCTGCCGCAGGTGTCCCTCGGCATCATCGCCGCCCGCGTACCGAGGCGGCTGTGGTCGATGGAGTCATTCACCGTCTACGACGACGTCCAGGTCGGCATCGAGCTGCTGTCCGCCAGGGTCACGATCACCGCGCCCGGCGAGATCGCTACCTACGAGCGGGCCTTCGCCGACCTCGCCGCCCACGCCGTCCACGGCGCCGGCGCCCGCGCCCTGATCAGGCGGGCCGCCGCAGCACACGGGTGAAGGTCCGCAATTTCCCGCAAGAACGTTGAGAGCCCTCCGCCCCGATCCCTAGCTTCATGGATGTTGGGATTGCACCGGCAGCACGGAGGCCCCTGATGAGCACACCCACCAACGGCCCGGAGCACACACGGCGGACCCCCGCCCGGCCCGGCTACGGTGCCCCCTCCGCGGACCTGCTGGCCCGCGCGGACCGTGGCCTGGCCCGGTTCCTCGGCCATCAGGACAAGGAGCAGGAGAACACCGACGGGGGCGAGGCGTGAAGAACACCGGTCGCGACCTCGGACTCGGACACGAGGAACACCCGCTGCTCGGCCACCGGGTCCGCGACATCGCCTCCGGCACCGAGGGCCAACTGATGGCCGTCGTCCTTGAGGAAGTCGCCACCCACACCGGACCGCGCTGGACCCGCCGTGCCTACATCCGCCCCGAGGCCGGCGGCCGCGAACTACCGACCGCCCTGGGCAACATCGAACCCCTCGGAGCGCCCTGACCGCTCCACGCGCGGGCGACGACAAACTCCGGGCGTGGAGCCCCAGCCGTTCGCCTGCCGCCAGCCGCTATTTCGCAATCACGGCGCGCAGGACGCTCGGCACGTCGGCGGGGTCGACCAGTACGAGCGCGATGGCGCCGAGTACGAGCAGCGGCAGCATGCGGGCCGCAGAACCGAGGACGTCGGGGACGTCGGATGGGAGCGCGCGGTGCAGGGCGTACCCGGCGAGGGCTGCCAGCAGGGCAACGGCGAACAGAGCCAGGAGTAGCGGTGTCATCCGAGGGATCCGATCTTGGTGGCGAGGCCTTTCACCTTTCGTCGGACCTTCTCTCCGTAGACCGCCGGAGTGGGCGCGCCAGCTAGTGCGGCGGCTTCGGCCCAGGTGGATACCCCGGGGTTGCCCAGTGCGAGCACGACGGCGCGGTACCCAGGGGTGAGCTGCTGGAGGATGCCGAGCAGCCGAGGGTCTTCCAGTTGATCTACAGCCGCAAGTTCTCGGCTCGGGCGGTCAGCCAGCAGGTCGTGCAGTGTCATCCCCTCGGCGAGGGGAGTGTCGAGCAGCAGCAGACGCTTCCTGGCTACCTTGCGGTCCCATACGGGGGTGAGCTGCCGATGGATTGTGCGGGCCTCGTCCTTCAGGCTGGTGAGAGCTCTGGGCGACAGCCGGCCTTCCTCCAGCAACGGCATCATCCAGTCACCGAGCAGCGCGGTGGACACCGGTTCGTGCCACCCGCTCCACAGGCCCAGCACCTCTGAGGTGAAACTCTCCACCATGGCGCGGTCTCCGCTCAAAACAGCGTTGCGAGCATTCATAGCCCGAACGACGGGGGACACCTCCCACCCCATCTCTAGGAAGCCACGCTCGACCGACTCTCCGGTCGGAGGTTCCGACGTAGGCACCGCCAGGAAGTCGTTAGCGTGAGCGAACAGACTGCGGTTCGCGGCCAGGATGGAGTCCAGCTGCGACTGAGGCCCGAGTGGACTGGTGGCCACTGTGCCGTCGTCGTGAACCGCGACCAGGCCTCCCTCCACCTGCCAGTGCACCGGGATCACCGCCTTCACATGCAAGGTGGGATCGAACGCTGCGCGCTCGAAGACTTTCGCGGAGCGATAGACCAGCTTGACATTGATCTCCGGAAGGTCGAGGCAACGCCTGGAAGCATTGACCTTGGCCTCCACCTCCGGTACGCGAGGAGTCGTGAAGCAGTGAGGTGGATCTTCGGTCGTCATGGTGCTCCTTGCAGATCAGCGGAACAGCTTTCTCCTTTCGGTCCCGGCATGACCCTGATCCGACAAGAAAGCCGGAAGAAGTCCGTGTGACGTGCATCACTTCCCCCTTTGTTTCATAGGTGCGGCGGATAGCCCACCTGCAGCGATCGTGATTCATGAGGCGTTGCGAACGGTGGGGCGCCTGAAACGCCCCGTAAAGGGCGGCGGGCTCCCCGGGGGACGGCTGTCCGGCTCGGTCGGGGACGTGCTGCTGTCCGGGCCCCGGCTACAGTCACGCGAAGGGGCCGGAGCCACTGCGATTGGCTCCGGCCCCGCTGCGTGCTTGGACGGTCAGTCGGCGTGCTGCTCGCGCGGCATGAGCAACGCGAAGTACGTCTCGCGGGCCTCCTGGCTCAGCTTGCCGTCGAGGGAGAGGGCTTGCCGCAGGGTGCGGAGCGTTGCCTTCGCCGGGATCTCCCACCGGTCGTGGGCCTCGCGGACGATGTCGCCGATGTAGTGATGGGCGGACTCGGGGTAGTGCCGGATGAACCAGTCGAGCATCTTCGCCACCGGCACCGTGAGGTGGAGGTGGAACCAGCTCTTCTCACCCGGCTCCTCCTTCTGGCGCGCTGCGGACGGGCGGTTCATGGCGATGGCCTCGGCGAAGCCGTTGAGGATCGCGCCCTTGACGGTCGGGCCGAGGACGTCGGGTGGCAGGACGCGGTCCAGGCTGACGGCGACGTCCCAGGCGAGGGTGTCCGCGATCTCGCGGACGGACCCTTCGTTACGGGCGCGCAGGATCCACCGCTTGCGGACGTCCGGCCGCCCCCACAGGGTGCTGTGGAAGTTGGCCGCGAACCGGTCGCGGACTGCGGCGGCGCCGGGTGAGAGGTTGTCGCGGTCACCGGCGGACATGGTGGCCTTGATGCCCTCGTAGGAGCGCTGGCGTGCCTCCACCCAGTCGTCGGCCACCGCCCGAGCCCACTGGACGCGGCCGTTGACCATCGCCTGGGGCTGGGGGACCTCGCTGTTGCCGCGGGAGATGTAGGCCCGCAGCGTGGAGGCGGTGATGCCGCCGAGCTCCGCCATCTCCGGCACCCCGAGCAGCTGGGCGCCGGTCAGTTCGGGGCTGGCGATGTCGACCACGCACCGGTCCAGGGGCAGTGCGCCGTCCCGCTTCTGGTGGTGCTTGGCCCACAGGGCCAGGTGGTCGCCCCAGTTCTCCGGAGCCTCTTCCTCGGGGTCGAAGGTGAGGACCTTCCCCACGTACGCCTTGTCCGCATCGGCGCGGCCGTCGAGCATGTCGGCGGCGCTGACCGTGACGGCGGCCCGGGCCTTGCGCCGCTCGTGGTCCTGCTCGACGGGGTTCCAGACCTGCCCGGGCCGGTACCAGGTGGTGCCGTCCCACCAGTAGCAGCCGGCCCGGAACAGCAGCGCCTCGCCGCCCCAGTCGTTGTGCAGGGTGGAGGTGTCGCCGTCGCGCATCAGCAGCACGGTCCGGCCGTGCTCGGGGTGGTAGCGCACCGACCAGCCGAGCGAGTGGTCGAGCGGATCGGTGGTGAAGGCGTACCAGCTGTCGTCCTGGCGGTTGCGGTCGTAGCGCCCCCACATGCCGCTGGCCTCGTGACGACCGACGGCCTCGATGGCCTCGGGACCGTCGTCGAGAGGGATGTGCGAGTCGTCGACGAACGGCAGGCCGGGCACTGGGTGGTCGGTGCGCAGGCCGTTCGCGAGCGGATGGACGTGGGCCACCGTGATTCCTCATTCCACTTTGAACGCTGCACTCCTTGTGCAGCGCCTTGCTTACTCTCTTATACATCGTCAGGAGAATTTGTAATGCAGCGCTTTCCGGCCAACCTTCCGCAGCGGATGGGGCCGATTCGCTGCAACGGACCCGGCTTGGGGGGCGTCGGATAACCTCTCCTTATCCGACGCGCCCCTTCCCGCCGCTACCGTTCCGTCATGACGACGACCGGCTCCCGCCCACGCTTCTCCGTCCGCGTCGGCCTCACCGACGCACCCGAGTACGACGGGCCGTTCGACGGCGTGCCCGAGCACCTGCGGCTGCCGCTGCAGGAATGGCTGGCTCATGCCCTGGAGGCCGAGGAGCTCGGCAACTACTCCGACGAGGAGTACACCGAGCGCACCATCTGCCTACGGCTGCGCCTCATTCCGAAGCCGGACCCCCGGCAGCGCAGCTCGACGTATCGCAACGCGCTGCTCGCGGCGCCCGGCCTCCAGCTGCTCGACGTCGTCGACGCAGTCCTCGCCTACAAGGCGGAGCACCGGGTGGACGACCCGGACTCCATCCAACGTCTCATCAGGCTGTTGAACGACGCCGGGTCCGCCTACCGGGTCGCCGAGACCACGGACGGACTGGAGGAGCGGGTCACCCCCACCGTGCGCGACGCGGTCCACCAAGCCATCGCGGGCGCGGGGGCATCGTCGGCGGCCGGGTCGGCTGCGGAGCACCTCGCGGTCGCGTGGCGGTCGGCGTACGGGCGGAATCCGGATCCGGTGCGGGCGTACAGCGAGGCCATCAAGGCGGTCGAGTCCGCAGCCCATGCCGTCATCCAGCCGAACAACGCGAAGGCCACCCTCGGGACGATGCTGGGCGAGTTCAAGCAGGCGCGGCACAAGTTCGCCACCGCGATCCCCACCCCGGCTGGCGACCCGATCACCCCGGTGGAGGCGATGATGCGGGCGCTGTGGGAAGGGCAGACCTTTCGCGCCACGGCGCCCAGAGCGGAACCATGCCCGAGACGTCGTCCACGTCACTCGGCGATCCGGCGGGATTGCCGGTTGTGTCGTTCACAGGTCCTTCTCCTCTCCGGGAGTCCAGTCCAAGTTGATCTTTTCGGCAAGCGTCCGGCGGGCGGTGTAGATGTGCGAGCGCACCGTGGTCGGGGAGATACCCATCAGCTGCGCGACCTGCCTCCGTTTCAGCTCCAGGACGAAGGTCAGCAGCACGACGTCGTAGTGCCGCTCGGGCAGCTCGGCGATCGCCTCGTACAGACCGAGCGTGGACACCGGCTGCGCCTTCAGCCGGCGGCGGGACGCCCGCCGCAGCGCCGCGAACTGGGCGGTCTTCACCAGCGCGACCGGAACAACCTCGGCAGCTTTGTAACGTGCGACATGCTCCCGCAGCTGCGCCCAGGCGAACCCGGGGAGACTCGCTTCCTGGAGCGTCTCCGGCCATACCTGCAGCAGGAACGTGAACACATCCTCGACGACAGCCGCGGCGACCTTGCCGTCGCCAAGCTCCCACTGCGCGTAGTGCAAAAAGGCCAGGTGGTTCTGCGAGTGGAACGCAACGAACTCCACCGGCATGACCCCGGCAAGCTCGACGTCGACGGCCTGCTCACCGAACGGGTCGTCCTCGGTGTCGGTCATGCACTCCCCCACGGCTGCTCCCCGGCCCCGTTCAGGCCGGTACTCGACATGTCACGCGGCCGGTCCAGGTGACCGGCCGCCAGGCTGTGGCCCGCAGTAAGTTCGGCGGCGCCCACCCGCACCCCGGCACCCAGCGCTGGAGACCCTCAACACCAAGGGCATGACCCGCTCCGCGAAGGGCACCGTGGACCGGCCCGGCCGCAACGGGCGAGCGTCGCGACGACGTGGATGTGGTGGGTGGCGTACCGCGATCCACCGGCAGGCTTGCTCACCACCATGCCCAGCGTTCAACCGCCGCTCCGCAGTCATACGGCCAATGGCCTGTGGCCCACTCGCCGAGACCGGTGATCGTTGGCCAGAACTCTTCCGCGCCTATAGACCGATTCAGCGATCAAGGTACGGTTTCCCCTTTGGGGCTGATCAGTGGGAGGGGACGCAGTTCATGGGACTGGTTGCGGAGATTGCGGCGTACCGGGAGGGGAGGGGGGGTCCTGGGCGCCTGGTGGGCGAGTTTCGACGGGCCCTGCTCCTACTCCCGCGCGCGGACGGTAGCGCCGGTCCCGGTGTCCAGGGTGGGTTGATGTCGGCGGTGTCGGGCGGTATCCGCTGGCTGTACGCGTTCACGGACGAGGACTCCCTTGCCCGGTTCGTGCGGGCGCGTGGTGAGGGTGCTCGGGAGTGGCCGTATCTGGTGATGCTCGGCGCCCGTCTGGTGGATGCGGTGGTGCCGCAGTCGGATCGCCCGATGGGGGTCGCTGTCAACGTGGCGGACGGGGACGGGGCGATGCTGTTCCCGCCGGTCACCGGGATCGTCCCGGATCCGTTCGCAGTGGACCTGCGACAGGACACCGGCAGTGACCACGGGGTGGTGGCCTGATGCCGGGCGACGGTGACCTCGAGGTGTCGCCGCAGGCGGTCGCGGCGATCCAGAGCGGTCTGCGGGCGGCGATATCGGAGTTGCGTGACTCCGGGGACGCTGCAGGGGCCTCTCAGGGTGCGGGTTTCGAGAACCTGTCGATGACGGGGATGGAGACCGGGCACGCGGGGCTGGCGGCGGACTTCGAGGACTTCTGCGAGCGCTGGGAGTGGGGGGTGCGCGCCCTAGTGCAGGACGCGTCGACGCTCGCGGCGAATCTGGGGATCGCGGCAGGGACGCTGTGGGAGGAGGACCAGTACATCCAGGGCTCCTTTAAGGTCGCCGCGAATGCCGCGTACGGCAATCCGTATGCCGGCGAGGACGAGATCGAGCAGAAGAAGTGGGGCGACGTCTTCCGCGCGGACGTCTTCAAGCCGGACTACAGCGATGAGTCGTTCGAGAAGAGCGACAAGGACATCGAGCAGACCTGGTCGGACACCAAGGACACGGTGACCTCGAACGGCAGGATCGGCTCGTTGAAGGACCTGCTGGACCAGTCCCGCGGGCACGGTGGGGGGAACGGATAGATGGGCTGGCGGGATTTCGTTCCGGACTCGGCGGAGGGCTGGGTCGAGGACCGTGCCGAGGACGTCGGTGACTTCGTCGAGTGGGGCGGCGACAAGGCCGCCGGCTTCGCCGACGGGATCGGCGCGCACGATGCGGGCAACTGGGTCCGCGACAAAAGCCGCTCCGCCGCGAACCAGCTCGGCGCGGATGTCGCCGAACTCGAACTCGGCCAGACCGAGGACCCGAAGCGGCTGGTCTACGGCAGTGCTGCCAAGATCCGGGAGCAGGTCGCCCACCTGACCGACTTCAAGGCGGCTTTTGAATCCGTCGGAAACGGCCTGAAGAACCTCACCGAGCCCGACGGGCTCAAGGGGACGGCAGCCACCGCATTCCGGGAGTCCGTCGCGAAGGAGCCGCCGCGCTGGTTCAAGGCGGCTGACGCTTTCGGCAAGGCCGCCGATGCCATGGGCCGGTTCGCCGAGACCGTCGAGTGGGCCCAGGGCAAGGCCAAAGAGGCGCTGGAGGACCACGAAACGGCGTTGAAGGCCTCCCAGGCCGCCTTCGACGCGCACGAGAAGCTCCGCACGACCTACAACGACGCCGTGAGGGCGAAGTCGGAGCACCTGCCGCCGCGGCCGTCGGAGACGTACCCCGACCCCGGGAAGGAGATGGCCAAGGCCGCGCAGGAAAAGCTCAACAGCGCCCGCAGACAGCGCAACGAGCAGGCCGAGACCGCCGCGGCGGCCGTCCGTACGGCGCGGGATGCCGCCCCACCCAAGCCCTCGTACAGCGAGCAGCTCGGCGACGGCCTCGACTGCCTCGACCTCGCCTCCACCCACCTGGTCGGCGGTGTACTCAAGGGCACGGCCGGCATGGCCAACTTCGGCCGCAGCCTGAACCCGTTCGACCCGTACAACCTGACCCACCCCGCCGAGTACCGCACCAACCTGAACTCCACCGCGGCCGGCCTCGTCGTCATGGCCAACGACCCTTGGGGCGCCGGCAAGCAAATGCTCGACGAGTTCATGAAGGACCCCTTCGAGGGTCTCGGCAAACTCATACCCGAAGTCATCGGCTCCAAGGGCGCCGGCGCCGCCAAAAGGCTCACCACCACCCTTGACGACGGAGCAAGCGCGGCGCGGGCGCGCCAGCTGATCGACGACGCCCCGGACGGCACCCACAGAACCGCGGACGGTGACCGTGAGGCCGGCGGCGACCCGGTCGACCTCGCCACCGGTCGTATGTTCCTGCCACAGACAGACGTCGAGCTGCCCGGCATCCTGCCCCTCGTCTTCACCCGCCGCACGGAATCCGGTTGCGCGGTCGGCCGCTTCTTGGGAGCTGCCTGGACGTCCACGGTCGATGAGCGCCTGGAGATCGACTCGACCGGTGTCGTGCACGTCACTGCCGAGGGCCTGCTGATTCCCTACCCCCATCCGGCCCCGGGGATCCCCACACGGCCGGACCACGGAAGCACCCGCACCTTGCTGGCCCGCGACGCCGAAGGCAACTACACGGTCACCGCACCCGACAGCGGCCTGGTCTTCCGCTTCACCGCCCCGTCGGGCAGCGAGCCGGGCGGTGACGGTGAGGCCTGGCTCTCGTGCATCTCCGAACGCAACGGCCACACCATCGACGTCGACCGCGACGAGAACGGCGTTCCGCTGGCCCTGGTTCACTCGGCGGGCCACCACGTGAAACTGACCGCCACCGATGGCCTGGTCACCGCCGTATCTCTCGCCGGCGCGAGCGAAGGCGGCGCTGACCTGCCTCTGATGAGCTACGGCTATGACGACGGCAACCTCACCACGGTGACCAAGCCGTCGGGCGCCAGGACCACCTTCGTCTACGACGACCGCCGCCGCGTCGTCGCCTGGATCGATTCCAACGGGAGCAGGTACGACTACGTCTACGACGACCGCGACCGTGTTGTTGCGGAGGGGGGCGAGGCCGGTCACGTCCAGATCGCCCTGTCGTACACCGAGCCGGACCCGGTGACTGGCCATTACACCACTACGTTGACCACGCCCGAAGGGCATGCAACCCGCCACCTGTTCGGTCCGGGCTGCAAGCTCCTGGCTCGCACCGACTCTCTCGGGCACACCACCCGCTACACCTACGACGTGCGCGGCAGCCTGCTGTCCCGCACTGACCCCCTGGGCCTCACGACGACCTTTTCGTACGATGAGGACGGGCGTCTCGTCGGCGCAGTGCGCCCCGATGGAAGCGAGCTGCGCACGGTGCGCGGCCCGTTCGGGCTGCCTGTGGAAGTATTCGCGCCGGACGGCACGCGCGTGATTCACGAGTACGACGAACGCGGCAATCGCACGGCAGTCACCGACCAGGCCGGTTTCACCACCCGCTACGCCTACGACCACGCCGGCCGGCTCACCTCGCTCACCAATGCCGAAGGGGCCACGACCCGCGTGGTGTGCGATGCGGCGGGTCTGCCCGTGGAGGTGACCGACCAGGCCGGCGCCGTCACCCGCACGGAACGTGACGCCCTCGGCAGGCCAGTCCGCATCACCGATCCGGTGGGCGGCATCACCCACCTGGAATGGCAAGCCGACGGACAACTGGCGCGGCGCACGGGACCCGACGGAGCCACAGAGACCCGGGCCTACGACGGCGAGGGCAACGTGCTCTCCCACACGGACGCATCCGGTGGGGTCACCCGGTTCGAGTACACCCACTTCGACCTGCCGACCTCGCGCACCGGTCCTGACGGTGCCCGCTACGAGTTCGAACACGACACAGCGCTGCGTCTCACCCGGGTCACCAATCCGCAAGGGCGATGCTGGACCTACGAGTACGACGCCGCCGACAACATCGTCTCCGAGACCGACTTCGACGGCCGGACCCTCACCTATCGGCTGGACGCCGCGGGCGGTCTGGCGGCCCGTGTCGACGGCCTCGGCGGAACCATCTCCTTCGAGCGCGACCAGCTTGGCAACGCCGTCCGCAAGGATGTCGACGGCCGGGTGACGGACTATGCCTACGACAGGGCCGGACGCCTGCTGGAGGCAACCGGAGCCGACGGTGAACTCCGTTACCAGTACGACCGTCGCGGACTGACCAAGACCGAGCTGGTGGACGGACGCCCCATCTCCTACTCCTACGATGCCCTCGGCCGCCGTACGCGCCGTACCACCCCCACTGGTCATGTCACCTCCTACGTGTACGACGCCGACGGCCGGTCCCACAGGCTCATCACCGGCAGGCAGTGCGTCGAGTTCACCCACGACGACGCCGGACGTGAACTGGAGCGCGTCTTCGGCGGAACGGTCACCATGACCTCTGCCTGGGACGAGGCGGGGCGGCTTTCCGAGCAGCACATCACCGTCGGGAAACGCAGCGTCAGCAGCCGCACCTACGCCTATCGCGCCGACGGCCACCTGATATCCGTCGCGGACCGGCAGTCGGGCACCCGCAGCTTTGACCTCGACCCGGCGGGCCGGGTCACAGGCGTCCGCGCCCAAGGCTGGACAGAGCAGTACGCCTACGACGACACCGGCAACCAGACCTGGGCTGCCTGGCCGACCGAGCACCCCGGCAGCGAGGCCGCCGGGTCCCGCACTTACTCTGGCACCAGCATCACCCGTGCCGGAGACGTCCGCTTTGAGTACGACGCCCTCGGCCGAGTCACGATGCGACAGAAGACTCGGCTCTCCCGGAAACCGGACACCTGGCGATACGCCTGGGATACAGAGAACCGCCTCACCTCGCTGATCACCCCCGATGGGACTCGGTGGAGGTACCGCTACGACCCGCTCGGCCGCCGCATCGCCAAGCAGCGGCTAGCGGCTGACGGTGACCGCGTGGTCGAGGAGGTCCGTTTCACCTGGGACGGCTTGATGCTGTGCGAACAGGCCAGTCACCAGCCGGACACCCCCCACACAGTTGTCCTGACCTGGGACCACCGGAACGTCGTCCCTCTCGCCCAGACCGAGCGCATCCTCACTGCCGACGAGCACCAGGAGGAGATCGACCGCCGCTTCTTCGCCATCGCCACCGACCTCGTCGGCACCCCCATCGAGCTAATCGGCGAGTCCGGCGACGTCGCGTGGCGCTCCCGGGCCACGCTGTGGGGGACGACCGCCTGGGCCCGAGACAGCGAGACGTACATCCCCCTCCGGTCCCCCGGCCAGTATTACGACCCTGAGACCGGCTTCCACTACAACTACTTCCGCCACTACGACCCCGAAACCGGCCGCTACACCTCACCGGATCCTCTGGGCCTGGCACCTGCCCCGAACCCCGTCGCGTACGTCGACAACCCGAACACCGGGTGCGACCCGCTGGGTCTCATGCCCAAGTACACGAAGGAGGAGAAAGCCCAGAAAGCGAAGCAGGACTCACTCAACGCGATCGACGACATCGTCGAGCGGGCGCAGGGCGGCAAGATAAAGAAGGCAGACAACTACCACGCGCACGACCACGGCTTCACTGAGGAACAGGTTATGCAGATCCTCAGGAAGCCGGATGCGGTGTACTACACGCCGGCAGGCACCGGAAAGCTGATCTTCCGGCAGGGGGAGGACATCGTGGTGGTGCGGGCCGACCGTATGGGGGCAGGCAACGTCATCACGGCATACGGCTCGTCCGGCATCAAGGGTCCGTCCGGGGCCCTGGCACTGGGGGGCTCACCCACCGACCCTGGTGGGCCGATCACGCACGCAGACGTGGTGGAAGGCAGGATTCCAGCAAAGAACGGCTTCCAGCCTCCCGCCGAGCAGGTCAGATGAGATGGCATTGAATATGAGACTCACACTCGACGAAAATTGGACCGCAACAACGACGGGAGAGCCGCTGCGCGTTACCCCCCGTTTCAGCTTCCGTGACTTCTCTGTACGTATCGCGCCGTACTCCGGCGCGGACGAGCGAAGCCGGTACCTGACAGGCACCTTCGGCAGCTCGGCGTGGCTCTGGGACACACCCGACGAACTCCGGTTCGACCCGGTCGACCGGGAACTCGTCGGCGCCGAGTTCCAGATCGTCAGTGAGGCCGCCGACCCCGAGGACTCTGCCCGCGTTCCCACCACGCCCTTGGTCCAGCCAGGCGGCCTTCGGGCGGAGGAGGCCCGGGACTTCCGCCTGGAGATGACCACGGAGCTCTGCCGGTCTCCCGGCGACACCGTACTCACCTGTCTACGCGACCTCGACGTCCTCGACGAGCCGCTGGCGGCCCGAATCGGCATCGCCCCCGACGTGGCGCTCCTCGTCCAGCACGGCACCGTGGTCGGCTGGGATCTCACCGACCCAGTGAGGTACCTGACCAGCGGCTTCGCCGCCCCTGACCCGACTCCCCCCGTCCCGGCCACCCGGCAATTGTTCACCGAGTGCATGGACATCATCACCACCCCGCTGTTCGACGAGGTGAGGGACCGGAATCCGGCCGCCCTGGCCAGACTCCGAACCCTCTACCACGACCTGCGAGACCAGCAGGAGGACCTGCACCGAATCAACGCTCTGGCCACAGTCATCGCCGACAAGGTCGAGCAACACGGGGAATAGCGCACCGCCGATGTAACTGTCGGCAGCTGTTCCAGCGCCGTGGACATCGCTCACCACGCATCACGGTCTGCTGCAGCCCGACGAGCTTCGGGGGCATCTGCGGCCAGTCCGTGCCCTGCATCAGTACGGCCATACCGTCGTCGCCGAGGTGGCCATGCAGCCGGCCGACCAGCCCGGCGCCATCTTCTCGGCGTCCCCGCCGAGTTCCTCTTCCTTTCCGGTGAGGCGCTTCTGGGCGGCGCGGCGAACCGCGTCGGAGATGGTCATCACCAGGCGGTAGGCCATCGCCGCCGTGTGCGCGGCCTCCCCCAGCGCTTCGGCGAGCGGCTCGGGCAGCGGCGGGTATCCGGACGTCATCAGCAACGGCTCCCTCGCTCGGGGCGGGGTCAGCGGGTACGGGCTGGCGGGCCCGGCCGGTCCGGCGGACTCTGCCCCGGGCGAGGGCGGGCCGGCACACCGGTAACGGGCCCCGCGTACGGCAGGCCCCAGCCAGCCGTACGCGTCGTGCCCGTGGTGCGCGGCTTCGGGCCCGCCTCGGGCGGGCGGGTGCCGGTCAGGGCGGCCGCGTCGCGCAGCAGCACGGCCGCGGCGCCGCCCCCGCGGGCGGCGTGCGGGGTGTGCTCCACAACGCCCGTGCCGACGAGCGCCATCCGGCGCGGGCACGGCCCTCCAGGGAACGGCCGCCGGGGGCGCGGGCGGCCTGCTCGAACGCGTCGGCCGCCGCCCGGACGCGGTCACGGACCAGGGCCGGGGCGTGCTCGGCGGCCACCGCCAGGAGGTCGCCGAGGGCGGTGACATCCCCGGCACCGTCAGCTTGTCCGGCGCGGCCCAGGAGCGCGGAGGCTTCCCGGATCCGGTGCTCGGCCAGCGCCCAGTCGGCCGCGGTGACAGCGGGCTCGAAGCGTTCGCGGACGCGGGGCAGGGACAGGTCGTAGGCGAGCGTGGAACCGGAGAACCACACCGGCCGGCTGCCGCCCTCTACGGCACCTGGCGCGCACGCCGATGAACCCGACGGACGGCCTCGGCGCATGCCGGGAGTCAGAAGCCGACGGCAACGCGCTCGCTGACCGCGACAGCCGCACGCCGACACCCCGCCCGGACGGCAGCCAGGTCCGCCCGTACGTCCGACCCCCGCCGCGCGCTGGCGGCCGCGGACGCCCGATCGGCTGCCGCGTGCAGTTCTGCCCGCGCGGCCGCACCGTCACCGGGGAGCACCGTGATCTCGGCGGCCTCCGCGATCGTCGCCACCAGCCGCGCCAGCTCCGCAGGCCCAGGCGCCGGCCCGTGGATGTGAACGCCGAGCAGCCGGGGCGCCCACCCTGCGAGGGCGCCCCGGACCTGCTCGCACACGCCGTCGATCCCCACGTGCGGGCCGTCGGGCGCGGTACCGGCGCTCATCTCCCCATGGTCACCGGCGCCACCGACAACACGCCTCGGCCCGGGCTCGACCGCCCAGCTACGGGGCGGGGGTGAACTCCACGTCGGTGCCGCCACAGCCGGCCGCGATGTCCAGCAGCCGGTCCCGCTCCATCTCGTCGACCGCGAGGCCCCAGCGGAGCTTGGTCGCGGTCCACTCCGCGCCGTACGGGCACAGCGCGTCCGGAGCCGGCGGCAGCCACTCCGCGGGGTCCTGGTCGGCCTTGCTCCTGTTCGAGCGTGCCGTCACCGCGACCAGGTAGGCGGGCTGGCCCTGGTCATTGGCGTACGCCTCGCGGCGCGCGGGCGTCCACGCCGACGCTCCCGAGTCCCAGGCCTCGGCGATCGGGACCATGTGGTCGATGTCCAGCGCCCCGGCCGGGGTGACCTCGCGCTCGTCGGAGTACGACCACCACACGCCGCCGGTCAGGGTGCAGCCCGGACCGATCTCCGGATAGACGACCGCCTCGGCCAGGAGGACCTCGGCTCGGGTGTTGCAGCCGTCGGCCGGGATGTCGCCGGCGTTCCAGTGCCGGAAGGAGGTGCGCTGGTAGCCGGTCCGGTCCTCCACCGCGGTCGGGAGCGCGGAGACCGCGACACCGATCGGCAGGACCTGCGGCACAGCAGCGGCCGGAGCGGCCGGGCGTGCGCTCGCCTCGGCGGCGGCGGGGAGGGAAAGGGTCATTGCGAGGACAGCGGCGGCCGCGACAGCGGACCGCTTCATGATCATCATGGGTCCGGTTCTACCGGCCCTCTCACCGTCAGCGACAGGCTACGCGGGTCGGTTCACCCGCCCGCGCACGGCAGTTCACCGGCGAAGCGCCACTGCACACCTGCCCCCGTGCAGCAGTGCGGGCCGCCGCCCGGTGGGGCGACGGCCCGTGCTCGCGGCCGGTCAGCGGCGGTGGCCGCCTGGTCCAGCTACGGGTGGGTCCTCGCGCAGGCTCTCGGCATGGGTGCCGCCTGCGCGCGGGGTGTTAGCGGCGGCGGCCCCAGGACTCGGTGTCGACGGTGCGGCCGCGGTCGTCGCGCAGGGTGGCGGTGTCGGAGCGGTTGTCCCAGACGTAGGCGCGGCGGTCCTGGAAGAGGTCGGTGCGGGTGTCGCGGCCGTTGCCGGTGTGGATGCGGATCGTGTTGCGGCCGGCGAGGCGGACGTTGTCGAAGCGGTAGCGGTTGCCGTCGTTGTCGCGCAGGGTCCAGCCTCGGAGGTTGATGGCGTTGCGGGTGGTGTTGGTGATCTCCACCCACTCGGCGTTCAGGGAGCGGTTGGAGCGGTCGTCGCGTCCGGGGCTGTCGGCCTGGACCCGGCTGATCTCCACCCGCGGGTGCCGCTGGTGGTGACGATCCCCGTCGTGCGCGGCCGCCGGCAGCGCCGCGGCGGAGACGATCGCACCGGCGGCCAGAACCGTGGCGGCGATACGGCGTACGGAGGAAGAAGCAGAAGACATGGGTGGCGCTCCCTCAAGAACAGCGCTCCACCAGACGAAACGGGTTGGTAGAGGCACTTGCGGTGTCGGCCCGGAGTGAGCCGAGGACCACACTCTCGACCCGACACGAGCCCCACCGCACCCCCCGCAGACGTCGGCTACCGGACACGGACATATCCGTCACACTCGCCTGCCAGATGCACGCATTTCATCCGAACATGCCCCTGACATTCACTGACCGCTACACCTACCCGCCCCGGAAGCCGCGCCTCCGGTTCGGCGTGCTCCGGCGCACCACCGGGCGCACGCCTCGGCACCTCACCCGACCGGGCTAGTTGATCAGGTAACAACCGTTCTGCGGGCTTCTTCGCACGCGTATGCGTGATTCGTACATGCGTCACACCCTGCGGCAGGCTGATGCCGCACCTCGCGGGGTAAGTCTCGTACCGCTTTCGGTGGACTGGGTACGCGGGCACCCAGGCCGCGGCAGCCTGGAGGCGCGGGCCCTCTGGTGGGACGGCCCGATCGGACGCGCGCGGGCAGGGGTGGGTCGTGGTGGACAGGGTGCTGAAGGCGGTGGGGGCTGCGCATGAGGGGGCTGTGGGGGTGCTGCTGCCCGACGGCACCGAGCCGGGCCCGGTCTACTTGGACGGGGGCAGCGGCCCGAGCATGCCGTCCTCGACCGAGTGGCACGCATACGACGGCCGCCACGGCCGGCCCCGGGCCGCGGTCTTTCGGGGCAGCTGCTCGTGCGGCTGGCGGGGCGCGGCCGAGTACCCGCTCGACTCGCCGCGCCGGGTCTGCAGGAGCAGGCGACCGCCGGGGCCGGTGGGGGTGAAGAGGATCGCGCGGTGGCCGTCGAACTTCTGCTCCGCCGCGAAGCCGCTCGCCAGGACGCCGGAGCCGGGGACGTACTCGCCGGCCTGAGCGAGCATCGGCTCGAAGGTGCGGGGTGAGAACCACTCGGGATGGCCTCCCTCAGCGCTTGCTTCGGGCCTGGCACCCGACAGCCTCCCCCGGACTGCCCTGTGTGGCGCGTGGATAGGGCCAGAGGGCCCTGCCGAGTCAGGCTCCGGGGTGGGCCGGCTTCTGCTGTGACTCCACAAGCCGGGCCCGGCACTCCTGGCAGCGCGCAGCTATCTCACCCACGTCGTCCTGGGGACTGGTGCGGGCCACCGAATGCCGAGCCGCATAGGGTGAGCTCAAATTCGCGGACGGCAGGGGGAATTCATGAGCGGATCCGTGACGAGTGGAGTCTTCCAGGTGCTGGAGGCGGACGACCCGCCGATGGTCGCCGGGTACCGGATCGCCGCCAGGCTGGGCGCGGGCGGCATGGGGAAGGTGTACCTGTCCCACACACCTGGAGGGCGAGCCATCGCCATCAAGGTGATCCGGCCCGAGTTCGCCCAGGACCCCGAATTCCGCCAGCGGTTCCGTCGCGAGGTTCAGTCCGCCCAACGAGTACAGGGCCTGTACACCGCCGCGGTCATCGACAGCGATGCCGACGGGCCGACTCCCTGGCTGGCCACCGCCTACGTGCCGGGGCCCACGGTCTCTGCAGCGGTGGCCGAGCACGGCCGCCTGCCTGCCCGGACCGTCCTGATGCTCGTGGCCGGGATCGCTGAGGCTCTTCAGGTCATCCACGGCGCGGGCATCGTGCACCGTGACCTAAAACCGTCAAACGTACTGCTCGCCTCGGACGGCCCCCGAGTGATCGACTTCGGCATTGCTCGGGCCGCCGACGCAACCTCGCTCACCGCCAGCGGGGTCGCCATCGGAACGCCCTCCTTCATGGCCCCGGAGCAGGCCGCAGGCGGGGAGATCAGCGACGCCACGGATGTGTTCGCCCTCGGGCAGGTGGCTGCGTACGCCGCCTTGGGTGCACCCGTGTATGGCGAGGGCCCCTCGCACGGGGTGCTCTACCGGATCGTTCACGAAGATCCCGACCTGAGCGGCCTTCCCACCGAACTGCGGACCCTTGTCTCGCGCTGCCTCGTCAAGGAACCGGCTGGCCGAGCCTCGTTGACCGAAATTCTCAACCTGTGCGGTGCCGCCGCGGGCCAGACACAGCTGCGCAGGCCCGAGGACTGGCTCCCAGCCGGACTCGCGGCGGGCATCTCCAAACGCCCGCCAGTCCCGAACCCGGTACCGACCGCACCGGCCTTTGATCCCACCCCACCGACGTCCCGGCCCGCCCCCACCCCGGCACCCCAGTCGGCCACTGCCTCCGCTATCTCACGGCCAGTCGTCGGATCTCCGCAGCTCGCCGGGCAGTACCAGGCCTCGCCCATGGGACACCAACCCCAGGGATACGGCCCGCCCGGTGGCTACGCTCCGACGCAGACCGTCCATCCTGCGCGCCCGATGCTGATGCCCGGTCACCCGTACATGCCGCCGCCCGCGCGACCGCGAAACCGCACCGCCGTCATCCTGGTATCCGTCTTCGGAGGGCTGCTCCTGGTTCTCGCCGGCTGCGGAGCGATGCTCAACATGTTTTCCCGCGAGGCCGACGACCGCAGGACCACCGACGGATCCAGCAGCAACGCGAGCGCTTCCGCCAAGGCAACGCCCCGCCCCGACCCGCAGCCCGAGACGTATACGGACATCAAACTCGCGTACGACTACCACCTGAAGTTCGCCGACGTCCCACTGGAGCCCGTCCAGTACAGCATGGACGACATCTTCTACAACTGCGGATTCGGAAGCTGCGAATTCGCCACCTTCGGCGCCAAACTCGCCCGACTCGACAGCGGCACCGACGGCTCCCTGCAGGCCTGCCGTCAGGAGACCCGCTTCACCACCCGCATCCCCGTCGAGGCACTTTCGAAGGGCAGCCGCATGTGCGTCAGGACGAACAACGGGAGCATCGCGATGATCACCTACAAGGGCAGATCGTCGAAGGACGAACCCAGTACCTACGCCATCTTGGACGTCACGGTGTGGAGGGGAGCGGACCGCAAGGACTGACGAGATGGTTTCCCCCGCATCCCGAATGAAGGCTGCCCCGCCGCGGTGGCTCCCCGACGGGGCGCGGCGCGCCGAGGTCACTTTTTGGAGGAGGCCACGATGGCGACGAGGACACCGGTGATGGTGAACACGATAGTGACGCCCGCGACGGTGAGCGGCATGGCGAGCGAGGGGTGCGCAGCGGTTACGTAGAGAAGGCCGGCGCCGATGACGAGTACCAGGAGGACGAAGACCAGCACCAAGAGGGGCAGGAGAGCAGTCGTTTCCGGCGAATCGGGCGCGGCTGCGTGAGGTGGCCGGTGTCACGCAAGCCCGGCTCGCGGCCGCGTTGAAGTCGACGCAGACGGTGAAGAACTGGGAGAACGGCCGCTCCGAGCCGCGCCCGCCGCGCCTGCAGGCCTACCTGCGGCTGCTGGACGGCTGGGCCGAGCGGTACCCCACGCCAGCCGCCTCCGCGCCCGTGCCCGCTCCGGCTGCGGTTCCGGAGGCGTTCGCCGGGCTGTGGAGCAACCCGCAGGGCCCGCCCCGGCCGTCTCCACCAACGCCGCTGCACCGGGTCCGGTCGCAAAGGCGCCGATGGAGACGGCCGGGCCGTCGGCGACGTCGCGCCGCCCGGCGGGGAAAGCCGCCGCGCCGGCGGCCGTCGACCCGCGGTTCCCGCACGGCCCGTTGGTGGTCCTGGACGGCGACGGGAGCGCGTACGGCGTCGACGGGATCGTGCTGGACTGCCCGGCCACCAACGTCCCGCAGTTGGTGGAGTGGACGCTGAAGGAGTCCGGGCTCGGTACCCCGCGCCTGAACCGCAACGGCAAGGACTCCGACCCGCTGATCGTGCTGACCGCGGCTGCCGCCGTACGGCTGGGCCTGCCCGAGCGGCTGGAGGGCCACGAGCAGCGCCGCTCCCTGCGTCTGGAGGACGACCACCCAGTCGTCAAGCAGCTCGCCAAGGCAAGGTGGAAGCTGACCAAGCGGGGGTTCGGGCCGTGGGCACGGATCTACCGGCCGGCGCAGGCCGGGCAGCGTCAGTGCGTGCAGCTCGCGATCCTGTCGTGGGACGCGCTCGATGCCCGGGCCTGGCCGGGCGTCGCGGGCATGGAGCCGGCCGAGGTCGCCCGCGTGCTGGGTACCTACGCGGCCCGGGTAATCACCCCGCGCGGCTCCACCGCCACCTCCGGGCTGGAGCTCATGACCGCGCTGCGGCCGCCGACCCGCGCCGTGAAGAACGAGACCACGGGTGAGTGGGCATCCGCGTACAACCCCGGCTCGCTCGGCACCGAGCCGATGGACCCCGCCCCGCCGGAAGCGCCCGCCGAACACCCTGTCGCACAAGGGTGGACGGGCGGGTTCCTGGACGAGGAGGCGTACCAGTGGGTGCGGGATCCGCAGCTGCTGTCGGATGAGGAGTGCCTGCTGCCGTATGCGGTCGGCCTGGATCTGAACACCGCGTTCCTCGCTGCGGCCGCGCGCCTGGTCGTCGGCCTGTCCGCACCGGACCACTTCCACGCGCCGAAGTTCAACAAGAAGATCCCGGGCTCCTGGCTGGTGGACCTGTCCGGGATCGAGCTGGACCCGCGGCTGCCGTCGCCGTTCACGCCGTCCGGGCAGCGGCCCGAGGGGCCGGCCTGGTACCAGACGCACACCGTCGCCTACGCCCAGGAGCTCGGCTTCGACGTCGCCCCGATCGAGGCCTTCCTGCGCCGGGAAACGGGTGCGTATCTGGATCCGTGGCACGACCGCCTGAAGACCGCCTACGCCGACACGCTCGCTGACCTCGGCGTGTCCGCCGATCTGGACGACCGGCAGTTCCTCGCCGCCATGGAGCAGCACAAGAACGTCGACCCGGGGATGGCGGCTGTGCTGGCGGCGATCAAGGCGACGGTCAAGGGCGGCATCGGCAAGCTCCGCGAACGCCCCCAGGGACGCCACTACCGCGACGGGGAGCGGTGGCCGGCGCTGGAACGGCCGACCTGGCGGCCCGACATCCGGGCCGCGGTCATCTCCAAGGCGCGGGTCAACATGCACCGCAAGATGTCCAACACGGCGAAGGCGACCGGGCAGTACCCGCTCGGCGTGCTCTCGGACTGTGTCGTCTACGCGACGAAGGAGAGTAGGCCGTGGGGGACATCGATGACGCTCTGGAGCGCGCGGACCGGGAGGTCTTCACGCGGGAGCCGCCCAAGACGCTGAAGGGCCGCATCAACTTCCTGATGGGCAAGTTGAAGACGACCAGGGCCGTCGCCGCAGAGCTGGGGGTCAACCAGCGGTCGGTGGAGCGCTACCGCACCGGGGAACGCAAGACCCCGCCGAAGGCGATCACCGACCGGGATCGACACCGCCGTACGCGCACGCTGGCAGCCCAAGGTCCGCGAGCGCCGCCGCAAGGAAGCCGCCACCCGCACCGGCATCACCATCGAGACCCGCGCCCGGTTCGGGTACTCGGCCCCGATCGGCACCACCGACGACGGGCGCATGCGTCGGCTCACCGTCCACCTCCCGCCGGCTTACGCGCAGCGCCTCTTCGATGCGCAGCAGCAGGGCGCCCCCGATCCTGAACTGCGGGCGATCGTCGCCGAAGGTCTCCAGGACATCTACTTCAAGGACGGCGGCACCCGCGCCGACCACCTCGAAGTCGAATTCACCGACATCGACTACATCGACGTGTCGTTCTAGGCGGTCACGTCCGCCCGGAGCAGGCTCGCCCCCTCCAAGGAACACGCGACGGGGGTCACCGCGTCGGTGACCACCGCCGCCCGCTTCCTGCGCAGGGGGCTTGTCTCAGCTGGGTAGCGCAAAGGCGAGGTTCACGTTCAAGCAGCCGGCTCGGCTGGCCCAAGCCTCCACGCAGCCCTGCCGCGCGCCTTGGACAGCGGAATCGCGCCGACTCCGCTGCCGGCGGCTGCCGGCGTCTAACGGGACGGGGAAGTGACCCGGCTCGTAGTAGGGCTCGCGAGCTGGCATCCTGCGGATCATGGCCTACTGGGATCCGATACCGACAGTTCGCGCCTTGGTGGGCGAACCCCACCCGCTATGGCGGGGCGACCTGGTGAGGCATGACTGGTCCGGGGCTGCGCCCGACGGGTGGCAGAGGCGGGACTGGCGAAACGTCCCGGGCCCGTTCTACACAGCCAGCACCGACAACTGCCTCACCGGGCGGCAGTGCGCGCCCCAGTATGTCGCGTACGAAGACGAGTACTGCACCGAGTTCGTCTACCGCCAGCCGGTCCAGGTTTTCGGCGTGCATGAGTTGACCTGTGCTGCGGAGTGCGACCCCTTCGGGGGGTACGGCGGGGACGGCGACCGTCACTGGACTCTGGAGCTGGTTCGGGACTGGTGGTACGACCGTGGCAGGGCCCGCGAGTGGGCCGCACGCGTCGGATGGGGCGAGTGGGCAACGTCCGAGCGCGAGGAGTTCCGGGACGCCGCCGAAGGAGCACGGGCGTACCTCGCCCATCTGGACCACGGCCTCGGCGAGTACCTGCGCAACTACATGTTCTGGCTGGCTGAAGGCCGCCCGGCCGCCCCTGACGAGCGCCTCCCGGAACTCGACGCGTAGATATGGATACCGAACCGCGCTGAGGTAGGAAGACCGGCCCGTCACACGGGCCCCACCGCCGGGCAGCTGCGCCCGCTGCCCGGGGTCGACCTCAGTCGCATCCCGGCCACCCCCGTACCCGTACCTGGGCGCCGGCCCGGTGGGCGTGGCTGCTCGACGGCCGCACGCACGGACGCCCGGCCACCGTCCGCGCCGAGGGCTGCCTTAGCGCCACCGACCGCGCACACCCACTCGGCACCATGCAGGCTCCCGACGCGTTCGCACGCCCCGGCACGACGGCGTGCGCTCGATGCTGCGCCACCGATCCTCGGCCAGAGAACTCTCTGTTCGAGGCGTGCAGGGCCGCGCGGCGGGCGCAGTACGGGGGCTCAACCGTGTCTGTTCTGCCGCCGGACCTGCTTCGGCTGCGGACGCTGGTCACCTACCTGCGCGGTGAACTCGGCCGGGTCGAGCGGGCGCTGGCCACGGCCGAGGAGCGCGAGGCCCTGGCCGCGTCCCGGCGGCCGCCGAAAGAGCCGCCCGCGTGGCTCATCGAGCGCGGAATCGGAAGCGGCCGGCTTCCGGCCCGCGTCCATACCGGGGACTGCTGGGACACCGGATCGAGCGGCCCCTTCGTCCGTGAGAACCCCTTCGGTCTGTAGCCGTGCCACCTGCACGGCCTGATCTACTCCACGATCCACAGCACCGACGACGCTACCGACGACCGCTCGGCCGAGCGCGACTGGCAGCAAGCCACCGGGCGTTCCCTGACCGCGCTCAGCACGGGAGGACCGGATGCTGCTGGTCGGCTGTCTGCGCCAGGTCTTCCTGCCGGCCCGCGACTTCCGCCTCGCCCTTGGCAGACTGCCGACCCCGCCTGGGCGTACATCGGGGCTCGGTGTGGAAGCCGATCCCCCGCCGTCCCGGACCGATAACGAAAGCGGCCTGGAGGCGGCGGACGCCATCGTCGAGCTGCTGTTGCACTTGACGCGCCGTCAGCAGGAGTCCCGCTCGCTCACTGCTTCCCGCAGCGCCGCCGTCGTACACACCGGGCTGATGCCAGCCGATTCGCAGAGATGACCGCGTGCAACCCCACCAAGGCGCACCGCCACGTCCGCGCACGCCGACGCCGACGCCGACGCCGCAGTGTCGGAGCACCAGGCGGCGGCGCTGGGGCACTCGCGGCGCACAGTGGTGAAGCGGTGCGCTCCCTGCGACCCAGCCAGACCGGGGACTATACGTGAATGTCCTGTCGCTTTGGGTAATCGTGCTGGCAGGGTGGGCGTGGATGTGTGGGCGTAGCCGGGGCTTCCGGCCGCAGGGGCTGGGCCGACTGTGCGGCGCCTGCTGCTCTGCACGACAGGAATCCGACCCAAGGAGTCAGTACATGCCCGTTCCCAGGATTCTCGCGCTCGTCAGTGCGACCGTAGCCGTGACGGCGGCGCTGGCCGGTGTCACCCCCGCCCAGGCCCGGCCCGCGCTGGCCGGGACCGGTTCGGCCGTCACCGCCATGCGGGACCAGATCCAGTGCCCCCGCGGATTC
The DNA here is from genome assembly GCF_040638905.1 of Streptomyces virginiae. Lineage (GTDB taxonomy): Bacteria > Actinomycetota > Actinomycetes > Streptomycetales > Streptomycetaceae > Streptomyces > Streptomyces virginiae_B. The sequence continues at coordinate 489 of NZ_JBEZYV010000055.1, read as the reverse complement.
GTGTGCATCTACCCCGAGATCCACTTCGAGGGCCAGCCCTACGTCAAACGTGCCACCGACGGCTCGGTCCGGCACCTGCCGGACTACATCCGCGGCAAGGGCAGCTCGGTCATCAACAACAGCAGCCGCACCGCGAGGGTCTATCAGAAGGACAACTACTTCGGCCGGCACGTGTGCGTCGGGGCCGACGGCGGCACCATCGCAGACCTGCGCTCCTACCAGCTCAACGACACCACCCACTCTTTGAAGAACAACACCACACCCTGCGGCGCGTAAGGAGGCGTGGGAGACCGAAGCCGCCGCGCTCCGGTCCTGCCGGCAAGCCACGGGCGTCGGCGGCGCACTTCGGGCGCCGCCTGCGTCCTGGCTGCGGTACACATGGCCTGCAGCGTTAGCTAGTGCTGTGACCGGGAAGGTTCGCCGGGTTGGGTGGTCAGGCCGCGGTGGGTAGGGGTCTGCCGCCCCAGCGGAGGCCTCTTTCGCTGCGGA
>NZ_JBEZYV010000054.1:24152-31075 GCF_040638905.1 Streptomyces virginiae | reverse complement strand
GGGGGCAGCGGCCGAGGTCGTCGCGGTCGCCGTCGGGGCGGCGAAAGCGCTGGTGGGGACCAGCACGCCCCCTCCGACGATCGCGGCCGAGACGGTGTACAGGGCGAAACGCTGCTTCCGGGAGGTGACACGGAACATGAGGATGACTCCAGAAGAGAGGCGGGGGAGAGGATCAGGTCCAGAGAACCTGGACTGAAATGTCTGTTTTGTTCTCTGGTTAAAAGACTGGCTCCCGGACTTCATGAGGCTGTCCGCCGACTGTCACAGGCGCGTGACAGGCCGCGCGCCTCCCCCCTCCGCTCCCCTGCAGGCCCCATCCGGGCCCCGTCCGCCCGTCCCCGGCAGGGCGGACGGGGCCTGCGGCGGCCCGCAGCGGGATGCGCCGCCGTGCTGGCGTCCACGCCCGCGCCGGGCTCCTGGCAGTGGTTCGCCACCTCCATCGGGTGACGCTCTTCGCGGTGGCCTTCGCCTTCCAGGTCCGGCCTGGGCGTGGAGGCCGGCGTCCGGTCGGGGTACATGCGTGCACGTGCGCTGGTCGCGTACGCGCTGGTCGTCGGCCTGTGCGTGGCGATCGCGGTGGCCCCGTGCTGCGGCGCTGGGACTGGCTGTTCCCCGTTCCCAGTGCCGTCGCACCCGCAGCGGCTGCGACGGATCGGCCGGTACGAGGCCCTGCGCGCCAGGGCCGCGGCGCCGGCTGCCTGGCGTCGACGACGACCCTGTGGCTGCCCCTGTACGGGGCCGGGCGGGGCGTCCTGGTGGGGCGCGGGCGCGTGGGGGCGCGAGCGGAACCGCCGCCGGGCGGCGCTCCCTGCCCGGCTCCGGCCCGCAGAAGCCGGCGGACGCGGGAGCGGGGACGGACCGCAACGGCGTAGCCGTACCCCGCTCCCGCGCCGGATGGTCAGTCGGCCAGGGGGACCGCGATGTCGCAGGCCGGGTCGGCGGGGCCGATCTCGCACCAGTCCACGAAGTAGACCTCGCGGGGTGCCGCCGCCGGGGTACGGGACTCGCGCTGCGCCCAGGCGTGGACCGCGTCGTAGGCGGAGAGGATCTGCGGGTAGGCCACCTGTGCCTTGGTCAGGCGGGTATAGGCCTGCGTGTGGGCCGGTTCGGTGCGGCAGGCCGCCGGGAGCCGGCCCGCGCGGGCCGGGTCCACCGGGACGCAGAGCTCCACGGGGCCGTCGCCGTCCTCGTTGACATCGCCGTGGTAGACGACGAACGGGTGGCCGAAGAGGCCCCCGTGCGCCTGCGCCACCGGGACCAGCCGGCCCAGGGCGGCGGGGATCCAGTCGGGCAGCTCCTCCGGGGTGATGTGCCGCTGTTCGGTGAGGACCAGCTGCTCGGGCACCTCGCGCTGCTGAATCTCGTACATGTCCAGGATCCCTTCGTCTCCGAGCAGGTGGATGCGGAGGTGCGCCGCCAACTCGCGCTGGGCCGCGTGACGGCGCTCGACGCCGTCCCAGTACGCGGCCACCAGCCGGGCCGCCTCCGGCGCCGGGGCGGCCAGGACCGCGCCGACGTCGGCCAGCGGCATGTCCAGCCCGCGCAGCCGCACGATGAGCCGGGCGGCGGCGAGCCGGTCCTGCCGGTAGTACCGGTAGCCGGTGGCGGGATCGACGTGGTCGGGCGGCAGCAGGCCGTGGCGGTCGTACAGCCGCAGGGCCTTGTGCGACAGCCGTGCCCGGCGGGCGAACGCGCCGATGCTGAGCAGTGCTTCTTCCTCCATGGCCACTACGCTCCCCTCTCCCCCAGGGTCAAGGTCAACCGGCGGCGGCGTCGAGCTCGCCGACGCGGTGGCCGGGCCCGGTGGCCTGCAGGGTGCGCGGGTGTCCGGGGGCGAAGACCTCGGATGCGGGGGGTCCTTCGACGTTGCGGCAGGCGAACTCGGCCTCCTCGACGGCGGTTTGGTCGGTCAGGCGGCGCTCGCCCGGCCAGGCCCGCTGGTAGGGGGCGTCGGCGGCGAGGAGGGCCGGGAACCTGAGCGTCCAGGTCCGCCGGTGTTCGTCGTCGGGGTGCACCGGTGCAGGATCGCACCCGGCCGGCCGCGGGCCGGTGGCCGGGTGCCGGGCACGATGGGCGGGTTTTACCTTTCAGTAGGTTCCAGGCGCCGTCCGCCGGGCCCTGTGTCGGTGACGGGGTGCGGCGGGCAGAGCGGCGGCGGGGGCGGAACGGGAAACGGTTCCGTGACGGGGTCCTGCACCGGGAGTGGGGCGAGGTCGACGCGGCGTGGGACGCCCCGGCCGCCCGGGCCCGCCCGCCGGGCTCTCCCCCGACCCGGACCCGGACCCTGCCGCCGAGCGCAGGCCGGGCGCATGCACGGTGTTGTGGTCGGGCTCCACGGGCCGGGCCCTCGTCGACGCCTCCGGTGCGCGCCAGAGGTGACGAAGGGCCGGTGGACCGTCAAGGGCGGGCTCGCCGAGAGCGGCCGGCTCGGCCTGGTCTCGTTCACCGGCTGCCACGCGAGCTGCGCGCAGGAGGCCGCCGCGCTCTCGGCCCCGCCGAAGCGGCGAGAACCCGGCCGGGCCGGGGCCGGGGTGGGCCGGGCCGGGGCCGGGGTGGGCCGGGCCGGGGCGGGGGCCGGGTCGGGGCGGGGGTGGGCGGGTTGGATCCGGCCCGCCCGCCCCGGGGCTTCCTGCCCGGCCTCCGGCAGGTGCACCGCTTCACGCCCGGCGGGCCCGTCGCCCGCGTACGGCCTGTGCGAGGCGGCCGGGGCAGCGGGCCGGGGCGACGTCGCGGCCGGTCTGTGGACACCGCGCTCACCGGGGCCGTGGACTTCCTGGCGGCCTCGGTGGACGCGGTGGCGGGCGGTCCCCATGAGTGGCCCGGCTCATCCGGCGGCCGCCGGGGCGGCCGTTTCCGGGGTCGTGTCCAGGGCGGGGGGCAGGCGGCGGGCCTGGGTGGTCAGTTGGGAGGTGCTCTTGCGGGCGGCGGCCAGAGGACTCGAAGCGCAGCCGGTCGCCGCCCGCCGTGACGACCGGGTCCAGGGAGGCCCGCAGGGTGCGCTGGTGGTAACGGGTGGCGGCGACGTCCACGACGGTGAGCAGGCCCCGGGCGGCGGCCTGAGGCGGGCTCAGGAACCCGGTGAAGAACTGCGGGTGGGCTTCGCGGCCCACCGGGGTCGGCCCGCCGGAGGTCTCCAGCCCGAGGAGGCCGGTGCCGCCTTCGGTGGTGAGGGCGGGCGGGCGTGCGTAGGCGAGTGCCTGGATGGATCGCTCATGGCGCAAACGTGGGGGCGGGCACCGACAACGCTGACGGGCCGTCACCCGCGGGGCGGGCGGCGGAGCCTGGGCGACCCCCGCGGCGCGGGGGTGTCGCGGGGCGGGGCGCGGGGCGGGGCCGGGCGGGCGCGGGGCGAGGCGGGACGGGCGGGGCCGGGCGCGGAATCCGGGTGCGGCGGGCGGGGAGCAGGGCCGGCCGGACGGGCCGGGCGGGCGGGCGGGGCACGGGATCGCCGTGGGGCGGGCCGGGCGCGGAATCCGGGTGCGGCGGGCGGGGAGCAGGGCCGGCCGGACGGGCCGGGCGGGGCACGGGATCGCCGTGGGGCGGGCCGGGCGCGGAATCCCGGTGCGGCGGGCGGGGAGCAGGGCCGGCCGGACGGGCCGGGCGGGGCACGGGATCGCCGTGGGGCGGGCCGGGCGTGGAATCCCGGTGCGGCGGGCGGGGAGCAGGGCCGGGCCGGACGGGCCGGGCGGGGCACGGGATCGCCGTGGGGCGGGCGGGGCCCGGCGGGACGAGGCGCGCGGCCGGGCCGGGCCGGGCGCGGGATCGCTGTGGGCGGGGGGCCGTTGGCGCCGCTCCACGCGAGGGCTGCCGGGGCGGGGCGTGATACTGGCGGGATGACTTCCACTCCCCCGGCGCAGGCGGTCCCGTTCTCCCGCATCAAGATCCGTACCGCGGCGCTGGTGTTCTGCGGCGACGAGGTCGCCCTCATCCGCCGCGACCGCGCCGGGTCCGTCCACTACAGTCCGCCCGGCGGGAACGTGGAGGACGGTGAGGACCTCACCTGCGCCCTGCGCCGGGAGCTCGCCGAGGAACTCGGCCTGGACATCGACCTCGCCGAGGGCGGCGACCTGCTGTGGGTGATCGACCAGCGCGTCACCCGCCCCGGCCCCACCCCGCCGCCGCGCAAGATCCATCTGATCCACCGCCTGCACATCACCCCCGGGCTCCGCGACACCCTCGCCGTGGAGGAACGGGACGAACAGCCCGACGGAAGCCACGAGGTCGGCGTGATCGAGTGGATGGACTACCGCCGGACCGCGGGGCTCCCGGTCTTCCCGCCCATCGGTGCCGCTCTCGCCGCGCTGCCCGACCCCCGCGCGGTCACGGCCGACGCCGCCCTGGACGCCGTCACCGACGCCAATTACACCTGGGTGTGAGACCCGGCCCGGCCGCGGGCCGCGGCCCGTTCCCCCTCCGCGGGCGTCAGGAGGCCCGGCGGGGACGGGCGGTGCGGGGCGGACGGCGCCGGGCGGCCGGGGCCTCCGGGGCGGCCTGCGGTGAGGAGAACCCGCCGGCGACGGGCAGCGGGGCCGCCGCCGGCGCGGTGGCCGGCGCGGGGATCGCGGCGGTGACCGGCGCCTGGCGAGCCTGGGACTGCTGTGCCTGGGGCTGGGACCGGCCGAGGACGGCGGTGTGCGGGATGAGCGGTGCGCAGGACTGGCAGATCTCGGCGAGTGTCCAGACCTGCCCCACGGCCGGGTTGTGGACCAGGACCAGGAGAGTGGAGCCGGTGCACTGGGTGCGGGTCTCGTGGAACGCGCACTGCGCGGCCCGGCAGGCGCACGCGGTGTCGGGACGGAGGGTGGCCAGCCGTGCGTGGGCCCTGACGTGCTCGGCGGCGAACCGCTTCAGGGCCGCGGTGTCCTTCGAACGGGGCGGCATGCGGCAGGCTTCGGTGCTGCAGGTGACGGAGGCGCTGTGATCGGCGTGGCCGGTGAGCCGGACCGTCCAGGTCCGGCCGGGCACGCGTGATCCGGGCATGAGGGTCAAGTCGGGGTCCGATCGTCGTGTTCCAGGTGGGGCGGTCGCGGTCGGTCGCGGTCGGTCGCACCGACGCGACGCGAGACCGATCGCGGCGGGGTGGACCCCGCGGGCTGTCGTCCCGGGACGGCGTCTCGCGGCTGCGGAGGCGCCGGGCCGCGGAGAAACGGACATCGCGCGGCCTCGGACGTGGGGACTTTGTCGCACGCGCCCGCAGGCTCTGTCAATGCCCCGCGCCTGGTCAAACGGGCGGACGGCCGGGGCGGGTCAGCCGGTGGGGCGGGTGAACCGTACCGGGACTCCCGGGGAGTACAGCACGCTGGCCGGCGGGCCGGAGGGCGCGGGCAGGCCGGCCGCGGCCACCAGGTCCTCGTCGCAGTCCAGGAGTTCGGCGCGGTGCAGCGGCCAGCGCGGGTGGCTGTTGGGCAGGTACAGCAGCCGGCCGGAGAAGTCGCTGTGCAGGCCCCAGCGGGCGGTCAGGAAGTGTTCGAGGGCGGTCGGCTCCTTCACCGGTGCGCCGGTCCGTACGGTGATGGTGCTGTGCGCGCCGCACGGTCCGGGCCAGCGCCGGCTGCTGGTGTAGGTGAGGGTGGGTCCGTCGCGGCGTACGGACATCCGCGACCACTGGTAGGGGAGGCGGAACGCGGTCCGGGCGGCGAGGACCGGGATCAGGCGGGAGGCGTCGAGGGAGCGGAAGACCACGCCGCGGCGGCCGCGGTCGTCGACCGAGTAGAGGCGGACGTTGGTCTCGGGGAAGGAGCCCAGGTAGGGGATGCCGGGGAGGCGGAGCCATCCGAGGCGGTGCACGCGGAACGCGATGAGGCCGACGTAGGTGACGCCGTCCAGGGTGTCCGGGGTGGTGCCGGCCGGCAGCAGCGGGGCGACGTCGGCGGGGTCGGCGGGCCAGTGCAGGAAGGTCAGGTCGAGCCAGGACTGTGTGAGCAGGGGCCGGTCCACACCCGGGTGGCGCGGCGCGTCGGCCGATACCGGCCCGGCGGGCACGACGGCCGACACCCCGGCAGGCTCGGCGGGCGGCGTGTGCTGCATTGCGTCAGTATCCCGCAGGCCCCCCGTGCCGGCCCCCGCCGCGGGCGGGCGGCCCGTACGGCGGGCGGATCAGCGGGAGGCGGCCGGGCCCGGTCCGCGGACCGGGCGGCGTACGGGCGGGCGGTCCGGGCCAGGATGCGGCCGGGGTATCGCGGCCCTGGAGGTCGACGAGGCGCGTGAGGTGGTCCCCGTGCTGCGCTGAGCAGCCGGGCCTGGCGGGGTGGGGGGCGGGCGGGATGCGGTCCCCGTCGCAGCCATGATGGCCAGGACCGCACCCCGCACCGGGCGCCTACCCGGCGCCGCCCGGCCGACACCCACCGGCCCGGGGTGGGGCGGGGCGGGCTGGGGCGGGCTGGGTTGGGTTGGGTTGGGGGGCCGTGCGGCCTCGTCTGCCCGGTGGGGCCGACGGGTGTCGGCTCGCGAGCTGCGCCAGCGGTCGTGGACGACGCTGAAGTCCGCGGCCGCGGTCGCCGGATGGAGCGTCAGGAGGCGTTCGGTCGCGGACATGCGGCAGCACCTCGCGGAGGTTGCCTCTGCGAGGTGCTGCACTCGACCGTTCGTCACTGGTCCCTGGTCGCTTGGCCGCTGGTCACTTGGCCGCTGGTCAGCCCTGGGTTCCACCCTGGGTGCTGCCCGCGCCACCGCCCTGGGTCCCACCCTGGGTGTTACCGGCGCCACCGCCCTGGGTCCCACCCTGGGTGTTACCGGCGCCACCGCCCTGGGTCCCACCCTGGGTGTTACCCGCGCCACCACCCTGCGTACCGCCCTGGGTGTTACCGGCGCCGCCACCCTGGGTCCCGCCCTGGGTGTTACCCGCGCCACCACCCTGCGTACCGCCCTGGGTGTTACCGGCGCCGCCACCCTGGGTCCCGCCCTGGGTGTTACCGGCGCCGCCA
>NZ_JBEZYV010000054.1:22662-24054 GCF_040638905.1 Streptomyces virginiae | reverse complement strand
CGCCCTGGGTCCCGCCCTGGGTGTTACCCGTACCGCCACCCTGGGTCCCGCCCTGGGTGTTACCCGTACCGCCACCCTGGGTCCCGCCCTGGGTGTTACCCGTACCGCCACCCTGGGTCCCGCCCTGGGTGTTGCCGTTGCCGGCGCCCTGCGTGCCGCCCTGGGTGTTGCCGTTGCCGACCTGGGTGCCGCCGATGGTGTTGTTCGAGCCGCCGATGATCGTGTTGTTGACGATGTTCGTCACGTTGTTCGTCACCTGGTTCACCACGGCGGGCGCCAGTCCGAGCCGCTTGGCTTCCGATGCGGCCGCCTTCCGGCCGATGGCGGCTGCCTGGGTCTTGGAAGCTCCGCCGCGCGCTGCCTGCTGGGCCGCGGCCGCGCCTCGTGCCGTTGCCGATGCCACGTCGGTCTTCGTGGAGGCCGCGGTGGATGCTGTCGGCGCGCACCGGACGGTGCCTACGGAGACCGGGCCGCTGCCGGTGATTCCGACGCGGATGTCGCCCTTCGGTCCGGCGGCGACGCGGGCGATGGTCTTCCCGTTGCGCTTGACGTCGTAGGTCTGGTTGAGGGCGAAGCCGTTGCCGTGGATCTCTCCGGCCTTCAGGCTGCACACCGCCGCAGGGGCTGCGGTCGGAAGTGCGGAAGCCATGGAAGGCTGGGCGAATGCCACCCCCGCCGTTCCGGCGAGTATCGCGGTGACGCAGGAAAGACCGGCAATGTTGGCGACGTGCTTCTTCCTCGACATTTAAATCTCCTTGAAATGGGTCGACCCGGATTCCGAGAATTTCTGCGAGCCGGGGATTCGACTTGCGTGTCTCAGTTCCGTCTGTGGCCGAGCGGTTTATCTGTCTCCAGATTGCCGTTTCCGGGGGCGGGGAGAAAGCGACGGAGATTCGGGGCTTGACAGATTCGTATGCGGGTGGGCGGTTGTGTCGTGCCTGGTGGGGGGCGGCGCGGCCCCGCAGGGGGCGTTCAGTGCTTCCGTCGGCGTGCTCGGGTGGGGGTGGTGGACCGGTTGCAGCCGTCGGTTTCCGCGCTCGTGGGGGCGGAAGGCGGGTGGGCTGGGGGGCGCGGTTCGTCTTTGGTGTGCCGGCCCCGGGGGGGTGGGCCTGGGGGCACGGGGTCTGGTGGCGCTGGGGGGCGGGGCGAGCCGGTGTGCCGTTGCCGCCCCGGCGTGGTCGGGGCGGCAACGGCTAGGGGGGGACGGCATACGGCATCACCTCGCAGAGGGGGCCTCTGCGAGGTGATGCGCTTCTTCGGTCGGCCTGATCAGCCCTGGGTTCCGCCCTGGGTGTTGCCGTTGCCACCACCCTGCGTGCCGCCCTGGGTGTTGCCGTTGCCACCACCCTGCGTGCCGCCCTGGGTGTTGCCGTTGCCACCACCCTGCAGTAC
>NZ_JBEZYV010000054.1:2724-22570 GCF_040638905.1 Streptomyces virginiae | reverse complement strand
GCGTACCGCCCTGGGTGTTGCCGTTGCCACCACCCTGCGTACCGCCCTGGGTGTTGCCGTTGCCACCACCCTGCGTACCGCCCTGGGTGTTGCCGTTGCCACCACCCTGCGTACCGCCCTGGGTGTTGCCGTTGCCACCACCCTGCGTACCGCCCTGGGTGTTGCCGCCCTTGTTGTGCTTCTTCTTCTTGCCGTGGTGGTCGTGCTTGTTCTTGTGGTCGTGCTTCTTGTGGTCGTGCTTGTTGTGGCTGACGACGCTCTCTACCGACGTGGTGGGGGCCGCCATCGCGGAAGACGTCGGGATGAGGATTCCGCCGGTGATCGCGGCGGCCGCGACGGCGGTGGCGAGGCGGAAGCCTCGACGCTTGGGGCGGGGGGTCTCGGACGTCTCGAACTTACGGTTCATGGTGTTTCTCCTGATCGGATCGGGCCCTGAACGGGCTCGGGGAAATTCGGGGCCTTTGCGATGCGGGGTTTGTTTCCGCCGCATCTGCGACCTCGTTTCCTTGTCGGTGAGGCGCATAACCAGTAAGCCCGTCCGCCGCACTGCCGGTCACGTTCCGGGAATTCGGGGCTTGACGTTTTTACGGATACGGGTTAGCCGGAAATCCGGCGGTCGGGGGTGTCCGGCCGCGGTGGCGTGAAAACGATCATCGGGGCGGTCGTGGGGAGGTGTGATCCCTATGCTGACGGCATGCTCGACATACCTCTTTCAGCGCTGGAAGTCGCGATGGTGCAGACGGGCACCCGCGCCGTGGACACCCTGCGGGACACCGCGGCCTTCGCCCAGGCAATGGAGCGGCTGGGCTACCGCCGCCTCTGGTACGCGGAGCACCACCACTCCCCCGCGATCGGTGCGTTCCCGCCGGTCGTGCTGACGGCGCACGCCGCCGCCTCGACCTCGGTGATCCGTCTCGGGTCGGGCGGGGTGCTGGCCCCCAACCACGCGCCCCTCACGGTGGCGGAGCAGTTCGGGACGCTGGCCGCCCTGCACGAGGACCGTATCGATCTGGGCATCGGCCGCGGTCCGGGGACGTTCGACGAGGCCATCGCCCGGGCGCTGCGCCGGGGGGCCGGGCCGGCGACGGACGCGGAGTACCGGCAGGACGTGGCCGCGGTCCTGTCGTTCCTGGTGGAGGAGGTCGCGCTCGGTCCGCTGCCGGAGCCGTGGCTGCTGGTTTCCAGTACCGCGGGGGCCGCTCTCGGCGCGGCGCTGGGTCTGCCGGTTGCGATCGCGCACCACATCCGGCCGGAGAACACCCTTGCGGCGGTGGAGGGTTACCGGGCGGCGTTCACTGCGTCCCGCTGGTGCGAGCGGCCCCGGGTGCTTTTGTGCGTGGAGACGGTGTGCGCGCCGACGCAGGAGGAGGCCGTGTGGCGGGCGGGTCCGATGAACGTGGTCAAGGCCGGGCTGGTGAAGGGGCTGAGCCAGACGCCGTTCCCCACGCCCGCGCAGGCGGCCGCCCACCCCTTCACGGAGCAGGAGCGGCAGGCGCTGGACGGTTTCCGTGCGCAGCAGGCGGTCGGGGATCCGGAGGTGGTGGTGGGGCGGCTGGCGCAGCTGGCCGCGGAGACCGGGGCGCAGGAGTTGATGCTGGCCACGCCCGTCTATGACCTGGGTGACCGGATCGCCTCCTATGAGCTGGTCAGGAAGTACTGGGGGGCGGCGACGGCGCCGGCGGTGTCGTCGTAGGCGGGCGGTTTTCTCGTACGCCGGAATCGTTTCCGCAGGTGTGTGCGAAGGGGCGGCGGGGGCGGCTGTTACAGGGGCTTGAACCCGTTCGGCGCAGGGGCGTGAGTGGTGGCCGGGGGCGGGGGCGGGAGGCGGGGAGGGCTGCTTGGCAGATCTCCCACCGGTGGGGGGCGGCGTGCGGGGTCCGGGGCGTCAATCCGGGTTTGACGGTTGCCCGTTACAAGGGAGAGTTACGGACATATCCGGATTGGGAAACACGGGGTGGAGGGGCGGTGTCCGGGTGTGGCGGGGGGCCAGAGTGTGGCTCCTCGGCCTGACGCCGGGAACCGTTTCGAGCCCGGCCGGCACGCACGTTCGCACCTACCTGTGCGGGGTGCCGGTGCGGGCCGCCCGTTGAAGTCGAAGGGGTTTGTCCTCCATGTCTGCTTCCCCCGCCGCCCGCCGCGCCCTCGCCGCCCTTCTGGCCGCCGGCACCCTGATCGGCGCCGCCGCCCTGCCCGCCGCGGCCGACGACCACCGCCGCGACCACCGCGGCCCCCACTCCCGCTCCTCCCTCGCCATCGGCGACGTCCAGTACGACAGCCCCGCCCGCCACGACCGCTCCCACCGCGCCCTGAACCGCGAATGGGTCGAGATCAAGAACACCGGCCGCCACAGCGTCAACCTCCGCGGCTTCACCCTCACCGACCAGCAGGGCAACCGCTACCGCTTCCCCGACTTCCGCCTGGACGGCCGCTCCGCCGTCAAGGTCCACACCGGACAGGGCCGCGACACCCGCCACGACCTCTACCAGGACCGCAGCCGGCAGATCTGGAACGACCGCGACACCGCCACCCTCCGCGACAACCGCGGCAACGTCATCGACACCGAGTCCTGGGGCCGCCGCGGACACCAGCACCAGCACCGCGGCTGATCCCGCCCGGCGGTCACCCCCACGGGGACGGTGACCGCCGGATGAAAGGGGTGCGGCGTGTCATGGCCGGGGCCGTGGCACGCCGCACCCGTGCGCGCAGGCGCGGGTGGTGTGCGGGGTGCGGGGTGCGGGGTGTGCGGGGGTGTGCGGGCGCGTGCATTCGGGTGGCGGCGTGCCGTGTCGGGCCGGTGGCGGGGGCCCGGTTGGCGATGCTGGGCCGGGCGCGGCATCGGGGCCGGCGCCCTCTCCCCCATCCCACGGCGAGTAGGAGTACGGCATGCCGACGGACGACGCGGTCGGGCGTTTCCTCGCGGCTCTGGAGCCGCACCGGCGTCAGGACGTCGCGGGCAGGCCGCGTGCGGAGCAGGAGCGGCTGGCGGCCGCCTGGGAGGAGGAGCTGGGCTCGGACGACGAGCTCGACACCCTCGATGAGCTCTCTCCGCCCGCGGCGGAGGCCGAGGCCGCCCGCCGGGTGATGGACCGCGAGTCCTGACCCGGCCGCCGGGGCCGGCGTCCGGGCCGGGGTCGGGGTCGGCGTCCGGCCGGGGCGGCGTCCGGGTCGGGCGGGCCGGGGCCGGGTCGGCCCGCCGGAGCCAGGTCAACCCCGCCGGGGCGGAGTCGGGCCGGGGTCGGGGCCGGGCCGGGGTCGGCGTCGGGCCGGCGGGGCCGGGTCGGGTCGGTTGGTCGGGGCCGGGTCGGTTGGTCGGGGCCGGGCCGGGGTCGGGTCGGGGCTGGCGTCCGGTGCCGGGGTCGGGGCCGGGCCGGTGGTTAATGGGTGGCCGGTGACTGCGGGGTGGGGGAAGACTGCGGCGGGTGCGTGAGTGTCTGGAAGTGTCCCCGGGTCTGCGGCTGCGGCGTTGGGTGCCGGCGGATGCCGGGGCGGTGCTGGCGGCGTTCGCCGAGCCGGTGATGTCGCGGCAGTCCGCCGAGCCGGTGGTGACGCTGCCGGCGGCGCGGCGCTGGCTGGCGGCCCGGATGGAGCAGTGGGATGCGGGGTCGGGGTTCGCGTTCGCGGTCGTCGACGGTGCGGACGTGGTGCTGGGGCATGTCGCGGTCGGTGCCGTCGAGCGGCGTCACGGCACCGGGTGGGTCTCGTACTGGACGACTGCGGCGGCCCGCGGGCGGGGTGTCGCGTCGGGCGGCTGCCGCGCGGTGGCGGCCTGGGCGTTCGAGGACGCCGGGCTGTTCCGGCTGGAGCTGGGCCATCGGGTCGACAACCCGGCTTCGTGCGCGGTGGCCCGGGCTGCGGGCTTCGCGGTCGAAGGGGTCCAGCGGCGCAAGCTCGAGTACGACGGTGTCCGCTACGACGTCGAGCTGCACGCGCGGCTGGCGACCGACCCCGAGGTGCCGCCCGGCCCGCCTCAGCCGCCCGGACACCTGAGGCGGCACTGCGGCTGAGGCGTGGCGGGCGGCTGAGCCGTCCCACCGCCTGAGGCGGGGCGGGCGCCTGAGGCGTGGCGGGCGGCTGAGGCCCGGACGTCTGAGGCGGGTCGGGGTCTGAGGCGGCACGGCGGCTGAGGCATCCCGGCGCCTGAGGCGGTCCGGCGTCTGAGGCAGTTGAGGCGGGCCGGACGGCAGAGGCCCGGACGGTTGAGGCGGCCCGGACGCCCGAGGCCCGGACGGTTGAGGCGGGCCGGCGTCTGAGGGTCGGGTGGTTGAGGCGGCCCGGACGCCCGAGGCCCGGACGGTTGAGGCGGCCCGGCGCCTGAGGGTCGGGCGGCCGGCCTGGGGCGGGGCCGCCACAGGGCCCGTCCCCTGGAGGCGGTCACGCCGGTCAGGCGGCTTGCCGGCGCCCGGGGGCCTTCCGCGTCTTCACTCCGGCGACGACGAGGGCCAGCCCCGCGGCGAGGATGCCGAGGCAGGCGGTGGGGGGAAGGGTGACGAGCTTGTGCAGCCAGCCCCACTGCGTGCCGAAGAGGGTCTGGGAGGCGAAGCCGACAAGCCCCTGGGCTCCTATGACGTAGCCGATGCTTTCGACGGTGTATCCGATGGTTGTTCGCACGGGTCAACCCTCTCGCGGCGGTGCTGCGGGAGCGTCCTGCGCAGGGCGGAGAAGGCGGTAGGCCAAAGGATGCAGTCGCCGTGCGGACGGCTTGCGGCGGGGGGTGGGGTTCAGCGGCGGTGGATGCGCTCGACGCCGTACCAGCGCGAGACGCAGGCGGCGACCCAGTCGCGGTCGTGGTCGGCGGTGAAGAAGGGTTCGGCGAGGCCGGCGATGTGCAGGGGGCGGTAGCCGACGTCCGTGGCGCCTTGCGCCGCCTCGGCGCGGATGCGGGTGTTCTGGGCGTCCCAGGCGATGGAGCGGGCCACCGTGGTGGTGGTGAGCTGCTGCAGGTGCGGGACGAGTGAGGCCATCGCGGCCAGGGTCAGGCAGAGCGCCGCCGTCGTGGCGGCCGCCGCGGCGGCGGGGCGGCGGACGGCCGGGCGGGGGCCGGCCCGGGCTCCCAGCAGGACTCCGTAGCCGCACAGGGCCAGTTCCATGGGCAGGAGGAAGCTCGTCCAGGTACGGGCGTACGTCCAGCCGGTGGGGCCGTATCCGCTGCGCAGGCCGGCCGCCACCGCGAACGAGCCCAGGATCACCACGGGCAGCGGCAGGAGCAGCAGGGCGGCCCGCGTCACCGGCCCGGCACCGGCACCGGCAGTGGGTGTGGGGTGGGGGCGTCGGGTGCGGAGGGCGGCGGCCAGGCCCAGCAGGAGGCCGGCGGCCGCGGCGGCGAGGTAGGCCCACTGGCCGGTGACGGTGTCCCACATGCGCAGCCAGTCCCCGAAGGTGGCGCGCAGTTCGTCCGCGGAGAGGAGCGGGGGCTTGTCGGGCTGCTGGGCGCGGCGCCAGCGGGCGCCCGGGGAGGTGTAGAGGACGGCGAGGCCGCAGGCGAGGCCGGCGCACCACAGCAGGCACCAGGTGAAGGGGCGCCAGGTCGCGGCGAGGCGCAGGCGGGGCAGGCACAGTACGGCGGTCAGGGCGGCGAGGAGGCCGCTGACGAGGGCGAAGGGTTCGCTCAGGGTGCCGAGGGCGAAGCCGATGAGGAGGGCGCCGGCCAGGCCGGCGGTGCGGACGGCGCGGCGGGGGTGGGTGACGGTGGCCAGGGCCAGCAGGAGGGCCCACAGGCCGATGGCGCTCGGCACGGTGTGGGAGATCGTGGCGGGGGCCCACAGCAGGACCTGGTAGCTGCGGGTGCCCGCGAGGTAGAGGAGCGCCTGGAGGGCCAGGGCGCAGGCGGTCAGGGCGAGCAGGGGCGGTGCGTGGCCGAGGGCGTGCAGGAGGCGGCGGCCCAGCAGGACGAGGGCGGCGGTGAGGGAGACGGCGATGAGGGTGGGGAGGATCTTGGTGCCGGCGGGTCCGCCGCCGTAGAGGAGGCCGCTGAGGAAGGCGTTGGTGATCCGGCCGTTCTGGGTCGTGTAGAAGTCGGCGGTGATGCCGAGGACTCCCAGGTCGCGGGCTTTCCAGGCGGCGCACCAGTCGTCGGAGGTGGGGCGGATGTAGAGGCCGAGGAAGCATCCGACGGCGACGAGGGCTCCTGCGGTGGCGGCGAGGGTCGCCGCGGCGGCGGGCAGGAGGGTGCGCAGCAGGGTGCGGGGGCCGGTGTTCGGGCCGGTCGGGCAGGAGGGGGTCACGAGGTCCTCGCCCTCGGCCGCCATGGTGCTCATGGGCCACCTCTTCGCAGCGTTCGCAGCGGGGGCCCGTCGGGCCAGGGCGGCCGGTGCGCCCCGCCGGCTGTGGTGATCGCACGGCCCGCGAAGACCCATGATGTGCACGGTTCGCCGCGGGCGGCATCCCGGGCGGGGCCGGTCGGCGCGGCCCGGCGGCGGGGGCGGGGGTGGGGGGTGGCGTGGGGCGTTGGGGTGGGGGCGGGGGTGGCGTGGGGTGTGGGGGTGAGGTGGGGGCGGGCGGTGGGGTGGGGGGTGGGGTGGGGGGTGGGTCACCCGGGCGGCGGGGTTTCCGTGGCGGGGCGGGCGGTGGTCTTCGAGGATGAGTGGGGGTCAGCGTCCGCGCGTATGCGGTGCGGCGGAGGGAGTGGCGATGCCCGTTGTCCTCGGCTGCTGGGCGGTGGCCGTGGCGGTGCTGGCCGGTACCGCCGTTCCGGTGTGCGGTGCGGGCGGTCATGCGCCGCTGTCGGGGTTCCCCGCCCCCAGCGTCGGGGTGTTGTCCAATGTGACGGCCGCCGAGGGGATTTCGTCCTCGCGGGCCGCCGGCGCCCGGTATGTGGAGGGCAGCAACGTGCTGCGGCTGGCGTCGGGGCGGTGGCTGTACCTGCCCGCGGGGCGGACGGTGTCGGTGGTGGTCGCGGCCGGTGACGGGCGGGCGCTGCGGCAGGTCGGGCAGAGCCGGGCCTGGCTGGCCTCCGGCCGCATCCCGGGCAGGTCGGCGGCCGAGCGGGCGGCGGCCGCGCGGGCGCTGCTGGCGATGCGGGCGCTGCTGCGGCCCAACGGGGCGATGGCGGCGGGGTGGAGTCCGGGCTGGATGTACTCCTGGCCGCGGGATTCGAGCTTTGCGTGCGCCGCGTTCGCGCACACCGGGCATGACGCGGAGGCGTTTCGGATCCTGCGGCACAGTGCGGCGACGCAGCGCGGGGACGGCAGCTGGGAGGCGCGCACGAAGCTGGACGGTTCCGGGCCGCCCGACGGCAGGCGGTGGCAGCTCGATGCCAACGGCTGGGTTCCGTGGGCGGTGTGGCAGTGGTACCGGGTGGCGCCGGCGGAGGGCCGGCGGGCGCGGCTGATGACGCTCTACCCGATGGTCCGTAAGGCGGCCGACCGTGCGGCGCGGTCGCTGGGGGCGGACGGGTTGCCGCCGGCGTCTCCCGACTACTGGGAGCTGATGACGTCGAGTGCGAACATCGGTACGGCCGCGCCGCTGCTGGCCGGGCTCAACGCCTCCGCGGACCTGGCGCGGGAGGCGGGCCGGCCGGGGGACGCGGCGCGGTGGGGGCGGGCGGCGCGGCGGCTGTCCGCGGGGATCTCCGCGCGGTTCTTCCCGCTCGGCTACCAGCGCACCGTCGACGGGCGGCACGGGCGCGACAGCGCGGTGACGTTCATGGCGCCGCCCTTCAACAGCGCTCCGGCCGGTCTGCCGACGGCGCTGGAGGCCACTTACCGGGCGCTGCGGCTGCCCAACGGGGGGCTGACGCCGGGCGATGATCCGGGGGCGCCGTGGGGGGCGACGGCGTGGACGCCCAGTACGGCGTTCTTCGCGCTGGCCTGGGCGGCCGGGGGGCGGCCGGCGAAGGCGGGGCCGGTGCTGGAGTGGGTGCTGTCGAAGCGGAACGCGCTCGGTGAGCTGCCGGAGAAGGTGGACACGGCGGGGCGGGCCGCGTCGGTGGCGCCGCTGGCGTGGACGGGTTCGATCGTGCTGTTGTCGCTGGTGGCGCTGGAGGGCGGGGGGCTGCCGGCGCCGCCCCTGCAGCCGTAGGAGGGTGGGGTGGGGGTGGGGCGGGATGGTGGCGGGGCCCGGCGTAGGTGCATCTCCTGGGCTCGGCGCCGTCCCTCAGGCGGGGCAGGGCGGGCACGGCGGGTTCGGATCGCGGTGGGGGCGGGTCCGCGGGGCCGGGATCCGGGCGTGGTGGGGGCCGGTCCGCGGGGCCCCTCCCTCGGCGGGGCGGGCGGGGTTTGGATCGTCCTGCGGACCGGTCCGCAGGGGTCGGGATCCGGGCGCGGTGCGGGCGGGTCCGCGGGGCCGGGCAGGGGTGTCTCCTCGGCTCGGCGCGTGCGGGCGATCGCGGTTGTGCCCGGTGGTTGCGCGCTCGTCCTGCGGGGACACCCCACCCTCTCCCCGCTCCCCAAGCGTCGGGCCCGGTTCCGGGAACCATCCGGGGCCGGTCCGGGACCGGTCCGCGGGGCGGGATCCGGGCGCGGTGCGGGCGGGTCCGCGGGGCCGGGCAGGGGTGTCTCCTCGGCTCGGTGCGTGCGGGCGATCGCGGTTGTGCTCGGGGGGTTGCGCGCTCGTCCTGCCTGCGTCGGGGCACTGCTCGGCCCGGCACGCCTTCACCGAGGCGTGGGGCGGTGCCCCGTCGGAGGGTCTCTCGTCCCCCCGCGCGCGGAACACGTCGCGGTCAGACGGCCAACGCGGCGCCCGCCCGGGGGGCACCCCATCGTGCCCGGGCTCCGCGGTGCGCGGCGGATGCATGGACCGGCGGGCTGGAGCGGGGGGCGTGGCTTGTCCGGCTGGGGGGCGGTGGTCGGTGTGGCCGTCGGGGCCCGGGGTGGTCAGTGGTGTCGGCCGGAGGGGTGGCGGGCGGCCTGGGCGAGGGCGGTGGGTGGGCCGGCGCGGTGCCAGGGGGCGGAGGGGGCCGGCTCGGCGGGACCGGGGGTGGGTGGGGGTGTGGTGGTGGTGTGCAGGTCCGCGTCCAGGCCGAGGGCGGCGGCAAGGCCGGTGCCGTCGGGGGTGGTCACGGTGGCCGGGGCTCCGGTGTAGAGCATCTGGGACTCGTACCAGGCGGGGGTCCGGCCGGGGAGGGTGACGGCGGCGGTGCCGGTGGCGGCGCGGCCGGCGAGGAGGTGGCCGGCGGCGGCGACGGCGCCGTAGCCGCCTTCGCCGCCGGCGGCGGCGGGCGGGGTGAGGAGGGGGGCGGCCGCGGTGGCGGTGGCCCGGGTGGTGGTGACGGTGCCGGTGCCGGGGTTGCGGTAGGAGAGGCGGACGCCGTCGCCTTGGGCGGTGGCGGTGAGGACGCCGGTGGTGGCGGGCAGGCCGGTGGGGAAGGGGCCGGCGAGCGGGGCGCCGGGGGCGGGCTGGGTCCAGGCCAGGACGGTGCGGTCGGTGGCCGCGTAGACGTGGCGGCGGCCGGCGCTGTCGGTCGCGGTGGCGGGGTCGCCCTGCAGGGCGGTGCCGCCCAGGGTCTGCCAGGGGCCGAAGTCGGAGCCGGGGGTGTTCTGGGTGCGGGCGCGCAGGGTGCGGCGGGAGTCGCGTATGTAGACGGTGATGCGGCCGGTGGCGTCGACGGCGGCGGTGGGTGCGCCGATCGCGGAGGTGGCGGAGAGGTCGCCGGTGTCGGGGGTGCCGAGGGTCTGCCAGGGGCCGAAGTCGGCGCCGGGGGCGTTCTGGAGGGCGTAGACGGTCTCGCGCCGGTAGTCCTGGGGGGTGGTGGCCGAGATGGTGCGGGTGGCGAGGACGGCGATGCGGCCGTCGGGCAGGCGGGCGGTGGAGGCGCCTGCGTCGATGGTGGTGCCGGGGGCGGTGGGGGGCAGGAAGCGGGGGCCCTGCCAGGGCGCGTCGGGGCCGGGGCGGGTCCAGTGGGCCATCTGGCCGTCGAGGGCGGCGAAGGCGTAGAGGCGGCCGGGCGGGCCTTGGGTGATCCAGGTGGTGGACTCGCCGCGGCTGTAGCGGATGGTCTGGTTCCATCCGGCGCCGGTGGGCCGGGTCGCGGTCTTGCGGTCGCCGCAGCCGGCGGGGCTGCCGCACCAGTCCTGGTGGTCGCTCCAGGCGTAGGTCTTGAGGTAGCCGAGTTTCTCCTCGGCGGCTTTCGCGTCGAGGGTGGGGGGCAGGGAGCTGTTGGGGTAGCTGACGTAGTTCTGGACCGAGAAGTGCGGCCTGCCGGAGGTGGCGGCGTAGCGTTCGGTGGCGGCCTGCACGAAGCGGGCGCCGTACATGTGGTCCTGGTGGTCGAGGAAGGCGCCGGCGGGCTGGGCGCGGCCGGGGGTGGGGTCCTGGGTGCGGATGGTGGTGGGCCGGTAGAGCGCGAGGACGTTGGCGATGGCCTGGACGGCCTGGTCGCGGGTGTAGGTGAAGGGGGTCTGGACGGGGCTGCCGGAGGCGAGCTGGGAGCCGAGGGCGGGGACCTTGCCGTCCCACAGGCCGCGCAGGCTGTCGGGGTTGTCGCCGGAGATGCTGCGGGCTTCGCGCATCTGCATCCACACCAGGTTGACCTCGGGGCGGGCGAGGAGGACGTCGACTTCGGCGCTGCCGCCGCCGGTGGTGGGTATGGAGGTGCGCTGCCAGGCGCTGGTGCGCCGGCCGGTGGCCATCTCGGCGTAGGCGGCGCGTATGCCGTTCTGGCGGGCTTCGGCGTAGGAGGCGTGGTCGGCGGGGCGGGTGGGGTCTTGCAGGTGCGGGCTGTGGGCTTCGTTCCTGCCGTCGGACTCGCCTGCGGTCAGGTAGACGGTGGTGACCTTGACGCCGGTGGATATGGAGCGGCTGAGGTCGGGGTTCATGAAGAAGAGGTCGTCGTCGGGGTGTGCGACGACCTGCAGGACCGTGCCCTGGGTCACGCTGGGGCGGGAGGGGGTCTGGGGGGCGGCGGCCGGTGCGGGGGCGGTGCCGTATCCGTGGGCCCAGGTCGTGACTCCGGCGGCGCCGACGGTGAGGGCGGCGAGCAGGGCCGCGAGGCGGGTGCGGCTGGCCAGGGACATCTGCGGGCGCCTTGGGGTCGGTCCGGTGCGGGGGTGCTCCGAAGAGGAGGGGGGTCGGTGCCCCGATGGCTGGAGCACTTCCGGAGACGACGACCGGGGCCGATTATGCCCCGCGTGTTTTCTGCTGACACACCCTCAAGAGGCATATGAAGTAAAACCAGTTGAATGCGAAATATGGGCGTCTTGTACCAATTTGGCAGTGGTTGGGTGGGGTGGAATGGGAGGGGGCGGGGTGGCGTGCGTCACGTGGGGGGTGTGGGCGGGGCGGTGGATTTCCGTCGACTTCTGCGGACTTCTGTCGACTTCCGGGGGTTTCCCGACTGCCTGGGCAGGGGTTTCACGGTTCCGCGGGCGCTCGGTGCGGCTGCGGCCGCAGGGCGGGCCGGCGGGTGGGCGGACGGGGCACGCAGGGCGGCGGTGAGGTCGCTCACACCGGCCGGGGCGGGGTGGCCGGCGGGCGGTCGGCGGCGACGGCCGGCGGACCGGGCGCCGGGGGGGCGGTCGGGGCGCACCGGGTCCGGGCGGGCGGCCCGGCCCGGTGGCCCGGCGCGGTGGCCGGGTGCCGGCCCGGCCCGGTGGCCGGGTCCGGCCCGGCGGGCCCGCAGGGCCGGCGCGTCGGGGCGGCGCGTCGGGGCGGCGCCTCGGGGCGGCGCCTCGGGGCGGCGCCTCGGGGCGGCGCCTCGGGCGGTCGGGGCGGCGCGTCGCCGCGCAGCAGCCGGCCGGCGCACGCGCCGGTGACGACCCGGTTCAGGCCGCCGCCGCTGACGTCGGCGGACAGCTCGACGGTGCCGGCGGCGCCGGGGGCCGGGCTTTGACGCCGTCGTGCCCACCGGGGATACCGGGAATGCCGGGGCGGGATACCGGGGATGCCGGCGGGTGGTCGCTGGCGCGCCCCGCCGGCGCAGGCGGAGAAGCCGACGCCCGGTGGACGGGCCGGCTCCGTCCGGGCCGCCCAACGCGGACCGGACCTGCCCCCGGGCGGTGGGAAGGTCGCCGCCGCCCGGGCAGGGGTCCCGTGGAGCAGGGGGATGCCCCTGGTGCCCGGCCGCACCGGCGGTGACGGGGGTAGGAGAAGCGCGCCGCCGCTCTCGGGACGGGCGGGGTCGTGCGGACGCGCCAGGGCGCGCCGGGTGGCCGGCGGTTCGATCGCCGGCGGGCGCCGGTGTTCCGGACGCTCCATCACCAGGACCCGCTCCCCCGGTACGGCGGCCAGGAGCACGGGCGTCACGGCGGACCAGTCCCGTGCGGCCAGGAGCAGCGGGACCACCTCGCGGGCGTACGCACCGCCGGGGCCGGGGTCGGAGGGGTCGGCGGTGATCTGTTCGACCCCTTGCGGTGGTCTGCGGGCGCCGCCAGGGCGCCGGGGGGGCCGGCGGTTCGGTCGCCGGCCGGGCGCCGGTGTTCCGGACGCTCCATCACCAGGACCCGCTCCCCCGGTACGGCGGCCAGGAGCACGGGCGTCACGGCGGACCGGGCCAGTGCGGCCCGGAGCAGCGCCATCTCGCGGGCGTACGTACCGCCGGGGCCGGGGCCGGAGTCGGCGGCGATCTGCTCGACCCCTGCGGTGGTCTGCGGGCGCGCCGTGTGGCCGGCGGTTCGGTCGTCGGCCGGGCGCCGGGGTTCCGGACGCTCCATCACCAGGACCCGCTCCCCCGGTTCAGGGGCCAGGAGCAGGGGGGCCACCTGCTCGGGCGTACGTACCGCCGGGGCCGGAGTCGGGGTCGGGGTCGGGGTCGGCGGTGATCTGCTCGACCCCGGCGGTGGTCTGCGTCGGCTCGGTGCGCACGCGCGCGGGCGGGTGCGCCCCGGTGCGCCGGGCTGGGCCCGCAGTGCGTTCCCGAACGGCCCGGATGACCCCGTGGGCTCGTCCTTCCACCGCGGTGCCGGGAGGATGTACGGGCTTACGGGCTTACGGGGTTGGGGTGTGGCGGGGTGGCGGTGTTCTCCGTCCCGTCCCCGCCGCCGCGGTCGGGCGGCGGGGTCTGCGGGGCGGGGTGCTACTTCAGGCCGATCTCCTCGCAGGCGGCTCTGATGGCGTCGGTGCAGATTTCCTCGGGGGTGTAGACGCCGTCGAGGATCACGGTGGTGCGGATGTCCTCGCGGGTCACCGGCACGCCGGGGATGAGGACGGCGGGGACGCGCTTGGTGGTCGGGCTGTTGACGACCTGGTTGATGATTCCGTCGATCTTCTCGCCCTGGGCGAGGAGGACGGCGAGTTCGGCCGCGGCCTCGGCCTCGCGGGCGTAGGGCTTGTAGACGGTCATGAACTGCTCGCCCGCCACGATGCGCCGCACGCCGGCGAGTTCGGCGTCCTGGCCGGTGACCGGGGGCAGGGGGTTGACGCCGGCGGCCTTGAGGGCGGTGATGATGCCGCCGGCCATGCCGTCGTTGGCGGAGTAGACGCCGACGATCTTGTCCTTGCCGAGCGCGGAGAGCGCGGCCGCCATGTTGGCGGTGGCGTTCTCGGGCTTCCACTCGACGGTGTCGTACTCCTTGCCGACGTTGACCTTGCCGTCCAGGACGGAACGGGCGCCGGATTTGAAGCTGGCGGCGTTGGGGTCGGTGACCGCGCCGTTCATCATGACGATCTTCCCGGTCCTGGCCTTGTCGCCCAGGGCGTCCAGCAGGGCCTTGCCCTGGACGCGGCCGACGTCCTCGTTGTCGAAGGAGGTGTAGGCGTCGATGGGGCCCTCGGCCAGGCGGTCGTAGGCGACCACCGCGATGCCCGCCTCCTTGGCCTTGGTCACCGCGCCGGCGATGGCCTTGGCGTCCACCGCGTCGATGACCAGGACGTCCACCTTGTCCTTGATCATCGCGTCGGCCTGGGCGCTCTGCCGGGTCGCGTCGCCGCCGGCGTTGGCGTAGAGCACCTTGCCCTTGCCCAGGGTCAGCAGGGCGACCTTCTTCTCCATCAGCGGCTTGTCGAACTTCTCGTAGCGCGCTGTCTCGTTCTCGGGGAGCAGCAGACCGATCCTGACCGCGGCACCGCTGTCGCCCTTGTCGCCGGAGCCGTCGGAGCCGCCGCAGGCGGTGAGCGTGACGGCGAGCGCCGCAACGGCCAGAGCAACGGGGGCACGCCCCAGATACGCGTTCACGAGGTGAGCCTCCCTGACAGGGCCGTGTCCGTACGGCCGAGGGGAGGCAGTCAACGTGCCCGCACCGCTGCCGTCAAGAAGTGAATCCCTAACGAGATGGCAACGCTGTCACCGCCCCCTGCACCGTGTCCGTGCAGGGCTTTCCCCGGTCGTCGGCCGTCCACCCCCCGCTCTGGTGTCAACTCCTGAAGGGTGGGGGGCGGGTGGGCTCTTCGGCACGTGAGCGGGCGCGTGCCGGGGGCGGGGTGTGGGCCGGGGCGGAGGTGGGGTCGGGGTGGAAGTGGTGGGGTCGGGGCGGAAGTGGTGGGGTCGGGGCGGAAGTGGTGGGGTCGGGGCGGAAGTGGTGGGGTCGGGGCGGCCGGGCGGGAGGCGCGTGCGGGGGCGGGGTGTGCCGGGGGCGCTGGTTTTCGGCGGGCGGTGGTTTTCGGGGGGCAGGGTTGCCAGGGGTGGGCTTTTTTCAGGGGGCGGTGGTGGCGCGGTGGGGGCCACCGGTGGGCGGGGCGGTGGACGCGGAGCGCAGGGCGAGGAGGTAGCCGGCCTGGAAGCGGCTCTCGGCGCCGAGTTCGTCCATCAGCTCGGCGATGTGGCGCCGGCAGGTCCGCAGGGACATGCCGAGCCTGCGGGCGATGAGCTCGTCCTTGGCGCCGTCGGCCAGCCGGCCGGCGATGGTGTGCTGCAGCTGGGTGGAGGTGGTGGCGGTGTAGGAGGCGGAGAAGGGCTCGGCGAGGCTCCAGGCGTTGGCGAATACCGAGCAGAGGAAGGCGACGGCGGAGGGTTCGCGCAGGACGACGGCCGCGTCGGGGTTGTCCCAGACCGGGAGGAAGGCGGTGGCGCGGTCGAAGACCAGCATCTTGCCGAAGAGTTCGCCCAGGGTGCGGACCTCGGCGCCGGCCGCGCTCACGGCCCGGACGTACTCCTGGGTGCCGGGGCTGTAGCGGGCGGTGTGCTGGTAGAGGGTCTGCAGGCGCACCCCGCGGCCCAGCATCTCCAGATCCCGCGGGAGCGCGCGCTCCAGGTAGCCGGGCGGGCGGCCGCCGCCGGGCTGGACGGTGAGGACCTCCTGGGTGCAGCGGGCCGCAGCGTCGGAGATGAGGAGCATGACGCGGTCGCGGGCCTCGACCACCTCCACGGCGCCTGAGTCGGCCCCGCGGCGGTAGGTCTCCTCGTACAGGGGGATCAGCGAGCTGAGCCGGGCGCGGGTGCGCTCCAGGGTCTCCAGGCGGCGGCGCAGCCGGTTCTCCTCCGGTCCCACCAGTTCGGCGGCGGCGGTGTAGGGGCTGACGGCCCGCCACCGGGCGCGGGTGTCGTCGGGGTCGTGGGCCAGGAGGCGGTGGCGCACCAGCTCGGCGGCGGCCCGCTCGGTGTGGTCCTCGCTCAGGCCGAGCGCGGCGGCCAGGGCGGTGGTCGGGGCGGGGCCGTCCTCCAGCAGCCGGGTGTAGAGCCGGATCGCCGTCGGACCGAGGACGGCGGGATCCGCCGGGGCGGGGGCGGGGGCGGAGGCCGGGGACGGGGCGGGGGCCGCCGGGGCCGGGCCGGGAACCAGAGCCGGAGCTGGATCCGCAGCCGGGCCTGGTGCTGGGGCCGGGCCGGAGGCCGGGGCCAGGACGGGAGCCGGGGCCAGGGCCGGGGCGGAAGCCGCCGGAGCCGGGGCGGAAGTCGGAGCCGGATACGCAGCCGGGGCGGGAGCCGGGGCCGCAGGCAGGTAGGGGTCGGGAGCCGGGGCCGAAACGGGAGCCAGAGCCGGACCTGGGTCGAGAGCCGCGGCCGGGCCGGAGGCCGGGGCCACAGCCAGGGCCGGGCCGGGAGCCGCAGCCGGGTCGGGGACCGGGACCGGGCCGGGGGCTGGGACCGGGCCGGGGGCTGGGACCGCAGCCGGGTCGGGAACTGCGGTTGTAGCCGGGCCGGAGGCCGCCGGGGCCGGGGCGGAAGTCGGAGCCGGATACGCAGCCGGGCCGGGAGCCGGAGCCGGGTCGGGGTCGAGGGCCGAAGCCATGGCCGGGGCCGGGCCGGGAGCCGGGACCGGGACCCGGACCGCGGCGGAGGCCGCGGCCGCAGGCAGGTAGGGATCGGGAGCCGGGGCCACAGCCAGGGCCGGGCCGGAGGCCGGAGCCGGACTGGAAGCCGGAGCCGGAGCGGGGTCGGGGACCGTAGCCGGGCCGGGGCCGGAGGCCACAGCCTGGCCCGGGGCCGCCGGAGCCGGGGCGGAAGTCGGAGCCGGATACGCAGCCGGGCCGGGAGCCGGGTCGGGAACCGGGGCCGTGGCGGGGGCGGAGGCCGGGGCCGCAGACAGGTAGGGGTGAAAAGCCGGGTCGGGGTCGAGAGCCGCAGCCGAGCCGGAGGCCGGGGCAGCACCCAGGGCCGGGTCGGGAGCCGCAGCCGCAGCCGAGCCGGAGGCCGGGGCAGCACCCAGGGCCGGGTCGGGAGCCGCAGCCGCAGCCGGGCCGGAGGCCGCAGCCGCGGCTGGGGCCGGGCCTGGGGCCGGGCCTGGGGCCGGGCCTGGGGCCGGTGGGGGCGGTAATGCCACCGGCGCTGCCTCTGCGGATGCCTCGGTATCGGTGGTTCTGTCCATGTTTTGCACCCCTCCCTTTCGTGCCACGCACTTTGCTGAGGCCCGTTCCCGCTGGACCCCGAGTTCCCGGCCGGAGATTCTTGTGTCACCGGAAAGAAACACCCGGCAGGAATCAGATCGGAATTAACTTTCTCAGGAGAACAGCATGAAGTTCACTCGGTTCCTTTGTGCGGCGGCGCTGGCCGTTGGTATTGCGGGCAGCATCGTTTCCGGCGCGGCGTCCGACTCCGGATCCGGTTCGGCTTCCGCACTCACTTCCGCCCCGTGCGAGAGCCGTCCGGGGGACACCGAGTGGACCAACCCCGCGACCCACTGCCCTCCGGTCCTCTAGAGCCGATCGGGCACCGCCAGGTTCCACTCCCGCCTGAAAGTCACTGGAAGAACCCGATGCCGAACCCCTCTTCCCACCCCCGGGAAGCCGGTCTTCCCTGGTGGCAGGCCCTCTCGCTGGTCTGTGCCGGATGCCTGGCCGTCCTGCTGCACCGGCGGATCACCGACCCCTCCCCCTCCCGGGCCCCCCGCCGCACCGGCGGCGGGAGGCCGTCGCACAACGACGCGGCCGCGCATCTCACCACTTCCTGGTGACGAGAAAAACCCTTCCCGCCCCCGGGCCGACCGAGAGCGTTTTCAGTAAATCAGTGATCCGGGGCGGCGGAGGGGTCGGCCGAATGGGTTCGGCCTGAAATAGGCCCGATCCTTTCCCTTCCGGCCACCCGACGGCGACGCCCCGGCCGCCCGCCCGGGAAATCCCGCCCCGGGGGCACAGCATTCACAGCCCCCTATTCACCCGGCAGGGCCCCGGGCCCGCCTCCGGCCCACTTCCGGGACTGCTCCCGACCACCCTCCCGGCTCCCCGCTCCCCGCTCCCCGCGGCCCGCTTCGGGGCGGCTCACGGCTCGACGCCGGCCCCGCCCACGCCCCGCCCATCTCCGGGCACGATCACGCCCGGTCCGCTTCCCACCCCGCCCTCGCGGCCCCGCCCGCGGCCCCCGACAGCCCGTAGGGCTCTCACAGCCACCGAATGTCCGTTAAATCCTTTGAAGGAGTAAAGGTATGCGTATCAGCCGTAAGCGTGTCGCTGTCATGATCGTCAGCTCGGTCGCCGCCGCGGGGGTCCTGCTGCCCTCGGCGGCCTCCTACGCCGCCCAGACGCCCGCCCCGGCCGGCCCGGCCGCGGTGCAGGGGGTCGCTCCGGGCGAGGTGGGCGCCCTCGCGGGGAAGGTCGACGTCGCCTCCGCGGTCCTCGACATCACCCAGAAGATCGTCAACATCGTCAACGAGGCCATCGAGCGCAAGCAGAACCGCTCCGGCTACGTGAAGTCCCTGATGGAGGGCGCCTTCTACGAGTCGGGCCAGCGCTACAACGTGATGGTCATCAACAACGCCAACAGCTACACCCCCAACCTGCACGGCGTGGTCTACGACGCCAAGGTCAGCGGCATCCACGGCACCTACCGGGTGCTGGTCTTCGAGTCCGGCCAGTTCACCAACCACGGCGACGGCGGCTGGATCAACTGGGCCTTCCGCGGCTGGTTCGACCGCGACGGCGGCCACGTGAACTTCCGCCGCTCCTGGTAACCGCCCACCCCACATCCCACCCGGCCCCTGCCTCGGCCCCGGCCTCTGCCCCGGCCGGGCCCCGGCCTCCGGCCCCCGGCCCCCGGCTCCGGCTCCGGCCTCGGCTCCGGCCCCTGCCGGCCCCGGCTTCTCCCGCGCCGCGCCGCTCCGACCTGCCCCGCCCCGCCCCCGTACCGGAAGAACAGGACTCCACCGCCATGCGCCGTACCACCACGCTCGCCACGATCGCCCTGACCGCGCTCACCCTGACCGGGGCGGCCGCGCTCCCCGCCCAGGCCGCCGGGCACCCCGCCCCGACCCCCGCCGCCCTCTCCGCTCCCGCCTCCCCCGCCACCTCCTCCCCCGCCACCTCCGCGGCCGAGCCCGACGCGGCGGCCGCCGCCGACAAGAGCGTGAGCGTCAGCGTCTCCATGGACCAGCTCGGCCACGGCAAGGCCATCGCCGACGCCCTGCGCGCCATCAAGACCGACGACCGCGGCACGTTCGTGCAGGAAGCGGTCGACAAGGCCTTCAAGGCCGCCGGCGGCCGGCACAACGTGATGCTGTTCAACCTCAGCCAGAACTACAACGACCAGTTCCAGGGCACCCGCGTCTACGCCAACGTCCAATGGGGCAACATCCACTACGGCCTGTGGATCTTCGAATCCGGGCAGTTCACCAACCAGGGCGACGGCGGCTGGATCAACTGGGGCTTCGTCGGCTGGTACGAACGCAACGGCGGCCACGTGAAGTTCAACCGCTCCTGGTAACCCCCGCCCCGCCCACCACCCCCCTGCCGGCCCCGTTGCCAGCCACCACCCCCCGCAGGAAACCCACCGGACCCCACCCCGACCACACCCCCGCACCCCCGCCCGCCCGGCCCCCGGCCGTGGCGGGCGGCGGCATCTGCCAGCGCTTGCGGGAGAAGCACAGGAGAAGGAAAGGGGGGAGTGGAGGGCAGGAGAAGGGGGGAGTGGAGGACCGCCACGCCCGATCCTCCATCCCGGTGAGGCACACTCCAGCCCTGTCCGCCCGCACCGGGCACGCCGCAGCCTGCGGCCGATACGGCGCAGGCGGCCGGCGCGTACCACAGCGCCGGCAACAACCCCCCTGCACGACACCCCTCACGACCTGCCCCGCCCCCCAGCAGCCGGAATGGAAGACGCAGCACCCCGACGAGGCCACCGGCGACTGATTCACCGACCGGGCAGAGCACCGAACGCAAGCCGCGCCGCGGGAACGGCCGCACACACCGGCGAACTGCTCAGCCCCGACAACGCCTTCGATGCCGGCGGCCCGGCCGGGCCTGCCGCCGGGCCGGCCGCCGGCAGGGGGTTTCACCATCGAGCCGGGAGCCGCACCGTCGGGGTCAGCAACAAGACGAACGGCCCCCTGCAGGACCTGGACCGCACACAGATGAACACCCACGCCGAAACAGAGGCCCGGCGAAAGAGCGGGCAGCAGTACCAACTCCAAGACCGCACACCACATCCGCGCACCAGTCGCGAACGACAAGCCGGGCCCCGAAGCCGCCAAGACCACCGAACCCGGCCGTCACGAGCCTGCCTGGCCCCGCAAGCCCCCCCCCGACCTCGTCAGCGACCCCCTCCCCCGGTCCCACCCCCCCACTACCCGGGGGGCGGAACCGGGCAGGGGCCGGCGGGGTAGCGGCAGGT
>NZ_JBEZYV010000054.1:0-2628 GCF_040638905.1 Streptomyces virginiae | reverse complement strand
GCCCCCCCCCCGACCTCGTCAGCGACCCCCTCCCCCGGTCCCACCCCCCCACTACCCGGGGGGCGGAACCGGGCAGGGGCCGGCGGGGTAGCGGCAGGTGTGTCGATGCCGGGCGCCACCCACCCCGTCCGGCACGGTGAGCGCGTGTGTACAGCCGTCCCCCACGCCAGGACGGCACCCGGAACACGTGGTGAAGGGGCGCCCGCATGACCGACAACACCAACACCAACACCGGCACCGGCACCGGGACCGGCTGCGGAACCCACTCCGGCACCGGCAGTGCCACCGGAGCCGACACGGACACGGGCACGGACGCCGGTACGGGTTCGGGCGCCGGCGCCAGTACGGACACCGGTACGGGCACGGACACCGGAGCCGGCACGGGAGCCGGTACGGAAGCCGGCACGGACACCGGAGCCGGCACGGGAGCCGGTACGGAAGCCGGCACGGACACCGGAGCCGGTACGGGCGCGGACACGGCCCCCGGAGCCGGTACAGGTGCCGGTACGGGTGGGGTGTCCGCGCCGGCGACCAGCCGTCGGGCGCTCCTGCTGGCCGCCGGCTCGGCCGGGGCCGCCGCCGTACTCGGCGGAGCATGCAGCGCCCCGGCCACCACGCGCGGGGCCGCCGCACAACCGTCCGCCTCCCCACCCCCTCCCACCCCGCCCGCCCCGACCGGGGCGGGCACCGCCACCGCCCCAACGGCCCCGGCCTGCGTCCTTGCCGTCACAGCGGGCGCGGGACCCTACTACCTGGACCTCGACCTCGTCCGCTCCGACATCACCCAGGGCCGAGGCGGCGTACCCCTACAGCTGGAACTGACCGTCGTACGCGTCCCCGACGGCTGCCGGCCACTCCCGGCCGCCGGCGTCGAGGTGTGGCACGCCGACGCCGCCGGCAACTACTCCACCGGCAAAGACACCTTCCTGCGCGGCACCCAAATCACCGACCGCACCGGACGATGCACCTTCCACACCATCGTGCCCGGCTGGTACGCAGCACTCGCCCCCCACATCCACTTCAAAGTCCGCCCCGACCCCCACACCGAAACCACCTCCCAGTTCTTCTTCCCCGAAAACCTCCTGACCAAGATCTACACCCGCCCGCCCTACACACACCGCACACCACCCCCACACCCCAACACCCGCGACAACCGCTACCGCACCGCCGGCACCACCATGACACTGCCCCTCACACCCCACGGCAACGGCTACCACGCCACCTACACCATCGGCATCACCTAACCCAACCCCGCCACAACCCAACCCAAACCCGACAGGGGGCAAGGCCAGGCGTGGCAAGCCCGGGCCAGGCCGGGCAGAGCAGGGCCGGGCAGAGCAGGGCCGGGCAGAGCAGGGCCGGGCAGAGCAGGGCCGGGCAGAGCCGGGCAGAGCAGAGCCGGGCCGGGCAGGGCCGGCTACGGCTACCGCGGACCCGCGTTTCGCCGCCGCCCGGCAGGTGGCCGACGGGCAGAGCCGGGCCAGGGCCGGGCAGAGCAGAGCCAGGCCGAGCCCGGGCCAGGCCAGACAGAGCCAGGCCGGGCAGAGCCGGGCAGAGCAGGGCCGGACCGGCGACGCCTCCCGCGGACCCGCATTTCGCCGCCGCCCGGCAGGTGACCGACGGGCAGAGCCGGGCCAGGGCCGGGCAGAGCAGAGCCGGGCAGAGCAAGGCCGGACCGGACCGGACCGGACCGGCGACGCCTACCGCGACCCGCGTTTCGCCGCCGCCCGGCAGGTGACCGACGGGCCGAACCCAGGCCGAGCCCAGGCCGGGCAGAGCAGGGCAGAGCCCAGGCCGGGCCAGAGCCGGGCAGAGCCGGGCAGGGCCCAGGCCGGGCCAGGGCCGGGCAGGGCTGTATTCGCGCAGGTCAGACGGGGCCGCGGGCAGCAAAGAGCTCCCAGCGGGTGCGGCCCTCGCCCGGATCGGGGAAGCTGGGCATGGCCGCAGCGCCACCGGGCGCCACGGATGGGCGAGGAGGTCTCGTGGACGCTTCAAAAGACGCCCCCACCCCACACACCCGCACACACGTCCGGACCGGGATCCTGCTCAGCGCGGCAGCAGCCCTCCTCGCAGCAGCCGTACCAGCCTCCCCCACCCAGCCCGCCCCCGCACCCACCCCGGACCCCACCCCCGTCGTCGTCGACTGCTTCTCCAAACCCCAAATACGCCCCAAGGAATACCTCCTGGCCTGCGGCGACGGCAACAACCGCCTCGTCGACCTGCACTGGAACACCTGGACACCGAAAACCGCAACCGCCACCGGAACCGACCTGATCAACGACTGCCGCCCCTACTGCGCAGCAGGCCGCTTCCGCCCCTACCCCGTCACCGTCACCCTCAGCCACCCCCAACCCTGGCCCGACCACCCCGACACCCACCGCTACACCACCATCCGCCTCCTCTACACCCACACCACCCCCACCCCCACCCCCAAAGACGTCACCTACAAACTCGTCTACGACACCCCCGACACCCCCTGATACTCCAGCCGGACTTTGATGTTTTGCCTGGCCAACGGCTTGGATGTGGGGAATGTAGCGGGGTGCTGCCGGGTGCGGGACGGGTTCGCGCGGCCCGTCCCGCGAACAAGTGCCCACGCCGTGTGTAGTGACATCGGCGCGCTCTGGC
>NZ_JBEZYV010000053.1:0-34528 GCF_040638905.1 Streptomyces virginiae | reverse complement strand
ATCAGGACCGACAGGGCGTGCGGCCCGACGTCCCACAGCCCGCCCTTGGCCTTGCGCCAGGGCGAGTCGGCGTAGGCGCTGGGCGTGCCGTCGGGTACTTGATGACGGTGATCCGGTTCGCCGCCGGCGGGGCGATCGGCGCGGACGCCGAGGAGTTCTTCGTCAAGTAGGCGTTGAAGCAGTCCAGGTCGGACGCGCCGACCAGCTTGTTCTTGTGCTCCTTCAGGACGGTGAAGCCGTCACCGCCGCCCGCGAGGAACTCGTTCATCGCGACGCGGTAGGTCTTGGCGGGGTCGATCGCGACACCGTTCAGCTTGACCGAGTCCACGACGATGCGGTCCGCGCCCGCCTTCGTCATGTCGAGGGTGTAGGTGAAGCCCTTCGACACCTGCAGGATCTTCGGGCTCGTCCCGTTGACCGGCCCGCTCACCTGCTGCTGGAGCGCGGTGATCAGCTGCGCGCCGGTCAGGTCCACGACGTTCATCATGTTGGTGAACGGCTGCACCGTGAAGGACTCGCCGTACGTCACCACGCCGTCGCCCTCGGCGCCCGAGGCCTTGTAGGCGAGGTCCGAGCGGATGCCGCCCGGGTTCATGACGGCCAGCTGCGCGCCGCCCTTGTCCGCCGGGGCGAGCGCCTCCAGCTGGGCGTCGGCGATCAGGTCGCCGAGCGGCTTCTCGTGCTCCGCCGATCCGCGGCCCGGAATGTCCGCCGAGATGAAGCCCTGGGGGCGGTTGGCGATCGGGGCGGCCAGGGCGTTCCAGCGCTGGATCAGCTCGGTCATGTCCGGGGCCTTGGGCTGCTCCCGGGTGACGACCTTGTTGACCGGCTTGGGCGAGGCGACCGGCGTACGGACGATGTCCTTGGTCTGCCGGTCGTAGGTCAGCGTGGTTTCCGTGAACAGACGGCCGATCGAGGCCGCCGAGGTCACCGCGCGCGGGTTGCCCGCCGGGTCGGGGATGTTGCAGGCGTAGGCCTGGTGCGTGTGGCCCGTGACCAGCGCGTCGACCTTGGCGTCGACGTTCTTGGCGATGTCCACGATCGCGCCCGAGATGCCGGCGCCGGCGCCCGGGACGTCACAGTCGTAGTTGTACGCGCCGTTCGCGGGCAGACCGCCCTCGTGGATCAGCGCGACGATCGACTTCACGCCCTGCTTGTTCAGCTCGGCGGCGTACTTGTTGATCGTCTCGATCTCGTCGCCGAACTTGAGGCCCTTGACGCCCTCGGCGGTCACGACGTCCGGAGTGCCCTCCAGGGTGACGCCGATGAAGCCGATCTTCACGTCGCCCTTCTTCCACACGTAGGTGGGCGACATCAGGGGGCGCTTGGTCTTCTCGTCCGTGACGTTCGCGGCGAGGTACTGGAAGGTGGAGCCCGTGAACTCCTTGCCGAACTCGTAGCAGCCCTCGACGGGGTGGCAGCCGCCGTACGCCATGCGGCGCAGCTCGGTCCCACCCTCGTCGAACTCGTGGTTGCCGACGCTGGAGACGTTCAGGCCCAGCTTGTTCAGCGCCTCGATGCTCGGCTCGTCGTGGAAGAGCCCCGACAGCATCGGGCTGCCGCCGATCATGTCGCCGGCCGCTGCGGTGACGGAGTACTCGTGGCCCTTGCGGGCCTCGCGCAGGCTGGTCGCGAGGTACTCGACCCCGCCCGCGGGTATGGCCTTGGTGGTGCCGTCGGCCTGACGTTCGGTCACAGTGCCGGAGGAGCCCTGCGGGGGCTCCAGGGTGCCGTGGAAGTCGTTGAACGACAGCATCTGCACGTCGACGGTCCGGCTCTTGGCCGCACCGCCACCACTCGCGGCACCGGCCGGCAGTGCGGCCGCGACCAGCGCTCCGGCCCCGGCCGTGACGGCGAGGGCGGCGAAGGTCAACCGGCGGTTTCGGCGGTGCCGTTGTGGCGTCGCTGACATTTAGTCCCCTTTGTGGACAGCGATACTGCTTGGGAGGTCCGCCGAAGCCTATGGTCAACGCGCGTAGCTCTACCAGGGGGTAACGGGTATCGCGTTGGTTACGCGCAGAAGAAGGACCGACCCCGCGCCCGCACTCCACCCCGGCGGCCGGGACGGTCGTAGGCTCGTTCCATGACTGACGCAGCAGCGGCCCTGGAGCCGGGACGGCAGATTCAGACCCTCGACGAGCTGACGGGGGAACAGGCCGACGCCGTCCTCGACCTGATCGAGGACGCGGCGCGTACGGACGGCACCACCGCCGTGTCCGAACAGGGAAGGCTCCAGCTGCGCGGAGGGCCGCGCGCGGGAATCCGGCACTTCCTGCTCACCGACGGCGGCCGGCTCGCCGCGTACGGACAACTGGAGGACACCGACCCGGTGGAGGCCCCGGCAGCCGAACTCCTCGTGCACCCCGCCCTGCGCGGCCGCGGCCACGGGCGCGTCATGGGGATGGCCCTGCTGGCCGCCTCCGGCAAGCGGCTGCGGGTATGGGCCCACGGCGGCAAGTCCGCCGCCCGGCACCTCGCCCAGGTGCTCGGCCTGACCCTCTTCCGCGAGCTGCGCCAGCTGCGCCGGCCCCTGGCCGAGGGGGCCCCGCTGCCCGACCCGGTACTCCCGCCGGGCGTGACCGTACGGACCTTCCAGCCCGGCACCGACGACGCGGCCTGGCTCGCGGCGAACGCGGCCGCCTTCGCCCACCACCCCGAGCAGGGCTCGCTCACCCAGCGCGACCTCGACGACCGCATCGCGCAGCCGTGGTTCGACGCCAAGGGGTTCTTCCTCGCCGAGCGCGACGGCGAGCTCGTCGGCTTCCACTGGACGAAGGTCCACGCGGCGGAGCAGCTGGGCGAGGTCTACGTGGTCGGCGTCCTCCCCGGCGCCCAGGGCGGCGGCCTCGGCAAGGCCCTCACCGCGATCGGCCTGCAGCACCTGGCGGCCCAGGGCCTGCCGACGGCCATGCTCTACGTCGACGCCGACAACCCGGCGGCCCTCGCCGTCTACGAGGGCCTCGGCTTCACCACCCACGAGGTCGACCTGATGTACCGCACGGAAAGCTGACCCCCCGGCCCCCGCCGCACAACCCGGCCCCGCCGGCGCTTGCGGCGCAGGGCCGGGGCGGAGCCCCGATCCTTGCGCCCCGCCGGCGTTTGAGGCGCGGGCCCGGGCGGGGGCACGCCCGGCGGGCCAAGGGTGCAGCCCACCCGGCCCGGCACCGCACCCGGCACGCCGGGCCGTACGCCCCGCCCCCCGCCACCTTCGCCACCCCCGCCGGGAGGCGACTCGTGGGCCGGCCGGAGCCGGGAAGCCATGCGCCATTAACCGGGCATTCAGAAGCGCTTGCGACTCTCCCCCAATGCAGCCCCGACTCCGACTGACGGCCGACACGTCCGACGCGCCTGTCCTGCCGCTTGGGCGGAAGAATGGAGTCATGAGCCACAAGCCCAGCGCCGGTCCCACCGAGGTCCCCGCCCAGCACCCGTCTCACCCGTCCGCGTCCGCCGCCGGCAAGGCCGGCAAGGACACCGGCAAGGCCGGCAAGGACACCGGCAAGGACACCGGCAACGCCGCCGGGCAGGCGCCCGCCGCCGCGGCCCACGCCCGCATAGGCTCCATCGCAGCGCACCGCCCGCACGTCGATTTCGACCCCGATCTCGACGCCGACCTGGACGCCTACGACGACAAGGACGGCGGGGAACTCCCCCCGGGCCGCTTCCTCGACCGGGAGCGCAGCTGGCTCGCCTTCAACGAGCGGGTGCTGGAGCTCGCCGAGGACCCCACGACCCCGCTCCTGGAGCGCGCCAACTTCCTGGCGATCTTCGCGAGCAACCTCGACGAGTTCTTCATGGTCCGCGTGGCCGGCCTCAAACGGCGCATCGCGACGGGCGTCGCCACCCGATCGGCCTCCGGCCTGCAGCCCCGCGAGGTGCTGGACCTCATCTGGACGCGCTCGCGCGAGCTCATGGCCCGCCACGCCGCCTGCTTCCAGCAGGACATCTCCCCGGCGCTGGCCGAGGAGGGCATCCACCTGATCCGCTGGCCCGACCTCACCGAGAAGGAGCAGGCCCGCCTCTTCACGCTGTTCCGGAACCAGATCTTCCCGGTGCTGACCCCGCTGGCCGTGGACCCCGCGCACCCCTTCCCGTACATCTCCGGCCTCTCCCTCAACCTGGCCGTGGTCGTGCGCAACCCCGTCAGCGGCCACCGCCACTTCGCCCGCGTCAAGGTGCCGCCGATCCTCTCCCGCTTCCTGGAGGCCTCCCCGCAGCGCTACGTCCCGCTGGAGGACGTCATCGCCGCGCACCTGGAGGAGCTGTTCCCGGGCATGGAGGTGCTCGCGCACCACATGTTCCGCGTGACCCGCAACGAGGACCTGGAGGTTGAGGAGGACGACGCCGAGAACCTTCTCCAGGCCCTGGAGAAGGAGCTCATGCGGCGCCGTTTCGGCCCGCCCGTGCGCCTGGAGGTCGAGGAGTCCATCGACCCCGGCGTCCTGGACCTCCTCGTGCAGGAGCTGAACGTCAACGCCTCCGAGGTGTACCCGCTGCCCGGGCCCCTCGACCTGACCGCCCTCTTCGGGATCGCCTCCCTGGACCGGCCCGAGCTCAAGTACCCGAAGTTCGTCGCCGGCACCCACCGGGACCTCGCCGAGGTCGAGTCCGCGCACGCGCCCGACGTCTTCGCCGCCCTGCGCGAGCGCGACGTCCTGCTGCACCACCCGTACGACTCCTTCTCCACCTCGGTGCAGAGGTTCCTGGAGCAGGCCGCGGCCGACCCGGACGTCCTCGCCATCAAGCAGACGCTCTACCGCACCTCCGGCGACTCCCCCATCGTGGACGCCCTGATCGACGCCGCCGAATCCGGCAAGCAGGTCCTCGTACTCGTCGAGATCAAGGCCCGCTTCGACGAGCAGGCCAACATCAAGTGGGCCCGCAAGCTGGAAGAGGCCGGCTGCCACGTCGTCTACGGGCTCGTCGGCCTCAAGACCCACTGCAAGCTGTCGCTCGTCGTCCGCCAGGAGGGCGACCAGCTGCGCCGCTACGCCCACGTCGGCACCGGCAACTACCACCCGAAGACCGCCCGCCTGTACGAGGACCTCGGCCTGCTCACGGCCGACCCGCAGGTCGGCGCGGACCTCTCCGACTTGTTCAACCGGCTGTCCGGCTACTCGCGCCGCGAGACCTACCGCCGGCTGATGGTCGCCCCCCGCTCGCTGCGGGACGGCCTGATCGCGCGGATCGACAAGGAGGCCGCCCACCACAGGGCCGGCCGCGCCGCGTACGTGCGCCTCAAGATGAACTCGATCGTCGACGAGGCCCTCATCGACTCCCTCTACCGGGCCTCCCAGGCGGGAGTGCCCGTCGACATCTGGGTGCGCGGCATCTGCGCCGTCCGCCCAGGGGTCCCCGGACTCTCGGACAACATCCGGGTCCGCTCGATCCTCGGCCGCTTCCTCGAACACTCCCGGGTCTTCGCCTTCGGCAACGGCGGCGAGCCCGAGGTGTGGATCGGCAGCGCCGACATGATGCACCGCAACCTCGACCGCCGTATCGAGGCACTGGTCAGGGTCGCCGACCCGGCCCACCGCGCGGCACTGGACCGGATGCTGGAAACCGGGATGTCCGACGCCACCTCCTCCTGGCACCTCGGCCCGGACGGCGAATGGACCCGGCACAGCACGGATGCGGACGGCCAGCCGCTGCGGCACGTACAGGAGACGCTCATAGACGCCCGGAGGCGCCGGCGTGGCTCAGCCAAACCATGACCCGATGGCGGACGCGGGGGACGTGCTCGGCACGTACCTGCGCTCCCAGGCCACGGCTTTCCTGCGGGGCCTGCGCCTGCACGAGGAGAGCGGGGCCGCCGCCACCGAAAGCGGCGTCGCGGCGCGCAGCCTGCGGGGGGCCGCGCGCCGCATCAGCGGATCACTGGCCACCTTCCGGGCGGTGACCGAGTCCTCCTGGGCGGACGGGCTGCGCACCGAGCTGGCCTGGCTGTCCTCGACCCTGGCCGACGAGCACGCCTACGCCGCCCGGCTGGCCCGGCTCATGGACGCACTGCACCGGCTGTCGGGGTCCCCGCAGCTCCCGGCGCCGCGCGGCTCGGCCGGCGCGCTGACGGTGGGCTCGGCGCGCGCGGGCGCACTGCTGGACCGCCAGCTGACCCTGGCCCGTACGCGCGCGCACTCGGCCACCCTCCAGGCGCTCGGCTCGTCCCGCTTCCACGCGGTGGCGGACGCGGTGGCACTGCTCGCCTCCGAGGTCCCGCTCAACGCCGTCGCGGCCCGCGGCCGGGTGGGAGAGGTCCTCGTGCCCCTCGCGGCCGTGGCCGAAACCCGACTGTCGGCCGCGGTATCGGCGCTGCCTCCCGTCGGCGGCTGCGAGGCGGCGCCGAGCCCGTACGACGCGGACCACGACGGCCTCTGGCACGAGGTACGCCGCCTCCTGCGGGTCCACCGCTACGCGCGGGAGGTCCTCGGCGAGGACGTGACACGCCCGGCGGCCGCGGGCGAGGCCCTGGACCGCCACCGGGACGCCGCCGAGGCCGCCGCCGCCTCCGCCACGGCCGCCCGCACCCCCCGCATCGCCCCGGCGACGGCCTACGCCCTGGGCGTCCTGCACGCCGACCAGCGCCACCAGGTCGAGGCGGCGCGGACCGACTTCCAGCACCTGTGGCTGCGGGAGCCGGCGGCCGCACCGCGATAACGGTGGGATAACGGATGATGGCAAGTGTGTGCGGACGCCCCGGAACGCACCGGGTCGTCCGCCACGGTTCACCGTCCGTTCACTCGGGCCGGTCGGCTGCTTCACCTGTTCCGCCTAATTTCGGTCGTGCACGGATACGGCGGCTCACAGAGCGGGCAGCCGGCCCGCGCGACCCGACGCAGTAGTCCTCTTCGCACGCCGCCCGGTACGAACGAAAAGCGGCCGGCGGCTTCTGGAAGGAAACACCCGAAAGTGAAGCTTCAGCGCAAGAACATGCTTCGTGCCTCCGCCCTCGGTGCGCTTGTCGTGTCCGGCGCCCTGGTCCTCACGGCGTGCGGCTCGGACGACAACACCAAGACCGGCGACGGCGCCACCAAGGCCGCCGCCCCGGCCGCCGGCGACATCAAGTGCGAGGGCGCGAAGGGAAAGCTGCTCGCCTCCGGCTCCTCCGCGCAGAAGAACGCGGTCGACCTGTGGGTGAAGAACTACATGGCCGCCTGCTCCGGCGTCGAGGTGAACTACAAGTCCTCCTCCTCCGGTGAGGGCATCGTCGCCTTCAACCAGGGCACCGTCGGCTTCGCCGGCTCCGACTCGGCGCTGAAGCCGGAGCAGGTCGAGGAGTCGAAGAAGATCTGCACCGGCGGCCAGGGCATCGACCTGCCCATGGTCGGCGGCCCGATCGCCCTCGGTTTCAACATCGCGGGCGTGGACAAGCTGAACCTTGACGCCGCCACGATCGCCAACATCTTCAACGACAAGATCAAGAAGTGGGACGACGAGGCGATCAAGAAGCTGAACCCCGGCGTCACGCTCCCCTCCACCGCGATCCAGCACTTCCACCGCTCCGAGGACTCGGGCACCACCGAGAACCTCGGCAAGTACCTCAAGGCCGCCGCCGGTGACGCGTGGCCGTACGAGGCCGCGAAGAAGTGGCCGGCCCCGGGCGGCCTCGGCGCCTCCGGCTCCTCCGGGGTCGCGACCCAGGTCAAGCAGGTCGACGGTGCCATCGGCTACTTCGAGCTCTCCTACGCCAGCGCCCAGGGCATCAAGACGGTCGACCTGAACACGGGCGCCGCCGCCCCGGTCAAGGCGACCGGCGAGAACGCCTCCAAGGCCATCGCCGCCGCCAAGATCGCCGGCACCGGCTCGGACCTCGCCCTCAAGCTCGACTACACCACCAAGGCCGAGGGCGCGTACCCGATCGTCCTGGTCACCTACGAGGTCGTCTGCGACAAGGGCAACAAGGCGGAGACCCTGCCGACCGTCAAGTCCTTCCTCAACTACACCGCGTCCGACGCGGGCCAGAAGATCCTCCTGGAGAACGGCTACGCGCCGATCCCGGCCGAGATCAACGCCAAGGTCCGCGAGGTCGTCAACTCGCTGAGCTAGTCCTGAGCTCCGAGGCCCGGTCCGTCCCCTCCCCCCGTCCGGGGACCGGGCGGACCGGCCCCCGGAGCCCCTTCCCCTCCACCCGGGGGAATCCGGTGCACCGCCGCCAGGGGGCCTGCCCCCCACACAGACCGGAAAGACCATGGCTTCCACCACACCCACCCCGATAGACACGGCTCCGCCCGTCTCCCCGAGCAGGGGATCCACCGGCCGCGCCGGCGACAAGATCTTCGCCGCGCTCTCCAAGGGCTCCGGCATCCTGCTCCTGGTGATCATGGCGTCGATCGCCGTCTTCCTCACCTACCGCGCCTCGATCGCCCTGTCGGAGAACGAGGGGAACTTCCTCACCACCTTCGACTGGAACGCGTCGGCCAACCCGCCCGTCTTCGGCATCGCCGTCCTGCTCTTCGGCACCGTCGTCAGCTCGATCATCGCGATGGTCATCGCGGTTCCGATCGCCGTCGGCATCGCCCTCTTCATCTCGCACTACGCACCGCGCAGGCTCGCCGCCCCCCTCGCGTACGTGGTCGACCTGCTGGCCGCCGTGCCGTCGATCATCTACGGCATCTGGGGCGCCCTCTTCCTCGTCCCGCAGCTGGCGGGCCTGAACCTCTGGCTCGACGAGTACATGGGCTGGACCTACGTCTTCGACAAGACCCAGGTCGGCGTGGCGCGTTCCCTCTTCACCGTCGGCATCCTGCTCGCGATCATGATCCTGCCGATCGTGACCAGCGTCAGCCGCGAGGTCTTCCTCCAGGTCCCGCGCATGAACGAGGAGGCCGCACTGGCCCTCGGCGCGACCCGCTGGGAGGTGATCCGGATGTCCGTGCTGCCCTTCGGCCGCTCCGGCGTCATCTCCGCCTCGATGCTCGGCCTCGGCCGCGCCCTCGGCGAGACCATGGCCGTCGCCACCGTCCTCTCGCCGAGCTTCCTGATCTCCGGCCACATCCTCGACCCGGGCGGCGGCACGTTCGCGCAGAACATCGCCGCGAAGTTCGACGAGGCCAACGAGTTCGGCCGCGACGCGCTGATCGCCTCCGGTCTGGTCCTCTTCCTGCTCACCCTGCTGGTCAACGGTGCAGCTCGCCTGATCATCGCTCGCCGCAAGGACTTCTCGGGGGCGAACGCCTGATGAGCCACGCACTCAAGGACCAGCGGCCCACCCGGGCCCCCCGCTCCGCCGCTCCCACCAGCCTCACCCGAGGCGGCCTGCCCCGCTGGGCCCCGGCCGGCATCGCCGTCCTCTCGATCACCCTCGGCAGCGGCATCGGCATCGTCTTCGACCTCCACAGCAAGATCCAGTGGGGTCTGATCGCCGCCATCCTGTTCGTCGCGATCACGTACACCGCCAGCGCGGTGGTCGAGAACCGCCGCCAGGCCAAGGACCGCATCGCGACCTCCGTCGTGTGGGTCTCCTTCGTCCTCGCCGTCATCCCGCTGCTCTCGCTGATCTGGACCACGATCAGCCGCGGCATCAAGGTCTTCAGCGGTGACTTCCTCAGCCACTCGATGAACGGCGTGACCAGCTTCGAGGAGGGCGGCGGCGTCTACCACGCGCTGCTCGGCACCATCGAGCAGATCGCCCTGGCCACCCTGATCGCGGCCCCGATCGGCCTGCTGACCGCCGTCTACCTCGTCGAGTACGGCAAGGGCACGCTCGCCAAGGCCGTGACCTTCTTCGTCGACGTCATGACCGGCATCCCCTCCATCGTCGCGGGCCTGTTCATCCTGACGACCTGGAACCTGGCGCTCGGCTTCGGCCCCTCCGGATTCGCCGGCGCGATGGCCCTGTCGATCCTGATGATGCCCGTCGTGGTCCGCTCCACCGAGGAGATGCTCAAGCTCGTCCCGAACGAGCTGCGCGAGGCCGCCCTGGCCCTCGGTGTGCCGAAGTGGCGCATGATCCTCAAGGTCGTCCTCCCCACCGCCATCGGCGGCATCGCCACCGGACTCATGCTGGCCGTCGCCCGCATCGCCGGTGAGACCGCCCCGATCATGCTGCTGGTCTTCGGCACCCAGCTGATCAACGGCAACCCCTTCGAAGGCGCCCAGTCCTCGCTCCCGCTCTACATTTGGGAGCAGTACAAGGTCGGCAGTGACGCCTCCTACGACCGGGCATGGGCCGCAGCGCTCGTCCTGATCGCCTTCGTCATGATCCTCAATCTGGTGGCCCGCGGCATCGCCCGCTGGAAGGCCCCGAAGACCGGTCGCTGACGCGACTGTATGAAAGCGAAGTGACCCCCTCATGGCGAAGCGAATCGACGTCAGCGGACTGTCCGCCTTCTACGGCAGCCACAGGGCCATCGACGACATCTCGATGACCGTCGAACCCCGCTCGGTGACGGCCTTCATCGGTCCCTCCGGCTGCGGCAAGTCCACCTTCCTGCGCACCCTCAACCGCATGCACGAGGTCACCCCCGGCGGCCGCGTCGAGGGCAAGGTCTTGCTGGACGACGAGAACCTCTACGGCGCCGGCGTGGACCCCGTCGCGGTCCGCCGCACGGTCGGCATGGTCTTCCAGCGCCCGAACCCCTTCCCCACCATGTCGATCTTCGACAACGTGGCGGCGGGCCTGCGGCTGAACGGCAACTTCAAGAAGGCCGAGCTCGCCGACATCGTCGAAAGGTCCCTCCAAGGCGCCAACCTCTGGAACGAGGTCAAGGACCGCCTCAGCAAGCCCGGCTCCGGCCTCTCCGGCGGCCAGCAGCAGCGCCTGTGCATCGCCCGCGCCATCGCGGTCGAGCCCCAGGTCCTGCTGATGGACGAGCCCTGCTCGGCCCTGGACCCGATCTCCACCCTGGCGATCGAGGACCTGATCGGCGAGCTGAAGGAGCGCTTCACGATCGTCATCGTGACGCACAACATGCAGCAGGCTGCCCGCGTCTCCGACCGGACCGCCTTCTTCAACCTCTCGGCGGTCGGCCAGCCCGGCAAGCTCATCGAGATCGACGACACGGACCGGATCTTCTCCAACCCGTCCGTGCAGGCGACCGAGGACTACATCTCGGGCCGCTTCGGCTAGAGCGAGATGTGCGAGACGTCCCGGGGTGCTGCATGGCGGTGCCACCGCGGGACGGAAGAAAGAAAGAGGGCCGGCTCCCCCTGGGTGGGGGGAGCCGGCCCGCTCTCGTGTCCGTACGGCCGGACCCGGCCTGGCTAGCCGAAGGCCAGGTTCACGATCCAGAAGCTGACCGCGGCGACCAGCGCCGCGGCGGGCATGGTGATGAACCAGCCCAGGATGATGTTCTTGGCGACGCCCCAG
Organism: Streptomyces virginiae; assembly: GCF_040638905.1. GTDB lineage: Bacteria > Actinomycetota > Actinomycetes > Streptomycetales > Streptomycetaceae > Streptomyces > Streptomyces virginiae_B. The sequence goes on along the minus strand of NZ_JBEZYV010000053.1, from coordinate 23,223 downwards.
CGCACCGCGTTCACGCGCTTCGTCGCACCCACACCCATGATCGCCGAGGTGATCACGTGGGTGGTGGAGATCGGCGCGTGGAAGAGGTAGGCCGAGCCGAACATGATCGAGGCACCGGTGGTCTCCGCCGCGAAGCCCTGCGGCGGGTCCAGCTCGATGATCTTGCGGCCGAGCGTGCGCATGATGCGCCAGCCGCCCGCGTACGTACCCAGCGACAGCATCACCGCACAGGCGACCTTGACCCACACCGGGATCGCGTCGTCGGCGGACTGGACGTCGGCGATGACCAGGGCCATCACGACGATGCCCATCGTCTTCTGCGCGTCCTGCAGACCGTGGCCGAGCGCCATCGCGGCCGCCGACACCGTCTGCGCGATACGGAAGCCGTGCTTCGCCTTGTGCGGGTTGGCCCGGCGGAACATCCACAGGATGACCACCATCACCAGGTAGCCGGCGACCAGACCGACGACCGGCGAGACGAACATCGGAATGACGACCTTGTCGACCACGCCCGACCAGATCACCTCCGTGCCGCCGGCCAGGGCCGCACCCACCATGCCGCCGAAGAGGGCGTGCGAGGAGGAGGAGGGCAGGCCGAAGTACCAGGTGATCAGGTTCCAGACGATCGCGCCGACCAGCGCCGCGAAGAGGATCCACATGCCCGTGGCACCGTGCGGCGTCTCGATCAGACCCTGACTGACCGTCTTGGCCACCCCGCTGCCCAGGAAGGCGCCGGCGAGGTTCATCACCGCGGCCATCGCCAGGGCGGCGCGCGGGGTCAGCGCACGCGTCGAGACCGAGGTCGCGATCGCGTTCGCCGAGTCGTGGAAACCGTTCGTATATGTGAAGCCGAGCGCGACACCGATGGTCACGACCAGAGCGAAGGTGTCCACGAGGTTCAGGACTCCTTGACCGCGATGGTCTCCACCGTGTTCGCGACGTGCTCGAACGCGTCGGCCGCCTCTTCGAGCACGTCGACGATCTGCTTGAGCTTCAGCACCTCGATGGCGTCGTACTTGCCGTTGAAGAGGTGCGCGAGCAGCTTGCGGTGGATCTGGTCGGCCTGGTTCTCCAGACGGTTGACCTCGATCCAGTACTCGGTGAGGTTGTCCATCGTCCGCAGGTGCGGCATCGCCTCGGCGGTCAGCTCCGCCGCCCGCGCCAGGACCTCGATCTGCTGCTCGACGCCCTTGGGGAGCTCCTCAACGTTGTAGAGGACGACGAGGTCGACGGCCTCCTCCATGAAGTCCATGATGTCGTCGAGCGACGACGCCAGGGAGTAGATGTCCTCGCGGTCGAACGGCGTGATGAAGGAGGAGTTCAGCTGGTGGAAGATCGCGTGTGTCGCGTCGTCCCCCGCGTGCTCCGCCGCCCGCATCCGTTCCGCGATCTCGGCCCGGGCGGACGAGTCCGCTCCGAGCAGTTCCATCAGGAGCTTGGAGCCCGTGACGATGTTGTCCGCGGATGCGGCGAACATGTCGTAGAAGCTCGTCTCCCTGGGGGTCAGACGAAATCGCACGTGAGGTCCTCGGGGTGCATTGGATTCGGTCAGGCTGATGCTAGGCGCATCCCCCGGCCACGGCTAACCGGCAGTTCCCCAGTGTCCTCCATCAGGCAGAGTGTGGAACACGGGCCCCTGCTCCTCGGGCGCGAGCCCGGTAACCTATACCCATGAGGGGTATACATCCCCTCGTTCGTTCGACCACGGGAGGACGTATGACGACCATCGAGGCGGAGGGCACCGGAGCCGGCACCGGCACGGCGGCCACCCCCGGCACCTCCCACGACGGCGGGGCCGTCCACGGCTACCACCACCAGAAGGACGAGCACCTCAAGCGGCTGCGCCGGATCGAGGGCCAGATCCGCGGCCTCCAGCGGCTCGTCGACGAGGATGTCTACTGCATCGACATACTCACCCAGGTCTCGGCGAGCACGAAGGCACTCCAGTCCTTCGCGCTCCAGCTGCTGGAGGAGCACCTGCGCCACTGCGTCGCCGACGCGGCGGTCAAGGGCGGAGGCGAGATCGACGCCAAGGTCGAGGAGGCCACCAAGGCCATCGCTCGGCTCCTGCGCACCTGAGCGGTCCGTCCCCGCCCGCCGGCGGCGGGCGGGAGCTACCGGCCCAGCAGGACTTCGTCGATGCGATCCAGGCTCAGCCGGTCCTCGGCGGCCGCGGACGCGGCGATGATCAGCTCACCGCACAGTTCGATCTCGGCGAGCGCCACGTGGTCCTGCACCGTCGTACCGCCTGCGGGAGTCACGCGTGTCACCTCAATCTGCCACCGGCCACCGGCCGTCGTCGGTCATGCCGCACCACCTGCCGGCGCCCGGCTTCTCAGCGTAGGGAGGACGTCCCTCCCCCCGCATGACACGGATGGACCATTTCCGGATACCCGGCCATGGCCCGATCGCGCCGCTCCCGACCCGCCCGCCCCGCTAGTCGGCGATCTTTCCGGCGTAAATGTCCCCGCTCGCGGGCAATACGACGGTCACCGGTGTCCCGAATCCGTACAGGAGCGTGGTCGAGGACACATCGATCACGCCATTGTTGACGTAGGTGAAGCGGTGCCTGACCTTCCGCAGCCGCCCCTCCTCGTCCAGGTAGGCGTCGAAGGGCACCGTGTCCTCGCTGAACCCTTTCGCCGCCGCCTCCAGCGCCCCGCGCATCTGCGCCGGCGCGCTTCGGGCGGCCCGTCCGATGTCGGTGGTCCCCCGGTAGTGCCGCACCTTCGTGCCCGCCACCTCGGTAACCCCCACGTACGTCACCTCCTGCGCGACCCGCAGCAGCTCGGCCGCGACCAGCGGGTCGGTGGCGCCGCCGGTGACCAGGTTCCCGTCGGCGAGGGTCGTCGTGTCGATGCGCACCCACTTGTCGGCGGGGACGCCCGCCCCGCGGTTCTTCATGTAGAGAGCGCCGGGAACGAGGAGCTCGGTGATGGGCCGGTGCTCGTCCTCGCCCTTCACGTCGGCCGGGAGCAGCACCAGGAGCTGCCCCATCCGCTTCTTGAAGTCGACGCCGCCCTCGCCGCGGATGGTGACCCGGGTGCCGCCGGTGGCCATCTCCATGGCCGTACGGGCCCGGGCGCTGCCCGTGCGCGTCAGGGCGTCGGCGGCGCCGCGGACCGCCACCGACGCCTCCGCCGGGGACCGGTCGTCGCTTCCGCCGCCGCCGGCGCACCCGCCCGCCGCCGCGACCGCCAGGGTGACTCCGGCGGCGAGCACCACCTCAGCCGCGCGCCCGCGCAGCCGCCTGTGCCGGTGAACCACCATCGCCTGCCAACCCCCAACGCGTGACCGCTGTTTGCCCGAGGTCCCCACCCGCTCCGGTTAACGAGGCCCAGGGTTTCCCGTCACGGGGGCACACCGTGCCCGCATCCCGAGGTCCCCGGGTACCGTGGAGAAGTGGAACCGCACATCGACGCGACCCCGGCCCCTCCGCTCGACGCCGTACCGCCCCCGCGGCCGTGGTCGCAGCCACAGCCGCCGACCGCCCACACCACATCCACCGCCGACCGCGGATCGTTCTGCCTGGCCGTCTGCTCCTGCGGCTGGAAGGGGCCGGCCCGGCGCTCCCGCGACCTGGCCCGCAAGGACGCCACCGGCCACGCGGCCACGGGGGCCACCTAGGGCGGCGTCTCGCCCGTTCGGACGGCCCGGCTGGCCGGGGGGCGCCGCAGCGGATGCCCTGGACTCATGCCAGGTTCCGCAGCCCGCCTCGCGGCCCTCCTCTGGGCCCTGCTCCTCGTGTTCGCCCCGGCCGCCGCGGCAGCCGCTGCGTGGGCCAGGCCCGTGGGCTCGGCGGACGGCCCGGTCGACGTGGCCCTGGCCATCGGGCTCACCTCCGCCGCCGCCGTGGCCACCGGCCTGTGGCTGCGCTCCCGCCACCGCCGCGAGGGCGACACCGACGCGGGCGACCAGTGACCTCCCGGCCCCGCCCGCGGGCGGTCCTGGTGTGCTTCGGGGTGGCCGCGCTGTGCCTGCTGACGGCTGCGCTGCTCGCCGTGTGGGACTCGTACGGGACGGGCTGATACGGGAGGACAGGCCGATACGGGACGGGCCGCGCAGCCCTGGGAGGCCGCAGGCCCTGCGTCAGGCGGCGAGGTCGCTGTCCGGCGTGCGCCGGCCCGCAGGCGGGGTCTGCGGCTGGGCGAGGCCGACCGGCAGGGGCCGCGCCCGCTCCCCGGCCCGCACGAGCCGGCCGAAGCGCGGGGAGGCGGCCACCGCCCGGACGGCCGGGTTCAGCAGCGCCAGCGCGAGCGGCGCGAGGACGAGGGCGACGGCGGTGCCGAGCGCGAGGCCGCCGATCACGTCGGTCGGGTAGTGGACGCCCATGTAGACGCGGCTGAGGCCTTCGAGGAGGGCCAGCCCGATCCCGACGAGCCCGAGCTTGCGGTTGGCGACGAACAGCCCTACGCCCAGGGCCATCGCGACGGTGGTGTGACCGCTGACGAAGGAGTATTCGGTGTTGCCGAGTCCCGCGCCCCAGCCGGGGTCGAGGACCTGCAGCCCCTCGTGCTGGCGGAACGGCCGCTGTCGCCCGACCAGTTCACGCAGGGGCACGTTCACGAGCAGGGCCAGACCGGCGGCGAGGGGGGCCCACACGAGCGCGGTGAAGGTCTCGGCGGCCGCGGTCTCGTCCTGCCGGCGGGCGCCGCGCCAGCACCACAGCACCAGGAGCACCAGGGCCAGCAGGATCCCGTACTCGCCGGCCAGGCTCACGGCCGTGTCCAGCCACGACGGGGCGCGTCGGGCCGCGCCGTTGACCTCGTACAGCAGGCTGACATCCACGTTCGGCCCACCTGTTGTGAGTCCAGCCATGGTGACGCGGCCCCTTGCTCTTGCCGTGGTTCCCCTGCGGGCGCACCCGGGTGTGCGCCCCTTCGACACCCACTTGATCAACCCCCGCGTTCATGGAACGCCCGTTCTGGCGACCGGGTTCCACTCTCCACCGAATGATCACGGCAACGTTATCGAAGAGTGACTGGTCGTCGCAGCTCAGGGCCTTTGCATCACGGAGAGTTGCTACGCCGGCCGGCCGGCGGCCGACCGCCCCGGAAGGGCTTCCGCCCCGTCCTTCGTCACGCGGGTCGCTCCGAAGTAGTCGGGCGTGTCGATCTTGTCGAAGCGGATGACCGCCCCGGTGTAGGGCGCGTTGATCATGTATCCGCCGCCCACGTAGAGCCCGACGTGCCGGATCTCCCGGGAGTTCGTCAGATCATCGGAGAAGAACACCAGGTCTCCGGGCAGGAGTTCGGCACGCGAGGGATGCGAACCGGCGTTGTACTGGTCGTTGGCCACGCGCGGCAGCTCGATCCCGACCGTCTCGTACGCGGCCTTGGTCAGCCCCGAGCAGTCGAACCGCCCGCCCTGGTCGGGCGTACCGTTGCCGCCCCACAGGTACGGCGTGCCGAGCTGCTTCTGCGCGAAGTAGATGGCCCCGGCGGCCTGTTGCGAGGGCGCCACCCGGCCCACGGGCCGCGCGAAGCTCTTCGCCAGCGTCGTGATCGCCTTCACGTACCCCTGGGTCTCCTTGTACGGCGGCACTCCCCCGTACTTGATGACCGCGTAGGCGCCGGCGTTGTAGGCGGCCAGCATGTTCGACGTCGCGTCACCGGGCACGCTCCGCACGTCCTTGGCCAGCTCGCAGTCGTACGAAGCCGCCGAGGGGATCGCATCGTTCGGGTCCCAGATGTCCCGGTCCCCGTCCCCGTCCCCGTCGATTCCGTGGCCGGCCCAGGTGCCCGGGATGAACTGCGCGATGCCCCGCGCGTCCGCCGGGCTGACGGCACTCGGGTTCCAGCCGCTCTCGGAGTACAGCTGCGCGGCGAGCAGCGGCGGGCTGATGGCCGGGCAGAGACTGCCCCACTTCTCCACCAGCGCCTGGTACTTCGCGGGCACCGCCCCCTTGGTCAGGCCCACGGCACGGCCGCCGGCGCCCGATCCGGCGAGCCCCGCCGCCGCCGAGTACGTCCCCACGACGAGGAGCGCCACGAAGGTCAGACACAGCCCGATCCCGATCCCGCCTGCCATCCAGAATCTGCGCACCCGTCAACCCTCCCCCATGTCCGTCACCTTCACGTGCGAATCGCCCGTGTCGCCGGATCCGCTACTCCACTTACTCCACTTACTCCACTCGGAAGCCCGTGCAGTGGATGCTCGCGTACTTCGTAGGGTCATCCTCGACGTGGTAGAAGACCAGCGTCCAGTCCCCCGGGTCGTTGGCCAGGGGCACGCCGGGGTACGTCTTGCCGTTCACGTGCTCCGCGAAGTCGTCCGGGTACGTGAGCGTCAGGTATTCGCCCGTCTTCCACTTGCCGTAGACGTCGACGGGCTTGCTGGTGAAGCCCACGGACCGGTTGTCCATCGGGAACGGCCGACCCGTCTGCGGGTCGAGGTCGTGCGGGGCCCTGACCGCCACCGACACGTAGTACGGATCGGGTTTGGCCGGGCTGTTCTCGGCGTACTTGACGCGCATGCTGATCTTCACGGACTTGCCCGAAACCTCGGCGCCCGCCTGGAAGTCCGCACCCGGCGGCTTCTGCTCCGTCCCCAGGTTGCACGCGCCGGTGCCGTGCGCCGCGCGCTCCGGGTCGGTGGAAGGCAGCCAGAAGTAGTGCGAGATCTGGTTGCCCTCGATGTACTCGGCCGGCGGCTTGCCGGCGGCGCCCCCGGACGCAGAAGGCGCCGCGCCGACGCCTCCCGCGCCCGGAGTCCGGGCGGGCGTGCCGGCGGCACCCGCCGTGGCGTCCTCGCCCCGGCCGGCCCCACCGTCCTGTCCGCCGAACGGGACCAGCTTCCAGGCGGCCAGCGACAGGGCCGCGGCCACCGCCACGGCCGCCACCCACACGCCCGCCCGCCCACGCCCCGCCGGGGCCGTGGCCGGAGCCGGGGCCGCGTGGTCGGTCGGCGTGTAGCCGTACGGGAGTCCCGGCCCCTGCGTCCGCATCTCGTGCACCGGCACGGCCTCACCCAGCGCGCCCAGCCCCACGTACACGGGATCGTCGATCAGCGCGTCCCGTACCCCGCACCGGGCGATGACCTCCGGCAGGCCGGGCCGGGCCCCCGGGTCCTTCGCCACGCAGGCCTCGATCAGCGCCGCCAGGCCCGGCTCCACCCCGGCCACGTCGACCGGCTCGTGCACGGCCCGGTAGCTCACGCTCGTAGCGGCGCCCGTGCCGAACGGCGGCCGCCCGGTCGCCGCGTACGCGAGCGTCGCGCCCAGCGCGAAGACGTCCGCGGCGGCCCCCGCCTCGGCCCCGAGCAGCACCTCGGGCGCGGTGTACCCCGGCGTTCCGGGGGCCTGACCGTCCTGGGTGAGGGCCGTCTCGCCCACGCCGCGCGCGATGCCGAAGTCGATGAGCTGCGGGCCCTGCGCGCCCAGGATGACGTTCTGCGGCTTGAGGTCCCGGTGCGTCACCCCGTACGCGTGGACGCTCGCCAGCCCCTCCGCGAGGGCCGCGAACAGCCGGCGGCAGGTGTCCGCGGGCAGACCGCCGCGCCGCCCCACCGCATGACCGAGCGTGGGGCCCGCCACGTACTCGGTCGCCAGCCAGAACGGCGGCGCCGCCAGCGAGGCGTCGATCAGGTTCGCCGTGTACGCCGACCGCACGGCGCGCACGGTCTCGGCCTCCCGCCGGAACCGGGTCAGGGCCTCGGGGTGGCCCGTGATCTCGTCCCGGATCACCTTCACCGCGACCAGGCGCCCGCCGGGCGAGCGCCCGAGGTACACCTGCCCCATCCCTCCGGCGCCGAGCCGGGCCAACAGCGCGTGTGCCCCGATCCGGGCGGGGTCGACGTCTCTCAGGGGCTCCATTGGCACGAGCCTGCCATACCGACTCCCGTGCCTGGGCGCCGGGTTGAGACGGACAACGGCCGCGGCACCGACAGCCCCCGCGGGCTGTCTAATCCCCGGAGGATCAACGCGGACAGCCCTCAGCCGCGGGGCGCGACGTACAGGCTCTGCGCGCTGCGCCCGATCGGGCCCTTCTCGTCGTGGAGCTGCGCGTCCGCCAGGCCGATGCCGGCCGCGTCCACGCTCGTACGGGCCTGCACGCACGCCCATTCGCCCGCCGGGTGGCGGTGCAGGTGGACGGTCAGGTCGCTGTTGATGAAGACGTAGCGCCCGAAGTCCATCACCGCGCTGATCCCGTTGCCCGAGTCGGCGGCGATCAGCACCCGGTCCAGCGGCCTGGTCTCCTCCCCGCAGATCAGCGGCACCCTCATCCGCATCCAGCAGGTGCCGGGACCCGGTTCGACGAAGGCGCCCTCGGTGAACCGGGTCTCCATGGCCGAGTGGTAGCCGGTCTCCCACGGCACCGGGAAGAACGGCGTCACCTCCACCTCGCCCGGCGTCGGCAGCTGCGGCCCGCTCACCTCGGCCGGTACGGACTCCTCGGCGACCCGGATCCGCAGGGCCCGCGCCAGCATCACGGGCGCGGCGCCCACCGGGCCGAGCGCCGCCTCGACCACCTCGGTGCTGCGCCCGGAGCGCAGCACGCTGGTGGTGACCTCCAGCTCACCGATCGGCACCGGACGCAGGATCTCGTACGTGATCCGGGCGATCCGCATGTCGGCGCGCGCACCCGGCCGCTCCTCGACGGCCCGCCCGAGCAGCGCGGCCGGCGGACCGGCGTGCTGCGAGCCCGCGTCCCACGGCCCGCGCGTGTACTCGGTGGCCCGGAACCGCCCGGGGCCGACCCGCTCGAAGAACCCCTCGCACCCCTCGGCAGCACCCATACCCGTCACGCTACCGACTGGTAACCACGTCCACCAGCCCTCCGCGAAGGGTCACCGGGCCAGCCCCAACCCCACCCCCAGTCCCACCAGCACCGACCCGATGGCCCGGTTCAGCGCCTTCTGCGCCTTCAGCATCCGCTCGCGCAGACTGGAGACGGAGAAGAACACCGCCACCGCCCCGAACCACCCCAGGTGCGCCGCCGACATGAACAGCCCGTAGCCGGCCTGCTGCCACAGCGGCGTCCCCGGATCGACCACCTGCGTGAACGTCGACACCACGAACAACGTCGTCTTCGGGTTCAGCACATTGGTCAGGAACCCCGACCGCATCGCCCCCAGCCGGGTCAGCTGCGGCTTCGACTCCAGGTCCACGGTCACCTCCGCCCGCGCCCGGAAGGTCCTTATCCCGATCCACACCAGGTACGCCGCACCCGCCAGCTTGATCACGGTGAACAGCGCGGTGGAGGAGGCGATCAGCAGACCGACCCCCAGCATCGTGTACGAGACGTGGACCAGCACCCCGGCCGCGACCCCGGCGGCGGCGAACAGCCCCGTGGGCCGCCCGTAGAGATAGCTGTTGCGCACCACCATGGCGAAGTCCGCACCCGGACTGATCACGGCGAGCAGGGTGATGACGGCGACTGCGATCACTTCTGTCATACGGCGATGCTCGCCGCCCCCTCCTTCTAGATCAACCTCCCTTCCCCGGGAGACACTTGAGACAAGGATCTGCCACGGCCCCTCGCCCTGCGCCCCTTCCACCCGGCCGCCGACGCCCCCTCGCTGCGCATCCGGATCTCGGGTCCCACCGACCTCATGACCTGGGCCGGTGCGCACTTCCGCCGGCCGCTGGAAGACGCCCAGCTCACCGCGTACGCCGCCGAGCCCGGCCGCCGCGCGTGAACCGGGGTGTCCCCGGACGGCACCCCGCTCGGGCACGTATCCCTCGGCTTTCGACGAGCTGGCCCTCCCGGAGATCGGCCTGGGCGTGTGGACGCACAACACGGCGGCGCTGCGCATCTACGAGAAGCTCGGCTTCCGTACGACGGTGACCCTCGAAGCGGTCGATAGGGTCGACGGCGTGCCCTGGAGCGCCCACCAGATGCGCCTCACCGCGCCCGACCGGCGACAATGAAGGCGTGTCCCACAGCCTCCCCCTCCTGCGAGCCGACTGCGCGAACTGCTTCGCGCTCTGCTGCGTCGCCCTGCCGTTCGCCAAGTCCACCGACTTCGCGGTGAACAAGCCCGCCGGAACCCCCTGCAAGAACCTCCGGCAGGACTTCCGTTGCGGCATCCACACCCGGCTGCGCGACCAGGGCTTCCCGGGCTGCACCGTCTTCGACTGCTTCGGCGCGGGCCAGCAGGTCTCCCAGGTCACCTTCGGCGGCCGCGACTGGCGCACCCACCCCGAGACCCGCGAGCAGATGTTCGACGTCTTCCCGGTGATGCGACAGCTGCACGAGCTGCTCTTCTATGTGGACCAGGCGCTGGCCCTCCCCGACGCCGCCCCGGTCCATCCCGAGCTGCGGGGCGTGGTCGCCGAGACGGAGGAGTGGACGCGCGCCGACGCCGGCGCCCTCGCGGACCTGGACGTCACGGCCCTGCGCGGACGGATCAACACGCTGCTCCTGAAGACCAGCGAACTGGTCCGCGCCAAAGTCCCGGGCCGCAAGAAGAACCACCGCGGCGCCGACCTGATGGGCGCCCGCCTCTGCGGAGCGAACCTGCGCGGGGCGAACCTCCGCGGCGCCTACCTGATCGCCGCCGACCTCTCCCGCGCCGACCTCCGCAGGGCCGACCTGATCGGCGCGGACCTCCGCGACGCGAACCTGCGCGGCGCTGACCTCCGCGGAGCCGTCTTCCTCACCCAGCCCCAACTGAACGCGGCCCACGGCGACCCCGAAACCCACATCCCCCCGTCCCTGACCCGCCCCACCCACTGGACCTGACACCGCTCCCAGCCCGCCCGGCGGGTCCCGGGGCACGAAGCCCCGATCTCCAGCCCGTCGGCCCCCTCAGCCGCAGCCGCTTCCCCCAGCCCCGCCGGCGTTCGAGGCGCGGGAGCCCGGGAGCAGCGCCCCCGCAACGGCGCCGCACCCGGCAGAACAACAGAAGGCCCCCGCATCCGCCGAGCCCGCAGCATGCGAAGGGTCAGCCGGCCGACCCCGGAATCTCCTTCATCCGGTCGACCACGGTCCGGTTCACCACGGCACTGGTCGACACGACCGTGCCCGGCTTGATCAGCCCCTCCTCACCGGCCTCACCCTGCACCTGGACGACCCGCTCACCGAGGAACGCGAGCGTCTGCCGATCGAAGATCCACTCTTCCCGCTGCCCGGTCTTCTCCTCCAGCCGGGCGACCGCGATCCCGTGGCGGCCCGCGGCGTCGACCGCGTCGTCCACGGTCACCACACCGGGGATCTTCGCCGCGGCCTTGTAGAGCGCGGCCGTGAGCTCGGCCGGGGGATAGCTGGCGCGTAGGAGGTCGCCGATCGTGGTGAAGGCCTCCTGATCGGGTCCGGTGCCCATCCCCCGGGTCTCCTCGTAAATCTTCTTCAGGAGCACGTCGGGGTCGGTGGGCAGCCCCGAGAGGTAGTTGTGGGTCGGCGCGTTGAGGTACGGCGTCGGGGTCTGGCCCTTCTCGTCCTTCCCCGCCAGGGTCACACCCGCCGGGCCGGTGTTGCCGGGCTCGATCAGCCAGCCGTCGAGGCCGTCCGGGGAGTTCCACTGGTGGCGCATGTGCAGCTCTTCGCTGACCAGGGTGCTCTTGTCCCCGACGGTCTTCACGTAGGTGGTGGCCGTCTTGCTCCCGATGTAGATGAACTGGTCCGCGCGCACCTTCGGCGCGCCGCCGGTCGTGGCGGCCGCCAGGGAGATGCGGTCCAGGAGCTGCGGCGTGCCCTGGGCGTCGGCGGTGCCGATCCGCGTGGTCATCGCCGGACGCGTGGCCGTCGTGGAGCCGGTTCCGTCCGCGCCGCCCCGGTCCACGTAGGTGAGGAAGCCGGCGGCGAGCGCGCCCGCCAGGGCGAAGGCCCCGGCGGGCACGAGGATCGCACTGCGCAGGAAAGAGTTGCGCGCCCTTGTCCTACGAACGGTCGCGGGGCCGGCGTCGGCGGCTCGGAGGTCTTCGTGGATCTGGGCCATCAGTCGCTCCTTGTGGAACTGGTGGCGGCCCGCGGGAAGTTCCCGTTCGGTGAACGGCAGGGGGAGCGAGTTCTCCGCCCGGCCGGCCGGGCGGCGCCGGAAGAGGTCGGCGTTCATCAGATTCCCTCCTGTGCGGACCGGACCGCCTTCGCGCGGTCCTCGTATGTCTGTCGGGACCGGGCCGCGAGTTCCCGTCCGTTCTTCTTCAGTTCCGCGTCGGCGAGCCTGCGCAGCTTCGTACGGGCCCGCGACAGCCTGGACCGTACGGTTCCCACCGGAATGCCGAGGACCCGGGCGGCTTCGGCGTACTCAAGGCCCTCGCACAGGCACAGCAGCAGGACTTCACGCTCGGGCCGGCGCAGTGCGCTCAACTGCGTCAGCGTGGCCGCGATCTGCAGCCGGTCGTCCAGCCGCCCGGCCACCTCGTCGGCGTGATCGGGCACGGCCGCGGAACCGGCCGCCGCCGCGGCCACCGCGGCGGCGGCCCGGAAGCGGCGGTTGCTGCGGCAGTGGTTGCGGGCGATGTTGGTGGTGATCCCCAGGAGCCAGGGCCGGAGGGAGCCGCCCTCGGGATCGACGGTGCCGCGCAGCCGCCACGCCTCCAGGAAGGCCGCCGACATGACGTCCTCCGCGACGGCCCAGTCCCCGGTCATCCGGAAGGCATGGTTGTAGAGGGTGCGGGAGTAGCTGTCGAACAGCTCCGCATAGGCGTCCGGATCACCGGACCGCACCCGGGCTCGCATCTCTGTGGTCACTCCTGTCGGCTGTCCGGCACCCCGGACGGAGTTCCCGTGACCCGCGTCATAGCCGCCGGACCGCGGCCCGTACGGGCGTGTCCTTCTCCGACGGTGGCACCGGCCCGCTCGCCGTCATGCGCGAGAACGGCCGTGAGATCCAGTTGAGCCGCCGCGCAAGCTGCCCGCACCGAAGCTCTCCGGGACACCGCCGTGTTCCGGGAAGTGCTGCCGGGCATCGACCTCGCGGCCCAGGAGCAGCACCCTACGAACCACTCGCCGCCCGACCGCCCCCAGGCACGGGCAGGGCACGCCACAACCAGGCCGCCACCCCGGCGCCCCGCGATCACCCGCCCGCAGCCCGGCGGCCAAGCCCCCACGCCCCCCATCAGGCCGATCAGACCGATCAGGCCGATCACACAGCCGTTCCCCTCCCCACCCGCGCCAGAAAGCCCCGCACGGCGGCGAAGTACCCCTCCGGGTCCCCCACCCGCACCGCGTGCCCCGCCGGCAACTCCACCAGCCGCACCCCCGCCCTCCGCACCGTCATCTCCCGCGCGTGCTCCGCCGACAGCACCCCGCTCCGGTCCCCCCGCACCAGCAGCGTCGGCGTCCGCACCCGCAGCCAGTCCCCCCAGTGGTCACCGTTCAGCCCGTGCTGGGACTCGACCATGTCCTCCACCTCGAACGCGGCCCCCCACCCGTCCGGGTACTCCCTGACCGCCCCCTCCAGATACGGCGCGGAACTCCCCACCCCCGCCAGGAACCCGGCCCGGGTCGTGGCCCGCCGCGGCCAGGACCGCGCGAACGACAGGTCGCCGTCGACCACCGCACCGATGTCCTCGACCACCACCGCCCGCACGAGGTCCGGCCGCCGCGCGGCCAGCTGGTAGGCGTTGACCCCGCCCAGCGAATGCCCCAGTACCACCGCCGGCCCCAGCCCCACGTGCTCCAGCAGCGCGGCCGCGTCCGCGACGTACCCCTCCCGCGCGTACTCCCCCGCCCGGTCGGAATCCCCCTGCCCGCGCTGGTCCAGGGCGATCACCCGCCACGCCGGGCCCACCTCGCGGGCCAGCCGCTCGAAGTCCGCCCCCGAGCCGAAGTGCCCGTGCAGCGCCAGCAGCGGCGCCCCCGGCCCGCCGAAATCCGTATAGGCCAGGCGCCGCCCGTCCCGCGCCACCATCACCCCGGGCAGCGGCCCCAGCTTGTCGATCACGCGCTGCCGCAGCAGCTGGTACTCCTCCCACCGCCGCTTCAGCCGCCCGCCCGGCCGCTTCACCGACCGCCCGGGCGTCACCGTCTCACCCCGCCGGAACTGCTCCCGCGTCAGATCGACGCGGATGCCCCCGGGCAGCAGGTTCCACCAGTGGTAGCCCTCCTGCCGCCCCTCGTGGAACACCTCCCCCAGCACCAGGTCCCCGCCCACGAGGTCCTGCACGACCAGGGCCGTGATGTCACATTGCCCCCAGGCCGGATTCTCCGGAGTCCAGGGCACCCGGCTGATGTCGGCCGGCTCGGCGGTCTCGGCGGACCATCCCGCCCGAATGGCCGCTTCGAGATCAGCAAGAGTCCAGGTAGTCGTCATCCCCTCAGCGTGCCGCACCCCACTGACAACGCGGCGCCTTCACGGATTGATGACCGCGGCCCAACCCCGGGTGCAGGTCAGCGTCAGTGTGCACGAGGTCTCGAAGACGGCCCCGGCCGTGGTGAGCACCTTCACGTAGACCCGGTCGGCGACCTTGACGGCCACCCCGCAGGCGTTTCGCGGATACCCCGGCGTCTGCCGGTTGCTGGTCAGGTCCTTCCATGCACCGGCACCGGTCGGCGCGCTCCGGTAGCCGACGTACGTCCGGCCCCGGCTCAGCGCCGCGCTGTACTCGGCACCCGACATCGACCCCGGCACCCCGGCCGTGTCGATGTCCACTCACGGCCCCGGCGGCCCCGGCGGCCCTGCCTGACCCCGCTCGGCCTTCGGTGTCGTCCCCCCGCGCTGCGCCGGACAGACCGTACCCCGGCCACCCGGCGCCCCCGTCCGCTTGCCCTTCGCGGCAGCGGGCCCGGTCTTCCCGCACACCCCGGCCGGGCCCGTGCGCCGAACCGCCCTGCACGCGGAACCCATCGATCGCCCCCCGCGTCGTCCTACCTGACGACGTGGAGCTTCACCCGCGAACCCGCGTACAGATGGAATACTGACGGAATGTCGGACTTATGTCAGCGGCTCGGCCCAACGACACGCGACCCGCTGCTCCGAACGGCGGCCCCTCGCCCCGCCCCCCGTACGCCGAGAGGACAATCATTGCCCGGCGTCACCCCCCGTGATACACAGAGTGACCGCACGTTCTTGCGGATGGACGGCAGCCCGGCCCAGGTCAGAGCGCGGAAGCCGGTCGCGGGCCGCGAGATCGGGTAAAGAGAGCCGACAAGTCGACGACGGCGGCGGTTTCATCAGCGAAGATAGTGCGTGACCCCTGCCGTCGGGCAGCGGGCCTCCGGAACTACCCATACAGGGGCGGTGAGTTACATGATCCTGGCAGCCGAAAAGGGCGACATCACCACCATCATCGGCGGAATCGCCCCGAACTGGGGGCCGTTCGGCAGTCTCGGCAACGAAGCGAAGGTCATGATCGAGGTGGTCATGGCCGTGGCGATCCTCCTCTGCCTCGGCATCGCCATCTGGGGCGCGGCCAAACAGCGCATCGGCGCGACCGCCCTGCGCGACACGTTCAGCGCGGAACAGGGCAAGGGCCTGATCGTGGCCGGCCTCACGGGCGTCTTCATCATCGGCTCCCTCGGCACGCTCTTCACGATCGTCTACGGAATGGCCGTCTAGCCGGACCGACCACCGGTGGCCCCGACCTGATGGGGACTCACCACACCGCATCCACGCGGGAACCAGCGCTACCGTCGTACGACGCGGAGGGGGCGGAAACGGAATGAGCAACGACGACCAGTACGGCGGCGCCGACTACGGCGAGGTCGGCGGCACGGGCCAGACCCGCACCCGCCTCCCGGACGCCCCCGCCGACCCGTACGGCCCCGCCCGCCGCACCTCCCGCGCCTCCCGCAGCCTGGTCACCGTGGTCGGCGTGGTGGTCCTCCTGATCGCCGCCATCGCGTTCGCGAACCAGGCCCCGGACACCCCCGACGCCAAACCCTCGGACGACACCCCGTCCGCCACCTCCACCACCCCCACCGGCACCGATCCCGTCACCGGCAAGACGGCCGGCATCCCGAAGGGCTTCACCCACGACGAACAGGGCGCCCAATCGGCCGCCGCCAACTACGCCGTGGCCCTCGGCTCCGACGGCATGTTCGACGCCGCGCGCCGGCGAGCGATCGTCCAGGCCGCATATTTGCCCGACGTGGCCGCCGCGCGCCAGGACGACCTCGACAAGATCTACGCGGACAAGGACTTCCTGGCGCGGATCGGGCTCGATGCCGCGGGCAAGGCTCCAAAGGGCCAGACGTTCATCTCCCGCATGAACCCCGTGGGTACGAAGGTGGATAAGTTCACCGGCGACACCGCCACCGTCTCCGTCTGGTACTCGGCGCTGTTCGGCCTCGCCGGGGAAGGTTCGAAGAACCCCGTCTCCGAGAGCTGGTACACGAACACCTTCGAGCTCAAGTGGCTCAACGGCGACTGGAGAGTCTCCGACTTCACGCAGAAGGACGGCCCCGCCCCCGTGGGCAGGGACCAATCCGCTGCCTCGGCGGAGGAGATGGCCGCGGCGGTTTCACAGTTCGGGGGGTTCACCTATGCGCGCTAGCCGTCGCGGCTTGCAGGTCACGGCCGTCATGGCAGCCGTGCAGACCGCAGCAGTACTCCTGGCCACCCGTGCTGTGGCCGCCCCCACGCCGAGCGCCACCCCAAGCCCTCAGCCGAGCAACAACCCCTGCGACCTCATCCGCGGCCCCGCCAAGGACTACTGCGAGCGCGGCGAAGGCGGCGGAGCCCCCCGCACCGGCCTCGCGCCCAGCGACCCGGCCGACGCCCTCAACCCCCTCGCCTCCCTCGCCAAGGGCTGCGCCGACGCCGCAGCCTGGATCGTCACCAAGCTCAGCGAAGCGGTCAAGGGCAGCGCCAACGTCGACTTCACCAACGCCACCTTCCTCAAGCAGTACGCCGTCGTCTTCGCCGCATCCACCATCCTCACGCTCGTCCTGTGGCTCTTCGCCGTTGCCAAGCGAGCCGTCCGCGGCGTCCCCCTCACCACCGCCATCTCCGAAGCCATCGGCTTCCTCTGGCTCACCGTCCTGGCCTCCGCGTTCACCCCCCTGATCCTCTACACCGTCGTCTCCGCCACCGACGGCGTCACTGAGGTCATCGCCTCCGCCACCGGCGGCCAGACCGACGTCTTCTTCGGCTCCTTCTCCGAAGCCCTCAAAAAGGGCGACGACATCGGCGGCGGCCCGATCATGCTGATCGTCGTCGCCCTCGTCACCGTCCTCGCCGCCGGCATCCTCTTCCTCGAACTCTTCATCCGGGCCGCCCTCCTCTACGTGGGCGCCCTCCTCGGCGTCGTCGTCTACTCCGGGCTCGTCGACCGCAACCTCTGGGGCCACGTCCGCCGCTGGGCCGGCATCATGATCGCCGTCATCCTCGTGAAGCCGGTCATCGTCATCGTCCTCGGCCTCGCCGGAGCCCTCACCGGCGAACAAGGGCCCAACGCCTTCTCCGCCGTCGTCACCGGCCTCTCCATCATCCTCCTGGCGATCTTCGCCTCCGCGATGATCTACCGCTTCGTCCCCGGCTTCGGCGACGAGATCGCCTCCGCCCGCGCGGGCCGCAGCAAGGCCACCGACGGAGCCCAGGCCGCCGCCGTCATCAGCTCCCCGGCCTCCCTCGTCTCCCAGGGCATCAAGACCCACAGCAGCCGCGGCGCCCACCGCGGAGGCGACGGCGGCGGCAGCGCGCCCCGCCCCGCCAACCCCCTCTCCGGAGGCGTGGCCGCCCACAGCAGCCGCCCCACCTCCGGCGGCGGGGCCGGCGGCGGATCTGTCCCCTCCGCCGCACCCCCGCCCCGCACGAGCTCGAGCACGAGGAACACAGGAGGTGACGGGCGTTGACGACCCAGTCCCACCAGCTGCACCCGGTCGCGCCCCGCCGCACGTATCTCATCGGCCGCGCCCGGCCGAACGCGATCGTCGGCAAGAACCGCGAGACCGGCGAGATCGCCCTCATCATCACCGGGGCGTTCTTCGGCATGATGAGCGGACTGCTCGTCCCCGACCTCACCCTGCGCATCGTCAGTCTCGTCGGCTTCCCGCTCCTCGCGCTCGCCGCCGTCTACGTCCCGTACAAGGGCCGCACCTTCTACCGCTGGTTCGAGATCAGCCGCAGCTACAAGCGCATTCTGCGCCGCGGCACCACCTACCGCTCCGGCGCCATGGAAGCCGGCATCCGCGCCGCCGACGGCCGCGAGGTCGAAGTCGGCCCGCCCCCCGGCATCGGCCGCATCAACTGGCTCGCCGCCCCCTTCGGCCCCGACGAGATCGCCGTACTCCTCCACGCCGACCGCCGCACCGTCACCGCCGCCATCGAAATCGAGGGCCCCGGCGTAGGCCTGCGCGACAGCGAGGACCAAGAAGCCCTCGTCGACCGCTTCGGCACCCTGCTCAAGCACGTCGCCAACGGCGACGGCTTCGTCACCCGCCTCCAGATGCTCGCCCGTACCCTGCCCGCCGACCCCGACGCCCACGCCAAGGACGTCGCCCAACGCGGTGACACCCGGGCCCCCGTCTGGCTGCGCGACTCCTACGACCAGCTCCAGTCGATGGTGTCCACCTCCTCCGAACAGCACCGCGCGTACCTCGTCGCCTGCATGCACTACACCCGCGACCTGGCCGCCGAAGCCGTCACCATCGCCCGCGCGACCACCCCCCACAAGGGCCGCAAGCTCGACCGCGACGCCGGCCTCGCCATCGTCATGGCCCGCGAGCTCACCGACATCTGCGCCCGCCTCGCCGAAGCCGACATCCGCGTCCGCCAGCCCCTCGGCCAGGGCCGCCTCGCCTCCCTCGTGCACTCCATGTACGACCCGGACCACCCCATCGACCACATCCAGGCCATGACCAAACGCAACGCCTGGCCGGCCGAGCTCGACGCGGTGGAACCCACCTTCCTCCAGGCCAAGACCCGCGAGTCCTCCACCCGCGCCCCCTGGTGCCACGCCACCGCCTGGGTCAAGGAATGGCCCATGACCCCCGTCGGCGTGAACTTCCTCGCCCCTCTCCTCGTCCACACCCCCGACGTCATCCGCACCGTCGCCGTCACCATGGACCTGGAACCCACCGAGGTCGCCATCGAGCGCATGCTCACCGAGAAGACCAACGACGAGGCCGACGCCTCCCGCGCCGCCAAGATGAACCGCACCGTCGACCCCCGCGACATCGCCGCCCACGGCAGGCTCGACCAGAGGGGTGAAGATCTCGCCAGCGGCGCTGCCGGAGTCAACCTGGTCGGGTACATCACGGTGTCCTCGCGTTCACCGGAGGCCCTCGCCCGCGACAAGCGGACCATCCGCGCCTCGGCCGGCAAGTCCTACCTGAAGCTGGAATGGTGCGACCGCGAGCACCACCGCGCCTTCGTCAACACCCTGCCGTTCGCCACCGGCATCCGACGCTAGCTGGAGGGAAGACCCGCCCATGCGAGATCCCATGACAGCGCTCACGGACGCCTTCACCAGCTTCCTCTTCGGCAAAGTCGAAACCACGCGCCTGCCCGTACGCACCTCCACCGGGCAGGCGCAAGCCGTCTACCTCCCCACCGCCGCCCCCGGCCTCGGCGACTCCGGCGTCATCATCGGCCGCGAGGTCTACAGCGGCAAGGGCTACATCTACGACCCCTTCCAGCTGTACGGACAGCAGCTCCCCGCCCCCCACTGGCTGGTCCTCGGCGAATCCGGCAACGGCAAGTCCGCCCTGGAGAAGACCTACGTCCTGCGCCAGCTCCGCTTCAAAGACCGCCAGGTCGTCGTCCTCGACGCCCAGGGCGAAGACGGCGTCGGCGAATGGAACCTCATCGCCCAGCAGCTGGGGATAACCCCCATCCGCCTGGACCCCATCGCCGCCAACGACTCCGGGATCCGCCTCAACCCCCTCGACCCGGCCATCACCGCGACCGGCCAGCTCGCCCTGCTCCGGACCATCATCGAAGTCGCCATGGGCCACGGCCTCGACGAACGCGCCGGCTTCGCCCTGAAGGTCGCCCACGCCTACGTCGTCGACACCATCCGCGACCGCCAGCCCGTCCTCACCGACATCGTCGAGCAACTGCGCCACCCCGAAGCCGAATCCGCGCTCGCCATGAACGTCGACATAGACGATGTCCGGGCCTGGGGCCTCGACGTCGCGCTCGTCATCGACCGCCTCGTCGACGGCGACCTACGCGGCATGTTCGACGGCCCCACGACCGTCGGCATCGACCTCGACGCCCCACTGATCGTCTTCGACCTCTCCCACATCGACCGCAACTCCATCGCCATGCCCATCCTCATGGCGATCGTCGGTGTCTGGCTGGAGCACACCTGGATCCGGCCCGACCGCAAGAAGCGCATCTTCCTCGTCGAAGAGGCCTGGCACATCATCAACAGCCCCTTCGTCGCACAGCTGTTCCAGCGCCTCCTGAAGTTCGGCCGCCGCCTCGGCCTGTCCTTCGTCGCCGTCGTCCACCACCTCTCCGACGTCGTCGACGGCGCCGCCGCACGCGAAGCCGCGGCCATCCTCAAGATGGCCTCCACCCGCACGATCTACGCCCAGAAAGCCGACGAGGCCCGCGCCACGGGCCGCGTACTCGGCCTGCCCCGCTGGGCCGTCGAGATCATCCCCACCCTCACCCCGGGCATCGCCGTCTGGGACGTCAACGGCAACGTCCAGGTCGTCAAACACCTGATCACCGAAGCCGAACGCCCCCTGGTCTTCACCGACCGCGCCATGACCGAGTCCTCCACCCCGCCCCGCCTCCCCGCCGACCTCCTCGCCGCCGAACTGGAAGCGGAGGAACGCGCCCTGTCCATCGAACGCAGCCGCGGCAGCGGCAGCCCCGGATCCGCGACCACGGTGGCCTGACCATGCACGACGCACGACGTACGGATCCCTCCGCGCGCGGCGGCGGCGTCCCGGACGGCCTGCTGGTCGCCCTCCTGGCCTTCCTCCTCGGCCTGGCCGTCCTCGTCTGGACGGCCACCGGCCTGGCCGCGCTCTTCGCCAAGGGCTCCTGGCCCGCAACCGTCACCTTCACCCGCACCCCGGCGGCCGTCCGCGCCCTGATAGCGCAGCCCCACGACCTCCCGGGAGCCTGGCCGGACACCGACCCGGCGGCCCTCTCCGGCTGGGGCCTCTTCTGGGGCCTGTTCGTCAGCCAGCTGCTGATCCTCTTCGTCCTGACGGTCTTCGCGATCGGCGTGGTGGCCCGCACCAAGTCCCGCCGCGCCCTGGCGAAGCAGCCGGCTCCAGCCCCCGCACCGGCGCCGGCCGATCCCGCCCCGCCCGTGCCCCGTCCGGCCCCGCCGGCGTTCGAGGCGCGGGGGCCCGGGAGCAGCGCCCCCGGCAGCCTCCTCGCCTCATCCGTTCCCGTTCCCGCCCCGGCCGTTCCCGCCCCGGCGGCGCCCGCCGATCCAGCCCCGCCGGCATTCGAGGCACGGGAGCCCGGGGGCAGCGCCCCCGGCAACCCCCACCACGACGCCTACCGCTACGGCTTCGGCTACGCCCCCGCGCACGGGCCGCCAACCACCACCGTCACCCCTGCACCGACCCCCGCCCCGCACGGGCTCCTGTACGGCGGCCCCGACGACCGCCTGCGCGCCGCAGCCCAGCGCATCGGCGAGGCGGAGGGCGCCGCCCTGGTCGTGACGTCCTCCCCCACCCTCTGGACCGAGACCAAGGACGCCCGCGCCAAACTCGGCCCGGTGCTCCTCTACGACCCCTCCCACCTGTGCGACACCCCGGTCCGCATGCACTGGAACCCCGCCGACGGCTGCGCCGACCGTGACACCGCCGCCGCCCGCGCGATCGCCCTGCTGGCCCCCGTACGCCCACAGGCCCGGATGGACGAAGCCGTGGCCGACACCGCCGAGACACTCCTGCGCAGCTGGCTCCAGGCCGCCGCCCTCGACGACCGCCCGTTCAAGCAGCTCCACCGCTGGGCCCAGGGCAACAGCGGCCAGGACCCCGTACGCATCCTGCGCACCCACCCCCAGGCCGCCGCGGGCGCGGCGGGCGAACTGGAGAGTGCCCTCACCGCGCACCCGGAACGCCGCGAGCTCGCCCTGAACCTGACGGCCCGTGCCCTCTCCTGCCTGACCTCGATCCACATCCGCGAGGCCTGCAATCCGAACCGAACAGATGCCCTCACCTTGGCATCGTTCGTCGCCGAAGGGGGAACCCTTTACCTGGTGGGTGAAGCTCTGGAGGATCCCCGCACCCACCCGGGTGCGATGCCGTTGCTGACCGCACTCGCCTCTCACGTGGTCGAGCACGGCCGTCGCGTGGCCGCACGGTCATCCCACGGTCGGCTCGACCCACCACTGTCCCTCGTGCTGGACGACGTGGCGGCCGTGGCCCCGATCCCCCAGCTCCCCGAGCTGCTGACCGGGGACACGCTCCCCCTCCTCGCCCTGTGCCGCAGCCGCGAACAGGCCCGCTCCCGCTGGCCCGGAGCCGGCCTCTAGCCTGCGGGCCGCCGGAGCACGTACTCCAGCTCCATGGCACCCGGGTTCCCCGGCACCGGTACCACGACGCCGGTCGGCTCGAAGCCGTACTTCCGGTAGAAGGCGCCGGCCCGGCCGTTGTCCTCGTGCACGAAGAGCCGTACGCGCTCCAGGACCGGCTCCTGCAGCGCCCAGGCCCAGTCCAGGGCGGCCGCGAAAAGGGCCTCCGTCAGCCCGGTCCCGCGCTGCTCGGGCCGTACGAACACCCCGACCACATGGCCCTGCGTCCGCTCGACGTCCCGATCGAAGAAGTCGACGGTCCCGCCCTCCTCGACGAGAACGGTCACCGAGCCGTCCCACCGCCCGTCGGCGGCCTCGGCAACGAACTGCCGGGCCGCCCGACCGTGCGACGCCCCCTCGGCCCGCCCCTGCCAGAACTCGTCGGGGTGCCCCTCGGCCTGCTCGACCGTCTCGAGGAAAGCGACTGGAGCCGCAGGGTCCTTGAGCCCGACGATCCGCAGTTCCTTGACCTTCTCCCATTCATCGGCGCGCACCGCACGTATCACATGCTGGAGTTCGTTCATGAGCGGTGATCCTAACCGTGCAGCGGTCGGCCGGAAGAGCGCGCGGTGACGTGGGCGATGGCTCTGATGTGCGGATTCATGGATGAAGTCTCGCTGATGGGAGGACGGCGTGTACCGCTCCCAGTTCGTCACGGCCACGGGCCACGGCAGTCTCACCGCCCACCCGGGCGGCGCCCGCTGGCTCTGGGAGAGCCGCATATTCGGCGGAGCTGGCCCGCTTCGGAATGCAGTCACAGCACCCCTGAAACGCAGAAAAGCCCCGCACCGAACCCTGAAACGGGTTGGTGCGGGGCTTTCCCACAATGATTGTTCGGCGGCGTCCTACTCTCCCACAGGGTCCCCCCTGCAGTACCATCGGCGCTGAAAGGCTTAGCTTCC
>NZ_JBEZYV010000052.1:0-35210 GCF_040638905.1 Streptomyces virginiae | reverse complement strand
CTCCGGGGGCTCCCCGCAGGACGAGGCGCAACCACCGGGCACAACCGGGACATGCCCGCACGCGCCGAGCCGAGGAGAGCCCCCGGAGTGTCGCCACCCCACCCGAAGCCACCACCAGAGCCGGCCCGAGGGCCACGCTCCCGGCCAGGGGGCACGACCCAGCCCCGCCGGCGATTGAGGCGCGGCCACCGGCCCGCAGCCGGAGGGGATCAGCGGACCGGGTGGCCCGCTTCGCGGAGGGCCGACTTCACTTCGGCGATGCGGAGATCGCCGAAGTGGAACACCGACGCCGCCAGCACCGCATCCGCCCCCGCCGCGATCGCCGGGGCGAAATCGGCAAGGCGGCCCGCGCCGCCCGAGGCGATCACCGGCACCGTGACGTGCTTGCGCACCGCCGCGATCATCTCCGTGTCGTAGCCGTCCTTCGTGCCGTCGGCGTCCATGGAGTTCAGCAGGATTTCCCCGGCGCCCAGCTCCGCGGCCCGGTGGGCCCATTCGACGGCGTCGATGCCGGCGCCCCGGCGGCCGCCGTGGGTGGTGACCTCGAAGGAGCCCGTCTCCGTGCGCCGCGCGTCGACGGACAGCACGAGGACCTGCCGGCCGAACCGCTCCGCGATCTCCTGGATCAGCTCGGGGCGGGCGATGGCGGCCGTGTTCACGCCCACCTTGTCCGCTCCCGCGCGCAGCAGCTTGTCGACGTCGTCGGCCGTACGGACGCCGCCGCCGACGGTCAGCGGGATGAAGACCTGCTCTGCGGTGCGCCGCACCACGTCGTAGGTGGTCTCGCGGTTCCCGGAGGACGCGGTGATGTCGAGGAAGGTCAGCTCGTCGGCGCCTTCGGCGTCGTACAGCTTGGCCATCTCCACCGGGTCGCCCGCGTCGCGCAGGTTCTGGAAGTTGACGCCCTTGACGACCCGGCCGTTGTCCACGTCCAGGCAGGGGATCACGCGTACGGAGAGGCTCATCCGGACACCGCCTTGTACGCCTCGACCTCCACCTCGACGACCATCGACGAGTCGACGAAGCCGGAGACGATGAGCATCGTCGCGGCCGGGCGGACCGCGTCGAAGAGCTCCTTGTGGGCGCGGCCCACGTCGTCCACGTCACGGGCGTGCGTCAGGTACATGCGGGTGCGCACGACGTCCTCGGGGCCGAGGCCGGCCTGGGCGAGGGCCTTGAAGGCGACGCCGAAGGCGGCGACGGTCTGGTCGTACGGGCCGCCGGCGTCGGCCGCGGTGCAGCCGGAGACGAGCACGAGCCCGTTCGGCAGCTGCACGGCGCGGGAGTACGCGATGACGTCCTCGTAGGAGCCGCCGGAGGAGATGCGGCGTACGGCGTCGGAACTCATGCGGAGACCACCTTCAGGGCTTCTTCCAGGGTGAAGGCCTTGGCGTACAGGGCCTTGCCGACGATCGCGCCCTCGACGCCCAGCGGGACCAGCTCGGACAGGGCCCGCAGGTCGTCGAGCGAGGAGATGCCGCCGGAGGCGACGACGGGCCGGTCGGTGGCGGCGCAGACGTTCTTCAGCAGCTCCAGGTTGGGGCCGGTCAGCGTGCCGTCCTTGCCGATGTCGGTGACGACGTAGCGGGCGCAGCCCTCGGAGTCGAGGCGGGCGAGGGTCTCGTACAGGTCGCCGCCCTCGCTGGTCCAGCCGCGGCCCTTGAGGGTGGTTCCGCGTACGTCGAGGCCGATGGCGATCTTGTCGCCGTGCTCGGCGATGGCCTTGGCGGCCCACTCGGGGGTCTCCAGGGCGGCGGTGCCGAGGTTGACGCGGGTGCAGCCGGTGGCGAGGGCCGCGGCGAGCGAGGCGTCGTCGCGGATGCCGCCGGACAGCTCGACCTTGATGTCCATGGCGCGGGTGATCTCGGCGACCAGGGCGCGGTTGTCGCCGGTCCCGAAGGCGGCGTCCAGGTCGACCAGGTGGAGCCATTCGGCGCCGGCGGCCTGCCAGGCGAGGGCCGCCTGCAGGGGGGAGCCGTAGGACGTCTCGCTTCCGGAGACGCCGTGGACGAGGCGGACGGCCTGGCCGTCGCGCACGTCGACCGCGGGAAGGAGTTCGAGTGCGGGTGCGCTCATCAGAGGGTCTCGATCCAGTTGGTGAGGAGCTGGGCGCCGGCGTCGCCGGACTTCTCGGGGTGGAACTGGGTGGCCCACAGGGCCCCGTTCTCCACCGCCGCGACGAAGCGCTCGCCGTGGGTGGCCCAGGTGACCTTGGGGGCGCGGATCAGCGGGTTGGTGACTTCCAGGCTCCAGTCGTGGGCCGCGTAGGAGTGCACGAAGTAGAACCGGGCGTCGGCGTCCAGGCCGGCGAAGGCCTGGCTGTCGGCGGGGGCCTCGACGGTGTTCCAGCCCATGTGGGGGACGACCGGGGCCTTGAGCGGGCCGACCGTGCCGGGCCACTCGTCGAGTCCTTCGGTCTCCACGCCGTGCTCGATGCCGCGCTCGAAGAGGATCTGCATGCCGACGCAGATGCCCATGACCGGGCGGCCTCCGGAGAGGCGGCGGCCGATGATCCAGTCGCCGCGGACGTCCTTGAGGCCCTGCATGCATGCGGAGAAGGCGCCGACGCCGGGGACGAGGAGTCCGTCGGCGTCCATGGCCTTGTCGTAGTCGCGGGTGATCTCGACGTCCGCGCCGACGCGGGCGAGGGCCCGTTCGGCGGAGCGGACGTTGCCGAAGCCGTAGTCGAAGACGACGACCTTCTTGGTGGGGCGTGCTGTGCTCATTCCCAGATTCCTTGGATCCGCAGGACTCCGGCCGCCAGGCACATCGCGGAGGCGATGGCGAGCAGGACCACGACCGATTTGGGCATCTGCTGCTTCTGGAAGGAGTAGACGCCCCCGGCCAGGAACAGGCCGAGGACGATCAGGATGGTGTTCAGCCCGTTCACTGCTAGAGGGCGCCCTTCGTGGAGGGCAGGATGCCGGCGGCGCGCGGGTCGAACTCGGCGGCGTAGCGCAGTGCGCGGGCGAGGGCCTTGAACTGGCATTCCACGATGTGGTGGGCGTTGCGGCCGTACGGGACGTGGACGTGCAGGGCGATCTGGGCCTGCGCGACGAAGGACTCCAGGATGTGGCGGGTCATCGTCGTGTCGTAGGAGCCGATCATCGGCGCCATGTTCTCGGGCTCGGTGTGGACGAGGTAGGGGCGGCCGGACAGGTCGACGGTCACCTGGGCGAGGGACTCGTCGAGCGGCACGGTGCAGTTGCCGAAGCGGTAGATGCCCACCTTGTCGCCGAGGGCCTGCTTGAAGGCGGCGCCGAGCGCGAGGGCGGTGTCCTCGATGGTGTGGTGGGAGTCGATGTGCAGGTCGCCGTCGGTCTTGACGGTGAGGTCGAAGAGGCCGTGGCGGCCGAGCTGGTCGAGCATGTGGTCGTAGAAGCCCACGCCCGTCGAGACGTCAACCTGGCCGGTTCCGTCGAGGTTTATCTCGACGACGACGGAGGTCTCCTTGGTGGTCCGTTCGACCCGTCCGATGCGGCTCATGCGTGCTGCTCCTTCTTCAGTGCGCGAACCGCTTCCAGGAACGCGTCGTTCTCTGCCGGGGTCCCGGCGGTGACCCGCAGCCGGCCGGGTACGCCGTTGTCCCGGACCAGGACCCCGTGGTCGAGGATCTTCTGCCAGGCGGTGTGCGCGTCCTCGAACTTCCCGAACTGGATGAAGTTCGCGTCGGACTCGGTGACCTCGTAGCCGATGGCGCGCAGTTCGGCGACGAGGCGGTCGCGCTCGGCCTTGAGCTGCTCGACGTAGCCGAGCAGGGTGTCGGTGTGCTCCAGGGCGGCGAGTGCCGTGGCCTGGGTGACGGCGGACAGGTGGTACGGCAGGCGCACCAGCTGTACGGCGTCGACGACGGCGGGGTGTGCGGCCAGGTAGCCCAGGCGCAGGCCGGCCGCGCCGAAGGCCTTGGACATGGTCCGGGAGATCACCATGTTGGGGCGGCCCTCGATGAGGGGCAGCAGCGAGTCCCGGTGGCTGAACTCCACGTAGGCCTCGTCGACGATGACGAGGGAGGGCTTGGCCGCCTGGGCCGCCTCGTAGAGGGCCAGGACGGTCTCCGCGTCGACCGCGGTGCCCGTGGGGTTGTTGGGCGAGGTGATGAAGACGATGTCGGGGGCGTGCTCGGCGATCGCCCGCTCGGCCGCCTCCACGTCGAGGCGGAAGTCCTCGCGGCGCGGGCCGGAGATCCAGCCCGTGCCGGTGCCGCGGGAGATCAGCGCGTGCATGGAGTACGAGGGTTCGAAGCCGATCGCGGTGCGGCCGGGCCCGCCGAAGGTCTGCAGCAGCTGCTGGATGACCTCGTTGGAGCCGTTGGCGGCCCATACGTTCTCCCGCGCGACCGGGTGCTTGCCGGTACGGGTGAGGTAGGCGGCCAGCTCGGTGCGCAGCTCGACCGCGTCCCGGTCCGGGTAGCGGTTGAGGGTGCGGGCGGCGTCGGCGACGCGCTCGGCGATGCGCGCGACGAGTTCGGCGGGCAGCTCGTAGGGGTTCTCGTTGGTGTTCAGCTGGACGGGCACGTCGAGCTGCGGGGCGCCGTACGGGCTCTTGCCGCGCAGTTCGTCCCGGATGGGGAGGTCGTCGATTCCGATGCTCACTGGTTGGGGACCTTCCATCCGAAGCGTGCCTTGAGGGCGGCGCCGTGCGCGGGCAGGTCCTCGGCCTCGGCGAGGGTCACCACGTGGTGGGTGACCTCGGCGAGGGCGTCTCGGGTGTAGTCGACGATGTGGATGCCGCGCAGGAAGGACTGCACGGACAGGCCGGAGGAGTGGCAGGCGCAGCCGCCGGTGGGCAGCACGTGGTTGGAGCCGGCGCAGTAGTCGCCGAGGGAGACCGGGGCCCACGGGCCGACGAAGATCGCGCCGGCGTTGCGGACGCGGGCGGCCCAGGCGGCGGCGTCGGCGGTCTGGATCTCCAGGTGCTCGGCGCCGTAGGCGTCGACGACCTTGAGGCCGTCCTCCAGGCTGTCGACCAGCACGATCGCGGACTGCTTGCCGGCGAGGGCGGGCTTGATCCGGTCCTCGACGTGCTTGGTCGCGGCGACCTGAGGCTCCAGCTCCTTCTCGACGGCTTCGGCGAGCTCGGCGGAGTCCGTGACGAGGACGGCCGCGGCCAGCGGGTCGTGCTCGGCCTGGCTGATGAGGTCGGCGGCGACGTGCACCGGGTCGGCCGTGGAGTCCGCGAGGACGGCGATCTCGGTCGGGCCGGCCTCGGTGTCGATGCCGATCCGGCCGGTGAAGTAGCGCTTGGCGGCGGCGACCCAGATGTTGCCGGGGCCGGTGACCATGTTGGCGGGAAGGCAGCCGTCGGGTCCGGAGGTGCCGTACGCGAACATCGCGACAGCCTGGGCTCCGCCGACCGCGTACACCTCGTCCACGCCGAGCAGGGCGCAGGCGGCGAGGATCGTCGGGTGCGGCAGACCGCCGGCTGGGTCACCTTCGAAAGCGGGCCTCTGCGGCGGGGACGCGAGCGCGATCGACTCGACGCCCGCCTCCTGGGCCGGCACCACGTTCATGACGACGGAGGACGGGTACACCGAGCGGCCGCCCGGCGCGTACAGCCCCACGCGCTCCACCGGAACCCACTTCTCGGTCACGGTGCCGCCGGGGACCACCTGGGTGGTGTGCTCGGTGCGGCGCTGTTCGCGGTGCACGATCCGGGCGCGGCGGATCGACTCCTCCAGGGCTGCGCGGACGGCCGGGTCGAGCTCGTCGAGGGCCGTCCGGAGTGCCTCGGCGGGCACCCTGACCTGCTCCAGCGTCACCCCGTCGAACTTCTGCGCGTACTCGATCAGCGCCGCCGTGCCACGATGATGGACGTCCTCGCAGATGGGCCGCACCTTCTCCAGGGCAGCTTCTACGTCGAACTCGGCACGGGGCAGCAGGTCGCGCAGGGCGCCGCCCTCGGGGAGGGCGTCACCGCGCAGGTCGATACGAGAGATCACCTCCCAATTCTCTCAGACCGCCTCGTGCCACCGTCCGCCCGTATCACTGGCTGATACACGCCCCGGACGTCACAGGTGCCCGTTAGCGTTCGCCTACACGTACATGACGGCGGAGGGGGACCGCGGTGACCGAGGCGAGCGCGGACGGGTATCCGGCGGATCTCAGCGCCTCCGAGCGCCGCATGTGGGACGCGTACCGCACGGGCAGCGTCTGCGACCTCAGTGCCCGCGCCGCCGACGTGGACGATCCGCACGGCGACCTCGTCTGGGGTTCCGGGCGCAGCGTCCGCGCGGGGGTGGTGGCGCTGCTGCTGCTCCACGGGCCGCCGCCGGTGCCGGGCCGGGTGGCCTCCCTGAAGCTCCGCGGCGTACGGATCATCGGGCGGCTGGATCTGTCCGGTGGGACCGTTGCTCCGTACGTGGAGCTGCAGTCCTGCCGCTTCGACAGCGAGATCCAGCTGTCCGAGGCCCGATTCGGCACGTTGCGCCTGGTCAACTGTGCGATTCCGCGGCTGGAGGCGGCCCGGTTGCACACGGAGGGCGATCTGCACGTGCCGCGCTGCCGGGTGGCGCGCGGGATCCGGCTGACCGATGCGCAGATCGGCACGGACCTGCTGGTCAGCCAGGCGGTGGTGCAGCGGGACAACAAGGGCCGGGCGATCGCCGCCGACGGGATGTCGGTCGCGCAGGACTTCCAGGGCGAGCTGCTGGAGACGTACGGGGAGGTGAGCCTGCGCGGTGCGAAGGTCGGCGTGTCGATGAACCTGCGCGGGGCCCGGCTGCGCAATCCGTCCGGGCGGCACGCGCTGAACGCGCCGCAGCTGACCGTGGAGCGGACCCTGTACCTGACCTCGATCGCCATGGACTACGGCCGCGGGGGCTCGGGCTCCTCCACTCCCCCGTACGGGCTGGGCCGGACACCGACCCGGGGGCAGCAGGCGCAGCCGTTCGAGTGCCGGGGCGGGCTGCGGCTGGACGACGGCCGGTTCGGGGACGCCATCGACTTCTACGGCGCGCGGTTCCAGCTCACGGACGAGCAGGAGATATCCCTGCGCCGGATCCAGACCCCGGAGTTCCGCTTCGTCGGGGAGGGGCCGGAGCGCGGGAGGGTGGTGGTGTCCGGGGCCAAGGTGGTCAAACTCGTCGACACCTCCACGAGCTGGCCGGGCCCGGGCGGGGTGTCCATCGAGGGTTTCGAGTACGAGAACCTCGCGCCGCGCGGCCACTTCCCCCTCTCCCGCAGGCTGGCCTGGCTGGAGGCGGCCACCCCCGAGTACTCGCCGGGGCCTTACGAGCGGCTGGCGGCCGTACTGCGGGCCAGCGGCGAGGACGCGGACGCGCGCGAGGTGCTGCTGGCCAAGCAGCGGCGGCGCCGGGCCACGCTGTCGCCGGGGCCGAAGGCGTGGGGGTACCTGCAGGACTGGACGGTGGTCTACGGCTACCGGCCGGGCCGTGCCGCGCTGTGGATGGCGGTGCTGTGGGCGGCGGGGGCGCTGCTGTTCTCCCAGCTCGACCCGCCGGCGATCAAGCAGGACGAGCATCCCGAGTGGAGCGCCCCGCTGTACGCCCTGGATCTGCTGCTCCCGGTGATCGACCTCGGCCAGCAGGGGCAGTGGAAACTGGCCGGCGGCTGGCAGTGGGGGGCGGCGGGTCTCGTCGTCATGGGCTGGATCCTGGCCACGACGGTGGCGGCGGGGGCCTCCCGGCTGCTGCGGCGGGGGTGACGGGGCGCGTCTCGGGACGATTACCCTGTGCGTCGTGACCACCGTTCGCCTGCCCCTCTTCCCGCTGAACTCGGTGCTGTTCCCGGGACTCGTGCTCCCGCTGAACGTCTTCGAGGAGCGTTATCGCGCCATGATGCGCGAGTTGCTGAAGACGGGTGAGGACGAGCCGCGCCGTTTCGCGGTCGTCGCGATCCGCGACGGCCGGGAGGTCGCCCCGACCGCGCAGGGCCTGCCGGACCCGACGGCGCTGCCCGAGCGGGGCCCGGCGGCGGGCTTCGGCCCGGATCCCGTCCAGGCGTTCCACCGGGTGGGCTGCATCGCGGAGGCGGCGACGATCCGGGAACGGGAGGACGGCAGCTTCGAGGTCCTCGCGACCGGTACGACGCGGGTCCGCCTGCTGTCGGTGGATTCCTCGGGGCCCTTCCTGACGGCCGAGCTGGAGGAGCTCCCGGAGGACGCGGGCGACGGCGCCGGGGTCCTCGCGGAGGGGGTGCTGCGGGCTTTCCGCAACTACCAGAAGCGGCTGGCGGGGGCCCGCGAGCGGTCCCTGACGGGCGCGGAGCTCCCCGACGAGCCGTCGGTGGTCTCCTACCTGGTGGCCGCGGCGGCGGTGCTGGACATCCCGGCGAAGCAGCGGCTGCTGCAGGCGCCGGACACGGCGACGCGGCTGGCGGAGGAGCTGAAGCTGCTGCGTACGGAGACGGCGGTGATCCGCCATCTGCCGTCGCTGCCGGCGGTGGACCTGACCCGCGCTCCGACGAGCCCCAACTGACGAGCGGCAACTGACGAGCGCGACCGACGGGGGACCGATGGCGAAGAAGACGAAGCAGGCGGCCGGCACCCCGGCCGTCGTCGCCCTGACGGCGGCCGGGGTCGCCTTCACCACGCACGCGTACGAGCACGACCCGGCGCACCCCTCGTACGGCGAGGAGGCGGCCGAGGCCATGGGCGTCTCGCCGACGCAGGTCTTCAAGACGCTCGTGGCGGACGTGGACGGCGTCCTGACGGTGGCGGTGGTCCCGGTCTCGGGGTCGCTGGACCTGAAGGCCCTGGCGACGGCGGTGGGCGGCAAGCGGGCGGCGATGGCCGATCCGGCCCTGGCGGAACGCACCACGGGCTACGTCCGCGGCGGCATCTCCCCGCTGGGGCAGCGCAAACGGCTGCGCACGGTGATCGACGAGTCCGCGACGACGCACCCGACGATCTGCTGCTCGGCGGGCCGCCGCGGCCTGGAGGTCGAACTCTCCCCGTCGGACCTGGCCACCCTCACGTCAGCCACCCTGGCCCCGATCGCCCGCCCGTAGCCCTCCCGCCCCCGCCAACCCAGCCCCGCCGGCAATTGAGGCGCGGGTCCGGGGCAGGGTCCGGCGGGGGCCGGGGCGGAGTCCCGGGAAACGGAGGAAGGGCGGGGCGGGGACGGGCTCCGCGCAGCAGCAGCGCCAGCGGCCCACCGCCCCGGAAGGTCAGGCGCGCGGGGCTTCCGACGCCGTCGGACCGGTGTCGGTCGGCGGCAGCGACCGCTCGGCCGGCGGGGGCGGCGCCGGCTGGTAGTAGCCGCTCCACCCGGCCAGCGGGTCCGGCTCCGGATCCCGCGGCGTCCACAGCGCGGTGAATCCCAGGTGCAGCAGCACGGCGGTCATCGGCCAGGCCAGCAGCGCCCCGTGCGCCAGCAGCTCCAGCGGCCCGTCGAACGGCACCCCCTTGCCGGCCTTGGCCGCAGCGGCTGCCACATCCGCCGACGACCCGAGCCACAGCCCGAACCGCCACCCCGCCAGCGCGGCGAAGCAGGACCCGACGGCGAGCCCGATCACCAGCGGCACACCGCCGGCCCGGCGCCACAGGAACGTGCCGACGGCGCTGAGCACGCCCAGTCCCACCGACAGCAGGAAGAAGGTCCCGTCGGCGGCGATCCGCGCTTCGCTCTCACTGTTGCGCAGGAACACCGCCTCCCCGTTGGAGACGTACTGCACGCGCGGCGCCAGCCACATCCACAGCACTCCGAGGAGCAGCCCTGCCACCCCGACCACCAGGGCCACGACGGCGCCGTCGCGGATGTCCGCCGGGGTGATGGCCGCGGCGCTGTCACCCGGCTTCTCGGGCGGCGACGGCGGCGGGTCGAAAGAGGACTGCGGGGTCACGGCTTCGGTCACCCCCACATCGTGCCAGGTGTCCCCGGCCCCGGCGTCGGCGGACCGCGTCAGCGCACCGATGCCCGGCGGTATGCCCAGGTCGCGAGGGCCAGGGAGGCGACCCCGACGGCCGCGCACACGCCGAGGTCGAAGGCGACGGCGGCCCAGTCCGGCTCCGGTTCGAAGGTCCGTGCGAACGCCTCCACGCCGTACGTGGAGGGCAGCAGGTCCCGCGCCCACACGATGAGGGCGGGCATCCGCTCGGGCGGCAGCACCCCCAGCAGCAGGGCCGCCGACATGCCGAGCTGTCCGGCGAGGGTGGCCAGCTCCTGCCGCGGTGCCAGCAGTCCCAGCGCCGCGCCGAGCCCGGCCAGCGCGGCCCCGGCCAGGGGCACGACGGCGGCCAGGATCCACAGGCACCCCATCGGCAGGCCGAAGAGCAGGCATCCGAAGACCGCGGTGACCAGTGTCCCCGGCAGGGTGAAGGAGGCGTACGCGGCGGCCGCGCCCAGCACCACCGAGGCGGGCGGCACCGGCAGGGTGGCGTAGTGATCGAGTCCGCCGCCGGCCCGCAGCTGCCCGAAGTACTGGGCGAGCAGGTTCAGCGCGACGAAGGCGACGACGAGCACCGAGGAGCCGGCGACGACGGCGCGGGCCTCCGAGCCCCCGTCGACGACGCCCCGCATCAGGATCATGATCCCGACGGACTGGAAGGTGGCCACGAACAGCAGCGGTATCCGCGCCACCCGCG
Source organism: Streptomyces virginiae (assembly GCF_040638905.1). Classification (GTDB taxonomy): domain Bacteria; phylum Actinomycetota; class Actinomycetes; order Streptomycetales; family Streptomycetaceae; genus Streptomyces; species Streptomyces virginiae_B. The sequence continues at coordinate 24,668 of NZ_JBEZYV010000052.1, read as the reverse complement.
CCCGCGACAGCTGCGCCCGGTAGACGGCGGCCAGCGAGGGGAAGAACCGCGCGCCGGGCGCCAGCGGCGCGGGCCGGGGTGCCGGTGCGCAGCCCTCGGTGTCAGCGGCCGGTGCCACCTCCGGCGCGGGTGTCGGCGCGGCGTCGGGCGCGAGCGCGGCCCGGACGGCCCCCGTCGAGCGGTCGCTCACGACTTCACCAGCCCTTTCGTCCTGCCGCCGAGGGCCAGGTACACGTCTTCGAGGCTGGGGGTGGCCAGGGTGAAGTCGTCGAGCGCGGCGAAGGCGGGGCCCCCGGTGACCGAGGCCACCGCCGCCCGCGCCTCGTCCGGCGCCAGCCGGAGCACCCAGCGGCGACCCGACTCGACGGCGCGGGCGTGCAGCCGGGCGACCTCCGGCACCTCCAGCGGAGCGCTTTCGCGCCACACCAGTTCCAGCCGGACCTCGCCGGAGACCTTCGCCTTCAGCGCGGCCGGCGTGTCGCAGGCGATGACCTTGCCCTGGTCGATGACGGCGACCCGGTCGAGGACGGTCTCGGCCTCGATGACGTTGTGGGTGACGAGCAGGACGGTCGCACCCTGCTGTGCGCGGCGCCGGTCCACGGCCGCCCACACGGCCCGCCGGGCCACGGGGTCCATGCCGGTGGTGGGCTCGTCGAGGACCAGTACGGGCCGCTCCCCCACCAGTGCGGCGGCCAGGCAGGCCAGGCGCCGCTGGCCGCCGGAGAGCTTCTTCAGGGGCCGCTCGGCGATCGGGGTCAGCCCGAGTTCCTCCAGTACGGCGTCGCGCGCGGCCCGGGCCGCGCGGAGGTCGAGTCCGCGCAGCCGTCCGGTGGTCTCGGCGGCCAGTGCCACCGTGAGCTCGTCCAGGGCGGTGGACTCCTGCCCGAGGTAGGCGAGCAGCCGGGAGGCCCGTCCGGGGTGGCGTACGAGGTCGTGGCCGAGGAGGGTCACGGTGCCCGAGTCGGGCCGCATCAGGCCGGTGAGCTGGCGGACCAGGGTGGACTTGCCGGCGCCGTTGGGGCCGAGCAGCCCGAAGACCTCGCCGCGCCGGACGTCGAGGGTGACGCCGTCGTTGGCGCGGGTCTGGGGCAGGGCGGGGGCTCCGCGCCGCCCGCGTACCGCGGGATACGTCTTGACCAGGTCACGCACCGCGCAGACCACGTCGGGCGCCGCTCCCGCGGCCGCCGCCGTGCTGTCCTGCGCCTGTGCTGTGCCCGTACTCACGAGGGAGCAGCCTACGGGGTTCCCGCCCCTACTCGGCCGCCGGGGTCTGCGGGGCGGGCAGGTCGGCGGGTGCGGTTCCGGGCGCGGCGGCCGGTACCGCCGCGACGTGCTCGGCGGCGGCGCGGACGTCGATCTCCCTCCAGAACCCGGCGCGGATGGCGTAGCGGTCGTGCTCGTCGATCTGGTCGTCCTTGTGCGCGAGCAGGCCGAAGCGGGCGGCGTAGCGCAGCAGCTCGCCGTCGATCCGGTGCGGGATGCGCGGGTACATGGTGGCCAGTTTCTGCAGGTGCACGGTTTCCGGGAGGCGCTCCATCCACCGCCGGGCGAACACCTGTCCCACCTCGAACGGGTCGCCGCCGACGGTGGTGATGTCCTCCTCGCGGTCCGCCCAGCGCTGTTCGGCGCTGGTGAGCTGGGCGAGGGTGGGCAGGGAGGCGGTCTCGGCGGGTTCCCCGAGGGGTCCGGCGCGGTCGATCCAGCCCTTGTCGGAGGACCAGCGCAGGGCGCTGGCCGGGGCGGCCGTGCTGCTCGCGGCGGCTTGCGGGCCGCCGTGCGCGCCGGGGGAGCGCAGTGATCCGGCGAGGTCCTTGGGCGTGGGGACGGTCTTGCCGCCGGGGGTGGTGGGCGCCGGTACGGGGACTCCCTCCCGGTCGTCGTCCGCGCGGGCGGCGGCGCCGTTGCGGGCGGCCTCGGCGAGTGCGGCCTCGGGCAGCGGCGCCGAGAGGATGGCGGCGATGTCGGGGCGGGGCACGGCCGGCGGGGAGCACAGTCCGGCCAGGTCCTTGGCGCGGACGGCCCGGGTGATCCAGGCGCGGTCGAGGACGCGGCGTTCGTCGGCTTCGGCGACGAGGTCCTCGGACTGGTTGTAGTCGCCGTCGGCGGCCTGGACGGCCCACAGGTGGACGGCGACGCCGTGCTCCTTGGCGGACATCAGGCCGGGCAGCAGGTCGCCGTCGCCGGTCACGAGGACCACGTCGGAGCAGGCGCGGTTGCGGGCGAGCTCGGTGAGTTCGGCGTGCATGGCGGCGTCGACGCCCTTCTGGGCCCAGCGGCCGTCGCTGCGGGTCAGGGCGCCGAGGCGGACGGTGACCCGGGGCATGACGCGCAGCCTGCGGTGTTCGGGCTGAGGCACCCGGTCGGGTGCGCCGTCGAACCAGTAGATGCGCAGCAGGGGCTGCTCGGTGTCGGCTTCGGCCCGTTCGCGCAGGCCCTGGATGAGGGCGGCATGGTCGACGGTGATCCGGGAGCGGGAGGGCTCCCCGGCGAGAAGGCTGGCGGCGGCGCCCAGCAGGTAGCCGGCGTCCACCAGGACGACGCAGCGGTCCACGCGTTCCACCCTCTTCCCTGGGGTCCCCATGTCGTTTTCCGGGGTTCCCCGAGTCTGCCCGACCCCAAGGGTGTTGAAGGCCGGAACTCGATCATCGGCGTGGCGGATCTCACGCGGCAGCGGGCAGCGACCCTCGGCTACACGCAGTAATGATCCAAAATGCGCGGTTTCTGGGGCTGTGTGAGTGTGAAGGCGGTCCTGGCCCCTAGACCCTCACGGAGGCTCCCCCATGGCCAAGAACAAGAACCAGAAGCAGCCGGCGAAGCAGCAGACCCGTTCGTCCGGACAGGACATGTCGCGCTCGTCGGATTCGTCCCACGAGCCGGCGTCCCAGGCGCCGAGTCCCATGGACCTGGCCCACAAGAGCAAGCAGAAGAAGTTCGGCCACAACTGACGTACCGGGCTGACGTCCTCCGCGTCGGTCTGTGACGCCCCGAAGCGCCAAGGGCCTGCCCGGCAGTACCGGGCAGGCCCTCGTCGTGCGTGTGGCGGCCGCCGTCATCCGGCCAGGCAGGACGGTCCGAGCAGGACCTTGAGGTCTCCGAAGAGGGCCGGGTCGGGCTGTACCCGGTGCCGGTCGAGGCGCAGCACGGTGGTGGTCCGCGGTCCCTGGAGCTTGATCCGCACCTCGGTGTTGCCCTTGTGGTGGCGCAGGATCTCCCCCAGACGGGTCACCATCGGGGGTGTGACCTTGACCGTGGGGATGGTGAGGACCACGGGGGCGTTGGTGCCGGCGGAGGAGAGGTCGGGAACCATCATCTCCATGGCGACCAGGCGGGGGACGTCCTCGCGCTTGTCGAGGCGGCCCTTGACGAAGACGACGGTGTCCTCGACCAGCTGGGTGGAGACGAGCTGGTAGGTCGCGGGGAAGAACATGCACTCGATGGAGCCGGCCAGGTCCTCGACGGTGGCGATGGCCCAGGCGTTGCCCTGCTTGGTCATCTTGCGCTGGAGGCCGGAGATGATGCCGCCGATGGTGACGACGGCGCCGTCGGAGTGCTCGCCGCCGGTCAGCTGGGAGATGCCGGCGTCGGTCTTGTCGGAGAGGACGTGCTCCAGGCCGAAGAGCGGGTGGTCGGAGACGTAGAGGCCGAGCATCTCGCGCTCCTGGGCGAGCAGGTAGGACTTCTCCCACTCGACGTCGGAGAACTCCACGTCGAGACCGAAGCCGGGCTCGTCGCCGGCGGCCTCGTCACCCATTCCGCCGAAGAGGTCGAACTGTCCCTCGGCCTCCTTGCGCTTGACGGCGACCACGTTGTCGATCATCGACTCGTGGTGGGCGACCAGGCCCTTGCGGGTGTGGCCCATCTCGTCGTAGGCACCGGCCTTGATCAGTGACTCGATGGTCCGCTTGTTGCAGACGACGGCCTCGACCTTGTCCAGGAAGTCGGGGAAGGAGGAGTACTTCCCCTTGGCCTTCCTGGTCTTGATGATCGAGTCGACGACGTTCTGGCCGACGTTGCGGACGGCCGTGAGGCCGAAGAGGATCACGTCGTCGCCCTGGGCGGCGAAGTTCGACTCGGACTCGTTGACGTTCGGCGGGAGCACCTTGATGCCCATGCGGCGGCACTCGTTCAGGTAGATCGCGGACTTGTCCTTGTCGTCCTTGACCGAGGTGAGCAGACCCGCCATGTACTCGGCGGGGTAGTTCGCCTTGAGGTAGGCGGTCCAGTAGGAGACCAGGCCGTAGGCGGCCGAGTGGGCCTTGTTGAAGGCGTAGCCGGCGAAGGGGACCAGGACGTCCCAGAGCTTCTGGATGGCCTCGTCGCTGTAGCCGTTCTTGCGGGCGCCTTCCTGGAAGATCGTGAAGTTCTTCGCCAGCTCCTCGGGCTTCTTCTTGCCCATGACGCGGCGCAGGATGTCGGCCTCGCCGAGCGAGTAGCCGGCGATGATCTGGGCGGCCTTCTGGACCTGCTCCTGGTAGACGATCAGTCCGTAGGTGACCGCGAGCACCTCTTCGAGCGGCTTCTCCAGCTCGGGGTGGATCGGGGTGATCTCCTGCTGCTTGTTCTTGCGCAGGGCGTAGTTGGTGTGCGAGTTCATGCCCATCGGGCCCGGGCGGTACAGGGCCGACACGGCGGAGATGTCTTCGAAGTTGTCGGGCTTCATCAGGCGCAGCAGGGAGCGCATGGGCCCGCCGTCGAACTGGAAGACGCCGAGGGTGTCACCGCGGCCGAGCAGCTCGAAGGTCTTGGGGTCGTCGAGCGGGAGGGCCAGGAGGTCGATGTCGATCCCCTTGTTGGCCTTCACCATCTTGACGGCGTCGTCCATGATCGTGAGGTTGCGCAGGCCGAGGAAGTCCATCTTCAGCAGGCCGAGCGACTCGCAGCTCGGGTAGTCCCACTGGGTGATGGTGACGCCGTCGGTGTGCCGCACCCAGACGGGCACGTGGTCGGTGATCGTCTCGCTGGACATGATCACGCCTGCGGCGTGGACGCCCATCTGGCGGACGAGGCCCTCCACACCGCGGGCGGTGTCGATGACCTTCTTCACGTCGGGCTCGTTCTCGTACATGCTGCGGATCTCGCCGGCCTCGCTGTAGCGGGGGTGCGAGGGGTCGAGGATGCCGGAGAGCGGAATGCCCTTGCCGAGGACGTCGGCGGGCATGGCCTTGGTGAGGCGGTCGCCCATGGCGTACGGGTAGCCCAGGACGCGCGCGGAGTCCTTGATCGCGTTCTTGGCCTTGATGGTGCCGTAGGTGCCGATCATGGCGACCTTGTCCTGGCCGTACTTCTCCGTGACGTACCGGATCACCTCGACGCGCCTGCGCTCGTCGAAGTCGATGTCGACGTCGGGCATGGAGACGCGCTCGGGGTTGAGGAAGCGCTCGAAGATCAGGCCGTGCGGGATCGGGTCGAGGTCGGTGATGCCCATGGCGTAGGCGACGATCGAGCCGGCCGCGGAGCCTCGGCCGGGGCCGACCGCGATGCCCTGGTTCTTGGCCCACATGATGAAGTCGGCGACCACGAGGAAGTAGCCCGGGAAGCCCATCGAGATGATCGTGTCCATCTCGTACTCGACCTGCTTCATGCGGTCCTCGGGGATGCCCCCGGGGAAGCGGCGGTGCATGCCGCGCATGGTCTCCTCGCGGAACCAGGTGACCTCGGTGTAGCCGTCCGGGATGTCGAACTTCGGCATCAGGTTCCGGAATTTGAACATGCCCTCGGTGTCGACCTGGTCCGCGACCAGCTTGGTGTTGGCGCAGCCCTCCTGCCAGGCGTCCGAGGAGTCGATGGCGTACATCTCGTCGGTCGACTTCAGGTAGTAGCCGGAGCCGTCGAAGCGGAAGCGGTCGGGGTCCGAGAGGTTCTTGCCGGTCTGGATGCACAGCAGGGCGTCGTGGGCGGCGGCCTCGCTGGCGTAGGTGTAGTGCGAGTCGTTCGTCACCAGCGGCGGGATGCCGAGCTTCTTGCCGATCTCCAGCAGTCCGTCGCGGACCCGGCGCTCGATCTCGATGCCGTGGTCCATCAGCTCCAGGAAGTAGCGGTCCTTGCCGAAGATGTCCTGGTATTCGGAGGCCGACTTCAGGGCCTCGTCGAACTGGCCGAGGCGCAGCCGGGTCTGCAGCTCACCGGAGGGGCAGCCGGTGGAGGCGATCAGGCCCTCGGACCACTTGCTGATGGTCTCCTTGTCCATGCGCGGCCACTTCGTGAGCCAGCCCTCGGCGTAGGCGTCGGAGGACAGCCGGAAGAGGTTGTGCAGGCCGGTGGCGTTCGCCGCCCAGATCGTCTTGTGGGTGTAACCGCCGGAGCCGGAGACGTCGTCGCGCTTCTGGTGGGGCTGGCCCCACTGGATGCGGCGCTTGTTGCGCCGGGACTCGGGGGCGACGTACGCCTCGATGCCGATGATCGGCGTGATCCCGGCCTTCTGCGCGGAGTGGAAGAAGTCGTAGGCCCCGTGCAGGTTGCCGTGGTCGGACATGGCGATATGCGTCATGCCCATCTCGTTGCACGCGTTGAACATGTCCTTCAGCCGTGCGGCACCGTCCAGCAGCGAGTACTGGGTGTGGACGTGCAGGTGCGTGAACGGCGTCTTGGTCACGGCGCTGGTCTCCTGGCGGCGGGGGGAGGGGGGCAGCTTTGAATCCTACGTCCCACGGGTGACAGATCCGGGGCACGCGGCGGTACGGTCGGGCGTTGCAGAACCAGGGGCGCAGGTCCGGCGTCCAGTCCGGCAGAGCCCGTACAACCCGTGCACCAGGAGGAACCCGCCATGGCGGTCCCCGAGACGACCGACGAGCAGCGCGCCGAAGAGATCCTCGACGTGTTCGACACCGCATTCGGTGAACTGCTCGCCGCCGACCCCGCTGCCTTCCAGGTCAAGTTCCGCAAGATGGCGGCCTCGGCCTTCGCCTTCTACCGCGGCACGGCCTGCCTCTTCTACTCCGACCTGGAGCGGGACCGGCACGGCGGCCCGTACTTGGACGAGCGGACGGGCCGGGTGTGGATCCACGGCGATCTGCACGCCGAGAACTTCGGCACGTACATGGACTCCAACGGCCGGCTGATCTTCAACGTCAACGACTTCGACGAGGCCTATGTCGGCCCCTTCACCTGGGACCTCAAGCGCTTCGCCGCCTCCGTCGCGCTGATCGGCTACACCAAGGCGCTCAGCGACGACCAGATAAGCGAGCTGGTGCGGACCTACGCGGGCGCCTACCGGGAGCGGATCCACCGGCTGGCCGCGGGCGCCAAGAACGAAGAGGTGCCCTCTTTCACCCTGGACACCGCCGAGGGCCCGCTGCTGGGCGCCCTGCGCTCGGCCCGCTCCCGCACGCGCTTCTCGCTGCTGGACTCGATGACGGAGATACGGGACTACGAGCGCCGCTTCACGTCCGGCGGCGGATCCGTCGAGCTGGACGCCGCGACCCGCTACAAGGTGCTGGCCGCCTTCGACGGGTATCTGGAGACGCTCCCCGACGAGTCGCTGGTGCGGCCCGACTCCTACCGGGTCAAGGACGTGGTGGGCCGCCGGGGCGTCGGCATCGGCTCCGCGGGCCTGCCCTCCTACAACATCCTGCTGGAGGGGCACAGCGACGCCCTGGAGAACGACGTCGTGATCTACCTCAAGCAGGCGCAGACCCCGGCGGTGTCCCGGCATATCACCGACCGGGCGGTGCGGGACTACTTCCGGCACGAGGGGCACCGCACGGTGATCTCGCAGCGGGCGCTCCAGGCCCACGCCGACCCGTGGCTGGGCTGGACCGAGCTGGACGGGGCGGGCCAGCTCGTCGCGGAGGTCTCCCCCTACGCGGTGGACCTGGACTGGTCGGACCTCGACGACCCGGAGGAGATCGCGGCGGTCGTCGCGGACCTCGGCCGGGCCACGGCGACCATGCACGCGTCGGCCGACGAGGCGGAGAGCGGGCAGTCCCTGGTGCCGTTCTCCACCGAGCGGGCCATCGACGCGGCCATCGCGGCGGACGAGGAGGGCTTCGCGGAGCTGCTCGTGGACTTCTCGCACGCCTACGGGGCCCGGGCGCGCGCCGACCACCAGATCTTCGTGGACCTGTTCCGCAACGGGCGCCTCACCCCCTAGGGGTGCCTTGTCGATCAGGCCGAGCCCGGCACGATCGGCGGGACGCCCCTAACCGGCTCCCACAGGAACACGTGGCACACTCGCGAGGATGGACTTTTCCGGGACGGGACTCAGGGGGCTGCGGGCCGCGCTGTTCAGCGCGCTCGTCGTGCTGCTCTCGTCCGGCTCGCACGTCCTGATGTCACAGGTCCCGCTGCCGCCCGTGCTGGTGGGCGGGGCCTTCGCGGGCGTGTTCGTGATCGCCTACGCCCTCGCGGGCCGCGAGCGGGGCTTCGGCCCCATCGCGGGGCTCCTCGTACCGCTGGAGCTGGCGGCCGACACCGTCTTCACCACCGGCCAGCACCTCTGCTACGGCCCGGCCGGCGGCCCCGTCTCGGGGCCGCTGCGCGCCATGGGCCTGGAGGAGCTGTGCGGGGGCGCCCCGGTGGGCGGGCCGCTGACCGAGGTGGCCGGGCCCGCCGCCGACGCCGCCGCGCTGCTGGCCTCTCCGGGGCCCTACACCCCGTGGCTGCTGCTCGGCGCACACGTCTCGGTGGGACTGCTCGCCGCCGCCTGGCTGCGCCACGGGGAGCGCGCGCTGGGCCGGCTGGTGCGGGCGGTGGCGGCCTTCGCGTTCCGGCCGCTGCGGCTGGCGGCGGCCGCCGTCGCGGTGGCCTGCGGCCCGGCGCGGCGGGCGCTTCGGCCGGTCCCGGCGGGTGCCGGCGCCCCTACGCGCTTCCCCGCACACTCCGTGGGACGGCGAGGACCCCCCGTGCCCGGTGCGCTCGCGCGCGCCTGACGCACGTTCGGCAGTCCCCTCCACACGTCTTCACACATCACGTCCCACGGAGATCACCATGAGTTCACGCAACAGCCAGGCGAACAAGGCGGCGGCCCGCGAGCGGTTGCGCGCCGAGCGCGAGGCCCAGGCCAAGAGGGACAAGATCCGCCGGCAGCTCATAGTGGGCGTCGGTGTCGTCGCCGCCCTGGGGCTGGCCGGCGGCATCGCCTACGGGGTCATGAAGGCCAATGAGCCCGACTACTGGGAGAAGGCCGCCAAGGCCGAGCTGGTCAAGCCGAAGAACACCGAGGGCGAGGACGGCACCACGGTCGTCGTCGGCAAGGCCGACGCGAAGAAGACCCTGGAGCTGTACGAGGACTCGCGCTGCCCGGCCTGCGCCGCCTTCGAGCAGGCGGCCGGCGAGCAGATCAAGAAGGACGTCGACGCGGGCAAGTACAAGCTCCAGTACGTCGGTGCCACCTTCATCGACAACGCGGTCAAGGGCGAGGGCTCCAAGAACGCGCTGAGCGCGCTGGGCGCGGCGCTGAACGTCAGCCCGGAGGCCTTCCTGCAGTACAAGGGGGCGCTGTACTCCAAGGAGCAGCACCCCGAGGAGACCGTCGACAGCTTCGCCAAGGACGACTACCTGCTGAAGGTCGCGGACACCGTCCCGGCGCTCAAGGGCAACGCCGAGTTCAAGAAGGCCGTCGAGGACGGCACGTACGACCGGTGGGCGCTGGAGATGTCGAAGGCCTTCGACAAGTCCGGTGTGAAGGGTACGCCGACCCTGAAGATGGACGGCAAGAAGATCGACACCCCGCAGACGGCGGAGCAGTTCACGGCGGCGATCGACAAGGCCCTGCAGGGCTGATCCGGGCATTCCGGGAGATAGCCTTCCGGACCGGCCGCACCAACGGGCGGGCGAACTCCCAGAGTTCGCCCGCCCGTTGCGTTCCTACGTCTGTTCGACGGGGTGTACCCGTCGGTAATATGATCGGCCGTGACCAGTCATCTCACCCCTTCCCAGGCCGCGGCAACGCCCCGGCGCCGTACGGTCGTTCTCGCCGCGGCGGCCACGGCCACGCTGGCCCCCCTCGCCTCCTTGGGCTCCGGAACCGCCCACGCGGCGGGCACCGCCTCCGCCTTCCTGCACGGCGTCGCCTCGGGTGATCCGCTGCCCGACGGCGTCCTGTTGTGGACCCGCCTCACCCCCACCCCCGAGGCCGTCCCCGGCTCCGGCCTCGGCCCGGCCGTCCAGGTGGGCTGGGAGGTGGCCTCCGACCAGGCCTTCTCCCGGGTCGTCGCCCGGGGAACCGTCACCGCGAGCGCCGCCGCCGACCACACGGTCAAGGTGGACGTGCGCGGACTCCGGCCGCAGACGCCGTACTGGTACCGGTTCACCGCCGGCTCGGCCGTCTCCCCCGTCGGACGCACGCTGACCACCCCCGGCCACGACGTGACCACCCCGGGCGTCCGTTTCGGCGTGGTCTCCTGCGCCAACTGGGAGTCCGGTTACTTCTCGGCCTACCGCCACCTGGCCGCCCGTACGGATCTGCACGCGGTCCTGCACCTGGGCGACTACATCTACGAGTACCAGTCCGGGGGCTACCCGGAGGCGAAGTACACGGTCCGCCAGCACGAGCCGAAGCACGAGATCGTCTCGCTGGCCGATTACCGCGCCCGGCACGGCAAGTACAAGACGGACGCCGACCTCCAGGCCCTGCACCACGCGCACCCCGTCATAGCCATCTGGGACGACCACGAGTTCGCGAACGACATGTGGTCCGGCGGCGCCGAGAACCACACCCCGGGCGCCGAGGGCGACTGGGCGGCCCGCGCCGAGGCGGCCAAGCAGGCGTACTTCGAGTGGATGCCGGTACGGACCTCGACCGCCGGGACCGTCTACCGCAGACTGCGGTTCGGCACCCTCGCCGACCTCCACCTGCTGGACCTGCGCTCCTTCCGCTCGCAGCAGGCCGAGGTCGGCAGCGGCGCGGTGGACGACCCGGAGCGCAGCATCACCGGGCGCGCCCAGCTGGACTGGCTCAAGTCGGGCCTGGCGGGCTCCGACGCGACCTGGAAGTTGGTCGGCACCTCGGTGATGATCTCGCCGGTGGCCTTCGGCTCGCTGCCCGCCCACCTGCTGGCACCGCTCGCCAAGCTGCTCGGCCTGCCCGAGGGCGGCATCGCGATCAACGTGGACCAGTGGGACGGGTACACGGACGACCGCAAGGAGCTGCTGGGCCACCTGAAGGCCCGGAACGTCAAGAACACGGTGTTCCTGACCGGCGACATCCACATGGCCTGGGCGAACGAGGTCCCGGTGAACATGGCCACCTACCCGGGCTCGGGCACGGCGGCGACCGAGTTCGTCGTCACGTCGGTGACCTCCGACAACCTCGACGACATACTGCACGTGCTGCCGGACACGGTCTCACTGGTGGCCGAATCCGCCATCAAGGCCGCCAACTGGCACGTGAAGTGGCTCGACATGGACGCGCACGGCTACGGCGTGCTGGACGTGACGCCGGAGCGCTCGCAGATGGACTACTACGTGGTGTCCGACAAGCGCCGGCCCGGCGCCACGTCCGAATGGTCCCGCTCCTACCGGACCCTGAACGGGACCCAGAAGGTAGAGCGCGCCTACCAGCCCGTTCGCTGATCGCCTGATTGACCGTCAAATCTTCTGCCGCAAGGGGCGCCTGGTACATACCAGACGCCCCTTGTGCGTTCGAAGCAACAAATCTTTTACGCAAGACACTTGACCTGAATATGTCATGCACACATAAGCTTCGCGCCAGCTGAAGAAGATCCTTCAGGCCACCACCCCCCACCACCCCCCACCCGCGAGGAGCACACGTGCGCGCGAACGCCCGCATATCCCCCCTTCTCCGCCGCCGCCTGATGGGCACGGCGGTTCTGGCCGGAACCCTGGCTTTCACCCCGCTTGCCGCCCCCACCACGCTCGCGGCCGCCAAGACCCCCGCCGAGGTGTGCGCCGACCAGGCCAACGCACCCGCCAACGCCCGCGTGACCCGCACCCACGACGAGCACGCGGACGAGCCGAACGAGCTCACCGACGCGCAGGCCAAGGCCATGGACGCCGACCTCAAGTCGAAGCTGGACAAGGCCCTCAAGAACCAGCCCCAGCGCAGCCTCGCCGCCGCCGAGGCCGTCGTGAACATCCCCGTGTACTTCCACGTCGTGCACTCCGGCGCGGCCGGCAAGCTCACGGCCACCGACGTGAGCAAGCAGCTCGCGGTCCTCAACGCCGCCTACGGCGGCCAGGGCACCGGCAACGTCAACACGAACTTCCAGTTCACCCTGGCGTCGACCGACTACACGGACAACGCGTCCTGGTACAACCTGGCCTCCGGCTCCCAGGCCGAGAAGGACATGAAGAACACCCTGCGCCAGGGCGGCCCGGGCGCGCTCAACTTCTACACCGCCAAGCTCTCCGGCGGCCTGCTCGGCTGGGCCACCTTCCCGACCTCCTACGCCTCCAGCCCCAAGATGGACGGCGTGGTCGTGCTCGACACCTCGCTGCCCGGCGGTTCCTCCGCCAACTACAACGAGGGCGACACCGCCACCCACGAAGTCGGCCACTGGCTCGGGCTGTACCACACCTTCCAGGGCGGCTGTAACGGCAACGGCGACTACGTCTCCGACACCCCGGCCGAGAAGAGCGCCGCGTACGAGTGCCCGACCGGGCGCGACAGCTGCGCCAGCAAGCCCGGCGCGGACCCGATCCGCAACTTCATGGACTACACGTACGACTCCTGCATGTACCAGTTCAGCGCCGGCCAGGTGGCCCGCATGAGCAGCAACTGGACCGCCTACCGCGCGGGCTGACCCCAGCGACGGGGAGGGCCCGGTCCGGCATCCGCCGGGCCGGGCCCTCCCCCATGCCGGGCGCGGCTACAGGCTGTCGAGGAAGCCGATCGCCGTCTTCCACGTCTGCTCCGCCGCCTCGGCGTCGTAGTCGTCGAGGCCCGGGTCGGTGAACAGGTGCCCGGCGCCCGGGTAGCTGTGGACCTCGACGTCCGCCCCTGCCCGCTGCATCCGCAGGTACCAGGCCGTCAGCCAGTCGTGCGGCTCGAAGGGGTCCGGGTCCGCAATGTGCAGCTGCACCGGGAGTTCGTCCACCGAGGCGCTGTCCTCCAGGTCCGCCGTCCCGTGCAGCAGGAGCAGCCCGCGCGCCTTCTCGTCGGCCAGCGCCAAGTGCTGGGCGAGGGAACCGCCGAAGGAGAAGCCCGCGTAGACCAGTCCCTGGTCGGAGTGCGGGGCCGAGGCCAGCACCGCCCGCTTCAGCAGCTCGTCACGGCCGATCCCGTCCCGGTGGGCCATGCCCTCCTCGACGGTCTCGAAGGTGCGCCCCTCGAACAGGTCCGGTACCCGGACCTGGTGACCGGCCGCGCGCAGCCGGTCGGCCGCCGCGTGCACGGCGGGCCGCAGCCCGTACGTCGAATGGAAAAGCATGATGTTCATGCCTCCATCGTGCCAGCCGTCCCAGGCCCTGCCACGCCACGGCTCCCGCTACGTTTCATCCCCATGGAGACCGAGAACTTCCTGCGCCCCATGACGGTCATCGGCGGCTCGCTGGTCGCCACCCTGATCGCGGGCCGGCTGCTCGACCTGCTGCTGTGCCGGGCCGACGCCCGGCACCCCGAGACCCCCCTGTGGGGACTGCTGCGCCGTTGCCGGCTCCCCTTCCAGGTGGTGCTCTGCGCCACCCTGCTGCGGGGCTCCTACCGCTGGGCGGGCGTCCTGCCCGACCATCCCGTCGGCGTCGGCCGCTTCCTCACCCTGGTGCTCATCGCCTCGGCGGCCTGGCTGGCGGTACGCATCGCGACGGCCGCCGTCGACTCCACGTACGCGCGCTACGCGGCGGTGACCGAGGACGAGGCCCGGGTCCGCCGGGTGCGCACCCAGGTCACGCTGATCCAGCGGGTGGTCGCCGCGGTGGTGGTCGTGGTCGCCGCGGCGGCGATGCTGCTGACCTTCCCGCCGATGCGTGCGGTCGGCGCCTCGGTGCTGGCCTCGGCGGGAGTCCTCGGCATCGTCGTGGGCATCGCCGCGCAGTCCTCGCTGGGCAACCTCTTCGCCGGCCTGCAGATCGCCTTCGGCGACACCGTCCGCATCGGCGACACCGTGGTGGTCGACAAGGAGTGGGGCCGCGTCGAGGAGATCACCCTGACCTTCCTGACCGTCCGCACCTGGGACGAGCGCCGCATCACGATGCCTGTGTCGTATTTCACGAGCAAGCCGTACGAGAACTGGTCGCGCGGCGGCGCGCAGATGACCGGCACGGTCTTCTGGCACCTGGACCACAGCGCCCCCGTGGGCCTGATGCGGGAGCGGTTCCAGCAGATCCTGGAGGAACTCCCCGAATGGGACGGACGCGGCGGCGGCCTGGCCGTGACGGACACCACACCGCACACGGTCCAGATCCGCGGGGTGGTCACGGCCAAGGACGCCGACGACCTCTGGACGCTGCGCTGCGCGGTCCGCGAGCGGCTGATCACGTGGCTGGCCGACCACCACCCCTACGCACTCCCCCGCATCGCCATCGCCCAGGCACCCCCCGCCCCGGACACTCCCTAGGCCAGCAGCGCCGCCGCGCACTCCTCGGCGAGGTCCTCGGCGTGCGGCGGCAGTGGCGCTCCGGCGCGCAGGTGCCGGCGGACGACCGAGAGGGGCAGGTCGATCAGGGCCAGGGTGATCCGGTCCCGGCCCCGGTCGTCCGCGGCCCCGAGGGCCGCGGCGAGTTCGCCGATGGCGGCGTAGACGCGCTCGTTGCCGGAGTCGGCGCGCCGGGTGTGCTCCTCGGACCAGTCGGCGCGGCCGAACTCCGCCGCGCCGTAGAGGAGGAGCGCTGCCTCCTCGGGCTGGGCTCGGCTCCAGGAAACGACGTGGCGGGCGGCCCCGCGGGCGGCCGTGAGCGGATCGGCCTCGCCGTGGAGGCCGGCGAGGTAGCCCTCCTGGAACCGCTCGACGGTCCGCAGCCACACCTCGGCGAGCAGGGCGGTGCGCCCGGCGAAGCGGTGGTACATGGAACCGCTCGGCGCGCCGATCGCCTGGGCGACGGCGGACATGGTCACACCGCCCGGTCCGGCCGAGGCGGCCAGCCGCACGGCGGCGTCGAGGATCTGGTCGATGTCGAAGCGGGGTGGTCTCGCCATGAATCAGAGAGTACCCTCCAGATTATTAGAGACCCATCTCTAATAATCTGGAGGGGAGGACCCATGGGCGTCTTCAACGTGCACGAACGCCTGCTGACGGCCGGGCAGGGGGAGGTCGGCGCACTCATCGACACCTTGGCCGGCGGTGAGGACGACCGGCTGTGGCCGGCCCGCCTGTGGGAGGAGATGGAGCTCGACCGCCCCCTGGCCGTCGGGGCGGCGGGCGGCCACGGGCCGGTGCGCTACACGGTGGCCGCGTACGTGCCGGGGACCTGGGTGCGCTTCGCCTTCACCGGGCCCCGCGGGTTCCACGGCTTCCACGAGTTCACCGCACTGCCCGCCGACGCGGAGCGGACCGTGCTGCGGCACACCCTCGCGATGACCGTCAGCGGCGTCAGCCGCGTCACCTGGCCGCTGGCCTACCGCCCGGCGCACGACGCCGTGCTGGAGGACTGCCTGGACCGCGCCGAACTGGCCTGCACGGGCACGATCGCCCACCGGGCCCGCTGGTCCCCGTACGTCCGCTTCCTGCGGGGCCTCGAACGCCTGGTGACGGGGGCCCGCCCGGGAGTGTCCGCGAAATAGCGTCGGCAGCCGCCCGCACCCGACAACGCTCGTGGTCGATCACACCCAGGGAGTCTCGTCAAAGTGGCGCCGCCCAGGCGGAACTTTGACGACACGACTTAGGGCGCGCGCAGGCTGCGTACGTCGAGGTGCCGCAGCACCCGGTCGACGACCTCCGGATCGGAGCCGGGTTCGCTGCGGGCGGCCAGCACCTCGTGGCGGGCGGCCGACATCATCTCCCGCTGGATCCGCTGGACGTCGCGGAGCCGCTGCACGCGCTGCGCGTACGCCTCGCGCCGTTCCTCGTCGACCATGTCCGGGCTGATCCTGGCCCCCACGTCGTACGCGCGCCGGCTCAGCTGCTCGATCAGGTCCTCCGGCAGCTCCTCGGCCTCCTCGATCTCCTTCAGCCGCCGCTTCGCGGCCTTGGCGGCGCGGATCGCCAGCTGCCGCTCGGCGTCCCGCCTGGCGTCGGTGTCCTCCTCCACGCCCAGGCGCCGCACCAGCCACGGCAGGGTCAGCCCCTGGCACACCAGGGTCACCATGATCACCGCGAACGCGATGAAGATGATCTCGTCCCGCGCCGGGAAGGGCTCGCCGGAGTCCGTCTTCAGGGGAACGGCCAGGGCCAGGGCCACCGAGGCCACCCCGCGCATCCCCGCCCACCACATCACGACGCTCTCCCGCCAGCTGAGCGGGATCTCCTCGTCGTAATCGCGCCGCTGGTGCAGTTTCTTGGCGAGCCACCCGGCCGGCAGCAGCCACGCCAGCCGTACGCCGACCACCACCGCGACGACGACCGCCGCCCAGCCGGCCATCTGCCATGCGCGGTCCTGGGCCGTCCCGAAGACGTTGTGGAGCTCCAGCCCGATCAGACCGAAGGCCACGCCGGTGACCAGCGTGTCCACGACCTCCCAGAAGGTGTGCCCGGCCAGGCGTCCCAGCACGTCGTCGGCGTCGGAGGCGTACTCGGCGAGGAACAGGGCCGTCGTCAGCACGGCCAGCACCCCGGACCCGTGGAGTTCCTCGGCGACCACGTACGACACGAACGGCACCAGCAACGTCAGGCCGATCTGGAGAGTGGCGTCACCGAGCCGGCCCATCAGCCGGTGGGTGGTCCAGCCGAGGGCCAGGCCGACGACCACGGCGACGACGGCGGACAGCACGAACTCGCCGAGCGCGTCGGGCCAGGAGAAGCTGCCGCTGACGGCGGCGGCGATCGCCACGTGGTAGAGCACGATGGCCGTCACGTCGTTGAAGAGCCCCTCGCCCTCCAGAATCGACACCATGCGGCGCGGCAGCCCGAGCGATCCGGCGACGGCGGTGGCGGCGACCGGGTCGGGCGGGGCCACGAGCGCGCCGAGCGCGACGGCGGCGGCGAGCGGCAGCGCGGGCACCACGGAATAGGCGACGGCGGCCACGGCTGCGGTCGTGACGAACACCAGGGCCACGGCCAGCAGCAGGATCGGCCGCACGTTCGCGGCGAACTGCCGCCACGAGGTCCGCTGCACGGAGGCGTACAGCAGCGGCGGCAGCACCAGCGGCAGGATGAACTCGGGCGGGACCTCGACCTCCGGCACGGCCGGCACCAGGGCGAGGACCACCCCGCCGAGGGTCATCAGGACCGGCGCGGGCAGCCCCAGCCGGTCCCCGAGCGGCACCATGACCACGGCCCCGAGGAGGAGCACGAAGAGCAGAGCGAGCTGATCCACTCCCCCACCCTGCCAGGCCGCCGCGCTGGGCCCGGGCGGTGACTGCGCCGGCCCCGCGTGTCGACCCCCGCGAGGCTCCGCCCCGGCCGACCCGCTCGCCGCCACCGCCGGCGGGGCCGAGAAGCCGGGGCTCCGGCCGCCGAACCCGCTCCTCGTTCGAACGCCGCAGGGGCCGCAACTGCCGCAGCGTGGCAGCCGGCCCCGGGCGGAACGTCCCGTGCAGCTCAGCCACATCCAGCCCCGCCGGCGTTCGAGGCGCGGACACGGAGTCCCGGCGGGCGGGCCGCAGGGCTACGGGAGGGGGCGGCGCATCGCGCGGTGGGGGATGCCCGCGTCCTGGAACTCCGGGCCGTGGGCCACATACCCGAGCCGCTCGTAGAAGCCCAGCGCATGTGTCTGCGCGCCGAGGTCGACCGAGGTCAGCCCCAGCCGGGCGGCCTCCGCCTCGATCGCTCGGACCAGCAGCCTCCCCACACCCAGTCCGCGCGCGGACCGGGCGACGGCCAGCCGGCCCAGCACGCCGGCCGCCGGGACGCCCGTCGCGCCGAGGGCCGCCGGCCCGTGCAGCAGGCGGCCCGTGCCCAGGGGGGTCCCGTCGGCGTCCACGGCCAGGACGTGCACCGCGCCCGCGTCGTACGCGTCGTACTCGATCGACTCCGGCACCGACTGCTCGGCCACGAAGACCTCGGACCGCACCGCGAAGCAGGCCTTCAGGTCCTCCTGCGAGACGGCGACCCGGACCTCGACCGGCGAGGTCACTCGCTCTCGGCGCGGATCACGTCGAGGGCGTGCTGGAGGTCGGCCGGGTAGGTGCTCTCGAACTCCACCCACTGCCCGTCCGCCGGGTGCTCGAAGCCCAGCCGGACCGCGTGCAGCCACTGGCGGGCCAGGCCGAGCCGCTTCGCGACGGTCGGGTCGGCGCCGTAGGTCAGGTCTCCGACGCACGGGTGGCGGTGCGCGGACATGTGCACGCGGATCTGGTGCGTACGGCCCGTCTCCAGCTTGATGTCCAGCAGCGAGGCGGCGCGGAAGGCCTCGATCAGGTCGTAGTGGGTGACGGAGGCCTTGCCGTCCTGGGTCACCGCCCACTTGTAGTCGGCGCTCGGGTGGCGGCCGATCGGCGCGTCGATCGTGCCGCTCATCGGGTCGGGGTGGCCCTGCACCAGCGCGTGGTAGCGCTTGTCGACGACCCGCTCGCGGAACTGGTTCTTCAGCGAGGTGTACGCGCGCTCGGACTTTGCGACGGCCATCAGGCCGGACGTGCCGACGTCGAGGCGGTGCACGATGCCCTGGCGCTCGGACGCGCCGGAGGTGGAGATGCGGTAGCCCGCGGCGGCGAGGCCGCCGATGACGGTGGTGCCGGTCCAGCCGGGGCTCGGGTGGGCGGCGACGCCCACGGGCTTCATGATGACGACGATGTCGTCGTCATCATGGACGATCTCCATGCCCGGGACCGGCTCGGCCACGACTTCGACGGGCCGCGGCGGCGCGGGCATCTCGACTTCGAGCCAGGCGCCGCCGTGCACGCGCTCGGACTTCCCGACGACGCTGCCGTCGACCGACACCTTCCCCTCGGCCGCGAGCTCGGCCGCCTTGGTCCGGGAGAAACCGAACATACGGGCGATGACGGCGTCGACGCGCTCGCCTTCGAGGCCATCGGGAACGGGCAGGGTGCGGATCTCGGGAATCGTACTCACCCGTCGAGTATGCAGGACGGGGCGGACGGGCCGTCCCGCGATCAGTCCTTGTGGACGGTGCCGTCCGGGTCCAGGCCCTTGAACGACAGCAGCACGATGAGGATGCCGCCGCACACGATCGCCGAGTCGGCGATGTTGAAGACGGCGAAGTGGGCCGGCGCGATGAAGTCGACGACAGCCCCGCGGAACACGCCCGGCGAACGGAAGATCCGGTCGGTCAGGTTGCCCAGCGCACCGCCCAGCAGCAGACCGAGGGCGATGGCCCAGGGCAGGCTGTAGAGCTTGCGGGCCAGGCGCACGATCACCACGATCACGGCCGCCGCGATGGCGGTGAAGATGATGGTGAAGGCCTCGCCGAAGCCGAACGCGGCGCCCGGGTTGCGGACCGCCTCGAACTTCAGCAGGTCACCGATGATCTCGATCGGCGGCTGGTGCTCCAGCTTCGCCACGACCAGCATCTTGGTGCCGAGGTCCAGCAGGTAGGCGAGCACCGCCACGACGAGCAGTGCCGCGATCCGGCGGCGCCCCTTGGGCGCGGCCGACTCCGGCTGGGCGTCGTCCCCGACCTCCGGCGTACCGATGATGCGCTCCGCCTCTGCCACGTGAGTCCCTCGAACTAGCCGACCCAGGCTTCTCCTGGACCCTGACCAGACGAGGGTACGTCAGGGCCCCCGCACAGCGCCCGTCCCGCCTCCGCCCTCCGCCTCCGCGGGCACCCGCGCTCCCTGGTCCGGCCTGATCGGCAAGGCACCCCCTAGTGCCGCCGCTCCTGCTTCTGCTTGCAGTCCACGCACAGCGTGGCCCGCGGGAAGGCCTGCATCCTGGCCTTGCCGATGGGCTGCCCGCAGCTCTCGCAGAGCCCGTACGTGCCCGCCTCCAGCCGTTCCAGGGCCCGCTCGGTCTGCTCCAGCATCGAGCTGGCGTTGGCGGCGAGTGCCAGCTCGGACTCCCGGGTGATGTTCTTCGTGCCCGTGTCGGCCTGGTCGTCGCCGGCGCCGTCGCCCGAGTCCCTCATCAGGCCCGAGATGGCCACCTCCGAGGCGTCCAGCTCGGCGCGCAGCCGCAGCACCTCCGACGTCAGCTCCTCGCGGGCCTCCTCGACCTCCTTGGGCGTCCAGGGGTCCTCCCCGGGACGTACGGCGAGTTCCCCGGGGGCGGCGGCCGCCGTGACCCGGGTCTTGGGCAGCCCGCTGGTGGCGGCCGCAGCCGTCTTCCTCGCCGCACCGGTGCTCTTCTTGGCAACCACGTTCCGGACTCCCGTCTCCTTCGCGGCGTGCGCCGCCCCCTCGGCCCCGGCCTTGTTGGCCGTGGCCGTCCGCTTCCCGACGGCGGTCGTCTTCTTGACTGCGGTCGTCTTCTTCCCGGCCGCGGTCGCCTTGTCGGCCGCAGCCTTGCCGGCCGCCGCCGTCGTGCCCGATGCCGCCGTCTTGCCCGCCGCGGCCGTGCTGTTCGCCGTGGCCGTCTTGTTCGCCGATGCCTTCTTCGCCGGAGCCTTCTTGGCGGTCGCCTTTCGGGCCGCCGTCGCCTTCTTGGCGGGAGCCGGGTCCCCGGAGACCGCTGTCTTCTTCGCCACCATGGCCGCGGCCCCTTCACATACTGTGATATTGCTCGCGAATCGTGCCGGAACGATAAATCGGCTCCGCCCCCGCGGCAACGGGGCACGCATCCGTCGAGGTCAACCTGCATCCGTTGTGCCCATCCCGAGGCCCGGTAATCCGCCACTCCCGCCCCACCCGATCCCGCGACGGCGCTGATGGCCCGTTCGGGTCACCCCGGGCCCTGCGCCGGACCCGGCTCCGGCCCCGCTCGCGTCCCCCGAGGCCGCACCCCCGCCACGCCGTGGCCGCGGGCCTCGCACGGGCCCCCGTAAACCGGTCTGCCGCGTCCCTTCCCGGCCCGTACACTGGGCCCAGCGAAAGGCATGGACGGGGACGAGTAGCGTCGGACGCAGCCAGGAGCGACCCGGGGACGGTGAGAGCCCGGGGGCGAGCGCGACGTGAAGGATCACCCCTGAGCCGCCGGAAGAAAGCCGCGGGTCCCCCGCAGGGCGAGTAGAACCGGCTTCGCACCCCAATGAGGGGGCCACCGGATCCGTCCGGCGGCCAAGGAGGGTGGTACCGCGGGAGCAGCAGTCGGCTCTCGTCCCTCCGGACGGAAGTGACATCCCGCCGGAGGAAGAGTTCAGCCTCATGACCACACCGCCGCAGTACCGCCCGGTACCCGCCCAGGTCGACCTGCCTGCCCTCGAGCACGCGGTCCTCGACTTCTGGCGCGAGAGCAAGACCTTCGCCAAGACCCTGGAGCAGTCCGAGGGCCGCCCCGAGTGGGTCTTCTACGAGGGCCCGCCCACCGCGAACGGCATGCCCGGCGCGCACCACATCGAGGCCCGCGTCTTCAAGGACGTCTTCCCCCGCTTCCGCACGATGCGCGGCTACCACGTGGCCCGCAAGGCCGGCTGGGACTGCCACGGCCTGCCCGTCGAGCTCGCCGTCGAGAAGGAGCTGGGCTTCAACGGCAAGCAGGACATCGAGGCGTACGGCATCGCCGAGTTCAACGCCAAGTGCCGCGAGTCCGTGACCCGCCACACCGACGCGTTCACCGAGCTCACGACCCGCATGGGCTACTGGGTCGACCTGGACGACGCCTACCGGACCATGGACCCGGAGTACGTCGAGTCCGTGTGGTGGTCGCTGAAGGAGATCTTCAACAAGGGTCTGCTCACCCAGGACCACCGCGTCGCCCCCTGGTGCCCGCGCTGCGGCACCGGCCTCTCCGACCACGAGCTGGCCCAGGGCTACGAGACCGTCGTCGATCCCTCCGTCTACGTCCGCTTCCCGCTCACCTCCGGCCCGCTCGCGGGCGAGGCGGCGCTGCTGGTCTGGACGACCACCCCGTGGACCCTGGTGTCCAACACGGCCGTCGCCGCGCACCCCGAGGTCACCTACGTCGTGGCCACGCGCACCGGCGCCGAGGACTCGGAGAAGCTGGTCGTCGCCCAGCCGCTGCTGGAGAAGGCCCTCGGCGAGGGCTGGGAGGCCACGGACCGGACCTTCACCGGCAAGGAGATGGAGCGCTGGACGTACGAGCGCCCCTTCGAGCTGGTCGAGTTCCCCGAGCCCGCCCACTACGTCGTGAACGCCGAGTACGTCACGACCGAGGACGGCACCGGTCTGGTCCACCAGTCCCCCGCCTTCGGCGCCGACGACCTCGCGGTCTGCCGCGCCTACGGCCTGCCCGTCGTCAACCCGGTCCGCCCCGACGGCACCTTCGAGGAGGAGGTCCCCCTGGTGGGCGGCGTCTTCTTCAAGAAGGCCGACGAAAAGCTGACCGCCGACCTCGACGCGCGCGGCCGGCTCTTCAAGCACATCGCCTACGAGCACAGCTACCCGCACTGCTGGCGCTGCCACACGGCCCTGCTCTACTACGCACAGCCGTCCTGGTACATCCGCACCACCGCCGTCAAGGACGCGATGCTGCGGGAGAACGAGAAGACCAACTGGTTCCCGGACTCCGTCAAGCAGGGCCGCTTCGGCGACTGGCTGAACAACAACATCGACTGGGCGCTCTCCCGCAACCGCTACTGGGGCACCCCGCTGCCGATCTGGCGCTGCGAGGAGAACCACCTCACCTGCGTCGGCTCGCGCGCCGAGCTGAGCGAGCTGTCCGGCCGGGACCACTCCGCCCTGGACCCGCACCGCCCGTACATCGACGACGTCACCTTCACCTGCACGCACGAGGGCTGCTCCCTGGATGCCGTGCGCGTGCCGGAGGTGATCGACGCCTGGTACGACTCGGGCTCGATGCCGTTCGCGCAGTGGGGCTACCCGTACAAGAACAAGGAGATCTTCGAGAAGCGCTACCCGGCGCAGTTCATCTCGGAGGCCATCGACCAGACGCGCGGCTGGTTCTACACGCTGATGGCGGTCGGCACCCTCGTCTTCGACAAGTCGTCCTACGAGAACGTGGTCTGCCTGGGCCACATCCTCGCCGAGGACGGCCGCAAGATGTCCAAGCACCTGGGCAACATCCTCCAGCCCATCCCTCTCATGGACCAGCACGGCGCGGACGCGGTCCGCTGGTTCATGGCGGCCGGCGGCTCCCCGTGGGCGGCCCGCCGCGTGGGCCACGGCACGATCCAGGAGGTCGTCCGCAAGACCCTCCTCACCTACTGGAACACGGTCGCCTTCCAGGCGCTGTACGCCCGTACGTCGAACTGGGCGCCGTCCGCGGCCGACCCGGCCCCGGCGGACCGCACGGTCCTCGACCGCTGGCTCCTCTCGGAACTCCACGCCCTCGTCTCCGAGGTCACGGAGGCGATGGAGTCCTACGACACCCAGCGGGCGGGCAAGCTCCTCTCCGCCTTCGTGGACGACCTGTCCAACTGGTACGTCCGCCGCTCGCGCCGCCGCTTCTGGCAGGGCGACCCGGCCGCGCTGCGCACCCTGCACGACGTGGTCGAGACGGTCACCCGTCTCATGGCTCCGCTCACCCCCTTCATCACGGAGCGGGTCTGGCAGGACATGGTGGTCCCGGTCACCCCGGACGCCCCCGAGTCGGTGCACCTGTCGACGTGGCCGGTCGCGGACACGGCGGCGATCGACCCGGCGCTGTCGCAGCAGATGCTGCTGGTCCGCCGCCTGGTCGAGCTGGGCCGCGCCACGCGCGCCGAGTCGGGCGTGAAGACCCGCCAGCCGCTCTCGCGGGCGCTGGTCGGCGCGGTGGGCTTCGACGCGCTGTCTCCGGAACTCCAGGCCCAGATCACGGAGGAGCTGAACGTCTCCTCCCTGGCCTCCCTCTCGGAGGTCGGCGGGTCCCTGGTGGACACCACGGCGAAGGCGAACTTCCGCGCGCTCGGCAAGCGCTTCGGCAAGGGCGTCCAGGACGTGGCGAAGGCGGTGGCCGCGGCCGACGCGGCGGCGCTGTCGCTGGCGCTGCGGTCCGGCTCCGCCGAGGTCGAGGTGAACGGGGAGCCCGTCTCCCTCTCCCCGGAGGAGGTCATCATCACCGAGACCCCGCGCGAGGGCTGGTCGGTGGCGTCCGACTCGGGCGCGACGGTGGCCCTGGACCTGGAGATCACCCCGGAGCTGCGGCTGGCGGGCCTGGCCCGTGACGCGATCCGCCTGATCCAGGAGGCCCGGAAGAACTCCGGCCTCGACGTGGCGGACCGGATCGCGCTGCGGTGGTCCTCCGCGGACCCGGAGGTCGTGACGGCCCTGACGGACCACGCCGGCCTCATCGCGGACGAGGTGCTGGCCACGGACTTCGCGTCCGGCGAAGCCGACGCCGCCTACGGCGACCCCTTCACGGACGAGCCCCTGGGTCTGACCTTCCGCCTCCGCAAGGCGTAACCCGGCCCCTTGAGCGGCCCGCCCCTTCCCTCCCGGGGGGGCGGGCCGCTGTCGTTCTCCGGCTGCGGGCCGGTGCCCCGGGTACGGGCCGGTGCCTTGGGGGGCGCTGCCCCTGCTCCCCTCCGGCTGCGGGCCGGTGGCCGCGCCTCAAACGCCGGCGGGGCTGGGGTGTGCCCCCCGGGTCGGGGTCGGGACAGGGGGGTGGAGGTGCGGGGCCGCCGGGGGGGTGTCTCCTCGGCTCGCGCGGGACTGACCTTCTCGGCCGTACCCGCCGGTGCGCGCTCGTCCTGCGGGGACACCCCCCACCGACCCCACA
>NZ_JBEZYV010000051.1:0-38301 GCF_040638905.1 Streptomyces virginiae | reverse complement strand
CGCTCCAGTGGGCAGTGGCGCGAGATGCCTGCCGAGTTCGGCCCCTGGGCCACCGTCTACGGACGCTTCCGCGTGTGGCGGGACGCCGGTGTCTTACGGCCCTATTGGAAGGCCTGATCGTTCAGGGGGCCCAGGTGGGCAGACTGAGGAGCAGGCACAGGTTCAGGCTCTGCGGTCGCTGGAATCCATCTGGGCCATGAGCCCCTTGGCGTTCGCGGAGCACATCGCCGAACTCTGCCGCCGAGACGGCTGCACCGAAGGGCTTACCGGCCAGTAGCTTTGAGTGGGTTGGGCGCGACTCGGCCGAACAGGTGCCTCGTGGCCGAAATGAGATGTCATTCCGCTTACTGGAATGGATTATTTCGCGCAGTTGGTGACGATTTTAGATCTTGTAGGGATGGCTACTTTCAAGCCAGTGATCATTTGCGATGTGCAGGTGGTCGAATCGTCATCCCCTGGGGGGATCTTGCGTTACCGAAGAAGACCGGACTGGCCCGCGGGGCGCGTCCGGTCGCCGTTCAGGGCACCGGCCGGGCTGGGTGCCACGGCCGCCGCGCTGGCCGTCGTGATGACCGTGTCGACGATCTACGGAGCCGAGGCCGCCGTCGCCGCCCCTGCTGCCGCGGCCGACAAGGCGAAGCAGGCGAAGGAGACCGCGCAGTCCGCGGCGGACATACCGTCCGCCCGGGTAGCCGCGCGTCTGTACAAGCACCGCGTGGAGGCGCTCTCGGAGCGCTCCGAGACGTCCACCACGTATGTCAACCAGGACGGGTCGCTGACCACCGAGGTCGCGGCCGGCCCGATCCGGTTCAAGGACCCCGCCACGGGCCAGTGGCGCGACGTCGATGTGAACCTCGAGGCCGGGCCCGACGGTTCAGTCGCCTCCAAGGCCCACCCGCAGGGCCTGCGCCTGTCCGGGAAGACCGCCTCGAAGGTGTCCTTCCTGAAGTCGGCCCCGCCGGCCGAGGACGCGACGGCGGCCGCGGACCTGGTGACGCTGGGCACCGGCGACGAGGCGATCACGCTCCAGTGGCGCGGCGGCCTGCCGGCCCCGAAGCTTGACGGCACGAAGGCCACGTACGAAGGCGCCGTGCCGGGTGCGGACCTGATAGTCGAGGCGACCCGTACCGGTTTCGAGCAGTTCGTCGAACTGAAGGCGAAGCCCGAGGCGGGCTTCGGCTACACGCTGCACCTGAAGACCAAGGGCCTGAAGGCCGAGCAGCAGCCCGACGGCAGCGTGCTGTTCACCGACAAGAAGTCGAAGAAGACCGCGACCATGCCGGCCCCGGTCATGTGGGACTCGACCGTGGACGCCGCTTCCGGCGAGCACACCCGGCGGGCCAAGGTCGGCCTGAAGGTCGTCAAGACCAAGGACGGCGTCGACCTCGTCATCACCCCCGACGCCGCCTTCCTCGCCGACCCCGCGACGAAGTACCCCGTCACCGTCGACCCCTCCACCTCCTCACTGGGCAACCTCTTCGACACCTACGTCCAGCAGGGCGAGACCGTCGACTGGTCCAACGACACCGAGCTGGACCTCGGCAACCCCGGCACCAAGAACGGTGACGGAACCTGGCGCACCGCCCGTTCCTTCATCACCTGGAACACCGCCCCCGTCGCCGACGCGCTCATCTCCGACGCCAAGCTGTCGCTGTGGAACTTCCACTCCGGCAACACCGACTGCACCAGCCAGCCCTGGGAGGTGTGGACCTCCAACGGGCCCACCACCGCCTCCCGCTGGACCAACCAGCCGGCCATGGTCACCAAGATGGCCACCTCCACCGAGACCAAGGGCAACCCCGGCTGCGCCGCCCAGCCCGACGGCTGGATCAACGCCGACGTCACCAGCCTGGTCCAGCACTGGGCCAATAACAAGTGGACGTTCTCCAGCATGGGCCTGCGGGCCACCGACGAGAACAACATCAAGCAGTGGAAGAGGGTCAACTCCTCCAACGCCGCCTCCAACGTCCCCAAGCTGACGGTGACCTACAACTACCGGCCGCGGACGGGCACCAAGCAGGAGGCGGGCCCGCCGTTCTTCTCCTACGGCGGCGTCTACACCGTCAACACCGTCACCCCGACCCTGCGCGACACCTTCGTCGACGCCAACGGCGACCAGGTCAACGGCACCTTCCAGATCTTCGACTCGGCCACCGACACCCAGGTCGGCAACGTCATCGTGTCGCCCTTCGTCGCTTCCGGCGAGGCTGCCTCGGTCACCGTTCCGGCAGGTGTGCTGACCAACGGCAAGACGTACAAGTTCCGTTCCAACCCGTACGACGGAACCCACTACAACACCGGCTGGTCGGCGTGGAAGACGTTCACCGTCGATACCGCCGCCCCCTCCGCCCCCACCGGGCTGACCTCGACGGACTACCCGTCCAACGCCTGGGTCAAGGGCGCCGGGCAGGCGGGGAACTTCACCGTCTCCCCGCCCGCCGGCACGGACCACCAGTGGCTCGAATGGTCCCTGGACGCCGCCGAGTGGACGCGCGTACCCACCGACGGCACCGCCGGTAGCCGGACCCTGTCCGTCACCCCGCCGTCGAACGGAACCCACACCCTCTATGTGCGCACCGTCGACAAGGCCGACAACGAGTCGGAGGCCGTCGAGTACGAGTTCCACGCCGGGCCGGGCGGCTTCGTCCAGCCCGCGGACGGCGAGCGTACGGCGCGACGGCTCCCGCTGACCGCCGAAGCGGACGGCGCTACCTTCAACGCGGCGTCCTTCTCCTGGCGCCGCTCCGAGGCCGACCCCTGGGTCCAGATTCCGCCCGGGCACGTCACCAACGCCGGCACGCCGCTCACTGCCTGGCCCGTGTCCATGACCTCGGGGCGCACCCCGGCACTGGTCTGGAACACCACCGACACGGTCGACCCGGACGGCAGCGTCCAGATTAAGGCCGACTTCACCGGCCCGGCGAGCGCCACCGGCGCCACCCAGCCCCTCGCCGTGGTCGTCGACCGCAACGCGAGTGGCGCCGCCACCAGCCCGGTCGGTCCGGGCACGCTGAACCTGCTGACCGGCGACTTCGAGGTGTCGGCCACTGACGTCTCCGCCTTCGGCATGTCCGTCTCCCGCACCACCTCCTCGCGCGACCCGCACAAGGGCGCCAAGCAGGAGGGCCAGGCCGCGATCTTCGGCCAGGAGTGGTCCTCCGGCACGGCGGCCGAGATCGTCCAGTCCGACTACTCGCACGTCGCGCGGGTCTCGGACACGGCCGTGGACGTCGTGACCACCTCGGGTGACGCGCTGCACTTCACCGCCAACGCGGCACGCAACGGCTGGGTCTCCGAGCCCGGCGCCGGCGCAATGACCCTGACCGGCAGTGTCAGCGGCTCGTTCACGCTGACCGACGACGGTGGCACGGTCACCGAGTTCACCCGGGGCGACCCGGCGATGACCACCTGGCAGGTCTCCAGCACCCAGGTCGGCGGAGTCGACAACTCGACCACCACCGTGGTGTCGGAAGCGGTCACCGTCGACACCAAGAAGCTGGCCCGCCCCAAGCGGGTCATCGCCCCGACGTCCGCCACGACCGCCTCGGCCTGCGCCACCACCCCGCAGACCAAGGGATGCCGCTCGTTGGAGTTCGTCTACGCGACCGCCACCACCGCCACCGGATACAGCACCTCCGCCGACTTCGGCGACTTCGCCGGCCAGGTGAAGGAGATCCGGCTGTGGTCCACCGAGCCCGGCGCCGTGAACGCCACCTCGAAGGCGGTCTCCACCTACCGCTATGACGCCGGGGGCAACCTCCGCCAGCAGTGGGACCCCAACCTGGCGCAGAGTACCCAGGCGCAGTACGGCTACGACACCGCGGACCGCGTCAACTGGCTGCAGGCCAAGTCCGAACTGCCCTGGTCGTTCACGTACGGCCAGGCGGGATCCTCTCCCACCGCCGGTGACGGCATGCTCCTCAAGTCCTCGCGGTCCGGCCTGAAGCCTGGCACGGCGGGCGAGGAGCTGGGCACCGCGGCCACCAGCGTGGTCTACGGCGTCCCGCTGAGCGGCGGCGCGGCCCCGTACCCGATGGGCGCGGCCGACGTGAAGGCCTGGGGGCAGAGCGGCGCACCTACCGACGCGACCGCCCTGTTCCCCGCCGACGCGGTTCCCTCGTCTCACTCCGGTTCGGCACTCGCCGCGTCGGCCTACACCCGGGCGGCAATCACCTACCTGGGCGCCTCCGGACGTCCCGTCAACAGCGCGTCGCCCGGCGGACACATCACCACCACCGAGTACGACCAGTACGGGAACACCGTCCGCGAGCTCTCGGCCGCCAATCGGGCCCTGGCCCTGGGCACGAGCCCCGCGGACCAGGCCGCACAGGCCAACCTGGGCATCGGCCAGCTCACCAGCGCGGAGCGCGCCCACCAGCTGAGCACGACGACCACGTTCGACGCGGCCGGACTACGGCAGCTCGGCAAGCTCGGCCCGCTGCGGCGCGTCGACCTGACCGCCGACCTGAAGAACGGCGCGACCCTGCTGGTTCCGGCAGGCACCTCGGTGACCGCCCGCGACCGGTCGGTCCTCGAATACGACGCCGGTCGGCCCACCAACGGCACCGCCAGGGTCAAGGACCAGGTCACCAAGGCCACCGTCGGCGCCCAGGTCCGCGAGCACCCGACGGTACTCGGCGAGCCCCGCGCCACCGAGACCGTGATCGACTGGGCCAGGGGCCTGCCGGTCAAGACCGTCCGGGATCCCGGCGGCCTGGCCATCACGGAGACCACCGAGTACGACGCCAAGGACCGGGTCTCCAAGCAGCTGCTCCCCGGCGCGAACGGCACCGATGCCGCCACCCGCGTCACCACGTACTGGTCGGCGACCGGCACCGGCACCTGCCAGGGCCGCCCCGAGTGGGCCGACCTGGTCTGCACGACCGGTCCGGCGGGCGCGGTCACCGGCGGCAACCCGTCGCAGCTGCCGACGACCACCACCGAGTACAACTGGTGGGGCAGCCCGGCCAAGCAGATCGAGACGGCGAACGGGTCCACGCGGACCACCACCACCGAGTTCGACGCGGCCGGCCGGACGACCAAGGTCACCACGACCGGCGGCACCGGCACGGCAGCTCCGGAGTCCACCACCGAGTACGACGCGGTGACCGGCCGGGCCGTCAAGAACACCTCGCCCACCGGCGGGACCATCGTCAAGCAGTTCGACAAGCTCGGCCGGACGATCTCCTACACCGATGCCGACGGCGGTGTCACCACCACCGAGTACGACCTGCTCGACCGTCCGACCAAGGTCACGGATAACGTGCCGTCGACCGTCACCTTCACCTACGACCACGCCGCCGACCCTCGGGGCCTTCCCACGAAGACCACCGACTCGGTCGCCGGCGAGATCCGGCCGTCGTACGACGCGTCGGGCGCCGTCCGCAGCGAGAAGCTGCCCGGCGGGTACACGCTCAACATCAGCACCGACCCGGGCGGTGACGCCACGAAGCGCAGCTACGTGCGCGACAGCGACTCGGCCGTGATCTACAGCGACACCGTGAACGAATCCGTCCACGGCCAGATCACCACGCACTCCGGCATCTCCGACCAGCGTTTCCGCTACGACACCGCGGGCCGCCTGGCCTCCGTCGAGGACACGGCGGACACCGTCTGCACCCGTCGCACCTACGCCTTCGACGGGCGTTCGAACCGCACGGGCCTGACCACGGCCGCCGGCGCCCCCGGCGCCGACTGCCCGGCCACCGGCGGAACCACCACCACCCACACCTACGACAGCGCCGACCGGATCGTCGACAGCGGCTACGCCTACGACGCGTTCGGGCGCACCACCACCGTGCCGGGCCACGGGACCGTCGCCTACTACAACAGCGACCGCACCCGCCAGCAGACCCTGTCCAACCAGCGGCAGACCTGGGGCCTCGACGCGGCCCAGCGCTACCGCGGGTGGACGAAGGAGTCGTACAACGGCTCGACCTGGACCCAGACCGCGTCCCGCGTCAACCACTACAGTGACGACGCGGACAGCCCTCGCTGGATCGTCGAGGACACCGCGACCGGTGCGGTGACCCGCAACGTCGTCTCCGCCGGCGGCCTGACCACGACGAGCAAAACGGGGGACGTCGTCCTCCACCTGACGACGATCCAGGGCTCCGTCGCCGTCCAGCTCCCGCTGACCGCGGGCCAGCCGCCCGTGGTGCTGGACACCGACGAGTACGGCAAGCCCCGCGCGGGCCAGGCCGCGGCCCGCTACGGCTGGCTCGGCGGCCATCAGCGCTCCGGCGAGACGCCCAGCGGTCTGACCCTGATGGGCGCCCGCCTCTACAACCCGTCCACCGGCCGCTTCCTCTCCTCGGACCCGGTCTACGGCGGCAGCGCCAACGCGTACGAGTACGCCAACGCGGACCCGATCAACCAGCGGGACCTGGACGGCCGGATGTCCACGTCCTGGCGCAAGAAGATCATCGAGGCCAACGCCTGCATGTCGCTCGGATGGCGCGGCTGCGCCCTCGCCTCGGCGATTTCGGGAATGCTGCTCGCGACCTTCCGGAGCGGCGCGAAGAACAACGCGATCCGGCACTTCATGTGGCAGGCGAGCCTGACCTTCTACTTCGGCGCACGAGCGGCCAAGAGGCTGGGAGACGCGCATGAATGGGGCCAGACCGGACGCGACACCCAGATCGACCAGCACAACAACTCCGTCGCCCGCAACTTTGCCGTGCGGAACTGGTGGGCCATGCTGAGCTGGTACACCTGGGGCGTGTTCTGGACGACCCTCTACTTCTTCGCACGCGTCTACTACTACAACGGCGTGCTGTGGAGAAAATAGGAAGGGAACCCTTGATCACCACACAATCCCCGCGCCGCGGACCGTTCGTGGTCCTGGCCGTCATCGTCGGCTGCGTGACCGGGCTCGCTCTGCTGGCCGGGTCGGCGTATCTGCTCTTCTACGGGTCGGAGGGCTCGTGCCAGGAGAGCAAGGCGGTCGAGCGCATGGCCCGGGTCTCGGCTGCGGCGCCCGCCGTCCCAGCCGGCGCCACGCCCGTCACGGATCGAACCTACGTGGAGTGCATGGACGACAGCGGCGATCCCTGGGTAATGGCGAACAGCGCCTACACCCACGACATGGACGCCAAGTCGCTGGTCGCCCACTACTGGGACACCGCGAGCAAGGAAGGATGGAAAGCGGTCGGCACCCGGGAACAGGCCCCGGCCCAGTTCCGGAGCGGCTCCGGCATGTGCTTCCACAAGGAGGTGGACGGCGCCCCGGCGCTGCTCCGGGTGGGGGCCGACGGGCCGACGGAGTTCGCCGTGACCATGGAGTCCGCTCTGGACGGATCCACGATCACCTGCTGAACCGCTGACAGAGCCCAGAGCACAGAGCACAGAGCGCCCGGCGGGCCGACGGCCCGCCGGGCGCCTCTCGTTCCGGCGGCGCGCCCGTCGGGAAGCCACGGGCGGGTCAGGCGTGCGCCGACAGGTGCGACACGCCGGCACCGGCCCCGCCTGCGCGGGTCGCAGGCCGGTACGAAGCGGTGGGGTGTTGTGGACCGGGCGCTGAGAGCCTTGGGGCTGCGCACGAGGGCTCGGTGGGGTGCTGCTGGAGGACGGGACCGAGGTGAGGCCGCTGTACTTCGACGTGGGCAGCGGCGCGTATATGCCGTCGTCGACGGAGTGGCACGCGTACGACGGCCGGTTCGGCCGCTCGAGGGCCTGGGCGAGCTGCCGCTCGTGCTCAACGCGGTCGCCGCGGCGCTCGACTACGGCACGGACGGGCTGCCAGGTGAAGTCAGTGCTGGGTGAGGCGAAGGCGCCAGAGTAGTTCTCGGGCGGCGTCGCGGTCGGTCATGTCGGCTGGGGTCACCATGATCATGACGGGCATGCCTTTGGTGTCGACCACGATATGTCTCTTGCGGCCGTAGCGCGTTGCGGCGGGCGTTCGTGATCCAGCCGATGGTCCGCTCTACGCGTCAGCGCCAGGGAAGGTCCTTTGGGTCGCGAGACGGTCCTCAAGGTGATTCTGGGGAAGTCGCGGGCCCAGTCGACGAGCTGGCCGGCGTAGGCGGAGTCCGCCCAGACCTGTGTGATCTGCGGGACTATGAATGCCTGCCACAGAACAGCGAAGCGCACCTGAACTGGTCACTCATCACCCTCATGACCAGGCGACTCACCCGAAAACCCGCCCGGTGGACGTGCACGCCGCGCAGGCTGGGTGTCTCGGTGTCTTTCGGTTCTGCCACGACGAACTTGAGTACATGGAGCAGGCCCGGCCGTTGCTTCGGCACTTCGTCACCGGGCTGTTCCGCCAGTACGAGATAGCCATCCCGTCAGCCTGACCGCCCACACGCCTCCGTCTCGGGGATAGACCGAGGCACGCATGGGGAGCTGTAGCTGGCTGACAGCGATGGAGGGGGAGGGCCGGAGCATGGGAACGGGCACAGTGGTGCTGATGGTGTTAGCGATCTTGGGCGGCGCGGGAGGCGTGGTCGGGATCCTGGTGCGTGCCGGGCGTCGTGAGGCCGAGGCAGAGAAGGTTCGGCTGGCGGAGCAGGCGAGGGTCCAAGCCGTGCGGTCGATGGAGGCGGTCTGGTCGATGGGGCCTCTCGAGTTCGAGGAGTACGTCGCGGACCTGTGCCGCCGGGACGGCTGCACCGAGGTCCGCCGAGTAGGCGCCACCAACGATCTGGGTGCCGACGTGATGGGCCGGCTGCCGGACGGCCAGCAGCTCGTGGTGCAGTGCAAGCGCTACGCGAAACACCGCACCGTCGGCAGCCCGGACCTCCAGAAGTTCAACGGCACCGCCCGCAGCGAACACGGAGCAGACGTCCCGCTCTTCGTCGCCTCGTGCAAGTTCACCAAGCAGGCCCGGGCCTTCGCAGCCCGCCACGGCTTGGTCCTCGTCGACGTCGACCTGCTCGGCTTCTGGAACAGCGGCACAGCCCTGTCTGCGCTGCTCGATCTGGACATCGGCCGGTCCGGCACCAACCGGAAGCTGGCCCCGGACAGCTGAGGTCTCCATGCAGCTCAGTGGCCGGTGCCGATGCCCGTCGAGCCGCGCCCGCGCCCGTGTCGCCGGGGCCGCGATGACGAGACGGCGGGTCGCCGGGCGGGTGTTCAGCGCTTGGGTCACCTGCCGGGTCGTCGGGGAGAGGCCGGCGGGGACACCTGTACGGAGGCGAGGACACGGGCGTACGTCCCAGGCCCGTAGACAGCCAGGGCCACCGCGAGCGAGGCCACGGCTGTCTCGGTCGGCCCCGCGCCCCAGCGGGTTCGTCCTCGGCGGCGGGCGCCTGGCGAGGGAGTTCGCGACGGGCGGCGAGGAGCACGGCAGAGGGCCTGGGCATGAGCCGCGTCCAGCGTGATGGTCAGCAGTGCCCGGCCTGCCGACCATCGAGCCTGCGCCCGGGGCGGGTGGGGCGGAGGGCCGGCCAGGACCTTGAGCGGACAACGGACGTGCACCGCGGTGGAGCAGACCCACCGGACGCTGGAGGTCGCCGTCGAGATGGCCGCCAAGCTTCAGGACGGGATCCGGGAACGAGCCGCCCCCCTGGCCACAGCCCGCCTCGGTGACATTCCCACCGCCGCACGGCCAGCAGCCTGTGCAGGCGGCTCAAGGCGGCCGGTGTGCGACGGTTGCATGGCGCGTCGCAGGCGTGCCGGCCCCGGCCTGGCAGAACCGCAACGGCAGTGCCGCCGCGCGAGCGCGATGACCGAACCTGGCCCGGATGCGGCACTCGAACGCAGAAGCCCAGTGTCCGTGCAGACTGCGCTGCGCGGGCACTGGGCTTCCTTGCTACGGCTCCTACAGGCTTGTCAGGAGCTTCTGCGGGCCTTGATGTAGGCGATGCTCTGCCGTGCGGCCGCTACCGTGATGGCGATGAAGACCGCCTTCAGCAGCAGCGGAACGAGGGTGAATTCCTCGATGTCGTCCAGCGTGAGCACTGCTGCTATTGCCCAGATTCCGAGGATCTCGGTGGGCGGTTTGATTCTGGTGGTCATGTCAGCCGTTTCGATGTGGGGTGAGTCTGCTAGAAGTGGTTCCGGCGTTATCACGTCCAAGAATCTGTGAACCCGCGCGCTACGCGGAAGCGGCCGGTGCGCAGGTCGTCGACGAAGGCCGCCACGGTCTTGCGGAAGCGGCGGCGCTGCTCTGGGGTGAGGCGGTCCAGGTCGGCGGTGAAGCGGGGCAGGGCCTCGTACGTGGGCACGTGAACTCCTCCAGGAAGCACGAAGCCCCCGGCCGGTGGCCGGGGGCGGTGGTGGCTGTTCGTGGTGAAGGGCGTCGGTGACGTGGTGTGCTCAGCGATGGCGGGTGGTTGGGGCAGTCGTGCGCTGGTGTGCGCTCGATGACGGTGGAGTCGGCTGGAGTGGATCTCCGGGGCGGGCGGGGCTCGTGGGGGTGGGACGCAGCATTCGCACGGCACCATCAGGCGTCGCCGTAGTGCTCCCGCATCACCACCACCCACTGCTCGGGCCGGGCCGCCTGGCAGTCGGAGCATCGGCGCACTGTGACGCGCTCGGCGACGGGGAAGTCGGACTGCGCAGAGCGCATCTGGAGCACGTTCAAGAGCAGCGGTTGCGTAGAGGGGGCAGCGCTCGCCGTACCTGGTGGTGTTCATGCGGGGGAGAGTGCACACACGCGTGGCTTACCGTCTCGGGCTGCCGGGACGGCCCGCCTGACGGGCGCTCCGACAAAAACTTGCTGATGGCTTCCCGCCCGGCGGGAAGGACCCCAGATCCGCGCTTCTGCGCAGGTCATGGGCGGGTTTCCATGACCGGGTGATCAGCAGAGAGGACTTCCGTCCGGGAGACGGGTGGCGATACCTGTTCCGCGGCGTGATGGTCGGCGACGGCCGGCGCCCTGCGGGCAAGCCGCTGCGTGCCGCCCAAGAGGAAGCCGGTGTCCCGCCCGGTGTGTGGAAGGGCCGGGGCGTGGCCGCGGTCGGCCTGGCGGTTGGGGACGTGGTGACCGAGCGGCAGGCCGAACTCCTCCTTGGCGAGGGCCGGCACCCGGACGCCGACCGGATCGAGCGGGACCTCCTAGCGGAGGGCAAGAGCCCGGCGCAGGCCCGGCGGGCGACCGTGCTGGGCAGGCCCATCGAGCACAACCAGTCGCCGGAGACCGAGGAGGCCAAGGAGCGGACGGCCCGGCTGGGGATGGGCCTGGTGTTCCGGGCCCCGTCGACGGCGCACATCGCCTGGGCGCTCATGGATGACGAGACCCGCCGGGTGCTGGAGCTGTGCCAGGACATCGCCCGGGACAAGACGCTGGCGTGGCTCGAGGACGCGGTCGCGGAGATCCGGTGGAAGAGCGGCGGCAAGAACCGCGCCCGGGTCCGCGACGGTCTGATCGTCGCGGTCTTCCGGCACTACGAGTCCCGCGCCGTCGATTCGAGGCCCCTGCTTCACGATCACGCCGTGGTGTCCACCGCGCTCGGCGGCCGGACGGGACGTGGGGCAATCAGACGGCCGCCGTCCTGATGACGTACATCGTCGCGGCCGACGCCCTCTACACCCTGCTCTTCATGGAGGAGGTGTCCGCCCGGCTCGGGTGGGCGTGGCAGCCACGGGAGGTGACGCCCGGCCGCCGACCGGTCATAGAGATCGCCGGGATCGACCAGAGGTTCATCGGCTGGCAGTCCACCCGCCGCCAGCAGATCGAGGACGCCCTCCCCGTCCTCACTGCCAAGTACGAGGAGCGGCAGGGGCACCCGCCAGGGGAGCGAGCCGCATACGCGCTCGCCTGCCAGGCCGCCGACCAGACCCGCCGGCCCAAGCGCAAGGAACTGCGGTCGCTGTCCGAGCTGCGCGCCGCCTGGCGGGATTTTGCGGGGCGCGGCCCGAGCCTACGGAGCCGACGTCGTCGCACGGCTGGCGGAGCACGCCCGTGCAGCGGCCGCAGCGATATGGGCGCGGGTACGCCCGGTTGTCGACGTCGCCCTGGCCGCCGTCGAGACCATAGCCGTGGTGTACGTGATGCGCGGCGCCTTCAACCGCCACCACCTCCTCGCCGAAGCCCGCCGCCACATCTCCTACGCCCTGCGCAGCCGCCCCCACCAGCCCGGCCTGGACGAACAGACCGTCCAGACGGCCATCGACGCGTACACCCGCCCGGTCGGCCGGGGCTGGATGATGACCACTGACCTGCGCGCCCTGTACCCGCACGACACCGAGGACCAGGCCGTGGTGCGCCCCCTGACTCGCAATCGGTCCGCCACCCCGTACCAGCGGGCTCGCCTCGCTGCCGGCGCCCTAACTGCCCGGGTCCATGCCGTACGCCGCGCGGACCGCCTGAACTCCCGGACCCGGCCGCGCACCGTCGCTGTGTCGACCACCCCGAGACCCAACCTGTGCCCGGGGCGGGCGGAGCGGCAGGGTCGGCCGGGACCGTGAGCCGACGACGGACGTCGCCGCGGTGGAGCAGGGCCGCAGCCGCTGAGATGGCCGCCCGACTCCAGGCCGGCATCCGTGAACGAGCCGCCGCCCGCCGCCCCTCACCCCAGCCCGCCCCCGCGACGGCCCCACCGCCGCACGCCCAGCAGCCTGTCCAGCCCGCGCCGGGACGGACGACACCCACCGGAGGAAGCGCATGACCACTAGCCACCCGCGGACCCGAGAATCGAAGTTGTCGCCGCCCGGCTAAAGGCGGCCGCCCAGGAGCGCGCCGAAGCGCTCGGCCCGCCGCCGGTCTGGCAGCCGATCTGGAAGCGGCCCCGGAAGCCGAAGACCAGCAAGGAGAAGAAGGCGGATCTGGCCAAGCAGCGCAAGCGGCTCAAGGCCGCCGGGGGTACGCCGGTTCTACGGCTCCCAGGCGCGCCGGCCCCGGCCCCGGCAGAACCGCATCGGCAGCGCGGCGGCCCGCCGCGATGCGCGCGCCCTGTCCCGCATGCGGCACTCGAACGCCTGGCTGTGGTGACGATCCCCGGGCATCGTCCACCGAGTGGACCGCCCGATGCCGACACCGGGTGGAGCCCACCGAGTGGGCTCCACTGAGGAATCCACCCACTGGACGCCACTCCCCGCAGTGGACTCCATCGGGTGGAGTCCACTGCGGTGCGCACCATCCGATGGTGCGCCGCACCCGATCTCCACCCCGCGCCGCACCAGCGCCGCACCCCCTTGACCGGGATCGGCTCTACCCCTTGACCAGGTTCGCCACCTGGCACGTTTCTCCTTGACACAGGTGGTTTCGGCCGCCGGTCAGGCCGTGGTTAAGGGGGTCTGTGATAGGGCGGCCCGCCACCGCCACCGCCACCGCCACCGCGCACCTGGTGCGGTGCACGGTGGTGCGCATCGTGGTGCCCGGTGCGGTGCGGTCGGTGGTGCGCGGCCCCCGATGGGTGCGGTGCGCACAACCGCCGTCCACGATGCGCACTACACGATGGAGAGGTGCACCGGGTGGGCTCCGGCCGGTGCGGGGTGGGCGGCGGAAGCCTGGCCCGGAACTGCAGGAGGACGTCGATGACGGCACGGGCGATGCGCTCCGCTGAGGTCTGTCGACAGTGCCGCACTTCAGGAGGCACCGCTCCGTCCCTATGATCACGCTAGGCACAGACCTGGGGGGAAAGAATGCCAAAGCCGGAGAACCGCGCTGTCGTCGACCCAGAGATACCTGAGAAGGATCAGAAGGTGCTTCTAAAGGTCGACGACGCCTTGCTGCCGTCGGCGGATGGCAGCCGAGCCCCAAGCCCAACAGCGGACGAGGTACGGCGCCATCGAAGAGCGGCGGAGCGCGTACGCAACCCGAAGCAGCAGCAGAACCTTTCCCTCGGCCCTGCAGGGAGCGGCTGCCTCGCCATCTTCTTTGGGGCATTCGCCCTTCAGTTGGCTAGCCCCCCTGCCTCTTGGTGGGGTGTGGCTTTGGGGGGTACCGCTGCAGCTGTCGCCCTTCTGATCTGCATAGGGCAGATCATGCTTCGGCGCGACGACACCCGACACCGGCGGACGGCTATCCATTACCGCAACCGATACGTCTGCCCCTGTGACCTGGATCAGCGACAACGGAGTCTTCTGGTGCGCGCCTCAACAGCCGTAGACACCATCCTCACCTCGCAGGCCCACAAACGTCAGCTCATCGACGCCACGCGAAATCAGGTGGAACTACCGCCGACGCTGTGGAATATCGCGCAAGATCTTGGTGCGATCGACCGGCTTGCAATGAAGCACATGGCAAACAAGGCCAGCAGCGCTGGTGGCGGTGTCGATGCCGCGCTTGTCACCAGGGAAGCAGCCATCGAGGCCAGCCGCCACGCTGTCGAGACTCGCGTGAAGGCGCTGGAGCAGTACGCGGCGAAGGTGCTACGTCTCGACGCGCTCTGGACGCAGCAGCGGCAGCTCGAAGCCCTCGAAGCCGACTCCGACGAGTACCTCAAGCTCTTGGCGCAGACCACCGGGGACAGCTTTACGGTCGACCGCCTTCGGGCAGCTGAGACTGAGGCGACGGAGATGGCCGGTCCGCTGCTCGAAGCAGTACTCGGAGCGCGGCAAGCCGCTGAACTGGCGCTGCCCAAGGCGAACAGCACAGCTTGACGGGTTCTGGCTCTGGCGAGGCTCGGCTGCTCTTGATGAGCGATCTGAGGATCGCGGTCTACGACCATCCCGGCAGCCGGTAGGAACCGCGGGAGGGATGCAAGGAGGTGCGGTGGGAAAGTCCGGTGAGTTCGTCGGATCCTGCACCGGTGAGTGCACCGCTTTCCTCACTGTTGCTGGTCGGCGGGCTGGTGGGGTGTGTGGGTACTCCGTCGAGGCGACGGGGCCGGTCTCCGAGCTCTGCGCCGCACCCACAGAGTGATCACGTCTCGATAACAGGCGTCACACCGTCGGCTCCGGCGACACCAGTAGCAGGTGAAGGCGGGATCCTGTCCGGAGTCCCGCGCCACCCGCGTGAGGAGCCTCGACCATGACGTACGCCAAGCAGCGCCCGGCAGCCCGAACCGGGGCCGGGCCCGACCTGGTCAAGGGTGCTGAGAACCCTGCAGCCGGCCCGCAATCCAGTGCCGCGTCCAGTGCCGTGAACGACTCCAACGTCATCCCCATCACCGCAGCTCACACCACCCGCCAGGGGTCTGCCCGGCACGCTGACACCTCTCTCCCTGACCCTGAGACAGCAGCGAAGGGGAAGAGGTCCACTCCCACGGCCGGGAAGGTACGGGCCGATGCGCTGCGGATGCTGGGGTGCGTACGGATAGCCACGGTCCGGCAGATGGCCCAGGTGATCACGGAGGAGGAGTCGGACGGCCGGTCGTACGTGCGCAGGGCCATGGTGGAACTGACGGAGCTCGGCCTGGCGGAGACGAACGGCAAGGACGGCAAGCACCAGATCTGGAACCTCACCCGGGCCGGGCAGCAGGCTCTGGCCGACGGCAACGAGCTGCCACCACGACCGAAGGCCGGCACCGGAGCGAAGGCCGTCCGAGCCGGGTTCGGCCCGCACGCCGTCGCGGTGACCGACACGATCCTCGCCTACACCGACACCGTCCTGCGCGGTCGCCGGGAGTACCTGACCGACTGGCAGGTGGAGGTCAACCACGCCATCAAGGAGACCGGCCTGAGCTTCAACACCGACGCCGTCCTCGCCGTGCCCACCAAGACCAGCGAGGTCCGCCTCTTCGAACTCGACAACGGCACCATGTCCCAGGCCCGGCTCGCCAAGGAGGTCTGGGACTACGAGCGCTACGCCGGCCACCGCGTCTGGGAAGGCGCCCGCGGCACCATCGGCACCACGTACCCGCTCTGGCAGCGCCACCGCTACACCCGCTCCCAGACCTTCCCGCGCCTGCACGTCGTCCTGGCAGGCAAAGCCGAACACCTCCTCGACAACCGCCTTCAGGCGCTCACCGCCGCCGTGCAGGGCATCACCATCGCGGTGTGGGCCAACACCCTGCCCCGGCTCCAGCGCGGCGAGCCCTGGTACGAGATCGGCGTCGACGACCCGCACCGGCGCCGGGCCCGCTACCCCGAAGCGGTCGGCCGCTGACCGGCGCTGGGCAAGTCCGAGGGGAGCCTGGGCAAGCCGCCCAAACACCGGCTTGCCCACCCCGGCCAGGGCCGGCTGACCGATGACGGGTGACCGGTCACCGCCTCGGCCGAGAGTTGCATGGACCGGTCACGGCGCTGACGTGCGGGTTGACCGATCGTGGGAGACGGATCGGTCACCGCCGCCTGCCGACCGGTCACGGCTTCTGCTGGGCAAGCCCTCGGCACGGAGGGCTTGCCCAGCGTCCGGATCACGTGGCGGGACGGCTGCCGAGGTCGTGACGTCACCGGCTGGGATGCGGAGGCCCGGAGCCGTCCTACGCCTCCTCCGCGGTTGTACGACGGAGTCATGAGAGGAAACAAGCAGGAGAAGTCGGTCGAACTCGAGCGCCGCGATATGTGGCGCGCCCTCACGCGCTACACGCCTCCCACCCCGACCCGGTTGACCGCTTCGTTCCGTTCGAGCGGCCGCCTATGTTGCTGTCCCCAGCTGAGCCGGACGACATCCCCTGGAGGGTTCGGGTGGAGCTGCCCGGGGAGAGGGCCGGCCTGCGTACGTACGTGCCTGCTGGGCTGCCTAAGCGGGTGGGGCGATCATGATTTCTGTTCCGAGGTTGTTCATGCGGGTGTCCTTGTACATGGTGGTTTCGCCGTCGCTCCAGCGGATCATGAGGTCGTTGGTGAGACCGTCGCTGGTGAACTGCCCGGTGGTCATGATGACGCTGTGGGTCCAGGTCTTGTTGGGGCCGTGGATGGGCTGCTCGCTGCCCAGGCCGCCGGTGGTGGTGCCGAC
Organism: Streptomyces virginiae; assembly: GCF_040638905.1. Lineage (GTDB taxonomy): Bacteria > Actinomycetota > Actinomycetes > Streptomycetales > Streptomycetaceae > Streptomyces > Streptomyces virginiae_B. The sequence continues at coordinate 21,572 of NZ_JBEZYV010000051.1, read as the reverse complement.
ATAGTTGTTGAGCGCGCCGCTGGACCAGCGGACCATGAGGTCCCACTTCTGGTTGCCGGAGTACTGCCCGGACGTCAGCAGCGTGGCGTCCTTCCAGGTGCTGTTGGGGTCCTTGAGCTTGTACTCCTGGCCCGTGGTGCCGGCGCTGACGTTGGTGAAGAGGCTGAGTTCGCCGTCGGACCAGCGGACCATGAGGTCGGTGACGTAGGTGGCGGCGTTGAAGCGGCCGGCGGCGATCTGGGTGGCATGGCTCCAGATGGATCCTGAAGGAGCCATTTCGATGCCGGCGCCGAGGCCGTTGGAGCCGACGTCGCCGTGCAGGGTCATCCGGCCGTCGTCCCAGCGGACCATGAGGTCGAACTCACCGGTGCCGGTGAAGTCGCCGGCGGTGATGGTGGCGACCGGCTTCCACCCGGCATTGGGTGCCAGGAGCTGCCGTTCGGGACGGAAGCCGCCATTGCCGTCACCGGGGTAGAGGGTGGCTTCGCCGTCGGTCCAGATGACGAGCAGGTCGCTGTGACCTGTGCCGGAGAAGTCGCCGGAGGCCATCTGCTTGGCGTGCTTCCACGTCTCGCCGCTTCCCGGCAGGACCGGGCCGTCCGTCGGAGGCTGGAAGGTGCCGCGGTGGACGTTCTTCGGTCCGATGCCGTTGTTGGCGTCGTTGTAAAGGTCCTGGGCGTCCTTGCCGTAGAGCGGCGCGTAGGAGATCCAGTCGACGTCGCCGCCGCCGCCCATGCCCCCGACGTTCCCGATCACCTCTCCAGTTCTGGCCGAGGCGTTGTATCCCCTGATCCAAGGGCCGCCGGAGACGCCACCGTGGTAGCCGCCGCACTCCATCTGCATCTGCCGGAACCCGTGCAGCCGACGGGTCGGTACATCACAGCGGATGGCCTTGTGCTGGCTGTTGTCGCTGGCGTGGGAGGGGTAGCCGATGACCGTCACGTTGTGGTCGTACGACGTCGAGGTGGTGAAGGTGAGGGCGCCGACGACGTCCTCGATCGCGCCCCTGCTGTTGGGGGCGACAGTGACGAAGGCGAAGTCCAGGTCCGAGACCGCGGCCCTTGTCTGGCCCGTGTTGGGGTAGCGGGGGTCTTTGTAGACATCGCCGACTGCGAAGAGTCCCCAGGGCTGGTTGGCGGGGATCTTGAGGAACTGGTACTGCGGTACGAAGACACGGTGGGTGGCCGCGTTCAGGCCGTTCGCACAGTGTCCCGCGGTAAGCACCAGGCTTTTCCCCTTGCTACGCACGACGCTGCCGGTGCAGTAGGTCGCGTTTCCGCCGACCGGCGTGCCGTCGAAGAAGAACGTCCCCACCATCGGGAGACCGTCGAAGTGCGCGGCGTGCGGTGTGTCCCGTGGTGCAGCGGCCGGCGAGTTGGGTGCTGACGGAGCTTTGGGCCCGGCGTCGCGGGCGGCGTCGATCGGCTTGGCCTGGGCCATCCGCTCAGCTGTCCAGTACTGCTCGTCCGCGCTTGGGGCCCGGGAAGCAGGGGGTGATTTGGGGGTGGACGCGGGAGGAGAGGGGGGAGCGGATACCGCTGGTGCGGGCGGAGGGGGAAGCACCGACGCGGAGGGTATTGAGCCGGCTAAGTCTGAAGGGCTGGGTGTGGGGGGCGACGACGAGGCTGAGGCTGAGGTTGAGGGTGAGGGGAGCGCTATGCCGGCCGGAGAGGGAGCGGCCGACGCTGCCAGGGCAGCGGGGGCGGTGAAGAGCACGGTGCTGGTGCCGACCGCGAGTGCGGTCAACCATCTTGATCTCAATGACTTGCTTCCTGAGTGCAGCGATGACGCCTGGCATCGCAGTGTGTTGGTGCGTCAGTTCGATGAAGAGGGCAGAGTAGGCAGCGGTGTGAAAGATCGTCAAAGAACTAAGACAGGCGACAAATGATGCGATTACGGGCATGGATCGGCGCGGCAGTCATGACGATTCCCCTGTACCTGGCACTCGGAGCCGAGGGCGTGCAGGCCGCTCCGCTTACGGATGTGCCATCGCCGCTTCCAAGCGGCGCCGACCAGCCGGTTCGGCCTGGAGAGCAGGTCAGCGTCTCGGTCGGCCTCCAAGACGCTGTCGGCAATGGCGACAGGGTCTTCTCCGAGGCGTTCACCGCCGATGGCCGGATGAGGATGAACGACCCGCAGGTCACCGCGGTCATGACGATCTCGTGCACCGCTGCGCCCGGAGCCTACGAGGTGCGCATCGGATCAGGCGGGGACCGCAACCCCTCCGAGGTCACGCGGCTCTGGGGGAGGGTCCGGGTGACTCCGGGTGAAGACACGGATCGTGAGGCGTGCGCGAGGCGGGTCTCCGGGCTGCCGCCTGAGCCCCAGGAGGAGCGCTGGCCCGCCGACGTGGAATGGCCCGCGAGCCCATGGGACGTGCGGTCGGTGAGGGCCGGCGGGGAACTGACTGCGACTGACGGCCTGGGAACGGGCGGCGACGCAAGCGTCACGTTGACCTCGCCGGTGTTCACACGACCAGTCGTCATGCACGGAGCGAGGCGGGTCTCCGCGGTTGTCCGTATCAGGTGTGACGCGAAGCCAGGTCTCTACACCGTGGCTTGGCGAGAGAAAGGGGCGCGGTCAAAGGTCTGGGCCCGACTGCGGGTGGAACCCGCAGCCCCTGACTGCCGCGACCCTGCCCCAACCCCGGCCGACCTGTTCAAGAGCGCGCCCGCCTGGCTGGCGGCAGGCATCTGTGCTGCCGCGCTTGCAGCAGGGGTACATGCACTGAAGCGGAAACGGCGTGCCCGCCCTCCCCTGGCAACGTGACCGCGCTCTGGAACGAGTTGTAAATCCCGTTCGTCTGCGCCCGACACGCGTTCCGGTTATTCCTGCCGAACCATGAGAAGGGCGCCCCGTTACCCTTCTGAGAGCTGTTGAGTCGGGTGGTATAGGTGCGTCGTTCATCGTGGCTGAAACAGTTCCAGAAATGACTTGAACCCGGCTGCGGCAGCAGATCAAGTCGACGTCTTGCCGGGTCAGGCGGGTGTGGCGATATGTTTTACGCCGCCGCGGCTTGAAATGGCCCACCTTTCCACGCTCACCCGATAGATGGTTGAGTAGGGAACCTCAGTATTCGCTCAAATCTGTTGATCATCCCGTGAAGATCGCTAGTGTTCATTCTGCTCCACCGAACACGACACTATGCAGATCAGGGAATATCACGTGAAGCTCAAGAATTCAGTTCATGCCGCGATGCTCACCACGGCGCTGATAGCGGGAACCGCAGCCCCGGCCATCGCCGCCAGCGGCGGTTCCGCAGTCAGTGCGGCGGACCGGGTCACGGCCACGGTGCAGAAGGCCACCGGTACCGCCGACGTTGCTCCTGACAGCACCAGGGGCACGGTCATAGCGACGGACCGCGGGCTCGTCACCGTGACGACCCCGGCCAGCGCGACGGGCGGGTGACCGTGGCGGCCTCTGACGGCTCGGCGGTGACGATGACCTTACCCGCGGCGGTCGACGCCGCAGGTACCACCTCGGCGGCCGGCACTACCGTCTACCCCAACGCGGCCGCGCACATCGACCTCGCCACCCAGGCCACCGTCGGCGGTGGAGCCCGCGCCCTGGTCACCCTCAAGGACGCCAAGGCCCCCACCACGCAGCGCTTCAACCTCGGTCTCCCCGAGGGCGCCAGCCTGGTGGCTGATGGGACCGGCGGCTACGACATTGTCACCTCGGCCGGCGGCGCAGGCCTCGTCGCCCGGGGCCACATCGACGCCCCTTGGGCGAAGGACGCCAAGGGCAACGCAGTTCCCACCGGGTACAGCCTGGAGGGCAACACCCTCGTCCAGACCATCGAGACCGGCCCCGACACCGCTTTCCCCGTGGTGGCCGACCCCCATTACACCTGGGGCATCATCAGCGGCACCGTGTACTTCAACAAGAGTGAGACCAAGGTCATCGCCCTCGGCGGAACCGTCGTGAGTTGGCTGCCGCACCCGGCTGCGGTCGTCGGGGGCCGTTCCCTCGCGGGCATCGCGGGGTACGCAGTTGCGACCGATCAGTGCATCAAGTTCAAGGTCAGCCCCGCGCTGGCACCCCTTTCGCCGGCGGCAGCCGTGGCCGGAAGCGGCACTTACAAGGGCAGCGCCGGCGACGGATACTGCAGGTAAACAGACCGGCAGCCACTCGATCCCGAACTGGGACCACGGCTGACCCTGGCAGCCGAAGAGACACATTTCGGCTTCCGATTCAGAAAGGTCGCGGAATGAACACTCTAACCGCTCTGGCGTCGGCCGCTTTCGGCTCCACCGTATACCTTACGACTCTGTCCACGGTGAAATGGCTGAACCAGCTAAACCCGCGTGTTAAAGTCGCGGGCCTAGTTGTGGCCGGCTTGGTTCTGTGCGCAATTATCGGGGTTATCGCGTTCGCGAGCCAGAGCGTCGTGGTCGGATTCATCGTGGGCGCCGGCCTGACACCGCCCGTACACCGATGGATCCTGCAACGACGCCAGCACGTCGCCAGTTCTTGACCTTCGACGAAGTCGAATCTCAGAGAACCCGATAGCGCCCCCTCGCGCCGTCCGATGCTGCGGGCGAGGGTGGTGCCAGCGACCTCCCACAGGTACGGCGGTGGGCCGCACGAAGTGTTTCTTGGGGCCCACCGCCGTCCGCTTGGAATGCGCACCAGTGGCCGGACGGCGCTGGACGTGGTGCTCGGGAGTGGAGGCTTCGTCTGGGTCGCCTCCTGGCCGTCTGCCGTACTGGGCATGCCACGCTGCTTCTTCGGGCGGTGCTTCTGACTCCGGGCACGGCGACGCAGCCCACACTCGCCGGGAGTCGTAACATCGCCGTCAATTCGTGCCGGGGAGTTGCACGGACATGTCATGGCGTTGACGTGCCGTTTGACCGATCACGGGTTCCGCTGGGCAAGCCCTCGGCACGGAGGGCTTGCCCAGCGTCCGGATCAGGTGGCGGGACGGTTCCCGAAGTCGTGGTGTCACCGCCTGGGACGCGAAGACCCGGAGCCGACCGACGCCACCTCGCCAGCTGTACACCGGAGCCATGAGACGAACCATGCAGAACGACGCCAGCGACCCGGGGGACATGTGGCACGCCTCGCCTCCCTCGGCCGCCTCGCACCCTTCGAGCCCGCCGACGCGGTGCCCTCCCTCCGCCGGCCCGACGACATCAGCCGGCGAGGGTGGCCAGGCCCGCGCCGGTCACCCCGGCCGCGCCAGGTGGGTCCGGCCGCCGGTGGCCATGGTCGCGTAGAAGGTCCGCTCGTCGGCGGCGAAGGCCACACCAGCGACCCAGGACGAGCACTGCCGCGGCAGCCAAGGCTGACTGATCCACACAGCAGTAGGCTGCGCTGGCCATGAACATGCACACCTCCGACCGGAACGACCTGCCGGACGAGCCACCAATCCGGCGGGTCTTCCGGGACGTCATCGCCGACCGTCTGGCAGACCCGCAGCCACCGCAGGCCGCGATGTTGTTCCAGTCCTCGGTCGACCCGTTCTGGACGGACGACAGGTTCTTCCTCGGCGACTTCTACAACGGGATCCTCCACCAGGACACCTGCCAGCCAGGCACCGCCGCCGGCGTCCCCCTGCTGGCGGCCCTGGCCGTCGATGACCGGGTGCCACCACAGCAGCGTTTCAAGGCGATCAACCTGCTGTTCAGCACGGCCACTGCCGCCGACCGCCACCTGGCCGACTGCTGGCCCAACTCACCGCGGCATGTAAATCCGGAGAGCGAGGACCGAGCCCGCGAGGCGGTCCGGTCTCACACACCGGACCTGCTCGCCCGGTGGGCAGCCAAATGTCCGGCAGTTCGGCTGGCCCTCGCCGGCCTCGCCGTGGTGTTCCCTACTGCCCGCACGCTGCCCGCCCTGACCCCACGGCTTCGGGGCTTCATCGAGCAGCACCCACAGGGGACCGACATCGGCGACTACGTGCGTTTCATCCTGGTACTGGCCGCCGAGAACGACGACCAGACCCTCGCAACCGTCGAGTCGCTCACCGACGCCTACTGGGAGGGCACCTCTCGCGGAGCACCGACACCAGCCCGAGCCCTCCACCTGCTCGGCCAGATGCTGAACCGGGTCGGAACGGGCCTCACACGATCACGCCCTGGGGAATAACGTGACCGTGGACGTGAGGAATTACGTGAACGTCCACAAAAGCCCAAGCTGATCGCGCCGAGGTTGGCTGACCAGCAGTTCTTCCCCAAAATGCTGGGCCATTCGAGGAGAGCGCCCGTATGTTGGTGTCATGGTGGATGAGGGAGAGCAGCAGCTTTTCGTGAACCGGTGGGGCGATACGTCCGGACCGGAGCTGGTTGGACGCAAGTCCTACCGGGAGACCTGCCGCTGCTTCGATCAGCGCAAGCCGCACCAGCGTGCTCGCGTCGGGTTCCACACCGAGCTCCAAGACACCTCGGCTCCGGGCTGGCAGCACCTACTTGAGCTCATCGACGAGGCGGCCGCCGACGGTCGGGAAGAGCTCCGTCCCCTTGTTGAGCTCAGCCCCGAGGAACGGCGGCAGGTCGTCACTCTACCGCCGGCCATCGGCAAGCTGACGGCGGTCAAGCACCTCGTGCTCTACGGCAGCAACCTCGTCCGGCTCCCACCCGAAATCGGTGCGATGACCAGCCTGGAGGAGTTCACCCCTTACACCTCCTACCGGCTGCACTGGTTCCCCTACGAAATCACCAGATGCACCCGGCTCGTGAGGAGCACGGTCAGCACGCGTTCTCTGTTCGGAAACTACAAGCTGCGGGCACCGTTCCCCCGGCTTGCACCCGCTCTCAGCTCGGTCGCCGGCCTCGACACAACAGGATTGGACGCACGTCGCTGGGGCACGACAGCCGTCTCATCATGCAGCGTCTGCGACCAACCCATAGAGCAGGGCGGACTCCATCCGGTCTGGATCTCCTTGCGCGTGGCCACGGATGTCCTGCCCCTCCTGGTCAACGCATGCTCTCCGCAATGCGTGGCTGCCCTTCCCCAGGCGCCCGAGGACTACGTCCAATCCGCGCATACGGGCGGCCGGGTCAGCCAACCCGCAGCTGACTGGGACTGAACAACAAGCACCTAATCGCACACGCAGGCGACATCAAATCTCATTGACTTGGATCTTCGATCTGCCGCCGCAGTGCCATCCGTCGCCATCGACAAACGCCTCCCGAAAAGGAGGACATAGCCAGTGAAGCGAAGGTCGGTCCGGGGAGCGGGTGGCGCTATCTCTTCCGCGGTGTGATGGTCGGCGACGGCCACCGCCCTATGGGGAGGCCCCTGCGCGCCGCCCAGGACGAGGCCGGGGTCCCGCCCGGCGTCTGGAAGGGCCGGGGCCTGGCTGCGGTCGGCCTCGTGGCCGGGGATGTGGTGACCGAGCGGCAGGCCGAACTCCTCCTCGGCGAAGGCCGGCACCCGGGCGCCGACCGGATCGAGCGCGAGCGCCTGGAGGCGGGCGACACCCCGGCGAAGGCGCGGCGGGCAACGGTGCTGGGCCGCCCGATCGAACGTCACCGCACGGCATGCAGCTCCCAGCCTGGCAGCACGGCTCCGGGACGATCACCAGCTGGCCCACGTCGTCCACCGCAACGGCGCCCGTGTCCCTGTCCGCGTGTGGGCAGAGGCGGCAACCCTGGCCAAGTCCGCGGTGGCCTACAACGCGGGCACCCTCAACCGCACCCGCGAGGCCGGCGTCAGGTACGTGGAGGTGTTCGACGGCATGCACTGCGGGTGGGCCAGCCACCAAGACCCTGACAAGGCGGCCCGGACTGTCCGAAGCGTCGAGGAGGCCGCAGAGTTTCCGCGCACCCACGCTGCCGCCGGTCTTTCGGTCCTCGCCCCGACGTGATCCCTAAAGGGGTCGTCGGGAACACTGCTATCGGGATCTGGTCCGACGGTCCTGGCATTTGTCACTTATATCGCGACAATCCGTCGCGAATGAGGGAGATGGAGTCTTCGATTTCATCGGTGGCGCAATAGGAGAGTTGGCGAAATTGTTTACATAAGGCATCAAGCGCCACCAAATCGTAAGGGCTGGAGCGCACGATTTCCTGCAAGTGAAGCGCGTAAGCGTGCCAGATCTGCCCGATTGCACTGAAGTGTCGCGACAGGGTAGCGGCCGACTCTCCGCGACCAGCTCCGAGGGCGCGAATAGTCGGCCGGTTCGCGAGATGTGCTGGCAGGCCTTCACGCTGCAGCTCTGCCAGTTCTAGGCGGTAGGCCAAGAGGGTGGTCGAATCTATTTCAAGTCCTTGTTTGAACTTCATGGCCTCGCGTAGTAAAACTTGCCAAGCCTCTTCCGCCCGCAGTGCCGGAAAGGTCAACGCTAGTTCTGCGGTGATTCTGGCAATCTTCCGCCTGTGTAGAATTTTGGGCAGTACGCCCCCGATCATCCACAGGCCGCCGATCACGCTTCCCCAAATGACTGCTTGCGCAGTCACTGCGGCCCCGCGGGCAGGTCAGGGTCGCGCACAAGCAGGGGGTACCCCAATTGCTCGGATGCAGATTTAAGCTCGCTCACGAGAGCCGACCTGGCCGAGATCAGGGCAGTAAGCCCGTCAGAGGAGCTGGAATTACCTGCTTGTCGGAAATCTCTTTCTGTGATCAGAATCCGCTTTAGAGCCTCCTGGTAGGCGGCCCAACGGGCGACAATGCTAGGAAATTGCTGTGAAATGGCAAGAATAATGTCGGTGTGCTCAGATATCTGCGCCCGATTCATTGTGATCCGCTCCCGAAGTGCGGCTGTGTCTCGGCCGTCATGGAGAGATGCAATTAGGAAAGAGACATCGCTGACCATCTGGCGGCTGGTCTCACGGATGTGCAACATGCGATTGAACAGCAATTCCCGACTCCGCCGCTGCGTCGCCTCTGTGGACTCTATTTCCTTCCTCTGCATGCGCTTGGTCACACGTGGGGCGATCAGGGCAACCATGATGGAAGCAAGCGCACCAATTAGTGCAGCAATCGTCGCGCTGTCCACGGGACCTCCAAGCCTTCCCCCATCCCCAATGATCTGCGCGGGGGCATGCCATCCTTAGATGTCATTGATCCACTTTCGGTCCCAATGTTAACCATCGAGTGGCGCTCGGTACATGCATGTTCACATCCTGTTACAGGAGTTGTGCATTCCGGTGGTCGCTCGCCCTCCGGCGCACCAATCTCACGGCGGGGACATCTACGCTTGGGTCGCGAAGGAGTCCTAAGGGTTGTCCCGTAACTGATCTTTGGCAGTACGAGAGTGGCTGGCCGGTATCGCATCCCAGGTTCCCGTTGGGGAGGCACTGACCTCGGTTCACCCCTGCGACCGCACGACACAACAGCGGGTAGCAGCCGCCTCCACCCGACAACGTGCGTACCTCCCGACCTGGGGAGATACGCAGGGCCCTGTTATCGTGCGTCGATGTAAACGATCAAACAGTTCCAAGTGACCTTCGACTGCGCGGAGCCTGCGCGCGTCGCCGCCTTCTGGTGCGAGGTGCTGTGGTACGTCGTGCCGACGGTCCCGGAGGGCTTCGCCACGTGGGAGGAGTACCACCTCTCGCTGCCGCCCGAGGATGAGATCTACTTCGCGTGCACCGATCCCTCGGGTGCGGGCCCGCGCTTGCTCTTCCAGCGAGTTCCTGAAGGGAAGATCGTCAAGAACCGGGTGCATCTCGATGTGCGGGCCGGCACAGGGCTCGTGGGTGATGAGCGCCTGGCCACACTCGAGGCCGAATGCGCACGGCTGATGGCACTGGGCGCGAAACACGTGCTGACGCAGCGCGCCGATGGCGTCAACGAGTCGTGCATCACGATGCAGGACATCGAGGGCAACGAGTTCTGCCTCGCCTGATCCTCCTCCGAGACTGCGAGGTGGGGAGCCGTCTCCGGCCTTGGGGAACATCGGGGGAGCCGATATCGGCTGACCCGATGTTCCCCAAGGCCGGTCTCCCGCGGACCTCTCAGGTCCCGCATGCGGCGGGAGTCATCCCGTGAGAGCCAGGTTGTGGAGGCGGGCAACGCCGTGCATCGCGTGGCGCACACCGTCGCCCCTCAGGCGGCAGTCGCGCAGGATCTTCCAGGTCTTCATACGGGCGAAGGCGTGTTCCACGCGGGCGCGAACCCGTTTGTGGCTCTTGTTGTGGGCCTGCTTCCAGTCGGGCAGTTCCTCGCCCTTTCGCTGGCGCTGCGGCATGATCAGCCCGGTGCCCAGGTAGCCGCCGTCCGCGATCGTCGTAGTGTTGCCGACTGACTGCTTGGCACCGGACTCGGCCCATGCCCGACAGTCGTTGCGGTTTCCCGGCAGAGGCCGGCCGACCACCACGACCAGGCGGGTGTCGGCGTCGATGACCACCTGGTGGTTCATCGACTAGTGCTGTGACCGCATAGGTTCGCCGGGTTGGCGGTTGGAGCGGTTGGATGGGCGGTGAAGTCCGTCCGACTGCTGGAGGTGTGGTGGCCGAGCCTGTGCGGGTGCGCAGACTGACCGATCAGGAAGGGCAGAAGCTGCAGCAGATCGTGCGCCGGGGCAGTACCAGCTCGGTGCGCTACCGCCGGGCGATGATGCTGCTGGCGTCCGCCGGCGGGAACCGCGTCACAGTGATCGCGCAGCTGGTGCAGGCCGACGAGGACACGGTGCGTGATGTGATCCACCGGTTCAACGAGATCGGTCTGGCCTGCCTGGACCCTCTATGGGCGGGAGGCCGTCCCCGCCTGCTCACCCCTGACGACGAGGACTTCGTCGTCCAGACGGCCACCACCCGCCCCACCAAGCTCGGCCAGCCCTTCACCCGCTGGTCGATCCGTAAACTCGCCGCCTACCTGCGCCGCGTGCACGGACGCGTCATCCGTATCGGCCGAGAGGCCTTACGGTGCCTGCTGTTGCGCCGCGGCATCACCTTCCAGCGCACCCAGACCTGGAAGGAGTCGCCCGACCCCGACCGCGACGCCAAGCTCGGCCGCATTGAGCAGGTGCTGGACCGCTTCCCCGACCGGGTATTCGCCTTCGACGAGTTCGGGCCCCTGGGGATCAGGCCCACTGCAGGCTCCTGCTGGGCGAAGCAGGGCAAGCCCGACCGCCTGCCGGCGACCTACCGCCGCACCCACGGCGTCACCTACTTCCACGCCTGCTACTCCGTGGGCGACGACCGGTTGTGGGGCGTCAACCGCCGCCGCAAAGGCACGGCCAACACCCTGGCCGCGCTGAAATCGATCCGTGCCGCCCGGCCAGACGGAGCCCCGATCTACATCATCCTGGACAACCTCTCCGCCCACACCGGCGCCGACATCCGCCGCTGGGCGAAGAAGAAGGTCGAGCTGTGCTTCACCCCGACCTACGCCTCCTGGGCCAACCCGATCGAGGCCCACTTCGGACCGCTGCGCCAGTTCACCCTCGCCAACTCCAACCACTCCAACCACCCGGTCCAGACCCGGGCCCTGCACGCCTACCTGCGCTGGCGCAACGCCAACGCCCGCCACCCCGACGTACTCGCCGCCCAACGCAAGGAACGCATCCGCATCCGCAGCGAGAAGGGCATCCGCTGGGGCGGACGCCCCCTCGCAGCCGCAGCCTGAGCAACCCGGCGAACTGGGGTGGCGGCAGCGCCAGGTCGCATCTCTCAGGGGTAGTCCAGGGTTGTGATCAGGGGGATCACTGATGGCGACAGCGACTGTTCGCAGCAGAGTTGGCGTAGTGAACAAGTCTCATCAGCGCCGCTCTGGAGAAACCTGGATGCATATCCGTCTCGCCGTCACCACCCTCGCCCTAGCCACCGCTCTCACCGCTGGCGCGGCTCTGCCCGCGGCCGCAGCCACGCCTGCCTCCAGCGCCCCGGCGTCCGTGAACCCGGCCGTCCAGAACATCCTCGACCGCCTGCCCGACGACGTCGTCGCGGGCGCGCTGATCAGAAGGGACGGCGTGGGGGCCGCTGTCGGCCCGGTCACCGCTGACGCGCATTTCCGGATCGGCAGTGTCACCAAAGTGTTCACCAACACAGTGGTTCTCCAGCTCGTCGCTGAGCACCGGATCGGCCTGGACACACCGGCGCGGAGGTACGTCCCCGAAGCACTGCCCGAAGCCTACGACCGCGTCACCGTGCGCTAGCTCCTCGACCACACGAGCGGCCTGCCCAAGCCCGTATCGACTCCCTGCCCGGCCGACGGACCCGGATGGCAGCTCAAGTCCGTGACGCCCGAAGACTTCCTGCGCGACTCGTTCGCCGCAGCCACCGACGTGCCGCCCACCCCTGGCTCCGAGCAGCAGTACAACGGGCTCAACTCCTTGGTACTCGGCCTGATCGTTGAGAAGGTCACCGGCCACTCCTTCACCAACGAACTGGAGCACAGGATCATCCGGCCGCTGCGCCTGCGCCACACCACCTTGCCCGCCGCCGACGACCCGACAATCCCCTCGCCCCACGCGGAGGTGTACGTCGACGGGCAGGACGTAACCGAGCAGAGCCCGTACCCGTGGGCTGAGGGAGGCATGATCTCCACCGCCGCCGACCTGGACCGCTTCATCACCGCGCTGTTCCGGGGCCGCCTGCTTCCGCCCGCCCAGCAGAAGCTGGTGTTCGAGGTTCCGAACGTGCAGAGCGCCGCCGACAACACGAACTGCGTCGGCCAGGCGGCCTGCTACAGCGTCAGCGGGCTCCTGCGCTACCAGCTCCCGGACGGCGAGTACGCCTGGGGCAAGACCGGTTCCCGCCCCGGCTGGAACAACGGGATCTTCACTACCCGCGACCTCCGACACCGCGTGGTGTACTCCCTGAACCCGACGGGGACCGGCAATGAGCTTCCGTACATCAAGGCGCTCGTCAACGCCGCCCTCGCCGACTGACAGCCGGACCGTCCATCCACTCCAGTGCATGGCGACCAGCGGTTGGGGCTCGGGCAACCCGGCAAACCTATGCGGTCACAGCACTAGCTGCATGAGGAGTCTTACCTGGCGATAGCCGAGGGGAGGGGTCTCTCCGTATCCCGGGGGCCGGCGGTCGCACGGAGGGTACAACGGATCGGTGGCCCCTCGTCGTGGAACGGCCGCGGCAGACGAAGTCCACGCCCCACTGGCCCTGGCCGAGTAAGGGGGGACCAGCGGGGCTGGTGGGTCCTCTAGCGGGGAGGTTCCCAGAGCGACGCTGCTACCAGGGGAGTTCCGCGCTGATGGTCTTGCCGCCCTCGGGCATCGGCTTGATGCGGATGTGGGTGGCGAGGCGCTTGATCAGGGGCCAGCCCCACCCGCCGGTTCCTTGTGTGCTGGGGGTTCGGGGTTGGGGATGCTGGGGGCTGCGGTCGGTGACGCGGACGTCGATGGAGTGGTCCAGGAGTTTCAGGCGCAGAGTGCATGGGCCGTCGGTGTGTCGGACCGCGTTGGTGACGAGTTCGCTCACCACCAGGAGCACGGCGTCTATGCTCCCGACCTCGGCGGGGGCCCGTAGGCGCGCTGCGCGGGCGAGGAAGGCGCGCGTGGCGGCCCGTGCTGAGGCGGAGGGCTGGGCGGCACGGGACAGGGGCTGATCCAGGACGGCGGTGCTCACCTGTTCCTCCTTCCGTCGATGCGGCTCGTATGTCGCGCATGCCCCGTTACGACACCTGAAACCGGGGCCACGCCTACAGCGGTCGCCGCCCCTCGTACGCCAGCCGACCCACTGATGATCAGCCCCGAGTGAGCTGAATGCGATCCCGAGAGGCGGCCATGGGCAGGCGTACACCTCTACCGTCTGCGGCGTTGCCGCCCCGGCCAGGGCGCCCAGTCCATGTGGCCCGGCGTGACGGTGATGCTTCCGGGGAAGCCGGCACCGGCGGGATGGAGCGCCGTATCGAACTGCTGGCCTCGGGCGTCGACAACCAGACGCAGCCCCCCAATTTGCCGGGAGGCCACCGCGGGGGTTACGCGGTGGCTGTTTTTTGGCTGGGGGTGTGCGCGACGAGGGCGTGGGCGGCGGTGGGGTGGGCGGGTAGCAGGGCGCTGATACCGGTGAGGTCCAGCAGCCGCTCAAGGCGGTCGGGGACGGTGGCGAGGACCAGGGTGCCGCCGGCGGTCTTGGCGCAGCGGAGAATGCCGACGAGGGCGTTGAAGCCGGAGGAGTCGCAGAAGGTGACGGCGGCGAGGTCCAGGATGAGGTGGCGGTGGCCCTGCTCGATCAGGGCCAGTGCCTGGGCGCGTAGGTGGGGGGCGGTGGCTACGTCGAGTTCCCCGGCGACGTGGGCCAGGGCAAGGTCGCCGTCGGTGTGCTGTGTGGTGAGGCGGAAGTCGGTCACGGGCGTCTCTCCGGCGTCTCGCCGGCGGGGGCGATGGTGTGGGCGGTGGCGGTGGCGGTGAGGCCGTCCGCGGCGTCGGCGAGGGGAACGGACAGCGCCAGCAGGGCGACGTCATCACCGGCCCCGTGGGGCATGGCATCGAGGAGGTCGACGGTGTCCTCTATGACCGCCGCCGCGCTGACGGGTGCCGTGCGCGCGGAAAGGAATCCGGTCAGGCCCTCCTCTCCGATCATTTCACCACCAAGGGTGCGGGCCTCGGTCAGCCCGTCGGTGTAGAGGAGCAGTCCTTCGCCGGGGGCGAGGTGGATGCTGCGGGAGGCGAAGCGTGCGCCATCGAGGGCTCCGATGAGCATGCCGCCCTTGGGGTGCACCGCTTCGACTGCCCCGTCGCCGCGCAGGTGATAGGCCGGAGGGTGCCCGCCGGTGGCCACCGTGACGGTGAATCCTTCCTCCTCGTGGGGTCCGAGGACGCCGAAGACAGCGGTACAGAACCGGGTGCCGACAGCAGGGTCCAGCAGCAGTGCGGTGTTCAGCGAGGTGAGGACCACGTCGGGGTCGGGGTCGACCAGGGCCGCGGCGCGCAGGGTGTAGCGGGTCAAAGAGGTCAGGGCGGCGGCTTCGGGGCCCTTGCCGCACACATCGCCCAGGAAGAACGCCGCATCGCTTCCTTGACGCCCAAGCGAGTCACGACCCATCGGACACGGCCTAGGCTATATCCGGCCCGTGCCGGAACGGAGTGTGCGGGACAGGCCCCGGTCCCCAGCGACGGGACGCAGTACGGCCGGGGCCGCCCCCGCCGCTGGCCGCCGTGCGAACCCGGCCGGGGCACGCGCTGCGCCCAGGGCGCACGGGCCAGAACGCATGGACTCCACGGGGTTCGGGTTCGGGATCCGCCCGGCGCCGGCCGTTTCGTGGGTACTGCACGGCGGGGGAGCGGCCGGATTCGAACCGGCGTCCTCCCCTCTTGCCAAGAGGGCGCGTCTACCAGCTCAGCCCAGTACGGGTGGGAGCTGATCAGGCACGACAGCTGGCGTGGCCGAGGGCCGCCCGAACGGCTCTGAGCGCCTCGCTCACTGTTTCGTCAGAAGCAGCCCGAAAATCGCGATGACCGGAGCCCTCCGATCGCCGCCGACGATGTGCACCTGGGCCTCCGGGCGGCCCGGGATGCACGCGATCGCGCCCTCGCGGTGTAGCCATACCTGGACCGAAGTCGACATTTGCGGGTAGTCGAAGGCCCATCTCCCCTGCTCCGTGCACGTCCCGATTCGCAGGGTGTACTGGCCGCCCTGCCCGGGCTCCTCGGTCAGGGTCAGGGACGCTGCATCCTTCGGGGCGGTCCACACCCCCGGATAGTCCATGTACGGCCCGGAGCAGGAGCCGCAGGCCGCCGCCACCAGCGCGACGACGGCAATCGCGGCCGCGGCGCGAGACGGCATGTTCGACAGCCCCCTGGGGCTGTCGGCGCAGATGACGGTGGCCGCGCACGAGGCAACCATCGTCAGGGCGCACCAGAGGACCCAGGGCCCCGAACCTGCTGTTACCAGCACGAATATGAGGGCTAGCGCGACGATCCACGAGGCGGCTGCCCGGCAGGCGGCAGCGGTGTTCCGGGGAGTGCGCAGCGCCAGCACCGCGACCACGACCGGCAGGACCGCTAGTGCCAGGTAGAGCAGAACTACGCACTCCATGACGAGAGTGCCGTCGTAGTCCGGCACCAGCATGGTGGTGTCCGCCAGTGCGAACGTCCCCACCAGCCCCCCGGTCTCCACCGCGAGCGCCGACCACAGTACGACGGCGAGCCGACGGCCCCTCGCTTCTTCCCCCACCAAAGCCCCCAGGATTTGAGCGCGTTCAATTAGTGGGAGCATGGTACTGGAACCGGCCATCCCGTCGAACGGCCAGCGCCCGGAGCGGGAGCTGCCCACCGAAGGGAGCAGTGGCACCGCGCCGGAGCGGATAGCCACCTGCTTCCCCTTCCGCCGGTGCGGAGGTGTGGGTGCGGGCGGCGCGCCGCAGCTCGACGCCGCCAGCCAGCCAGGCGGCGGAAGCCGCCCGCCAGCGGCGGCTGTGCCGGTGAAGACCTCGGCGGACGAACGGGCCTTGGGGAGCCCATATCCGCGGGCGCGGGATCGACCTCTGCCGCCCCGGGGAAGGCGAGGTACTCACCGGGCCACCCCCGCGGGCATCGCGGTCAGGCCCTCCAGGTAGATGTCGACCCCCGCGCCTGATGGTCCGCTACCCGGTGGGCCCCACCGGCGGCGGCGGGTCGACCCCGCGCCTGCGGGCATGGTCCCTCGTGGGTGAACTGGACCGCAGCCGGAGATGATCCGGAACGCGGGTAGCCGGACCTGAGCGTGGCGCAGTCGACCCCACGCTTGCGGAGATGGTCCGCGCGCCGGTGAGGTTGACCTCGCGCCCGCGGGGATGGTCCGACAGGCAAGCACCATCAGGCCGTCCGGACGTTGTCGACCCCGCGCCCGCGGGGATGGTCCGGACATGCTGGCCGAGACGCTCACCGCCCTGAAGGAGGATCTGGCCACGGCCGCGGTGAAGGATCCGCGCGACCTCGACCTCGGTGACCGGGCCCGCGCTTTGGAACAGCTGAAGGTGCACCCGGCCGCGTGGTGTCGTTGGTGCGGGAGATCCTGCCGGAGCGGGAAGCGGGCTTCCTGGTCGGCTCACGGTAGTGGCCGCTGCTGGCCGCCCGTATGCAGAGGATCGGCGAAAGCGAGGGCACACATACTGTCGCCCGGCACCTGAACCGTCTGACGGCCGGAACCTCCTGGAAGAAGGCCCTCAGAAGCGGCTTTGGTGGGCCGCCTCGTGGACGCGAGCCTCCACTCCCTGACAACGCCGCCGTCCGTGGCGGGGCCGGTGGAGCATCTGTGTCACTCCGTGCTCTCGAGCCACCGCTTTGCGGCCGCCCGCGACTCCGGATATCCGACGTCGGCGATGCTGAGGTAGCGGGCGAATCGCTGGAGAACCTCTTGGCGCTCCGGTGATGTCACCACCACCGTGCCGATCGAGGATTGGGAGGTGCTTCCGCAGCACAGCACGTTCCCATCACGGGACAGGGCGAGGAATTCCGGACGCCCATGGCCGCTGCCGAGGATTCCGGCCGCGCCCTTGCCCATCATGTCCCAGGGGTCCCGCAATGTCACACAGGTCCATCGGGACGGGCTTTCAGCATCGGGCTGCTGCAGCGCGATGAAGAAGGTCGGGTCGTCCTCCTCGAACAGTCCGTGGGCGACCGAGAGGCGGTACCAGTCGGCATTCCCCTTCTCGTGGAGAAGAGGATCCTGCAGGTCCACCCACGCTTCGCTGCGTGAGTCACCCGGCCGGACGCTCATCATCTGGCCTGCGACCGCAGGAGGGACGGCATCCTCCGGGGCTGCGATGTCCCTGTCCAAAAACAGGCCGATCGCGGCCAGTTGACTCTCGAAAGTAGACGGATCCGACATTCCTTTTTCCTTTTCTTATGGGTTAACCGGCCAGGAGTGGCCTGTATATCCCCCGGGAAATTGATAGGCGCCCCGGATTCTTCATAGCCCGGTGATCACGGCATCTTCGTTGCTCCGGATGACGTGACGGCAGCCGGGATGCGTCCCCGGTTCCGGGGCCACGATCTTCCGGCGGTTGTGTTCGAGGGCTTCTTCCCGGCTGCTTCGTGGCGCTGGCCCGCCTCACCTACCGGGCCCAGCCGATGCCGAGTTGGGCGAGGGCGGCGAGCTGGGCGGGGTCGAGCCTGTCGCGGCGCGCCTTCTGGTTGGCGAGCCATACCCCGACGCGGTGGATGTCCCCGTCGGGCATTTCCTGCACTCCGGCGCGCCCCGGCAGGGCGCCCTCCCGCGTGATGTACTGCGTGAGAGCCTCAAGGCCCTTCTGGAAGGCTTCGCCGCCCGCGCGCGGCCCGGTGCCCGTGGCCGTTTTCGCCGCCGTCCTTCGGGCGGGTGGGGCCTTGGTTACGCCGAGCGTGGCGAGCCTGCACCGCTGTTCGGCGTTGAGCCGGTTCCAGTTCCGTTGTTGGGTGGTGAGCCACCGTCCGATGTCGTCGCCGTGCCGGGTCACACCGGGGACGATCGCGGTCAGCCGCGCGCCTTCGGTCAGGAGTTGGGTGAGGTAGGTGTAGTGGCGTTGCCAGTCGATCGTCCACCCACGTTCGCCCGGGTTCCAGTCGGGGTCGATGGCGGCGAGCGCGGCGGCCCGCCGGCGGGCCCGGCCGGGGTCCTTGCCCAGCCCGCCCGGCCGGCGGATGTTGGTGAGCCATTGCCCGATCGCGATGTCGAGGATGGTGGCTCCCCGTGGAGCCGCGAGGGTCCCGTGGAGGGCGTAGTAGGCGCGGGCTGCGCCGAGGTTGGTCTCGAACCCGTGGTCGGCGGTGTCCCAGACGATCCCGAGTTCTTCCAGCTCGGCCGCGCGTTCGCCGGTCATGGTTCCGGCGCGGTAGGCCCGCCGCTGGTCGGACAGCCACCTGCCCAGCGGGAACGCCCCCGCTGTCTCGACGTGCTCGTACGGGACGTCCAGATCGCCTTCGCGCTGCCGGTAGCGCAGCGCGGCCTCCGCGCCCCGCCGCCAGTCCTGCCGCTCGGTGTTGATCACCTGATAGGTGATCCATTTCGCGATCAGCGCCGGGTCTCGCGGCGTCGCGAACCGGAGTAGCAGCCGCGACTCCTCTTCACCCTCCTTCGGGGCCTTCCCGACCGACACAGACGGCTCAACGACGCGTTTCTGATTCTCCTGCGGAATCGCAAGCATTTCCACGGCGCGGGAGTCGTGGGCCCGCAATCCTTCCAATACCCGAATAAGAGGGCGGTAGGAATTAGAGGAAAGCATGTCCTCCGGTTTTTCATCCGCGCCCAGAAAGACGGGCACGATCAGGGTTGCCGTCTTGCCCTGGCCGGGGTGCTGGCGCAGAGCCCGTCCGATGGCCTGGACGATGTCGACGGCCGACCCCTTGGGGTCGATCAGGGCCACACTGTCGGTCGCCCTGATGTCGACGCCTTCACCCAGGACCCGGCAGTTCGAGAGCACGGCACGGCCGGCCCGGCGCCCGAAGTCGGCAAGTACGGTCTGCCGGTGGGCGCCTTCGTGTTCCCCGCACAGCCACCCCGACCACACCCGCTCCGGATGCCGCACCGGATCCACGGCGTGAAGCCGGCGCGCTACCCGGTCCAGGCCAGCGGCGAAGGCCTCCGCCTCGATGGTCCGGTGATGGAACGTGATCGTCGTCTGCAGCCCGTGCGCGGACATGGTCTCCAGCAGGGCGGTCTGCATCGCGGCGAGCCGCTGCCCGCGGAGCTGCTCCTCGTACCGCTCCTCACCCAGCAGCCGGTCCGGGGTCACCACCGGGTCAGTCAGCTCGGCGACGACGATCTGGTACTTCGCCAGCAGCCCGCGGGAGATCGCCGATGCGAGGGAGAGTTCGTAGACGACGGGCCCGAACACCTTCTCGTCGTCCATCGAGCACGCGAGCTCCTTCGGGAGCCGGTCCCAGCGCGCCCGGGAGACGTACGTCTGCCCCTCGGCCTCCGCCTCCCTGCGCTCCTCCGCCTCGACCTCCCTACGCAATTCCTCGTCGGCGAGCCGACGCGCTTCCTCAAGCTCCTGCCCCTGCGCTCGAGACCGCGGGGGGCGTTCCATCCAGATCCGGGGGGTGGCGGTCATGTAGAGCCGGCGCATCGCCGGAATCACCTCCTGCCGGTGGACATCGGCCCACGCCTTCCCGGCCGACCCGGACGTCCGGTGCGCCTCGTCGACCACGACCAGGTCGAAGAAGTCCATCGGTAGCCCGTACGCGCCCTCGTGCGCCTCGGCGATGACCGGCAGCGACGCGTACGTCGCGTACACCGTGACCGGGCCGCGCCCGTGCCACAGCCCCAGCTGCGGCGCCGACGTCGTCGTCCGCACATCGAGCTGCCACAGCTGCGGGTCGTCCTCGAGCGAGCAGACCGCGACCGCCGGCCCGGTGTGTCCGGCGAGCCGCCACTCCCGCACCGTCTGCGTGAGCAGGTCCAGGGTCGGCAGGAGCACCAGGACCCGGCCGTGCCGGGCGAGCCGGAGTGCGGCAGCGGCCGCCATGAACGTTTTCCCGGTCCCGCACGCCGCCACCACCGTCGCCCGCAGACCAGCCTCCGGAATCAGCCTCCCTGGCGGAATATCCAGCCCCCGGACAATCGCCTCCACCGCCTCCTCCTGATGAGGACGCAGCACGATGTCACCAGACTTCTGCATTCGGCACTCCGCTGAATTCGAAGCGGCGGACAGACCCGCCGGGGAGGGGGTGGCGATGTTCTCGGGATCCTACACAGCTACACACATCACATCCGAAGTGATGCACACTGAAGACTGTACCGCGACCGGCCGGGTGCGCGGGGTGCCCACTACTTTCGGAGGCTGGGCGCACGGCGCCTCACAGACGCCGGTTGGGTCAAGAAGCGGTGTGCGCGCCAGCCGCACGCGTGGCATGCGGGTCGGTGTCTTCGTGAACCCCGCCGGCCTGAAGCGGGGGGCCGGCCCCTGTGGCCGAGCCCGGTGCGGCGAAGCTTTGAGAATGCGTCGGCTGGCTGAACCCTTGGAGGTCCGATGGCGCTCGGAGTCGTTCTGCTCCCGGCGATCCTTGTCCTGGTGGTTTTTGCGGCGTGCGTTGCCATCGCGTTCTTCATGCCGGAGGAGAAGCGGACCGGCTGCCTGCTCGTGTCTGGGGCTCTCTTCCTGCTGTGGGCACTCACGCTGGTGATGTTCCTGGCGGGGACGAGCTCCCCGTGACACAGCCCTCCAGCTGCTGCCAGCAAAGCCCGCTTGCGGGCTGGAGGACGAAGCCGGACGGTAGTAGGCGGAGCCGCCTGCCGCCCCTTGAATCAGGCTGACGGGGTCGGCGCTGGCAAGCGTTCGCTGGGCCCTTTTTCCCCGGCGCCGGTTAGGCCGTGACCACCCCCGCGCAGACCGGGAGGTTCTGCCGTTGGGTTTCCCGTGCTGGATCTTCGCCACCGACCCCGTCGGAAAGGGGACCTTAGCCGGGGCCACTGACACCGCCGCCGGCACCCGACAGACCAGCCCCGCTCCCCGCTGTCGCCAGCCGGGCCCGCGGCAGCGGGCCTAGGTCCTGAAGGCGAAGCCGGAAGGACCAGAAGGGGTGGGAGCGTCAGCGGACATCCCTTCAATGCCCCCGCTTGCGAGGGGCATCTGGTGCCGCGTCAGCGGCACCAGCCCGGCGCTTGCGCCGGGCCTTCCCCTGGACGTCCGCTTGCGGACGTCAATTCCCCGCGCTTGCGCGGGAATCTGGCGAAGCGTCAGCGAAGCCAGGCCGGAGCGCAGCGGAGGCCTTCACTCCTGAGCGCGCCAGCGCTCAGGGTCCCGCGGAGCGGGACCCTGAG
>NZ_JBEZYV010000050.1:8564-40147 GCF_040638905.1 Streptomyces virginiae | reverse complement strand
ATCCACCCGGATCTTCTGCGTCAGATCACCCTGGGCCACGGCGGTGGTGACCTCGGCGATCGAACGAACCTGCGCGGTCAGATTGTCGGCCATGACGTTGACCGATTCCGTCAGGTCCTTCCACGTACCGGAGACACCCTTGACGTCCGCCTGGCCGCCGAGTCTGCCCTCGGTGCCGACCTCGCGGGCCACCCGGGTGACCTCCCCGGCGAACCCGGAGAGCTGGTCGACCATCGTGTTGATGGTCTCCTTCAGCTCCAGGATCTCTCCGCGAGCGGTGACGGTGATCTTCTGGGAGAGGTCACCCTTGGCCACGGCCGTCGCGACCTGCGCGATGGAACGCACCTGGGCGGTGAGGTTTCCGGCCATGAAATTGACCGAATCCGTAAGGTCCAGCCAGGCACCCCCGACGCCTGGTACGTCGGCCTGCCCGCCCAGGGTCCCCTCGGTGCCCACCTCGCGGGCGACCCTCGTCACCTCGGAGGTGAACAGCGACAGTTGGTTCACCATCCCGTTGAAGACGGTGGCGATCTCCCCGAGCAGCCCGTCCGCCCCGTCGGGCAGCCGGGTGCGGAAGTCCCCGTCCCGAACGGCGGTCAGCCCGGCCAGCAACCGGCGCAGCTCCGACTCGCCGATCCCGCCGTCACCCGGCAACGCCGGAGCGCCACCCAGTGGATCCGCGCCCGCCCGCTCGGCCATCCGTCACCCTCACTCTCGATACCAACCGCGCCGACACGCGGATGAGGACAGCACCATGGAGCCAGGGCATGCCGGAGCGCCCGATTCCAGCGCGATCCGTCCCAACCGCAGCACCGGTTCCGGTGAAGGCTAACGCCGCCGGAGGGGCGATGGAGCACGGTCGATCACTCCGGCGGCCGACGCATCCGGAATCCGGGGGAAGGGGACTTGCCGGGACCCCCACCCTCTCGGGCCCGAACTCACGTTCCTGCCAGGGTGCTTCGGAAATCTTCGGATGCGACGGCGGGCTCCGGGTAGACGAACCGGTAATGGACGGCGCAACGGCAGAAAAGGGGTGAGGACATTGGCGGTCAAAGCGGTGGGCTGGGCGCGTTCGTTCCCGATCTCGGAGGGCGTCCGGGCGGCGCGGCAGTGGACCGCCGAGCACCTGGCGTCCCTGCCGTGGAACGCATCGGCGGCCGACACGGTGCACTCCGTGCTGCTCTGTGTCTCCGAACTCGTCACCAACGCCCACCTGCACGCCGTCGGCACCGCGCACCTGGTACTGACCTGGGACGGCCGCTGCCTCCACGTCAGCGTCGCCGACTCCGATCCGCGGCTTCCCCGTACCCGGACACCCGAGGGCGACGCGAGCGCCACCTCCGGCCGCGGGCTGGGCATCGTCACCGCGCTGGCCGACTCCCTGGACGTGCACGCGTGCCACGGCGGCAAGTCGATCACCGCCTGCTTCCGGCCCGGCGGCGGGCCGGACCCGCACGCGGCCGAGCCGCGCGGAGACTGACCCGTGCTCAGGGAGACCGCGTGGAGCCGGTTCACGCCGCGACGGCGTCCTCGACGGTCGCGTGCAGGGACAGGACCGTGTCGGCGCCGGTCACGGCGAAGAGCCGGCGCAGTTGCTCGCCCGGGGCGGCGATGCGCAGCGCGGTGATGTGGTGCAGCCGCAGGAGCAGGTTCAGGAACGAGGAGTCCCCGAAGGTGATGGACCCGGCGTCCAGGACCACCAGCGGATGCCGGCCGGCGGCCGCGGTGAGAGCCTCTTCCAGCGGGTCGAGCGTGTCCTGGTCCAGTTCCCCGTGGGCCGACACCACCCAGCCGTCGCCCGCCGGGTAGCCCTCCCCCACCGCTCCTGGCTGGTTCGCGTCCCCGAATCCGCTCATCTCCGCCTCCACGGATCGCCGCCTGTTCATCTCGTCAAGGGAGTATGCCTGCTCACGGCGGCGCCGCCGCGCCCCCGGGTCGTCCGGCGCCCCCAACGGGCGCACGGTCCGCGACGCCGGGAAAAAAACTCTGCGATTGATGTGTGTGGAATCAGAAAGACGGGGCACAAGCGCCTCGGCAGCCGCAGTCAATCGGGAGGGAGCGGCCACCATGTCGCGCTCGGCCACCGTTGTAGGCCCCGTTCGTACCACCGACGTGCACGTCCCCGTTCATGAACTGGAGGACCCCGGAGCACCGGCGCGGGACGAGGAACTGTCGCGGGTGGAGAACGCCCGCGAGATGTCACCCGCCGACGCTCGTGAGCTGTCCCGGCACTTCTTCCGGCGTCTGCAGTCGCTGGAGGAGGGCACGCACGAGTACCAGTACACGCGCAACACCCTGATCGAGATGAACCTCTCGCTCGTGCAGTTCGCCGCGCGGCGCTTCCGGGCCCGGGTGCTCGGCGGTGGCCTCGACATGGACGACATCATCCAGGTGGGCACCATCGGCCTCATCAAGGCCATCGACCGCTACGACCTCGACCGCGAGGTCGAGTTCTCCACGCTCGCCCTGCCGTACATCACGGGCGAGATCAAGCGGTACTTCCGTGACACCACCTGGGCGGTGCACGTCCCCCGCCGCCTGCAGGAGCTGCGAACGGAACTCGCCAAGGCCCAGGAGGCCCTGACCGACGTCCTGGGCCGGGCGCCGACGGTCAAGGAGGTCGCCCAGCACCTGGAGCTGTCCGAGGAGGAGGTCATCGACGGGCTGGTGGCCGCGAACGGCTACACGAGCGGTTCCCTCGACGCTTCCGGCGCCGACGGCGACGCGCCGTCCACGCCGAACGGGACCACCCGGCCGCTGGCGGAGCGCCTCGGCGAGGTCGATCCCGCCATGGAGCTCTTCGAGGAGTTCCACACCCTCGCGCCCCTGCTGGAGGAACTCGACGAGCGCGACCGGCGCATCCTGCAGATGCGCTTCGGCCAGGACAAGACCCAGGCCGAGATCGGCGCCGAACTGGGCATCTCGCAGATGCAGGTCTCCCGCCTGCTGTCCCGGACCCTGGCACGCCTGCGCGCCGGCATGCTCACGGGGTAGGCGTGCACGATGACGCAGAGTCCGGGCGCGAGGGCGCCGCTGACCGCCCTGCCGCTGCAGGGCCGCCCCGGCGCGCGCCTGAGCGGCAGCTGCGACCTCGACACCCGGCAGGCCCTGTCCAGCGCCCTCGGCGTCGTGGCCGGCATGCCCGGCGCCGTCGTCCACCTCGATCTCTCCACCGTGCGCTTCTTCGACGCGGCCTCGGTCGCGGAACTCGTACGGGCGTCGGCGGCCCTGAGCGGGCAGGGGCGGCGCCTGTTGCTCCACGACCCGCCGTACTCGCTGCGCAAGGTAGTGGAGATGTTCCCGGACGAGTGCGCCGCGCTGGAGGTCGCAGCATGATCACTGTTCCTGCGCCCGCCGGGCCGGGGGCCTTCGTCCATCCCGCGCTCTTCTACCGGGACCTGGACGAGTACGTGACGGGAGTGGGCGGCTTCGTACGCGCCGCCCTCGCGGCCGACGAGCCGGTGCTCGTCGCCGTACCCGGCCCGCACCTGGACGCCCTGCGCGAGAGCCTCGCCGTCGACGGTTCCGGGATCACCTGGACGGACATGACGGAACTGGGCCGCAACCCCGGGCGCATCCTGGCCGCCCTGCAGGATTTCGCCGACCGGGACCCGAACCGGCCGGCGCGGATCGTCGGCGAGCCGATCTGGCCGGGCCGCTCCCCCGCCGAGGTGCTGGAGGCCACCCGCCACGAGGCCCTCATCAACAGTGCCTTCGCCGGCCGCCCCGCGACCGTCCTGTGCCCGTACGACGTCGTCGGGCTGGCGCCCGACGTGGTGCGGGACGCCCGGCGCACGCATCCCACGCTCATAGAGGGGGGCCGGGACCTGCCGAGCCCGGGCCACACCGGGCTCTCGGGGCTCTCGGCCGACCTGGACCGCCCGCTGCCCGAGCCCGACGGTGCGGTGGCCCGGCTCGCCTACGCCCACGGCGGGCTGGCCGAGGTACGCGAGTACGCCGAGGGCTGGGGACGCGGTACCGGCCTTTCCTCGGCGCGGCGCGGCGACCTGATCATGGCGATCAGCGAGGCGGCGGCCAACTCAATCTCGCACGGTGGCGGTAAGGGCACGCTGCGCCTGTGGACCGTCGACGGGCCTGCGGCGGGTGTCGTCGCCGAGATCCACGACGACGGCCGGCTGGCCGACCCGCTGGCGGGGCGCCGCCGTCCCTCCCTCGCCTCGGCCCACGGCGGCCGCGGTCTGTGGATGATCCACCAGCTCTGTGACCTGGTGGAGGTCCGTGCCACGGAGAGCGGCCTGACGCTGCGGCTGCACGTGGCCACGCCCTGAGGGCGACTGTCGCCTACAATGTCACGCGCCCGCCAGGGCGACCACGGGACACCTGCGGTATGTGGACTGTGTCGTACATCGATCGTGGCTGCGCCGGGCATACGCCTGTGACAGAGACCAGTGCCAACGCGGGGGTGAGAGAGCTCAGTGGAGACGGTCGGAGCGGAAACGGGTGATCCTGTGGGTGTCGGCCTTCCCGCCGCGGGGCAGCGCCGCCGGCTCGCCCTGACGGGCGTCCGCGGTTCCGTGGCCAAGGGGCGCGACTTCACGCGCCAGGCCCTGAGGGACTGGGGCTGGGACAGGACCGAGACCGCCGAGGACACCCTGCTCCTGGTGTCCGAGCTGCTGACCAACGCGTCACTGCACGCGGGCGGCTGTCACGAGCTGGTCCTCATGAGCGGGAAGGTCCTGCGCATCGAGGTGTACGACGGCACGACGGCGCTCCCCCGGCGCGATCCTGCACCCCGGCGAGGCATCCCCGGCGGCCACGGCCTCCACATAGTGGAGCGGCTGTCCGACCGCTGGGGAGCCGATGTCCACGCGGGCGGAAAAGCCGTCTGGGCCGAGATCGAGGCCGCACGGCTGGTGTCCGGCGACGCCACGGGCCGCTAGAACACCGCGATGGTGATGCCCTGCACGGCGGCCGTGAGCGCCTGGAGGCGGTTGTCGAGGAGGTGCTCCGCCCTGCCCGCCAGGACGACGTGCAGCCGCGGGAAGGTCTTCGAGCGGGTGTAGCGGTGGCGCTGCCAGAACGGGTACGTCCCGCCGATGGTGCCGCGGGCTCCTTCCCAGGCGCGGTGCCCGGCGTAGCGCTCGTAGTCCCAGACCTCACGTGCGAGGCGGGCCTGGGACATGGTGCCGTTGTCGAGTTCGAAGAGGCGGACCTCGCTGGTCTTGGTGGGCACGGCGAGGACGGCGTCGGTGTTGAAGCTCAGGCCAGTCTCCTTGATGGCGTGGTTGACCTCCACCTGCCAGTCGGTCAGGTACTCCCGGCGCCCGCGCAGGACGGTGTCGGTGTAGGCGAGGATCGTGTCGGTCACCGCGACGGCGTGCGGGCCGAACCCGGCTCGGAAGTGGTGCGTCCTGCGCGTAGCGGGGCTATGGGCGGCACGCGCGGCCAGCAGAGTAAGAATGACTTATTGGGCCATCCCGTGATTTGGGTATGCAATGGCGTTATCGGACGCTACCCGGCGACATATATGCGTGTGTAGAGCCACTTTGCCCCGCCCGTTCGGGCCTGGACTCATGTCAGGAGCGTGGAGAATTTGGCGACGTTGTCGATGTGGCGTGGCGCGCGGGCGGCCGGCACAGCCTCCGCTGCCGTCGCTGCCGTCGCTGTGTCCCCTCGTCTGGGCGACTGGCCCGGCCACACTCTTCGCGGGGCGACAGGAGTGGTCCCACCCGGAGGCGGTACGGGTGGAGCAGCCTCGTGGCTCGAAAACCATTGATCACCGAGTTCTCCGTGCGGCTGCGACACCTGCGTGAGCGTCTCAAGTTCATCGAAAACACGGGGCGGTCTTCAGGGACGGAGCCGGCGCGTTGCCGAGTCCCACGACCTCGTGCCCGGCACGTGCTGTCGGCCGTCGCCGTCCTGTGTCTTGCCCTAGCGGGTTGGATCGTGGTCACCGGTCTGCTTGCCCGGACGGAGTTGCTGGCGGCTCAGCGGTCGCTGGATACGCTGCGGCACTCGGTCGTGGATACGACGGGGAACGCTGCCTCGGGGGCTGCGATGAGTTCTGCGGCGGTGCACGCCGCCCGGGCGCATCGCCTGACCACCGGACCCGCCTGGTATCTCTTCGCGCAGGTGCCGTTCTTCGGCCGACCCGCGGAAACGGTTCGCGGCGCGGCGAGCGCCGCCGACCGGCTGACTCACGACGTACTTCCGCCGTTCGTGCGCATCGCTCCCGAACTCGCCGATGACTCCAGTGAGGGCGGGAGGGGAGCCCTGCTGTCCGTCTTCGGCGGCAACGCTCCGGCTCTCGAACGGGCGGCGCGGGTGGTCGCCGAGACGCGCGCGGAGGCCGGCCGTCTTCCCCGTACCACCTGGCTGCCAGCGGCCGACCACGCACGCATGCAACTGTTGGGGTTGCTCGACCGGATCGCCCCCGTCACGTCTGATGCCGCTGTGGCCGCCCGTGTGCTGCCAGCGATGCTGGGGGAACAGGGTCCTCGACGGTATTTCGTCGGCGTCCAGAACACGGCGGAAGCCCGCGGCACCGGTGGCATGCCGGGGGCCTTCGCCGTGCTCACCGCAGAACGGGGACAACTGCACTTCGAGACCTTCGACAATGACGACGGGGTGACGGGTGGCAGTCCTGCGGTCGATCTGGGATCCGAATACACCGCCCGCTATGCCCGGTACGAGCCCACCCGCTTCTGGGCCAACTCCAATCTCAGCCCGCATTTCCCCTACGCCGCCCGTATCTGGGCGGCAACCTGGCGCCAGCGCAGCGGCAAGAGGGTGGACGGGGTCATCGCCCTGGACCCCACCACCCTGGGCCGATTGCTGCGAGTGGCGGGCCCGGGACGTCTGCCCGACGGCGCGGCGCTCACCGGCGACAACATGCTGGACCTCACGGAGCGCACGGGCTACGCACGCTACTCCGACGACGCGATGCGCAAGGCGTTCCTCCTCGGGGTGGCGCGCACGGCAGTCACCACCCTGGTGGACGCCTTCCACGATCCGCGACGGATTCCGGGACTGCTCAAGGCGGCGTACGGTGACGCGGCGACAGGACGGCTGAAGGTGTGGAGCGCCCGGGAGAACGAGCAACGTCTGCTGTCCACCCGTCCGTTGAGCGGCACGTTCCCCCAGGAGACCGGTCCCTTCGCCGGACTCGTCGTCAACAACGCTGCGGGCGGGAAGCTGGATTACTACCTGGAGCGAGAGCTGAGCTGGGTTCCGGGCCGCTGTACGCCGCAAGGTCGGCTCGTCACCGCGCGGATCACTCTCACCAACCGGGCGCCGAGGTCGGGGCTTCCTCCCTACGTCACCCAGCGAGGCGACAAGCCGGCGTACCCCATCCAGCCGGGAGACAACCGGGTGCTGGTTTCCTACTACGCCAGCACGGGCGCACAGCTCACCGGTGCGGCCCTCGACGGCCGGACCGCCTTGGTGGGCATCGGCGAGGAACTCCGACACCCGGTCTACACGCTGGACCTGGAACTGCCCGCGCAGCGCGCCCGTACCCTGACGCTCCAGCTCTTGGAGCCGGTCAGCGACCATGCGCCCGTGCTGTGGCGCCAGCCGCTGGTCACGCCGCTGCGGGCTCATGTGGAGCCCTACCCGGCGTGCGGCGACTGACGCCGGGCACCACAGAAGGCAGCGGTGAGGACGCGGAGAAGTCAGCGGACCTGTGCTCCTCCCGGGACGGCGTCTCTTCGGCTTTCCCGGGCTCCGCTCGCCAAGGTGGCGTAGACGTTGTCGAACCATGCGGCGGTGGAGGCAACGTCCACCGAGGTGGTGTCGGCGAGCGCTCGGGCGGCGAGCGCGGAATGAATCTCGGGCCGCATGGCGCGCAGGATGCCTTCCGCCAGCCGTTGTGTTGAACCGGGCTGGACGAGGATGCCGTTGTCGCCGTCGCGGACCAGGTCGGGGATTCCCCCTACCCTGGTGGCCACCACCGGCACAGCGGATGCCAGTGCCTCCATGACCACCACGGGCATCGCTTCGTAGTGGGATGCCAGAACCAGGATGTCGGCAGCCGCCACCAGCCGGCCAGCCTGCTGAATCCGTCCCAGATACAGCATCCGGTCCTGTAGCCCGCGTCGGCGGACGTCCGCGAGCACCTGCTCGCGCAAAGGGCCGTCCCCGGCCAGGACGAACAGCGCGTCAGGACGCCGCTCGAGTACCAGAGCGGCTGCTTCGACCAGCAGCGCGTGGTTCTTAACCGGACGGAAGTTGGCCACGAAAGCCAGCACGAAGGCCTCCGCCGGGATCCCGAACTCCTGCCGCACCTGGTCCGCTCGTTGCGCCCAGCCGCGCTGCGCGGCCACGTCCACCCCGTGGATGCGCGTACGGACCTGGCGAGCGCCCCGTACGGATCCGGAGGCGGCCACCTGTGGTGAGACGGCCACCGTCAGATCGTCAAGGCGCCGCGTCGGCCCTTCGAGCAGCCTCGTCAGGGGGTGACACCGCACATAGTGCACCGTCGAGATCAGTGCCGGGCGCGGGCGCATCAGGTGCAGGGCAGGGCGCAGCACCGCGGCGGGCAACGGGGAGTGAACATTGACCACATCCGGAGCCAGGCGCCTCACAGCACGGAGCAGCCCGAGGTAGCGCAGCCTCCGCGGACAGGACCGGAGATCGACGAGTGTCACTCCGCAGTCCCGGAGTGCATCCACCAGTTCCTCCGTCTCCGCTTGGAGGAAGACGACGGTGTAGTCACGGTCGGACCGGGGCGCCCTGCGCAGGCGTTCGACCAGAAGGACCTCGGCACCGCCGACGTCGAGGGTCTTGATCACTTCGCAGATACGCGTCATGGTCATCGAGCCGCCTTCCGATGCCGACAAGGCCTTGCGCCGTCGCGCGTCAGCACCATAGGTGCTGAGTGGCACCGAACACGAGGCCTTGGCCCGGTCGCGCGTTTTCGCGGAAGCATCACCCGAATGCCGCCTCTTCTACGACATCACTGTGGTGCGACCGGAGTGCCCGCTGGCGGGGACAGAGCGGTGGCCCTCCGTGCTTCCCGTGAATGCGGCACAGCCATCGGCCGGACCGCCCTGTGGCGGCGTCCGGACCCACTGCTGTGCCTCAACCGGAGTGCTGTACGAGCGCCCCCGTCGGCCAGGGCCCCGGCCGGGACCGTGACGCGCGGCGAAGCGGTTGCCACAGCGGGGACTTTGAGCAGCAGCCGCACCGTCCCGATCCCCACGGCGGAGGCGGCGAGGAGGGCGATGCCGGGAGCAAGCAACCCGTAGGTCACCAGCATGGCGGCCAGGCAGCCCACCACAGCGAAGGCGCTGAGTGTCCGGACGACCTGCGGCACCGTCAACCCCATGCGCCGCAGCCTGTGGGCGATATGGTCCGTGCCGCCTTGCAGCAGGGGCCTCGACTCCCGGTAGCGGGACAGCATCACCAGCGTGGTGTCCAACGTCGGAACCAGGGTGGCGAGCAACAGACTGGCGGGTCCGGACAGGCCGGCGGCGTCATCGTGGCGCACCATCATCGCGGAGGCCAGCGTGAAGCCGAGGAAGAGTGAGCCCGCGTCACCGAGAAAGATCCGTGCCGGATTCCTGTTGTGGAACAGGAAGCCGAGACAGGCCCCGGCCAGGGCCGCCATCACCACACCCAAGCCGTCTGGATCGCCTGCGAGGGCAGTCAGGCAGACGAATCCGCCGATGACGACACACAGCGATGACGCTGCGCCGTCCATGTTGTCAAGCAGGTTGAACGCATTCGTGATGAAGACGATCCACAGGACGGCGAGCACCGCGTCGACCGCGCCGCCGAAGACGGTCGGATGCCCCCCTGCCACTACCACCAGGGTGGCGGTCGACGTCTCGACGAACAGCCGGATCTTTGGGCCCAGCTGGCGCAGATCGTCGACGAGCCCGAGGACGCACACGATTGCCGCGCCGCCGAGCAGCACTGCGAGAACCGAGTCGAAGACACCCCGGGCGAGAGCGAAGGCCGTACCCGCGGCAAGGGTGGCGAGCGCGACGGCGACACCGCCGAGATAGGGCGTGGGCCTGGTGTGCGCCTTATGGGCGCTGGGACGGTCGGTGATCCCATGCCGCAGGGCGAAGCGCCTCATTGGTTCCGTCAGCAGCCCTCCGAGCAGCAGGGCCGCGACGCCTGCTCCCGCCATCGGCACCACTGCGCTGATGCCGGTCACCGTCCCGCCAGAGCGGTTTCGGGAACGGGCCCGTCGGTCACGGGGAGACGTTGCTCCGGGGCGCCCGGCACGTGTGCCGATCGGTTGTCGCGCCATGCGGCACGGGCGTCCGCGATCGCGTCCGCGAGCACGTCGGCGAGGCTGTGCCGGGGCTGCCAACCCGTCAGTGCGCGGAGTTTCGTGGTGTCGGGGACTCGTCGTTCCATGTCCTCGAAGTCCGCTCCGTATGCCTCGGCGTACGACAGATGTTCCACCCGTGAGACGCTTCCGGTCCCGGCGATGATCCGGTTGGCGAGCTCGAGGATGCTGATCTCGTCGTCCACGCCGATGTTGAAGGTCTCTCCCACCGCCTCGGGATGTTCCAGCAGGAGCAGCAGCGCCGCGACGGCGTCGGAGACATGCAGAAAGCAGCGTCTCTGGCTGCCGTCCGCATGGATCGTGAGGGGTTCCCCGAACACTGCCTGCCGGGCGAATCGCGGAATGACCATTCCGTACGCCGGGCTCTGGCGGGGTCCCACGGTGTTGAAGAACCGGACTACGGTCGACCTCAGCCCGCGCTCGCGGTGGTAGAGGCAGGCCATGATCTCGTCCACCGCCTTGGCGGTGCTGTACGACCACCGGGCCACGGACGGGCTGCCCAGGATGCGGTCGGAGGTCTCGCTGAGCGGTCCGGAGGAGTTCTTCCCGTAGATTTCTGAGGTGCTGGCGATGAGAATCCTGCGATCGTGGCGCTGCGCGGACTCGATGACGGTCTCGGTGCCTTTTGTGTTCGTGATGAACGACCTCAGCGGCTGCTCGACGATGAGTTTGACCCCTACGGCGGCAGCCAAATGGATGACAATCTTGCATTCCTGCACCAGCTCGTCGACGAGCGGCGCATCCAGCACGGACCCGTGGACGAAGCGGAAGCGCGGGTTCGCCCGCGCCTGGGTGAGGTTTTCCTGCCGTCCGGTGGTGAGGTTGTCGAGGACCACCACGCTGTTTCCGTCGGCCAGCAGTGCGTCCACGAGATGGGAGCCGATGAAGCCGGCTCCGCCGGTGACCAGGTACTTCGAACAACGATCCATGTGCGGCGTCACTCCGGTTCGGGTGGTGTGGGCGGGTCGCGGTTCCGGGGAGCTCGATCACAGTGCCGAGCCAACGTTCACCTATGCGATGAATAGCGGAGATCGGAACCTCGTCAGGTGATGACGGAACGCTCGGCGAGTCTGCCGTTACGGAATCAGGGTGATGTCGGTCGGACACATCCCGAAGGTGCGCGTCGGAGCTGCCGCGTATGCGTCAATTACTTTGGCATATGCCGATTCCTCAAAAAGTCGGAGTGATGAGGGTGCGTCAGAGCAGCGTCGCCGACAGGCGCAACCTGATCGTCGTAGGCTTGGGCTATGTAGGCCTTCCGCTGGCCGTCCGGGCGGTCGAGGCCGGATATTCCGTCGTCGGCGTGGATACCGACGAGTTGCGT
The DNA here is from genome assembly GCF_040638905.1 of Streptomyces virginiae. Taxonomy (GTDB): domain Bacteria; phylum Actinomycetota; class Actinomycetes; order Streptomycetales; family Streptomycetaceae; genus Streptomyces; species Streptomyces virginiae_B. Next base: position 28,559 of record NZ_JBEZYV010000050.1, on the reverse strand, counting down.
GTCAAACGCCTGGGCGGCTGCGACTCCTACATCGAAGGCGTCGACGACGGACGCCTCATGGCCATCACGGACAGCGGCCACTTCCGTGCCGCCACCGACTACGACGGGATCGACGGTTTCGACGTATGCGTCATCACCGTGCCGACACCCCTGCGTGAGGGCGTCCCCGATCTGAGCTTCGTGGAGTGCGCCGGTCGGAGCATCGCCCCCCACATCTCACCCGGCGCCACCGTGGTCCTCGAGTCCACCACGTATCCCGGGACGACCGAGAGCCTGCTGCTGCCGCTGCTGGAAGCGGGTAGCGGACTGAAGGCCGGAGCGGATTTCCACCTCGGCTACAGCCCCGAGCGAATCGACCCGGGCAACCCCGACTGGCACCTGGAGAACACGCCCAAGGTGATCTCAGGGATCGACGCCGCGTCCCTGCGCAGCGTCGAGAAATTCTACGGCGACATCGTGGAGCAGACCGTACCGGTGAGTTCGTGCCGGACCGCCGAGCTGACCAAGCTGCTGGAGAATACCTACCGGCACGTCAACATTGCCATGGTCAACGAAATGGCCATGGTATCCCGCCAGTTGGGTGCCGACATTTGGGAGGCCATCGAGGCCGCCAGCAGCAAGCCGTTCGGCTTCATGCCGTTCCGCCCCGGTCCCGGCGTGGGCGGACACTGTCTGCCGGTGGACCCGTCCTATCTGTCGTGGCAGGTCAAGCGGCTGCTGAAACAGGACCTCCGATTCATCGCCCTGGCCAACGAGATCAACGACCACATGCCGTCCCATACCGTCTGGCGGATCACCCGCGGACTGAACGAACGCGGTAAATCCGTCAAGGGCTCACGCGTACTGCAACTCGGTCTGGCCTACAAGAAGAACACGGGCGACATCCGTGAGTCGCCGGCCCTCGCCATCGCCGGGTCGCTGCTCGCTCTCGGCGCCCGGCTGGTGGTGGCGGAGCCGCACACCGACTCCTACCTCGTTCCCCCGCAGATCACCCGAGTCGAAGTCACCGAGGCGGAGGTCCGGGCGGCCGACGTGGTCGTCGTGGCGACCGACCACGATGCCTTCGACTACGCGCTCGTCCAAGAGGCCGGTGCCTACGTTTTCGACACGCGCAATCGCTGCCGGGGTGAGCGTGTCGAGATCCTCTGACCCGTGCGCGTCCGCGCCCTTTCCGGGCAGGGGAGGATCCGGGCCGACCGGGTCCTCCTGCTCCGCCGAGGTCGGGACGACCTCGCCAGGTCGGACGGGCGGTGGGGCGGTTGCGGCAGAGAGGCAACGGATGCCCGCCACACGCTCCGAGTGACGAGGAAGTGCAGCAGCAGGTGAGAGGTACACCGCCAACGGCGGCGCCGCTGGATGCCACAGGTGCCGGGACCGACCCTGGGAGGGTGAGGCGCTGGGCGAGGCGCCTGCCGTGGCAGCGGCATCTGAGGACCTTCTGCTCGCTCACCGCCGCAAGCCAGATCGAGGCGGCGCTCTCGTTCGCCACCACCGTCACATTGGTCCGGCTGGTCGGCAGCACTGCGGCGGGGGAGGTGCTTCTGACCCAGGCCATGGCAGCGGTCTGGTTCCTGCTGTGGGATCCGCGCTTCGAGGACGCGCAGCAGCGGTTCGTTCCCATGGAACAACGTCGCGGCCCCGGTCACGGAACCCGGCTGTACTGCCGGCTTCTCCGGCTGGACATCGGGGCCGGGCTGCTGGCCACGGTCCTGGGCGTGGCGGCGGCGCTGGCCGCCGCGGCCCTAGGATGGATCCCCGCCGAACGGCTGTCGCTGCTCGTGCCTGCCGTGTTGGCGGCAGGAGCGGCCACGCCCTGGGGCAGTGCATCGGTCGGTTTCGCGATCTCCGACCGACTGGAGCGGCTCGGAGTGATCCGCGTCACGCTCGCCGTCTTCGGCTTCCTGGTGACGCTGACGGCATTGATGACGGCCGGCACGGGCGGCTACCTGGTGGCCACCGTGATCACCGGCCTGGTTTCCACCGTATCCGTCACCGTGATCGCCTGGCGGCAGGTGAGGCAGGCGTGCGGCCTTCCCGCTGACGGCCCCGCTCCGATGCCGGCAGGCCTGTTGCCCTTCCTGGTGAAGAGTTCGGCGACCCAATCCGTCTCCCTGGCCTCGGACAGCGGCGTCTCCCTTCTGGCCGGACTGCTCGGTGGCCCCACCCTGGTGACGTACTTGAAAATCGCCGGCGCTCCGGGCCGTCTCTTCGGGAGCGTCGTCAACCCAGTGGCGTCACAGCTCTACCCGCGTCTTGCACGGGCCGGAGCGCATGGGCGCCGATGGGCGGTGATGCGCGACGTCCGCCGCTGCAGTGCACTCGTCGGCGCCATCGGACTCGTCGCGGTGGTGGTCGCGGTTTTCCTCCTGGGCCTGCTGATCCGCCTGATGTACGGCACCCAGTACACGATCCTGTCCACGGCGGCGGTGGTCATGCTGGCGGGGGCCGCGCTGCGTGGCACGGCGATCTGGTCCAAGGTTCTGCCCTCGGCTCTGGGCTTCCCCGGTGTCAGGCTGGTTTTCCTCACCGCCGAGGGCGTCTGTCAGCTCGGGATGCTGGTCGGCGTTATCCACTTCTGTGCTGGTGCGTCGGGCAGGACACTGGCCTGGGCATGGGGAAATCTGGGCCTCATGGTCCTGAGCACGGCCGGCTGGTTCATCGTGCTGAGGTGCCTCACCCGGTCGATGTCGGATCCGGGTGACCAGGCCGGGCGGGGTCCGGTGGGGACTGGCTCCCGAGTCCATGCGGACGCGGCCTGCGGCGGAGACCACTGAGTTCCCGCCCGCGAGGCCGCCGCACATCGGCTCCGCTACGCGTACGCCGGCAGGGAGCGGAACCACCGGACGGTCTCGGCCAGCCCTTCCTCCAGCGGAACCGCCGCGGGAGCCGGGAAGAGACTGCGGAGCAGTCCGTCGTCGGCCTGCGAGTCACGCGCGTCACCGCGGCGGGGGTCCTCGTGGCGGATGTCGATCGCCAGCTCCAGCGTCTTGGCGAGGTGATGGGCGAGCTCCAGGACGCTGATCCGGGTGCCGAAGGCCAGGTTGACGGGGCTCGTACTCGTGACCTTCCGCAGGACGGCGTCGGCGAGTACCCGGGCGACGGTGCCGACGTAGGTGAAGTCGCGTGTCTGGTGGCCGTCGCCGAAGACCGTCAGCGGCTGACCGCGCAGCGCGGCGTCGATGAAGGCCGGAACGACGGCTGCGTAGGCGTGTCCGGCAGGCTGCAGCGGGCCGTAGACGTTGAAGAAGCGGAAAACGAGGGCCGGAAGGCCGAAAGCCGATCTGTAGGCGAGCGCATAGGCCTCGGTGGCGAGCTTGCTGGCGGCGTACGGGCTGAGGGGACGCGTCGGCAGGCCCTCGTGCTTGGGCAGGTCGGCGACCGAGCCGTACACCGACGACGAGGACGCGGCGACCAGGTGGGTGTTTGCGCGGCGGCACGCTTCGAGGACGCGCATGGTCCCGGTGGCGTTGACTTCGTGGCTGGCGAACGGATCCGCCAGGGAACGCGGCACGGACGGCCGCGCGGCCAGATGGACCACGGCGTCGGCCCCGGCCACCACGCCCTCGAGCAAGTCGCGGTCGAGGATGCTGCCCTCGACCAGCTCCACGTCCGTGCCCGCGAGATTGGCCGCTGTCCCGGTACTCAGGTCGTCCAGGGCGACGACCCTGCCGATGGAAGGGCGGGAGGTCAGTTCACGGCACAGGTTCGCTCCGATGAACCCGGCGCCTCCGGTCACTACGACGTTCAACGGTTCGCACCTTTCAGTGGGGGTCCGGCCACCAGCCGTGCTCCACGGCGATGGAGGCATAAAGGTCGTGGGTGTCCTGCACCAGGCGCTCGGCCCCGAACTGCCGCGCTGTCCAGACGCGGGCCTCCTCGCCCATTCGGCGGCGGAGCGAGTCGTCGCCAAGAAGCCTGACGGTGTGGCGGGTGAGCTCGTGGGCGTCGGGCCGGGCCAGAAGCCCGGTCCGCCCGTCCTGGACCACCTCTGCCACGCTGCCCACGTTCGTTGCCACGGCCGGCACCCCCGCCAGCCCCGCCTCAATGAGACTGACCGGCATACCCTCGTTGTCCGATGTGAGCAGCACCATGTCCGAGGCGGCGTAGACGGTCTCCACGTCGGCGCGCCAGCCCAGCAGGTGGAGCGAGTCGCGCAGGTCGCCGGCCTCTTCCAGATCGCCGTGCAGGTCTCCGTCCCCGCACACCAGGAATCGAGCGGCCGGAAACGCGTGACGCACCTCTCGGGCCACTGACAGGAACCGGTCGGGCCGTTTGATCCTGGTCACCCGCCCGACATAGGCCACGACGAGGCTGTCCTCCGGGAGGCCGAGCTGTTTGCGCGCCTCCGAGCGGCCCGGAGCAGCGGCCGGCGTGGTGCCAGGCGGCACCACGGCGTACTGCCCGGGTCGGCCGATGCCGGCGGCCAGGAGGTCGTCGCGGACGCTGCGCCCCACCGCCACCAGCCGGTCGGTGGCGGTCGCAAGGCTGCGCTCGGCCTGCACCACCAGGCGGGTCTTCGCGGGTGAGAAGTAGCCCTGCAGGAGGTGGCCGTGGAAGGTGTGCACGCGTACCGGCACCCGCGCGAGCACGGCCGCCATACGTCCGAGTGCTCCCGCCTTGGCGGTGTGCGTGTGCACGATGTGCGGCCGGAACCGGCGCATGGCGGCGGTCAGTGCCGACAGGGCACGCAGATCATCGGTGGGCCGTACGGCCCGGCCCAGGGTTGGCACCGGGCAGACCTGCACATGCGGGGCCCGCTGCTCCACGTAATCGGCCTCGTCCGGGCCCACGAAGCCCGCGAAGAGCCGGTGGTCGAAAAGCTCGCTGTCGAGCCCCTCCATGAGTGTGGAGACCTGGAGGGCCGGACCGCCCACGTTCATCCGGGCGATGACCCTCATCACCCGGATCCGGGAGGGAGCGCCATCGTGGGTGTGACCTCGGGCAATCACCATTCAGCCTCACCGCGTTCCTGGCCGATCGCTGAGTCGGGCACTGATACGTGCTCGCGACGCGCACTGATGGTGACCCGACAGGAGGAAGCGACGACGACGACGCGCCGCCTGCCTGGCGAGGGAGACACCTATGGCCTACACGTCCGTCACATCGTGGCCGATGCTTTGCGCCTGACACCGGCCTCCGTACGGAGCTCTCCCGGTCTGTCGGTCCTGAGTGCGGTCAGCCGGTGCCCAGCGGTTGGGTTTCGCATCCTGACGATGCCCCTATCCGCCAGCACTGCCGGGCCGAGCCCCATGCCCGCATAGACGAAGAAGATCAGTGTCAGCGTCGACCCCGCGTACACGGTCATTTCCGTCAAGGACATGGCGAATACGGCGACCGTGAACAGCAAAGGTGCGTCACGTCGGCATGCCAGGCGCCGGAGCAGCGCTCCCAGGAACAACGCGAGCGCCAGCAGTGCGGGCAGACCTACCGAGGCAAACACATTGACGAACAGGTTGTACGGCATGACATGGCGGATTGGGTTCCAGCCGGCTACCTGGAAATGGTCCATGGACGACACGTGTCCCCATCCGCTCCCGAAGACGGGATTCTCCAGGCCGGAGCGGATTCCGTTGACGACGCTCTGCGTACGGAGAACCTCGCTGAAGCTGTTGAGGCCCAACCACTGGGTGACCAAGCCGACCATCTGCAGCCCTGCCAGCCCGAGACCCGCGAGAATGGCGGCGATCCTGACTGCTGAAAGCTTCTTCTGCGCCCACACGACCAGCACGACGACCGTGGCGAACCACACGCCGCGCGTCTGCGTCAGGAAGATCCCGCAAAAAAGCACCGCGCCGACGAACCACCTGCCCTTGAACCGCAGTTCGGATGTGAGCAGTGGGCACAGTGCGGCCAGCAGAAGTGCGCCGGTCTGAGAGGGGTCGCCGATGTCCACTCCGAAGAGCCGCGGTTGCCCCAGCAGTACGCCGCCAACAAGGTTGACGAGGGCGTAGCACAGTACACCGTAATAGACGAGTCTCCGATCCACCCACCGGCACGACAGGAGAACGAACACCGCACAGTAGGCGGCGATCCGGAGCAAGGGTGTGACGGTCAAGCCTGCGTAGAGAGTGGCCAGGAACGACCAGCCCAGGAACATTGCGAGCCACAGGTTGACCGAGCCATTGCGTTCCGCTGACGTACCACGCTCTGCGACAACGCGCAGCAGGTAAACAAGCAACAGCACGTCGCTGATGAGCAGCGGCCCCGCCACCGGGACTTGCAAAGCGGCGATTCCGAACCCATGGCCCAGCACGACGGCACCGGTCAGCAGGAGCTCGGGCGGCAGGAGCATCCCGAGCGTGGCCAGGGCCACCAACGTCGCCGCCGCCGGCCATGCCGAGCCCATGACGTCCGCCAGAGAGGCGCCGTCTGGCGCAGCCCCTGGAGGCCCCCCGAGGTCCGCGCTGATCACTGGCACGGAAGTTGCGGCGGCGGCGCTGGCCACGAGCAGCAGCTTCATTCGCGTCCTTGGCAATGTCACCGGGCCGAGTGTGGCCGCGCCGACGCGGCACTGTGTATGCGGCACGCGGGAGCCCGCGTCCCCAATACGCCGTCGGAGGTACTGATGTGCCCGGATCGGCTCGCCGACGCCTCCTGCGGCCTCCGCCCTGCGACGCTCATGCGAAAGCCGCGACCTCAAGGGACTTGGATGCACAGTACGAAGGGGACGACAGCCATCCGGCAGCCCGCCCGAAACCTGCATCGCCTGGGCGATGTCGTCGACGAACTGCTCGACCCGCTCGTCAAGTTGGAGCAGCGCGTGCACCGGGCAAGCAGCCACTACGACACCGGTCCGTGGCAGGCCGAGAACTTCATCCGGCACCTTCCCGGAAAGCGCGAGCTGAGCCTCGTCGCGACCGTGCGCGGGAAGCCGGTCGGATTCGTGATCGCCTCCCGGCGTCCCGAGGGCGCGCACATTCACCGCGTGGCCACCGACCCTCGTCACCAGGGCACCGGTATCGCTTCTCGGCTGCTCGCCCTCCTCCTGGCGCGAACGCCCGGCATCGTCACTCTCATCTGCGACCCCCGCAACCAGCCGGCACTTGACCTGTACGCACGTGCGGGCTTCCGCGTCACCGGCACTACGCCGGAAGGCAAGTTGTCCCTGGCGGCCGGCACTCCACTCCATCGGTGACTGTTTACCGAGAGGACGATGTGATGTTCTGCAGCAACCCGATGTTCGAGCGCAGCCTGTTCGTGGGGGCTCACCTCGACGACATCGAGCTGGCGGCCGGAGGGACCGCCGCTCGTCTCGTGGAGGCAGGAGCACGGGTGCGTTTCCTGGTGATGAGCCCATCGGACTACACCAGCTACGACGGGAGCCACTTCCGCGACGCCGACGTGGCGGTCACAGAGGGCCGGGAAGCCGCCGCCACTCTCGGTGTTAAGGAGATCGACGTTCTGTCGTTCCCCGCCAAGGACGTGGAGAACCACTCGACCGTCGTGGAGTCGATCAACAAGGTCGTCGACGACTTCCGCCCGACGATGGTCTTCACACACTGGCCGTTCGACACCCATCGGTCTCATGCCAACACCGCGCTTGCCACCATCGCGGCGAGCCGTTACTACAACTCCGTCGTCATGTACGAGCCCATCACCCCGTCGGGGCGCAGCTACGTCGGTTTCCGCCCGCAGCTCTACATCAACATCGACGACACCATCGAGAAGAAGCTGCAGGCCCTGCGTCAGCACAAGTCCGAATACACCAAGTACGGGGAGCAGTGGATCGAAGGCGTCGAGGCCCGCTCCCGATACCGCGGCTACGAGATGCGTGCCCGGTACGGCGAGGCGTTCGAGGTGTCCCGTCTGGAAGGCGTGCTTGCATGAGGGTCACCATCCATCAGCCCGAGCACCTGCCGTGGCTCGGCCTCCTGGCCAAGGTCGCCGCGTCGGACCTGTGGATCGTTCTCGACGCCGTGCCGTACCGGAAGAACTACTTCCAGAACCGCAACCGGGTCCTGCTGGACGGCCGGCCCACCTGGTTGACCGTTCCGGTGACCGCCCCGTTCGGCACGCGGATCTGCGATGTGCGGATCTGCGAGATGCCATCCTGGCGGCGGCGCTACCGTGGACGCCTGATCCAGGCGGTGTCCGGGACCCGGGGCGTGGACCGTATCGACGACCTGCTGTCGGTGATCGATGCGGCACCGCCCGGCGGCTCCCTGGCCGACCTCAACCTCGACCTCGCGGACTGGATGCTGTCACAGTTCGACGTCAAGGTGCCGACGGCTCGTTCTTCCGAGCTCGACGCCACCGGGACCAAGTCCGAACTGATCCTCAATCTGTGCCGGGCGGTAGGCGCCGACGAGTACCTCGCCGGGCCCTCGGGGCGCGACTACCTAGACCTTGACGCCTTCGCCGAGGACGGGATCACCGTGCGCTTCTTCGACTTCGACCACCCGACGTACGCCCAGGGCTGCGATCCCTTCGTACCGCGTCTGTCGGCCGTCGACGCCTGGTCTCGGGTCCCCCCGGCCGAGCTGGCGCCCCTGCTGACCCGCTACCGGCTCCAGGACGTGTGATGACCACCCACTCCACCGCCCTCATGGAACGGCAGCGCATCACCGTCGTGACCATCTCGGGCCACCGGCAGCGCGGCGTCGAGGACTCCGCCGACTTCCGATCGTGGAACGCGCTGGCCGACCGGCTCGGTCACGCCTGGTGCATCTGGGCGGGCCCGCACCTGGAGTGCGACCGCGGCTCGATGCACGTGGTACGGCGCCCGCGCCGCCCGGGGCCGCAGTCCCTGCTCTGGGCGGCCGGATCGGTCCGTCTCGGGGTGCGCCTCGCGCGTGCGGCAGCCCGCAGGGGCGAGACCGTCGTCCTCAACGGGGCAGAGCCGTGGGGCTGGCTGGCGGCCTGGACCGTGTCGCTGGTCATCAGGCGTCCCTGGCTCATGGACGTCCACGGCGACTATCTCGGCCTGCCGGTCGCCTCACTCGGCCGATGGCGGAAGGCCGTCCTCGAACGGTCCGTCGTCGCGTTCGCTCGACGAGCCACCGAGCGCAGAGTGGTGGCCCAGTCGATGGCCGACGCGTTGTCGCGGCTCGGCATCCCGTCCGCTCTTGTGCCGCCGCGGCTCCAGCCTGTCTGGGAGGATCCGCCGGTCCGCACCGTCCCGCCGCTGGCCGGACCCGGTCTGTCCCTCCTCGCGGTTGGCCGGCTCGTGCCGTCCAAGGGATACGACATCCTCCTGACGGCGCTGGCCACGCTGCTCGAGACGGTTCCGACGGCCCGGCTGCGCCTCGTCGGTGACGGCCCCGAGAAGGCGAGGCTCGTGGCCCTTGCCGAACGGCTCGGCCTGGCCGACAGGGTCACGTTCCTCGGAGCGCGCGGCATCGACGACGTGCGCGAGGAGTACGCGCGTGCCGACCTCTTCGTCATCTCGTCGAGGGACGAAGGACTGCCGAGAACACTGCTGGAAGCGGCGTCCGCGGCCGTCCCCGTCGTGGCGACCCGTGTCGGGGGCATTCCGGCTGCCGTATCCGGTTGGCCCGGCGTCATGCTGGTTCCGCCCGGCGCCGAGGCACTCGCCGAGGGTCTGCGCCAGGTGGCGGCGTCCCCGCCCCGGCCCGAGGACCTGGCCGCCGTACGCCGAAAAGTCCTTGCGGTCCACGCCTTCTCCGCCAACATCGAGGAGCTCGGCCTCCTCTATCGCCGTGTCACGGCCCGGGCTCCGGCGTAGTGATCGCCGTCCGCTGCGAGGCGCCGCGGCGACGCAGCACGCGCGCGGGGTTGCCGGCAACCATGGCGTACTCGGGGACGTCGCGTGTGACGACCGACCCCGCTCCGATCACGCTGCCCGACCCGACGGTCACCCCGTCCAGCAGGATCGAGTGTGCCCCGACCCACACGTCGTTCCCGACGACGACGCCTCGGGCCGTGATCGGCTGGCAGCGGATGGGGAGGGAGAGGTCGTCGACCCCGTGGTTGAAGGCGACGATGACGACGCCGGTCGCGATGCGGCACCCGTCCTGCACGGTGATCCCGCCGGCGCCGTAGAGGACGACGTGGTTGTTCAGTGAGCAATCGCTGCCGATCGTGATGGAACCGCCCTGCGGGACCAGCTCCACGTGGCGGCCTACCAGGGTCCGCTGCCCGATGTCGATGCGGGCATGCTCCTGGATCACTGCGCGCGGAGAGATGTACGACCCGGTTCCGATGCGCGCGCCGCGCAGCCGAGGGGGAACGTTGGCGCATGCCCGTAGCCACCTCACGGCACCAGCCCCTTATGAATCGCCACGGCCTGCTGCTTCTTTCGGTGGTCTCAGGCACTGTGTGTCCGGGCGCGCTTGGACGCCGACACGTCGTGCGGCCTGCTCGTAGACGGACACCGGCAGTGCCATTCGGGCAACGGAGGCCGCCCAGGTACGGCGCTGAAGATACGTATGTCCGTCGCTGCTCCTGCTCTCATGCGCCACCGGTCGGGGCGCGGCCGGAGCATCAGCTCCATTCTTAACTCGCGATGCGATATATCCGGTTCAGACATGCTGAGAAGGGGCAATTCGTGCCGGAACGCGGCGCGCTGAAGGAGCGCGGCCTTCGTTCCGTCTGGATCCCGCCGCAGCTTCTTCCGGTCTGGGAAGAGCCGCTGAAGCGTGACCGGACGACGCCGGGGAACGCGTCCCCAGCGTCTGACGCGCGTCGGCTCACTCCCCTCGGAGGCTTCGACCTGCTGCTCGCGGCGCAACTCAACTGGCCTTGGTACGCAACCGCGTCCCGGCGACCCATGGCTTCGACACCAACATCGGCATGCTGGCCGCACTTTTCCGGGACGTCAGCGCCGACTGACTCTCCAACGCCCCGTGTTGTTGGGGATAAACCCGGTATCACCCGATACGTTATGTGGCGCAGACACCAGGTAATACTGAGGAGGGCGCCGTGAGCCGGGTATCGACCGTTCGACGTTGGGTCAGGCACTCTGGAGTGAGGCCTGTGGCGTCAGTGCTGGGCGGGTACGTCGCCATGCGTACCTTCGGAACCGGCATCCGGAGGTACACGGCGCCGAGCGTCATGGACTTCACCCGCTCCGGAGGGAAGTTGACCACGTCGGCGCCGGGATTTCTGCGGGAACTGGGCTGGGAAGCGACAGAGATCGAGCGTGTCATGGGCGAGTACCGGGAGGCCACCGAAGAACTGGCCGCCCGCTACGCCGACACGGCGCTCTGCTACCCCCGGACTCACGGCGTGGAAGCGGAGACCAGCGCGGTGCTGTACGGACTGAGCCGGCTGCTCAAGCCTCAGTCAGTGGTGGAGACCGGTGTGGCCGACGGCCGATCCTCATGGCTGATCCTCGCCGCACTCGAGCGCAATGGCTCAGGGGTGCTGCACAGCTTCGACGTCAACCACACCGCAGGTCGGCTGGTCGGTGAACACCCGCAGTGGCAGCTGGAGATCCTCGACCCGAAGGACCCCGCGGCAGGCTTCAGCCGGGCGCTGGAGCGCGTGGGGTCCATCGATTTGTTCTTCCACGACAGCGACCATCTTTATCTTCCGCAGATGTTCGAGTACGGGCAGGCCTGGCCCAGGATGACCCAGAGCGGCGTCTTCGCCAGCGACGACGTCAACTGCAGCAGGGCCTTCCTGGACTTCTGCGGGCGCCGCCGTCAACGCCCGGTCTTCCTGTTCGACTCCAGAAAGATCACGGGCGCGGTGCGGTTGCCGGGCGTTCCGCAGCGGCGCGCTGAACGACTCCCGCAGAAGGTGGGCTAAATGGCCGACGTGGTGCCGGGCAGGACACACAGCGAACCGGACTCCGCCCAGCCCGGTTCGCGCCCGCGGCTCGTCTATGTGGTGCCCCACCTGTCTGAAGACGAGTCCGAACACTTCGCGCACATCCCGGCGTTGTTGGCGGCTCTGGGACAGCGTGTCGACGTTGCGGCCGCTGTGGAGCGCGGCAATCCTCCGGCACAACTCGCCGGGGTCCGTCTCCTGAGGCGCGTACCCGGCCGGAACCGGATCGGCCGGATGCTCGGCACCGCGCTCACGGTCCACCGCCTGTCCCGCGCCGGCTACCGGACCTACTTCCTGCGCTACTCCACCCTCTTCGTGATCGTCCTGATCCTGACCTACCCGCTGTACCGCCACCGCATCCTGCTCTGGCGCAGCGGTCTGCCCGACGTACGGAGTCCGGAGCAACCCAGGACCTTTCGGCTCAGGGCCCATGAGTTCGTCAACCTGCTTACGGCGCGGCTCGTGCACTGCCTGGTGACCGGCCCGGAGACCATGGTGCCGCTGATGGCCGGGCTGTGGGGCGTGCCGAGCCAACGGATGCGGCTGCTCTACAACGACGTCGACGCCGGGCGCTTCGCCCCGCTGGACGAGGCCGCACGCGACGAAGCGCGGACCGAACTCGGCTGGGGTGAGCACGAGTTGGTCATGCTCTTCGTGCACCGGCTGTCGTATCGCAAGGGAGTCACCCTCCTCGCACCCCTGCTGGATGCGGTCGCCACGGACCCGCAGGTCCGCGACGGCGGCCTCCGGGTCCGGCTCGTGGTCGCCGGGGACGGCCCGGATCGGCCCCGCCTGGAACGCGAGGCGGCCGACCCTGCGAGGAGCGGACGCATGCAGCTGCTGGGCTCCGTTCCCAATCGCGACCTGCCTCGGCTGTACGCGGCGGCGGACGTCGTCGTCATGCCGAGCTACGAGGAGGGCTTCCCGCGGGTGCTGCTGGAGGCGATGGCCTCGGGCACACCGGTGGTAACGACCGATGCAGGCGGTTCAGTGGACGTGGTGGGTGCCGACTACCCCTATGTGGCGCCGGTCGGTGACCTCGACGCGCTGACGGGGCACCTTCGGTCTCTGGCGGCTGTTCCCCGTGCCGACCGGTGCGAGCTGGGGCTGCGGTTGCGGCACCGGGCGCAGAGTGAATTCTCCCCCGAGCGCGTGGCCGCGATGCTCCACGCGCTGCTGTGAGGGTGCGCCGCCGGCCACATGAGCGGCGGCGCACCCGGCCGGATCAGCCGCGGTCGGCCCCGGCCCGTTGCCGGGCCTGGGCGCCGAAGCGGCGCGCTGCGAGCGCGTAGACGGGTCGCGGCAGCGCGGCCCGCGCGGCGTGCGTGGCCCAGACGTAGGGCGGGCGGTGGAGTCCGAGACGGTAGCGCACCGTGCTCGCCGCGGCGGGCGAATGCGGGCCCACCAGGACGAGCCACTCCCGCACCGCGGCGCCGCCTCCGTGACTCTTCAGGGAATCGGGCGTGACGAACCTCTGGCTATGGTGTCGCAGTCTCTCCTCCACGATCGCGTGCCGATGGGCCTGGCTGGGGATCTTGCGGACGTCGAAGTCGACGTAGATGCTCCGCAGCCGGCTGATCACGCCGCTGTCCAGGAGGTCCTCGAGTACGTCGCACTCACTGCCTTCGCAGTTGAGCTTGAGGTAGATCTCGTCGTCGGCCGACGTGTTCGCCCGCAGCCAGTCCGTGGCGCGCAGCAGGGCGATGGTCTCTCCCCGGACGTGCCCGTCGCCCAACTCGCCCTTGTCGGCATACACACTCGCTCCGAGCAGACCCGCCCCGAACAGGGTCGCCTGCCCTGTCCTGCTGGACAGGCCGGCCGGCACGATGTGCACCCGGGAGTCGCGGAACCCCCGGAGAATGCGCTGGCAGGGTTCCGCCGGCTCGAACGAGTAGATCTTCTCGAAGCCCCAGCGGGGGTCGAGGGCGACATCGAGGGACTCGCCGTAGTGTCCGCCGACATCAAGGAAGACGCGCATGCCGCCCACCGCTCTCCGTGTCACGCCGTCACGGCGGCAGCGTCGTGGAGAGGGCCGCGGGAACGGGTGGACAGCCATTTCCACTGGCGCTCGATCCCCTCGGTCAACGTGATCGAGGGGACGTACCCGAGCAGCTCACGCGCCTTCGTGAGATTCGCTTCGGTCACCTGCACATCGCCTGGCTGGTGGATGTCGTCGCGCACCGGAACCTCCGCCCCGGTGATGTCGGCGATCCTCCTCAGCACATCGAGCACCGAAACGCTGTCCCCTCCGCCCACGTTGACCGCCTCGGCGGTCGCATCTGCGGTCGCTGCAGCGACAGTGGCTGCCGCGGCGTCCGTGACGAAGGTGAAGTCCCGGCGCTGGCGGCCGTCCCCATAAAGCTGCAGCGGCTCTCCCGTGAGGATTCCGCGCAACATCCGGCCGATAGCCATGTCCGGCCGCTGCCGGGGGCCGTACACAGTGAAATAGCGCAGCGCGACCACGCTCGTGGGGCTTGCTGGGGCGAGTGCGTAGGCGAGAGCAAGACGTTCGGCCGCGAGCTTGGTCACCCCGTACGGTGACAGAGGAGCGGTGGCGTCCTCCTCGCGCAGGGGGCCCCTGCCGACGGCGTCCCCGTAGACGCTGGAGGACGAGGCGAGGACGAGGCGGCGGACACCCGAGGACTGGCATGCGTCCATCAACCGCTGCGTCGCCAGTACATTGCACGCGAGGTACTCGCCGAAGCCGTCCCCCCACGACGGCCGGACGCCCGGAATGGCCGCGAGGTGAAACACGGCGTCCGCGGCGTGGACCCAGGGCTTGAGCTCGTCTGTCACGAGGTCGCCCTGGACCAGGCGGAAACCCGGGTGTCCCGTTACGCCCTTGAGGTTCTCCGCCGCCAAGGCGTTGTCGCGGGGCGAGCGCCGGTCGACGCCGAGAACGGTGGCCCCGCGTTGCAGCAGGGCCTCTACAACATGGGAGCCGATGAAGCCCGCCGCCCCGGTCACAACAGCGCGTTCGATGCAATGAGCCGCACTCATCACGGATTCCCTTCCGTCGCCACAGCTCGCACTGCGCCGGGCAGGTGCGGGCCGTCACCAGTGAATTAGACACCCCATTTTTACTGCCCTGGGTATCATTTCTGGTTTAGACATTCTCGGGAATTTCCGTGATGTTCGGCAGGGCGGAGTGAAGTGAATTCCGGATTCGGTTCTTATATTTCCGCGTCAGACCGCAGCGGCGAGCCGCGCTTCCACCTCCGGCCGTCGACGGCGGCACACAGCCAGTACATCGGGCCCCGTGGAGAGCTGATCCGGCGCTGGGACGAGCCGGTTGCAGTCCGGGTCGTAGAGCACCATGTCGTAATCGTGGTCGCCGAGCCACCGACGGACCTCTCGGGCCGTGGAGCCGAAGCGATGGAGGAACTTGTCGACGAGTTCGAGCATCCACACCGCCGGCTCGCCCCGGGCGATGAGTCGGTCTGCACCACGCAGGGCCAGGTGTTCCGTGCCTTCGACGTCGAGCTTGCCCATCGCGAAGGAGCGTTCGGGCAGGGTGTCGTCGAGCCGGCCGAGCCTCACCTGCACGGCGCTGTCGCTGTCGGCCTCGGTCCGGATGCGTGAACCAGAGCCCCTCACTACGAACGACACGGTGCCCTGCTCGGCTCCGATCGCCATTTCATGGACCGTCACACAACGCAGGGAATTTACGCCGACGTTGTCCTGCAGCCGTTTCGCAAACGCGGGCACGGCCTCGAAGGCGTGTACGGCTCCGCTCGGCCCCACGAGCTGGGCGGCGAGCAAGGTGAACATTCCTTCGTTGGCGCCGCCGTCGATAAACCCGTCTCCAGGCCGAAGATACCGCTTCATGAAAGTCATTTCTTCGTAATCCGGAAGCCCGCCGAAATAGACGAAACGACCCGGCTGCGTGCTGTCAGGATAGGCGCGGAACGACATACCGCCGTATACCGACAAGTCCAGTGGCCGCCCGATCATCCTCTTCCAGGCTTGCCATCCCGCCATGGCGGCGAAGGCCTGAGCCCGCCGCCCACGGTTGGCGGGATGTTCCCAGACCATTTTGGCCATGCCATGAATTGTCGTCGGCATTCGTTTGCTCTCTTTCAGCGCCCGTCATGCGAAGGAGTGCAGCTGTTTCGGCGCCGCTCGGTACCACTTCTCGACGCGCTGTGCGACCCGGGACCAGTCCAGCTCTGCGGCCGCACGTACCCCGAGCTCACTCATCCGGTTGCGGCCCGGTTCGTCGTCGAGCACGGTTCTCAGAACATGCACCAGGTCCGCCTTCGAGCCTGATGGGAAGACCCGATAGGCCTCGCGGTCGGTGACCACCGGATCGAGCGAGGCGTCCGAGGACACCACGACGGGCGTGCCCAGCGCGAGCGCCTCCAACGCCGCCGTGGGCACTCCTTCGCCCTTCCCGGAGAGTCTGCGTGACGCAAGGACGAACACTTCGGCTCGCCGGACCAGGTCGTAGACCTTCTGCCGGTGCAGCGGACCGACCAGTTCAACTCCAGGGCCCGCCGCTGCGAGCCGGTTGAGGTGGTCCCGCTCCGGGCCCGCTCCTGCGATCACCAGACGCATGCCCGGCCGACTGCGTGCCAATTCGTGAAACGCCTCGATGAGCAGATGGTGGTCCTTCATCGGGTTCAGCGCGCCGACGCTGACGATCAGGCCGGGCTCACGGGCCACAGCATCGGTGGGCGACGGCATGGCGGACAGCTCCAGGCCGCTGGACATGGTGAGGATGCGTTCCCGGTCCACACCTCGCGCCGCGAGGTCGGCAGCGGTCGCCGACCCCAGGGCGATGAAGGCCTTCACATGCCGGAAAGCGCGCCGTGCGAACCACTGATGCCGGTCGGTGAGTGCCGCATGCACCGTCAGGAACAGCGGAATGCCCAGGCGTCGGCACACGGGACCCAGCCCGGCGGCCTCGATGTGGTCGCCGTGGAGATGCACCAGGTCCACGTTGCGTCGGGCAGCGCAGAGCTCCTTGATCGCCGCAGCGACTTCCGCCGCGAAAGCGAGCCGGTCGGACACCGGCCCGAGCATCCGGGACCGGGGGATCCTTCGCAGCGGCAGTCGCGTGGCTCCGGCCGGTACCGTCGCCCCGTGCCGGAAGGACATCGTCACCCGGTTTCCGCCACCGACCTGATGGCGCGTCAGGTATTCGACATGGCGCTCCATTCCCCCCGGCATTGGGGGGACCCGGTAGCTCACCCGCACGATGTGCATCGTCGTGTTACTCCACCCCTCGCGTGTCGGCTCGTCACGTGACCACCGCTGCCGTCACTGCTGACGGCCGCCCGCGACCTGGCACGCATCGAATAACACCGAAGGATCGCGGCACAGCGTGCTGCCTGCCGTTCGCCTCGCCGATCCTCACCGGAAAGGACCAGTGAGGGCCACGCGGCGCATGCTCGGCTACCAGGTACGCGCAGGCGTGTCAACGCTCCCTGAAAACTGGTTCTGGATCACTTTTGGTGCAGAGCCACGGAGCGTCACGGAATCATGAGTGGTCGTGTCTGACGAACTCCTCCAAGACCTCTGGTTCCACCACGCCGACGACGTCGCGCTCGGCACCATCACCATCCACGCCCGGGCGCGTGACCCTCCACGCCACCACAACCAGCAGGTCAGCGACTTGCCCGTCGTGCGGAGCCGTCTCAGTCAGCGTTCACAGCCGGTACCTGCGTCGACTTGATGAAGCCGCCGCTGCGGGGCGGCGAGTGGTGGTGGAGTTACAGGTCCAGCGGTTCCGGTGCCGCGAACCGGCCTGCCCCAAGACCACGTTTGTCGAGCAAGTACCCGGGCTGACCTTCCGTCACGGACGGCGGAGCCAGGGACTGCAGGCGGCTATGCAGCGGGTGGCATTGATGCTGGCCGGCCGGGCCGGAGCCAGGTTGACGGACGGCTGGCCGCTCCGGTGAGCCGCTCGACCCTGCTGCGGCTGATACGCTCCTTCCCCGAGAACGCGCCGGCCACGCCGCGAGTACTAGGCATCGACGAGTTCGCCCTACGCAAGGGCCATGTCTACGTCACCGTCCTGGTCGACATCGAGACCCGACGCGTGGTCGACCTGCTGCCCGACCGGACCATCGAGACCGTGTCCGCCTGGCTGGCCGACCACCCCGGCGTCGAGGTGATCTGCAGGGACCGCTCCGCCTCGTTCGCCGAGGCTGGACGCCTCGGGGCCCCGGACGCAATCCACGTCGCGGACCGCTACCACCTGTGGCGCAACCTCGCCGAAGCGGTCGAGAAGACCGTCGTCCAGCACCGGGCCCTGCTGCCCGAGCCCGCACCGGAAACCGGACCGGACGGACCAACGCCGGCCGCATCCATCCCGCCGCCCGCCGCGCCGCCGAAAACCACAGGACGCCTGGCTGAACGGGTCCGCGAGCAACACGCCGCCGTCCATGCGCTCCTGGCCGACCGCGTCGGCCTGAAGACCATCGCGCGCCAGCTGGGACTGGCCCGCAACACCGTCCGCCGCTACGCACACGCCGCCGGCCCCGACGAACTGCTGGTGGGACGCTGGACAGGCCGGGCCAGCATCCTCGACCCCTACAAGCCGTACATCGACCAGCGGTTCGCGCAGGGCCGCACCAACGCCCGCCGCCTGTTTGAGGAGATCGCGCAGCGTGGCTACCCGGGCAAGGAGCAGATCGTCCGCAAGTACGTCCACCGGCTCCGTCTGGCCTTCCCGCACCAGGACCCGCCCCGCCGGAAACCCTCAGTCCGCGATGTCACCGGCTGGATCACCCGCCATCCCGACCGGCTCGATGCCGACGATGCCCAGCGGCTGAAGGAGATCCTGGCCCGTGTCCCGGCGCTTGCCGCCACCGCCCGGCACGTCCGGGCCTTCGCCGAGCTGATGAACGACCGCAGGGGCCGGCAGCTCAAGGAGTGGATCGCTGGGGTCCACGCCGACCAGGTTCCGGCCCTGAACACCTTCGCAACCGGCCTCCTCCAGGACCTCGACGCTGTCGTCGCCGGCCTCAGCCTGAGCTACAGCTCCGGCGCAGTCGAGGGCCACAACAACAAGATCAAAATGATTAAACGGCAGATGTTCGGCCGCGCCGGCTTCGACCTCCTGCGCAAACGCGTCCTCCATGCGGCATGAACCCCTGGTTGTGGTGGCGTGGAGGGTCACGCGCCGGGCGTGGATGGTGATGGTGCCGAGCGCGACGTCGTCGGCGTGGTGGAACCAGAGGTCTTGGAGGAGTTCGTCAGACACGACCACTCATGATCGCGGATTCCGTGACGCTCCGTGGCTCTGCACCAAAAGTGATCCAGAACCAGTCTTCAAGAACCCGCGACAAGGCGAGGGGTTGGGGGCGCAGTGCGCGACCCCGGCCCCTCGGCGGCGTACGAACGCTGGTTACTGAGGTTTTCGGGTTGTCGTCGGGGAGTGACGGTTCATGATCTCTGCGGTTTGCCGGTGGTATGCGTTATCCGGAGGGTGGGGGCCTGAGCGCTGAGCGTCGGGCGTTTCGTGAGGGGATCCGGCTTCAGGCCGGCGAGAGGTTCGCGGTGGGTGAGAAGACCGCGGTGATCGCCAAGGACCTGCGGGTGAGTGTGCGGTCGGTGGAGCGCTGGCGTCGTGCCTGGCGCGAGGGCGGCATGGAAGCTTTGCGCTCCGCGGGCCCGGCGAACTCCCCGACCGTCACCGATTCCCAGTTCGCCGTGCTGGAGGAAGAACTCGGCAAGGGACCGTCGGCGCACGGCTTCGACGACGAACGCTGGACCCTGGCCCGGGTTCTCCACCTCGACCGCGACGCGGGCGGCCCGGACGAGTTCCGGCCCGTGCTTCTGCAAGGCTGTAGAGGGCCTCGGTAATTCCATCAACGCGGCTGTCCGTGTGGGCGGTGGCAGGGCTCGTACCAGCGGCGACAGCACATCGCCGGCCGGCCGGTCGGCGGCGGCCAGCAGTGTGTTCCTGAGCACGCGACGGGCGGCCCGGTGCCTCCTCGCGGGAGCGGCCGGGACTGCGCATGGGGAAGGCGTTTCGGCCGGGGCCGGGACGCCGTGGTACCGCCGAGCTGATGTCGTGCTCCGTCATGCACTGCGGCGACGGCGCACGGCCAGCATCGTTCCCCCGCCAGCCGCAATCAGCCCGGCTGCGATGTTCTCACTGCCGGTGTCCGCGAGCCGCCCCGGTCCGTTGTGTTCGTTCTGTCCGTCGTCTCCCTCGTGTCCGTGTCCGTGATCTGGTCCGTCGGGTCCGTGTCCGTGTCCGTGATCTGGTCCGTCGGGTCCGTGTCCGTGTCCGTGATCTGGTCCGTCGGG
>NZ_JBEZYV010000050.1:0-8466 GCF_040638905.1 Streptomyces virginiae | reverse complement strand
TGATCTGGTCCGTCGGGTCCGTGTCCGTGTCCGTGATCTGGTCCGTCGGGTCCGTGTCCGTGTCCGTGATCTGGTCCGTCGGGTCCGTGTCCGTGATCTGGCCGACCGACCGCGGCCCACACCTTGATGCGAGCGGAGCAGGTGAGGTCGGGATTGCGCGCGGTGACCTTGAAGGTGTGCCAGCCGGCGCGGACCCACTTCGGGATGGTCACGGTCGCATGCGCCATCCCGCTGGCGTCGGCCCGGTACCGGCCGAGGAAGATCGGGTCGGATGCCAGCAACGCTGTGACACGCTGCCGGGGGGCGAACCCCGTAGCCCTGAAGTTCACGGTACCTCCGGCCGTTACCGTGGTGGCGCCCATTGTGAGGCATGGGGGTGGCGGCGGGTACGGTGGCGGCGGGTACTGCGCATGGGCGGTCTGCGCCCCCACCAGCGGTGCGACGACGAGCACGACAGCCGATGCTGCCGATGCCAGACAAACCCGCCATCTGGGTGATGTCGTCATCTTCTCACTCTCCTCGACTTCAATCTGGGCCAGGCTGCAGCGTCGGCCGTCATCAAGATCCAGATACGTGGATATATGAGAAAAAGAGACATTAGGGCGTTGGCTGACGGTGTGTTGCCCAGAAGTCACCGGATGGTGCAGTGTTCGCTCCCCGATGGCCCACGCTGCCACCCCGACGGGGTGGCCCGACGGCGTGACGCCAGGGTCGTTCGACTGGCCGACACGGGGGTATCTCCCCCGGTTGAAACGCGCGAGTCCCTATCGTCGGTTGCTTACATCGGGAACAGAACATTCCATTTTGGGTGGTTCCCTCGATCCCATGAGGGGTACAACATGGATCTCCGCGGATTCCTGAAGGCTCTTGCCAGACGCTGGCCGACCCTCGTGGTCTGTCTGGTTCTCGCGATCGGGGCGGCGATCGCCGCGACGAGCTTGAGCACACCCGTCTACGAGGCGAGGACCCAGCTCTTCGTCGCCACCCGCACCGGTGAGGACACCGCCCAACTGAACCAGGGGCAGAGCTTCTCGCAGGCGCGCGTGCAGTCGTACGCCGCGATCGTGACCACCCATCAGGTGACCCGGCCCGTGGTGAAGGAGCTGCGGCTGCGCACCACCCCGGAGGAACTGGCGTCCCGGATCACCGCCGTCGCCCCGCTCAACACCGTGCTCATCGACATCACCGTCCGGGACACCAAGCCCAAGCGTGCGGCGCGCATCGCCAACGCCGTGGCGCAGCGGTTCAGCGCGGTCGTCGAGCGACTGGAGGCGCCCAAGTACACGCCCGACTCGGAGCGGTCCCAAAGCAGCCGTACGGGCGACGGTGCCTCGCCCGTCTCCCTGGGCGTCACCCAGGAGGCCGTCGCCCCCGTCGGCCCCGTCTCGCCCCGCCCGCTGCTGAACCTGGCCGCAGGAGTATTCGGCGGCCTTCTGCTCGGTGCCGGACTCGTCGCCCTGCGCGAGAACCTCGACACCACGCTCAAGACGAGCGAGGCGCTGGGCGAGTTCTCCGCGCTGCCGGGTCTCGGCACCATCCCGTACGACAGGAACGCCCCCAGGCAACCGCTCGTCAGCGCCGATGGGCAATCCAACCGCGTCGAGGCCTTCCGCAAGCTGCGCACCAACCTGCAGTTCTCGCAGGTCGACGACCCGCCCCGGATCATCGTGGTGACGAGTTCGGTGCCCGGTGAGGGCAAGACCAGCACCGCGGTGAATCTTGCCCTCTCGCTCGCCGAGGCAGGTGTCTCCACCTGTCTCGTGGACGGCGACCTGCGCCGTCCGAGTGTGGCCTCGACCTTCGGTCTCGTCCAGGACGCCGGTCTGACCACGGTGCTCATTGGACAGGCCCGCATCGAGGACGTGATGCAGCAGGTCGGCGGCGGACTCTCGGTGCTTGCCAGCGGCGCCGTACCACCGAATCCCACGGTGCTGCTCGCCTCGGCGCGGATGGAAGCGGTGCTGCGCGACCTGGCGGACACCTACGAGGTCGTGATCGTCGACAGCGCGCCGCTGCTGCCTGTCGCCGACACCGTCGGACTCGCTCCGCTCGCCCATGGCGTACTGCTCGTCGTCCGCGCCGCCAAGACCAGCCGGGAACAGGTCCGCACTGCTGCGGAATCGCTGGACCGCGTGGGTGTCCGTGTCCTCGGCACCGTCTTCAACATGGCTCCGGCGCCCAGGGGCGACCGCTACGGCGCCTACGGGTCGTACGGCGAGCTGCCCGCTCCCCGTATGGCGGAACGCCGGAGGGAGGCCGCTGCGGCGACGCGTCTCGCGGGCGAGAAATGACCTGTGTCCTGTTCGTCTGCACGGGCAACGTGCACCGCTCGGTGCTTGCCGAGCGGTTGCTGGCCTCGAAGCTACCGTCCGGCTCGGCCGTGCGGCCGGAGAGCGCCGGCACGGAGGCGTGGCCCCGGCCCGGTATGGAGAGCTCCACCAGGGCGGTGCTGGAGAAGCGGGGTGGTGACGGCTCCGGCTTCGCGGCACGCCCGCTCACCGCGCAGCTCGTCGTGGGAGCGGCGCTGGTCCTCGGGCTCGCCATCGAGCACAGGGAGGCGGCCGTGCGGCTTGCGCCGTCGGCGATGCGGCGCTGCTTCACCCTGAAGGAATTCGTGCGTCTCGCCGCGGGAGGAGTGCGGGGCGGGGGAGTGGGCCGGGAAGGCCCGCGGGACGTGGACGGTTTCGACGTCCTCGTCGCGGCCGCGGCCGGCCGTCGGGGTGCTGCCGCCCCGGTCCCGCCGGCCGAGGACGACGTCGCAGACCCGTGGGGGAGGCCCTACCCTGCGCTGTACGAGTGCGCCCGCGAGATCGACGGGGCGGTGAGCACGCTCGCCCGGCTGCTGGGCGGCGGGGCGAGCGTCTGAATCGAGGGTGCAGGGGGCTGCCATTCCGATCACGTGGACCGCCCTACGCGTCGCGGCAGTTCGCGGAGCTGTGTTCCGAGCTCGGGGTCATCCGCTCGACGGGCGTGCGCCAGCCGTGCGGACAACGCGGTCTGCAATGGCTCACCGTCCCTCCCTACCGGCACCCGGCCGCGCGCGAACGGGTGACGCACGCCCCGGGCAGATCGACCGGCGGTGAGGTGCCCGGCTCGGTACGCTTTACCGGCATAGGGACAGCTGGCCGCCTTGCGGGGGGATGACGTGTTGGATCAGGCGTTGATTGTTCTGGCTTCGGCGTTCGGGGCGGCGGTGGCTTCGGCGGCCGGCACCGAGGTGTGGTCGGGATTCCGAGACCGGGCGGCCCTGATCTTCGGCCGCCGGGACGCGCGGGAAACCCAGGTGGTCCTGGAGCGATTGGACCGGTCGGCCCTCGAACTGGATCGCGCCGACCCCGGTGGCGCCGACCAGGTCCGTACCCGGCTGGAAGCATCCTGGCAGGCCCGGTGCGAGGACCTACTGGAGAGTCTGGGCGAGGCGGACCGCGAGGAAGCCGCCGGGCAACTGCGCGAACTGGTGGCCCGGCAGGCCTCCGGCGCAGTCACGGCCGGGGACGACGGCATCGCCATCGGCGGCAACGCCGACATCAAGGCCGACCGCGGGTCGTCGGCCGCCCTGCGCATGGGCGACGTGACCCTCGGAAACCCTCCGATGCCGGGTCCGGAGCAGCGCTGACCGCACCCGGCGCCAGCCAGGCCCCGCACATCTCTGCACAGACATCGCTCTACGCGCAGTCCGGCGCCCTGGTGGTCGGCCGCGCCGATTCGGTGACGCACCATGCCGCGCCGCGGGCGCCGCTCTCCTGGCCGCGGCTGGTCGGCGTGGTTCCGCGGCGGGCGGACTGTTTCCAGCACCGCGATGCCGGCGATGGCTTGGAGCGAGCGGTGGCCGGGGGTGGGACGGCGGTGCTGTGCCAGGTGCTGTCCGGGACCGGTGGGGTCGGCAAGACTCAGCTCGCCGCTCACCACGCCCGCACTGTGTGGCAGGCCGGAGCGGTGGATCTGCTGGTGTGGGTCACCGCGACCAGCAGGGACGCGGTCCTGAGCGCTTACGCCGAGGCCGCTGTCACCGTGACCGACCCCGACGACCCTCAACGCGCCGGTCTCGACGACCCTGAGCGGGCAGCCGTCCGATTCCTGGCCTGGGCCCAGTCCACCGACCGGCGATGGCTGATCGTGCTCGACGACGTGAGTGACCCCGCGCACCTGAACGGCACGGACGGACGGAGTGACCTGTGGCCGCCCGCGCGCCCGAACGGCCGCACTGTGGTCACCACCCGCCGCCGCGACGCCGCCCTGCCCGGCCACCTCATCGACGTCGGCCTGTTCACCAAGAGCGAGGCCGTCGGCTACCTGAGGACCAAACTCGCAGCCCAAGGCCGCCACGACGACCCCGGGCAGGTCAAGGAGCTCGCCCGCGACCTGGGCCATCTGCCGCTGGCCCTGGCCCAGGCGGTCACCTATCTCCTCGACCTCCACCTGGACTGCGCCACCTACCGCGCACGGCTGGCCGACCGCGCCCGTAGGCTGCCCGACCTGGTCCCCGAGGACAGCGGCCTGCCCGACGCCCACCGCGCCACGGTGGCCGCCACCTGGTCCCTGTCCATCGAACACGCCGACCGGCTCCGCCCGACGGGCCTGGCCCGCCCCATGCTCCACCTGGCGGCCCTGCTCGACCCCAACGGCATCCCCGCCACCGTCCTGACCTCACCCCCCGCCCTCGCCTACCTCACCGAACACCGCACCCCCGACGGTGACACCGATCCCGGCGTATCCCCGCGCGCGGTCGGGGTGGACGATGCGGCCGACGCGCTGCGCTGCCTACACCGGCTCAGCCTGGCCGACCACACCCCCAACACCCCTCACCAGGAGGTACGCGTCCACAACCTCGTCCAACGTGCCACCCGCGAAGCCCTTACCCCCGCCGCACGCGACACGGCGGCCCGTACCTGCGCCGACGCCTTGCACGAGGCCTGGCCCGAGGTCGAACGCGACACTGCCCTCGGCAAGGCTCTGCGCGCCAACACCGCCGCCCTGACTGCCCACGCCGCAGACGCCCTGTGGCAGCCCGACGCCCACCCGGTTCTCTTCCACATCGGAAACAGCCTCGGCCACACCGGACTCGTCACCGCCGCCCGCGCCTATTTCCAGGACTTGCACACCGCCGCCCGCCAGAACCTGGGCCCCGACCACCCCGACACCCTGACCGCCCGGCACGACCTCGCCTACTGGAGGGGGGCCGCGGGGGATGCGGCTGGGGCCGCCACCGCCACGGCCGAACTGCTGGCCGACCGGCTGCGGGTGCTGGGCCCCGACCACCCCGCCACCCTGAGCACCCGGCACGACCTCGCCTTATGGAGGGGTTCGAGGGCGGCGGCGGATGTGGCCTGGGCCGCCACCGCATTTGCCGAACTGCTGGCCGACCAGTTGCGGGTGCTGGGCCCCGACCACCCCGACACCCTGATGACCCGGCACGACCTCGCCCACTGGCGGGGGGCCGCGGGGGATGCGGCCGGGGCCGCCACCGGCACCGCCGAACTGCTGGCCGACTCTCTGCGGGTGCTGGGCCCCGACCACCCCATCACCCTGCTCGCCCGGCACAACCTCGCCCACTGGCGGGGGGAGGCGGGGGATGCGGCCTTGGCCGCCACCGTGTTCGCCGAACTGCTGGCCGACTCTCTGCGGGTGCTGGGCCCCGACCACCCCATCACCCTGCTCGCCCGGCACAACCTCGCCCGGTGGCGGGGGGAGGCGGGGGATGCGGCCGGGGCCGCCACCGCGTTCGCCGAACTGCTGGCCGACCGGCTGCGGGTGCTGGGCCCCGACCACCCCGACACCCTGGTCACCCGGGACTACCTCGCCCACTGGCGGGGGCAGGCTGATGGTGCGAGCGGTGGTGTCCGATAACGATGGCACCCTCAAGTGATCAACGCACCACCCACAGATGATCATGTAATAGTGGAGGCACAGGTGCGTGACTACGGGTTCTTGTCGGCTCAGCAGGATGAGACACGGCGCGCCTCAAGGCACCTCAGGCAGAGTGACCAGTCGGCGCAAGGGGACTCGGTAGACGACGGCTTTCTGCGAGGCTCTGTGGAGGAATGACCGCGGCTGAGATCCTCCTCCGACAGCGTCTCGCGGACGCCAACTCAGCTGAGGGGAGCCGCTGATGACGGTCTTAGTGGGCGGTTGGTGAGTCTTTGAGTGGATCTGTTATCGCCTGATGGTGTGGTGCCGGGGCGGAATCCGCCGGTCCAAGGTTGCTGATCTGGTGATGTGATCGGGTGAGCGAACGCAAGCCGTACCTGAGTGACTTATCGGACGAGCAGTGGTCGTTGATCGAGCCGGTGATCACCGCGTGGAAGGACCGGCACCCCTCGGTCAGCGGCCACCAGGGTGCCTACGACATGCGGGAGATCGTGAACGCGATCCTCTACCAGGGGCGGACCGGCTGCCAGTGGGCCTACCTCCCGCACGACCTGCCCCAGAAGAGTGCGACCTACTACTATTGCGCCGCCTGGCGGGACGACGGCACCGACCAGGTCATCCATGAACTCCTGCGCTGCCAGGTCCGTGAACGCGCCCGCCGATTAGAGGACCCGACCCTGGTGGTCCTGGACACCCAGAGTGTTCATGTGGCTGCCGGGGTCCCCGCCTCCACGACCGGCCATGATCCGCCAAGCGGGTGCCCGGCCGCAAGCGCGGCCTGGCCGTGGACGTCCTCGGCCTGGTCATCGCGGTCGTCGTCCTCGGCGCGAACACCCACGACAACGCCGCGGGCATCGTCCTGCTGGACCAGGTCGCCGAGCACGCCGGCGGCAGCGTCCGCAAAGCCCTGGCCGACCAAGGCTTCAAGAACCAGGTCATCGCGCACGGTGCCGGCCTGGGCGTCGACGTCGAGATCGTCGCACGCAACCCACAGGTCAAGGGGTTCGTGCCGCAGCCGAAGCGGTGGAGGGTCGAGCAGACCTACGGGATCCTGATACTGCACCGGCGCCTGGTTCGCGACTACGAGCACCGCCCCTCCTCCTCCGCATCCCGCGTCTACTGGGCGATGACCCACGTCATGATCCGACGCCTCACCGGCACGAACACCCCCACCTGGCGCGAAGAACGGGCGGTGGCAGCGTGAACATCCAGCCCCTGCTCGACGCCCTGGACCTGCAGGAAGACGCCGCCCGGGCCCTGGCGGACGGCCTCCGTGCACAGATCGACGACCTGCAGAGCCGGTTGCGGGAGGCTGAGACGCACCTGGAGCACCTCGCGATCACCCGCAAGACCGTCGCCGGCCTCGCCGACCGGCTCCCGGCCGTCGCGCCGGACCTGCCCGAGCACCCGGACTACCCCCGCATCCTCGACGCCTTCAACCACGCGACCGGGCCGCTACGCGCCAAGAACGTCTGCGAAGCCCTCGGCCACAAACTGCTGCCGAAGAACGTCGAAGGCACCCGCGCCAAGCTGAAACGCCTGGTCAAACTCGGCATCCTCACCGAGGCCGACACCGGCAACTTCGCGAGAAAGCCATAGCCGGACACCTATGTCCAGCGATCGCTGGCCACAATCTGGCGTGCGTACTGGTCCTCCGGACCGATGTCTTCAACTACCTTCTGGGCTTCTTGCACCCGACCCGTCTCGCACATCAGTCGAACAAGGACGTAGAGGGCACCACGGTCGCCGTCTTCGGCGCGGTCACACAGCGCCGCCTCCATACCCCGCTCTCGAAGCGATTTGTTAAGTCTTCGACGTGCGTGGCTATCCGTGAGAGCGCGCTCTGTAAGTTCTGAAATCCGTTCCGCTCGGGCCAGCAGATCCATGTCCCACAGATGGTTGTCGTGCATGTCTGGATCGTCGGAAAAGCATTCGGCGTGGGCGCTCACCAGCGCGATCGCCTCATCCCAATCTTGAAGCTGTTCCGCCGCCCGAGCTCGCTCCAACCAGTCCACAAGACGAGTATCGCCTGTGGCCCCACCGGACAGCGCCTTTCGAAGTAACCGCTGATGAGCGCCCTTCAAGACAAGGCACGGTCAAATGCTCACGAACCGCCCTCTAAGACTGTGTCCTATGTGGTGAGGCGGTCGTTGGGCACGTCATGGGGCGGGGTACGTGGAGTTGGATTGTTCCGGACGGGTTGTGGGAGATCGCGAAGCCGCTGATCCCGCCGTCGAGGGTGCGGCCTCAGGGCGGTGGGACGCAGGACACGCCTGATGAGACGCTGTTCGCCGCGAGCATCTACATACTTGTCTCCGGGTGCGCCTGGCGGGCTCTGCCGCCCTGTTTCGGGATATCGAAGTCGACAGCGCATCGCCGGTTCCTGATCTGGTCCAGGGCGGGCGTGTGGGGCAGGCTGCACGAGGAGATCCTGCACCGTCTCGACGACGCCGGCCTGCTCGACCTACCCCGCGCGGTCCTCGACTCCGCACACGTCAGGGCGAAAAAAGTGCCCCTATGGTTTTCGTCAAGCCGTGACCGTGGTGGGTGGCTGGTAGAAGGTGCCGTCGCGGAGCATGGCGAAGAGGACGTCTATGC
>NZ_JBEZYV010000049.1:0-43328 GCF_040638905.1 Streptomyces virginiae | reverse complement strand
CAACCACTGATCCCATGGCAGACAGTCTCCCCGCGGGGACGGTCCGCGATCAAGGGCCGACGTCGTCTCTAGCTCAACCAAATGAGATGACTTCTAAGGCAGAGGTAGACGAGGGCGCGGGCGCGGTGAGGGCCTTCGCGGTGGGTGCCGGGGTAGCGGTCGGCGGCCTGGGCGAGCCAACGGCACAGCACCAGGGAGCTGGCCCATGCCTGGGAACTGTCACCGCCGGAGGTGTCCCGTCATCTCGCCGTCCTGCGCCGCGCCGGTCTGCTCACGGCCCGTCGGCGCGGCCGGTACGTCCGCTACACCCTCAACCTGCCCGACCTGACGGCGCTGGGCGCCGACCTGCTGGCGGCCGTACTGCGCTGAGCGGAGGCGGACGGCACGGCGCAGGTCCCGGCCGGACTCGCGGCGGCGCGCCACCTTCCCGCGGCGCATTTCACCCACCGGGCCTCGGTCCCGGCTTCAGGTCCCTTTTGATGCGCTCCTCGAAATCCGGCCTTTTCACGGTCACCGTGGAATACCCCGTGTGAATGGCGCCCGCGGCGTCCGGGGGAAGGAGCACGACGGCCGGGCGCGGGGTTGCGGCGGGGGCGGCCATCGAGGTCGCCAGCAGGCCGATGCCGGTTCCCACCAGGGCCACGGAGGCTCCGGCGAGAACGACACCGCGGATCCAGGAACACTCGAACACGACGATTCTCCATCCGATTCAGGGAACGGCCGCCGGGGATTTCCGGTGAAGGCGTACGTCGAATACACCCCGGTCCACGTGCGGGCGTCATGCCACTGGAACGCGTGACTTGACGCCCGGGGGAGATCCCTGCGGCCCTCCGCCGACCCTCTTTCCGGCGGGTGCACCTTCTGTCAAGTAACGAATGGCCGGGACTACGGCCTCTCCCCCGCCCCGGGCAGGGTGGCAATCGACCGTCCTGCGGAAAAGCAGGAGCGAAATGCGATCCGGACCGGAGGCCCCGATGTTCCGTCGTGCAGGAAGCTTCGTGACCCGTCGTCCCCGACCGGTCCTCCTCGCCGCGCTCGTTTTCCTCGTGCTGTCCGCCGTGTTCGGCGCGGGGGCGACCGGCCGGCTCAAGACGCAGGGGTACGACGATCCGCGGTCCGAGTCCAGCCGCGCCGCGGCAGTCGCCGCCCGGCATTCCGGGGCCTCCCCCAACCTGGTCGTCGTCGCGCAGGCCCGCGGCGGCACGGTCGACGGCCCGGCGGCCCGGAGTGCGGGCGAGGCCCTGACCCGGCGTCTCGCCGCCGAACCGCACGTGAACGCGGTGACCTCGTACTGGACCGGCGGCGCGGCCGAGCTGCGCAGCCGGGACGGACGCGCGGCCATGGTGGTCGCGCACGTGGACGGCGAGGGGGACCGGCTCGGAGCACGGGTCGAGCGGCTGAGCGAGGAACTGACCACCTCTGCCGACGCCGGGGTGACGACGGCGCCCCTGACGGTGCGGGTCGGAGGGCCCGCGCTCGTCGACGCCGAGCTCCAGCACCTCTCGGAGTCCGACCTGAAGCGGGCCGAAGCCGTCGTCCTGCCCGGCACGCTGATCCTGCTGGTCCTGGTGTTCGGCAGTGTCGTGGCCGCCGCCCTGCCCCTGCTCATCGGCGTTCTCGCCGTCGTCGGGACCCTGCTGGCCCTGAGCGTCCTCGGCAGCGTCACCGACGTGTCCGTCTTCGCACTGAACCTCACCACGGCGCTCGGCCTGGGCCTGGGCATCGACTACGGGCTGCTGGTCGTCTCCCGGTTCCGCGAGGAACTCGCCGCCGGCTACGGGCAGCGCACCGCCGCCCTGCGGACCGTCCGCACCGCCGGCCACACCATCGCCTTCAGCGCCGCGACGGTCTCCGCCGCGCTCGCCACCCTGCTGGTGTTCCCGCCGTACTTCCTGCGTTCCTTCGCCTACGCGGGCATCGCCGTCGTGGCGATCGCCGCGGTGAGCGCCGTGACCGTGCTGCCGGCCCTGCTGGCGCTGCTCGGCCGGCGGGTGAACGCCTGGGCGGTGCCCTGGCGCCGCCGGGTCCACTCCGGGTCGCGCTCACGTTTCTGGGAGGGGCTGGCGCGGATCGTCGTACGCCGCCCACTGCTGGCGGCGCTGCCGGTGATCGGGCTGCTGGCGCTGCTCGCCGGCCCGTTCGCCCACGCCGGGTTCGCCACTCCCGACGACCGGGCGCTGCCCGCGGGTTCGGCCGGCCGTCAGACCGGTGACCTGGTGCGCGACGCGTTCGACATGAAGGGCGCCGGTGCGCTCACGGTCCTCACCACGGGTACGGCGTCCCCGTCGGCGCGGGAGGACCACGCCCGCCGGCTGTCCGCGCTGCCGCAGGTCGCACAGGTCGTGACGCCGGAGGGCACCTTCCGCGGCGGGGCGCCCAGCCCGCTCCCCGGCTCCACCCGGTCCGGCGAAGCCCGGTCCGGCGAAGCCCGGTCCGCCGGTGCCCGGTCCGGCGAAGCCCGGCCTGCCGGAGCCCGCCCCGCCGACCCCCGGTCCGCCGACGTCGTCGACGGCCACGCCCGGCTCACCGTGGTGCCGCTGGTGGACCCCCGTTCTCGCGCCGCCCAGCAGCTCGTGCACGACGTCCGGGCGACCCCCGGCCCGGCCGGCACCGAGGTCCTCGTAGGCGGGCCGAGCGCGGTGCTGGTCGATGCCAAGGCCACGGTGGGAGACCGGATTCCGCTCGCTCTCTGCCTGATCACCGCGACCACCTTCGTACTGCTGCTCGGCTTCACCCGCAGTCTGCTGCTGCCGCTGAAGGCCATCGCGCTGAACGCCCTGAGCCTCGCGGCGGTGCTCGGAGCCATGACGTGGATCTTCCAGGCGGGCCATCTGCACCACCTGCTCGGTTTCACCCCCGGGCCGCTCAGCACCACCATGCCGGTACTGCTGTTCTGCATCGTCTTCGGCCTGTCGGTGGACTACGAGGTGTTCGTCCTCGCGCGCATCAAGGAGGCGCACGACGCCGGGCAGGACGACGACGCCTCGATCGTCTCGGGCATCGCCCGCACCGGCGGCATCGTCACGACGGCCGGCGCGCTGCTCGCCTTCACCCTGTTCGGCTTCGGCACCTCCCAGGTCTCGCTCCTGCAGTTCTTCGGGATCGGCGCGGGTCTCGGCGTCCTCCTCGACGCAACGCTCGTCCGGGGCGTCCTCGTACCGGCGCTCATGCGGCTGGCGGGCGGTCTGAACTGGTGGGCGCCCTGGCCCCTGCGGCGCGGGGTGGCGTGCCCGGCGTCCGGTCCGCCGCCGGACCGCCCGGCACCCACCGCGCGCCTCCCGGAGTGCGCCGTGTGCCGGCCGCGGCCCGCACCGCAGCCCTCCCCGGCCGCGGTCCCCGCCCTCAGCTGCCCCACCTGCCCCACCGTCCCCACCACCCCGGCTGCCGTCCGGCCCGGGCACCACGACAAGGAAGACCCGTCATGAACGACATCGCCATCGTCGGACTCGGCTGCCGCTTTCCCGGAGCCCGCGACGTCCGCGCCTACTGGAAGCTTCTGATGAGCGGGGAACGGCAGTTCTCCGCGGTCCCGGCGGAACGCTGGAACCACCGCCCCTTCCACGAGCCCGGCAACCCGTCGGCCCCCCATGCCGCCTACACCGACCAGGTCTCCTTCCTCGACGACGTGGACCGCTTCGACGCCCTGCACTACGGGGTGCCACCCGCCCGCGCCCGGGCCATGGACCCCCAGCACCGGCTGATGCTCGACGTCACCCGCGAGGCCCTCGACGACGCGGGGCTGGGCCGGGGCGACTTCGACCGGGAGAACACCGGGGTCTTCTGCGCGATGTCGGTGTCCGACTACAAGGACGTCATGACGGCCCCGATCCGGGCCATCGCCCTGGCCGACCAGGCGCGGCGGTCGGCGGCCGACGAGGACGGCGTCCTCGAAGCGGTCAAGGAGCACGCCGGACGCCTCGGCACCGTGCAGCCCTTCAGCCTGCCCGGGAGCCTGCTCAACATGGCGGCCGGCACCGTCAGCCGGCAGTTCGACCTCGGCGGCCCCAGCTTCGCCGTCGACGCCGCCTGCTCCGGTTCCCTGGTGGCCCTGGACCAGGCCGTCGCCCAGCTGCGCCAGGGCGGCTGCCGGATCGCCGTCGTCGGCGGCGTCTACGTCAACCTGACCCCCGACAGCCTGATCGGCTTCTCCACGCTGCGCGCGCTCTCCGCCACCGGGGTGTGCCGCCCGTTCGACGAGGAGGCCGACGGCTTCGTCCTCGGCGAGGGCGCCGGGGCCGTCGTCATCCGGCCCCTCGTGGACGCGCTCGCCGCCGGCGACCGCGTCTACGCCGTGATCAAGGGAGTCGGCTCGGCCAACGACGGCGCGTCCCCGGGACCGCTGGCTCCCGCCCCGGAGGGCCAGCTCCGCGCGCTGCGCCGGGCGTACGACGACGCCGGCGTCGCCCCGTCCTCCGTGGGCTTCCTGGAGGCCCACGGCACCGCCACCCGGTCCGGCGACCGCGCCGAGGTCGAGGCGCTGCGGCGGCTGCGCACCGAGTGGCCCGACGACGACCCCTCGCTGTGCTACCTCGGCGCGGGCAAGGCGCTCATCGGGCACTCCCTGGCCGCCGCGGGCATGGCGGGGCTGATCAAGACGGCCCTGGTCGTCCACCACCGCACGATCGTGCCGCAGCCGGGCACCACTCCCCACCCCGACCTGGGCATCTCCGCCGCGGGCCTGCGGTTCGCCGAGAGCGCGCGGCCCTGGCCCCGTACGGGCGGCCCTCGGCGGGCAGCGGTCAGCTCCTTCGGCTTCGGCGGTACGAATGTCCACGTGGTGCTGGAATGCGCGCCCGCCCCGGCGGCCGCACCCGCCTTCGCACCCGCACCCGCACCCGCACCCGCCCCGGCGGCCAGTAGCACGACGGTGACCGTCGGCGGCGCGGGCAGCACACCGCAGGTCCTCCTGCTCTCGGCCGGCGACGCCGAGCTGCTGGACCTGCACATCGGCGACGTACTGGACTCGGTGGAACGCGCCCCCCGCACGCCGGTCGGAGCGCTGGCGCACACCCTGGGCGGGCGCGCGCCGTTGAAGGCCCGGCTGGCGGTCGTGGCCGCGGACACGGACGAGTTCGTCCGGCGGCTGCTGCGCGCCCGCGCGCGGCTGGCGGACGGTTCCCGCGGTGACCTCGGCGGGGGTGCCTTCGCGGCGGATGCTCCCCTGCCGGCCGCGCGGCGCCGCATCGCCTTCGTCTTCCCCGGTCAGGGCAGCCAGCGTCCGGGAATGATGCGGGACCTGTACGAGGGGTTCGCCGGCTTCCGGGCCGCCTTCGACGCCCTCGGCTCCGTGGCACGCGACGACGCGGGCCTCGACCTCGCCGGGCTGCTGTACGGCGTCCCGGCGGCCGCCGACGGCGACGGCGACGGTGGCGGTGGCGGTGGCGGTGACGAGGAGCTCAGGCGGCGAATCGCCGGCACCGAGGTGTGCCAGCCGCTGCTCGGTACCGTCCAGATCGCCGCCACCCGGCTGCTCGCCGAATGCGGTGTCGCCCCGGACCTGGCGCTCGGCCACAGCGCCGGGGAGTTCGCCGCGGCCGCGGCGGCCGGCGCGCTCGGCGCGGACGAGACCGTCCGGCTGCTGGTGCGCCGCGGCGAGGCCCTCCGGCGGGCGGAGAACGGTCTGCGGGGCGGGATGGTCGCCGTACAGACCGACAGGGAGACCTGTAGGCAGCTGGTCGTCGGCATCGACGACGTGTGGCCGGCCTGCTTCAACCAGCCGCGGCAGGTCGTGGTCAGCGGCACGCAGCAGGGCCTGGCCGTCCTGCGGCGGGCCTGCGCCGAGGCGGGCATCGTCACCGTGGAGCTGGACGTCTCCAACGCCTTCCACTCACCGCGGCTCGCCTGCGCCGAGGAGGCCGTGCGCGCGGACCTCGCCGGCCGCCGCGTGAGCGCTCCGGTCCTGCCGTTCGTCTCGTCCGTGAGCGCGGAGCTGTGCGCCGACCCCGCGGAGCTGCGCGAGCTGTGGGCGCGGCACGCCTCCGTCCCGGTGCGGTTCGGCGATGCCGTGCGCGCCTCGTACGACGCGGGGGCGCGGCTGTTCCTGCAGGTGAGCGGTGGCGGATCGCTCCTCGACCCGGTCCGCCGCAACCTCGCCGACCGGTCCGACGTGCACGTCGTCGCCGCGAGCGGCACGACACCGGACGGCGGACGCGACTTCGTCCGGGCCCTCGCCCGGCTCGCGGTCCTGGGCGTCCCCGTCGACCCGCGCGTCCTGGTCCCGGCGGAGGTCCGCAGGCTGGTCGACCTGCCGGTGGCGAGGCTCGCCGGGCAGTCCTACTGGGCCGGGCGGCCGGCCCCGTCGAAGGAGGACCAGGCGGACCCGGTGCCCCACCCCATGGACGATCTGCGGCAGGCGGTCCGGCAGCAGGTGGACCTCATGTCGCGCCTCTCCGCAGCCGAGTCCGGCTGCGCGGCGGCCGCAGGCCCGGCGGCCACCGCGCAGCCCGCAGTGCCTGTCGCGGAGCCCGCAGTGCCTGTCGCGCAGCCCGCAGTGCCTGTCGCCGAGCCCGCAGTGTCCTACGCCGAGCCCGGACCGGCCGGGGACGCCGGCGAGGTCACGGAGGCCGTGTTCGCGCACATAGCCCGGATCAGCGCGTTCCCGGTGGGCCACCTGCGCCCCGAGCAGCTGCTGGTGGACGACCTCGGCTTCGACTCCCTGATGCTGACCGACCTGTTCACCGCCCTGCAGCGGCAGTGGCCGCTGTGGACCTTCGACGAGCGGGCCGCGGACCGGCCGACCGTCGGGGGCGTCGCTGCGGCCGTCGCGGGCGTCACCGGGAGCACCACTCCGGGAGCCGTCCCCGAGCAGCGCGCCGCAGGCGACGTACCTCCGGGGCCGGCTGCCCCGGAGCCCGTCCCCGAGCCGGCACCGGAGGCCGCCGCAGTGCCCGCGGCGCTGCCCGAGCAGCACACACGCATCGGCTGCTTCCCGGAGGTCACCGCCCACGCCGAACGCATCGGCGCGTTCTCCGGCACCGGCCTGTCCAACCCGTACTTCGTCGTGCACGAGGGCGGTATGACGGACACGACCGTCGTCGACGGCCGCAGGCTGCTGTCCTTCTCCGGCTACAACTACCTGGGCATGGCCACTCACCCCCGGGTGAACGAGGCCGCGAAGGAGGCGATCGAGACCTACGGCACCTCGGTGTCCGCCAGCCGGCTGCTGTCCGGCAGCCGCCCGCTCCATCTGGAACTGGAGGCCGAGCTCGCCGACCTGCTCGGCTGCGAGGCCTCGGTCACCCTGGCCAACGGGCACGCCACCAACGTCACCGTGATCGGCCACCTCCTCGGGCCGGGTGACCTCGTCGTCCACGACTCGCTCGCCCACGACAGCATCCTCCAGGGCTGCAGGCTGTCGGGCGCGACCCGGCGGCCGTTCCCCCACAACGACGCCGCCGCCCTCGACGCCCTCCTGCACCGGGTCCGCCACCAGTACCGGCGGGTGCTCGTCGTCGTCGAGGGCGTCTACAGCATGGACGGCGACATCGCCGACTTGCCCGCCCTCGTCGAGGTCAAGCGACGCCACGGCGCCCTGCTGATGGTCGACGAGGCGCACAGCCTCGGAACGACCGGCGCGACGGGCGCCGGCGTCGGCGAGCACTTCGGCATCGACCGCCGGGCCGTCGACCTGTGGTCGGGCACGCTGTCCAAGGCCCTCGCCGGCTGCGGCGGCTACGTCGCCGCGAACCGTCCGGTCGTCGAGTACCTGCGCTACACCGCTCCGGGCTTCGTCTACAGCGCCGGCATGACCCCGGCCGACACCGCAGCGTGCCTGGCCTCCCTGCGGCTGCTGCGCGACGAGCCGGAGCGGGTGGCGCGGCTGGCGGAGAACGCCGCGCTGTTCGTCCGCCTGGCGCGCGAGGCGGGCGTCGACACCGGGGACTGCCACGGCACGCCGGTCGTCCCGTGCATCGTCGGTGACTCGCTGAAGGCGCTGCGCCTGGCGGAGGCGCTGTTCCGGCGGGGCGTCAGCGTCAACCCGATCCTCCACCCGGCCGTACCGGAGGAGATGGCACGGCTGCGCTTCTTCGTCACCCGTGACCACACGTCCGGGCAGATCCGCCACACCGTGGCCGCACTCGCCCAGGAGCTGAGCGGGCTCGACGCGGTGCGTGCCGCATGAGCGGCGACAGCGCCGTGCGGCCCGGTTTCCCGCCGCTCGCCCCGGGCCCGGTCCACCGGTGGGGCGGAGCCGCCCTCGTCGTGGCCCGGCGCTCCGGACCGTACCGGCCACCGCCCCTCTCGGAGGCGGAGCGGCGGGTGCTTCAGGCGCTGCCGGCGTGGCGGCGGGCCGAGTGGGCGCAGGGCAGGCTGCTCGCCAAGCGCCTGGTGGGGGAAGCGCTCGCCGTGCCGCCGGGCGAGGTGGAGGTCCTGCCGCGCGACGACGGCAGCCCGCGCGTCGTGGTCGGCGGCGTCCCGGTGCCGGCGGTGCACGTGTCGATCAGCCACACCGCCCGGCATGTGGCGGCGGCCCTCGCACCGGATCCGGTCGGGGTGGACCTGTGCGAGACCGCCTCGGCGGCCGCGGTACGCCGCGTAGCGGACCACGTCCTGTCCCCCGGGGAGCTCGCCCTGGTCGCCGCGCACGGTCCCGAGGCCGCGGCCGCCGCCTGGGCTCTGAAGGAGGCCGCGGTCAAGGCGGACCGGAGCTCCGTCTTCGGTGCGGCCCCGCGCCGCGTCGTGCTCCTCGGCCTCGGGCCGCCCGTCCTGGCCGGACGGCGCCGCGCGATGGTGTGGCGGGCGGGCGACGCGGTCCTCGCCCTCGTGCTGGCGCACCGGCCGGCCGGACACCCCTCACGGCAGCACTGCGTTGGTGCTCCTTGCCCCGGCGGATGATGCTTGTCAGTGGGGCCCCTGGCCGTGCAGGTCCCGTGGGACAGCGGTGACGGATCTAGCGAGGGCGAGATGAGCGGCGATGGAGCAACTTCCCACCCCTCCCGGTGAGCGGCCGGAGCAGACCGATGCCCCCCAGCAGCCCGCGTACACGGCGACGGCCGCCGTCGACGAGCAGGGCATCGTGACCGAGTGGGGTGAAGGCGCCGCTCGGCTGCTCGGTTACGCGCCCGCCGAGGTGGTAGGGCGGGCCGCCGAGTTCCTGCTGGCCGATCCCGTCGGCGACGAGGCGCGCCGTATCCCGCCCGAGCAGGAGCGGTGGAGCGGCACCGTGGCGCTGCGCCACCGGGACGGCAGGCGCCTGGAACAGGGGCTGCTCGCGCACCGCTGGACGT
Source organism: Streptomyces virginiae (assembly GCF_040638905.1). Classification (GTDB taxonomy): domain Bacteria; phylum Actinomycetota; class Actinomycetes; order Streptomycetales; family Streptomycetaceae; genus Streptomyces; species Streptomyces virginiae_B. The sequence goes on along the minus strand of NZ_JBEZYV010000049.1, from coordinate 34,101 downwards.
CCACCGGCGGAAGCACCAAGTGGTACGTGGTGTCCGCGGTGGCGGGCGGGCGGGGCGGTGACGGCTCCTCGTGGGGCGATCCGCTGCACGAGTGGTCGTTCTCCCAGTCGCCCTGCTTTCTGGCGGTGTTCGACGCCGATCTGAGGCTGGTACGGGCGAACGCGGGCATGGAGCGCACGCTGTCCCTCACGGAGTCCGAGATGCTCGGGCTGCGCCTGCCGGAGATCGCCCCGGACCCGGTGAGCGAGGAGACCGAGCACCGGATGCGCCTGGCGCTGGAGTCCGGCGAGCCGCAGCACATGGAGGCCTTCGTCCGTGCCACGGGGGTCAGCGCGGAGCACGGCTGGGCGACGTCGGTGGCCCCGCTGCGGGACCGGGACGGTGTCGTGCGCGCCGTGTACCTGGCCGCGCACGACCGGACGGGGGCCGAGGTCGAGACGCAGCAGATGATCCTTCCGGACGCCGCCGGCGCGCGCATCGGGACGACCGGGGACAGCACCCGTACCGCGCAGGAGCTCGCCGACGTGGCGGTACCGCGGCTCGCCGACTTCGCGGTCGTCGACCTGCTCGAACCCCTGCCGCGCGGCAACGGCCACGCCTCCGGCCCGCCGTCGGGTCCCGTCACCGTGTGCCGTACCGCGGTGCGGTCGGCCGTCGAAGGCAGTTCCGAGGGGCGGGTCGCTGTCGGTGAGACGGCCGTCTACGCACCGTTGTCGCCGCCCGCCGAATGTCTGGCCTCGGGTCATGGTGCCGTGTACGCGACGACCGCCCCGGCGGTCGCGGAGTGGATGGCGCGCGACCCGGCGGCCGCCTGGCTCGGTGCGCACGGGGCCCATTCGATGCTGGTGGTGCCGATGCACGCCGACGGCGTCCGTCTCGGCGTGGCCGTCTTCGGACGCCGCAAGAGCCGGGAGCCCTTCCTGCCGGAGGACCTGACGCTGGCCGAGGAGCTCGCGGGCAGGGCGGCCACGAGCATCCACACGGCGCACCGGTCCGCGCGGGAGCACACCAGCACCATGACGCTCCAGCGCAGTCTGCTCCCGCAGACGCTGCCCGACCACCCGGCGCTGGAGACGGCCTCCCGCTACCTTCCGGCCGGTACCGAGGCGGGTGTGGGCGGCGACTGGTTCGACGTGATCCCGCTCTCCGGTGCGCGGGTGGCCCTGGTCGTGGGCGACGTCGTCGGCCACGGCATCCGCGCCTCCGCGACGATGGGCCGGCTGCGCACCGCCGTACGCACGCTGGCGGACGTCGACCTGCCGCCGGACGAGCTGCTCACCCACCTCGACGACCTGATCATCCACCTGTCCGACGACGAGGGCGGCCGGGACGCCGTCGACGAGAGCGCCGGCGGCATCGGTACGACGTGCCTGTACGTGGTCTACGACCCGGTCACCCGGCGCTGCACGCTCGCCCGGGCCGGTCACCCGCCGCCGGCAGTGGTCTCCCCGCAGGGTTCGGTGTACCTCTTGGACGTGCCGGCCGGCCCACCGCTGGGCCTGGGCGGCCTGCCCTTCGAGACGCTGGAGGTCGACCTTCCCGAGGGCAGCGTGCTGACCCTCTACACGGACGGGCTGCTGCAGCCGCGCGAGCGGGACATCGACGAGGCCCTGGACGCGATGTTCGGGGCGCTCGCGCAGCCCGCCTCCACACTGGACACGGTCTGCGACCGGGTCCTGACGGCGCTGCTGACCCACCGTCCCGACGACGACGTGGCCCTGCTCGTGGCGCGGACGCGGGCCCTGCACGCCGACAAGGTCGTCGTGTGGGACCTGACCTCCGATCCCTCCGACGTCTCCCAGGCCCGCCGGCAGACCACGGACCAGCTGGCGGCGTGGGGGCTGGAGGAGGCGTCCTTCGTCACCGAACTGCTGGTCAGCGAGCTGGTCACCAACGCCATCCGGTACGGCGAGCCGCCCATCCAGCTGCGGCTGATCCACGAGAAGGACACCCTGATCTGCGAGGTCTCCGACGCCAGCAGCACGGCCCCGCACATGCGGCGGGCCCGGACCTTCGACGAGGGCGGGCGCGGTCTGCTGCTGGTGGCGCAGTTGGCCCAGCGCTGGGGCACCCGGCACGCCCCGGTCGGCAAGACCATCTGGGCCGAGCAGTCGCTGCTCGGCTTCTAGGCCGCTGCCCGGCTTCTAGGCCGGGCTGCGGAAGACGGGCAGGGCCCACTCGGGGGGCTCCGGAGGTGGTGCGGCCACCACCTCCGTGGCGCGGCGGGGCTTCTGGTCCGGACGGGGGCCGTTCTCCGCGGCGACCCGCAGGGCCGCCACGAACTCCAGGCAGGATCCGTACCGGTCCTCCGGGACCTTGGCCAGTGCCTTGGCGAGTACCTCGTCGACGGCGGGGGCGATGTCCTGGCGGCGCTCGGTCAGGGGAGGCGGCGCGTCGTACTGGTGCGCCCACAGCAGGGCCGCGTCCTCCTCGCGCACGAAGGGCGGCCCGCCCGCGAGGGTCTCGTAGACGACGCAGGCCAGGCTGTAGAGGTCGCACCGGCCGTCCACCGGCCGGCCGGAGATCTGCTCGGGCGCCATGTAGTCGAGCGTGCCGACGAACTCCCCCGCCGTGGTGAACCCGCTCAGCGACAGGGACTTCTTCGTCAGGCCGAAGTCCGTGAGGTAGATGTGCTCCGGGTGGTCCCGGTCGGGCCCCGCCGCGACCAGGATGTTGCCGGGTTTGACGTCCCGGTGCACCAGGTCGTGGTCGTGGGCGGCGTCGAGGGCGGACGCCACCTGGGCGGCGATCCGCAGGGCGGTCGGGACGGGGAGCGGGCCCTCCCGGTCCAGCAGGCCCCGCAGGTCCAGCCCGGGTACGTACCGCATGGCGATGTAGAGCACGCCGTCGGTCTCGCCGGCCTCGAAGATCGGCACGATGTGCGGGTGCTCGATCGAGGCGGCCACCCTGGACTCGTGGGTGAAACGGCGCCGGAAGGTGTCGTCCCGGGCCCGCTCGGGGGCGATCAGCTTGATCGCGACCGTGCGGTCCAGGCGCAGGTCCTTGGCGCAGTAGACGACGGCCATGCCGCCTCGGCCGATCATGCGCTCGATCTTGTAACCGGCGATCTGCTGCCCGACCAGCCCGGAGGGCCGGCCCGTGTACTGGCTCAGGTCCGCGCCCATCAGGCGCCCCCCTTCCTCAGCATTGAATTCTATCGAGTGCCCCCTCCACCCGCCCGACGGGCACATCCCAGGCATGAGGGGAAGGCGGCAGATGGCGCGCACGGGTCTGACGGCCGACCGGATCACCCGGGCCGCGGCCGACCTGGCCGACGAGGCCGGCATCGAGGACGTCACGGTGTCCGCGTTCGCACGGAGCTTCGGGGCACGGACGCGAGCGAGCCTGTACTCGCACGTCCGGAACGTCCAGGACCTGCGCGAGGGTGTGGCCGTGATCGCCGCCTTCGGCGACGCCTACCGGGAGTGCGCGCTGCACCACCCCGGGCGGTACGCGGCCCCGCAGATCCAGCTGAACCCGGCTCGGGCCGCCGCCTCCCCGGACGCCTGCGGAGCACCGAGCCGACATACGGGATGCTGCGCGGCTACGGCCTCGGCGAAACGGACATGACCGACGCGGTCCGGCTGCTGCGCAGGGGCGGGGGTCGTGCCGGGGAGTGGACCACCACCATTCGCCGGATGGCGGGGCGGCGCCCGGATGGGTGGCGCGGCCGGGGAAAATGGGGGGCCGGCACCCATGTGCGGGGAGCGCGGACGGCGTTGACTCGGGAGTGCCGATCGGCCGGCGCCAGTCCTACTCCAGCCGCGCGTCCCGCGCATTCGACCTTTCTAGGAGGTGAACCGGGTGAGCGTACTCAAGCCCCATCACACGGAGGCCCGCAGGACGCAGCGCGGCCCGGGATACCTGAACTGACCCGGCGGATCCGGGCGGGGGCGCTCCCCCGTGCCCCGGCCCGGATCCCGTCGTTCCCACCGGCTGCTGCCGGCGGCGCCTCGGACGATCACAGAGGCTGACAGCTCACATGCGCAACGAAAGAGGGGGCGACCGCTCCCCCTACGTCTCCACGACCCGAACGCCGGGCATGGTTCGTCCGCCGCGGCGACCGGTGGAGCCACCGGCACGTTCCGGCACCGCCGGAGCAGGACCGGAAGATCCACACCTCGGCGGGCCGCCGGCAGGGGCGCGAAATCGCCGCCCCGGTGATCGGCACCTGAGCGCACGCGGCACCGACTTCGAGGGCGCCCTCGATCCCACCGACTTCGCGATGCGGGGCGGAGGCCGACTCGCCACCGTCCACCCGCACGACGTCGAGGAGTTCAGGAGCTGCCTGGCCGGCCCGGCCCGCCTCCTGGGCGGCGGGGAGGGACCCTGCGTCCCGTCGGACACGCACCACCGGGACAGCAAGGCGCTGTACCTGCGCCACGGCCCGTTCCACGACGCCCGCACCGTCGACGTCCTCGGGCGCCGGCTGCCGCCCGCGCCGCGCCGGCCGACGACGCGGGGCCCCGGAGCCGTCCGTCGAGGCGGGTTCGGCGGGCTTGGCGAAGGTACTGCTGCGCTACCGGGCCCTGGCCTCGGCCCGCGCCGTCCTGCGCGGCCTGGACCTGCGGTCTCGGCAGGGTACGCCTGCGGTATGTCGGGGGTCACCGTCGCGCTGCGGCCGCGGCGGACTTCTCGGGCGACCCCTCGCACCGCGAGACGGCGCTGCGGCAGCTCGTGTGCGCGACGCCCACGGGCGGCCCCTGCTGGGGGGGTGGCCGGTGAGGATCTGCAGCGCTGCTCCACCGACTACCTGACCGGTTCTGTTCGGCGGGCGTGCGGCGGGCGTGCGGCGGGTGCTGTCCCGCATCAACTCCCTTGTTCGATCAGGGCGGATCAGGGCGGATCAGGCCGGCACGGGCGGGACGAGGTCGCGGGCGGCGGTGGCGAAGGCACCGCGGTTCGGGTGGCCGGTCTTCTGCAGGACGCTCGCCACGTGCTTCTCGACGGTGCGCGGCGAGATGTGCAGCCGGCCGGCGATGTCCCTGTTGCTGATCCGTTCCGCGACCAGCCGGGCCACCTCGAACTCGCGGACGGTGATGCCGGACCTGCGCAGGTGTGGCGGCACCTGCTCGGTGCCCGTGCGCCGCTGCCGGACGGACGCGCCCATCCCGCGCAGCAGGGCCCGGCCGACGGCGGCCGCCTGATGGTGGCCGGCGGCGTGGAAGTACTCCTCGGCCTCGCGCAGCCACTCGACCGGCGCGCCCCAGCCGTCCTCGTACGCCGTCCTCGCCACCAGCCGCAGGCACAGGCGGCGGGCCATGGGGTACGGGGCTGCCGCCGCCAGCGCCTCGTCCGCGACGGCCGTCGCCTGCTCACGGTGTCCTTCGCGGCCGAGGAGCACGGCGTGGGCGAGACCGGCGAACTGGCGGTTCCAGCGGGTGCCGCCGGCGCCGGCGTCCGTGAGGCCGCCGCAGTGCCGACGGCCCATGCGTCCGGCCAGTACGCCGAGGAGTACGGCGATGCCGTGCCGGCCGAAGTCGCCGGTGGCCGGGTTCTCGGTGTCGTAGGCGAGCGCCCGCGCCAGCTCCTGTTCCGCGGCGTCGTGCCGCTCCTCCAGCAGCGAGCAGAAAGCCCGGGCCAGTCCGTACGACATGGCGCGCAGGCCGGGCGCGGCGTCGAGGTACGGCTCCAGTCGCTCCAGCGCCCCGCTCATCTCGGCGCGGCGTCCTTGGTGGGCGTACCGTACGGCGTCGGCGAGCCGGAACATGGCGAGGGGCCGGTCCAGGCCCAGGCCGGAGGCTTCGGCCGTCCCCCGGCCGATCCCGTCGCGGGCCTCGTCGAAGGCGCACCGCTGGATGCGCTCCAGTGCGAGGGCGAAGCCGGCCTCGTGTGCCGGCGGCAGCAGGCCCCGGCGCCGGGCTGCCTGCCGGGCCTGCTCCAGGCGGGTCGGCCGCTCGTCGTGTCCGGCCGCGGTGATGGCCAGCTGTACGTCGGCCGCCGCGCGCGGCACGGGGAGTCTGTGGGCGAGGGCGATCGCGCGGGCCCGCTCGAAGTGGGCCGTCGCCGCGGACTCGTCCTGGGGCCGGGCCAGTTGGCCGAGCAGCAGCAGGGCTCCGCACTCGACGTCCGGCCGGCCGCCGGCGCGGGCGGCGTCCAGGGCCCGGCGGGCGAGCCGGGCGGCGGTGTGCAGCCGGTCGGGGGCGGGCCTGCCCAGCTCGGCGTGGGCGGCCGCGAGGTCCACCAGGGCGCTGTGGCCGTCGGCGGGACGGCCGGGGAGCAGCGAGCGGGCGGTGTCGAGCTGGCGCAGGGCTTCGGCGGGGCGACCGGTCAGGGTGGCGATGGCGCTGAACCGGGCGTGGATCCCGGCCCGACGGGCCGCGGGAATGCCCTGGTCGACGGTGTGCGGGGCCGGTATCCGGTCGAGGCGGGCCGAGCGGGCGACCGTGTCCAGCAGCATTTCGAGCACCGTGGCGTGCAGTTCGGGTGGCGCGGTGCCGGGTTCGAGGAGGCGGTGGGCCCGGGTGAGCAGTTCCAGGGCCTGCTCCGAAGGCTGTTCCGGGGTGTGTTCCGGGCTGGTCCCGTCCGTCGCCCACCGTGCCGCTTCGCAGTACAGGCGTACGGCTTCACGGACTTCGCCGGCGTGTTCGTACAGCCGGGCGGCGTGTGCGCGCCAGGCTCCGGGCAGTTGCGGGTGGAGCTGGGCCAGTGAGCGGGCCGCGCTCCGCGCGTGCCGGGCGCGTTCGCCCGGCCCGAGGTCGTCGAGGAGTGCCTCGGCCGCCAGCGGGTAGCGGAAGGCGTACCACTGGCTGCCCGGCCCGTCCGGTGTGATCAGGGACGAGGCGAGGGCGGCGCGCAGGACCTCGGACAGGGCCGTGTGGTCGACGCCCATGGCGTGCTCCAGTACCGGCAGGGGGAAGCGCCGGCCGAACAGGGCTGCCGTGCTCAGGAACCGCGTGCCGAGCGGCCCGAGCGATGCGGTCCGGCGCCTGATGTCGTCGGCGACGGTGGAGGGTACGGCCACCGTCCGGTCGCCGTGGTGGGCGGGGCGGCCGGCGTGGTCGCGGACGAGTTCCTTGACGACGAACGGGATGCCGGCGCTGCCGGTCACCGCGCGGTGCAGGAGTTCGGGGCAGACCTCCCCCGGTGCGACGCCGAGCTCGGCCGCGACGAGGAGGCGTACGTCGGGGTGGGTCAAGGGGGTCAGGTCGAGCGTCTCGGCCGCCTCCCGCCGGCGGGCGCGCAGGGCCAGTTCGGCCGCCGCGCGGGGGGCGGGCCCCGCGACGAGCAGGAGTACGGCCGGCTGGTGCCCGATGTTGTCGAGGAGGTACTCGACGACGGCCAGGGTGCCGGCGTCGGCGTCGTGCAGGTCGTCGAGGACGAGCAGGCAGCCCCGCTGCCGTCCGACGGCCGTGAGCAGACGAAGCACCGTTTCGGCGACGGTGAGGGGTGACGGTGCGCGGTACGCGGCGCCCGGAGCGTCCGCCGCGCCCGGGGTGTCCGCCGCGCCCCGGGTGTCGCTCAGCAGTCCGGCCATGACGGGGCCGTAGCCGCCCAGTTCCTCCGGACCGGGCAGCAGCCCGGCACGGGCGAGCAGGAGCAGCGCCTCGACGAGCGGCCGGTAGGGGACGGGCGGGCCGACGGTGCTGGCCCGCCCGCGTACGGTGACCATGTCCGCCGCGGCGGCCTCGGCGAGGGCCGCGGTGGCGAGCCGGGTCTTGCCGACGCCGGGCTCGCCGGTGACGAACAGGGCTCCGCCCCTCCCGGACCGGGCGGCGGCCAGTGCGGCCGCGATCCGCCCCATCTCTGCCGTACGCCCGACGAGGCGTCCCCGCCCCCGGTGCGGGCCGCAGACGGGGTCCGTGGCGGTGCGGTCCTCGGCCGGCCCTGCCGGCCCTCCCGACCCGAGTGCGGTCACCGGCTCGTCCCCTTCCCGGCGGGCCGTCCGAGGCACCGCCGGGACAACCGTACGAGAGGCGCGGGTGCCCCCTGAAGCCGTCCGTTTGGGGGGCTTGCGCCGGGCGTCAGCCCCCGTCGAGGCTGTCCTCCCGTACCCGCAGGGCGAGGTCGAGCTTGGTGTAGGTGGGGCGTCCCGCCTGCTGGTACTTGGCCTTGACGCGGTCGAGGTAGTCCTTGGCCGTGTGGACGGTGATGCCGGCGCGCCGGGCCGCGGACTTGAGGGTCATGCCGGACGCGTAGTCGAGCAGGATCTGGCGTTCCCGGGGCGAGAGCCGGGGGCGGGCGGGACTGTCGTCGTAGGCGCAGGCGAAGGCGAGTTCCATGGAGTGGGCGCCCCGGCCCTCCGCCACGTCCTTGACGGCGGCGACCAGGGTCGGCAGGTCGTGGTCCTTGGTCAGGTACCCGTCGGCGCCCGCCCGGATCGCCTCGATGATCCGGGAGCGGTCCGGCACCGTGCTGATCATGAGGACGCGGCTCCCGGTGCGCAGCAGCCTGCGGATGTTGTCGGCGGGGTCCGAGCCGTCCCGCAGGACGAGGTCGAGGAGGACGACGTCGGCCGGGGTGCGCTGCGGGTCGCCGCACCGGCCCGGGTCCGCGAGGAGTTCCCCGACGGTGGCGACGGTCGCGACGAGCCGCAGGTCGGGTACGCCGCCGAGCCAGGCCCGCAGTCCGTCGCGGAGCATCCGGTCGTCGTCGACCACCGCGACCGTGATCACCCGGGCCATCTCAGCTCCACCCGTACGCCCTCGCCGGGGGCGGTGTCCACGGCGGCCCGGCCTCCCGCCTCGGTCATCCGGCCGTGGACCGAGCCGCGCAGGCCGAGGCCGGGCTCGCACCGCGCGGGGTCGAATCCCGGGCCGCGGTCGACCACGGTGACGACGGCTCCGCCGCCGCCGTCCGGGTCCGCGGTGGCGGTGAGGTAGGCGTGGCCGGTGCCGGCGTGGCGCCGTACGTTGTTGAGGGCTTCCCGTACTGCGTGTCCCAGTGCGGCGGCCACGTCGGGCGGTACCTGCGGCAGGGCGTGGTACTGGGCGGTGACCCGCAGTCCGAGGCTCTCCACGGAGCCGACGGCCTCCTCCAGTGCGGCGCCCAGCTCCCGGTGCGGGACCTCGTCTGCGGTCTGCTGGATCAGGCGGCGCAGGTAGGCGGCCTCGCGGGCGCACCGCTGCCGTACTTCGGGGGCGTTGGCGTCCACGGTGCCGGCCGCCAGGGTGGTCAGGGTGGCGAGGACGGTGTCGTGCAGGGCCCGGTGGTGTTCGAGGCGTTCGGCGTAGCGGGCCTTGTGCGCTTCCGCGGCCAGCGCGCGGGCGTTGGCCTCGTCGAGGAGGCGGCCCTGGCGGAGCAGGTACCAGCGGAAGGCATAGGTCATCACGGCGGACGACACCAGCGAGTTGAGGTGGCCGACGACGACGGCGGGGGTCGCGCCCACGGCCTGGTAGCCGATGAAGTGGGTCAGTACGAGGAGCGCCACCACGGCGAGGGCATGGAGGCGGTCGAGGGCGATGGCCGCGGTGGCGCTCGCCGATCCGCCGAGCAGCATCGCCCAGGCGATGGTGGGGGGTTCGCGCACGCCTCCCCAGGCGCACAGGGCCAGGGGCAGGACGCATCCGGTCACGATGACGTCGGCCCAGATGTGCCGCCGGTCGAACCGGCCGCGTCGCAGGGCCGTGCCGTAGGTCAGCGCGCTGAGGCCCAGGGCGGCGGCCAGGCCCAGGTGTTGCAGGGGCGGGCTCCACGGGCGGTGGGCGACGGCCATGACGGCGACCGTGAGGTGGCTGCCCCGGTAGAGCAGGGTGGCCACGATCAGGAAGGACTGGGCCCGGTCTGTCCCCGACCTCACGGAGGCCGTTGCGCGCAGTGCTCGTATGCGGCGTATCTGTAAGGACTGCAACGCCAGAACCACTCCTCCCCAATCCGTGGGCGGCGCGGGGTCCCAGGGGGCGTGCCGTAGGGGACGGATGTGCCGCGAAGCCCGCAATTGCCAGTGACACCAGGCATTTTGCCCCAACCGGTGCACGCCAGAAAGGCACGTCCCGGACGGTCGGTACCGGGCCGAGGCCGATTTCACCGCCCGCGGCGGACGGCCGGGCCGGTTCGGGCGGGCCCGGCGCCGCGGAAGGAGTGCCGGTAGGCGGCGGGCGGGACTCCGACGATGCGTTTGAACTGGCGTCGCAGCGTGGTCGCGGTGCCCATGCCGGTGGCGAGGGCGACGGTCTCGATGCTCTCGTCGGTGGCCTCCAGCAGCTCCTGCGCGCGGCGTACGCGCTGGGTGAGGAGCCACTGCATCGGGGTCTGCCCGACCACCGACCGGAACTGCCGTCCGAGGTTGCGGGGGCTCGTGTGCGCCTCGCGCGCCATGTCGGTGACGGTCAGCGGCCGGTCGAGCCGCTGCTGGGCCCAGGCGAGCACGTCGGCGAGCCGGTGGTCGCCCCGGGCCTGGACGGGGGTGCCCACGAACTGGGCCTGTCCGCCGGGGCGGTGCGGTGACATGACGAGGCGGCGGGCGACGGCGTTGGCGACGGCGGCGCCGTGGTCGAGGTGGACCAGGTGCAGGCAGAGGTCCACGGCGGCGGCCTTGCCCGCGGCGGTGAGGACGCTGCCGTTGTCCGTGTAGAGCACGTCCGGGTCGACGACGGCCAGCGGGTGGCGTGCCGCGAGCTCCGCGGTGTGCGCCCAGTGGGTGGTGGCCCGCCGGCCGTCGAGCAGGCCGGCGGCGCCGAGTACGAACGCCCCGGTGCACAGGGAGGCGACGCGGGCTCCGGCCTCGTGGGCGGCACGGACGGCCTCGACGAGCTCGGGCGGCGGGGGGACGTCCACGTCGGCGCAGGCGGGCACGATCACGGTGTCGGCGGCGGCCACCCGGTCGAGCCCGTGGTCGGGTTCGACCGTGAACGGGCCGACCCGCACCGGGCCGGGCCCGCAGAGCTGCACGTCGTACCAGCCGTCGGTCGCCTCGCGCGGCGGGTTGCCGAAGATCTCGTAGGCCACCCCCAGTTCGAAGTGCAGGAGGTCTCCGGCGGTGGGGAGCACGACGGTCGGCATGTCCGAAAGTGTACGGGCGGTGTCGTTGCGGACCATCACGGCCGGGCTCCCGCCACGGCGAGACTTGGCCCGTCGGCACGTCGAGAGCAGGGGGAAGCCATGGGTACAGCGGCAGTGGTGGTCTACGGGGCGACCGGACACACCGGCCGGTTCGTCGTCGCCGAACTGCGACGGCGCGCAATCGCCGTCATCGCCTCGGGCCGGGACGCGTCCCGGCTGGAGGCGCTGGCCGCGCGGTGGGGGGACGTGGAGGTGCGCCCCGCCACCGTCGACGACGCCGGGTCGCTGGACCGGGCCCTCGCCGGTGCGGCGGCCGTCGTCAACTGCGCCGGGCCCTTCGCGGTGACCGCGGGCCCGGTCGTCGAGGCGGCTCTGCGGGCGGGTATCCCGTACCTGGACGTCGCGGCGGAACTGGAGGCGAACGTCGCGACGTTCGCCGACCACGAGCGGGCGGCCGCCGCGGCGGGCACGGCCGTGGTGCCGGCGATGGCGTTCTTCGGCGGTCTGGGCGACCTGCTGGTGACGGCGGCGATGGGCGACTGGACCTCCGCGGAAGTGGTGCACGTCGCCTATGGATTGAACAGCTGGCACCCGACGTCCGGCACCCGGGCGGCGGGCCGGGTGTCCCACGAGCGCCGCGCGGGCCGCCGTGTGCGGTTCGCGGACGGCGCGCTCCAGTACCACGACGATGCGGCGAGGGAAGAGGACTGGGTCTTTCCGGAACCGCTGGGCCGCCGGTCGGTGATCGCGGAGTTCACCATGGCCGACGCCGTGACCGTGCCCACCCACGTGGCCGTGCCGGAGGTCCGTACCTACATGACCGTCGAGGCCGCGAGGGACCTGGCCGCCGAGGACACCCCGGCGCCGGAACCGGCCGACGACCTGGGGCGGTCGGACCAGACGTTCGTCGTGGACGTGGTGGTGGGTTCGGGTGGCGTCGAGCGCCGGGCCACGGCCCGCGGCCGGGACATCTACGCGGTCACCGCGCCCCTGGTGGTGGAGGCCCTCGAACGCGTACTGTCCGGGCGCACGCGGACCACGGGGGTCGCGTCGGCCGGTGCGATGTTCGACGCGCCCGACTTCCTGCGGGCACTGGCCCCCCACGTGTCGGTGGAGTTCCCGCGCTGAACGGGCGGACGGTGGGGGTGGCCGCACTCCCGTTGGGGGGTCAGCCGTAGTGAGTGGACACCGCCCCCGCCCCTAGCGTCTCCACGTATGACACATGGACAGAACACGGTGAAGAACGGCAGCTTGGGACCGGGGCGGCCATGGCGCGCCCGGCGGTACGCCGTGGCTCCCGCCCTGGCCGTGGCCGTACTGGCCGCCGCCGTCCCGGCGGCGTACGCGACGGCCGCCCCGGCGCAGGGCGGCGGGGACGGCCTCGACCGTTTCCACCGGCAGCGCCTCGCCTGGGGCAGCTGCGCCAAGGGCCCGGACGACACGGCGGGTCACGCCCTGGACGGGGCCGGCGTGAGCTGCGCCGATGTGACCGTCCCACTGGACTACGCGAACCCCCGCGGCCGCACGATCAGCATCGCCGTCTCGCGGCTCAGGGCCACCGACACCCGCCACCGCATCGGCGCCCTCCTCCTCAACAACGGCGGCCCCGGCGGCACCGCCGTCGAGTCCCCTCCGCACATCCGTGAGGCGATGAAGGAGGTCGGCGCGCGCTACGACATCATCGGTTTCGACCCGCGGTTCGTCGGCCGCAGCACCCCGCTGGACTGCGGCTGGCCCGTCGGCACGGCGTGGTTCTCGGCCGGCTCCGCCCGGGCCGGCTTCGAGCGCCAGGTCGCCCTCCAGAAGGACCTGGCCGCCAAGTGCCGTGCCGCCGGCGCCTCGGTGCTGCCGCACATCAGCACCCGCAACACCGCCCGCGACATGGACGTCATCCGCGGCGCGCTCGGCGAGCGGAAGATCTCCTACCTGGGCTACTCCTACGGCACCTACCTGGGCACGGTCTACACGCAGATGTTCCCCGGGCGCCATGACCGGGTCGTCCTCGACGGGGCCGTCACCCCCGGCGACTACAAGGCCCGGCTGCTGCAAGGCGCCGAACCCGAGAACGAACGGGCGCTCTCGGACTGGGCCGCCTGGGCCGCCGGGCGGCACGACGCCTACGGGCTGGGCCGCACCCGCGCCGAGGTCCTCGCCACCGTCGACGCCGTCGTCAGGGCGTCGGCGCGGGGACCTCTGACCGTCGGCGCCGGCCCGGACGTCTTCCGGCTCGACGACTCGCACATCCCGTTGATCCTGTTCATGGGGATCGCGGACGACACCGACCCGGCGCGGGCCGCCCTCGCGGAGCAGGTGTCCGCCCTGGCCCGGGCGGCGCACGGACAGCCCGCACCGCTGTCGCCGGACTTCGCCCGGCTGCTCCGGTACACGCTGGGCGGCGAGCAGGCGATCTCGGGCGGCGTCCAGGCCGCGATCATCTGCGGGGACGTCGCCGCCCCGCGCGATCCCGAGGTCTACTGGCGCGACATCGAGCGCAGCCGGGCCGCGCACCCGCTGTTCGGGCCGCTGACGAACAACATCGGCCCCTGCGCCTTCTGGGACCGGCCGCGGGAAGCGCTCACCCAGGTGCGGCGTGACGTCCCCGCGCTGATCGTCGCGGCCACCGGGGACCCGCGCACCACCTACCGGAGCAGCGTCGAGCTGCACGAGCAGCTTTCGAGTTCGAAGCTGATCACCCTTGAGGGCGCCAACCGCCACGGCCTCTACGGCGAATACGGCAACACCTGTGTCGACGACGCGGTCAACGCCTACCTCGCCTCCGGGAAACTGCCGCAGCAGGACCGTACCTGCGGCGCCCGTCCCACCTCCGACCCCCTTCCCACCCGGTGAGGTTCCCTGCGACCGACTCGGTCGCCCGCGGCCCGGCCGAGGGGCGGCCCGGTACGGGTGCGGGCCGACGCGACGACCGACCGCGGCAGCCGGTTCGAGGCCGGCATCACCCTCGACAGCGTCACCCGCGAGAACGCCGGCTTCACGGCGGACTCGGCGTCGGCCCGCTTCACCGCCCCGTACGACTCGCTGGGCGACGGACCGGACGGCGACACCCGGATCTCCGACGCCGGCAACGGCCGACTCCTCATCCGCAGCAGCGTGCTGGGCGCCCCCGGGCCGAGGGCGTCCGCCCGGTCTGAGGGCCCGTCGGGTGCGGCCCCGCCGCTCATCCGCGCGGGTGGTCGCCCGCCGCGAGCAGGTTCAGCACGGTGGCCTCCATCGCCGCGCGGGCCTGCTGCGGGCTCTTCCCGCCGGAGCGCCAGTGGTGCCAGGCCCCCCACGTGGTGACGGCGTCCAGACCGTCGAGGAGTTCGGCCGCCCGGTTGTCGTCCAGGCGGCCGAGCTCCTCCGCGAAGACCTCCGCGACCTTCCGCCGCGCGTCCGCGAACGCCTCGTCCGTGACCTGCCGGATGCGCGGCGACGGGTGGTCGATCCGCATCAGCGTCAGCCGCGCCGGGGTGATCCACTCCAGGATCCGCGCCCGCTGCTCGACCAGGGCCCGCACCCGGACCCGGCGGGGGCCGGTCACGGGCAACGGCCTGATCTGCTCGGCCAGTTGCTCCAGCCGGCGGGTGATCGCGAGGTCCACCAGCTCGGACATGTCGGCGAAGTGGTGGAAGACAAGCCGGCGCGAGACACCCGCGCGTTCGGCGACCCGCTCGGCCGGGAACTCCACGACGCCCTCGTCCAACAGGTCGAGCAGCGCGTCCACGATCTTGTCCCGGGTACGGCGTCCGCGCTCGGTCCGCCCGTCCACCCGTACCGGCGCCGGGCCGGGCACCCGGTCGTCCGTCTCCGCCACCGCCGCTCCCTCCGCCGCCCTCTCCGGTATTTTCGCACCCCCTGGCTCGGGGGTGTCCTACGCGTACCCCGCCACGGCCGGCTCCGCGGCCGGGGACGCGGCGGTGAAGCGGTGGCGCATCCGGTGCAGGCCCCGCCGGGTGTGGCTCTTCACCGTGCCGAGCGGCATCCCGGTGCGCTCGGCGATCTGGCTCTGGGTGAGGTCCCCGTAGAAGGCCATGGCCAGCACCTCCCGTTGCGGACCGGGCAGTTTCGCCAGCTCACCGGTGATCAGCAGCCGGTCCAGGACGGCCTCGGGACCGACCGCGGGCTCGTCCGGCGGGGGCAGGGCGGAGGCGGCCGCGGTGACCAGGGCCAGCCGCCGGGTGCGCTCCGCGAGCGCGTCGGCGGTCTTCCGGCGGGTGATGCCGACGAGCCAGCCGGGGAAGGCGCCGCGCTCCGGCCGGTAGCCGGCCCGGCCCCGCCAGGCGGCCAGGAAGACCTGCTGGCTGATGTCCTCGGCCTCCCTGGGATCCCCGAGGGTACGGGCCGCCAGGGCCTGGACGAGGCCTCCCCATCGACGGTACGCGGCGGTCAGGCACTGCTCGTCTCCGCGTACGAAGCCCTCGGCGACCTCGTGGTCGAGGAGGCCCTCCCAGGTCGCGGGGGACGGCTGGACGGTGGCGCTCCGGGCGGTCATGCGGCTGCTCCTCGGGCCGGGACGGAGCCGGCAGCGGGCCGGTCGGCGGACGGGTCGCCCCGTGGGGGGCGGGTCGGACCCCTCCAGATTCGGGCCCGTGCACGCTTCGGCACCACTCGCATCGGTTGTGCGTCGCATCATGGACCCATGACGGAGTCCGCACACGGCTTGACCACGGGGGCGGTGGCCCGCCGGCTGGGGGTCGCCCCGACGACCCTGCGTTCCTGGGACCGGCGCTACGGCATCGGACCGGCCGCCCGCGAGGACGGCCGGCACCGGCGGTGGACGCCCGAGGACGTCGCCGTCCTGCGGGAGATGTGCCGGCTGACCTCGTCGGGGATCCCGCCCGCGGAGGCCGCGCGGGCCGCTCTGGCGGGTCCGGCGCCCGCCCCGCCCGCCGACCGGGAACCGCTCCCCCGGCCGGCCCGCCCGCCCGGTTCGGGCAACGGCCTGCCGCTGGGCGCCGTACGGCAGGAGTGCCGCGGGCTGGGGCGGGCGGCGGTACGTCTCGACGCCTGGGCCGTGGACGACATGCTGGCCTCCGTGATCGCCCAGTACGGCCTGGTCACCGCCTGGGAGGAGGTGATGGCGCCGACCCTGCACGCCGTGGGCCGCAAATGGGAGACCTCGGGCGACCGGTACGTCGAGGTCGAGCACCTGCTGTCCTGGCACGTGTCGAGCGCGCTGCGCCGCGCCTGCGGGCCCCCGCCCTCCGGGTCGAGGACGGGTGTGCCCCCGGTGCTGCTCGCCTGCGTGCCGGGCGAGCAGCACACCCTCGCGCTGGAGGCGCTGGCCGCGGGGCTGGCCGAACTGGGCCTGCCCACGCTCATGTTCGGGCCGGCCGTGCCGCCCGAGGCGCTCGACCAGGCGGTCCGCCGGACCGGTCCCGCCGCGGTCGTGCTGTGGTCCCAGGCCCGGTCGACCGCGAATGCGCCGCTGGCCCGGCACGTGGCCGACACCGTGTGGGGCGTCCGGGGCGCCCGCGCCCGGCCCGCCGTACTGCCGGCGGGCCCGGGCTGGGCCGGTCAGCCCCTCGCCCCGGGCACGCTGCGGCCCGGCGGGCTGCGGGACGCCCTGGCCCTGCTGCGCGGGCTGTGCGACACGGCGGCGGGGGCGGGGGCGGGGCGGCCCGCCGCCCCGGGTCAGTCCTGACCACGGGCCCTGCGGAAGCGGGCCAGCCCGTCCGGGAGTGTGATCAGCGGATCGGGATAGCGGTCGTACCGGGCCCGTTCGGGACCGTCCAGCTTCCACGGCTCGTGGATCCGGGGCCCCTGCAGCCCGGCGAGTTCGGGCACCCACCGGCGTACGTACGCGCCCTCCGGGTCGTAGCGCTTGCCCTGGATCACCGGGTTGAGGACCCGGTTGGGGCGGCTGTCGGTGCCGGTGCCGGCCATCCACTGCCAGTTGAGCTGGTTGTTGGCGACGTCCCCGTCGACCAGCAGGTCCAGGAAGTGGCGGGCTCCGGCGCGCCAGTCGATGTAGAGCGTCTTGGTCAGGAACGAGGCGGTGAGCAGCCTGCCCCGGCCGGGCATCCAGCCCTCGTGGGCGAGTTGGCGCATGGCCGCGTCCACGACGGGATAGCCGGTACGGCCGTCCTGCCAGGCCCGCAGGTCGGCCTCCGCCTGCAGGCCGCTCCGCCATCGGTCGGCCCGGGTGCGGTAGTCGGCGTCCGCGAGGGCGGGGCGGGCGGCGAGCAGCTGGTGGTGGAAGTCGCGCCAGCAGAGCTGCCGTACGAAGGCCTCGGCGCCCGCTCCACCCCGGTCGCGGGCGCGGTGCACGGCCTCGGCCGCCGACAGCGCGCCGAAGTGGAAGTACGGGGAGAGGCGGGAGGTGGTGTCCGCGGCGAGGTCGTCGTGTCCCTCCTCGTAGGCGTCGGCGTACCGGTCGAGCCAGTACGCGAGCCGCTTGCGGCCCTCTTCCTCGCCTCCGGTGACCAGGCCCGCCGAGACGGCTCCGGCGGCCGGCCGGAGGGGCAGGGCCTCGGAGCGGATGCCGGGCGGCACCAGGACCGCGCGCGGGGCCGCGAGCGGCGGGCGCAGCCGCTCTGCCGACCAGCGTCTGAAGTACGGGGTGAACACGGCGAAGTGATCGGATCCGGTCGGTGTCACGGCGCCGGCCGGCAGCGCCGTGACGACCGCGTCATGGACGTACAGGCGGCGGCCGTCGGCCTCCAGGGCCCGGCGCAGCCGCTGCTCCCGCCGCAGGGCGAAGGCACTGCACCCGGCGGCCATGTGCACCTCGTCGGCGTCGGCCTCCCGCACGACGGCGCACACTTCGGCGACGGGGTCGCCCGAGCGGACGACGAGCCGGCCGCCCCGCCGGCGCAGCCCCTGGTCGAGGTCGGCGAGGCAGTCCGCGAGGAAGGCGAGGCGGTTCGGCGGGGCGAAACCGGCCCTGTCCACCGCCGGGTCGCGGACGAAGAGCGGGACGGTCTCGTTGCGCGGGCCGAGCGCGGCACGCAGCGGCGGATGGTCGTGGACCCGCAGGTCCGAGGTGAACAGGACGACCGACACGTTCATGATTCCGCTCCCGGGGTGGGGCCTCCGGCGGGGTGGGGCCTTCCGGCCGTCGCTTCCGCCGTGCGCGCGATGTTGCGGGCCATGCCGCCGAAGACGAGGGCGTGGAAGGGCGAGACGCTCCACCAGTAGGCGTGGCCGGCCAGGCCGCGGGGGTGGAAGAGCGCCCGCTGCCGGTACCGCGTGCGGCCCTCGTCGTCGTGCTCGGCGTACATCTCCAGCCAGGCGAGGCCGGGGAGCCGCATCTCGGCGCGCAGTCTGAGCAGGCGCCCGCGTTCGATCTCCTCGACCCGCCAGAAGTCCAGGGAGTCGCCGATCCGCAGGAGGGTGGCGTCGCGCCGGCCCCGGCGCAGTCCGACTCCTCCGATGAGGCGGTCGAGCCAGCCGCGGACGGCCCAGGCGAGCGGGAAGGAGTACCAGCCGTTCTCACCGCCGATGCCCTCCACGACCCGCCACAGCGCCTGGGGCGGAGCGTCGACGATGCGCTCGCGGACGTCGGTGTAGAGGCTGCCGCCGGCCCAGTCGGGGTCGGTGGGCAGCGGATCGCTGGGCGTGCCGGGCACGGAGGCCGAGGACCAGCGGGTGTCGACCTGGGCGTCGCGGACCTTCTGGAGGGCGAGCGAGAGCGCCCTGTCGAAGGAGATCGGAGTGCCGGGCGGATCGGGCACCCAGTCGGCGATGTCGTGCTCGTCGCAGACGACCTCGTACTTGAGGGACTCCGCGAGCGGGCGGGCGATGGACCGGGGCACGGGGGTGACCAGGCCGACCCAGTGGCTGGACAGGCGCGGTGTGAGGACGGGCACGGGCAGGATCAGCCGCCGGGGCAGTCCGTCGACGTCGGCGTAGCGGCGCATCATGTCGAGGTAGGTGAGGACTTCGGGGCCGCCGATGTCGAAGGCCCGGCTGACGTGGCCGGGCATGGTGGCGCTGCCGACCAGGTAGCGCAGCACGTCGCGGACGGCGATGGGCTGGATGCGGGTGCGCACCCAGCTGGGGGTGACCATCACGGGCAGCCGCTCGGTGAGGTACCGGAGCATCTCGAACGACGCCGAGCCGGAGCCGATGATGACGGCCGCGCGGAGCACGGTCGTGGGGACCCCGGAGTCGAGGAGGATGCGGCCGACCTCGGCGCGGGAGCGCAGGTGGGGCGAGAGGTCGCGGTCGGGGACCCCGCGCGGGACGAGTCCGCCGAGGTAGACGATGCGGCGTACGCCGGCGGCACGGGTCTGGTCGGCGAAGGTGCGCGCGGCCCGGCGGTCGGTCTCCTCGAAGTCGCGCCCGCTGCCCAGGGCGTGCACGAGGTAGTAGGCGACGTCGACGCCCCGCAGGGCGGCGGCGAGCGACGCGGCGTCGGTGACGTCGCCGCGGACGATCTCCGCCTGCCCCGCCCAGGGGTGGTCGCGCAGCTTCTCGGGGGTGCGCGCGAGGCACCGGACGCGGTGTCCGGCGGTGATCAGCTCGGGGACGAGCCGGCCGCCGATGTAGCCGGTGGCGCCGGTGACCAGGCACAGCGATCCGGGGGGCCGCGGGCCGGGAGGCCGGGCCGGGTGCCCTTGGGTGTCGGTCATGGAGGTGCTCCGTTCCGCCGTCGACCGGGGTGGTTCCCTGATCTCTTCCGCGATCGCGGGCGGGACGGATGCACGGGGTAGGCCGGTTGGGCGTGCGCTCTTCAGCGGACCGGGGAGCGGAAGCGGTTGCGGTACTCGGTGGGGGTCGTGTCGAGGGTGCGGCGGAAGGCCCGGATGAGGGTGTCCGTGGTGTTGAAGCCGCAGGTGGACGCGATGCGGTCGAGGGTGGCGTCGGTGGATTCGAGCTGGTTGCGCGCCACCTCGACGCGGGCCGATTCGATGTAGGCGGCCGGGGTCGTGCCCAGTTCCGTCTTGAAGATGCGGGTGAGCTGCCGTTCGCTGACGTGGGCGTATTCGGCGAGGTCGGCGACGGAGAGCCGTCCGGCGATGTTGCGCGTGACGTAGTGGCGGAGGTCCTCCGTGCGCCGTGTGGTGGACAGGGGTGCCAGGGGGACGCTGAACTGGCTCTGTCCGCTCGGCCGTTTCAGGTACATCACGAGCTGCCGGGCGACGCGCAGGGCGACGGCCTCCCCGAAGTCGTCGGCGACGAGGGCGAGGGACAGGTCGAGGCAGGCGCTGATGCCCGCGCCGGTCCACACGTCGCGGTCGCGGATGAAGATCGGGTCGGCGTCGACCTCGACCGCGGGGTGGTCGGCGGCGAGCTGCTGCGCGGTCGACCAGTGGGTGGTGGCGCGCCTGCCGTCGAGGAGTCCTGCCTCGGCGAGGATGTGGGCTCCGACGCAGACGGACGCGAGCCGCCGGGTCCGGCCGGCGAGCGCCTTCACCCGGTCGACGACGGCGGGGTCCGCGACGGCGCGTGCCCGGCCGGTGTTGTCGATCTCGACCGAGCCCGGGACCAGCAGGGTGTCGATGCTCCTGCCGGACAGCTCCAGGTCCGTGAAGGTCGTGTCGGGCAGGATCCGGACGCCGGCTGAGGTGGTGACGGGGTCCGCGGTCTCGGCCGCGAGGACGACGTCGTAGCCGTCGGCGCTGCCCACTTCGCGGCGCAGCAGGGCGAAGACCTCCGGCGGGCCGGTGACGTCCAGGAGGTCCACACCGTCGAAGAGGACGACGACCACGAACCGTGCGGCGCTGTTCACGGGGTCTCCGTTCGGTCGGCCGGGGAGGCCGGAATGCTCTCGTGCGGCATGTCTGTTTCTGCAAGTCGGATGACATTGCAGACACTACCCGGGGCTCATAGCGTTCATGGCACGGCCGCCGCACGATGCGGCCGGAACCTTCCGACATGACGCCCGAGGGGGCACCTCCATGACCACGACCGCGCCCGTGACCACGACCGCGCCCGTGAACACGACCACCCTGCGCGAGCTCAACGGCCTCGACCAGACCCCGGCTCCGCTGGCCGGGGCGACGCTGATCCTGGTCGACTACCAGAACACCTACACCCGCGGCGTGCTGGAGCTGACGGGCTGGGAAACCGCCCTCCACGCCGCGGCCGACCTGCTGGCCCGCGCCCGGGCCGCCGGCACGAAGATCGTCCACGTGCAGCACGACGGCGGCGCGGGGACCCCGTACGACATCCGCGAGGACATCGGCCGGATCCACCCCCGGGTGGCTCCCCTCGACGGCGAGAGCGTCGTCGTCAAGACGGCCGCCCCCAACGCGTTCGTCGGCACCGACCTCGGCGAGATCCTCGACGCCGCGGGCAACGAGCACGTCATCGTCGTCGGGTTCATGACCCACATGTGCGTGGCTTTCACCGCGGAGGGCGCCTTCCTGCGCGGCAACCGCCCCACTGTGGTCGCCGACGCCTGCGCCACCCGGCCGCTGCGCTCGGCGGTGGCCGGGCTGCCCGCGGAGCAGGTCCACCACGGCGCCCTCGCGACCATCGCCGACCTCTACGGCGTGGTCGTGCCTACTGCCTCGGACCTGGGCTGAGGCACGGGGCGGCCGGCCCTCCGCGTCAGAGTTCCTCGCCGAGCGGCAGCCGGTGGATGCCCGGCAGGTAAGCGTCGAGCTCCCCCGGCGTGAAACCGGGTCATGCCCCGCACGTGCCAGAGCCCCCGGCCGTCGCCCGTCGTACTTGCAGCCGCCGGGCGGTGTCAGGGCCGTCCAGCCGTCCGCCACGCCCATCAGCGTCGCGCGCAGCGACGGCGGTTCTCCGTCCGCCGGGATGCTCCACATTCGCTGCTCGGGCATCGCCCGCCGGGACCCGCGGGCTCGCCCGCCCGACCGTGTACGTCACCGCCACGCGGGACCGGGAGTTCCCGGGCACCGCCGAGGCCGGCTTCACCCACCCGCCCGAGGCCGTCTACAGCGCCTGCGCGGCGCGAACGCCGAGCTCGACCAGGTGGCCCGTCCGCATCGTCCCCCTCCCGCCGCCTGTGACGCCCCGGCTGGTGTGTCGCGACCCGCTTCCACGGCGTGGTGCTGTCCCCCACCAGCTCCATGCAACGCGCGCAGTCGCGGACCGACATCAACCACCCGATGTCCTTCGACCACCCCGTCGACACGCCCCGGGCATGCTGCTGCTGGAGGCCGTACGCCAAGCCGTACGCCAGGCCGTGCGCCCCTCGCGCGCCTTCACCGCGCCCTGGCCTGCCCCAGGGGGTGTCCGCAAAGTCCCGCCGGTCCCGCGGTGCCTGGCACCGCACCTCGCCATGCTCGCTGTCGGGCGCGCCCGGGTACGTCCGGTACCCGGGCGGTCGGCGCTGCCTTGCGGACACGCCCCCCACGCGTACGACGAAGGCGCCTGCCCGGCCTCCGCCCGGCAGGCGCCTTTTCCATGCCACGGATCCCCCAGGTCTCCTCAGACCTTGCGGACCACACGGGACTTGAGCTGCATCTGCCCGAAGCCCTCGATCCTGCAGTCGATGTCGTGGCCGTCCACGCCGTCGACGAGGCGGATGTTGCGCACCTTGGTGCCCGCCTTGATGCCGGTCGGACTGCCCTTGACCTTCAGCCCCTTGACGACCGTCACGGTGTCGCCGTCGGCCAGCACGTTCCCGACGGCGTCCTTGATCACCCGCTCCTCGGGCGCCTCGGCCGGTCCGGCGCCGGCGGTGAGGGGCCACTCGTGCCCGCACTCGGGGCAGATCAGCAGCGAGCCCATCTCGTAGGCGTAGGCACCCGCACACTCGGGGCAGGCTGGCAAGAGGTCCTCAGTCACCCCATCAGTATATTTCAGGCGCCATCGCCCCAGATCGCCCCGTCCATCCGCCCGCCCGTCCGCCCGTCCGCCCGCCCGTCCGCCCGTCCAGGAGGTCCATGTGTCTGCCGCATCGAGTTACGCGTCCGGGTCCTGCGAAGTGCCGTTGCTCGGTGACACCATCGGCGAGAACCTGGACCGCACGGTGCGGAGGTTCCCCGATCGCGACGCCCTCGTCGACGTGGCCGCCGACCGCCGGTGGACGTACGCGGAGCTGGCCGCCGATGTCGACGCCCTCGCCCTCGGGCTGCTGGACCTGGGCATCGTGAAGGGCGACCGCGTCGGGATCTGGGCCCCCAACCGCGCGGAGTGGACGCTGGTGCAGTACGCCACGGCCAAGATCGGGGCGGTCCTCGTCACCGTGAACCCCGCCTACCGCTCCCACGAACTGGAGTACGTACTGCGGCAGTCCGGCATCCGGCTGCTGGCCGCCGCGGACCGCTTCAAGACCTCCGACTACGCCGCCATGATCGAGGAGGTCCACCCGCGATGTCCGGACCTCGAGTTCGTGGCCCTGCTCGGAGGGCACCTGTGGGACTCCCTGCTGGAGCGCGGCCGCCGGGGCGACCCGGCCGACCTGGCCCGGGCACAGGCCGCGCTGAGCCCCGACGACGCCATCAACATCCAGTACACCTCCGGGACCACCGGATTCCCCAAGGGCGCGACGCTCCCGCACCACAACATCCTCAACAACGGCTTCTTCGTGGGCGAGCTGTGCCACTACACCGAGCAGGACCGGGTCTGCATCCCCGTGCCCTTCTACCACTGTTTCGGCATGGTCATGGGCAACCTCGCCTGCACCAGCCACGGCGCGGCCATGGTGATCCCCGCGCCGGCGTTCGACCCGGTGGCCACCCTGGCCGCGGTGGAGTCGGAGCGGTGCACCTCGCTCTACGGCGTCCCCACGATGTTCATCGCCGAGCTGGCGGAGCCCGCTTTCGACTCGTACGACCTGTCCGGCCTGCGCACGGGGATCATGGCGGGCTCGCCCTGCCCGGTCGAGGTCATGCGGGAGGTCATCGAGCGGATGGGCATGACGGAGGTGTCCATCTGCTACGGGATGACGGAGACCTCCCCGGTGTCGACGCAGACCCGCGCCGACGACTCGGTCGAGCGCCGGGTGTCCACCGTGGGCCGTGTCGGGCCGCACCTGGAGGTGAAGGTGGTCGATCCGCGGACCGGGCGGACGGTGCCCCGGGGGGAGCCGGGCGAGCTGTGCACCCGCGGCTACTCGGTGATGCTCGGCTACTGGGAGGAACCGGAGCGGACCGCCGAGGCCGTCGACGCGGCCCGCTGGATGCACACCGGCGACCTGGCCGTCATGGACGACGACGGTTATCTGAGCATCACCGGCCGGATCAAGGACATGGTGATCCGCGGCGGGGAGAACCTCTACCCGCGCGAGATCGAGGAGTTCCTCCACACACATCCGGACGTCCTCGACGTCCAGGTCATCGGGGTGCCCGACCCCAAGTACGGCGAGGAGCTGATGGCGTGGGTGCGGATGCGCGAGGGGGCCGAACCGCTGACCGCGGACGCCGTCCGCGCGTACTGCGCCGGCCGGCTCGCCCACTTCAAGATCCCGCGGTACGTGCACGTCGTGGACGAGTTCCCCATGACCGTCACCGGGAAGGTCCGCAAGGTGGAAATGCGCCAGGAAGCCCTCCGCCTGCTGGAGCTTCCTTCATAGGACAGCGCGTTGCGGCTCACGCCGCCGCCGCTCCTGATCGATGATCTTTCTGGGCCCGTCGCGGTCGCGCCGTCCGGCCGTCCGCGACGCCCCGCCCTGTGCCGCCGACTGACCACCGACCAGAGGAACACCGTGCCGCTGCCCGTGCACCGACGTCTCGCCCTGACCGCCGCCCTGCTCGCCGTGACGGCCGCCGTCACCCCCGCGGCCACCGCCCAGGCGGCCGGGACCGCGGCCCCCGATCTCGAAGCGCTGACCCGGGCGCTGCGCAACACGACGGCCGCCGGAGCGCCCGGCGCCATGGCCCGCTTCAGCGGCCCCGGCGGGGTCCGCACCCGGGCCGTCGGCCTACGTGACAAGGCCACGGGCGCGGCCATGGACCCGCGGGCCCGCTTCCGGATCGGCAGTGTCAGCAAGACCTTCTCCTCCGTGGTCCTGCTCCAGCTCGTCGGGGAGAAGAAGATCGACCTGGACACGGCGGTCAACCGCTACCTGCCCGGCCTGCTGCCCGACGACCGGATCACGGTGCGCCATCTGCTGACCCACCGCAGCGGACTGGCGGACTACACGGACGCCATGTTCGAGCAGACGGTCCCCGGCTTCGAGGCCGTGCGCAACCGGGTGTTCAGCCACCAGGAGCTGGTGGACCTCTCACTGCGCGAGCCCAGGACCACCGAGCCCGGCGTGGCGTACAAGTACTCGAACACCAACTTCGTCGTCGTCGGCATGCTGATCGAGAAGGCCACCGGCAACCGGGTGGGCAAGGAGTACGAGCGGCGCATCTTCAAGCCGCTGGGCCTGCGCAGCACCGCGTACGTGCATCCCGACACCGAGATCAAGGGCCTGCACGCCCGCGGCTACCTGCACCCCGACGAGGCGGGCGCGCCGCTGGTCGACTCCACCGAGCAGACCGTGTCGTGGGCCCAGTCCGCCGGTGCGGTGATCTCCAGCCCGGCCGACCTGAACACCTTCACGTCGGCGCTGCTCGGCGGCCGGCTGCTGCCGCCCCGGCTGCTGGACGCCATGGTGACCGCGACCCCGACCGACGCCACGAACACCCGGTTCTACGGACTGGGTCTGCGCCGCTACG
The DNA here is from genome assembly GCF_040638905.1 of Streptomyces virginiae. Lineage (GTDB taxonomy): Bacteria > Actinomycetota > Actinomycetes > Streptomycetales > Streptomycetaceae > Streptomyces > Streptomyces virginiae_B. The sequence goes on along the minus strand of NZ_JBEZYV010000049.1, from coordinate 8,638 downwards.
ACCTCTCCTGCGGCACGTCGGTCTACGGGCACACGGGCACGGTGCAGGGCTTCTACACCTACGCCTTCTCCACGCGCGACGGCCGGCGCAGCCTGTCCGCGATGGCGAACACCTCGAACCGCGGCGAGGCCAACACGGCGCTCGGCGGCACCCTGGAAGCCGCGTTCTGCGGGAAGCAGACCGAGAAGAAGGGCGCGCGCGGCTTCGGCTTCGCGCCGGCCGAGACGGACCTGCCCGAGCGCAACGCGCGCTGACGCCCACCCGGCGGACCCGCGCCGGCCCGGCGCCTCAGTCGGTGCCCACCGCGTCGTCGCACGCGGGGCAGACCCGGTCCGCGTACTCCGTGTCGTACCACGTCGCGCCGGGCTGCCCGGCGGGTTGCCCCGCCTGCCCCGGCTGCGGCGGGGCGGCCCGCATCGCGAAGGTGTCCCTGCCGCAGAAGGTCCGCGGACCGGGGACACCGGACATCCCGGGCGCCGCGGGCGCCGCGTGCACGCGCACGACGACCGCCTCACCGCCGCCGTCCACGGTCCCGTCGGGGTGCGCCGCCACCGGCTCCTCGACCTCGTACACCACCGCCATCGCACTCATGGCTCGACGGTAGGCCGTCCCGGCGTCTCCGGCCGACCGGCCACGCCGGACCCCGCCCGCCCGTACCGCCACTCCCCGAGCGGAGCTACTGACGTAGGCTACTGACGGATCATCAGGTCATCCGTCCCGGACTCTTGACTCTGTCGGCGCCAGTGGCGATTCTCGGATCACCGTTTGCGGGTTCATGACAAATCAGCTCTCCCGTGTGGCCGTCGCGTCCCCGAACGGGTCCGGCTCCTCCACCGCGCCATCCGCTGACCGAAGACGTGAGTGATGACCATTTCCCGACACACGCACCACAGGCGCAGCCCCCTCGCGGTCCTGTCATTGCTCCTCGCCGTGGTGGCGATGGTGCTCGGCCCCGTGCCCAGCTCCGCCGCCGACCCCGGCTGGTGGAATCCGGTGGCGCGGCCCGCACCCGACTCCGACATCAACATCACCGGCGAACCGTTCAAGGGCACCGACTCCCAGGGCCGGGTGCGCGGTTTCGTCGACGCGCACGACCACCTGATGTCCAACGAGGGCTTCGGCGGCCGCCTCATCTGCGGCAGGCCCTTCTCCGAAATGGGCGTGGCCGACGCGCTCAAGGACTGCCCCGAGCACTACCCGGACGGCACCCTGGCGATCTTCGACTTCATCACCAAGGGCGGCGACGGCAAGCACGACCCGAACGGCTGGCCGACCTTCAAGGACTGGCCCGCCCACGACTCGCTGACCCACCAGCAGAACTACTACGCCTGGGTCGAGCGCGCCTGGCGCGGCGGCCAGCGGGTGCTCGTCAACGACCTCGTCACCAACGGCGTGATCTGCTCGGTCTACTTCTTCAAGGACCGAGGCTGCGACGAGATGACCGCCATCCGCCTCGAAGCGCAGAAGACGTACGACATGCAGGCCTACATCGACAAGATGTACGGCGGCCCCGGAAAGGGCTGGTTCCGGATCGTCACCGACTCCGCCCAGGCCCGCGAAGTCGTCAAGCAGGGCAAACTGGCTGTCGTCCTGGGCGTCGAGACCTCCGAGCCGTTCGGCTGCAAGCAGATCCTCGACATCGCGCAGTGCAGCAAGGAGGACGTCGACCGCGGCCTCGACGAGCTGCACAAGCTGGGCGTGCGCAGCATGTTCCTCTGCCACAAGTTCGACAACGCCCTGTGCGGCGTCCGCTTCGACCAGGGCGCGCTCGGCACCGCGATCAACGTGGGCCAGTTCCTGTCGACCGGCACCTTCTGGAAGACGGAGAAGTGCACCGGCCCACAGCACGACAACCCCATCGGGCTCGCGGCCGCTCCACAGGCGCAGAAGGAACTTCCGGCGGGCGTGTCCGTGCCCTCGTACGCGGCGGACGCGCAGTGCAACACCCGCGGCCTGACCGAGCTGGGCGAGTACGCGGTGCGCGGGATGATGAAACGCAAGATGATGCTGGAGATCGACCACATGAGCGTCAAGGCCGCCGGCCGGGCCTTCGACATCCTGGAGTCCGAGTCCTACCCGGGCATCATCTCCTCGCACAGCTGGATGGACGACAACTGGACCGAGCGGCTGTACAAGCTCGGCGGATTCGTCGCCCAGTACATGAACGGGGCCGAGGGCTTCAGCGCGGAGGCCAAGGCCAAGAACGCCCTGCGCGACAAGTACAACGTCGGCTACGGCTACGGCACCGACATGAACGGCGTCGGCGGCTGGCCCGGCCCCCGCGGGGCCGACACCCCGAACCCGGTGCGCTATCCGTTCCGCAGCGTCGACGGCGGCTCCGTCATCGACAAGCAGACCACCGGACAGCGCACCTGGGACCTCAACACCGACGGCGCCTCGCACTACGGCCTGGTCCCGGACTGGATCGAGGACATCCGGCTCGTCGGCGGCCAGGACGTGGTCGACGACCTCTTCCGCGGCGCCGAGTCCTACCTCACCACCTGGGGCTCGTCCGAGAAGCACAAGGCGGGCGTGAACCTCGCCGCGGGCGCGTCCACGGCGGCCAGCTCGGCGGAGTGGAACCCCTTCACGAGCTACGCCCCGTCCCGGGCCGTCGACGGGAACAAGGGCACCCGCTGGGCGAGCGACTGGAGCGACGACCAGTGGATCCAGATCGACCTCGGTGCGGCCCACCTGGTCAAGCGCGTCACGCTCGACTGGGAGCGGGCACACGGGCACGCCTACCGCATCGAGCTGTCGAACGACGGCACCGACTGGCAGTCCGCGTGGTCCACCACCACCGGTGACGGCGGTCTGGACACGGCGCTCTTCACCGGCACCACGGCCCGCTACGTCCGTGTCCACGGCGTGCAGCGCGGCACCAAGTGGGGCTACTCGCTCTACGAGGTCGGCGTCTACAGCAGCTGACGCCGCTCAGCCGACCCATTCAGGTCCCGGGGCCGGGGCCGGCCGGATCCGCCGATCCGGCCGGCCCCGGCCGCCTTTGCCGCGACTGCACCACTGCACCACTGCGCTAGGAACGAACGGAACGAAGGGAACCAGCGCCCATGGCACGCATGCCGTCGGCCGAGCGACGCCGCCAGCTGACCGAGGCGGCGATCCGCGTGATGGCCCGCGACGGCGCCGCCAGGGCGACGACGCGGTCGATCTGCGCCGAGGCCGGCGTGTCCCTGAGCGTCTTCCACTACTGCTTCGAGTCCAAGCAGGCCCTGCTGGAATCCGTGATCGTGGCGATCACCGAGCACGGCATCACCGTGGCGAGGGAGGCCATCCGGCCCCGGGCCACCCTGCGGGAGACCATCCGGGCCGGCTTCCAGGCGTACTGGGACCACGTCGCCGCCAACCCGGGCGAGCACATGCTCACCTACGAGCTCACGCAGTACGCCCTGCGCCGGCCCGGGTTCGAGCACCTGGCGCGACGCCAGTACGAGCTGTATTCCGACACCTACACCGAGCTCATCGAACAGCTCCGCCTGCTCATGCCCTTCGAGCTGCGCGTACCGGTACCCGTACTGGCCCGCTACCTGGCCGCCATGACGGACGGGCTGACCCTCAACCACCTCGTGCTCGGCGACGCCGAAGTCGTGGCGGCCATCCTCGACATGGTCACCGACCATGTCGCGGGGCTGACCGAAACCACGGACGGGGACCGGCCGTCCGTACAGGAGCACACCGGTCCACCGCTCTCCGTTTGAAGGGACCCGCCCGCCCCGCCCGTCGGCGCAGCCGGCGCCCACCTCAGTAGACGGCCTGACGCCGAGCCGCATCTGGAGCCAGATCCAGTCATGGCGTGAATTGCGTCACTGCGACAGAAGTTGTGTCCCGCTTGTCCGTTTACGAGTACGAACTGCCTGGTCAGGGCGCTACGTTGCTCCCCTCGTACCTGGTTCATCGGGTACTCGCAGAAAGACCGAGGAAGTATGGCTACTCGCTTCTCCACGGCAAGACGCCGTGGAAGAGGGCCCTGGGGGACCACCCACTGGATAGCGGGCGGAGCGGCACTCATCGTGACCGCCACCCTGATCCAGAGCTCGCACCCGGCCGGCGCCGCTCCGGCCGAGGCCGCCACGGCCAAGCCCGGCGCCGTGACCGAAGAACTCAACCTCGCGCGCGCCCGGGTGGCCGCGCGGACGGCGGGGCACCGCGTGGAGGCGGTCTCGGAGCGGTCCGAGACGTCCACGACATGGGTCAACCCGAACGGCACGCTCACGACCGAAGTGGCCGCCGGACCGATCCGCTTCTACGACCAGCAGGCACGCGCCTGGCGCGGGGTCGACGTGACCCTGGGCCACGCCCCTGACGGGTCCGTCGCGTCCAAGGCCCATCCGCAGGGCCTGAAGTTGGCCGCGGGCAGCCTCCCGCGGATGGCCAAAGCCGTGCCCCAGGCCGCGCCCCAGGCCGCGCCGTCCGTCAACTACATCAGCACCGACCTCGTCACGCTGGGCGAGGGCGAGCAGCAGATCACCCTCAAGTGGAAGGGCGCCCTGCCGTCGCCGAAGCTCGACGGGGCCCGCGCCGAGTACACCAACGCCGTGCCCGGCGGTGACGTCGTCATCGAGGCCACGCGCAGCGGCTTCGAGCAATTCGTCGAGCTGAAGCAGCGTCCGGCCGGCGGGAACTACGCGTACACCCTGCCGCTGGTGGCCAAGGGCCTGAAGGTGGAACAGCAGGCCGACGGCAGCGTGCAGTTCACCGATCGCAGGAGCAAGAAGACCGCGGTCATGCCGGCACCGGTGATGTGGGACTCCACGGTCGATCCGGTCTCCGGCGAGCACACCCGCAAGGTGCCCGTGGCGATGAAGGTCGTCCAGGGCAAGGGCACGGTCGACCTGGTGGTCACCCCGGACGCGAAGTTCCTCGCGGACCCGGCCACCAAGTACCCCGTGACCGTGGACCCCTCGACCTCCTCGCTGGGCAACGTCTTCGACACCTACGTCCAGCAGGGCGAGACCGTCGACTGGTCGGGCGACACCGAGCTGGACCTCGGCAACCCGGGCACCAAGAACGCGAACGGCACCTTCCGCACGGCGCGTTCGTTCATCACGTGGAACACTGCGCCGATCGCGGACGCACTGGTCTCCGACGCCAAGCTGTCCCTGTGGAACTTCCACTCGGGCAACACCGACTGCGTCGCGCAGCCGTGGGAGGTCTGGGACTCGGGCACCCCGAGCACCGCGTCGCGCTGGACGAACCAGCCCGCCATGGGCACCAAGTACGCCACCTCCACCGAGACCCGCGGCAACCCCGGCTGCGGCTCGGCACCGGACGGCTGGATCAACGCCGACGTGACCACCCTCGTCCAGACGTGGGCGTCCGCAAAGGCGACGCTGTCCAGCATGGGCCTGCGCGCCACGTCGGAGTCGGTCGTCGGGCAGTGGAAGCGCGTCAACTCCGCGAACGCCACCTCCAACCCGCCGAAGCTGACGGTGACCTACAACTACCGTCCGCAGACCGGCACCAAGCAGGAGGCCGGCCCTCCGTTCGTCCAGGACAAGACCCCCGCCTGGCGCGTCGAGACGACGACGCCGATCCTGCGGGACACGTTCGCGGACAAGAACGGCGACACGGTCAACGGCACCTTCCAGATCTTCGACGCCGCCACCAACACCCAGGTCGGCGGCAACCTGGTGTCGCCGTTCGTCCCGCAAGGCACCCCGGCCTCGGTCGTCGTACCGGCGGGCGTGCTCCAGCACGGGCGCATGTACCGCTTCCGCACCTCGCCCTACGACGGCACCCACTACAGCAACAGCTGGTCGCCCTGGTCCAACTGGAGCACCTTCACGGTCAGCCCATTGCCTGACGCCCCGCAGGACATCCAGGCCGGTGCCCAGGAAACCCTGACGCCCATCCTGTCCGCGGTTGTCACGACCCCGGCGCAAACGCGCGTGAGTGCCGAGTTCTCCCTGAAGGACTCGGCCGGCAACCCGGTCCCGAACCTGCCGCTGCCCCCCGTATGGGTGGAGAGCGGCAACCGGGCCGCCCTGCAGATCCCCGAGGGCAAGCTGACGGACGGCGCGACCTACCGCTGGTCCGTGCGCGCCTGCACCAGCACCGGGTGCTCGCCCTGGTCGGCCGAACAGAACATGACGGTGCGCGTTCAGGCTCTGCCTCCGATGCCCGCCGCGCAGTCCCTGGTACTCGGTGACGCCGCTCTCGAGAGTGCGTCGGTCGCCACCGACTGCGCCACGGCGGGCTGCGCCACGCCTCCCGCCGGTCAGCTCCGGCTGGGGACGGCCGACGGCCACTCGTGGGCGACGCGGCTGAAGGCGAACTTCGCCGGGCTCCCCAAGGGGGCCCGGGTCACCTCGGCCAAGCTGTCGCTGAGCAGGGCCGACTGCACCACGCAGTGCGTGGTGCAGCAGCCTGACGTCTTCGAGCTGTCCGCCCCGTGGACCCCGGCGCAGAGCGGCAAGGATCTCCTCACCGCCGCCGGAACCGAAAGCTACGCTTCCCAGATCGCGCTGAACGAGATCGAGTTCGGGATGCTCGTGCAGTCCTGGCTCGACCGCGGCGAGAACGAAGGCCTGGCCCTCACCGTCCCCGGCACGGTGCAGGGCGCCGCATACCACTCGGGTGCGGCGACGGACGCCACCAAGCGGCCCAGGCTCACCATCGAGTACCTGCCGCCGACGGCTCCCGGCGCGGTCAGCGAAGTCGTCGCCACCGCAGGCGACACCGGTCTGCTCGCCACGTGGAACGCTCCCGTCGACGGGGGTGCGACCGGCGAGACCGGCTACGTGGTGAAGGCCGAGAAGAACGACGGCACCGTGGTGGGCACCTGGGAGGGCGCCGCGACCCGTGCGGCCTTCACCGGCCTCGACAACTCCCTGTCCTACCGGGTGGCGGTGACGGCGAAGAACGCCGTGGGCACCGGTCCGGTGTCGCGCTCCGCGTCCGTCCAGGGGGCATCGGTGCCCGGCGGGGCGACCCGCTACAAGGACTACGTCCAGGCCTATCTGAGCGCCCGGGGCAAGCTGGTCACGGGCCTCAGCCTGACCGCCGCCGATGCGGCAGCCGCTTCCCCGCACGGAACCACCTTCGGTGACTTCCTGGGCACGCAGGAAGGCGCCCTCGTCGCGACGCGTGAAGCGCTGGAGGGCAAGGGCCAGGCCTACGTCGGTTCCTCCTCCGCGCTGACGGACACCGTGGTGGCCAAGGGCTCGACGGCCGGACGTGTACTGGTACGCACCACCGTGGTCCAGACGATGACGGTGCGGATCGACGGCGTCGACCAGGTGTCCGAGGACACGAGCACCAAGCGGTTCGTCTTCGGCCTCACAGGCGACGCGGCGAAGCTGGAGAGCGAGTCCGACGACACCAGTGCCGGCCAGACTCTGTCGACCACGGCGACCGCCGGCACCCAGGTCGTCGCCACACCTGCGGAGCCGGGCGCGGCAGACGACTCGGGCGCGCTCACACTCGGCGCGGACGGCTTCCCCGTGGAGGCGCCGGCGGCGCCCGGTGCGCAGCCGGCCGCGTACTTCAACGCGGCGGGCACCGGTGCCTGGGCCTTCCACAACACTGGAGTGAAGAAGGAGTACGACCAGGACTGCACCAATTTCGCGTCGAAGGCCCTCTACTACGGTGGTGGCATGAAAATGCGCACCGGCTGGTACCGGTCGGACAGTGCCTGGTGGAAGAATCCGAGCTGGGCCGTGTGGCCCAAGAACAGTTTCGCCTGGTCGGGGGCGGAGAACCTGCGCCGGCATCTCCTCGGCTACCGCTCCCAGTACTACGTGACCGACGTCAATTCCCTGCGCTCCGGTGACCTGCTCTTCTTCAAGTGGAAGAGGGAGGGGGTGTACAACCACGCGGCGGTCGTGACCGGCAGGGGCCAGGGCCAGGTCAACCTCGCCCAGCACGGCTGGACGAACCACACCACCCTGAACGCGGCCATCGGCCGGTACCGCGGCGGGGACAACCCCATCGTCAGCGTGGTGGCGATCCGACTGGTGAGCACGAATTGAGCACCGCACCGGTGAGGTCGGCGTTCCTGGGCTGTCTGATGGCGGTCTCCGTCCTGACGGGCTGCTCAGCCGGGTCGGACCTCGCCTATGACGACGACTATTCCCAGCACGAACCGCTGGCCGTGGTCGGATACCCGAGCCGAGGGACATTGGAGATCACCCAGCGGGTGGTGTGGGGGATCGCCGACGGCCAGGCGGGCGAACTCGCCGCTCTCGGGACTGACGGGGAACCCCGCAAGACCGCCGAGAACTGGATCGCGGCGTTCGGCCAAGGAGCCCGTGGCAAGGTCACTGCGGATTTCTACGACTCCGGTTCCACCAGGCAGGTGGTCGTGCTGTATTTCCACGACACCAGCCAGATCAAGGAACTCCAGGTCCGGACCGTGGGCGACGACGGCTGGCGCGTGGTCATGGGCCAGCCGGACCCCAAGGACGCCACCGCCGTGTACCCCTGGGTGCCGAAGAAGCCGGGCGAGCTCGGTTCCAGGAGGGAAGGGTGAGCTGACCGGCTTCCGGCCTGCATGAGGGGCGTCGTCCCCGTGGGAGACCACGGGAGGGAGCCCGAGGCGGCGATGGCCTCGACCGTGGCCATCTGGGGCCAGTCCTGCTTCTCGATGCCCAGCTCGCTGACGCCCTGCGCCGCGATCATG
>NZ_JBEZYV010000048.1:0-43570 GCF_040638905.1 Streptomyces virginiae | reverse complement strand
GGGGGGCCCCCGGGGGGCCCCCGCCGCGCCCCGGGGGGGTTCTCCACCCCCCCCCGGGGGGGGGGGTCTTTTCCCCCTCCACTCCCCAGGGAAAGGCGAAGGCCGTGCCCGACATGCGAGGCATCCGGCGCCGGTGCGCGCTGCTGCTGCTGCCCACCGTCCTCCTGCTGGTGGGCGCGGCGGCCGGTCCGGAGGGGCCTGTCGTGGACACCGACCGCGGTCCGGTGCGCGGCCGGACGCACGGGGCGTACAGCACGTTCGAGGGCATCCCCTTCGCGGCTCCCCCGACCGGTCCGCGGCGCTGGCGGCTGCCGGAGCCGGCGCGCCGGTGGGCGGGCGTACGGGACGCCGGGGCGCCCGGTTCGCGCTGTGTGCAGCTGCCCGTGCTCGGGGGCGGCGAGCCGGTCGGCTCGGAGGACTGCCTGTACCTCAACGTGACCGTCCCGACGGCGGCGGCGCCCGGTGCCGGGCCGCGACCGGTCATGGTCTGGTTCCACGGCGGCGGCTTCTTCAGCGGCTCCGGCGACGTCTACCGGCCGCACCGGCCCGCCGTACAGGGCGATGCGGTGGTCGTGACGGTCAACTACCGGCTGGGCGTCTTCGGCCTGTTCGGCCATCCGGAGCTCGGCGGGGCTCCCGGGTTCGCCCTCGCGGACCAGCGGGCGGCGTTGCGCTGGGTGCGGAGGAACGCGGAGCGGCGAGTCGGCGGGTGCCCTGAGCGTCTGCGCGCACCTCACCTCGCCCGCCTCCGCCGGCCTGTTCCACAAGGCGATCGTCCAGAGCGGCTCGTGCTCGACCACGACGCCGCCGTCGGCTCTGCTGCCGGGCCTCGGCAAATACGAGCCCTTCGTGCCCGCGCGGCGCACGGCCGAGGAGGGAGCCCTCGCGGCCGCCCGCCTCGGCTGCGGTCGGCCCTCGGGCGCGCTGGACTGCCTGCGCGCGCTGGACGCCCGTACCCTCGCGACCTCCGACCTGATGCGGCGCTTCTCCCTGGTCTCCTACGGGGACAGCGCCCTGCCGATGGAGCCGCGGCGGGCGCTGCGGGCCGGACGGTTCCACCGGGTGCCGGTGGTGCAGGGCACCACCCAGGACGAGATCCGCCTCTTCCTGTCCCAGACGCTGTCGGAGTACCCGATCGGCGACGAGAACGCCTACCGGGCCCGGATCGAGCGGTCGTTCGGTGTGGAGACGGCCCGGGCCGTGGAGGCCGCCCATCCGGTGTCGGCGTACCCGACCCCGGCGATCGCCTGGGCGACACTGCTGACCGACGCGTCGTTCATCTGCCCGACGCTGCGGGACGGGGCGGCGCTGCGGCGGCACGTGCCGATGTACGGCTACCGGTTCAGTGACCGTGACGCGCCCGACTTCACGGGGCTGCCGCCGGTGCCGGAGCTGCCGCTCGGCGCGGCCCACGGCTTCGAACTGCCCTACCTGTTCACGATCACCCCGCTGAGCGGGGTGCAGCAGGGGCTCGCGGACCGGATGACCGGCTACTGGACCGGGTTCGCGCGGACCGGTGTTCCGTCCGCGCCCGGTGCCCCGCGGTGGCCGCGGCTGGGGGCGTCGGCGCGGGTGCTGTCGCTGGCTCCGGGCGCGGGCGGGATCCGTACGGTGGACGGGCGGGCCGAACACCACTGCGCGCTCTGGGACGAGCGGTGGCCCGGTGTCACCACTGCTGGGTGATGACCTCGTACTCGGCCGTGCGGAGGGTCAGGGTGCCGTGGTCGCCGTACACCTCGTGGCGCCATGCGGTGAACACCTCGGCGATGCGGCGGGCGTCCTCCGCGGCGCCCTTGCCGACCTGCCAGGTGGAGAAGGTGATCCGCGCTTCACCGACCGACCGGACCTTGCGGACGCGGGTCTCCGTGACCGACACCTTGTCGTCCTGGCCGGTGCGGTGCCCCCGGTGGTAGGCCCTGAAGTCGCGGGTCATGTCGAACCAGTCGGCCGGGCCGCAGGGGCCGCCGCCGTCGGCCGTGCCGCCGTCGGTCGGGGGCCCGGCGGGGGGCCCGCTCTCCTGATCGGTGGGCGGGCCGGCGTAGGCGCCGGTCTCCTCGTCGGTGGGCGGGCCGGCGTAGCCGCCGGTTTCCTCGTCGGTGGGCGGGCCCGCAGAGCCGCCCGTCTCCTCGTCCGTCGGCGGGCCCGCGTAACCGCCCGGGTCCTCCTCCGTCGTGAGGTCCGCACCGCAGTCGGCCGGCGCGAGCGTGGGGACCCCGGCCTGCGGGGCGGCCTGCCCCGCCCGGGTGGTCCCGCACCCCGCGAGGACGGCGCACAGGAGCCCCGCCACCACCACCCGCCCTGTTACGGACACCGCTGTCCTCGTCATGACCATCCCCCCTCGGCCATCAAGAGGCCGTCACGGGGGCCGCAGTTCCATCCGGTGCCGGCCCGGGCCACGCGGCTCAGCCGAGGACGAGCGGGTCGCCCACCCGGACCGTTCCCGGCCTGAGGACCGTGGCGAGCACGTCGAGGCGGTTGTCGTGGGCGGCGGCGATCGCCCTCAGGACGAGCGGTGAGTGCGGGAGGTCCGGCTGGGCCTGATTGGTCATCACGCAGCGTTCGCTGGAGCGCTGGAAGTGGAGGCACAGGGTGTCGCCCAGGATCGCCCTGCGGCCGATCCACTCGTCCTCGACGAAGGGCGGGGTACCGGGGGGTGTGCGCACCAGGAGGTTCGGCCGGAAGCGGCGCTCGTCGACGGGCACGTCCGGCACCTCCCGGCGGATCCAGTCGAGGGTGGCAGTGGTGAGGACACTGACCGGCAGCTGGTCGAAGTGCGACACCTGGCCCTCGCGGGCCAGTTCGACGTCGTCGCGGCGGAGGTAGGTGCGCAGGAAGGCCGTGGGGTCGGCCACCACGCGTCCGCGGGGGTCGACGAGCTCCGGCGGTCCGGACAGTTCCGGGAGGCCGGGCAGTGCCGGCGGGCCCGGCTCCCCCGCACCCCGCGCGTAGCGGGAACGCAGGTGCAGCAGTCCGTCCATGCGTCGGAAGCGCCGGGTGTTCTTGCCCGAGCCGAACTTCCCGGCTCCGTCCCGGACCGCGTACAGCCGGTCGCCCACCAGGCCCCGCAGGTCGACCTCCGCGCTCCGCAGCGGTTCACCGCCGGTCGACTTGATCGGGTACCGCCACAGCCGCTCCACCACGCCCACGTCGTCCGCCACCGCTGTGACGGTAGTACACCCGCCGCGGCGGCCCACCGGGCGGGGCTACCGTGAGGTCATGACCAGCTGGGCGGCCCTTCCTCTCCTCTACCTCGACGTCGACGGCCCGCTCATCCCCTTCGGGGCGGGCCCGTACCCGCCCGGGGACGGCGGCCCCCATCCCCTGCTCACCCGCATCGACGCGGCGCTCGGGCCTCTGTTGGCGGGGCTGCCGTGCGAACTGTGGTGGGCCACGACCTGGATGGCGGAGGCGAACGAGTGCGTCGCGCCGAGGCTCGGGCTGCCGGAGCTGCCCGTGGTGGCCTGGCCGGAGCCCTCCGACGCCGACGGGCGCGGTGGCGTCCACTGGAAGACCCCCGCCCTCCTCGCCCACGCGGCCGGACGGCCCTTCGTGTGGATCGACGACGAGATCACCGGCCCCGACCGGGCCTGGGTGGCCCGTCACCACCCGGGCCCGGCCCTGTTGCACCGCGTCGATCCGGGCGCCGGCCTGACCGCCGGGGACTTCACGGTGCTGCGGGCGTGGCTCCGTTCGGTGTAGCCGTCCATGACGCGGCGACCAGGGAGCGTTCCGCAGCCGCCAGGTGGGTGGCCGCGGCCAGCCAGGCCCAGGCGTAGCCGTCGGGCGAGGGGTCGGCGAGCCGGCCGAAGGCGTCGCGCGGGCGCCGGTCGGCCTCGGCCGCGAGGGCGGCGGCCAGGTCCGCCGCGGCGGTGAGCCCGGCCCGGCGCAGCGGACCGTACGCGGCCGGGGCCGCCTCGCCGCGGGCCGCCTCGGCGACCGCGCGCCGGCCGCCGGCGACACCGGTCTCGAGGAGGCGGCGCACCCGCCACAGCGGCGCGTCGGCCAGCGGGTCCGGGACGTCGGCGGCCGGTAGGGGGCCGGCTTCGCCGGCCGCCGCGGCGGCGGCGTCCGACGGCGGGAAGTGTTCGCCCTGGAGGCGGTCGTATCCGAGATCGGCCCGGCCCAGCCATTCCTCGGGCAGCCGCAGCGTGTACTGCGCGCCGGGCACCGGGCCGACGGCCACCGGGCGCAGGGTGGCGGCGCGGTCGAGGTCGGGACGGCCCAGGACGCGCAGCCGCAGTCCGGGGTACGAGGCGATGCGCCGCAGGTTCTCGGTGTGCGGCAGCTCCGGGTGCGGGTGTGCGGGCAGCAGCCTCAGCAGAGGTGCGTGCGGTCCCGACTCGCGGACGAGGAGGTGGTCGCCGGCCGCTCCGACGACCGTGACATCGCAGCCGATCAGGGCGGTTTCCGTATCGGCCGCCTCGGCCGGGGCAGCCAGCAGCGCGGCGACGGCCTCGGCCGCGGGGCGGGCGAACAGCGGGGCGGCGGGCCCGTCGGTCCATGCGGCGCCGGGCAGGGGGGTCGCCTTGACCCCGCGTCCGGCGCCGAGCCGGCCCTCCGGGGAGACCGTCGCGCCGACGATGCGCAGGCCTCCCCGGGCGAGGCCGGCGTGGTCGAGGGTGGCGCCGCCGAGGGCGACGGAGGCCCGCCCGGCCCCGCGGGCGCGGGCCAGGCCTCCCGGGCGGACGTCCGAGACCGAGTAGCGGGTGCCGTCCGGGGCCAGCAGGTGGGTGACGACCCCGCCGTAGCCGGTGGCCGAGAGCACCGGTTCCCGGCACAGGCCCTGCACCTGGAGGCTGCCGCCCGGCGTGTAGGCGCGCCGGGAGGTACCGGTCAGGGCCGCGTGGGCCGTACCGGAGGCCAGCACCCCGGCGGTGTGCAGGAGTTCACGGAAGGATCCGGTGAGGTCGCCGAGGCGGTGTGCGGTGCGGCGTTCCCGGGCGGCGCGCAGGCCCCGTACGACCCGGAGGGCGGCTGCTTCCGCGCGGGGCAGGCCGGCGAGGCGGGCGGTGTGCGCGGCGCGCAGCAGCTCGGCCTGGACGACGGCTCCCCCGGCGTTCACGCCGGCCGTCAGAGCTTCGGCGGCGGCGTGCCAGAGCGCGGCCGCGGCGCCGAGCTGGGCCGCGGTGAGGGCCGGGGCGGGCCCGGCGGGGTCTGCCGGTTCTGCGTCCGGGGCTCCGGCGGGCTCGGCCGGTTCGGCTGCCGTCGTCTGCGCGGCCGCGGCCGGCGCGGCCGGCTCTGGCTCCGGCGGCGCCGCGTCTGCGAGCGGGGCGGCGCCCAGGGCGGCGGCCCGGTGCAGGCACCGGGGTGCCAACAGGCAGGTGCAGGTGGCCTGTCCGGCCTCGGTGACGGTCCCCGCCGGACCGGGCCGCAGGGTGACGAGGGCGTCCTCGCCGAACCGGAAGGTGACGCTTCCGTCGGCCTCGCGGGTGGCGGCGTCCGCGCAGCCCGCGGTGGCGTCGTCCAGCTTCTTGCGCAGCCGTGCGGTGAGGTTTTCGACCGCTTCGGCGAGCACCTCGGGTGCGACGGGCGGCAGTTCGGTGCTCAACGGGACTCTCCACGGAGGCGGTCGCCCACCCAGCGGGCGAGGGCGAGAGGGCTGAGGGCGGCCACGGGCATGCCGGCGGCGACGAGTTGCCGTGCGACCGGGACCGAGTACCGGGGCGTGCCGGTGTCGTCGAGCGCGGCGCAGCCCAGTAGGTGGGCGCCCGAGGCGGCCAGTGCGCGTACCTCCCCGAGCAGGCCGCCGATCGGCCCGCCTTCCTCGAAGTCGCTGACCACGACGACGAGGGTGCGGCTCGGGACGGTGATCAGGGAGCGGGCGTGGGCGAGGCCGGCCGCGATGTGCGTGCCGCCGCCGACGCGCACCTCCAGCAGCAGCGAGAGCGGGTCGTCGACCCGGTCGGTGAGGTCCACGACCTGCGTGGAGAAGGCGAGGAAGTGGGTGGAGAGGGTGGGCACGCCGCCCAGCACGGCCGCGGTCAGGGCCGACCAGATGACGGAGGCCTCCATGGAGCCGGACACGTCGACGACGAGGACGAGCCGCCAGTCGGCCTCGCGGCTCGCCCGGGTGCTGAAGACGGGCCGCTCCGGTACGACGACCACCGTGCCGTCGGGCCGTCGGCGGGCGTGCGCGAGGTTGGCGCGCAGGGTGCGGGCCAGGTCGAGCGCACCGCCCGGGCGGCGGGTGGGCCGCGGTGTGGTGAGGCCGGACAGGGCCGGGCGCATCCGGGTGGCGAGCTCCTTGGACAGTTCGTCGACCAGTCGCTTCACCAGGGGCCGCAGCCGGGCGAGTTGGGCCTCCGGCAGTCCTCCGGCGAGGGACAGTACGGAGCTCAGCAGTTCCACGGAGGGCCGCACGGCCGCCGGGTCGAGCTGGGTGAGCACGTCGGTGCGGCCCGCCTCGGCGGCACCGGCCAGCACCTCCTCCCGTACGTCGGCGCCGAACAGCGCTTCGAGCTCCTGCGACCATTCCCGGGCTGTGGGGAAGGATGCCTCCTGGCCCCCGCTGCGGCCCGGTCCCCGGCCGGTGCCGAGGTCGCCGGCCCCTTCGCCGTGTCCGGAGCCGTACAGCTCGTCCAGTGCGTGGGCGTAGCGGCGGGCGCCGGCGGGGAGCCGGTCGCGTTCGCGGCCGAGCAGCAGCCGCCAGCGGTCGGCGGGCGCCAGCCGGTGCGCCTGCGGCCGGGGGGTGGGGGCGGACGGGGCGTCGGGGGCGTCCGGCGCCGGGTCCCCGGCCGGGTGCTGGTCCCCGGCCTGGTGCGGGTCCCCGGCCTGGTGCGGGTCCCCGGCCGAGTGCTGGTCCGCAGCCGGTTCCTGCGGCCGGGGCAGCGGGAGGGCCTTGAGTGCGGCGAGGCCGGCGGCGTCGGCGGCGGCCCAGAGGGCGAGCAGGGCGGGCGGGGCGTCGAGAGCGAGGTCGATACGGTCGCCCAGGCGCTCGGTGACCGTGTCCAGCAGCCGGTCGCGGGCGGCCGGGGCGAGGGCGTCGAAGCCGCCGCGCAGGGCCGGGAGACGGTCGAGGAAGTCCTGGTCGGCGAGGTGGTCGACGCGGTCGAGGAGCGGGGTGAGGGCTGCCGGGGAGGACTGCAGCAACGGGCCGGCGGCAGCGAGGAGTCCGGCGAGCCGGCGGGTCAGGGCGCGCCGGCTGTCGGCGGTGCCGGCGCTGTCGATCCATCCGGCGGCGCGGTCGCCGAGCGCGTCGGCCGGGTCGAGGTCGAGGAGGACCCGTACGGCCAGGGCCGCGCCCTGCATCAGCGGGGACGCGGTGGCGGCCAGGGCGGCGAGCGCGTCGTCCGTGCGCAGGCCCAAGTGGTGGGCGGCGGCCCGGTCGGCGAGGGCCACCAGGGCGGCGGCGTCGGCCGGGTCGTCGCTGCCGGCGAGGCCGGGCAGGGAGCGTACGGCGGCTTCGATGAGGTCGTCGGTGAGCGCGGCGCAGGCGGCTCGGGACGCGGCGGAGGTGCCGGGGAGGTGGCCGCGGTGCAGTGCCTCCAGGAGGTCGAGTGCGTCGAGGAGTTCGGGCAGGGTCGCCGTCCGCGGCAGGGCGGTGGCCGCCTCGTGGAGGCGTACGTCGACCAGTTCGGGCAGGTCGCACCGCGCGGCGGCGGCCAGCCCGGCGAGGATCTGCGCCGGGGTCGGGCCGCCGTCGGCGGCGGCGCGGCGGGCGGTTTCGCCGAGCGTGCCGGCGGCCGCCTGGGCGGCGGTGACGCCGCGCACGCCGGTGAGGTCGAGCCGGGCCGGGACGGAAGGCGTCCAGGACAGCCGCCACTTGGTGCCGAGGGCGGTGCCGTCGCCGGTGGCGGCGACGGTGAGGGGCTCCCCGTAGGAGGCGCCGCAGACGAGGAGGCGCTGCAGGAGGACCTCGCGGCGTCCGTCGAGGGCCGAGCGGAGCGGGTCGAGGCGGATCTCGCGGGGCGCGGGGTCCTCGGGGCACGGCAGGCGCAGCTCGGCGAGTTCGGCCTCGACGGAGGGGCCGAGGCCGGAGCGGGGGGCGTGCGGGGTGGTCCGCCCGCGGGCGGTGCCGACGAGCACCGCTTCGAGGGCATGGGCCAGTGCCCGGCCGCGGCCGAGGGGTTCGCCCTGGCCGAGGACGGTGGCGACGGCCTCCAGGAGCTCACCGCGGCCGGGCGCGGGGAGCCCGCGCAGGACGGCGAGGTCGCAGGCCAGCCGCAGTGTCTCGGCTGCCTCGCCGGTGCCGGCGGTGTGTCCGGCCCGGCGCAGCTCCCGGCAGATCCCGGTGACGGCGGCGGACGCTGCCTCCCGGAGCCGCTCGGGGTCGCCGCCGGCCTCGAGGACGGCCTGCTGCCAGAGCGGGTCGCGGATGCCGGCGGGGTACCCGGAGCGGGAGTCGAGCAGGTCGAAGGAGTACGGCACGAAGGAGGTGACGGCCTCGTGCCCGCCTGCGCCGCTCCCCTGTCGGGAGGCCTTGCCGACCGGCCCGCGGCCGGGTGCGGGGCGCTCGCCCGTTCCGGGGGCCTGGCTCGGCGCGGCGCCGCCGGAGGTGCTTTCGGATCCGGCGGCCGCGTCGGCGGCGGCGCCCGTCCCGTGGGGCACGGCGACGCCGTGGAAAGTGTCGGCCCCGGCCTCCCCGGCCCCGGCTCCGGCCTCCCCGGCCTCCCTGGCCTCCCTGGCCTCCCTGGCCTCCCTGGCCTCCGAAGGCGCCCGGTCGGCGCCGGAACCCGGGCCGACGCTGCCGCTCGGCGCGGACCCGCCCGCGTCGGGCCCCGTGCCGCAGGCGCCGTGCGGCGCGAGCCCGGGGGTGCCGTCCGTTCCGGTCGCGGAGCCGGCGTTCGCACGCGACGCGGACTTCGCGTCGGCGGACGGGACGCGCCCCGGGGCGGCCGCGGCGCCCGCCTCGGGGTCGAGGAGGGCCGGGGCGTGGAAGGAGCCGATGACGGCGGCCACTCGGTGGCCTTCGGCGGCGGCTCCGGCGATCACGGCGCGCATGTGGGCCTCGCGGGCGAGGTCCCGGTCCGGCACGGGGCCGTCCTCGCGCAGCGCCCAGCCGACGCCGAGCGCGGCCCGGCGTACGGCCTCCGGGGAGCAGCCCGGTGCGAGGACCTCGACGGCGCGGTCCCACATGTCGTCGCCGTCACGGCCGGTGCCGGCGGCGGTGAGGGCGTCGGCGAAACCGCCCGCGCGGCGCGGGTCGCCCCCCGCCTGCGCGCCCGGGCCCGCGGCGGCCGCGTCCCGCGTCGGGGCAGTGCCCCTGCCCGGGTGCGTGCCGGCGCCCTGGGCCGCCGTCCCGGAGACCGCGCCCGCAGCGGTGTGCGGCGCGGCTGCCGCGTCCCGCGTGGGGGTGGTACCGGCGAGCGGGTCCGGGACGGCGCCGGAGGCGGTGTCCGGGGTGGTGCCCGCGGCCCGCGGCGGGGCGTCGGGGGCGTCCGTGGGTGGGGACGGGTGCGGGACGGCCGTCCGGGGGGTCCAGCCGGGGTCGGACAGGGGAAGGTCGCAGCACAGGACGGCCGCGCCCGAGCGGCGGGCCCAGCGGACGGCCGCCAGCTCGGGGGAGAAGTCCGCGAACGGGTAGAACGCCAGGCGGCCGTCCTCGCCGGTGCCCGCCAGGGCGACCGGGGCAACGGTCTCCGGGTCGGCCAGGTGCTCCAGCCACGGCTGGAAGTCCGCCGGGAGCTCGACGCAGACGAGGTCCGCGCCGGAGGCGTCCAGCAGGGCCGGCACCACCGCGGCCAGCGCGGGGCTGTGGTGCCGTACCCCGATGAGGTAGGGCTCGCGGGCCGCGGCGAGCGCGTCGACCGCGGCCCGCGGGTCGGTGTGCGTCAACGCAGGCTCCCGCGCAGGTCCCAGAGGCGGCGCCACATCGCCGAGCCGTCCTCGGCGCGGCGCCGGACCGGGCCGTCCCAGTACCCCAGCAGCCTTCCGTGGTCGGCGGGGTCGTCCTTGCGTACGACGCCCAGCAGGTGCCCCGGCAGCAGGTCCAGCACGTCCCCGTCCGGCAGGTAGGCGGCGGCGACGCCGAGCGAGGCCGCCACCTGTACCGCCTCGGCGGTGGACATGACCGTACCCGGGCGTTCCACGTCCCAGCCCTCGGCGGACCGTCCCGAGCGCAGGTCGCGGAAGACGGTGACGAGCGCGTCGAGCACGGCGTCGTCCACGCCGAAGGCGGCGCCGGCCCGCTGGACGGCGGCGACGGCCTGGCGGCGGATCAGCGTGGCCTCCGCGTCCGCGTCGGCGATCGGGGCGACGGTCTCGAAGTTGAAGCGCCGCTTGAGGGCGGCGGACATCTCGGAGACGCCGCGGTCGCGCAGGTTGGCGGTGGCGATGACGGTGAAGCCGGGGGCCGCGCAGACCACCGCGTCCTCGGTGGCGGTCAGTTCGGGCACGCTGACGCGCCGGTCCGAGAGGATCGAGACGAGCGCGTCCTGCACCTCGGGCAGGCAGCGGGTGATCTCCTCCACGCGGACGACGCGCCCGGTGCGCATGGCCGACAGCACCGGTGAGTCGACCAGCGCTTGCGGGGTGGGGCCCTGCGCGAGCAGGAGGGCGTAGTTCCAGCCGTATCGGAAGGCGTCCTCGGTGGTGCCGGCGGTGCCCTGGACGGTGAGGGAGCTCGTGCCGCAGACGGCGGCGGCCAGCAGTTCGGACAGCATCGACTTGGCGGTTCCGGGCTCGCCGGTGAGGAGCAGTCCGCGCTCTCCGGCGAGGGTGACGACGCACCGCTCCACCAGGGCGCGTTCGCCGACGAACTTGGTGGCGATGGCCAGCTTGGCCGGGAGGCCGGCGCGGCGCTTGGGAAGGGCCAGTTCGGTGCCGTCGCTGCCGCAGATGAAGGTGACGACGGCCCGCGGGGTCAACGCCCAGCCGGGCGGCCTGGGGCCGGTGTCGTGGGCGGCGAGGAAGGCTAGTTCGGCGGCGTGCCGCTCTTCGGCGGGCAGCACCTGCCGGGCGGCGGGGGCGGATGGTGCGGTGACGGTCATCGTGTTCCTCTGCGGGTGTGCGCGGTGTGCGAAGGGGTGGTCGGGGGCGCGGGCCGGCGCGGCCCACCGTGACGGGTGGGCCGCGCGGGCCCCGCGTCGGGGTACCGGCCGGCTCAGCGGCGGCGGGCGCGGGTGCGCTTCACCTTCAGTTCCTGGAAGCGGGGGACGTCGCCCTCCCGGATCCGCTGCCAGGCGCGGCGGTAGAGCTCCGCGGCCGGTTCGGCCGGTGCCAGGACGCCCAGCAGTGGCCGGCCGCCGGCGGTGAGGCCGTACATCGGCAGCTTCCACTGCTCCACCGGCAGTGCCGGGGAGGGCATGTCGGCCCATCCGCCGGGCAGGAACAGCGAGCGTCCGGCCCGGCTGCGGTCGGCCGACACCACCAGGTCGGTGGCGGCCAGTTCGGCCCGGGCGGCCTTGATGCGGGCAGGCTTCCAGCCCGTCCACCGGGCGGTGTTGCGGTCGGTGGGGTCGGGCATGGCGAGCAGGGCCAGGTACAGGGCGGCCGCGTCGGCGCCCAGCCCGTACTCGGCGCCGACCTCCTCCACCAGCTCGGGAACCGATCGGCTCGGGTCCTGGGGCCACCACGTGCCGTCCGCGCCGACGGTGCCCGCCGCGGGGGCGCCCGGGTCGGCGAGCAGTGCGGCGAAGCGCGGGTCGTGGGCGGTCCGCAGGGCCCTCTCGACCACCAGGGGCTGCTGGTCGTCACCGCGCAGCGCCGGCAGGTACGGGTCGGAGCCGGTGGAGTCCAGCAGCGCCGGACGCACCGCCGGCTTGGGCTGGTCGTCGTGGGTGGCCATGACGACGGCGCCGTAACGCTCGTAGCCCTCGCCGGTCTCGGTCGGTGTTCCGGCGACCTTCCGGAAGTCGGGGAGGCTGGTGTAGTGGGCGACCTCCAGGAGCAGTTCGGGCGCGGCGAGGCGCTGCCGCACCGCGGTCAGTGCGGGCGGCAGGACCGCTCGTACGGGGTCGCCGGCCGGCAGCCGGTGGGCCAGCCATGCGCTCATGGCCAGGGTCGAGTTCAGGACCTGTGCGTTGAAGGGGTCGGGCACGGCCACGGCGGGTTCCACGTGGTCGCCCTTGACGGTCCACGGCACGTCGACGGAGAGCTCGCGGGAGGCGGCCGGGTCGAGCAGTGCGGCCAGCACGCGGTGGGCGGGCCATCCGCCGCGGACGGCGCGCGCGGCCTCCGTGGCCAGCCAGTCGGGGACGGGGGTGCGGCGGCCCACGCGCCGGTTCCACAGCTCCGCGGCGGCCGCCACGTCGGGGCCCTCGCTCCACAGGCGTGCCGGATCGGCGGGCAGCAGGGCCGCGACCAGGGCGCGCCGGACGTCCGCGCCGAGGCTCTTGAGCTCGTCACGGGCGTAGGCGGCGTCGGTTGCCTTGACGCCGAGGGTCGTGCGCACCTGCGCGGGCAGGAAGTTGCGGTCGTAGCTGTCGATGTGTGGGAGTCCCGCGACCACCAGGCGGGCGAGGGCGCCGCAGACCCCGGTGAGCCGGGAGAACTCCTCCGCGGCTTCCGGGCGGAAGGGCAGCGGGCCGTGCTCGGCGGCGGCGCCGAGGAAGGCGGTCAGCCAGCCGGGGCCGCGGTCGGGGTCGCCGAGGGGTGTCGCGCGGCGCACGGTGTAGGGGCCGGGGACGGTGAAGCGGCCGGTGGGGTCGTGGAGGAGGGCCCCGAACTCGTGGCCGTCGGGCACGGAGTCGCCGTGCTCGGTCATGGCGAGGACGGCTCCGCCTCCCAGCGGCAGCAGGCTGCGGTGGTAGACGTTGCGGCCGAGGCCGTCGGGGCCGGTCAGGTGGGATCGGCCGAGGTGGACCCGGACCTGGCGCCAGCTGCCGGCCGCGCCCTGCGCCGAGGCCATGCCGAGGGTGTCCACCTCGCCGAGCACGGTGAGGAGGGCAGCTCGCTGTTCGTCGGTGGTCGTCGCGGCGACGGCCCGGTAGGCGGCGGCCGCGGGCTGGTCCAGCAGTGGCGTCCAGGTGAAGGTGAAGTACGGCAGGGCGGGGGTGTCGAAGTGGAGCAGCCCGGGCACCCCGGCGGCGTCGGTGTCGGCGCGGGCGGCCCCGAGGAGGCTCAGGGTGCGGTGTGTGCCGTCGCTGTCGTCGTTGTGGCGGTAGTGGCCGTGGTCGAGCAGGCCGTTCAGGGCCGCGCCGAGGAGTTGGTCGGCGGGTCCGAGCTCGCGCTCCTCCTGGGGGGCGGTGTCCGCGTCGAGCCGGGCCGAGATCCCGTCCAGGGCCTTCTGCTGGGTGAGGGCGAACCGCAGGACCTCGACGATGCCGCCGATCAGCCTGGGGTCGGTGACCTGCGGCAGGGCCGCGCTCACCACGTCCGGAAGGTCGGTGGCCTTCGGTGCGGCGGCCGCCGCCTTGAGCAGGGCCCCGACGGTCTCGCGGTCGGCCGTGCGCAGCGCCATCGAGCCCTGCGGGTCGCGCGGGCGCAGGGCGTACCAGTGGGAGAGCGGCGGGAGGTCGACGCTGCCGGTGCTGAAGGGGGTGTCGTGGCGGTCGTTGCGGGTCTGGGCGGTGACGACGCCGTCGGGGTCGGTGAGGGACAGTTCGCGCCAGCTGTGCGAGAGGGCGCGCGGGCGGTCGTCGCCCGGGAAGGTGAGGGCCGCGACGGGCTTGTCCCCGCCTTCGGGGACGGTGACGGTGCGTCCGCCGGTGTCGGTGCCCGCCCAGCCGTTGTCGGGGAGGCGTACGGCGTGCCAGCCGAGGAGGCCGTCGACGGGTGCGCCCAGCACGGAGCCTTCCACGGTGGGCGTGGGCAGCAGCCGGCCGGAGTACCCGGAGGAGGCCTTGCAGCTGTACGCCCTGATGGTGTCGGCGAAGAACGCGGGCATGGAGGAGCGTCCGTAGGCGCCGCTCGCCGGGTCGTACTCGACCCAGCCGCTGTCGTTGTCGTGGTCGCGCTGCCGCCACACCCAGTACGAGGTGCCGTCGGACATCACCGGCCGCTCGTCGGGCAGCCGGGTGTCGCCGCGGTGCAGGACGCCGCCGCCGGTGGTGCGCCCGCCGCCGGGCAGCTGCAGGGAGAGGTGGTCGCTGCGCAGGGACCAGTAGTTGCGGTCGGTGTCGAGGGTGAAGACGGTGCCGGGCGAGGAGTGCCAGTAGCCCTCGACGCGGTTGGCGCTCCAGTCGGCCCAGAAGACGAGCAGTTCGCCGTCGACGTAGTGGAATCCCATGCGGCGGTGGGAGCCGGCCGGGACGCGCAGGTCGTGCGTGAGGACGGTGGAGTCGGCGTCGATGACGCGGACCTGGGCCGTGTTGGCGACGATCAGGTACGGCCAGGCCTCGACGACGATGAGGCCGTTGCGGTCCTTGCCGGGGGTCAGTTCGGCGACGGCGTTCTCCCAGGCGGGCCAGGCCAGTTCCTCGAAGAGGCCGCCGCGCAGGGTGCGGGCGAGGGTTTCCCCGAGGTCGGCGGCGGCCGCGGCGGCGACTTCCTCGGGGGCGAGCGCGAGCGCCTCGACGGGCAGCCAGGTCAGCCGCTCGATGGCCTCGGGGACTCCGGGGAGGCCGGCGGCGACGGAGGCGCGGGCGACCTCGCCCATCCACTCGGCCAGCAGGGGGCGCGCGCCGGGCGAGGCGGCGACGCGGCGGACGATGTCGGCCCCGCCGCTGCCGATGCCGTTCAGCGCCCGGCGGAAGGCGGGCTGGAAGCGGGTGTCCGCGGCGACCGCGGACAGGTCGCGTCGCTCGTCGCGGCCGGCCCAGTCGGACAGGTTCAGCGTGTCGTGGTGGTGCCGCGTGCCGTCTTCCCGGGGGGAGACGACGGGGACTTCGAGGGTGAGCAGAAGGTCGAGGAGGTCGGCGTCCTGGACGCCGATCCGCAGGCCGGCCTCCCGCCCGGGCCGGTCGAGTTCGGCGCGCAGCTGCGGGGCGCAGCGCTCGACGACGTCGAGCAGGACCGGGTTCGTGGGGCGGCGGCCCCAGCCGGAGCGGCGGGCGGTGGAGAAGCGCTCGAGCCAGCCGGCGGTGCCGTCGGAGCAGCGTTCCTCCTCGGGCAGGTTCCCGTCGGCGAGTCCGGCGGTGGCGCCGGACTCCTCCAGGACGTCCAGCCACAGGTCGATCAGGTCGACGTCGCCGCCGGGCGGGGTCAGGCCGAGGAGCGTGCCGCGTACGGCGGGGACGCGGCGGGCGAGCGCGACGAGGGCGCCGCGGTGGGCCTTCCACCAGCCGAGCGCGGCACGCAGGGTGGCGGGCAGGGGCAGCAGTTCGGCGAGGTAGTCCTGCTCGGGTTCGGTGCCGGTCAGGCCCGCGGCGCGGGCGAGGCGGCGCAGTTCGACGGCGGCCTGCGCGGAGGGCGGCAGACCGCCCGCGGTGCGGCGTACGCACAGGCGGCGGAAGCGCTCGTAGGCCTCGGCGGGGCTGACGCGGACGGCCAGGGCCTTGCCGTAGCCGGCGAGCACCTTCACCGGCAGGGCGCCGGCCAGCGCGAATTCGAGGAAGACGGAGTCGAGGCGGTCCTCGTCGACGGGCAGGCCGTGCTGGGCCTCGGCGGTGCGGGCGCGGCCGAACAGCTGGGCGGCGTAGGTGGTGTTCTCGACGGCGAGGAAGATGCGGGCGGCCTGCTCGTGGAAGAGGGGCAGGAAGTGCGGCACGGAGGCGGCGAGGCGCTCGGCCAGTTCGGTGCACGCGTCGAGCGCGGCCTTCGGCTTGGTCTTGGCCTGGCGGGCGACCCGGTCGAGTTCGGGGACGACGGCGAGGGCGTGGTGGCCGTCCTCGGGGTGGTGCACGAGGACCCATTCGGGGAAGCCGAGTGCCTGGCGCCGGCTCAGGCCGACGACGGGCGGCTCACCCTCGTCGCGTACGAGGCCCAGGAAGCCGGCGGCGAGGTCCTCGGCCGCGCCGAGTTCGGCGGCGGCGAGCCGGACGACGACGCGGTCCTCGTCCAGGCCGGGGTGGCGGTAGCTGCGGGCGGTCAGGTCGACGGCGTCGGCTCCGGCCCCGGTGGTGCCGTTGGGGAGGACGGCGCCGGCCTGCAGCAGCTCGGTCTCGGCCGTCCCGGTGTTTCTCAGGTTCTTGCTCATGCGTTCCCGCCCTCCTCGATCTTGCGCCCGGCGTACAGTGCCGCGGCCATCCGCATTCCCTCGGACCAGGCCACCGGTCCGACCTTGGCCAGCGTCACCGCCCGGCCGTCCTCGTCGTGCCAGCTCAGCGCGCCGGTGGTGGTCTCGTCGTCGTAGTACGGCTCGCCGATCCACACCGCCGCCTCCGTGCCGGAGCCGGCTCCCGCGTCGCGGACCTTGCAGGTGGCGTAGCCGCCGGAGACCCGGTAGCCCAGGGCGGTCGCGCGGGCGGCGAGGCTGAACCGGGTGGGGAAGACCCCGCCCGCGTAGTCGCGGACCTCGGTGGCGGTGGCGGAGACCTCGTCGGGCTTGCGCCAGGTGGCGCGGTGGATCTGCTCGACCTGCTGCACGATGCCCAGCTCGGCCGCGAACTCCCGTACGTCGTCCAGGTCGGGCAGCAGCACCGGGTGGGGCAGGGTCACCGTGCGCGGGGAGAGCCGTACGGTCTCGCCGTCAAGGTTGACCACCTTGAGCTCGCCCGACGCGGTGGCGTCCCGCAGGAAGCCCACCTCGTCGGGGTCGTCGCCGACGACGGCCAGGTCGCGCAGGGCGTTCTGCCAGGCGTCGTCGGGCCAGACCCGGGCGAGCAGTTCGGTCGGGACGGGCAGCGAGGACACCATCCAGCCGTCGACCTGGGCGACGCAGGCCGCCGCGTGCCGGTCGAGCCATTCGGCGAGCCGGCGCAGCCGGTCCACCTCGGGATGGTCCTTCAGTGCCTTGGGCAGCGTCTTCAACTGCCGTCCCGCTGCCCGGCCGGTGACGGACCTCGCCGCCACCCGCCCCTCCACCAGGGCGATCTCGTACCCCTCGCCCGCCGCCAGCCATGCCATCAGACTGTGCCCCTCCGCCTGTCCCGTACGTGTTTCCGCGCAGCCCTGACAGGGGGAGCAAACCCCCGTGAGCTGCGGTATGTCGGGAGACTAGCGAGGGCCACTGACAACGCCCGCCGGAGGGGCCTCCATAAGTTGAATGTCCGGTTCTGGGTAGGCTTTCCGGGACAGTGGCGGAGCGGTTCGGGCTCGGGGTGGGGTTATGGGACGTCAGATACGTGTACCGGGCGTGCTGCTGGCCGCCCTGCTGCTGGCGGCCGGGGCAGGCTGCTCCGGTCCGGCCGGTCCGGCCGGTCCGGACGCGCCGGGCGGCGGGGACGCCAAGCCGAAGCCGTCCGACTCCCGGGCCGCGCCGCCGGCCGGGGGTCCCGCGGGCGGGGCGCCGGCCGGCGGGGACGTCCTGCCCGGCATGGTCACCACCGCCGTCGCCCGAACCCGGCTGGCCGCGCTGAAGGTGGCTCCGGTGGGCTCGATGGCCGGCTACAGCAGGGCCCGGTTCACGCACTGGGCGGAGCAGGGCGACAAGTGCGACACGCGCGAGACAGTCCTCGAACGGGACGGCACCGCGGTGAAGCGGGACGGCGAGTGCCGCGCCGTGTCGGGTACGTGGAAGAGCCTGTACGACGGGGTGGTCGTCACCGAGGCGGGCGAACTGGACATCGACCACATCGTGCCGCTCGCCGAGGGCTGGCGCTCCGGCGCGTCCGGCTGGGACGCCGCCCGCCGCAAGGCTTTCGCCAACGACCTGGCCCATCCTCAGCTGCTGGCGGTCACCGCGGCCTCCAACCGGTCGAAGGGCGACCAGAGCCCCGACCTGTGGCAGCCGCCGGACCGTTCGAGCTGGTGCCAGTACGGACGTGCCTGGACCACCGTCAAATCCGCGTACGAACTGACCGTCACCGAGCCGGAGAAGAAGATGCTCACCACGATGCTGGACACCTGCGCCTCATGACCGGGGCGGAGCGGTGGCAGGACGACGTGCTCGCCGGGCCGGGCGGCGCCATGACCGACGAGGTCGGCGTCATCACCGGCCCGCTGACCCTGCGCACCACCGTGACGGGCGGAGGGCTGGTCCGGTTCGACGTCCAGTACAAGGACGCCGACGAGTGGTACACCCTCACGGGCAGCCCCCGGCCCCATCACGGCGCCCCGGCCGCACTGCACGCCGCGGCCGTCGCCGCGGTCCGTGCGGGCGGCGGGGCCGTCGCCCCCGGCGGCGGCCCCGCCTGAGGCGGGCCGAGGGTCTCCGGTGCGCTGCTTTCCGGCACCTTCGGCGGCCGTGGTGAGAGCAGCACCATGTCCGGCGCCGGCAAGACCTACGCGTACGGGAGCGGGCCGGCCGACCCCCGGGTCGTCCGATCGGCTGATGAGCTAGCCCTCGTACTGCGTGAGGTCGATGCCGTAAACCTCCACGGCGTGCCCGTAGCGGGGGTCGGTGGTCTCGCGTTCCCGCACCATGTCCAGCTTGCGGATCACGTTCTCGGAGGCGGCGTCACCGAGCCGGTTGACGGCGACGACGCGGTCCAGGCCGCGGTCCTGGAGGGCGAATTCCAAGGTGGCGTGGGCGGCTTCGGAGGCGTAGCCCTGGCCCCAGTACTGGCGGCCGAGCAGCCAGCTGATCTGTACGTCGGCCCGCGCGTCGGGCAGGTCCTCCAGGACCGAGAGGCCGACGGCTCCGATGAGCTCCCCGGAGCCGAGGAGCTCGACGGCGAAGAGCCCGAAGCCCTCCTCGTCCCACTCCTCCTCCCAGCGCTCGATCGCCTCGGCCGTCTCGTCGAGGCCGAGGGTGGAGCCGTCGCCGATCCAGCGCATCACCTCGGGGTCGGCGTGGATCTCCGAAAGGGGGACGAGGTCGTCGTCGGTCCAGAGGCGGAGGAGGAGGCGGGGGGTACGGATCTCGGTCATGTGCCACATCCTGCCGAAATTCGCCGGACCAGCGGTAATCGGCCGTTGCGGCTGTGTTGCGGGTTCGTGGCCGTCCGGCGGGGAAGCTTTCCGCGGTTCGCCCCGGGCCGCTACGGTCCGTCGGGAACCGCGACCTAGGAGTGACCCTGCCATGCCGCTCGATATGTCGGACGAGAGCCGCTACGACCGTACCCGCCTGCGGCAGTGGACCCGCGGCCGAGCCCGCTCCGCCGGGGTGGACCGCCGTGGTCTGCTGAAGCTGTTCGCGGTGGGAGCCGCGGCCGGATCGCTGGGGGTGGCGGCGGCCGGTACGGCCTCGGCGGCAGGTCCGGAGGCCGCGCCCGGGATCCTCAAACCGCTGCCGCCCGAGCTGTTCACGATCCGCGGGACGAACGCGGAGACGAACTTCGCCGCGCTGCGGGGTACGGGCCGGCTCACCCCGGTCGACCGCTTCTTCGTGCGCAACCACACCTCGACCCCGCGCATCGACGCCGGCGCGTGGCGGCTGAAGGTGTGGGGCGACGGGCTCGCGGGCGGCCCGGTGGAGTTCTCGTACGAGCAGCTCCGGGCCCTGCGGGCGGTCGAGCGGACGCTGTTCATCGAGTGCGCGGGCAACGGCCGGAGCTTCTACTCCACGCAGCAGGGCCAGCCGGTGACCGGTACGGCCTGGACACTGGGCGCGATCGGTGTCGCGCACTGGCGCGGGGCGCGGCTGTCGGACGTGCTGCGGCTGGCGGGGGTGACCCGGGGTGCGGTCGACGTCCTGCCGCGCGGGCTGGACGACGAGGTGGTGGCGAACGGGGTGAACCTGGGCCGCGTGCGGCGTCCGCTGCCGGTGACGAAGGCGCTGGACGACGTCCTGCTCGCCTACGAGATGAACGGGCGTCCGCTGCCGCCCGACCACGGCGGTCCCGTCCGCCTGGTGGTCCCGGACTGGGTGGGCATCTCGTCGATCAAGTGGGTCGGTGACATCGAGGTGAGCGGCGAGGCGCTGTACTCGCCGTGGAACACGGACATGTACCGGCTGTTCGGTCCCGGGCATCCGGCGGAGGGCAGCGCCCCGCTCACCCGGCAGACCCTCAAGAGCGCCTTCGAGCTGGAGTTGGGCGCCACCGTTGCGGTGCACCGGACTCGGCTGCTGACGGGCCGTTCGTGGTCCGCCGCCGCCCCCGTGACCCGGGTCGAGGTCAGTACGGACGGCGGCGGCGACTGGCGGCGCGCCCGGGTGCACGATTCCCCGCAGCGGGGCGGCTGGGTGCGCTGGTCGGTGCCGTGGACCCCGCGGACGACGGGTGCTACCGCGCTGCTGGCCCGGGCGAGCGACGGGACCGGGCGTACGCAGCCGGAGACGGCGGTCCACAACACGCAGGGCTACCTCTTCGACGCGGTGGTGCGCCACCCGGTGATGGTGGTCTGAGCCTGCTCGGACGGCCTACGGAGCGTGGAAGCGGACCTCCGGGGCGCCGGCGGAGGGGCCGTCCAGGACGGGCCGGGACTCCCCGCGCAGGTGCCGGTCGAGGAAGGCGCCGACGTAGCGGCGGGTCAGTTCGACGGAGCGGGCGCCGGGCAGCGGGGTCTCGGGGTCGTTCAGGCCCAGCTGCTCGCCGATGGCCGGGAAGTCGCTGAAGGTGAAGTGGCCGGAGCCGTCGAAGGTGATCCAGCGCTTCCAGCCGTCGAGCAGCGGCCAGTCGCGGTCCCAGGTCGCGTTGCCGCCCGGGCCCCGCTGCTGGGCGCCGAGGAGCAGGAAGGGGCGCCCGCCCAGTCCGTTGGCGGGTACGGGGGTGGCGTTGCCGCCGTCCATGTTCACCCCGGCGCGGATCCTCGGGTCGGCCGCCATCGCGGCGATCGCCGAGGCGCCGCCGATGGAGTGGCCCGCCATCGCGATGCGGCCGGGGTCGATCAGGCCCGCGTGGCGCCAGGCGGGGTGGGGTCCGGTGAGGCGGTCCAGCAGGAAGGACACGTCGCGGGCGCGGTTGTCGCTCACCGCCCGCATACCGGTCTCCTCGGCCTTGTCGCAGGCCAGGCAGGTGAGCACGCGGCCGCCGGGGAAGGCGGTGCCCACGCTCTCGTGGGCGTGGTCGACCGCGGCGACGACGTAGCCGCGGGAGGCGAGGTCTTCGGCGAGCGCCGTGAGGGTGGCGCGGTGGACGGTGAAGCCCGGTGAGAGGACGACCAGCGGGTGGCGTCCGGCGACGGGGCGGGCGCCGGTCCGCGAGGCGCTCGCGGTACCGGCCAGGGTCTCGACGGGGACGGCCTGGTCCAGTCCCCTGTCGACGAGGAGCAGGCGGGCCTCCTCGCGGGTGAGGTAGCGCGCGGCGCTGCCGGTGTCGCGCCGGGCCGGGTAGCGCATGGTGACCATCAGTTCGCGCGGTCCGGAGCCGGCCCAGGGGTCGGTCCGGCTGCGGTCGACCAGGTGCAGGTCTTCCCGGCCGACCGCGAACCGGCCGGTGGGGTGAGGGAGTTGGACCGCTGGGCGGCTGCGCTCGGCCGTGGCCGGGGAGTCCGCCGCGGCGGCGGTACCGGCGGCGGCGAGCGGGAGCGGCAGGAGGAGGGCGAGTAAGGCGGCTGCTGCGGCCGTTCGGCGTCGTGTCATGGAACGGACGCTATGCACGGTGGCCGCGGCGGTCGTCACCTTTCCGGTTGATCCGGGCGTAGCCCTTGGGGAGGGCTCCGCACCGTTTGTCACTCCGAAGTATCAACACCTGCGGGGACGCTGATGGCCCGGAGCTTCTCCCGCAGATACGTGTGGGAGTCGACGGGGTCGTGCACCACCCGGCCGATGGGGGCGGGGAGGGATTCCACCCGGGTGTGCGCGTCGCACTCGTAGAAGTAGACGAGGGAGATCAGTTCCTCGGCCGGCGTGTCGGCGGGCGGGGGCAGCACGCGGTGGCGGCCGGCCCGCCAGCGGTCGCCGGTCCAGCGGGCCATCAGGTCGCCGATGTTGACGGTGAGCGCGGCCGGGTCGTAGGGCGCGTCCTGCCAGCCGTCGGCGTCGGTGTGGATCTGGAGCCCGCCCGAGCCGAGCTGGCGGTCGAGGACGGTGACCGTGCCGAAGTCGGTGTGGGCGCCGATGCGGAACTGTCCCGGCAGGGGGGCGCCGACGGTCTCCGTACCGGGGTACCAGTTGAGGTTGAACCCCCAGGTGGGGTGTCCGGTGTGGCGCGTGAAGTGGTCCTGGTCGAGTCCGAGGGCGGTGGCGAGGAGTTCCAGCAGTTCGTCGGAGAGGGCCCGCATCCGTGCCAGGTATTCCGTGACCAGGGGGCGCAGCTCCGGTACCTCCTGCGGCCAGGTGTTGGGCCGGAACCATTCGGCGTCCACGGCGGGGTCCCCGGTCGGTTCGTCGGCCGCGAAGGACCAGGACTCCTTGAGGTCGGGCGGCGAGGCCGTGCCCTCCGCATAGCTGTTGGCCTCGGCCCCGGGTCCCAGCCAGCCCCGGCCGCCGACCGTGACGGCGTAGGGCTCCTTCATGGCGGCCGGGAGCCGGAAGAACGCGCGGGCCGTGTCCCGGATCCGTGCGGGGAGCGCGGGGTCGACGCCGTGGCCGGTCACGAGCAGGAATCCGGCCGCGCGCAGGGCCTCGTCGACGCGGGCGGCCGTACGGGCGCGTTCTCGCGGCCCGCCGGACCGCCACGGCCCGAGATCGATCACGGGAACCTGGGATCCGGCCATGGGAGACCTGCCTTTCGACGCTGCGCGGTGGTGTCCGGGACCGAGGCTATCGCCGCGCACGACCGCAGGGATTGGCACGGAAAGTGATTCTCGGCCACTTTGTGTGTGCATCGGCGACCGCCGACCGCGAGGATCGTCACGATAGGGACCAGAATGGAACGACGGGGTGCCTGAGGGACGGAGCGTGCGGTGGAGATTTCGACACGGGAGGTCTTCGGGGCGCCGTGCTGGGTGAGCCTGATGACGCGCGATCTCGGGACGGCCCAGCGCTTCTACCGTGCGGTGGCCGGCTGGCGCTTCCGGCCGGCCCGCCTCGGCGAGGCCTTTACGGTGGCGTTCCTCGATCGTGTCCCGGTGGCGGGCATCGGGGCGCTGGCCGCGGACCTGGGCGTCGCGGCGGCGTGGACCCCGTACTTCGCCGTGGACGACGCCGACGCGGCGGTGGACCGCATCCGTGAGCGGACGGGCACCATCGCGGTCGGTCCGGTCTCCTTCGAGTCCGGGGGCCGCGCGGCGCTCGTCGCCGACCCGGACGGTGCGGTCTTCGGGATCTGGGAGGGGGACGTCGCCGCGGACTGGCGGGCCGGCAAGGGCCCCCTGCCGGCCTGGCTGGAACTGCGTACCAGGAACGCCTTCGACGCGGCGATGTTCTACGGCGCGGTGCTGGAGTGGGCCACCGACCGCCCGGGCTGCTGCGCGGTCTCCTACGAGGAGGACCAGGTCGTCCTGCGGCAGAACGGCGAGCCCGTGGCCCGGCTGAACAGCGGTCCCGTCGAGCTCGCCTCCTACTCGCCGCACGCCCGGCCGCGCTGGCACGTGCATTTCCGCGTGCCCAGGCTCCGGCCGGCGATCGAGGCGGCCGTCATGCTCGGGGGGCGCATGGTCTCGGACATCACCTCGAACGCGGCGGAGCGGTGGGTGACGCTCCGCGACCCGGACGGGGCGCTCTTCACCCTCACCACCGGGCTGGGGGCGGACTCGGACGAGGACCTCGCCCGGCCGGGGCTGTACTGACCGGACGCGCTGCGGTGCCGCTCGGCCGAGGGCGCCGGCATCGCCGATCGCCGCCGCCGGCGTCGCCGATGGCGGCGCCCTTCCGATGGTGCCGATCGTGCGCTGGGCCGACCGTGTGGTGTCGGCGGACGCCGACAGCCCCTCGGACGGCAGCGGCCGTCGGCGGCGGATCACCTTGGGTGACGGTTCGAGATGCGGGTGCCCGGCAGTGCTGGTTCGCTGAATCCGCCTGCTCTACCCCAGACGCAAGGAGCGATCATGAGCGTTTCAGGCGAGTCCCGCGGCCGGTCCCAGCAGATGCGCACCAAGGCCAAGGAGCTGAACGAGGCCGCCGAGCGGTCCACCGATCCTGAGGAGCGCCGCCGGCTGAAGGAGAAGGCCCGCCGTCTGCAGGAGCAGAGCGAGCAGGAGAGCCGTATGGACGACCGGGGCATGGACCCGATGTAGCCTGCGCGCCCCTCCGTACTCACCGCGCCCCGGCCGGTGGCCGCCGCGACCCACCGTCGCCGCGGCCACCGGCCGCCGCGCGCCTGCCTCGCGCCTGCCTCGCGCGGCTACCGGTACCACTCGTCCCCACCGCCGGCCAGCGACCGCCCGAGGTAGTCCCGCAGGTCCCGGGCGACCCACCGTCGGCTGTCGTCCTCGTGCTCCCACACGAAGATGTCGTCCCGTTCGGGGGTGCGGACGAAGGCGAACCGGTCACCGCCGCCGTTGTCGGCGAAGAAGAGCAGGGCGTCGAACGGCATGTAGAGCCGGGCGAAGCCGGGGTCCGACCGGAAGTGGAGGTTCTCCTCGACGATCTGGTCCAGCGGCCAGACCGTGTCGGTCCCGTGGTGCCCGATGACTCCGTCGGTCTCCCCCAGCAGCCCCACCAGCGCGGCGGGCAGCGGCCCTCCGAGCCGCCGCTCCGCGCCGGCCACGGCGGCCGCCCCGGCGGGCTCTGCGAACCCGACATCTTCGTACGCCTCAACCGCGGCCTCTTTCCACATGCGTGCAGCCTAGAGCCGTACCTTCCACTCCACCGTGGAGCGGAGCGTGCGGGCGGTCTTCGGGTCGCGGACCGACGGCGTGCGGTCCTCGGCCGTCACCGACAGGCGGTGGGTCCGGAGGTCGAAGAGCCACAGCTCGGCCACGGACACCTCGGTGCGCCCCTCGAACCGCCTCAGTTCCCTGCCGTCCAGGTACCAGCGGACCACGAGCTGCCGGCCGTCCGCTCCGGCCAGCTTCGGGACGGCGACCTTCGCCGTGTGGCGCAGCCGCAGGGTCCGGTCCGTCGGGGTGAGCGCGGTGGCGACCTTCGCGTGCTGGTAGAACCCCGCGATCATCGACTCGACGCCGGGCAGGTTGAAGGGCTTGCCCAGGACCCGCATGAGCGAGTTGTCGGTGGGCCGGTACAGCCCCGTCACGTAGTAGTTGCCGCCCTCGTACGCCCCGACCGTGCCGCCGTCCGGCGACTCCTCGCCGAGCCAGCGGTACCACTTGGCCCGCTGTGCGGCCATCCGGTCGGCGGGCAGGCCGGAGCTGTTGGATTCGACGGGTTCTGGCCCGGTGTACTTCTCGTAGTCCGGCACGCCCGGGTAGAAGTACTCGTCGGCGAGCTTGCCCAGCGAGTGGCCGGTCTCGTGGATGGCGACCTGGCCGGACTTCGGGTGGCCGGCCGAGGCGGTCGATATGCCCTCGTAGCCGAGGGTGGCGCTGGGCTCGTTGTAGCCGGCGCCCCCGTACTTGGCGCTGTTGGCCAGGACGATGACCAGGTCGGCCGCCGGCGCCTTCGCCACGTACGCGTCGACCTTGGGCTGGTCGATGCAGAGCAGCCGCTCGATGTCGTCGCACCAGAAGTAGGAGCCGAGGGCGGTGTCGCGGACGGTCGCCGGCTCCGGATCGCCGGAGACGCCCGATTCGCGGGAGACCGCGTCGACCGTCCAGACGTTGAACAGGCCGCGGTAGGTGGTGTACGGCTCGACGGCCGCCACCTCGGCCCACTTCTGCTCGGCGTCCGCGTGGAACCGGGGCAGTTCGGCGGCGGTGTAGCCGTCGCCGATGACGACGACGTCGAGCCGGTCGGCGGTCGGGCCGTTGTCGATGATCTTGGTGACCTCGCCGTCGGCCGACCGCTCGGCCTCGGTGAGCCGGCCCGCGCTCTTCGCGGGGCCGCCCGCCGACGGCACAAGGGCGTGCCCGGATCCGGCGTCGCCGCCCTGTTCGGGCCCGGGGATCTCGACCTCCACCCGGGTCCCGGCCGGGCCGTCGGCGGTGTCCGCCGCGTCCGCCGGGCCGGCGGCCACCAGCGCGGCGGTCGCGCAGACCATTGCGAGCGCCGCGCGCAGTGCCGGACGCCGCACCCGTCGTCCGGACGACGCACCTCTGACCGGATCCATGAAGTCTCCCCCCGAGAAAGGAAGTTAAGCCGATTGATAAGCGTATTGAATCGGCTGCTTAAACTAGGCGGCGCACGGGAGGTGCGCAATGGCGTTCTCCGGTTGAATACTGGGGAGTTCGAGCAACCAGGGGGGATTCCATGGACGAACCGGACCAGATCGGGCGCAGGGTCCAGCGCATGCGGGTCGAACGCGGGCTGACCCAGAAGCAGTTGGCCCACCCCTCCTACACCTCGGCCTACATCTCCACCCTGGAGTCCGGCAAGGTGCGCCCCTCCGAGACCGCGCTGCGCTTCCTCGCCGCCCGCCTGGGCACCTCGTACGAGGAGCTGGCCACCGGCCGCCCCGCCCATCTGGCCACCGAGCTGCGGCTCGCCCTCACCGACGCGCAGCGCACCCTCGCCACCGGCGCGGCCGAGGAGGCCGCCGCGCGCTACCGCCGGCTGCTCACCGAGGCGGAGGAGCTCGGGCTCGTCCCCGAACAGGCGCAGGCCCGCCTCGGACTCGGTGAGTGCGCGCTCGAGTCCGGTGAACTTCCCGCCGCGATCGGCCACTTCGAGGAGGCCGAACGCCTCCTGGCCGACGAGCCGCTACCGCTCCGGGCCCGTCCCGTGCGCGGCCGGGCCGTGGCGCACCTGCTCGCCGGCGAGCTGCGCTACGCCTGCTACCTCTTGGAGTCCGCCATCGACGAGCTGGGCGCGAGCGGGCTGGCCGACCCCGACGCGCTGGTCCTTCTGCACGCGGCGGTCATCGGGCCGTACATGGACATGGGCGCCCACGCCCGCGCCGCCCACTCGGCGGAACTCGCCCTCGCCATGGCGCCGCGGGTCAGTGATCCGGCGCTGGTGGCGGGCATGCACCGGCAGGTGGCGCGGACCTTCCTCGCCGAGGGGCGGATGGCCGAGGCCGACGCCTCCCTGGCCAAGGCGCAGGCGATCTACGGCCAGCTGCAGCTGAGCACCGATCTGGCGCACTGCCACTGGATGCGCGGCTACGTGCTGGCCCAGAACGGCGAACTGGGGCCGGCGGAAAGGGAGCTGCGCACGGCCCGGGACATGCTGTCGGCCCGGCGGGCGGGCCTGTACACGGCTCAGGTGGAGGTGGAACTGGCGGACGTACTGCGTCGGCTGGGCCGGCAGGAGGAGGCCGCGGGGCTGCTCGCCGCGCTGCTGGACCTCGGCAACAGCCATGGCGCGGTGCACGCCGGCGGCGCGCACCGGCTCCTCGGCCTGATGGCCGAGGAGCGCGGCGAGTCGGAATCCGCCGAGGAGCACTACGTACAGGCCCTGGCCCTGTTGGAGCGCAGCGGGGCGACGGGCGATCTCGCCGATCTGTGCCGGCTGCTGGGCGACCTGTTGCGGCGTACGGGCCGGGTCGAGGCGGCGATGGACGCCTACCGCACGGGGCTGGGGCACCGGGCGGCGCCGGGCACCACCACCCTGGGGCCGGCGCCGGCCGCCGCCTTCCGACCCGCCCGGATCAGTGGTTCTCGGTGGGCCGGAGATCGCGCGGAATGAGCGCCCAGCTCGTGGCCGCCGCGGCGACGGCGAGGCCGCCGGCCATGAGGAACGCCGGGGTGATGGCGAGGGTGTAGGCGTGCGAGGCGGTGTCGAGCAGGGCCCGGCCGACGGAGCCGCCCAGTCGTTCGGCGATGTGCGCGGCCTCTCCGACGGAGTCCCGTGCGGCGGCCGCGGTGGGGCCGTCCAGTTCGAGGTCGGGCAGGTTGCCCCGGTAGAGCGCTGCCGCGGTCGAGCCCAGGACGGCGACGCCCATGGCGGAGCCGAGTTCTTAGCAGGTCTTGCCGCCCCAGCCGCTGGCCGAGGGCGAGGAAGGCGAGGGCCCGCTGGTCCTGCCGGTCCACGCCGGCCCGGAACGCGGGGTCCGCGAGCACGGTGGCGTCCCGTGAGGTGAAGCCGTAGAGGTGGGCTGCGGGCAGCAGCGCGACGACCAGTTCCTCCAGGGCGGCGTCGAAGGCAGTGGCGTCGGCGTTCTGCGCCGGG
Organism: Streptomyces virginiae; assembly: GCF_040638905.1. Lineage (GTDB taxonomy): Bacteria > Actinomycetota > Actinomycetes > Streptomycetales > Streptomycetaceae > Streptomyces > Streptomyces virginiae_B. The sequence goes on along the minus strand of NZ_JBEZYV010000048.1, from coordinate 15,780 downwards.
TCGAGCGGGGCCAGGCAGCCGTCGACCACCTCGATCGCCCGCACCGCGACCGCTTGCAGCAGGGCCTCGCGGGTCGCGTAGCGACGGCTCAGCGTGGCGCGGCTCGTCCCGATTCCGGCGGCGATCTGCACCATCGAGGCGCTGTGGTCTCCGGCGAGGACGCGGGCGGCGCTGTCGAGCATTTCTTCTTCGTGCACCATGGTGAGCCTCCTACGCCTCGAACGATACAAGATTGTCTCATTCGAGGCATAGGAAGCCCACCCGCCGCCATGCGGCCGATGGGTCCGGTGTCAGTGCTCGCCCTCGGTGCGGGCGCGGGCGCCCGATCGGGTGCGGGAGGCGGTCTGGGCCCGCTGCGGGTGGCGGCGCACGTACTCGTGCTCCAGCTCGTTCATCCGCTTCGTATGGGTGATCAGGGCATCGTCGGACCCGTGCAGCAGGGTCTCGTGGCGCGTGCGGTGGATGGCCTCCAGCTCCTTGAGCAGCCGGCCTTCCTCCAGGTCCTGCGCCGACGGACCGCCGTCGTGCTCCGTCATGGCACGTGCACCTCCTCGTCGGACCCCCGCCCAGTCCATCATCCTCCGCACCGCGCCGCGCGTCCTCGCCAACCACCCCACCGCCCCGGACGCAGCGAGTAGACACTGTCTACGCACACTGATAGACAGAGGTCCATGGACCAGGAGAGACCCCTTCGGGAACGGCTGATCGACGTCGGCGCGGAACTCGTCATGAGCGAGGGCACCGGCGCCCTCGGACTACGGGAGATCGCCCGCCGTGCGGGCGTCTCGCACGGCGCGCCGCGCCGGTACTTCCCCACCCACCACTCCCTGCTGTCGGCGATCGCCCGGCGCGGCTTCGCCGATCTCGGCGAGCGGTTCGCGCAGGTGGCGGCCGGAGCGAGGAACTCCACCCCGCGGGAACGGGTCCGGGCGATCGGCTGCGCCTACGTCGGCTACGCGCTGGAGCACCCCGGGATGTTCGAGCTGATGTTCCGGCACGACCTGCTGGACAGTGCGGGACAGGACCCCTCGGAGGAACCGCGGCTGCGCGAGTCGACCCTCCCGCTGTTCGCCCTGCTCGTCGCGCTCGCCGGCCGGTGCGGGGCCGAAGAGCCCTCCGTCACCGCCGCCGCCCTGTGGGCCAACCTGCACGGCGTGGCACAGCTGTGGCTCTGGGGCAGCCTGCCGCTGGTCCTCGGCGAGAACCGGGCCGCGGGCGTCGAACGGCTGGTGGACGCCGCCGTCGCCGCGCACCTCGGGGGTGCCCCGGCGTGAGGCAGCGGATCTCACTGCTCGTCAGCGTGGCGGGTGCCATGCTGGTCGCCCTCGACGGCACCGTGCTGACGGTGGCGCAGCCGAGCCTGAGCCACGACCTGGGGGCGAGCGTCACACAGGTCCAGTGGACCAGTACCGCCTACATGCTGGCGGTGGCCGCGTTCCTGGTCGTCGCGGGACGGCTGGGCGACCGGTACGGGCACTCCCGGCTGCTGTTCGTCGGCGTGCTCGGCTTCGCCGCGGCCTCGGCGGGCATCGTGTTCGCGCCCGGCGTGGGCTGGGTGATCGCCCTGCGCGCCGTGCAGGGCGTGTTCGGCGCGCTGCTCCAGCCGGCGACGCTGGCGCTGCTGAGACTCGCGTACCCGCCCGACCGGCTGGCCACGCCGGTGGCGGTGCGGACCAGCGCGATCGGGGTGGCCGCGGCGGCCGGTCCCCTGCTGGGCGGTCTGCTGGTCGCGCAGTGGGACTGGCGGGCCGTGTTCGTGGTCAACGTGCCCGTCGCCGTGGTGATCGCCGCGCTGACGCTCGCGGTACGGGCGCCCGCGCCGCCGCGCGCCGGGGCGGGGCGGCTGGAGCTCGGCGGTGCGGCCCTGCTCGCGACGGCCGTCGCGGTGTTCGTGCACGCGCTGGTCGGCGTACCGCAGTACGGGTGGAGCGGGGCGGGGACGCTGCTCGGGTTCGCGGGCGCCGGCGCGCTCGCCGCCTGGTTCGTCCGGCGGGAACGGCGTTCCGCGCGGCCGCTCGTGCCGCCCGCCGTGGCCCGCGCCAGGGCGGTGACGGCCTCGATGGCCCTGCTGCTCGTGGTGTCCGCGGGCATGTTCGGGGCCCTGTTCACGGCGACGTTCCGGCTCCAGGACGTCCAGGGGCTGGACGCCCTCGACACGGGACTCCGGGTGCTGCCGCTGACGGCGGTGATGGTCGCGGGGGCTCCGGTGGCGGGGATGGCGCTGCGCCGGTTCGGGGCGCGCCGGACCGCGCTGACCGGTACGGCCCTGGTCGTGGCCGGGATCGCCGGGCTCGGCTCCGCGTCCGGGCCGGCCTTCGCGGTGCTCGGCGCCGGCTTCACGACCGTCATGGTCACCGCCACCGGGGCGGTGGTCGGCGAGGCCCCGGCCGGGTACGCCGGGGTGGTCGGCGGGCTCAAGCAGACGGCCATGAACGTCGGTCCGGCCCTGGGCATCGCGGTCGCCGCGAGCGCCGGGGTGCACGGCCCGTCGCTGGGGGCCCTGGCCGCGCTGGCCGCGGTCGGCCTGGCCGCGGCGTCACGGCTGCCCGGCCGCACGGGCCCGGCAGCTGCGGGCGACCTCGTCGGCGAAGACGAGGGCCGGCGGGGTGAGGGCGGCCCAGCGGCGGACGGCCCAGCCGACGGCGAGCGGCGGCAGGGCGGGGATCGGCACGAGGCGCAGCGGCCCGTCGGATCCGGGGACCTGCCAGCCGGGCAGCGCCGGCACGACGGCGTGGCCCAGGCCTAGCTCGGCGAGCAGCAGGGCGGTGTCCCAGTCGGCGACGCTGGTGTCGGAGCGTACGTGGATGCCGGCCTCGGCGAGGGCGGCGTCGAGGTGGGAGCGGGAGGCGGAGTTCTCCGGGAGCCGGATGTGGCGGATGCCGGCGAGGTCGGCGGGGGCGAGGCAGGTCCGGCCGGCGAGCGGGTCGTCGGCGCCGACCGCGAGCACCCAGGGCAGGTCCATGACGGGGCGCTGCTCGATGCCGCGGACGGGGGCGCCGATGGTGATCCAGGCGAGGTCGAGGTCGCCGGCGGCGAGGGCGTCGAAGCAGCTGCGGCTGGAGTTCTCGGTCTGGAACTCCAGGCTCACCGCGGGGTGGTCGCGGCGGAAGGAGACGACGGCCTCGGACATGAAGTGCCGCACGGTCGTCGCCCCGGTGGTGACGCGCACGGTGCCGGCCCCGCCCCGTACGAGGTCGTCCACGCGGCGCAGCGCGCCGTCGAGGCCGGCGATGCCGTCGGCGGCGGCCGCCTGGACGATGCGGCCGGCCTCGGTGGGCACGACGCCGCGGGCGTGCCGCTCCAGGAGGCTGGTGCCGGTCTGCTTCTCCAGGCGGCGGACGTGCTGGCTGACGGCGGACTGGGTGCGGCCGAGGTCGCGTGCGACGGCGCTGAGGCTTCCGGCGCGGCAGACGGCCACGAACACGCGGAGGTCGTCGAGAGTCATGAGACCCAAGATATTCCTTGGGCGTGGGGAGCAAACAGGAGGATTGACTTGGGTATGGGGGTGGATCAAGATCGATGCAGGGCCCGGGCGGCAACCCGTCCCCGCCTTCGCCACGGGGTCCGGACCCCCGGCGAAGGGTGTGGACGGGTGCCGACCCACCACCACGATCCGGAGGAGGCTTCCGTGTCGGAACGTGCCGTCGCATGGCTGCGGGAACTCGGTGCGCAGGACGTCGCCCACCCGGGCGGGACCCTCCTGGCACATCTGGAGCGCGTACGGGAGCTGCTCGCGTCCTGGGGCGCCCGGCCGGCCCTGCAACGGGCGGGCCTGTGCCACGCGTTCTACGGAACCGACGGGTTCCCCACGGCGCTGCTGCCGCTCGCCCGGCGGGCGGAGCTGGCCGAGGTGATCGGTGACGAGGCCGAGGAGATCGTGTACCTCTACGCCGCCTGCGACCGGGCGGCTTCGTATCCGACGCTGGACCGTCCGCAGGCGGCCTTCCGGGACCGGTTCACGGGCGGTGTCCACTCCCCAGCCGTGGAGGCGCGGCGGGACCTGGCCGAATTGTCGGCGGCGAACGAACTCGACCTGGCGCGGATCGACCCCGCCTTCCGGGAGGCGTGGGGCGGCGAACTCCTCCTACTGTTCGGTCGGTTGCGGGGGCTGCTGAGCGAGCCGGCCCGGCGGGAGTGCCGGGCCGTGCTCGCGGAGACGAGCTAGGCCGGGCGGCCGGTGAGGGTGATCTCGGCGGCGCTGGTCCAGGGGCCCCGGCCGCCGGCTTCGGTCAGGGCTCTCAGGCGGAGGTAGCGGCCGGTCTTCGGGGGCAGGGCGATGGTCTTGGCGGCGGCGGTGTCGGCGAAGGTGCCGCTCGCCGCCGGCGGACCCCAGTCAGCGGTGGTGTCGGAGACGTGGATCTCGTAGCCGCCGATCCTGCCGTTGACGCCGCCGTCCTGGCGGGGGAGGTAGCCGAGGCCGTCGACGGTGTGGCGGGATCCGAGGTCGATCTGGATCTCGTGCGGGAGCGGGGCGGGCTCGGTGGAGGACCAGGAAGTGTGCCACATCGTGGCGGGGTTCCCGTCGAAGGCGCCCACGGCCGCGCCGTTCTCGGCGGCCGTCTCCTGGCTGTCGGCGCGGACCAGGGACCAGCCCGCCCGGTCGATCGGGGCGGAGGAGGGGGGCAGGGCCTCGGCGGCCGGGACGGCGGTGCCGGTGGCCTTGACGGTGAAGGCACCCGCCTTCGTACCGGTCTTGACCCAGAGGATCCCCGCGCGGTCCGCCGGGTCGAAGAACCAGCCGGACGCGGCGGAGTCGTAGGCGGCCTTGGACGCCAGGCGCGGCACGGCGGCTCCGTCGACCGTGAGGGCGGTGGGCGCGGAGGCCACGTGGAGGGTGAACTCGTAGCCGCGGGAGCCCGGTTTGCCGGCGTAGCTGCCGGTGGGGGCGCCCACGGAGACGGTGACCGTGCCGGTGCCGGACGCCGGGGCGCTGACGTCGACCCGCTGGCGGGCGTAGGCGCCCGACTGGTGTGCGCGGGTGCGGCCGTCGTCCTCGTAGAGGCTGAAGGAGGAGGCGCCCCGCGGATGGATGTCGTAGGTGAGGGTGGAGACCGGCTTCTCCCCGGTGTGGTTCATCTGCGGCCACATCGGCACGATGCCGCCGCCCTTGACGAACAACGGGAGGGTGTCGAGGGGCGCCCGGTACCCGTCGAGGCGGCCGGGGCCCTGGTACGTCCGACCCGTCCAGTAGTCCGTCCAGGTGCCCGCGGGCAGGTGGATTCCGTCCCGGACCGTGGTGTCGGAGACGACGGGCGCGACGAGGAGGGAGTCGCCCGCCATGAACTGGCCGCTGGTGGCGTTGGAGCGCGCCACCGGGTCGTCGGGGTACTCCAGGACCATGGCGCGGGTGCTGGGGACGCCCGTCTCGTGGGCGACGCGGCTCATCGTGTACAGGTAGGGCATCAGCCGCATCTTCAGCTGGAGGTACTTGCGGTTGATCGACAGGTACGGTTCGGCGAACCGCCAGGGCTGCTTGTCGTGGTAGCCGGCGGCGGGGTTGGTGGCGCCCCACCCGGACATGGTCATGAAGGCGGGGGTGAACGCCTTCCACTGGAGGTCGCGGGTGTACGTCTGCGGGCTGCCGCCGAAGATCCCGTCGACGTCGCCGGCGGCGTAGTTGAGGCCGGAGAGGCCGGCGCCGGTGATGGCGGGGACGTGCCAGCGCATGTCGTCCCAGGTGCCGTGGGTGTCGCCCGTCCAGACGACGGCGTTGCGCTGGGTGCCCGCCCAGCCGTCGACGGTCCAGACGAAGCGGCGGGCGTCGGAGTTCTTCTCGATCCCGTCGACGGCCTGCTGCACGCCGTCGAAGGCGTACTTGTAGCCGCTGCCGATCCACGCCACGTCGGTCTTCACGCCGCGGCTGCCGGCGGTGCCCACCTCGTCGGCGATGGAGCCGAGGCCGGTCGATGTCCACAGGCCGGTCTGAAAGCCCTTGGCCCGGAGGGCGTCGACGGTCGATTTCAGGGGCGCGGTGTAGCCGCAGCCGTAGCCGTCGTTGGGGAGGAACCAGCCCGAGGGCATGTCGGCGGCGCGGGCGTCGGCCGCGTAGCCGACGACGTCGGGCGTGGTCTGGTGGCGGGGACGGGCGTGGTCGCCCTGGTATTCGGGATTGGAGGCGTTGAAACAGTCGGCGTTGCCCAGCTCGAAGCCCCACATCGGTGCCAGGAACGGCTTTCCGCTGACGTCGGTGTAGGCGTCGAGCACGGACTTGGGCGAATCACCGGTGAAGTACCAGGCGTCGAAGCGCTTCTCGTCGTGGGTGAGGGTGGTGGGGGCGTTGAAACCGTAGGAGCCCGGCGCCCAGGTGTTGCGCATCACGCCGTAGCCGTTGGTGGACATGTAGAAGGGGGCGGGGCTGGCGTTGTCGTTCTCTCGCCACTTGTTGTCGACGGCGATGGGAACGGTCTTGTCGCGCAGCGCCCATTCGCCCAGACGCAGGCCGGTGCCGTAGAACTGCTCGTCCGCGCCGCGGGCGAGGTACTGCGTGGTGCGGCCGCCGGTCCAGCTGGTGGGCCGGGTCTCCTGCCAGACGGGGGTGGTGTTGTCGGCGCGGTAGACGGCGAACCGCAGCGGCGACTTGTAGACCCGGATGGAGAGGGAGCCCGTGCTGATCCGGTGGTACGCGCCGGCGTCGGTGTGGTTCACGGGCACGGAGCCGAAGTCGGTGGTCTCGGCGAGGTCGGAGCCGGCCGGGTCGTCGGTGAAGGCACCGCCTGGTGAGAGCCAGAGGCGGAAGATGTCGGCGCGGGCGACGACCACCCGGGCTTTGGCGCCGCTGGAGGCCGTGACGGTGAAGGTGTTCCCGGACCGGCTGAAACCGGTGACGTCGCCCGCGGTGGCCGTGGTCCCGGAGGGAGCCGCGGTGGCGGGTGCGACGAGCGGTCCGGCCGCGGCCAGGCCCGCGACGGTGAGGGCGGCGGCGAGCAGGGCGGCGCCCGGGGCTCGCAGGCGCCGCCCTGCTCGCCGGCGTGGTGAGCGCGGCCGGCCGGATAAGGGGACCCGTCGGCTCCTGCGGATGCTCGGCAGTCTCATGGGGCAGCTCCTCGTGCGGTCCGGAAAACGGACACAGCTCTTTGGCATGCTCCCGGCAAGATAGCGCTCCGGCGGGCTTCTTTGAAGGATGCTGCTCGAAGTCGCCCCCGACCACGCATCTTTGAACATCCCACGGCCTCCGGTGGGTGCGCGGAAGCCACGGTCGGCCACGGTGCCGCGCGGGTGGGCGAGGGCCTGGCCGGGGAGGTGACGGTCCGGGGGGTGACGAGGGGGGCCGTCCAGAGCGGACGAGAAAGGCAAGGAGGTGAACCCACTCCTTGCCACTCTCAACTTATAGCGCACCGGGGGGCTTGCGGCAAGACCCTGGTGCTGGGGCAAAATCGCGGACCGAAGCCAGAAGCTGCAGAAATGGGAGATTCACGAAGTGCATGCGTTTTTGCCGGTTCACGAATCGCGCGGTGACGTCGAGCCGGTCTCGGACACTCCGCGGGCCAGCAGCGCGTTCGACCTTCCCGACCACCTCTCCCCCAAGGCCGATGCGGCCCTGATCGACGGCGACGAGCGGCACTTCGCGGCCATCTCGGAGAGCCTCGCGCAGTCGATCGCCGAACTCTCCGACCGTCTGGAGGCGGAGCGCAGGGCGCCCGGCGGCATCGGCCGCGAGGCCATGGACCGGGACGCCGAGATCCACCGCCTGACCGCCCGCCTGCGCACCCTGCGCCGCTTCGGCCTGGACCTGTGCCTGGGGCGCATCGTCCCCGCCGACGGCGGCGAGCCCGTGTACGTGGGACGTCTCGGCCTCACCGACAGCACGGGGCGCAGGCTGCTGCTCGACTGGCGCTCCCCCGCCGCCGAGCCGTTCTTCGCGGCGACCCACGCCAACCCGCTGGGGCTGGCGAGCCGGCGCCGGTACCGATGGACCCGTGGCCGGATCAGCGACTACTGGGACGAGGTGTTCAGCACCGACGCGCTCGAAGGGCACGCGGCGCTCGACGACCAGTCCGCGTTCATCGCCAGCCTGGGCGGCAACCGGTCGGCCCGGATGCGCGACGTGCTCTCCACCATCCAGGCCGACCAGGACGCCGTCATCCGCGCGGGGTCCCGCGGCGCCCTCGTCGTCGACGGCGGCCCCGGCACGGGCAAGACCGTGGTCGCGCTGCACCGCGCGGCCCACCTCCTCTACTCCGACCCCCGTCTCGGCCACCGTCGGGGCGGCGTCCTGTTCGTCGGTCCGCACCAGCCCTACCTGGCCTACGTCGCCGACGTCCTGCCCAGCCTCGGTGAGGAGGGCGTGCAGACCTGTACGCTGCGCGACCTCGTGGCCGAGGGCGCCGCAGCGGTGGAGGAACGCGACCCGGACGTGGCCCTGCTCAAGTCCTCCGCGGACCTGGTGAAGGCGGTCGACGCGGCCGTCCGCATCTACGAGGAGCCGCCCACCCGGGGGATGACCGTCTCCAGCCACTGGTCCGACGTCTGGCTGAGCGCCGACGACTGGGCCGCGGCGTTCGACGCGGTGGAACCGGGTACCCCGCACAACGAAGCCCGCGAGCAGATAAAGGAGGAGCTGCTCACCATCCTCATCGACAAGCACGAGGACGGCGGCGAAGGGCACGACGTTCCGCCGGAGCTGCTGCGGCGGTCCCTGCTGCAGGACCGGGAACTGGTCCGGACCCTCAACCGGGCGTGGCCGATGCTGGATGCGGCCGACCTCGTCTCGGACCTGTGGTCGGTGCCCGCCTACCTGCGCAAGTGCGCGCCGTGGCTGGGCCCCGACGACGTACGCAGGCTGCAGCGGGCGGACGCCCACGCCTGGACGGTGTCCGACCTGCCGCTCCTGGACGCGGCCCGGCAGCGGCTCGGCGACGCGGAGGCCGCGGTCCGCAAGCGCCGCAACGAGGCCGCCGTCGCTGCGGAACGCGCCCGCCGGGCGGACGCCATCGACAGTCTGCTGCAGAACGTCGTGATCGACGAGAGCGAGGGCGCGGTGGGGATGCTGCACGGCCGGGACCTCCAGGACACCCTGATCGACGAGAGCGCGCTGTCCAGCGCCGAACCGGACCTCCTGGCCGGCCCGTTCGCCCACGTCATCGTGGACGAGGCCCAGGAACTGACCGACGCCGAATGGCAGATGCTGCTGGCCCGCTGCCCGTCGCGGAGCTTCACGATCGTCGGCGACCGGGCCCAGGCCCGGCACGGCTTCACGGAGTCCTGGCGGGAACGGCTCGAACGGGTCGGGCTCGACCGGATCACGGTGGCTTCCCTGAGCATCAACTACCGCACCCCGGAGGAGGTCATGGCGGCCGCCGAGCCGGCCATCCGCGCCGCGCTCCCCGACGCCAACGTGCCGACGTCCATCCGCAGCAGCGGCATCCCCGTCGTCCACGGATCCGTCACCGACCTGCGGACGGTCCTCGATGACTGGCTGGCCGAACACCCCGAAGGCATCGCCTGCGTCATCGGCGACCCCACCTTCCGGCCGACGTCCCGTGTCCGGTCGCTGACCCCGACGCTGTCGAAGGGGCTGGAGTTCGACCTGGTCGTCCTCGTCGACCCCGACCGGTTCGGCGAGGGCGTCGAGGGGGCGGTCGACCGCTATGTCGCGATGACCCGCGCGACCCGGCAGCTCGTAGTCCTCAACCCCTGACCACCGTCACCGCCGGACACCCCCTGAAGCGTGTGTCTTTGACGGGTTGATCCGATGTGTCTGTCCGATGAGTGATCACTGATGCGCTGAGGGACCGGATCGAGCCGCTGATGCCGGCCGATCCGGTCCGTGGACGACGGTGGGCCGGCCACCCCAACCGGCCAGTCAGACGGACTGTCGACGGCACCTGGGAACGGAGCCTGGCCGCGGCGGACGCCGCCGACGACATCGACTGGACCGTCTCCGTCGACTCCACCGTCGTCCGGGCGCACCAGCACGCCGCCGGAGCACCAGACATCGCGCTGGTGCCCGGCCGGGCCGCCCGGGCCGGCCCGGGCGGCTTCGACCTGGCGCGGCTGCGCTCCCCGTACCGGTACATCCTGACGGACCCGCAGCGCGTCAGCGAGGGGCTGCTCGCGGCGGAGGCCGAGTGCGCGGGCGTGCGCGTACACCGTTCGATGTCGTGATCGGGGACGCCGCCCCCTTTGTGCAGCCCGCTCGGCGGGCAGGGCCTCAACTCGGTCTCCGACGCCCTGTCCTGGGTCGCGACGCACGCCTGGCCCCTGCGTGCGGTGCCCGCCCGGACGGGCCGGGACACCGTCCTGCGCGGTGCGCTCACCGCCCCGGCGGGCCTCCGCCTCCCCGCCGAGGCGGTCGCCGTCCCCCGCCCCGCCGCCCGACCCGTCTGACCTGGTGATTTCCGGCCGGGAGATGCGGGCGGGTGGGGTGCGGCGGACAATCGGCAGGGATGGGGGTGACCGGCGGCGGCGTTCGCCGCGTCTGCCGCTTCTCGTCGAGAAGGAAGGTAATCCCATGGCTTTCGGATCCGGCCGGGTACGGCGCGGGTGCACCGCGGTGTGTGCGTCCTCGCTGCTGGTGCTCGGGGGCGCCATCGGCGCCGGAGCGGCTGCCGCCGCGGAGCCCGCGACTGTGGGCACGCGCGCCGCCGTTCCGCTCCAGGCCGACCCCAACAAGGTCCTCGAACTCGTCAACCAGGCCCGCAAGGACGCGGGTTGCGCGCCGCTGACGAGCGACCCCAAGGTTCAGGCCGCGGCCCAGGAATACGCCAACGACACGACCACCTCCCACACGGGCTCGGACGGCTCCACCATCCCGGACCGGCTGAAGAAGGCCGGGGCGACGTTCAACGCGTACGCCGAGAACATCGCCTGGGGTTCGGGCGACGAGAAGGCCCACGTCGACGGCTGGCTGAAGAGTTCGTGGCACGCCCCCAACATCAAGAACTGCAGCTTCACCAAGACGGGCGTCGCGGTTTCGGGCGACCGGATCGTGCAGGTGTTCACCGACTGACCACCTCACCTGCCTGACCACAGGTCACGCCGGCGTCGGCTCAGCCCGCGTCGGCGTGACCGTGTGTCCGCGGCGGGGTGACGGCGAGGACCGGCGGGGCGGGGGTGCTCCAGCGGTGGCCGCAGGGGTCGAAGACCAGCAGCACCGGCTCTTCCGGGCGCTGGCGCCAGGAGATGCGTTCCGGCACGCCGCCGCACACCGGACAGCCGGGCAAGGGGCCCGGCCCCGGCGAACGCACGGGGGCGGCCGCGAGCGGCGTGACGTGCGGATCGCGCATGGAGGCTCCCTGCTCGTGCGGTTGGGCTGATCGCACTGTGCCATGGAGGAGGCCCACTCCGCACGGGCGAATCATCCAGTGTTCTGGCTGGTCAGAGGTACGGTCACCAGGAGGATTCCGGTCCTCTTGCGGGCACTTTGTGATCAACCGCTCCCGCTACCGGCCTCCACCAGCCCCGATTCGTAGGCCGCGATCACCGCCTGGGCGCGGTCCCGGACGCCCAGCTTGCCGAAGATGCCGGTGATGTGGTTCTTGACCGTGGAGACGCTGATGTCCAGGTCCGCGGCGATCTCCGCATTGTCCAGGCCGGAGGCCAGGAGCTGCCAGATCTCCCGCTCGCGCGGGGTCATGTCGGGCGGCACCGCGGCCGCCGTGGACGGACGGGCGGCCGGCACGGGGGTCCGTACGTAGGCGGAGAGCAGCCGGGTGAGCAGTCGGGGTGCGACGGCCGCCTCGCCGGCGTGCACGATGCGGACCGCGGCCCCGAGTTCCTCCGGGGAGACGTCCTTGGGGAGGAAGCCGTACGCTCCGGCGCGCAGGGCGGCGACCACGTACTCGTCCATGTCGAAGGTGCTGAGCGCCAGGACGCGGACGTCGGGGAGGGTCCGCGCCAGCTCCGCGGTGGCCTGGACGCCGTCGAGGACGGGCATCCGGATGTCCATGACGACCACGTCGGGCCGCAGTTCCCCGGCGAGCACCACGGCGCGGGCGCCGTCCTCGGCCTCGCCCACCACCTCGAACTCCGGGTCCGGGCCGAGGATCAGGGCTAGGCCCCGCCGTACCAGCGGCTGGTCGTCGGCTATGAGCACACGGATCATCGGTGTCGTTCCCCTCCCCCGCCGCCCCGCCCCGCCGGGACCGGGAGGCGTGCCGCCACCCGGAATCCGCCGCCGACGCCTGCGGCCGCCTCCAGGGTTCCGCCCTGGAGGGCCACGCGTTCGTGCATTCCGATCAGACCGTACCCGCTGCCCTCGGCGGGCCGGGCGACCGGCGGCGGTGCACCGGCCCCGTCGTCGCACACCTCGACACAGACCTCGTCCGAGCGGTACGTCAGCCGTACGTGGGCACGCGCCTCCCCGGCGTGCTTGCGGGTGTTGGTCAACGCCTCCTGGACGATGCGGAAGAGGGTGAGGCCGACGCTGGGCGGCAGCGGGCGCACGGGCCCCTCGACGGTGAACTCCGTCTCCGTTCCGGCCAGCCGTGACTCGGTGACGATCCGCTCAAGGTCCGCGGCTCCGGGCTGCGGCGGCGGCGGGGCTTCGTCCGCTTCCTCCCCGGCCCGCAGGACGTCCAGGAGTTGGCGCATCTCACGCAGTGCGATGCGGCCCGAGTCCTCCAGGGTGACGAGGGCCTCGCGGGCCGCCTCGGTGTCGTGCGCCAGGTTGGCGCGCGCGCCGCCCGCCATCAGCTGCATGGCGGTGATGTGGTGGGCGACGATGTCGTGCAGTTCCCGGGCGATCCGGCGGCGTTCCTCGGCGACCGCGCGCTCGGCCTGGAGGACGTGGTTGGCTGCTACCTCCCGCTGCCAGCGGTTGATGACCAGGGCGGCGCCGGCGACCAGGGCCGCGGCCGCCGCGTTGGCGACGAGGGACCAGCCGGAGGAGACGAGCATGCCGCCCAGGCCCGCCGAGGCCAGCGGCACGGTCGCCGCGACGGCCGCCGCCGCGACGGCGGGCCGGCTGAACCGGACCACCGAGTAGAGGGCGACCGCGAGGCCGAGCGGGAAGTGCGGAGAGACGTCCGGGACGGCCATGTTGGGAACGATCCCGAGGAGCAGCACCGCCGCGAGCACGGCGACCGGTCGGCTGCGGCGGGCAAGCAGGCACATGGCGGCCGCCACGAGGGCGCAGACCGCCGAGAGGGTGAGGGACATGCCTTCTGACCGGGTGCCGACCGAGAAGCCCAGCAGGTCCACGGCGGCGGCCCCGATGGCCACCAGTGCGTCGTTGCGTGTCCAGCGCAGCCTGTCGGCGCCCTTGTTCGTCGTGCCCCTGTTCGTCACGCCCCTGTTCGTCGCGCCCTTGTTCGTCGCGCCCTTGTTCATCCCTGCCGGCCCTCCCCCGCCGGCCTGCTCCCCGCCGGTGCGGGGGCGGTTCGTGCCGGTTCCTCTCGATCCATTCTGGCAGTCCGGCCGACCGGTGCCGCCGTCCCGTGGGCCGGTTGCCGACCAGGACCGGGGTCCTGGTCGGGGCCGCGGCCCGGACCCTGCTCCCGGGGTGCGGTTCCTCCCGTACGGCGACGATCGCACGGCCCCCGCCTGGTGGTCTGGAGTCGGGCCGGGAACCCCCGGTCCGCACCACTGACCTGAGGAGTCACGTGATCCGCGCCCTGACCGGGTTCTCGACGAGGAATCCGTGGAAGGTGATCGCCCTGTGGGCCGTGCTCGGCATCGCCCTGACGATCCTGGGGCAGGCGCTGGTCTTCCGCGCCACCCAGAGCAACACCGGCGATTTCCTGCCCTCGACCTACGACTCGGCGGCGGCCCTGAAGGTCGCCGAGGAGCGGTTCGGGGTGGAACCGGACGCCAACACGCTGACCGTGCTGGTGGCCCGGCCGGACGGCGCGCCGCTGAGCGGGGCCGACGAACGCCGCATCGACGAGGAGGCCGCGGAGCTGGGCCGCCACCGGGTGGCCATGCCGAAGCCCGAGGAGGAGACGCCGTTCGCCCAGGACCACTCGCAGACCCCGAAGGTCGTCCCGGCCATGACGGCCCCCGACCGGGGCTTCCGGCTGCTGTCCGTGGAGTTGCAGGGCAACCCCCAGGACCCGGGACTGCAGGACACCTACCGGGCCTTCCGCGAGCACGCCCGGGCCGGGTTCGCCGAGGCCGGGTTCCGGACCGGTTACACGGGCGGGCTCGCCTCCACCGTCGACGGCCTCGACGCCGAGGAGACCCGGTCCCGGGTGATCGGCATCGTGATGCTCGGCGTCATCGTGCTGCTGCACGTGCTGGTGTTCCGCAGCGTGCTCGCCGCGCTGCTGCCGCTGATCGTCGTGTCCGTCATCGGCGGTGCCGCGACGGGCACGGTGGTCGGCGTCGCGATGCTGACCGGCATCACCCTCGACCCGTCCACCCCGCAGCTGATCAGCGTCGTACTGGTCGGCATCGGCATCGACTACTTCCTCTTCCTGCTGTTCCGCTTCCGCGAGCAGTTGCGCCGGCGCCCCGAGCAGCCGGCGCGTGCCGTGGCCGACGAGGTCTCCGGGCGTGTGGGTACGGCGGTGACGTCGGCGGCGCTGACGATCGTCGCGGCGTTCGCCACGCTCGGCGTGGCCTCCTTCGGGCAGTTCCGGGTGCTCGGTCCGGCCATCGCCGTGTCGGTGCTGGTGATGCTGTTCGGCAGCCTCACCTTCATGCCGGCCCTGCTCGCCGTCACGGGGCGCAGGATGTTCTGGCCCTCGCGGGCCCACCGGCGCGAGCCCCGCGGCGGTTCGGCGGGCCGACTGGGAGCCTGGCTGGTCAAGCGGCCCCTCACGGCGGCCCTCGGCTCCGTGGTGCTGCTGGGCGCGCTCGCCGCGGGCATGGCCGGCATGCGGATGGACTACGGGTCGGGCGGCGCGGGCGGTGAGCGGACGGCCGCCGCGGCCACCGCGGGCGAGATCTCCCGGGCGATGCCGGCGGGCGTGTCGGACCCGATCAGCGTCTACGTCACCGCGTCGGACGGCGCGCCGCTCACCGCCGGCCGGGTCGACGCCCTGTCCGGGACGCTCTCGCGGGTGGAGGGGGTGGGACAGGTCGCCCCGACGGTGCTGAGCGAGGACCGCCTGGCGGCGCGCATCGACCTGTTCCCGAACGCCGATCCGCACGGCCAGGAGGCCCGCGACCTGGCCTCCGGCGCGGTCCGCGACGCGGTGTCCGCGCACCGGCCGGACGGCACCGAGGCACATGTGGGCGGTACCGCGGCGGTGTTCGCCGACGTCTCGACCGCCGTGGACGAGGACCTGCGGCTGGTGTTCCCGGTCGCGGCGGTCCTGATCGCGCTCATCCTCTTCCTGCTGCTGCGGAGCCTGCTCGCCCCGCTGATCCTGATGCTGGCGGTGGGGCTGGGGTTCGCCGCCACGCTGGGTGCCGCGACGCTCGTCTTCCAGCACGGGCTGGACCAGCCGGGCGTGGCCTTCACGCTGCCTCTGGTGCTGTTCCTGTTCGTGGTGGCGCTGGGCACCGACTACAACATCCTGGTGACCGACCGGATCCGGGAGGAGATGGAGCGGCCCGGTCCGGCCCCGGAAGCGGTGGCCCGGGCGGTGCGGCACACCGCGCCGGCCGTGGCGACGGCGGGGCTGGTGCTGGCCGCTTCCTTCGGCAGCCTCGCGGTCAACCCGGTCGCGGCCACGCAGCAGATCGGCTTCGCGACCGGGCTCGGGATCCTGCTCTCCGCGTTCGTGCTGTCGATCGTCCTGGTGCCGGCGTGCGCGGTGCTGCTGGGCCGGTCGCTGTGGTGGCCGGCGCGGCCGCGGCCGGCGGCGCCGCGGCCCGGCCCGGGGGCGCAGGCACCGGAGCGCGTGCTGGTGCCCTGAGCAGGGCCCGTGCACGCGTCGGCGCCGGGCGCGCGGA
>NZ_JBEZYV010000047.1:0-46659 GCF_040638905.1 Streptomyces virginiae | reverse complement strand
AGGACCTCACCCGCGAGGTCCTGCTCCAGCTCCCACCCGGCTACGACCTCCTCTTCGGCCACCCCCGGCCCACCTGACGCCGCCCGCCCGAACGGGCCCTGCATGAGAGAGCCGCAGCACCATGTACGACCAGCCTCGACCGAACCAGGCCCCGCCCGCCACGACGTTCGACCGGATGCTGGAACGCGTGCGCTACGAAGGCGCCTACCCCACCCGCGAACGCGCCGAGGAAGCCGTCCGCACCGTCCTGGCCGCCCTCGGCCGGCAGATCACCGGAGACGAACGCGTCGACCTCGCACAGGCCCTGCCCGTCGAGGCCGCCCTCACCCTGACCGCCCAGATCCCCGACACCGAACACCCCACCGGCTGGGGCTTCGTCAAAGACATCGCCGCACGATCCGGCACCACCCCCGCCGTCGCCCGCTGGGACACCGGAGCCGTCCTCGCCGTCGCCGCCCGCCTCGCCGGACCCGACCTCCTCGCCCGCATCCTCCACCAACTCCCCGACGGCTACGCCCTCCTCTTCGGGCAAGCAGACCTGCGCCCGCAGCAGCACGCTGCCTGACCGACCCGAGCGTCCCGGGCTGCCCGGCTCCGGGCACCCCGGGACCGGCGCGGGTCGCTCCCGCCCGAAAATCGGGCGGGAGCGCATCGAACCAGCCGATCATGGCGAGGTGAGACGACATGGACTTCCGCATGCCGATGAGGCGCTACGGGCCGACCGTGCACCTCACCCCTGCCGGTGAGCTCGACCTGCACACCCGATCCGCTCTCGACGAGACGTTGGCCGACCTCGACGACGGCGTCACCGTCGTGGCCTGCGACATGCGGCGCCTGAGCTTCATCGACGTCACCGGCCTGGACGGCCTCCTCGAATTCGCCCGCCGTCTCAACGGACGCGGCATCGCGTTCTTCGCCTACAACTGGCAGCCACAGCCCCGCCGCCTCCTCGACCTCATCGACGGCCTGTACCCGCCCCCCGACATCAACGGGAAACCGCGCTGCACATCCACCAGCCTGCTGCGCCGCAGCAGCCTGCAGGATCGGGCCGCAGCCCGCCGAACCGCCGGGGCACGGGCCGGGGGAAGCCCCGTGGGCCGGACAGCCGCCGCATCACGATCGCGGTAGACCCGCGGCAGCCGTCCGGCACACCTGTGAACGATGCGCTCGGCTCGGTCCTGAGCTGCTGGAGCTGGCCGACGAGTTCCGTCCGGTCTACTGGCGGCCGACGCTACTTCGACGACACTCCCTGGCCAGGAGCTCGGTGGCGGTCGTGACGGCGAGGTTCTGGGCCAGCCTCCGCGAGCTGCCGGGCGACATCATCGCTGGGGCCGAACGCACCACCTCGCCGGGCGTTCGTCCCGGTCGAGGGTCAGAGCCCGTCTGTGTCCTGCTGTTCCAGCGGGTGGAGTGCGGGACCCTGGAGGACCTCGCCGTCGAGGGCGAACCGGGACCCGTGGCAGGGGCACTCCCACGTCCGCTCTGCATTGTTGAAGGCGACGATGCAGCCGAGGTGCGTGCAGACGGCGGAGACCGCGTGCAGTTCGCCCTGCTCGTCGCGGTGGACGGCACAGGGCCTGCCGTGGGCGCGTACTACGGTGCCCTCGCCGGGGCGCAGGGCGGCACACGGGCCGTTCGTGCCGTCTCCCAGGGAGTCGAGGCGGCCTTTCACGAAGTGCTTGCCGGTGTCCCACTGTGCTTTGAGGAATGCGGGGGCGGTCCGGGCGGCCGATCCCAGGCGGCGGGGATCGTAGAACTCGGCCCATGCCGGGCGGGGGGCTGCGGTGATCAAGGAGGCGAGGAGCCGGCCGGCCAGCACGCCTCCGGTCATGCCCCATCCCGCGAACCCGGTGGCGGTGTAGACGTTCTGGTTTCCGGGGCGCATGGGCCCGATCAGGGGGATGGTGTCGGTGGCACTGTTGTCCTGGGCCGCCCACCGATGAGTGGTCTTGAAGCTGGGGAACCGCTGCTCGGCCCAGGACTGGAGACGGGCGTACCGGGCCTCGGTGTCTTCGCCGGCGCCCGGCGTGAAGGCTTCCCCGGTGACGATCAGCAGCCTCTCACCGTCGGGTCCGGGCGCGGTGCGTACGGATCGCTTGCCGTCCTCGCTCGTGATGTACATGCCGGCCGGGTCGAGGCCTGCGGGGATGGGGCCGGCGATGACGAGGTCGCGGTGCTGCGTGAGGCGTGTCGACAGCAGGGCGTGGTCGAAGACGGGGTGGTGCGTTGCGACGACCACGTGCCGGGCAGTGACGGTTTCTCCCGACTCCGTGGTGAGCCGGCAGGGCTCGCCCTCGTCGAGCTCGGTGACACGGGTGCCCTCGTAGATCTGCCCGCCGCGCGCGGTGAGGTCGTCGGCGAGGGCGCGCAGGTACTTCAGAGGGTGGAACTGAGCCTGGCCGTCGACCCTGACGGCACCCGCCACCGGATAGGGCAGGCCGGTAGCGGTGACGAAGTCTGCGCTCAGCCCCGCCTCCCGGGCTGCCTGCGCCTCCGTACGCAGTGCCTGCACTCCCTCGGGGTCCTCGCAATAGGTGAAGGCGGGACGCCGTTCGAGCTCGCAGTCGACATCGAGTTCCGCTGCCACCTCCAGGAGGTGGTGGAGCGCGGCGCTCTGGGAGGTGGCGTAGAGGCCGGCGGCCTCCTCCCCGTGCTGTGAGCGCAGCTGACTGTAGATGCTCGTGTGCAGAGCGGTGACCTTGCCTGTCGTATGACCGGTCACACCGGCCGCGATCCGGCCCGCTTCGAGGACGATGACGTGGCGGCCCGCGCGGGAAAGTTCCCAGGCGGTGCTGAGACCTGCGATACCTGCGCCGATCACGACTACGTCCGCCTGCGCCGGCGCCGCGAGGGACCGAAAGGCGGGCATCTCGACCGTCTGCATCCAGTAGCTGCTCGCATCGGGGAATCGCTTCATGCCCTGCGACTGCCCGCGGAGCAGCCGCGTGATGCACACCGCCGGCTTCCCGCCGTCCTGGCGAGCTTCACCGGCCACAGACCTCTGACGACGCGGTTCTGCCCTCGGATCGGCGAATTGCCGCCGGCCCGGACGACTCCGCCCACGGCCCCCGGCATGCCGGCGAAGTCGCAGATGTACGGGGAGGGCAGGCGAGCTCGCGTCCGGGTGTGGGGCGTTCGCCGTGCGCGTGGACGGCGCCCGGGATGCGGGGCTCCTCTTCGAACGGGCCGTGGCGGAAAGGGATTTCGCGAAGGCGTGCGACCTGCCGGCGCCGGAGACCCGGGCGGCTGTGGAGCAGGACGAGAAGCAGAGCTGCGCGAAGGCATTGGAAACCCATGAGCTCCCGGCGTCGGACGCGGTGGACGGTGTCGAAGTGTCGGCCTGGGCGAGTACCTGATGTCATCGGACTTCGCCGTGGACGTCACCGAGAACTGGCAGTCGGAGTTCCTCCAGTTCTTCCTGTTCATCTTCGGCACCGTGGGGCTGGTCCAGCGCGGCTCTCCTGAGTCCAAACCGGTCGGCACCGACCCACAGCTCCACGGGCGTCGAAGGCTGACATCCGCCCCGCAGCGGGAACGCGCTCGCTTGTACGCGTCGGTGTTGTGCCCGAGGGCGCAGAACTGCTCCGCCCGTCGGCGCCCGCACGCTCCGCCGGGATGGCGCCGCCGTGCGCCTTCCGCCCGCGCCGTGATCCTCAAAGCGGACCAGGCGGTCCGGAAAGGCTCTGCCGCTATCCGGCGCAGAGCTGGGTAGCCGCCGCGTATGGACGGGGTTCGGGACTGGTCGATGGCGGTCATCGGGTCGCTGGACGAACTGACGGCGCTGCTCACCGGCCGACGGGGACTGTATGTGCGCTGGTCGATGGGCCCGCAGCTCGATCTCTCGTGTGAGCCGTCGAGCCGGGACGCGCTCACCGGCATCGAACTGCCGGGCCTGTCGGCGAACCCCATGGACGTCGAGGACTGGTGGGGAGAGCGGCCGCTGCGCACATGGGCCGCGCGACGCCTGTACGACTACTCGCACTTGCCGCGTGTCAAGGACACCCGGGTCAGGCCCTGGCTGCTTGTGGGCACCGAGGCCGGGCGCGGACCCGACAACGAGCCTCTCGTGCGGGACGTGGAGCCCCTCGGGTGGGTCGATCAGAAGGTGATCACGGAGGCGGAGGAGGAGATCCACCAGCAGCAGGGCGTATGGGGGCCGCTCAACCGCAGGTGAGAGGCCGCTTTCGGTCGCCCGGCGCACCGCGGACTGCCCCGCCGGCCACCCGGAACCGGCTGGACCGGCGGTTGGTGCATGAGACGCGCGGGAGAGGAAAGCCGCCGGGTATGACACATACACCGAAACGAGAGCCCGGCGGCACCCCCCGGCCGCGGGGGACGGATCGGACCGAGGGCGCGGGACCGGACGGGCAGGTGGAAGAGCGGGCTCCGGACCGGTTGTCGGACATGCCCAAACACTCGTGGACGGCGACGCTGCGCGGCACGCTGAAGGAGTTCAAGGACGACGAGCTGGCCGACCGGGCCGCCGCCTTGACCTACTACGGGGTGCTTGCCCTCTTCCCGGCTCTGCTGGTGCTGGTATCGCTGCTGGGTATCGCCGGAGAGTCGGCGACCAAGCAGGTGCTGGACAACCTGCAGAAGCTGACGCCCGGCTCCGCACGCGATGTGATCAGCAATGCGGTCCAGCAGCTGCAGGGGAACGCCGGTATCGGCTCGCTCGTGGCGATCGTCGGCCTGGCCGTGGCGATCTGGTCGGCCTCCGGTTACGTCGCCGCGTTCATCCGCACCTCGAACGCCGTCTACGACATGCCCGAGGGCCGGCCGGTGTGGAAGGTCCTGCCGCTACGGCTGGCGCTGACGATCACACTGATGATCCTCGCGGTGGCCAGTGCACTGATCGTGATCTTCACCGGCAGTCTGGCCCGGCAGGCGGGAGCCGCTCTCGGGGTCGGTGACACGGCGATGACGGTGTGGTCGATCGCGAAGTGGCCGGTCCTGGTCCTGCTGGTCACGATCATGATTGCGATCCTGTACTGGGCGGCGCCGAACGCCAAGGGCCGCGGCTTCAAGTGGATCACCCCCGGGAGCTTCCTGGCACTGGTGATCTGGATGATCGCCTCCGCGGGCTTCGCGTTCTACGTGGCGAACTTCGGCTCGTACAACAAGACGTACGGCACCCTCGCCGGAGTGATCGTCTTCTTGATCTGGCTGTGGATCACCAACCTGGCCATCCTCCTCGGCCTGGAGTTCGACGCCGAGATGGTCCGCCAGCGCGCCATCGCCGGCGGCCACCCCGAGGACGAGGAGCCCTACGTCGAGCCCCGGGACACCCGTAAGTGGAGTGACGAGGACCGCCGCCGCCTGGCATGAGCAGGGCATGCGGCGCCGCAGGTGGGGGAAGCCTGGGGAACATGGACATCCTGGCGTCGCTGCGCGGCGCCGATCATCGCCTGACCCAGCGGATGGCCGCATGGGACTCCGCCTGGGCGCGCCGGCTCCTGCCTCCGGTCGAGGAGGCGGTCGAGCACACGAAGCTGTGGTGGGCGGCCGCGGGGGTGATGGCGGCCGGCGGGGGCCGGCGCGGCCGCAAGGCGGCCGCCGCCGGGATCACGGCCATGGCGTTGGCGGAGCTGCTGTCCAACGGAGTGGTGAAACAGCTCATCGAGCGGCGCCGCCCACCCAAGGAGTGGATCCCGCACTCGGACGTCCAGGACCGCCCTGACAGCTCCTCCTTCCCCTCCGGCCACACCGCCGCCGCCGTGGCGTTCACCGCGGCCATCGCGCCCACATGGCCGTGGGCGGGCGCCGCATGCTGCGTACCGACCGTGATGGTGGCGGTCGAGAGGGTGCACAGCGGCGCGCACTACCCCACCGACGTCGCGGCCGGCGCGGCCATCGGGCTGGCCGCGGCCGCGCTCCTGCGGGCAATGCCCCGCCTGCTCCTCCACGGCCTGCGCTGACCCCGGGTGGCCGGGCGGGTGACCGGTCGGTCTCGGAGGCATCGGCGTACCCCCGGCGAATGCACCGGCCGGTGCGAATGGAAGTGCACGCCCTCTGTCCTTCTTCAGCGACGGGCCCGGGCTGCAGCTTCCCGGGTGATGTCGGCGTAGAGGCGGAAGAGGGCTGGGCGGGCCTCGCCGCCTTCTCGTTCGTGCAGGACCGCCCAGCACCGGGCCACGAGCTCCCGGGCCTGGGTGCCGGGCCAGGGCCGGGGCAGGAGCTGAGGCGGCAACAGCGGGTCGGGCTCCATGGCGCGGGTCAGTTCAGCGGCAAGCTCGACCGCGATGGTGAGGAGTGCGGGCGGGGAGAGTGGGGCACGGCCGGTGAGCCGGGCCAGGCGGGGCCGGGTGATGCGGCTGAGACGGTGGTAGCGGTCGGCGATCTCCTGCAGGGGCCACAGGCGGCGGGCGAGTTCGACGGGCTCTCGGGCGTCGCCCTTGCGCAGGTCGGTCGTGGTGAGAAGGGTGAGCGCGCCATGGGCGCCGAGGCGGTGGGCCGCTTCTTCGACGTACGGCTCCCAGGCGTTGGCGCAGACGTACAGTCCGCCCTGGAGCGGGGCGCCGCCGAGGTGGACGAGCGTCTCACGCAGTGCGTCCCGGGCCGTGCGCGCCGATTCGGGCACCGCGAAGGCGGCCAGGTGCCAGACACCGTCCCAGGGCGCGAGCCCGGCGTCCTGCCGGAAAGCGTGCCGGAGGAAGTCCGCACGGGGAGCCAGGGCACGTGTGGTGTCCGCGGTCGCGTGCAACTCCGCCTTGCGGCCGCGGCCCTCGTGGGTGAACCGGCCCTCGGCCACGAGGCGTTTGACGCACAGCCGCACCTGCTGGTCGCTCATGCCCAGGGTGTTGGCGACGGTGTAGAGCTCGTCCGCGCCGACGGTGCCGTCCTCGCGGATCAGCGCGTGGACGAGCATGCGGGTGGGGACCTCGACGGGGTCCGCCTCGGCGCTCACAGTTCTCTCGCCCTTCCCGTTCCCACGGCGCGACGCATGGTGGTCACCGCGCCGAACCCCAGCAGCCCGCGCAGGTACGGCGTGCGTTCGGTCCGCGTGGCCGTGAAGCCGCGTCGCTCGTACAGGGCCCGGGCGCGCGGATTGGTGTCGATCACATCCAGTCTGATCTCCCGGCAGTGCTGCTCCGCCGCGACGGCGGCCACTTCCTCGATGAGCAGACTGCCGACGCCACGCCCGCGCATGCCCGGGTCCACGGCGATGCCGTCCATGACGAGCTGGCCGGGGGCCGCGTGGCGTTCGAACAGGGCGAGCAGCAGAAGTCTGGGCAGCCCCCGCAGGTGTCCGTATGCGCGCAGTACGGCGCAGGCCGACCCCCCGGTGAGGGCACGGCCGCCGAGCTGGTAGCCGGCGAGGCCGACGAGCTGCCCGTCCAGGAGCGCGCACACCGCGCGGTCGGCGTTCAGGTGGGCGGCGATGAAGGGCACCGCCTTGTCCGGCGGATTCAGCGCAGGGCCGAGCTTGCGGCCGAAGGCGTCCCAGTACATCTCGGCCGCCCGCCGCTCGGCGCCGGCCGGAAGGCCCCGCCTGACCACCACCGGTCCGGCGCCGGTGTCCGTCGTGTCCACTCCCATGCCGTGCCCTCCTTCGTCACTGCAACCCGAGCTCAAAACTATCATTCTTCCAACGACCGTGCTTGTGCTGATAGTTTCTTGGCTCATCCGAACAGAGGCGGTCAGTCCCATGCATCCACAGCTCCAGCCCCGACGGCGCGGGCTCCGCACAGCCGTGTGGTCACTGGTCACCACCCTGGTCGTGGCCACCGGTCTCGTCGGTGTGGTGCTGTGGCAGCACTCCTACGCCATGGACGAGCAGCGGGTGTCGATCCGCCACGGCGGCCACACCCTCAACGCAGTACTGGCCACCCCCAAGGACGGCCGCAAGCACCACGGCCTGGTCGTGTACGTCCACGGCGACGGCCCCGTCGACGCCACCCATGACGACGGGTACAAACCCCTGTGGGAAGCGAACGCCAAAGCCGGCTACGCCTCCCTGTCCTGGGACAAGCCCGGCGTCGCGGGCGCGCCGGGGAACTGGCTCGGCCAGTCCATGGACGACCGGGCCGACGAGGTGGCCGCCGCCATCGCCTGGGCGCGCGCCCGCCCCGACATCGACGGCGACCGGATCGGGCTCTGGGGCGCCAGCCAGGCAGGCTGGGTCCTGCCGAAGGTCGCAGCCAAGACGCCCGTGAGCTTCGTCATCGCCGTCTCGCCCGCGATCAACTGGCTCCGGCAGGGCCGCTACCACCTCCTCGCCGAACTGCGCGCCGACGGAGCGTCAGCGAGCCGTACCAGCGCGGCGATCGCCAAGAGCGACACCACCCGACGGCTGCTGGAACGCCACGCGACCTTCGAGGAGTACGTCAGGGCCATGGACGGCGACGCGGACGGCATGACCGCCGATCGCTGGGACTTCATCTCCAAGAACTACACCGCGGACGCCACGCAAGACCTCCGCGCCCTGCGCGGCGTACCGGTGCTGCTGGCCCTCGCGGGTCATGACATGAACGTGGACACCGCCGACACGGAGCGCGTCTACCGCGAGGTGCTGGACCCGGGCGGTGTATTGACCGCCGAGCGCTACCCGGACGCGACCCATTCATTTCTCAAGCAGTCCATCGAGCGGTCGGACCTCAAGATCACGCTCACTGCGCTCTTCACGCCCCGCTCGCTCTTCGCGGACGGATTCCTGGACGGCCAACGACAGTTCCTCAAGGATCTCGGCTCGGGCGGTGTGGTGCGTTCACGGTGAGTGCGCGAGCCGCTGCCGCATCGGATGTGCTCGGAGCCGGGGTGAGGTGAGCTCCAGAGCCCGGTTGTCCTGTCCGGCAGCCATGTGGTCGAGCCATCGTTCATACCAGGCGAGGAAGTCCGGGGCCGAAGAGACGTTCGGGCCCCAGAAGCCGTCGGCGCTGCATGCGTCCCGTGAGAGGGCCGGTGATGCCCATGAGGACGAGGTCGCTGCACCCGCGTTCGATGACGTGCAGGAACAGGTCGCCACGGCGGGTGGGGCGACAGGCCCGGCTGAATCCTCTCGGGCCGGTGCCGGCACCTCTGGAATCCATCGTGAAGAGCGTGCAGTCCTGCAACGGGATCAGCCCGTAGTACGCCGACGCACCACTGCCGCCCATGGTGGTGAGGAAGTCTCGATAACTCCCTCGTCCGCCTACGTCGCCGTCCTCCCACTGCTGCGCCTGACCAGGCAGGTGCGGCCCGGCCGAGGCCGCGGTCTGCGCCTACGGCGCGGGGATCGCTTCGCCGGCGGCGACCTCCTCAGATACGCGCCGGGGCGGTCCGCCCCGGCGCAGCTGGATCTGTCGATCGACCCGTCGGCGCCGCGGGAATTCGCCGCCCTGCACCCACCCGCCGCCCGAGTGGCGTGAACGGCGTCACCGGGCGTACGGCGGCGTGAGGGTGCGGGGCCGCCGAGCCGCGTCACTCCGCCTTCCGCGCTGCGTTCCGGTAGCGCGAGGGCGAGATCCCAAACCGGCGTGTGAACGCCTGCCGCATCGCCTCCGCGCTGCCGAACCCGCATCGGTCCGCCACGGCCTCCAGCGGCAGGGCGGTGGAAGTGAGCAACTGCGCCGCGACCTCCGCCCGGGCGAGACGGACGTAGCGGGCCGGTGCCTGCCCCAGGTGATGCGTGAACAGCCGGGTGAGATGCCGTGGTGTCACCCCTGCCCGCGCGGCGAGCGCCTTCGTACTCAAATCGGCGCCCGGGTGCGCCGCGATGTGCTCCACAATTCCCCTGGTCACCTCGTCACGCGGAACGGGGGCGGACGTGAACAGGCTCATCTGCGCTTGACTGCCGGGCCGTTGCAGGTAGACGACCAGGTCCCGGGCCACCTGTCGGGCCAGGTCCGGTCCGTGGTCCTCCTCGATGAAGGCCAGCGTGAGGTCCAGGGCGCTGGTGACTCCCGCCGCCGTGTAGACGTTGCCGTCGCGAACGTAGATCGGCGCGGGGTCGAACGTGACCTGCGGGTTCTCGTCGGCGAGTGCACGCGCATACCGCCAGTGCGTGGTCGCCCGTCGCCCGTCGAGCAGCCCGGCGGCGGCCAGGACCGCCGCCCCGGTGCACACCGATGCCACGCGGCGGCTCTCCTTCGCCAGCCGGCGCACGTGTGCCACGAGCCGCGAGTCGGCCGCCGCCCGCTCGAAACCGACGCCACCGGAGACGATCAGGGTGTCCAGTGGGCCGACAAGCCGTTCGAGGGCCTCGTCGGCACCCAGCGTGAGCCCCGTACCGCAGACGAGAGGAGTGCCGCCCGGCCCGGCCAGGCGCACCCGGTACGGCACAGTCGGCGTACCGATCCCGTTGGCCATGCCCAACGGCGTCGTCACGCAGGCGATGTCCAGCAATTCGGCTGCCTCGTATCCGACCACCACCATCAGCCGCTCCGCCATGCGGTGACCCTATGCCGGAAGGACGGGTACCCCAAGAAGCCGGACCTCGTTCCTTCCGGCTCTTCCGCGACGTTCGATCTGCCTGGACGGTGGAGCCGTTGGTGCACCCCCCGCCGAGAGGAACGCGATGAACTCCGCACCTGAGAACACCACGGGGACCCTGCCGCGCCGGCTGGTGCACCGCTGGCCCACCGTCGCCGCGGTCGCAGTAGTGATCGCAACCTTCGTGGACGGCGTTCCGCCCCTCGCAATGCTCGCCGCTCTGCTCGCGATCATGCCGGTCTGCTATCTGCTCTTCGGGGCGTTCCGCGGAGAACTGCGCGACCTCCGCATTCTGGCCCTTCAGTTGGCAGGCCTTGTCGGCCTGGCCGCCGTGGCCGCGCTGGCCCTTGCACTGGGAGAGACCGTGGGCCTGCACGTGGTGGCCGCAGGCTGGCTGGCTCACGGCGTCTGGGACATCGCCCACCACCGCACGGGCCGGGTTGTCCCAAGGGCCTGGTCCGAATGGTGCGCGGTCGTCGACGTGGGCGGAGCGCTCGCGATCCTGGCTCTCCTGTGACGGCCGGCGGCCAGTGGAAGAACGCTGTCGATGCCTCCGACCGGCGACGGCTGATCGCAGGCGCTGCCCTGCTGGTCGTGTTCGTCCTCGGTCCGCGAAGTCGCCGCTGATGCCGCTCGTCATCCGGCGCACCCGGTCTCGGCGTCTCCAACCTGGCGATGGCACTGCTGGGAGCGGCCTGGATTGCCATGCGGTACTTCCTCAACCTCTACCTCCCAGCAGGTCCTGGGCCGTGACAGCCCTGGGTGTGGCGGTGGCCTCATCCCGACCCCGATGGCGGCCGTGTCCTTGCGTGGCCTGAGTCGACGCCCCCCTCCCATGCACGCGCTCCTGGGCTGCCCGCACCTGCGTACCGGTCCGTAGGTCACCGCGCGAGCAGGATCCGGGAACACCGCCGCCTCTTGCACATACCCCTGGGGGGTATATGGTGGTGGTGTGAGTCCGCGGGGGCGGGGTCACACTGGACGGGATTGGGGATGACGGTCATGGACCACAGCGCACACCACACCAGCACCGCGCACGACCACGCCGCGCACCAGGCGCACGCCGGTCACGCCGGGCATCAGAGGGGCGGGGTGACGTGGGGGGCCGCGGCGAAGGCGACGCTGCACTGCCTGACCGGCTGTGCGATCGGTGAGATCCTCGGCATGGTCATCGGCACCGCCCTGATGTGGGGCAACGCCCAGACGATGATCCTGGCGATCACCCTGGCGTTCGTCTTCGGCTACTCGTTCACCTTGTTCGCGGTCCGCAAGGCCGGCCTGGACTTCAAGACGGCCGTGAAGGTGGCGCTGGCCGCTGACACCGTCTCGATCGCGGTGATGGAGCTCGTCGACAACGGGATCATCGCCCTGGTCCCCGGGGCGATGGACGCCCACCTGTCGGACGCGCTGTTCTGGACGGCGCTGCTGGGCGGCTTCGCCGTGGCCTTCGTGGTCACGACGCCGGTGAACAAGTGGATGATCGGCCGCGGCAAGGGCCACGCCGTCGTCCACGCCTACCACTGACCGCAGCCGTGCGGCCCCGCGTCCGGAGGTTGGCTGGAGGTACCGGGGGCTTCCATGGCGGCCGCCCCGGATCGCCGGCCCCGCAGGGGTGCGGAGGCATCGAGGAGTGCATCGCCTGCGCACAGGCGTGTACGGCGTGCGCCGACGCCTGCCTGTCCGAAGGCATGGTCGGCGATCTCGCCAAGTGCATCCGCACCGACATGGACTGCGCCGACATCTGCACCGCCACCGCCGCGGTCCTCTCCCGCCACACCGGCTACGACGCCAACATCACCGCCGCGATCCTCAAGGCGTGCTCCATGGTCTGCAAGGCGTGCGGCGACGAATGCGGACGCCACGCGGACATGCACGAGCACTGCCGCCTCTGCGCCGAAGCCTGCCGCTCCTGCGAACAGGCGTGCAACGAACTCCTCGACGCATCGGCTGAGACAGGCCGACCGCGGGTCAGCGCGCCGGCGGGACCTGCCCCCGCCGGCGCCGCCGCCCGTAGCGGGTTGTCCCGTGCGCCTTGAGCGCGGCCGCGTCCGCTGTCAGCCGGACGCGCAGGCCCTCCGTCCCACCGCCCGTGAGCGCCGCCCGGGCAGCCGGCTGCATGCGGCACCGTGCCCTCCGGCCCCGGCAGCGCCAAGGCGATCTCCTCATCGACAGCCTCTACCCACCCGCCGACCGCAACGGCAACCACGACGGCCCCACCCAACTGCTGCGCCGCCCCCTCCAGGGCTCCGTTGATGCCGCCCGTGCGGGCGGAGCAGCAAGAGCCCGACAGGACACTCCGCGCCGGGCCGAGCCCCCGTCCCGTCAGGCGCCGGGCAGCCGACCGGCAGCTGAGGCAACCCCCGCGCCGGACAGGTACGCCGGTGGCGGTCACCGGCACGGTGAGCGCCGCTGCCGACGCACGGTAGGTGTCACCAGCGGCAGCTGCCGACCTGCGTTGTGGCGTTGGTGAGGCGCCGTAGTTGTCACCGGATGGGCACGCTGCTAGTCGCCGGCAACGGGATCTCGCGCAGAGCAACTGCCCCCGGACACACCATGGAAGGCACGGAGGACGCCTCCACCGAGCCGGTCGAACACCGGGACGCATTCGCTGTACTCCTGAAGGGTGACGCAGAGCCTTTCCGACCCTCTGTCGCACGTTGGCAGGGAAGGGATCCGCCTGGCCCAACAGATCAGTGGCGACCCGCACGGGCGCCGCACGTCAGAAGTGGAGTCGGCCATGACACCCGTACCGAACGGCACGTACACGATCACCCGCCCTTCCGAGCAGCTGCTCACGCTGCTGGACGGGGCATCGGAGCCCAAGACCCCCGTTGTCCTGCTGCCTCCCACCGGCAACCCCGGCGAGCAGGAGTGGCAGCTGGAGAGACTCAGCAACGGCAACTACACGATCCGCAATCTCCGCAGTGAAACCTATGTCTCCTACGACGGCGAGCCGGAGACGAACAAGCCGGTCGTCGGATACCCCGAGCCGCGCGAGTGGGCGCTCTACCAGTGCGACCAGCCCCACACCTTCCACGTCGTCGTCCCCGGAGGCCCCGTCGACGGCGAGGAGCTGGCCCTGGACCTCAGCGTGCTGCGGATCTTCCCGCCCCGTATCGCCCTGAGGCCACTCGACGTCAACAACCGACGCCAGGCGTGGACCTTCCAGTTCACGGAGTAGAGACGTGAACCGGGTGCCCGGGCCGGCAGCCGACCCGGGCACCGCCCCGAGAACGCGGCCACTGTCGTGCTTCGGCTCACTGAAGGGGTATGCCTCCTGCTGCGGGCGGACGCTGGCCGCCTGGAACGACACGTCGATGGAGGCGAGGTCGGTGAATTCGGCTTCGAGCTGGTCGGCGCGGGTGCCGCCGTCTTCGAAGTGGATGTCCTGGAGTCAATCGACGGCCCACGCCATCTGCTGGACGCAGTCGACCTTCGCGAGGCCGGGCGTGGTGCCGAGGCGGAAAGCCCGGGGGAGGGGCTTGCCGGAGGTGGTGTAACGGCAGGAAGTCGAGCGGGGAGGGCCCCGGGCTCGGGTAGACGACTCGGACAGAACACCGAGCGGGTATTGCCCGGTGGCCTTCGCGGTGTTGGCCGTCTTGCGGTGCATGGTGACCCGCGCCGTGGAGATGACCGCGGCCCGGATGTCGGGCCGCCAGGTCGGCCGCTCCAGCACCGGCCGCTTCAGCGCGGCTGGATCGCCGCCCGGGTGCCCGGAGGCCGCCTGGCGTGCTGTGCGACGACGGCATGCGGGCCGAAGCGGGGGCCACCGCGCTCGGCACCACCCGCTCCAAGGCCCTGCACCTGCTCGGTGGCCGCGCCGGGCGGACAGGGGCACGCACCACAGCGTCCGCCTTGCCGGTTTTCGGGTTCGCCGGAGCGGATCTCGGTCCGCGGGCTGTGCTGCTGCATGGCGCGGCGGTCGGGTGATGGGCCGCAGAAGGGCGCCTTCGTGCACGAGACCGGGGGAGCCGGCGGCCGGGCCGTTCTGGGCTCTTGGGTGGGGTCAGGGCGGGGTCAGGGTGGGTCAGCCCGCCCCGTGATGCGCGAGCACGGCGTGCTGGCCGGCACTGTGCGTGTGGTCGGTGTGAACGGTCGCGGCGGTCAGCCGGGGCACCGCGTGGATCAGCGCGTGCTCGGCCGCGACCGCGAGCTCGTGGGCCTGCACGACCGTCAGCTGCGGATCGACGACGATGTCGGCCTCCGCGCGCAGGGTGTGTCCGATCCACCGCATCCGCACCTGCCCCAGACCGCGGACGCCGTCCACACTGCGCAGGGCGTGCTCGGCGTTGTCGACGAGGGCGGGGTCGACGGAGTCCATCAGCCGCCGGCAGACCTCCCGGGCCGCGCCGCGCAGCACCGCGAGGATCGCGAGGGTGATGAGCAGGCCGACGAGGGGGTCGGCGTACCTCCAGCCGATGGCAGCGCCACCCGCGCCGAACAGTACGGCGAGCGAGGTGAAGCCGTCGGTGCGGGCGTGCAGTCCGTCGGCGACCAGTGCGGCCGAGCCGATTTTCCGGCCGGTGCGGATCCGGTAGCGGGCCACCCATTCGTTGCCGATGAACCCGACGAGTGCGGCGGCCGCCACCGCCCACAGGTGGGTGATCTCCCGCGGGTTCAGCAGCCGGTCGACGGCCGTGTAGGCGGCCAGGGCGGAGGACGCGGCGATGGTCAGCACGATGGCGACGCCGGCGAGGTCCTCGGCGCGGCCGTAGCCGTAGGTGTAGCGGCGGTTCGCCGCCCGCCGTCCCAGTACGAACGCGATGCCCAGCGGGACGGCGGTCAGCGCGTCGGCCGCGTTGTGGACGGTGTCGCCCAGCAGCGCCACGGATCCCGACAGGGCGACCACCGCCGCCTGGACGACGGTGGTCAGACCCAGGATGCCCAGTGACAGCCACAGGGTGCGCATGCCCTCCTTCGAGGTCTCCATCGCGGAGTCGACCTTGTCGCCCGCCTCGTGGCTGTGCGGGGCCACCAGATGCGCGACGTGATGACGCAGATGACGCAGACGCGACCACCGCGAACCCGCACCGCCATGGCCATGGCCATGGCCGTCGTGATGCCCGTCGGCAGGGCCGTGGTTGTGATCGTGTTCGTGGTGGGTGCTCACGGCAAAAGCGCCTTCCAGGAGACGAAGGGAGGGCCGGGCCCAGGACCTTGGCGGCTCTGTGCGACACCACCACCATACAAGAACACCTGAACAGGTCTTCATGTGTTGCCGGTAGGATGGGCGCCATGGGCCACGAAACCGACGGCGGACACCGCGCCACCACCCGCGAACGCCTCGACGCCGTGGGGACCGCCGACGTCGCAGCCACCCTCCAGGCCCTGGCCACCCCCTCCCGGCTGCGTATCCTCGCCCGCCTCCAGGAAGGCCCGTGCGCGGTGGCCGTACTCGCCGAAGCCGTCGAGATGGAACCCTCCGCCTGCTCCCACCAGCTGCGCCTCCTGCGCAACCTCGGCCTGGTCGCCGGAGAGCGCCAGGGGCGCTCGATCATCTACGCCCTCTACGACCACCACGTCGCCCAGCTCCTGGACCAAGCCCTCTTCCACGTCGAGCACCTGCGCATGGGCCTGCGCGACACCCCACCCGCCGCCGCGGCCCCCGCCGACGCCGCCCTGTAGCGGATCCTCGGCCGGCCCGACGGCTCAGACGCCGGGAAGGCCTACCACGGCTGCGCCCAGTCCGAGGGCCGCGCAGACGCCGAGGGTGCGCAGGACGCTCCAGCGGAGCTTGAAGATCAGCAGCGCCGCGATCACGGCGGTCGCGAGGGCGGCAGGGCGCAGTGTGGCCAGGTCGGGCAGGGTGATGTGCGCAGGGCCGAAGCTCTTGTCGGCCACGTCTGTGAAGAGGGTGTGTTCGGCGAAGTACAGGGCGAGGTTGGCGATGACGCCGACGACGGCGGCGGTGATGCCGGTCAGGGCGGCGGAGATCCTGCGGTTGCCGCGAAGGCGCTCGATGTAGGGGGCGCCGAGGAAGATGAACAGGAAACACGGCACGAAGGTGACCCAGGTGGTGAGCAGGGCGCCGAGCAGGGCCGCGGCCCACGGGTCGAGGCTGCCGGGGTCGCGGTAGGCGCCGAGGAACGCGACGAACTGCACCACCATGATCAGCGGACCCGGCGTCGTCTCGGCCAGAGCGAGGCCGCTGACCATCTCCTTGGCGCTGAGCCAGCCGTAGGTCTGCACGGCCTGCTGCGCGACGAAGGCCAGGACGGCGTAGGCGCCGCCGAAGGTCACCAGCGCGGTGCCGGAGAAGAACAGGCCTTGGGTGGTGAACACGCTGTCGGCGCCGGTCAGGAGAGCGACGGCGGCCACCGGGACGGCCCACAGCAGCAGGCCCGCGGTGAGGATGCGCCAGGTGCGCCGACGGCCGGCCTGCTCGTGGTGCAGGGCGTCATCGGGGATCAGCGGCGGCGGCCCGTCACCGGACCCGTGCCCGGCCGCGGGCTTCAGGGCGCCGGGCCTGAAGTGGCCGATGAGCCATCCGGCGAGAGCGGCGGCGGCGATCACGGCGGGGAACGGCACCGAGAACAACGCCAGCGCCGCGAAGGAGACGGCGGCGAGGGCGACCAGGAGTGGGTGGGTCAGGGAGCGCTTGGCAACCCGGGAGACGGCCTGGACGACGATGGCGGCCACCGCGGGCGCCAGGCCGGCGAACACGCCGGTGACGGCTGCCGTCGAGCCGAAGGAGACGTAGAGCGCGGACAGCGCGAGCAGCGCGAGGACCCCGGGCAGGACGAAGAGGGTGCCGGCGATCAGCCCGCCGCGGGTGCCGTTGAGAAGCCACCCGGTGTAGATCGCCAGCTGCTGGGCCTCCGGTCCCGGCAGGAGCATGCAGTAGCTCAGGGCGTGGTTGAACCGCTGCTGGCCGATCCAGCGCTTGTCCTCCACCAGGGCACGCTGCATCACCGCGATCTGCCCCGCCGGACCGCCGAACGTCTGCCAGGAGATCGCGAACCATGCGCGGATCGCCTGCCGCAGCGCAATGACATCGCCACCCGCCAGGGCTTGATCGGCTTTGTCCGGGGTGCTCGGGGGCTGGTCGGTGGCGGTCACCGGCACGGTCTCCGTCCTGATGGAGCCGCACGAGACGGCCGGGGGTCCGGACGGCCCGGGCGTGCGCGACCGCGCATCCCCACCCGCCCCTGCTGTGCAACCATGGTTACATCAGTCCTCGGGTCGTCGGAAGGGAGATCTCGGGGGATGGACATGAACAGCTCGTTGCAGCCTCTGGACGCGGCCGGAACAGACCCCTCAGGGCACCCGGCGTGAGCAGCCCGGGCATTGAGCAGCAATGGGTGCTGCTCTCCTACCGTCTGCCCCGCGAGCCCTCCACCCCGCGGATCACCGTGTGGCGCAAGCTCAAGCGCCTGGGCGTCGCGCAGATCAGCGACGGCCTCATCGCGCTGCCCGCCGACGCCCGCACCCAGGAGCAGCTGGAGTGGATCGCCGAGGAGGTCACCGACTTCGGCGGCCACGCCACGGTGTGGATCGCCCACCCGGCCGCCGCCGGCCACGAACAGCAGCTCGTCCACGCCATGACCCAGGCCCGGGCCACCGAGTACCAGCAGGTCCTCGCCCGGGCCGAGGCCGCCCACGACACCGGCGACGCCGAACGGCTGCGCACGCTGACCAGACTCCGCGCCGAACTCCGGCGCATCCAGCGCCGCGACTACTACCCCCCACCCGACCGGCTCGCCGCCGAAGCCGCCGTCAACGCCCTGCACCCCGCCAACGCCACCGAGGAGAGCACCCCATGAAGTGGGCCACCCGCGCCGGCATCCACATCGACCGCGCCGCCTGCGCCTGGCTGATCGGCCGCTTCATCGACCCCGCAGCCGAGTTCGTCTTCGTCACCGACCCCGCCCAGGTCCCGAAGGACGCCACCCCCTTCGACATGCGCGGCGCCGAACTCGGCCACCACCACGGCGACTGCAGCTTCGAGACCATCCTGCGCGTCCACCGCCTCACCGACGACCCTGCCCTGCGACGCATCGCGCAGATCGTCCACGAAGCCGACATCGACGACGAACGCTTCCACGCCCCCGAGGCCCCCGGCCTCGACGTCGTCCTGCGGGGCCTGTCCATGAGCGGCGACGACACCCGCACCATGGCCGTCGCCAACCCCCTCTTCGACGGCCTCCACGAGTACTACCGGCGGGCCGACGCCCTGGGCCGCGAACCCGCCTGACGCCCCCGAAGCCCGCCTCGGCCCCTGCCCGCTCCCGGCCGTACGCGAGACCAGCCCCGCACCGGGAACGACACCTTCACACCCCGTCCTGTGACAGATCGACCTGATGGCCCCCCATCCCGCGCGCGGACGGCCCTGGATCTGCCGAGGGGGCGTCGCAGGCCGTGCACGGCGCCTCCTCACCGCCCCCTGGGGAGCGCCATGTCCCGTGCCCAAGCCCGCCCCGCCGTGCTCGCCGCCGCGCTGATCGCGGTCCTCGCGGCCTCGGCCGCACCACGTCGGCGCATGTGGAGGTCGAGGGGGGCGATGCCCGCGCTCTGGCCCGCAACGTCCCCTGGCCTTCGTCGCGGAGTCCGAGTCCGCCTCGGCCGGCATCACGAAGCGACGACGGCCGCGCCGACCGCTGGATCGAACCGGAGGAGTCCACCGGCGGCGGACACGGCGCCTCGGCTCCCGTCCTCACTCTGCAGCCGGCCGCGCCCGGAGCCGCGCCGGTCACCCCCAGCTCCAACCCCGCGGCCGAACCCGCCACCGCGGCCATCGCGACCATGGCTTCCCACACGGCCTCCTCGTCGCGGTCCGGCACGGGGGTCTCCTCGTGCTGACGACTATGGGGGCTTGAGGAGAAGGGGGCAGCGTCCCACCGCTGCC
The DNA here is from genome assembly GCF_040638905.1 of Streptomyces virginiae. Lineage (GTDB taxonomy): Bacteria > Actinomycetota > Actinomycetes > Streptomycetales > Streptomycetaceae > Streptomyces > Streptomyces virginiae_B. Next base: position 27,404 of record NZ_JBEZYV010000047.1, on the reverse strand, counting down.
CCCTCCGGAGCGAGGTGGGCCGACGCGGCCGGCGCGATGGTGTGTCAGGCCACGGAGAGCCGGTCCACCAGCAGTTCCACCCTCTGCTCGGTGTCCTGCGGCGGCAGTCGTCCGGCTCGGGTCAGGGTGGCCAGCCCGTGCAGGGCCGCCCAGAACGTCTCGGTGAACAGCCCCGGGGCGACGCCGTCCCCGGCGACCTCGCCCAGGCACTCCAGCAGCGCGGCGAAAGCGTCCTTGAGAGGTTCCGGGGTGTCCTCCTGCGCGTACGCCAGGCCACCGTCGAGCTGGAAGATGGCGTCGTAGACCGCCGGGTTGCGTGCGGCGAAGTCGAGGTAGGCGCGGGCGAGGGCGGACACCCGCTCGCGCGGGCCGCCTGCGGCGGCGGTCGCGGCACGCACCGCCGCGGCCAGCTCGGCGGCGCCCTCCAGGGCGACGGCGCCGATGATCTCCCGTTTGCCGCGGAAGTGGCTGTAGAGGACGGGCTGGCTGTATTCGATGCGCTCGGCGAGCCGGCGGGTGGTGACCGCGTCCCAGCCCTGCTGCTCGGCGAGTTCGCGGGCCGTCGCCACGATGAGGCGCTCGCGCTTCGCCCGTTCGCGCTCCTTGCGTTCCTGTACCGACATGATTCGATCCTAGCACCGCTAGACAATCAAGCGGCAGCAGTACTAGCGTTGGCCCATCAGCTAGCAACGCTAGATACGAGAGAGGGTCGTCATGCTCAACGCACTCGAGGTCATCACCACCGTGGTCGTCGGCGTGATGGTGGGGGTGGAGTTCTCCGTCGCCTTCGTCATCAACCCGATCCTCGGCGCCCTCCCGGAGGACAGCGGCCAACTCGGCCGCGCCCACGGGGGCCGGATGCTCGGCGCCGTGATGCCCGTCTGGTACATCACCTCGCTCGTCCTCGTCGCGGTCTGGGCCATCGCCGGACGGCACCACCACCCCACCGGCCTCGTCGTCACCGCCGGCGCACTGCTGCTCCTCAGCGTGGTCATGTCGATTCTGCTGCTCGTCCCGATCAACAACCGGACCAAGACGTGGACCCCCGAGAACCGGCCCGCCGACTGGAAGGAGCAGATGAACCGCTGGGACCGCTTCCACTACGTCCGCGTCGCCGTCATCATCGCCGCCTTCGCCCTGCTCGTCACAGCCCTCGCCTGAGCCCGCATGCCGGCCCCGCGCCGGGGCGCACGATCCCCGCTCCCCGCCCGGCAGCGGACCCCCCGAACTCCCGACATCCGGGAACCTCTTCATCCTCTGGTTCGGGACGGAATTCATCCTGAGCCCGGAGACGACGACACCGGGCTTCGGCCCGCCGAGCCGGCCGTCCGGCGACGGCGGCGGCTTCCTGATCACCAAGGGAATCCGCGACGTCGTCCTGGCCCTGGTCCTCGGCATCCTGCTGGTGACGGGCCACCGCCGGGCCTGGGCCGGGAGCCGCTGGTGGAGGCCTCGCCGCCTACGGCGACATGACCACCGTGCTGGCACACCACGGCTCCGTGGCCACCGCGCTCGGCGTCCCCGGCCTGACCGCGACGCCGATGGTGCTCAACGGCCTGCTGATCATGCGAGAGACCCGCAAGACCGGGGCCGCTCCGGCAACGCCCGCCCCACAGCCCGCCCAACGCCACCCCGGCGCGTGTCGGTATTCGCCTGCCAGTGCCCGCCGGGAGGGCGAGCCGCACGACCTCCTTCCAGGGGAGGGCGGCGGCCCGGTCTCGATTCTCCAGGACGGCGCAGCGCGCCCCTGCGGCGTTTCTGCCCGGCGACATGGCCAGGCCCGACCCTGGCCGCCCGGCCCACTCATGCTCGCCCAGGTAGCCGCACCCAGGCGGAACTCGCGGTCCGCCGCCCGGCCTTCGGTTCATGAGTTGCGTACAGCAGATCGATTCGCCCGAAGAAGAGGCTCTCCCGCCCCGGCCGCGCACCTGACCCTCGACCTCCGCCGGCACTTCCGGAGCAAGGCCGACCGGGATCCGGCGCAGTGGCTGCCGCCGGTCGCGGACGCGTTGTGCCGGTCAGTCGTCGTGCCGGGCGAAGTCGCCCGACACGGCGAGCGGTTCGCTCCGCGTCCGGGCAGTGGCCGCGTAGCGGTCGTCCCGGGCGTCCCGACCGCCCCGGGCGTGGTGGTACTGCCCGGCGAACATCCACTGGCCGGCCGGCACCGTACGACCCTGCTTGAGCACCCAGGTGTGGACGAGGTAACCGTCCTTCTCGGCGACCGTCAGCGTGAAGTCGGCCTCGGGCAGCGACCGCCACGCACCGGCGGAGGTGACCCCGCCGGTCTGGGCGATCCGCAACTCGACGGTCAGCGCGGTCAGTACCTCGCGCGTCTTGAGGGTGACGTTGCTCTGCGCCCAGAAGTCGTTGCTGTGCGGGTCCACCGAGCCGTCCGACCACAGCGGCCCGTCCTGCTCGCCGGCGGCGGGCGCGCCGGCATCGGGCGTACGCGGCGGGGAGACGCTCGGCTCGCGGGGCTCGCGGGAGGCGCTCGGTGTCGGACCCGCGGGCGCCGGGTCCGAGGGGGTCGGGTCCACCGGCGAGGGAGTCCGGCGCGTCGCGTCCGTCGACGGGGCGGGCGTGGAGGTGGGGGCGGGCGTCGGCGGGACCGCGACCGTCTGCTGCGCAGGCTCGTCGTTCACCACGGAGGCCACGCCGTAGCCGCCGGCGGCGAGGATCCCCGCGACCGCCGCGGTGACGCCCGCCACGCGCACCCAGCCGAACCGGGGAGGGCGGGCCGTACGGGAGCGGGGCAGGTCCTCCTGCGCCATGCCGCGTTCGAGCCGGGCCAGGATCCGCGCGCGGTCGGGCCGGTGCGCCCCGGCCGCCTCGTGCAGCCGGGTGCGCAGCTCGTCGTGCACGTCCCGCCGCATGCTCATCGGTTCCTTCCTCCGGCATTCCCGGTACGCGCCATCGCCGCGTGCACCTTACGCGGAGCGTCCTGCGTGCCGAGCAGCCGCTGCAGCTCGGCCATCCCCTTCGACGTCTGGCTCTTCACCGTACCGACCGACACGCCCAGGGCCATCGCGGTGTCCTTCTCGGACAGGTCGAACGCATGGCGCAGCACGACACACGCCCGCTTCCGGAACGGCAGCCTGCGCAGCGCCCCTTGTACGTCGACCACCCCGGCCACGTCCGGATTCTCTGTCTTCTCCTCCCGCTGCGCCCAGAACAGCGCGATACGCCGCCGCTCGCGCACCGCTCTGCGTATCCGCGTCCGGGCCAGATTGGCGACCACGCCCCGCGCGTACGCCACCGGCTGCTCGCTCGCCCGCACCCGGTCCCAGCGGTGCCACAGCGCGAGCAGCGCATCCGCGGCCAGGTCGTCGGCGGCATCCGCCTCGCCGGTCAACAGGTGGGCGAGCCGGGCCAATTCGGCGTGGTGCCGCTCGAAGAAGGCATGGAACTCCACGGAGGCGGCGTCATCGACGACTGCGGCCACGGGCGATGCCTCCTCGCAGCGACCTCGGGGCCCGGAAACCGGGCGCCTGCCTGTCATGTGTGCGACATGTGAATGTCCGGACGGGATTCGCAAGAGTAGCAGTGAGCAAGCGCTTGGTCAGCCACGCCTGTCACTTGACGGCACTCCCGGTCTTGACCGGCGGGGCGCAGGTCCCGGCCCGGACGGGCCGGGGTGCCCGCAGCCGTCAAGGCGATCGGCTGAATCGATGCGCGATCGGACCGGGACCGTGGACGGCGTCTTGGACGCGCATGCAAAGACAGAGGTAGCCACCTCCGACAGCTGTCTGGGGGTGGCGCGATGGGTACCCACGACCTCTTCGCCCGAATGAGGTTCGGTTGCTGACCCGGCCTGCAAAAAAGATCCCCGTACGCGGCAACCTTTCACGGGGCGGCGGCCACTGACAGGGCGTAACCCGTTCCTCCCCCGCAAAGGAAGCCCCGTGGCTGCTCGCTCCCACCGCCGGTCCCTCCGATCCCGTCGTGCCGCCGTCATCTGCACGGCCGTCGTGGCCGCATGCGTCGGCTCTGGTGCTGTCGTGATGAACGCCAACGCCGGGACCGTCGACCTGTACCACCAGACGCTCACCGCGAAGGACGGCTGGGCGGCCTCCGGTACGGGGACCACCGGTGGCACGAAGGCCGACGCCGCCCACACCGTCACCGTCTCCACCCGTGCGCAGCTCGTGAAGGCGCTGGGATCGGCCTCCGACACCACGCCCCGCATCATCAAGATCAACGGCATGATCGACGCCAACACCGACGACAGCGGAAAGAAGCTGACCTGCGCCGACTACGCCCTCGGGACCGGCTACTCCCTGCCGGCCTACCTCAAGGCCTATGACCCGGCCACCTACGGCCGCTCCAAGCTGCCCTCCGGCACCCAGGAGACGGCACGCGCCGCCGCCCAGGCCAAGCAGGGCAAGAACATTGTCTTCAAGGTCCCCGCCAACACGACAATCGTGGGCGTCCCCGGCACGAACGCGGGCCTCACCGGGGCCATGCTCCAGATTCAGAACGTGGACAACGTCATCGTCCGCAACCTGACCTTCGCCGCCACCGAGGACTGCTTCCCGCAGTGGGACCCGACCGACGGCGACGACGGCAACTGGAACTCCAACTACGACTCGGTGTCCCTGCGCGGCGCGACCCACGTGTGGGCGGACCACAACACGTTCACCGACGCGCCGCACTTCGACAGCGCCAACCCGAAGTACTTCGGCCGCGAGTACCAGATCCACGACGGCGCCCTCGACATCACCAAGGGATCCGACCTGGTGACCGTCTCGCGCAACCAGTTCACCAACCACGACAAGACGATGCTGATCGGCAGCAGCGACACCGACAGCGTCGGCAAGCTGCGCGTCTCCATCCACCACAACGTGTGGAAGGGCATCATGCAGCGCGCCCCGCTGGCCCGCATCGGCCAGATCCACATCTACAACAACTACTACGACGTCACACCCCTGAACGGGTACACGCCGCAGTACACCATCAACTCCCGCGCCAAGGCCCAGGTCGTCGCGGAGAACAACTACTGGAAGCTGCCGTCCGGCGCGAAGGCCGCCAAGCTCCTCAGCGGTGACGGCACCGGCTCGGTCAAGGGCTCCGGCAACCTCGTCAACGGCACGGTGACCGACCTCGTCGCCGCCTACAACGCCGCCTCGTCCAAGGACCTGAAGACCACGGTCAACTGGACCCCGACCCTCACGACGGGCCTGGAGGCCTCGGCGAGCAACCTTCCGACGTCGCTGGCGACGACGACGGGGGCGGGCGCGCTCAAGTAGCACCCCAGACACGCGAGGGCCGGGACACCACGAGCCCCCGGCCCTCGCGCCCCGCCCCGCGCGGTCCGCCACCACGGACCTGTGAGGGCCCCGCCGATGCGTTCCCGGGCTCCTCACGGCGTCTGGCGGGCCGGTTCGCTCAGGCCGCACGACCTTGTTCTCGGTAGCCAGAAGCCGGCGAAAACGGGTCCACGAGATCGAGCACCTCATCAGCTTGGCCACCGGAGTTGACGGAGCGCCCGGCCACCTCAATTGCGCCGACGTGATCGAGTCTCTCGCTCGGCCCGCGCCCTCCTCCAGGGCACGGGCCGAGCCCGACGGACGACGCAGCGCCATGCCTGTCCCCGGCGCCGGCCGCTGCGCTGTCCCTTCTTGAGAGCAGCCGCCTCACCCAGCTGGACCTTGCGCATGGCGCGCCGGTCCAGGTATCGCAGCGCAGCCGGACACGCTCACCCAGCTTCGGGAATCCCGGTCTCCCTTCCGTCACACGCCGCCTTCTCGGGCAGCCTTTGGCCGTATACCGCCTTCGGTGGCCCGGATTCCGGCCCTAGCCTCCCTTCCGGGACGGACTCCGAGTCCCGTCCGGCACACGCCAGCCATAGGGGGACAACTCGATGACCGCACTGCGCAGGACCCTGACCGCACTCGCCCTCACCGTCCTGGTCGCCATGGGCTCGGCAGGCACCAGCCACGCCTGCGACGGCACCCCGCCCACCGGCGCCGGCGACTTCTACTGCCAGCCCGCCTGATAAGGCCTCGGGGAACGTCGCGAAAGCCACGTTCGCCATGAGCACCGGGTCCGGCTCGCCGGCGCGGACGAACTCCCGCGCGGCGGGCCCCCTCCGTGGCCTCGAACGCCTCAGCGGCCGCCGCCTCGATCTCGCCCCGGACGGCTACTGCCGCACGGCCTGACCGTCGCCGCACATCGCCTGCCCGTACAGCGTCTCCAGCGCGTCGTCGATGGGGTGGTGCTGCGGCTTCCCCGAGGAGTCGGGCGCGTTCCACCTCTGGAGGTTGACCGCGACCGACATCTGACGCTTGCCGTCGGCTCGGGTCAGGGAGATCGTTCCGGCCCCCCAGACCGTGCCGTCGTGGCCCCAGAAGGTGCCGCAATCCGTGACGTCGACCTTGTGCAGACCGAGGCCGTACTGGATCGTCGATCCGTCCAGGGCGATGACCGGGACCGTGCGCTGCATCTGCTCCAGTGACGACCGGTTCACGATCTCGCCGTCGAGCAGCTTGCGGTAGAAACGGTTGAGATCATCCGTGGTCGACACCAGGGCGGCCCCCGTCCCCGTCCAGGACATGTTGTAGACGCTGTAGTCGCGGGGCGGGTCGAGCAGTCCCCACAGGGCCTCGTACATCCGTGAGTGCGGCCCCCGGATCCGCGTCCCGGTCGGGAACCCTGTGTGCCGCAGGCCCGCCCGCTGGATGACGTTCCGGGTGATGTACTCCTCGGCCGGGGTACCGGTCACGTGCTCCAGGAGCTGGCCGAGGAGGAGGTAGTTGGTATTGGAGTACACACCGGTGGGGCCTCCGGGCTCGCCGGCGGGAGGCGCGTTCAGGCCCAACTCGATCAGCTCGGCCGGGCGGAACTGCCTGAACCGGTTGTCGTCCAGGCTCTGGGGCGAGCCGGTCTGGAGGGACGGGAAGGCGTACCGGATGTAATCGGGGATGCCGCTGGTGTTGTTGAGCAGCATCCGCACCGTGATCCTCCGGCCCCGCTCTCCCGGCACCAGCTGCGGCAGGTAGTCGCCGATCGGCGCATCGAGTTCGATCCGGCCCTGCTCGACCTGCTGCATGACCGCGGCGGCCGTGAAGGTCTTGGTGATGCTGCCGACGCGCTGCCGCATGTCGGGCGTGACGGGACGGCCAGTGGTGACATCGGCGACCCCGGAAGCGCCCCGCCATGTCCGGCCGCCGTCGCGCACCTCGGCGTACACCCCTGGCACACCCGCGCGGTGGACACCGTCCAGAGCGGACTTCAGCTCGGCGGGGCGGAAGGGGGACGACGGGCTCGCGCCGGCCGTCACGGTATGCGTCCCGCCGGGCGCGGGAGCTGCCGCCACCGTGCCCGCGCAGACGCTCAGCGCGGCCACAGTTCCACACATCGCCAGTCGGATCTTCAAGACGGTCGTCCTTTCGTGATCAATGAGTGCAGGCGGCGGGGACGCTCCCCGTGCCTTGCGACGTGCACGGCTCAAGAGGCCAGGGCGCGGCGCAGAGCGGCGCCGAGTTCGGCGTTCTGGCGCTGCGACACCTCGGCGGACAGAAGCGCCTGCGATCCGTGGAAGGTGCCGGGCCACTGGTGGAGCTCGACCGACACGCCCGCCTGCATCAGGCGCAGCGCGTAGGCGATGCCCTCGTCGCGGTTCGGACAGAACTCCGCGGTGGCGATGTAGGCCGGTGGCAGCCCGGACAGATCGGCGGCCCGGGCGGGGGCGGCGTACGGTGTGGCGGGCCGGGAGCCCAGGTAGTGCCGCCACGCTGCGGAAAGCTTGTCGCGGTCGAACCAGGGCGTGTCGGTGAAGTTCCGCGCCGACCACGTCTCCTGCCGGTCGTCGAGCCCCGGCTGGTTGAGCAGTTGGAAGCGGATGGCCGGTCCCTGCTCGTCACGCGCCCGCAACGTCACCGCGGCCGCGAGGTTCGCGCCCACGCTGTGACCGCCGACCGCGATCCGCGCCGGGTCGATACCGAGTTCGCCGGCGTGCTCGGCCGTCCAGGCCAGTGCGGCGTAGGCGTCGTCGAAGGCGGCCGGGAACGGGTCCTCGGGCGCCAGGCGGTAGCCCACCGAGACCACCACCGCCCCGGAAAGGGACGCGACCCGGGCGGCCCACGGATGCTCGGTGTCCAGGTCACCGAAGACTCCGCCGCCGCCGTGCAGCCAGACGACGGCGCCCTGTGCCCGGTGCGGGCGGTAGACCCGGACCGCCACGTCCGGATCGGCGGACACCGTGCGGTCCTCGACCTCCATGTCCGAGGTGTCCGGTGCCGGCGCCGCAGCCGCACGCTCGGCGAAGTCCTTGCGCGCGGTGACCGGTTCGTTCATGTCGAGTTGCGGGAGAAACGGGATGAATGCTTCGAGTTCGGCGTCCATGGCGACCATCCTCACGGTCCTCACCCGGGGGGTCACCCGCCATCCGTCGCGCATCCCGCCCCGATCACGCACCGGTCGGCGCACCCCCGCCCTTCTATCCTTCTGCCATGGAGGCACTGGCGGTTCGGCTGTCGGGACTGGATCCCTATGTCGACGGGGCGATGCGCATCGTCGCGTTCTACGACACCCTGATGCGCCGACGGGTGGATCTCCCGGCGCTCGCCCGGGCCTCGGCGGGACTGGCCGAGTGCGTGGCCGGCATACGGCTCCACGGCGCGGGGCGGGCGACCCGCGTCGCACCCGACGGCAGGCCCGCCTCCGCCCCGCCGGCGCCCGCGTCCACCACGGCGCCGATAACGCTCGACGAGGAGGAGATCGGCAGGGTGTGGCTGGAACGCCCCGGCCGGCCCAACCCGCTCGACGAAGTGCTCCTCGACAGGCTCGCCATCGCCGCGGCGGCCGTCGCCGAGCGGTACGGCCCGGCCCGCACCACCATGGCCGACCCCGCCCTCGTCGAACTGGCGATCAGCTCGGACGGCGACGACGCGGCCCGAGCCCGGGCCCTTCGGCTCCTGGGCTTCGCTGCCGAACTGCCCCTCCACGTCGTCGCCGTGCGTTCGCAGCTGCCGCTCGACCGGATCGGCGGCCTGATCTGCCCGGCCCGTGCCGTGAAGGCAGCGCCGCTCGCCGACGTCGGCGTCATCCTGGCCACCTTCGTGGACCCGGCCCGGTTCCCGGCAGACGTGCGCGCGGGCATCGGCGCCGCCGACAGCCCCGACCGGTCCTGGCGGCAGGCGCGCACCGCCCTCCGCTTCACGACCCCGCGCGAACCCGTCATCCGCCACGCCGACCTGGGCGCGCTGGCGCTCCTGGCCGAGGTGCCCCCGCAGACCGCGCGGGAGAACGCCGACGTGGCCGCCATCGCACGCATCGCCGGCAACTCCGAGGATCTGGAGACGCTGGACACCTACTGCACCACCGGATCGCTGCGCCGGGCCGCCGACGTGCTCCACCTGCACCACAGCAGCATCGCTCGCCGCCTCGAACACATCGCGAAGACCCTGGACATCGAACTCACCGAACCTACGGGCCTGACACGGGCCAGGATCGCGCTCACCGCGTGGCGGCTCCTGGACCCCTGTTTCTGAACCCGGGCGGTTGAGGGGCTGGCGCGCGGCTCTTCGATGAGTTGGTCAGTTGATCGGATGTGTCTGCCCGATTTAGTGATCACTGATGCGGTGCGGGGCCGGATCGAGCCGCTGATGCCGGCCGATCCGGTCCCTGGACGGCGGTGGGCTGATCACCGCCGAAGACTCGAGGCCATCGCGAACCGATCACCGACCACACGGTCCGCACGGGAGCGGCTGGCACCCGCTCCACCTCTTGGGCACCGGGAACGCCGGCCGCCATGACACGCAGCCGCCGCACGGAAATCACGGTCGTCGGAAGACAGGACGTTTCCCTTGCCCGGTGCCACGTATGTCCGTTTCAGACCGCTCGGTGAATGGAGGGCGGCGTCGCCTGACGGGGGGCGGAAGACGGGGGAATGGTTCGCGGTCCACCGGTTGCGGTCATGCTCTAATCGCCGGATGGCGAAGATCGAATCAGAGCTGATACGACGTTGGCTGAACGGCTGGACCGTGGCTCGCGACCTGCCCGAGGCCGAGCCGGTCGAGTCCGCCGGGGACGGCCTGCGGTCCAAGTGCGACCAACCCGGCCGCGAGGTCGAGGTGTTCGCGCTGCGCGCGGACGAGGAGCCCGAGTCCGTGGCACGGCTGGCGGCAGCCGTCGCGGCCGCGAGGCAGACCACCTGGCTCACGGTCCCCACGCTGCGCCCAGGCACCGTCGAAGCCGTCGTCGGCGCCGCCGGACTGGAGTTGCTCCACCGGTCCGAGTGGTTCATGACGACCGATCTGACCGAGCACCCGCAGCACGCGCCCGCCGCGCCGTACGAGCGCGAGGTCCGCACGGAGGGGCCGGTCACGGTCGTCTCCCTCCATGACTCCTCCGGAGAGGTGGCGGCGCGCGGCACCATCGCCGTGGTCGGCTCCGATGCGATCGCCGATCGCATCGAGACGGACGCGGCGCACCGGCGACGCGGCCTGGGCCGCGCCATGATGAGCGCTCTGGCGGAGGCCGCCGTGGCCCAGGGCGCCCGTACCGGTCTCCTCATCGCCAGCGAGGAAGGCCAGCGCCTCTACTCCTTCCTCGGCTGGCGCCACGAAGCCGATGTGCTGATCGCCCGGGGGCCGGTGGCTCCCTCGGTAGGACTGCCGCCACCGGATGGTGGCGGCCTGCCTGCGGCGTCCGGTGCGTGAGGTGTTCGACGAGGGCCAGGTCGCGGGCCGGCTGCCGTGCCGGCCGCGGCGTGGCGGTGGACGACCGCTCGTCGGCGGTCCGCTCAAGGGGCTGGAACGCTGCAGTCGCTGTCCGACACGATTCACGGCCTGGTTGCCAGGCATGCATCCACCACGGTGCGCGCCCTTGACGCTGCCCCGGGTTCGGCCCCGGTGCCGTCTGACGCCCACCCGACCGTGGTGGCCGTGGCGGCCCTGCTCGCGGAGCAGCACGAGGGGGAGGCGACGCTGAACATCCGCCACGAGGAAGGCGACTACGACCCGGAGACCGATGGCGGGTTCCGATGCGGATGCGACACCACCATCCTCGACGCAGATGAGGAGTACAACTTCTCCCTCTCACTCCCACCAGGCATCGGCCGTGCACCAAGGCGACAGCGCCACCCCGCGCCTTGGGCGCGTGTGCGGCACTCCTGGCACTTGGCCCCGGGCCCGTACTCCTCGATGCGGCGCAGCAGGTGGGCGACGTTGTTGTGCAGGAAGGGCCGCACCGGGCCGCCGGCCGCCTGCGCCCCGGCCCACAGCGACATGTGGGCCAGCCTGTCCCGGGTAAACCGGAAGCGCCGACTTCTGGAACCGGTCCCTGCAGGGACTGGCAGTCCGAACTCCTGGCCGTGGCCTCCATGGCCATCCTCTCCGTGTACCTGCGCCAGCGGGGTTCCCGGAGTCCAAGCCTGGCGGAGCCCCGCGCACCTCCACAGGAGTCGAGGGCTGACCTCGGGGGTCAAAGCCGGCCTCCGGGCGGACTCGGCCTAGCGGGTCATGACGGCAGGGCGCCGGCCGTGGTCGGAGGCCAAGGCAAGCAGGTAAACAGGCTTCGCCGAGCGGCGTGCCCACGCGGGCCCGCCGATCTGGCGGTCCTGAGCCACGTCCTGGGGCGGCGGCCGAGAGCGAAGCGCTGCTCTCCGAGGGCTTGACATCTCACGCCCAGTCCACGCCCAGCTCTGCGAGGGCGGTGAACTGCTGGCGGCACTGTGTCCCGTGTACTGAGCAGGGGCTGCCGGAGCCCGGTGAGTAGCGCGACTTCCGAGGGGTAGGCGCGCGGCACTGCCAGCGATTAGAGGAGGACCCATGTCGGCCCTGTCCGTCCCAGAGTACGGAGTACCGCCTCTACGCGACACCGTCCTGGGCGGCCGTTATCGGCTCCAGGGCCCCCTAGGGTCGGGCGGTACGGCGGACGTGTTCCATGGTGTCGACGAGGTGCTGGGCCGTGAGGTGGCCGTCAAGGTATTCCGCGTGGGCACGGATACGGTCACTGCCGACCGCTTCTGCGACGAGGCCCGCACACTGGCCCGTCTTTCCCATCCCGCCCTTGTCACCGTTTATGACGCCGGCCGACACGGCCAAGGCGCTTTCATGGTCACGGAGTTGATCCGCGGCGTCACCTTGCGCACCCGAATGGACGCGGGCCCCCTGGGCCCCGTCCAGGTCATGCGGCTCGGCGCCGACATCTCCTCAGCCCTCGACCACGTGCACGCCCACGGCGTCATCCATCACGACGTGAAACCCTCCAACATCCTCCTCGGCGAAGAGGGCTCGCCCCACCTGGCCGACTTCGGGCTGTCACGGACCGTCCACGAGCGCTCCCACAGCGCGCCCGACACCCTCATCGGCACCGTCGCCTACATGGCCCCGGAACAGTTCCTGGGCGAAGGCGCGAGTACGGCCAGCGACATCTACGCCCTGGGAGTGACTCTCCTGGAGGCTCTCACCGGGCGGCGCGAGTACCAGGGAACTCCTATGGAGATCGGCACCGCCCACCTCCTGCGCCGGCCCCACATACCCGAAGGACTACCGGAAGACCTCGCCCGCCTGCTCGAGAAGATGACCGACCAGGCTCCTGCGGCACGCCCCGACGCCGCCGCAGTCCACCAATGCCTGCAGGACATGGCGCAAGCACCGCGGCCCCGCACCCCAGCCGGCGCCACGCTCAGCGGAACCAGCACACATCGCTCCCACTTCTTGCCCTCTGCCGCTGCTGCCGTGCGAACGCCCGATCCGTGTGGGGCCGCCCGAGGGCGCCGTCCGCTCCGGTGGAGCCTTGCGGCGGCGGGCGTCGCGGGCACCTGCGTGCTGGTGATGGGCGGCATCCAAGCGGGCAATAACCCACCCGTCACCGCTCCTACGCATGAGCAGCCCGCGGCATCGAAGAACACCGAGATGGCAGCCCCGGCAGGATCCTCACCAGCAGGGCCGCCCGCGCCGTCGCTCCCCGCAGCCGCGACGTCCACCCCGCATTCGTCGGCCGCAGCGCCCTCGACTCCACAAGACCTCCAGGCACTCACCAGTACCTCTTCGGCGCGGCAGGTCACAGAACGCCCGTCGAAGGCTCCTGGGGCGGCGAAGGCGGAGGAGATCCCCGGAAAGGCCAAGGGCAAGAAGGGTAAGGGGCGGTGATCGACCGCGGTGATCGACCGCCCTCCGGAGCGCGCCAACACGAGGAAGTGCTCGGCGGCCACGACTGCTCCTGTGAGGCAGGATTCGCTGACAATGCTCAATTCTTTTCTGCGAGACCGCTGCCCGCGAGCGGGGACCGCAACGCCCGGCGAGGTTAAATCCAGAGATAAGAAATGTGGAAATCCGAGGCTAAGACCTGCTGAGGGCTGTCCCGTAATCCCCGGTGGATCAGCGCGCGGCGTCAGACGCGGTGCATCGCAAGGCGGAGGAGCGTGCTGCTACTGGGCGTATCCGGGCGTTCCGACAACGCGGCGAGGTGCCGTGGCTGTCGTCGTGCCCGCCGGGGATCACGGGACAGCCTATGCGTCGGGCGGTGTCCATCGTTTGATGGTGTCGGGCAGCGAGTGCGGTGCAGGCCATGCCTGGATCCGGATCTCCTCCCTGTCTTCGGGCTCATCTTCGCAGTCGGGGTCGGGGCAGGACGCGGCTTCGAGATTCCGCCGAGACGCCCGGATGCGGGTCCATCCGGCGGGCATCTCGAAGCGTGCTGCGTCGGGGCCGTCAGGGTGGTCGAGACTCCTGGCCGTGCTGATGCAGGCGCGGGCTGGCCCCAGGTGGCGCGTCGACTCGGATGCGGTCCGGCGTATGCCGAGCCGGGAAACGGGTGCAGCAACGGCCGCCGGCGCGGCTGTGGCCACGCGGTGGGGAACCGATGGACGGTGATGCCGGGATCAGCCCGGCACGCCGTGAAGGAGGAGCCGCACGATGGAGCAGTCCGAACTGGAGAGCAAGGTTCACAGCCTGGAGACGGCCTTGGCCGTCCAGGAGGCGTCCATGGCCGGGGATCACCCGTTTTGCGGATCTCCACCTTCACGAGGAACCCCGGCCCGCCTTGTAGGCAGGCCCGGCGTCCGTCGGCCGCGGGTCAGGAGTGGTCGTCGTAGTGGTCACGGCTTCCCGACTTGGCCAGCCCGCGGCTGATCATGTAGCCGACGGTGAGGATCACGATGTAGAGCCAGGCCCTGTCGGCGCGGAAGTAGTCGAGGTGGCCCTCTTCGGTGCCCACCAGCATGGAGGCGATCAGGACCGCGATCACGCAGGCGATGTAGACGAAGAACTCTGTCGTCTTCAGGGCCGACTTCGTCTCGGTCGACAGACGGCGTGTTCCGTGTCCGGAAACGTCGGCAGTGGCGGGGCGGCCTGCAGGGGTACCGGCCGGGTTCGCAGTGGTCATGGTAGGTGTCCAATCCGTTGTGCGAAGCACGTCGTGCACTCCACGAGTCGGGATCACGCCAAGATCGACGCCGTCCCACCTGAGCGACTACCCCAAATGCGAAGAGTGAACATCACATAAATACGATCATGGTCCTTGAGGTCATCGCGCCTGTGAAGCTCGGCGGGCGCGCCGAAAGGCCGGGGCGTCGGCCAGCTGGGCAGCCACTCCCGCTGCTCCCTCCAGCCTCCCGTCCGCTCTTGCCCCCTTGCCCGGCCAGCGGGTCTGCCATGGCCAGGAGGTCAGGCACCAGCACCGATCTGATCCGTCGGCTCGGGTTCCCGAGGAGTGGCGGGAGCCCTCAGCCCTCCCAATCTGCTGCGCGCAAAGCCCTAGGCAAGTGTCGTGCTGGTCAGAGGCCGAGAGCAGGGTAGCCAGATCAAGATGGTCGCTAGGGCCCAGGCTGTTGGGGCTGCTGGGCAGGGTGTGGACACGAGATCGCAGGTGCCACTGGCCTACGGGCGATAGATCATCTCCGCCAGGAACGCCACGATCAGGGCCCACACGCCGATTCCGAGCAGCCCGGGAAGGCCCCTTTTCTGTGCCACTTCGTCAATGATTTTCGCGTGATAGATCTGCTGGGCGCGGATGGCGGCCGGGACCTTCCCGGGGTTCATATTGGGGAGGCCGGGAGATTCGCACCCGCCGCTGCCGCTGTTCTTTCCGTCGGCGGCCTTCTTCGCTGCGCCTGCAATCAGGGTGGTGGCGCCGAGGCCGAGCTTCAGCAGAAGGGCCACGCCGATGCAGCTGATCTTGGCGAAGAACGGCGCACTCGCGCGGGCGGCAGCGACCTCGGCGGCGTCGCGGACGTCCACTCAGACCCCCAGCACCCGGGACACCCGCCACCCAGCGGTCGTGCGCGTGAGCTCGACCTGAAGCGTGTCCGTGCGCCGGCTGTTCTCGTCCCCAGCCACGTCCCCTCGGCGGCGGCGAGCCGCCAGACCTGGGCCGCGTTGTCGGAAGCCCTCTTCGAGGTCTAACCCGTCCGCCGCCCGCGGACCATCGATCGACCTCGCAGGCATCGCCCGCTTACCCTCGCACGGCGCAAACGCAGCCACACGCTGACGTGCGTGCTGCCAATCCGCTGACCCGGCCGGAGGCCTCGCGGTGTATCCGCTCGCGCAGTGAGCGGCTGACCTGGGACGGTTCACGGTGCGCCCCGTCCACCCACATTCTGAGGAAGTGCTCCACGAACCGCTGCGCTCCGCCGTCGAGGTCGCCCCGCACGCCCAGGCGCACCGCGGCCTGGTCCGGGCCGAGGGGCACATGCCGGTCCAGGAGGGCGGGCAGGTCCCGGCGGCGGGCCAGCGCGGCGACCTGGTCCGGGTGGATGTCGGGGAACTGCGGGTCCCCGCCGAGGTAGACCAGGAGACCGGCCTTCACGAGGTGGCCGATCCCTGAGGCGGTCACCCTCGGCCGGAGGATCGGGAGCGGCGCCCCCAGGGCCTCCGTCAGCCGGTCCGCCGCCACCCCGGCACCGATCGGGCCCCGCAGCGCCGCCCGCACCGCCTCGGGGTCGGCCTCCACCACCGCGCGCCACCACCGGCCCGGCCCGACATCCGCGCCCGGGACCAGACCCGAACCCGTCGCCCACCGCCACGCCGCGACCGGCATCCGCAGCCGACCCGCCGCTTGCCCCTCGTCGAACACCTCACGCACCGAACGCACCATGAACCCCACTCCAATCCGCACACGAGCAGCCCGACGACCGGGGCTGCGCCCGAAACGTGCCGAAAGATCACATTTGCCGCCAATAGCCCCGTTTCAGGGCGAGTTGGAGGCGCACCGCACAAGTCGCCTACGCGTACGCGAGGACGAGAATCACCCCTGTGGGGGGTGCTGACCTGCTCTGGACAGACGGAAGCGGGGGCCACCATCGCGACTCAACTCATCCCGGTGACACCAGCTACACCGCATCAGACTGTCCCCGCGAGCCGTTCCTCGCTGGCCTGAGCAGACCAGAAACAGAACACGGCCCGGAAGGACACCGGGCTGCGGCTTGCTGGCCAACCACCTTCGTGTCGCAATGCGGAGAGCGAGGCGGGGCTTGCGCTGCTCGACACGGAACGTCGGGCCGACCGCTGCGCCGGAGAGTTTGGCCCTCTGACGAAAGGAGTTCAGGGCGCGATCATCTCGCCTTCTTGTATGATGTGCAATATCACATCACACAAGGCGGGTTGATGGCCCGTCACGCACCGACGAAAACACAAAGGAGAGCACGTCCCCATGAACCGCTTAGCCCTTCTCGCGGTCGGCGTTGCCGGCCTGACCGTTCTGGCCGCCGGCCCGGCCGCCGCGGCCCCCGAGGCCGCCGCCGACCAGACCGTGACCACCTGCGGGAACTCGGGGCTCCAGGCAGGCCTGCTCACCCGGCTGTGCGCGGAGGTCACCGGTAACGTGGTGCAGTTCTATGGCAGGGTCAGCCTCGCCGGGCCGCCCTCTCCCGGCAGCCCGACGCCGGCCACAAAGGAGCTCTCCACCAGGCTGTCCGCCGAGGTCGTGGGCGCCGGCGCCCCGCCCCTCACGCAGGACAAGCCTGTCGTCTTCACCACCACGACGCTCGAGGTGCGCGGCCCGGCGAGCACCGTCCCCTGTGGCACCACGGTCCGCGGCACGTTCGGCGTGGCCTCCTTCCCCTGGACACCCCAGCCGGTCGCGCACGAGGCCACCCTCACCTGCTGACGCCCCGCCACCCGGCGACTCGCCCAAGCGGGTCGCCGACGCGGCCTCCACCCGCGCTGCCGCCACGCAACCGGGGCCCGCTCCACACGGCAACCTGCCCCGCCCGGCTCTCACATGGGCTGCCACTTCTCACCGGACGGCAGCCCTCACCGCAAACGGCCCGCCGACCGGGGGGCGCGCCCCGCACCCACGACACAATTGCGAAGGCCGGCCTGGCGCCGCTGCGGGCGAGCCGCGCAGGTGAGCACAATGCCAGTCTGTAAACCCGGCCCGCACCTCTCCATGCGCACAGGTGGTTTCGCACTTGACCCACGTGCACCGAGGGCATGTACAAGGCGCCCGGCCACAGCGGTGATTCCTCTCCCCTACGGCACCGCTGTGGCCGCCACCCAAAGCCGGCGACCGGCCGACGACCGACCCCTACTTGACTCTGTCGGGGATCTTGGAGTTTCCCGGTGCGGCAGCAAGGCATGCTCGGGTAGTTCCGATGACCGATGCAGCTGTCGAGTCCCCGTTGTCCCTCCACCCGCGTTCCGGTGAGCAAGATCCCCCAGGTGCGGGGCAACGATCGAGTCCTCGGGTCCCCGCTGGATGCCTGTCGATGGGCGGCCGACTTCGTCAGACGCTGTGGCCGGGCTGGCTGCGCCGTTACTTTCTCGCCGGTGAATCGTTTCTCCGATTGTCGCGACGGAATGCATACCGCTCCCCCGCGGTGCCGCGACACCGGCCCGGGCGCCGCCCTTCCCCCCTTGGTTCCCGGGCCCTACCGCTGAGCTGGCCCCAGTCATACGACCGCCTCCGCCCCTGGCTTTGGGCGCGTCACCGCGGTGAACCCGGCGATTGTCGCGACGTGTGCATTGGCCGGGTCGGCGGGGACCAGGAGGGGTCCGCCGGCCGTGATGGTGAGCGCGTCCTGGACGGGGCGGGAGTCGGCGCACCACGGCGTGCGGGGCGCGGGAGGGCAGCGAGCGGCGCCGGCCGGGTGCCGTTACCTGTCCTTGGTCCGAGCCTGGGGCAACACGCGGGCGTAGGCTCTTCAGGATGCGGATAGGCGAGTTGTCAAAGCGCACGGGCGTGAGTCCGCGCTCACTGCGGTACTACGAAGAGCAGGGACTGCTGACCAGCTCACGCTCCGACGCGGGGCAGCGTCACTACTCCGACACTGCGGTCCAGCGCGTGTCGCTCATCCGGCAGTTGTTCGACGCGGGGATGTCCAGCCGGGTGATCGCGACTGTGCTGCCGTGTGTGGACGTCCCGGGTGACCTGGGCGTCGCCGAGGAGACGTTCGCAGCGATGATCCGCCAGCGCGACCGGATCGACGCCGACATCGCGCACCTGATCGAGACCCGGGATGCACTCGACGTACTGATCAGGGCCAACAGTCGGCACCGGGCGGAGCTGTCCACGGGCCCGGAGCCGGCGGCGCAGTCGACCTGATGCTGTGATCTGCATCTCAGCCTGTTGCCCCTGACATCAATGTCAGAGGTGAGGATGGCGACAGCGCCCGGAATCACCGGGCCGGTCGTACGAGAGGCGGCAGAAGATGGGGCAGGCATGGGGTTTCGACAGGTACGGCGGGCCCGAGGTGCAGGAGTTCTTCGATCGTCCCGATCCCGTCCCCGGTCGCGGTGAGGTGCTGATCCGGGTCGATATCGCCGGCGTGAATCCCCTCGACCACCTTCTGCGCTCAGGTCTGGTCGACGGGCTCGACGGCGGGCGTCCGTTTCCCCGCGTGCTCGGCATGGAGGCAGCCGGAACCGTTCTCACCCTGGGCGAGGACGTCAACGGGCTCGAGGTGGGCGACGCGGTCTTCGGCTTCGCACTCACCGGTGGCGGCACCTACGCCGAGACGACGGTGCTGTCCGCGCCGAACACCGCACGCATCCCGGACGGCCTCTCCGCGACCGTGGCGGCAACGCTGCCAGTGGCCGGGACGACCGCGGTGGACGTGCTCGACCAGCTCGGCCTCCCGGCAGGTGCCACGGTCCTGGTCAATGGAGTCGGGGGCGGGGTCGGCCTCGCCGTCGCCCGACTGGCCATCGGACGCGAGCTGCGCGTGATCGGCACCGGGAGTACCGCCAAACGCGAACACGCCGAGGGCTCCGGGGTGCGGTTCATCGACTACACCGCCGAGGATGTCGCCGCCGCGGCACGCGAGCTGGTTCCGGGCGGCTTCGACGCGATAGTCGACCTGGTCGGAGGCACCTCACTGCGGACGGTCGCTCCGCTGGCCCGGAATCCCCTCAACGTCATTGCTGTGGGTGACATGTCTGTGACCGCTCTCGGTGGGCGTTTCGTCGAACGTCGCGTCGACCGGGAGAACCTGGAGCGATCGGCCCAACTGGCCCTCGACGGAGTCCTCGCACCCGTAATCACCGCGGTCCATCCGCTCTCCGATGCGCCGGCCGCCCTCGCCGCCGTCGAGAACGGTCACATCTCGGGCAAGGTCGTCATCAAGGTGGCGTGAGAAGTGCCCGGCCGCCTGACGCCGTCGACCGTCCATTGCGGGCTGACGGGCACCCGTGGCCAGCGCCTCATCAACTGAGCACGCTCACCCAGGCGTGCGCCGACACCTGCCTCCTTTCGACACTGCAGTCGAACGGGGAGAGCCCCACCCCGGACTGCGATGACGGAGTTCGGTGAGCCCATGAGGAACGGCCCTCGTCACGGGCGCTCGACCGTACCGGCCTCCAGGCTCGGGCTTGGACCGCACCGGCCCACGCCAACTGGTCCGCCTCACCTACCAAGACGAGCTGAGCCTCTTGGAGAGAATCGAAAAGAACACGCTCCCCGGCAGCCCCCTGTGGTCGGCCGTCCTCGCCGCTGCCGGTACCGCTGAAGCGCTACGCCTTCACCGAGAGGTCTCACATCTGCTCCAGCGGGACGTCCCTGACGATGACAGCGACCTGGTCATCCAACTCACAGCGGACTGCGCCCTACTCCGCCGTCAGTGACGAGTTCGGGGTCGGTATATCCGGCACAGGGCAGAGCACCATGTCCCTGCTGCGTACCCGACCCCGTAGGCACCGCCCCCGGAGGTCGCTCCGCAGCGTGCTTGAATCACCGGATGATCGACTGGTCCACACTCCACGGCGCCTACGGCCCGGCACACGCGATACCCGGACTGCTGGACCCAGCCATCGGTCGTGACCAGGAGGCCATCGACTGGCTTTGGGGGCGCTTGTGCCACCAGGGGACGATCACCCCGGCGAGCATCGCCGCACTGCCGCAACTGGCGGACATCGCGAAGACCGAGGACGCCGGGGACTGGGCACTCGATCTGGCCGGAGCCATAGCGGGTGGCCTCCTTCAACCTCACGGCGCCGACGAAGAAGTCGCCCGCTGTGCGGCGACCTTGGCCGAGCTTCGCGCCATGGCCGCCACCCGGCTGCGGTCTGACATGGATGGGAAGATCTACCTGAGATCGGGCGCAAACCGGACACGGTCCGGCGGGGGCCGTGGCCTCTCAGAACTACTCACCTGGGCGCGCGCCGAGGCACGCGCCGTCGGAGCGGGGGCGGTGCATCACGGCCTGCCGCCGGAGGTTATGCGGTGGCCGTGTTTTGGCTGGGGGTGTGTGCGATGAGGGCGTGGGCGGCGGTGGGGTGGGCGGGCAGCAGGGCGCTCAGGCCGGTGAGGTTCAGCATCCGTTGAAGGCGGTCGGGGACGGCGGCGAGGACCAGGGTGCCGTCGGCGGCTTTGGCGCAGCGGAAGATGCCGACCAGGGCGTTGAAGCCGGAGGAGTCGCAGAAGGTGACGGCCTGGAGGTCCAGGATCAGGTGGCGGTGGCCTTGCTCGATCAGGGCCAGTGCCTGGGTGCGTAGATGGGGGGCGGTGTCGATGTCGAGTTCCCCGGCGACGTGGGCCAGGGCGAGGTCGCCGTCGGTGTGCTGTGCGGTGAGGCGGAAGTCGGTCACGGTCGGCTCTCCGTCTCGTCGGCGGGGGCGACGGTGTGGGTGGTGGCGGTGGCGGTGAGGCCGTCCGCAGTGTCGGTGAGGGGGACGGACAGGGCCAGCAGGGCGACGTCGTCCCCGGCCCCGTGGGGCATGGCGTCGAGGAGACCGATGGTGTCATCGATGACCGCCGCTGCGCTGACGGGTGCGGTGCGGGCAGCGAGGAAGCGGGTCAGGCCCTCTTCTCCGACCATTTCACCGCCCAGGGTGCGGGCCTCGGTCAGCCCGTCGGTATAGAGGAACAGTCCTTCACCCGGGGCGAGGTGGATGCTGCGGGAGGCGAAGTGCGCCTCGGCGAGCGCCCCGATGAGCATGCCTCCCTTGGGCTGCACCGCTTCCACCGCCCCGGAGCCGCGCAGGTGGTAGGCCGGGGGGTGCCCGCCGGTGGCCACCGTCACGGTGAACCCTTGCTTCTCGTGCGGTTCCAGGACGCCGAAGACGGCGGTGCAGAACCGGGTGGCGATCGCCGGGTCCAGCAGCAGCGCCGTGTTCAGCGAGGTAAGAACCACGTCGGGGTCAGGGTCGATCAGGGCCGCGGCGCGCAGGGTGTAGCGGGTCAGAGAGGTCAGGGCTGCGGCTTCAGGCCCCTTGCCGCACACGTCTCCCAGGAAGAACGCCCACCTCTTCCCGCCGAGGGGGAAGACATCGTAGAAGTCGCCGCCCACGTTCTGCGGGGAGGCGGTGGCGTAGTGACAGGCCAGCTCCAGCCCCGGCACCACCGGCAGCGCCGGCGGCAGCAGGGTCCGCTGGAGCGTGGAGGCGAACGCCTCGATGGCGCTCTTGTCCCGCTCCGCGCGCTGCCGCGCATCCTCCTGCTCCCGGCGCCGTTCCTGCTCGGCGCGCAGGGCGTCCAGAGCCGACAGGCGCACCTCCAGCTCGTCGAGCACGATCGAGGCCAAGTCCGCGAGGGTGGCGGTGTCGTCCTCGGTGATCAGGCGCGGTTTGGTGTCGAGGATGTTGACGGTGCCCAGCCGGTGCCCGTCACGGGTGGTGATCGGCGCGGCGGCGTAGAAGCGGACCCCCATCAGCCCGGTGACCAGGCCGTTGTTGAAGGCGACGGGGTCGGTGAGAGTGTCCGGGATCACCAATGTTTCGTCGGAGAGGATCGCCGAGCCGCACAGGCCCGGCTCCCGGCCTATCTCGCTCACGCCTTCCAGGCCGTGGGCGGCCTTGAACCAGATCCGGTCCTCGTCCACGATCGTTACGCTCGCCACCGGCACCTTGAACAACCGGGCCGCCATCGCCGCGATGCGGTCGAATGCGCCGTCCGGCGGGGTGTCGAGGATGTCGTAGCGGCGCACCGCTTCCATCCGAGCCGCCTCATCCACGGCACTGAGCGGCTCCCGCCCCGGCATGCCTGCCGGGCTGGTCGCGTGTCCGGCTTGCGGCATCGTCTACATCTCCTTGCCGCGCCGGCGTGGGTGCCGACGACTGCGGAAGCCTAGACCAGCCCCCGGGCGTCAAGAAACCAGCGCCCGATACGAACGGCTTGAGCTACGGACCACCGGCGCCGGCATACGAACGCCGCCGCCTCTGAAGGCGGCCAGCCCACCGCGTGTCTCTGGTGCAGAGAAGCCACGCCCTCACATGCAGGTACGGGCTCGGGGCGAGCCTCTTTTCTCTGGGGTCCCCCGGGCAGTGGCAATACTGGCGAGGGTGCTTTGGAGCCGGCGCGCCGCAGGGAGGCTCGCTGCAGAGCTTGGCGTAGCGTCCCCCTCGGGGGTCCGGCGGTGCGGCCCACCGCCCCGCCGAGATGCCCCGTCTGGTCTCCTCACTCGGCGCTGAGCCGGCCGCCGATCCATTCGAGAGCCGGCGGGATCTCGCGGTTCCAGGTGTTGAAGCTGTGTCCTCCACGGTCGAGTGTGATCGAGGAGACGCGGGCCGGATCCTTCACCGCCTTGATGAACTGCCGGGTGGCTTTGTAGTTCTCCTCCCCCTGCAGCGAGGTCGTCACGAGGAACGAGGAGGCGCCCTGCGGCCGGTTGGCGAGATGCCACAGCAGGTCGGATCGTTTCTCCTCGTCCTTGTCGCCGTGGAAGAGGTCGCCCGAGTACTGGTCGATCTCCGGCTTGTAGTCCGCCGAAAGGCCCACGCCGGCCGCGTAGGTCTCCGGGTGCTGCACCGTCATCTTCAGGGCGCAGTAGCCGCCGGTCGAGTCGCCGATGATGCCCCAGCTGCGCGCCGAGGTGCCGGCGCGGTAGGTGCTGGATATGGCCCGGGGGACGTCGGTACCGAAGAAGGTCTCGCTCTGCGGGCCGCCGGCGCGGACATCGACGCACTGGGTGTTCTCGGCCGAGACGGTGGGCCGCATCATCACCAGGATCATCGGCTGTGCCTTCTTCTCCTTGGCCAGGTTCCAGGCCGTCTTCGGGTAGCGCAGACCCTTCAGCAGGTTCTCCGCCGTGCCTGGGTAGCCCGTCAGGACCACCGCCGCGGGGAACTTCCGCTGCTCGTTGCCCTTCTGGAAGTACTCCGGCGGCAGGTACACGTAGGCCTGGGCGGCGCTCCTGGAACGCTCACCGTGCAGGGTCACCTTCTCGATCACGCCGCTCACCAGGGGATTGCCCCCGCCGGGCACGTCGGGAGCCTGCCGCCCAAGCACCTCCACGGCCACCCCGCCGCGCACGGCTTCCTGGCGTGCGTGTCCGGCCAGGTCCGCCCAGGAACCGTAGATCAGCAGGCTGCGGTTCGCCGCGAGCGCGACCGACGCGAACAGGAACACCTGCACGAGAAGGATCAGCCCCACGCGCCCCAGTACCAGTGTCCGGCTCCCCCGCGCCAGTCGCGGCCAGAGCAGCACGGTGGCCGCGAAGGCCAGTGCCGTGCACAGCACGGCGCACAGGAGGAGCTCACTGCTTGTCAGACCCATGGATCAGGGGAACCCTCTGCGGCGTCTCGGTCTGGACGCACCGGTCCAGGGCACCGCCAACCGGTGCGCACCAGGCTAGAGAGGTAACGGGGCGAAAGGGTTCCACCGAGCGGCGGGGCTTGCAAGGTTCCGTCGCCGAGGGTGGGTCGGCCCATCAGGCGCCTGCGGTCACAGCCGGGCGGGACGTCGAAGTAGTCGATTTCGGTGAACTCGACCCGGAGCGGGTCGGCTCGGGTGCTGGCGTCCTGGAAGTATTTCTCCGGCGGTCCCTCGGCGACGATTGAACACAACTGATCACCATGCCCAGCACCTGACAAACCTGCAGTTCACACCACAGCGATCACCAGCGCTCCATCCAGCGCAGCCAGCTCCACGCACCACCGCCCCACGCCCCGCCTGTACGTACCAACTGATCAGCCCAGATCAGCCAACCCGGCCCCTGATCACAAACACCGCTCACGTACAGCAACGCGTTCACCGAGGCAGGCGTCGACTGGGCCCGGTAGTGACGATGCACGACAGCGCCGCCGTTCCGGCCCGCCGCACTGCACACTGCGAGGGCCTGCCGCTGCGCCCGTCCGGGAGGGATCGGTGAGGTCGACGGAGTGCGCCAACCCCATCTTCACCTCACTGTGGAAGCAAGCGGATAGGGGAGAGCGGAGGCCCTGACATGGCTGACAACGCTTCTCAAGGCTGGGGAAGCAGGCCGGCCCCTCCCCCGAAGCGCCATTCCGGCGGTCGATGGCGCCCTCATTGGCGCTCTTCACATGGTGATCCTCGCGTTCAACCTGGTGATGCTGCTGTGGTTGATCTTCGGAATCGCAGAGGCCGACAACGACACTGGTGCCACGAAGCCTCCCGAGGTCCAGGATGCCTGCAGAGTGGGCAGCGATGTAGGCGCCGTCCTCGGCGTGGGGGCAATCGTGTTTCTGTGGCTGGCCGGAGCCGTGATCTTGGGCGTGCTGTGGCTTGTTACCAACTCACGGCAGAAACGGCGGGACGGCTACCACTGACGCAAATGATCTAGAACACCGCCCGACGAGAGGCCGGCCGTCCGTGGCTTGGCGGAGCAGGGTCCTCAGTCGTCCTCGGCGAGGATGAGATCGGCTGCATGGTGCGGGCAGGCCAGGGTGTGCCAGGTCACCGATAAGAACCCTCCGTCTGCGCTGAGAGTCCGCGCTCCCCCCGTAGCCGCAGTCGCCCGGCAAAAGCCACAGAATACGACCTTGACCGGGAACAGGGCCGCCGAAGGACGGGATCGTGTCGTCGGTTCCATCGTCTCCTCCTGCGGTGGCGGCACGGGCGAGACCTCTCACCTACCCGCCGATGCTCCCAGCAGCCGCAGACGCGCGGGGCGAAACCATGGGAACCCCGGCAATAGTGAGCCCGCACCTGCCCGTCAGACCAGATGGGCCCCGGGGGGCAGGGGCGGCGCCCCCGGGGCCAGTCGCGGCACCGCAAGGGGGAGCGGTCGTGCATCTGACGCGACGATATGAATAAACGATTCGGCAGCTCCCCAGTTACGGCCGTCGTCCCAGCGCGAGGCCTGCAACTGGAGTCCACGGGCCCCTGCCTCTGCTTCTCGCCGCCCTGCTCGCGGCCCCGGATGCGTCCCGCCCCTCACTCGCCCGCCGGATCCCACACCACGGCGACGGCAACACAAGCATCCTGCCGGCCCCCGGCCCGCACGAGCGGCGACCAGCGACTGCGGCGGCACTGCCGTTCCCCTCTTCCCCGAGCCCGCTACCCAGGCCGCTCCCGGCCTGACCGCGGTGTAATGCCTCCGTCGGAGTTGCTCTCCGTCGGGCTGCAAAAGGTCGAAGGAGATGAAAGTAGGTCGGCCACCGGGCGGCCAGGGCCGGGACGCTGCGGTGGGTGGCGGCCCGGCGCTGCAACGCCGCAATGACAGCCGGCCGGCGGCGGTGTCCTCGACGACCAGCTCGCTGTCGGGGACCAGGCCGCCGGGGCGCTGCCCCCGGCGGCCGCCACCAGGTCCGACGGTCGCAGTCCTGGCCCCACGCCCCTCGCCGGCCTCCTGTCGCTACCCATTCCCGCCGACCACACCACGTCCTAGACTGCGACCGCTCCAAAACCTGGCGATCATCAGGAGGGCGCGCAAGATGAACCGAGCACTGATCAGCGCATTTGCGGCCGTGACCTTAGTTGTGTCCGGGGGAAGTGCCGCCACCGCTTCCGACGGTGGTGTTCCGCCGCGCACCACGCACGGCCCTTGCCAGTACACACAAACCCCGGACGAGCCGCCCGCGCGCCCTGTTCCGCTGCCGCCCGACCCGCGGCACACCCCCAGCCGTGGCACGGTCGACATGGCTGTTCCGACCAGCCAGGGTCCGCTCCCGCTGCGTTTGGACCAGGCCAAGGCGCCGTGCACGGTCCAGAGTTTCCTGCACCTGGCACGGCACGGGTTCTACGACCGGACGGTGTGCCACCGTCTGACGGCGTATCCGACGCTGAAGGTTCTGCAGTGCGGCGACCCGACCGGTACCGGTGAGGGAGGGCCCGGGTACAAGTACAAGGACGAGCTGCCGGTGGACTTGCCACCCGCACCGACCGATCCGACCGGCGCACGCCGCCTGTACGGGCGCGGCCTGCTGGCGATGGCCAACGCCGGTCCGGACACGAACGGCTCACAGTTCTTCGTCGTCTACGGCGACTCCGCACTCCGACCGAACTACACGGTGTTCGGCACGGTCGGCCCCGACGGCCTGGCAACACTCGACACAACCGCCGCCGGAGGAATCGAGCCGACCGCGGAGGACCCGGCACCGGTCGACGGCACACCCGTGCTGCGGACCGAGCTGCTCCGCGTCCGACCGTCCTGCCGGCATTGACTCCCCGCGGCTGCCCGGCGACGGGCGCCCTCTGCGGAGGTCGGCGGGTTGCGCGGAGAGAGTTGAGCACCCATGGGGGGTGTCCGGGGCAACGGCGGCGCGTGGCAAGGGAAACAATGGCTGATATGCAGACATATTGGGTATATCAGTTTCGGGACGGCCCGGAGCGCAAGGTCATCGAGGTCCTGGCCGAGCAGGAGGGAAGGCCCCGGCAGATCCGGATACGGAAGTGCCCCGGTATGGACGGGCTGGTGGACGGGTACGTGCTGCAGCACGTCGATGCGACGGCCCGGGCTGCCGTCTACAGCTGGGTGCGGCGCGGTGAGCCCGAACCGGTCGCAGCCCATCTGCTGGAGCTCCTGGCCGAGGTCTGCCCGCAGGAAAACGCCTGGTGATGTTCGGACCTGGCCGCCTCCGCCCTGGGCCGGGAGGCCTGATGGCCTGACCTGGTGCATGACGCTTGGCTGGACCCTCGCCCTGCCCGTCATGGCGGTGCTCACCCACCCCTCGCCGTCACGGCCGGCACGGCGCATGGCGAGACCGTCGACCCGGCGTGACCGCGTGCCCTGATTCCGGCGGAGGCCGTTAGGGCCTGTGTGATGTCGTGATCAGCAGCTGGGTTCTGCCCTCTTCGCGGGGTGGAATCCGGTAGGACTGGGATTGTGACACGCAGGCAACTCA
>NZ_JBEZYV010000046.1:0-46810 GCF_040638905.1 Streptomyces virginiae | reverse complement strand
GTGATCACCGACCCTCCGTAGGAGTGGCCGAGGACGAGCGGGGGCTCGGGCAACGCGTCGATGACGGCCTGGACGGCAGCGGTGTCAGCAGCCAACGAGCCGCGGTGGAGCTCAGGCACAACAACCTCGGTTCCGTCGGTCCGCAACCGCTCCGCCAACACCGCAAAGTGCTCGGAACGGTGATACAGGCCGTGAACAAGCACCACAGCAGCCAACTCGTCCGTCTCCTCAGATCGACACCAGACCGGTGAGCCTAGCCCCGAACGACGGTCACCCCATCACCTTGATCCACTTTCGATACACGGCCTAGTTGGATCCACCTGGGAACGGAGTCCGCGAGATCGTCGGTGTAGGAAAGGTAGACGCTGTACTGGACCGTTTGTCCGGGTACGCCGTTCGTTCCGGCGACCGCGTCGTAGATGGCCTTCTATCTACTACTCGCCCAGGGGCGGCGGCGATCAGGGCCTCGCCGCCCGCTCCACGGGCGGCGCATATCGCTTCGGCAAGTTCAACCCGGCGGCAACGACCGACACTGGGGCCTCCCTCACAGCCGCTATGGTTTTAACGTGGTGACGTCGAGGGGCTGGTCGGTGGTGGCCTTGGGCCGGTAAGGGTCGTGGAGCAGGCCCTGATCGTAGTTGGCTGGGGAGGGCGGCGGCGTTGTGGGCGCCGATGACGGTGGTGGTGTCGGTGGAAGGTCCAGGCCGCAGGCAGCCTCGGCTGCTGCGAGCCACCCGAGGTACCAACTGGCGAAGTCCAATGGGGAGCCGTCGGTGTCGCGCATTGGATGGAGATCCGTTCCGTTGCAGCGATCGTCACGCCACATTCGACCGCGTTCCGATCCGGTGACGACCAGCCAGACCATCATCCCGCAGCCCTCATCACACAGGCCGAGTGCCCCAGCTGTCCGGCGCGGATCGTACTGCACCTCGCCCAGGCGCTCCTCCCACGACTCAAAGGCCTCGTCGAGATCGGCGAGGTCGTCGAAGTCCTCCTGGAACGGTCGCTCAGCCAGGACCGCGACCGTTGCCGCCGGATCCGCCCCTCCCGGAAACAGCTCGGTGAGTATGCCCGGCTCGACCTGCTCAAGGAGCTCTCCGACCCAGTGCCAGCCTGCAGAACCCTCCCGCCGCACCGGGAGAATGCCGTACGCCGGACCGGCCCCGCCAGCTCCGACATGCAGTAGGAATGAGCGATAGTCCTCGGGCAGATCAGCATCCAGCCACGCCTCTAGGGCAGCCACCTCGGCGGCGGCTAGAGGCGCATCGAGCGCAAAGCCGTGCGCCCTTGCCCCGAACACCTCGTTGCTGCCCGGCACTGCGGCCAGAGCCAGAACCCGATCACGCACCCCGGTCCAGTCGGTCATGGCGCGAGACCCTACCGGCCGCCGCCGGCACTCGGCTCGCCCGGGTGGGCGACACCGACGACTGGAGGTCCCGCAGCCATACTCAGCGAGACCAGGAGATCACCCGACCGACTCGGCGGCCTCGAACTCCCGACCATCAAGATCGGTGGAGTAACAGCCACTGAGCTCAGTCGGCGTCAGGGGCGGAACGGCGGCTACCACCAGATCCAGGACCTCATCCAGCAGCACGCCGACGGCGCCCGCGTCGCAGTCCTGGCCAAGAGGTTCAAGGTCTCCCAGTTGGGGCCCCGTCCCAGTCGTCCGGCTCCAGCTGATCTGCGATGGCGAGGCAAGACCTGAAGTCACTCATCGAAGATCGGGAACATCTCGGCATAGGGGTCCGGCTTCCCGGTCAAGGGGTCCAGCCCAGCGACGAGTCGGCGGCGTTGCTCGCGCCAGCTCACGAACGCTCCAGGGCGTCCCCAGAGTGATGCGTCGCCGAGCGGGCATTCGTCGAACTCCGCAAGCATCATGCGTGTGAGGAACTTGACCATGCCGCAGTCGAAGATCGCCCACCGGGACTCTCCATAGGAAACCTGGCGACGCCATGCCACGACAGGCCATTTGTTCGGGTCTGCGTCGGTCATCAACCAAGCCATCTCGTTGGCGTTGCAGCCGGTCCCCCATGGCAGGACAGCCTCCGGGCAAGCAGAAACGCCCGGGACACCGCCCTCCTCCTCCCACACCCAGCGGAGCCCCTCGCTCATGCTTCCGATGTGGCAGTCGCTCAAATTGGGGACGTCGATGGACAGTGGCGGGAGGATGACCAACTCCGCGATGTCGCCCACACCATATGTGTCCATGAACGACATGTAGTCGCTCGGCAACCTCGTGCCCAATGCGGCTTCCGCGGCACGCCAGTCGATACGTTCCTCGCCCCGATGTTCTGCGGGAACAATCCGCAGCAAGGCTTCTACATCGGGATGAACAGACATGATTCAGACTCCTTGAGTACGGCGGGCCGCTCACCCTAACCCGAGTCTCCGACAGCACTGCCTGGCGACGATCCAGACCGACCGAGGCGACGACCAGCATCCGTGCGCGGACACAGATCAGCGGCAACCGAACCTGAGACGCTCAGCGGCTAACCCGTCTGAGCGACAACGAGATGTGAGACCAGCGAGGCCATCCGGTCCCACTCGCCGTTGCATCAGCCCAGTTCAGGGGCTATGCCACCGGCAAAGATCGAATGAGACGGGACATCAATCAGACACTAAGGCGGTGGCCGGGACCCCCGAAGGCCGCGGCTACAGACGGGCCAGGTGCTCACGTACGGGGTTGGCGATCTCGGCGTAGAAGTCGATGCGGTCCTGGGCCTGGAGGACCTGGGCGCACACGGTCAGCAGGCCGGTGCGGGCCTCGGGCCGGTCCAGGACGGGGGCGAGCTCATTGCGGATGCGGGCCGCTGTCTCGGGGATCAGCAGCGCGTACAGGTACAGGGTGGCAGCGTCGTAGCCGTACGGAGCGCGGCCGCCGGGTAACCCCGGCGCATTGCTGCGCCGGGGTCCCCTCAGAACCGTGCGTGCACCTCGTCGATGCACACGGCTCAAGCAAGCCACGAGGGCGCTCATCGGATGGTGCTGTGTCGGATGCGAGCGGCGTGTCGCCGTGCGCATTCGGCGTGTACCAAGCGGGTTTGATCGCCCCGCGACGTCATTCTCCCTGTGTGCCGAAGGTAATCGACAGAGATCGCCTTGCGGGCGATCACTTGCCACCAACGCTCCCATTCGAACGGGGATTGCGGTGGCTGGTGAGGAATCAGGACGTTTTCCCCGCACATCGGGCAGCGCCCCTCCTGCCGGTCGAGCAAGCGGAGGTTGTAACTGTCGAGCGCGGGCTTGATCCTGCGACGCCGCTTGACCCAGTACTCCGTCAGGGCGGGGTCGTCTGGTGACGCCTCGCCCCTGACCAGGGTGTGTCGGACGATCGGCGTCCATGACGACTTGACCAGGAAGGTGCCGCTGTCGCGGTCACCGAAGACCCAGTAGTCGTTTCTGAACTTGTTGTACTTGCCGAAGTACCGCCCGGAGATCCAGTGCTTCGACTTCTTGGGGTGCCGGTAGCAGGCCCACTTGTAGGTCAGCTTCCACATGTGGATGTCGATGTCCTTGAAGACCTCGGCAGCCACCACCCCTCGGTAATAGGCGGCCCAGCCCCGGATGATGGGGTTGAGCTTGGCGATGACCGCCTTCTCGTTCGATCCGCGCAAACCGTGCATCACTTCCGAGAGCCGTTCCCGTTGCCGCTTGACGGCGGCCTTGCTCGGCTTGATCAGCAGCTTGCCCACCGGATAGCGGCGGAGATTGAAGCCCAGGAAGTCGAAGCCGTCTTCAAGGTGGACCACTCGGGTCTTCTCCTCGTTGAAGGCCAGGCCCCTCGGCTTCAGCCACTCGGCAAGCTGTGCCTTGACCTCGTGCACCTGCTGCTCGGTAAAGCAGCAGACGACGAAGTCATCGGCGTATCTGACCAGTACCGGGGAATCTGGGCGCGTCTTTCCCGTAAGGGACGGGGCAGTTTCGAGCCGGACTCCGGCCGCCTTCTCCAGGCCGTTCAGTGCGACGTTCAACAGCAGAGGGCTGATCACGCCCCCTTGTGAGGTGCCCTCCTTGGTCGGGGAGAACCCCTTGCCGGGCTCGAACACCCCGGCCCTCAACCACTGCCCGATCTGTTTCCGGCCCGGGAACATCCCGAGTGCGGAGAGCAGCCGGTCGTGATCGATCTTGTCAAACGCCGCTGACAGGTCCGCATCCAAGATCCACACCCGCGTTGAGCCCTTGCGGAGCGTGTTGAAGAGCATCTCGATTGCGTCCTGGCAGCCTCGGCCCGGTCGAAAACCGTAGGAACGGTGCTCGAACCTGGCCTCCCACTCGGGCTCCAGCGCATTGCGTACCCGGCCTTGATGGCACCGGTCGACAATGACCGGAATTCCCAGTGGGCGCTGCTTTCCGTTGGCCTTGGGGATATACACCCGCTTCACCGGCAAGGGTTTCCAGGTACCCCGGCCCCGGTGCACCTGCACCGCGACCTTGGCCCGATCCTCGGAGGTCAGAGCGACCACCCCATCCACCCCAGCCGTGACGCGGCCAGCATTGCGCTGCGTCGCCTGCCGCACACTCAACAACGTGTTCGACCGACTGCGCAGCATCAACTTTTGCAGGTTCCGGACTTGCGCCCAGTCCTGCTCCTGAGTCGCCTTGAAAATCCTCTGCCGCAGTCGCTGTACTTTGAGCTCGCAGGCACGCCAATTTACGGCGTCCTAGTCGATCTCATTACCCTCAGGTCCGTTCACCATAGGTGCCTAACTTGTCCCTCGGTTCCAGTGCCATGACACAAAATCATCAAAGGCTCACCTGTCCACGTCAGCCCGCTTTCGCGTCCGGGCACCAGGCCCGGTATCCGACCGGTTATCCACGGCGGCCGGCGGAGGAGCCGACCACATTGCCGCAGTTTCCCGACTCCTTTCGGCTGTCGGCATTCGCTTCTTGGACATCCTGTTCCCGCCCGGGAGTTCAGATCCCCTTGCGGTCGGCCTACCGCCGCCAACCTTCGGCGACGGACCCGGACGGGGTTTCCACGTTTCGCACACATGAGATGCGACCGGGGTCGGGTGCCCTCTGTACCCCGAGGTCAGCGGTACTCACACGACCAGTAGTTGGTCCCTGGTCGCCGCCTGCCGCTCCTCCACGGCGTAGACCCTGCACCCCGGAATTACTTCCATCCATCCGAGGTCTCTGGGTAACGAGGCATCATCGAGGGTTCACTGCTGTTCACCCACCCGGCCTTCCCCTCCTCCGCTCCCCGGATGGATCGGGGCGCGGTTCGCATGTTCCCTGAGCTTCGAACCCTGGGATTGCTCCCAGCGCACGTCAGGGCGGGGACGGGCATTGAGTACTAGCCCGAGATCACGGAGCAGGCATACGCCCACCCTCCTTTCCCGTGATCCGCTCATGTTGTGCGACCTCGTGTCGCAACCAGCCTTCCCAGTCCAGGATGTGCGGGCCGCGGGTGACGTTGCGGTAGTGGAGGTCGCCGTGGGCGGTGGTCCAGGCGACGTCCTCGACCTGGTGGCCGGTGAACTCGGGGATGACGCGGCGCAGGTACTCCTCGCGTACGGCCTCGCGGTCCGTCGGCGGCGGGACGTCGGCGAGGGCGTACAGGGCGGCCGTCATCTCCTTCCACCACGTCTCGGGCAGGCCCGGGTCCTCGTCGAGGACGGGGCGCGGGGAGACGATCGGGTCGGGGGCGAAGGCGTACAGCTCGGCCCGGTAGGCGTAGCCCTCGGTGGTCCAGTCCCGGATGCGGAACAGGTCGGGGCGCGGCACCGACGCGGGTAGGGCGCGGGAGGTGGATGGACCGTTCCACAGTTTGCCGCCCTCGGTGCCGGCCTCGGCGCAGACCACGCGAAGCCAGTGCGGGCCGGCAGCGCCCGACAGGGTGCGGCCCCCATACCCCCACACCCGGCGGCCGGTCGCTCGCAGGCCGAACTGGTCGGCGGCGTACTGCTGGGCGGCCAGCATCCGATCCACGGTGGCAGGGGCGGGGGCGTCGAACATGACTGGCCTACCTCGGGTGGGAGACGGAGGCCGCGTCCTTGGATACCAGCTCGGTAGCCAGAGCCGCCACCTGGTCTACGGAGAGGCCGGAGCACTCGGCCAGCTCTCCGAAGGTCAGGCGAGCGCCGGACACCATGGCCTGCAAGGGATGGCCCGACCTGTTGGGGCTGTGAAGGACAGCAGCTCAGCAGTCAATGGGTCGGGCTCACGGGTGCGAGGGATGACCGCCCCTGAGTTTCATGCTGGTAGCGGACCGGGACGTGTCAAGCATCGTGTAGGTCTCTGAGGAGTTCGATGCCCATGCGGTCGGTGTCGCTGGAGGTTCCGCCGATTCGGTGGATCAGGACCCAGGCGCCGTTGGGTAGCGCGCCGGCGAAGGTGGAGGAGGTTCCGGTCGCGCCGTTGTGCCAGGTGACTATGCCGGTGGTCTTCCAGGCGGGTGCGGGATCCCCTAGTTTCCGGTCGACGAGCAGGCCCTTGAGCAGGTCGGCAGTGGCGCGGGGGGTCGCCCAGAGACCGCCGGAGGGGAGGATGGCCCCGTCCAGGGTCCATTCGGGCCGTCTGCGCCCGAAGAGTCCCGTCGGGTGCAGGCAGCGTTCCGCCGGGGGGTGGGCGGTGATTTCGTGGATGCCCAGGGGCGTGAGGACGTGGTCGTGGATGAGTTGTTCGTAGGGCTGCTGGGCCGCGGCGGACAGGGCTGCGCCGAGAGCGGCGTATCCGAGGTTGGAGTATTCCTCGGTCGTACCGGCGGGCGCGGCGGTGATCTGGTCGCAGGTGCCCAGTAGTTGGTGCAGGGCGGCGGTGTCGAAGCTGCGGTAGGGGTCTTTGCCCGGCAGCCCGGGAGGCTGCCGGGGGAGTCCGGAGGTGTGCTCGGCCAGATGCTGCAGGGTGATGCCGGTCCCGTGGGGTGCTGGGAGCCAGCGTTCCACCGGGTCGGCGGTGTCCAGCAGGCCGGCTGAGGCCATGCGGACGAAGGCGGTGCCGGTGAGGACCTTGGTGAGTGAACCGATCTGGACGTAACGGTCCGGGTGGTGGCCATGTGTGGTGCGGGGCGCGGCGGCGCTGGTGAGGACACATGTGGGTGTGCGTGTCCGTAACAAGGGCGCGGGTCCTTTCAGGGGCGGGCGGGCGGAACGGCGCAAGCCGGGGTTCCGGCGGGCATGCGATGCCGGTGGCGGGACACCCAACGGTAGATGTGTCGTGCGGCGTTGCGCAGGAGGGGGACCTGGATGGCTGCCCCGGCCAGTTGGCAGCGGCGGCTGGGGGAGTGGCGGAGGTACTCGGCCAGGGCCTGTGCCCCACTGGCGATCACTTGGTCGTGGTGGAGCAGGAGGACTTCGTGATCCAGGCGGGCCCGATGCGGTTGGGTGGCGGTTTCGGGGAGGAACTGCCAGGGGACGGCGCGCAGGGTCGGTTGGCCCCGGGCGGATATCTGGTTGATGACGGCTTGGCAGAAGCCGCAGTCTCCATCGAAGGCCAGGACGGGCTGAGGGTGGGCTGTTGAGCTCATGAGTGCCTTCTATTCGTGAGCTGTCGGTTCGGCGTTGGGACTGGCGTGCGACTCGCAGGTGTCACGTGGCGGACGGGGTGGCGGCTGCGGGCTCGGGGACATTACGGTCGGCACCGGCTGCCGGATGTGGTTCCGTGCCGGACTGTTCGTGGGAAGGCCGGCGGGAGGATCGCAGGCGGCGCGCCGCCTGGGAGCACCGCTGGAGGGCGGTGCCGAGTGCCCCGCTCAGGAAGATGAGGTCGCACGCCATCATGGTCAGGGCGAAACTGGTGAGTCCCATCAGCACGCCGATGGCCAGGTGAAAACCGATGGAGGCCACCGCTGCCCACGGGCGGAGCCGGGGGACGAGGATCCCAAGGGGGAAGTAGACCAGGAATATGGTCGTGGAGTACGTCCCGAGGAAGACCAGGATGTCGTTGTTGTAGACCAGGTCGGAGACGCCGGGAAGGCTGAACTCGGAGACTCTCAGGATGTAGAAGAGGGCGGTGCCGTCCTGCCACATCTTTCCCTGCACCTTGTAGAGGCCGCTGACGACGTACACCAGGCACATCTGGGTGGCGACAGCGAGGATGCCCAGATTGTGTACGGGTACCGACAGTGACCGCAGCACGCTGGGGATGCGCTGCGCGACACGGCGGGCAACGCCGGTGGGGAAAGCGAACCGGTCGTAGCAGCGGGTCAGCAGGAGCATGGGGAGCACGACGTAGGCCAGGTTGTCGCCGCCGTCGAGGAGGACGGGCTGGCGCTGGTAGATCGACCACAGGAGTGCCCAGTGGACGGCCAGTGAGATCCTGCCGCCCACACCGCAGGTCACCGCGAGAGCGGCCAGCATCCCGACGTGGAAGACGACCTCGAACCACAGGTCGGAGCTGCTGAGCGTGTACAGGCTGAAGGTGCCGTTGTCGTGGACCTTGGTGACGAATTCTCCCCACGGGAGCACGCTGTCGGGCCCGAAGAGGTACCTTCGGTCGCCGTACTGGCTCGCGTAGAACATGAAGCCGACGAACCCCAGCAAGAGGCGGGTACCGCTCACCCCGAGCACGGCATAGGGATGGCTACCAGCCTTGTCCAGAAGAGGGATCAGCTTTTTCACAGGGTTCTTACCTCCACCCACTCCATGTCCTGGACGTCAACCTTGTCCTCAGCCTCGGGGTCGTGCCGCTTCGACCAGGGTGGTAACTGCTGGACATAGAGGCGGATCTGTACCTTCGCAGGCGTTCCGCTGCAGACCGCGGGCATCTGCGTCAAGGAATAGCGTGACAGGAATCGGACGGCCTCCTCCCGTGAGGTCTTTTCGTAGGGCGTGAGCGGAAGTTCCTTCCTCGTCTCATCCTTATGAGATTCCCGCAGCCGCGCCAGAACCGGGTCGCCGCCGTTCACCTGCTGCACACTGCCGGTCACCAGTCGCGACATGCGTGAGGGGAAGAATCTGCTCTGCTGCGCCTTCTCCACGTATTGCGTGGTCACGTCATAGAAATCGGTGGTCGATCCGTCCAGGCATGCAGCCCGGGCCAGGATGCCTCGGTTGTCGGACAGTGGGTCCGGGGCGAAGAGCATCCAGTTTTGAGCGAAATATGGTTCCAAATAGCTGGCGGCATAGTGGTAGTAGCGGAACTTCATCGGAGTCAACGGCATCTGAGAAAAGGCCGCGGCAAGGAAATGAAGGCCCAGGAGGGCGACGCCTACAAGCAGCGCCGCCCTCCTGGCTACAGAGTGTTCCCTCACTTGTCGAAAACCGTCTCCACGGAGGAGCCGTCGGGCAGCGTGCTGCCGGGGGCGACCCCGAAGAAGTTGCTGAGGCTTCCGGCGGACTCTAGTGCGGCGTCGCTGGCCAGCTCCGCTGCAGCCTTGCCGTGCACGGTGGCCCTGTCTGCAGCGCGGCCGGCGGCCTTCGCAGCCTTACCGGCAAGCTTGCCCAGACCGGCGAACCTCTGCGGGGCGTTGTCCGGATTTTCAGCCTGCACTGCCGCAGCACGGGCCACCGGCGCCGGCGTTTCCGAGGCTTGCGCCGATCCCTGAGTAACCACCACGAGCGCGGCGCCGCCCAGCGCCAAGCCGACCCCAGTAACTAACTTCTTCATTCTCTCTCCATTTCTTCTGCTACCGACCCTTACCGGCCGGTAGCGCATTCCGTAATTGACTGTGAGGCGATGGAACGGAGCAAGCGAGCAGAATTCGACTCGGGCCGAGCGGGCGGGCAGGAAGGCTTGAAAATGGGCCGACTTCTGCAGCAAGAGCGTGTTATGCCGAAGCGGCAAGCATCCCAGATGCCGCACACCTGCCGCACTTAAACCGCTCCAAAGCCAATCGCCACACGCCGAACCACTCCTCGATTTCTCTCACCTCTCTTTCGAGAGGCGTTACGAATATTTACATGCATCGCCAATCCAGTCCAAGGGATAAGGAGATAGCAGACTGACTCGAACACGCCGGACGAAAGGTTTCCCGTGACACGGTGCTACATGCAAGGAAATGGCAGAGTGGCCTCCGATTCGAGCCCGACCTCAAGGTGTAACGCTGTGTAGCCGGCGTGGCCGTACGGCTCATATCATGCTATTCCTCACTTGCGCATTACATTTTTCGGTCAATTCTTCAAAGGTGTGCGTGTGTGGCCTTGATCGACTTGGCTAAAAGATGGTTCCTCACATTCGACAATCAGCCCCCCTGGCTCAAAGCGCGCCCGTGCCGAACGCGTCCACCAAATACCCCCATGGATTCATGGCCAGCTAACTGGTGTTCCGCGCGACGCTGCTTGGCGCCCTGCCGGGTGGCCGCGCCAGTCCGCGACAAGCGCGGAGCCGGCGGTGGGGCGCACCGTCGTGCGCTCCTTGCGGATCCTGCCGCCCGGCGCGGTGCCGGTACCCAAGCCAGCCGAGATCGATCAGGCGCCCGCGACTGCGGCCGACGGTCCGGTGAAAGCCAGGGAGGCCGCGCAAGGAGTACCGCCGCGGGGGCCTGTGACTTCGCCGCCCCAACCTCCACCGCCCCCTCCACCCGGTACCAGCGGAAACCATGGCGGCCTTGTCAACGGTGGCCGGCACGATCGGCGCCAAACCCTCCGCACCGGTCCTCTACTGGGAGTAGAGTCGAGGTATGGCAGATGAGACGAGCATCAAGGTGAGTGCGGCGACCCGTGACCGGCTGGCCGCGTTGGCCACCGAGCAGGGCACCACGATCCGGCAGCTCGTCGAGGAGCTCGCCGAGGGCCGGCCGACTCAGGCCGAGTATGCGGAGCGCGCCGAGCAGGCGCGCGCCGAGCTCGCCTCCGTGCTGGGTACCGTCCCGAGCGAGGAGGCCGAGGCGAAGGCCCGCGGGCTTCTGGAGCGCCTCGGCGCCCGCCAGGACTCGGCGGCCGCGTAGTGGGGCCGATCGCCGTCGTTCTGGATCACACGACCGCCGCCGCCCTCCACGATCCCAAGGACCCGTACAACGAGGCCGTGGCCGCGTTCTACGTCCAAGCCTCCGGCGGCCTGGGCATGCTTTACGCGCCCGTGCTCTGTCTGACCGCCGGCGACACCGAGCGGCCCGGCCTGCTCGCCTACATCAACGGCCTGCGGTTCATCGAGATCGAGCCCTTCGACACCACCGCCGCCCTGGCCGCCACCGAGCTCCTGCGCGCCGGGCACCCCTGGGCAGCCGTCCACGCCATTCATGCCGCGCGCCCCTCGGCAGACTTCCCCGCCGGCCGCTACCTGCTCACCCTGGAACCCGAGCTGTACGAAGGCACCGGCGTCCATGCCGTCCATCCGGATCATTGAGAAGCTCCTGGTAGACGATCTCCGGTGTGGATACGGACCGGGCCGGGCGCGCATCCCGTGGCGGTTCGAACTTGCCTAGAGGGCGTCGTTACCGTGTTGGCATGCCCGGCATGGGCCCGTTGCTGGGGGCGGAGTTCATCGCCTGCACCGGCGGAGACATGGACGCCTTCGGCAGCGCGGGCCGGCTCGCCGGCGTCGCCGGTCTCGCACCGGTCCCACGGGACTCCGGTCGCATCAGCGGCAATATGCGACGGCCACACCGCTACCACCGCCGACTCCTACGCGTCTTCTACCTCTCCGCCCAGATCGCCGCCCGCTTCTGCCCCACGTCCAAGGGCTTCTACGATCGCAAGCGAGCCGAGGGCAAGAGCCACAAACAGGCGATCCTCGCCCTCGCCCGCCGACGCCTCGACGTCATGTGGGCTCCCATCCGCGACCAGCGAACCTTCGACGTCCTACCACCTCAGTGCGGTCTCGCCGTGGGCTGATCCCTGTTGCCTGGAACGGGGCGTGCTTGCTGCCGCGATGTCTCTCAATTCCTGATGAGACGCTCGTAGGGGTGGCCCTCCGGCGTGAAGACGAGGACGAAGTTCTCACCCATCCGAACAGCTACCTCCGCAAGCGGGCCAAGACCTCAGCCTGGGCCGGCAGGTCGAGGCCCAAGGCTGCCGCGGCACGGTCTCTCCTGGCCACGAGATCCGGCATGTCCTCCAGGTACTCGGCCGCGAGCTCGCGACTCTCCTCGTCCGTGAAAGCTTGGCAGTCGCGCCACCAAGGGGCGACCAGCAGCAGCCGCAGGAGCTCGGGAAGGCCGATCGCAACCAGAGCCGCACCTCCCTCGGAGTCGGCATAGAGGATGGGACGGTCCTCGCCACCTTCACCGCAGAAGAAGTACGTGCCCCCGGCGCCGTCGCCGGCGAAACCTTCGAGCGCGGCGCCCGAGGCGAGGTGGACTAGTTCGACATGGTCGCCTCGGTCCAGGTCGAAGTCACCCGGCCAAGCGAGAAAACGGGCAGCTTCGTCCTGCTCGCGGACGGCAGCGATCAACGATTCCATGGGCCGCACCTTACGGCTCACTGGGTTTGACACGAATCATTGGGAATCAGTCACCTGCGGTTTAAGGCATCCCCGACCGTTCGGACCGGTGCACATTGGGCCCCTTCCGGGGAAGGCGGGGTTGGTGAGGATCGGTCTCAGGGCCTCGATCAGTGCGGCGTCAGGCGGCGGCGCGGCTGCGACCTGCTGGTGGATGTAGGCGACAACCTCGTCACCGAGGATGGCGTGGCGACAGACACGACAGGTCATGGGATCCTCCTTCTCGTGATGGCCAGGCCCTGCCGCACTAGTACTGCAACGGTCTTTGGGTTGACTGGTTGGCAGCTTCTGGTGGTGTGTGGCCGCGTCGTTTGTAGTGGCTGGTGCGGGCCTGGAACTGTCGTCTGCGGCGCCAGTATGACCAGTGCAGGACGTGCTGGACGGGTGGTGGTCGGCGGTGGGTGAGGCGGGTGATCAGGCGTCGGATTTCGGGGAGGGTGAGGGGTATGAACTGGGAGGATCCGTTTCTGCTTTCCCCGTGTCGGCCTCGCGGGCCCTCAGGACGGTGAGGCAGGCGTGGGCGGCCATGGCGAGGGTGATGTGGCGGTGCCAGCCGGGATATCGGCGGACCTGGTAGTCGTCCAGGCCGCATTCCTGCTTGGCGGTCTGGAAGCATTCCTCGACCGCCCACCGGCTGCCCGCGACGCGGATCAGTTCGTCGAGGGTGGTCTCGGCCGGGCAGTAGGCGATGTAATAGGAGATCTCCTGCGGCCGGCTGACGCTGCGGCGAGCGATTACCCAGTGCCGGCGGTCCTCGCGGTGCCAGGGGCCGGACCTCGACCCTGGCCCAGTCGTAGACGCGTGGCCCGTGGGCGCCGTTGCCGCAGGAACGGCGCTTCCACTTCTGCCTCGCAAGGCCGGGAAACAGGTCGTGGACCGGGTGGTCCATCGCCCAGCGGGAGACGACGGTGTCATGCCGCGTGGTGGCCATGACATGGAAGACATCGGCCCGCTCGAGCTCGGTCCTCCAGCCCTTGGAAAAGCCGTAGGCGGCGTCCGCGGTCACCCAGCGGAACGGAATCTTCTCCTCGATCGCCCGGCGGACCATCGCCTTGGCCATCACCACCTTCGTCTCGAAGGCGACCGTGTCCTCGATGCCCGCGGCCCGGCACCGTTCCCGGTCATCGGTCCATGACGTGGGCAGATACAGCCTGCGGTCGATCAAAGTGCGGCCATGAGCACCGGCATAGGCGAGGAAGACACCGACCTGGCAGTTCTCAGTCCGGCCCGCCGTTCCGGAGTACTGGCGCTGGACGCCGGCGGACCGGACACCCTTCTTCAGGAAGCCGGTGTCGTCCACGATCAGGACCGCTTCAGGAGCGCCGAGATGCTCGACCACATAGTCACGGACATCGGCCAGGACCTCGTCGGCTTCCCAGTCGCATTCATGCCGCCACCCGGATGCGGCTCGCACGGCTCAGCGGAGCACGCAGGTCGGTGACGAGTTGGCCGGACCAGACCAGGTGCAGGACGACCGGACGGACGATCTCGCACGAGTGGCGTCCGGCCAGCGCGGCCTCGACACCGCCGATCGTCGACTGGTCCGCGGTGACCTCCATCACATGCGCGATGAGCGAGGTCTCCACCAGGTCGCGGCGCCTGTAGCCGGCCAGGAAGCGCACGTTCTCCACGACGGCAGGCTCGGCCCCCGACCAGGTCTCATAGACCCAGCTGCGGCGCGAACACACCTGGCGTGTCCAGTCGAACTGTGCGATCACCTTGGGATCCTTCATGCGTGAGGGGGCTTTGACGTCCACGACGGTCACCAGACCGTCGGCGTGGACAAGGAACAGATCGGGAACATGGCGGCGGACGCGCGTACCGTCCGAGCCGACCAGTTGGAAGGGCTGGGCCGCGATCTGCGCGATATCACCGGCGAAGTCGGCGATCAGGATGCGGGCGAGCTCCAACCGGCTCTCGTAGGCCACCATTCGGCCCGTCGTTGAGGCGTGGTACCAGCCCGAATAGTGTTTCCGGCCCCGGTACCAACGGAACTCGCGTACGGGGAGTCCGCCGGCGACCTCGTCCACCGGAATCCGGTCGAGCGGGGCCTCGACCAGCCGTCCGTTGGCCCGCCGATACGTGACCCGGACCGTCCGACAATCTGTCGCGTCCGCGTCGCCTGCACCAGTCCCCATGGTCGCCCCTTCGTGCCCGATGTTGTCGACACCAGGACACTGGCCACCACCAGCGCTAACGTGAGCGGAAAAGCGGACAAACCAAACGAAAGGCTGGACCGCGGACTGTCAGTGTGACGCTGGTGCCGGGGCGAGGGACGGCGCGGGGCCGGAGAAGCTGCGAAGGTGCGCGGGTGTTAGCTTCCTTCCTATGGTGGGGCACCAGGAACAAACCAGGGCGGCCTACGACGGAGTCGTCGAGCTGTATGCGTCGATGTTTGCCAATCGTCTGGAGACGCAGCCGTTCGCGCGGAACATGATCGGCACCTTCGCCGAGCTGGTGCGCGGGACGGGAATCCCGAGGGCAGCCGACGTCGGGTGCGGACCTGGACATCTGACGGCCATGCTGCACGACTTGGGACTGGACGCCTTCGGGCTCGACCTCTCTCCGGCCATGATCGACCACGCTCGGCAGGCCCATCCGGCACTGCGGTTCGACGAGGCGCGGATGGAGGCTCTGCCGGTCGAGGACGGCGCGCTCGGCGGCGTGCTGGCCCACTACTCAATGATCCATACCCCGCCCGGGGAACTGCCCGCGCTGCTTGCCGAGCAGGTACGTGTCCTGGCGCCTGGGGGCCTGCTCCTGGTCTCATTCTTCGCGACCGACGGACCAGAGCCGGTCCGCTTCGACCACAAGGTGACGCCTGCCTATAGCTGGCCGGTGGACCAGTTCGCCGAATTGCTGGCCGGGGCTGGGCTCGTCACGGTCGCCCGGTTGATCCACGACCCGGCCTCCGAGCGGGGCTTCCTCGACGCCCACTTGCTGGCCCGCCTCCCCTAGAGCGGGGTGACAAACGCGAGCTCATCTGCAAGGGCACCGTTGGTGTCGCCTCGATCCGCATCTGGCTCCAAGACCCCGTCACGTGATCACGGGCCAGGCCGTAGTAGAGACTCAGCTGGACGAGTCGGACGACAAGTTGATGACAAATCACTTGGACAACGACATCTCTATTCGGAACCTACAGTCGATGCCGGGCTCGCGACAGAGACTCAGGTGCACGGGCCCCCCGTTGGGCCAGTTGGCGATCTTCACATCGATCCCGGTGCGGGTCGCCTGGGCGAGGGCCTGGAAGTCATGGATCAGCTGCGGCAGCTGGGAAGCCAGCATCTTCGGTTCCCTCCACCCCGTCGGCGCAAGGAGGTGCAACCACTTGTCGGTGCGGCTGACCGAGTGCCCCTGGTGTCTGCGGGGGCGGGTGGGGACAGGGCGGTGGATCCGGTCGGCGGTGACGCGCGCGTAGGTGTCCCGGTAGACCTGCCGGATCCGCGGGTGGATGCGGCAGACCGCCATCCACGTCTCGAGCTGTCCGGCGGTGGCGGGCAGGGCGAGACGGCGGGAGATGCGCCAGGCGGTCGCGAGGGGGATCGGGTCCCCGCCGGGCGGGACGTGGCGGGCGAAGTCGCGCAGCGTCCCGCCGGCCTTCTCGAAGTCGGCGGCGAGAACGGCCTGGAGGTCGGGGCGGCCCCGCATGGCAGAGGGGTGGGGGGCGCCGAGAGCGGCCGCCCGTCCCCGGTGCGCGGCCCGGCCGCGGGCGCGCAGCGCC
Organism: Streptomyces virginiae; assembly: GCF_040638905.1. Classification (GTDB taxonomy): domain Bacteria; phylum Actinomycetota; class Actinomycetes; order Streptomycetales; family Streptomycetaceae; genus Streptomyces; species Streptomyces virginiae_B. Next base: position 30,768 of record NZ_JBEZYV010000046.1, on the reverse strand, counting down.
ACAGCGGTGTGCTGATCCTCCTCAGAGATCGTCTCAGTTGGTCAATCTCCGGTAGCAGATGAGGGTGGCGGCGATGCCGGCGAAGGCGAGGAAGTGCTCGGCCTTGCGTTCGTAGCGGCGGTGAAGACGACGGCACCCGGACAGCCAGGCCACCGTCCGCTCCACGGTCCAGCGGTGACGGCCGAGACGCTGGGAGGATTCGATGCCCCTGCGCGCGATGCGCGGCGTGATGTTCCGAGAACGGAGCCATTTCCGCAGGTGGTCGTAGTCGTAGCCCTTGTCTCCGTGGAGTTTGGCCGGACGGCGGCGACGCGGTCCACGGCGGGAGCGGATGGGTGGTATGCCTCGGACGAGGGGTTCGAGACCCTGGCTGTCGTGGGTGTTGGCGGCGGAGATGCCGATGGAGAGGGGCAGACCCGTCCGTTCTGTGATCAAGTGGATCTTCGAGCCTTTCTTGCCGCGATCAACAGGATTCGGGCCTGTCAGCTCCCCCCTTTGAGGGCTCGCATGTTCACGGAGTCGATCGCGCACCTCGACCAGTCCAGCTCCCCGCGGGCGCCGAGCTCGTCCAGCACCAGGCGGTGGAGCTTCGCCCACACGCGCGCCGCGGTCCACTCGGAGAACCGCCGGTGGACCGTCTGCCATGAGGCACCGAAGACAGGCGGCAGCTGCCGCCAGGTGCACCCTGACGTGGCGACAAAGATGATCGCGGCGAGCACAGCACGATCGTCGACCCGTCGACGGCCTCCGCCTTGCGGCCTCGTGGGGACCTGCGGTCTCACAGCCCGGAACAAATCCCACAGTCCCTCTGGCACCAGCCCCTCAACGAAGGCCATCGAGTACAGCCCCCTCCATCGGTGCCGGAGCCACCGAGGTGTCCGTGACCTTGCAGGGAGACCCGAATCGCGCCAGGTAGTGCCACACCTTCTTGACCGCCTGGAGGTCACAGAGGCCGGCGCGTGCAGCGTCTCCGACGATCCGAGGATCGAGCACGCCGTCGACCGCGATCTGCGTGCCCAAGTCGACATACTCCTGACCGCGGTAGTCGGGGTGACATCGAAGTTCCTCAACCCTGAGTCGGAAGCCGGGATGCCACTCCACCGGGCAGCCAAGACGCAGAGCCGCATCCTCGACCGTCGTGCCTCGGTAACAGGGGTCCAGCACCAGCGCCTCCACATCGCATCGCAGCTGAACCGACGCGTGCACCTGCGCCTCGATGTAGTCGTCAAGCTCGTCCTGACGATCGGCGCAAGCAAGCTCGATAAGCCCCATGCGGGCCGCGACACCAAAATCCGACGGTTCGAGGAAACTGTCCGGGTAGCAGAACGTGCTCCGCGTCAGCGTCTGGGCCGTCAGCCGGAAGTGGGCAGAGCCGAACCGCGGGGCACCTCCAACCGGCTTGCGGCGGAAGTTCAACGCCCCGTAGACGGGCCGCTCATGAGCGGTCGCTTCGTCGTACGCCCCGTCGAAGATCCGGCTCTCCCAGCGCCACCGGTCGCCGCCTGGATGCGCGGTCAGGCCGCCGTTGCTGGTCCCCGTGACGAACTGCGAGTGGTAGACGCCGCCCTCGGCCATAGCGTCCAGGATCGGCTGGCCGTGCAGCAGACGGTCAGGGTGGAAGTTGAGGGTCACCCGCAATGCCGGGTCCATCGGAGGGCCCGACGCCAGTTCCGCGACATGCCGAAGGGCCCGTTCCTGCGCTGTCTGGGAGGCTGCAGAGCTCATCAGCACAGTGTTCCCCACCCTGATCAACCGGTGCACGCGAATTGTCCACCGACAGCCCGTTCCAGCGTGACGGAGCGTTGATGGATCACCAATCGAGACGATCTCTAAGCACCGCAGTGCCTCCCGGCCGATCCGGACGGGCCGGGCAGTGTTCCTGCGCAGGTGATCGGCGAGTTTTCGGATCGACCAGCGGGTGAAGGGCTTGCCCAGCACGGTCGGACGAGTAGTGGCCGTCTGGACGACGAAGTCCTCGTCGTCACGACGAGAAGGCGGGGACGGCCTCCCGCCCACCGAGGGTTCAGGCATGCGAGCCCGATCTCGTTGAACTTGTGGATCACGTCACGGACGGTGTCCTCGTCCGCCTGGACCAGGCGGGCTATGACCGGGACCGTGCTGCCGCCGGCTGAAGCCAGCAGCATCATCGCCCGCCGGAACCGCACCGAACTCGTGCTGCCCCGCCGGACGATGTGCTGGAGTTTCTGGCCCTCCTGCTCCGTCAGTCCGCGAACCCGGACCGGTTTCGCCATCCCGCCTCCCCACGCTGCTTGGAGAACTCATTTCCAACCAGCACCAGGAACAACCCGGCGAACCTTCCCGGTCACAGCACTAGGTCGCGGCCATCGTCGGGAGCGAGAGCGAAGCCGATGCCGAGCAGGCCACCGATAGGGATGAGCCCGTTCGGGACCGGGTGCCACGGGACAGGCGGCGCAACGACAGGGACGGACAGAAACTGCTCTCGCAGACGCCGCTGGTAGTCAGAGATCAAAGTTCCTTCTCGCCTCGGCTGGACGTTGACCGCCCCAAGGCGATGACGTGAATCGTGCCAGGTTCGCACGAGCCTGGCACTCGACCGGCTAACTGAAGCGCTCCTTACCTTGTTGGCGGGTTGATTCCGGTCCTTCGTACGATCAGGAGACCCAGGGGCCTGGGTGTGGCTTTAGAGCGCTCATGCCGTGGTTGTGGCTTTGACTGATTGGCCGCCCAGTGCCCCGCGACGACACGGCCACTCATTGGGATGAGCGAACCAAGATCGCTTCGTAAGGACACGTCGGCGTGGTCGTCTGCAGGGACCAGTCAACCGATCGACGAGGGAGGCTCGGGTGCCCCAGCTCTGGGCGGGGACGGATGCTGGCAAGGCCGCGCACCACTGCACGGTGATCGACACGAACGGGACGAAGGTGCTCTCGCGCCGGGTGCCCAACAACGAGCCCGAGCTCCTGGAGCTGATAGGCGACGTCCTCGCCCTGGCCGAGGACAGCCCGGTGACCTGGGCCGTCGACCTGAACGCCGGCGGGGGCGCCCTGCTGATCGCTCTCCTGACCAGCCATGGCCAGCGGCTCCTCTACATTCCTGGCCGCACCGTCCACCATGCCTCCCGCGGCTACCGCGGAGACGGCAAGACCGACGCGAAGGACGCCTACGTCATCGCCGACCAGGCACGGATGCGCCGGGACCTGCAGCCTCTGCAGGAGTGGGACCTGGTGGTCGGTTGTGCGGAGCCAGTGGAAGACGTTGTGTCGCTCCCGGGTCCAGACGGCGCGTCGTTCGGGGTCGGGGGCGATGTGCGGCGGGCAGGGTGCGAAGTCGGGCTCGCCTTCGGTGACGAGGGTCCAGATGTAGGCGCTGGCGGCCAGGCGCCTGCGGTCGTCGCTGAGGGCCCACCGGCGACGACATCCTCCCCACCCGGGTCCCGAGCGAAGCGGTTGCCGCGGCGATCCTCAACCACCCCGACTTCTACGTCGCCAGGCCCGACGTCCCGCGCGAGGACACCATCACCGTCCAGACCCGCAGCGGCCTCCGCCACCTCCTGGTCCTCGGCACCAGCCCCGACGGCCCCGACCACGACCACACGGCCGCTGTCCCGGCCGCGGACCTCGCGGCCACCGCCGACCGGCTCCTGACCGGCGACCCGAGCGACACCGACCGCGCCACGGCCCACCTCCTCCACCATGTGGCCGCCACCTGGAACACGCAGGACGAGGCACTGCGCCAGCACGCCCGCGCTCTCGCCCGCACCCTCACCCGGCAGGGAGAGATCTGACCATGCAGGCATCCACGCTCTCCCGGCGCGCGTACCGTTGCGGTACGAACCGCCGCCGGGAGGAACCGTCGATGAGCGCCCAGCCCGACCACACACCTGTCACCCCGTATGCGCCCTCTCCCGGGGCTGCGGCCGAACTCCGTGCGCAGTTGCGCGCGGACCGCCGCGCGGAGACATGGGTGCCGGCGTTCGAACGGGACTGGGCCAAGGCCCTGGACGACGCCCGCCACACCTTCAGCCTCACCCCCCTGCACGAGGTCGTACGCACCTGGCAGCTCCGGGTCGCCGCGGCCCCGGCCGTGGATGCGTTCATGGACTCAGGCCAGGACGACTCCGACTTCATCGACCTCGACGACGTCCTCGGCGGCCGCCCGTGACGGAAGAACAACCGTGGGCGGTGCGCCTGTCCCCGCGGGCCGCGAAGACCCTCACCGGGCTCCCAGCGCCCGCCCAGGAGATGGTCCGTGACGTCCTGGACATCGCGGTCCGCTCCCCGTGGGGCTGGCCCCAGTGGAATACCGGAGACCCGGAGGGTGAGGACGTCCGCGCCGCGTCAGTGGGGCAGCTGGCCGTCGTCTACACCGTCAACCGCCTCACCCGGCGCATGTCTGTCCTGGACATCATCTGGCTCGGATGACCCGTACTGGGACCCCGTTGCCCGGCCGTGCGTTCAGGCCGGGGGCGGGGTGCCGTCGTTCTTCGGGAAGGCGCCGGGGCGCCCGGGGTGAGGAGCTCGGCTTGCCCCGGCTCCTCCACCCCGGCCCGGCCGGGCGCGGTACCGCTCCGGTCGGGGGCGCGCGCCGCCAGAGGGGTGAAGCCTCTGGCGGCGCCTGTGACACGCAAGTTGAGGGCCCACGCGTCACGCCCAGGCTAGGCCAGCCACCTGTGCCCCGGCAGGCCTTCGCCAAGATCCGACGGCGGCGGCCGTGGCCGTCGGATCGTCGTGGCATGGGGTGCCGGGACTGCTCAGTGCCGGTCGTAGATGCCGAAGATGTCGATGATGAGGTCGGTGTTGTTGCCGCTGCGGTTGAAGAAGTCGACGATGCCGTGGGCGCCGGTGCTCGCCTGGACCAGGTTCGGTACGGTCTTGCCAGCCGTCCAGTTCAGGGTCGAGGAGTTCGGTGCGACCGGCGGGGTGTGCGTCTTGTTCTCGTACTGCCAGAGGGCGTTGGGGTCGGGGGAGACCGTGAGGTGTCCGGCGCCGCCGGTGTTGGTGACCGTGGTGTTCAAAACCATGGCGGTGGCCGTCGGGTCCTCCTCGCCGTAGGTCGAGAAGATGTAGCGGTAGGGCTTCAGCGGCCCGGAGGGCCACTGGGCGGCGTCGCGGGTGTCGAGGTCCCTCTTGGGGCGGATCGGAATGTAGGCGCTCACGCTGTCGGGGCTGTAGTAGCCGACGACGTCGACGATGACGTCGGCCGGGTCCCAGCCGCCGTTGCGGACGTTGATCTTTCCGTCCGGGCCGACCGGGACGATGACTGCGTTGGCGATGGTCTGGCCGCCGGTGAAGTTCAGGTTGGACGTGTTCGGTGCGGCCTGGCCGCTGGGGAAGACGGTCAGGTGGCCGGCTGCCCGCGGGTTGGTGACGGTCACGTTGAGCGCCACGGCCTTGGCGCCGGCGGGGATGCCGCGGGTGCCGGTGATCTGGACGCCGAACTGGCTCTGTCCGGGGGTCATGCCCTGCGGGGTGCCGAGGCCCTCGCGGGTGTCGACGAAGCGCGTGGGGTCCGTCGGGGTGTAGCCGTTGGCGGAGGTGCGGGTGAAGTAGCCGGTGACGTCGGCGATCAGGTCGACGCCCTGTTCGCCGCTGTTGTAGAGGTTCACGTAGCCGTTCTTGCCGACCGGCACGATGACCAGGTTCGGTACCGAGTCACCGGCCGCGTAGTTCACGTTCGACGTGGTCGGGCGCTCGGTGCCGTCGGCGTACGCGCGGACGTGACCGGCGGCCCTGGTGTTGGTGACGGTGACGTTGAGGACCACGGCGGCGACGTCGGCCGGGATCCCGTGGTTCCCGGCAACCTTCACCCGCGTCTCGCCCCACGCCGGCACCTGGGCGGCCTGGCCGGCGCCCGTGCCGTCCCGGCTGTCGAGCAGGCGGGTGGGGCTGTGCGGGGTGAACTCCGAGCCCGGGGTGATGAACGGCATCTCGTTGGTCGCCGTGATGCCCGCGGCGCCGTCGGGGCCGTAGACGGTGACCTTGACCGTGTAGCTGCCCACCTCGGCGTAGGTGTGGTGGGAGGTCATGGTCACGGTGCCGCTGCTGTCGGCGACGTCGCCGCCGTATGTGCCGTCGCCCCACTCGATCACGAACGAGAGCGGCGTGCCCAGGTTGCTGGTGATCTCGGTCTTCAGGGCGATCGTCCGGGCGCTGCTGGCGGTGCCACTGAGGCCGACCTTGAGGTCCCCGTCCACAGCGGCATCCGCCCCCTGCGGAGCGGCCGCGGCCTTGCTCCCGCCGGCCGGCGGGGTCTTCTGCACCGACCGGTCGGCGGGGCTGCTGAAGGTGAACGCGTTCGCGGCGCTCTTGAGCAGGTCCTTGGACGAGGTGATGCCGTGGGCTCCGTCGGCGGACGGTCCCGCGGCCTGGGCCGTGCCCCCCGGCACGAACCCGATGCCTGCCGCGATCACGGCAGCGGAAAGAACGAGTCGGCGACTGCGCACCGGCCCCCCTGGTGTTGTCGAACGGTCGAGTTGATCTCGAAGAAGCGTTCACACTACCGAGCCGCTCCCCCCGGCACCGAGGGAGTTTTGAGGCGGCGCGACCGCGAAAAGGACCCTTTGCGCCACCGGTCCGCGGCCGTTTGTGTCATCGATCACGCGGCCCCAGGACGCCCCCACCGCGCGGAAACCCGCCGCCCGAACGCGCCCCGCGCTCGGCGACCCGGGCCGCCCCTGAACCCCTGCTGCACGTTGAGCGTCGAACGCACGATGCCCGCGGTCGAGCCGGCCGATAGGCCGAAGACGGCAACGTCCGAGCCGGGCCACGGCCAGGATGGGACCGCGGGCCCTCCAGGGTGCCGCCGAAGCGACTGACGGCGGCCGCCACGACGCGCACCGTGCGCGTGCCGCCACGCAGAAGGAGACACCGTGTCCGCCGTTCCCACCCACGTCTACGTGATGACCCACGCCGCCGACCAGGCAGGGAAGGTGGGGGTGGCCGCGTTCAATTCCACCCGCATCCAGCAGCACCGGCGCGACGGATGGGCCCTGTACCGGGCCCTGCTGCTCCCGTCCCAGGAGGCTGCGCGGCAGGTCGAGGGAGCGGTCCTGCGGCGACTGAAGGCCGACGGCAGGGCCGGATACGTGACCTCCGCCCGCATGCGACAGGGCGGGTACAGCGAGACGGTGAGCCTGGACCAGGTACCGCGAGGGGAGCTGTGGGATCTGGTCGTATCCGCGGCCAAGGACATCGCAGCAGAAGAAGACCGCTCCCGTGTCGTGGTCTTCCTCGCCCGCGCGGGCGAATACGGCCTGTTCGTGGGCAAGGACAGGCCGGCAGGGGCGTCCCGGAGCAGTCCAGAGTCGGAGGCCAGCGAGCTCCTCGCAAGCTGGGGCTGGTCGGTGTACGCGGCGAACACCACCGGGGCCGACGCCGAGACCGCGCTGCGCTCACTGCGGGAGTGGGCGGCCCGGACGGCCGTCCCCGACATCAAGGCCCCGCTGATCGAGAACCTCGACGGGCTGGAGGGGGCGCAGTTGGCTCTCCGCCACGCCTACCGGCTGCCGGACCCTGCAGACGAGGCCTTCAAAGAGGTCCGCATGGCTCTGGGAGTGCGCCTGGAGCAGGTCTCCTACGCGTAGTGGCCAGGAGGGCCGAGGCGCCCTTCGGATCCCGGCGCCCGAGGTGCGCAACCGCTGGTGCGTCTGGTCGTTGAAGGGCTGGGACGCACACCGCTCCGGGGGCTCTATCCGTTCCCCCGGGTCTGCCCGGAGCGGGCCCGAGCCCTGGCCACCTGTATGCGTATCGTCCCCCTCGTCGGGCTGACCTGGGGTCGGGTGCGGCCGCGCGTGGCGGCATCGGGTGGCCAGGGCAAAAGATCGGCAGCCCCCTCGGCGGGCTGTCGATCAAGCTAAGGTCCCGGGTAGCCCGTGCCGACAGGGAGTGCGCGGGTGAGGCCCGGTGCCCAGAGCGCTCTGGGGGCAAGCAGTACCACCGGGCCGCCCCAACGTCACCCGCCGCCCAGGCCAGGGACCCGGGGCCGCGGCCCGATACCCACCTCCCCGGTTCCAGTCCGCAGTCCGTCTTCGGTAGGCCCCCGGTTTCCCGGTCCGGCGCCGGCGGGTGTGCGCCCCGTCGGGCAGGGGTTTGCGAAGGGTGGTCTCGTCCCGTTCCCGGGCGCGTCGCGCCGACGGTGTGGCATACCGGTACGGGGAGGCTCCGGAGGGTGCCGGTGCCGGACGGTGAAGAGGGGATGGTGGATCGTGCGGGTGGGGCAGGCGAGGGAACTGATCGGCCAGGCGGTGACGGACGCGGTGCGTTCCGGTTTCGAGGCCTGGTTCGACGACATGGACTACGCGACGCATCCGGCTTCGCCTCCCGCGTTCAAGGCCGGACGCGAGCCCGCAGGCCATGACGCCTCCCGCGTTCCCGAAGTCCCCCCCGCCCGGGTGGAGTCCACCGTCACCGGCGACGACCCGAAGGTGTTCTTCACCTACAAAGTCGAGTACGGCGGCCAGCCCCTGGTCCAGCTCTCCGTACCCCCGACGTGGGCGCGGCAGGTCGCCGCCGCCGGTTGGGCGGTCATGGACGGTCGGCCGGTGGTCGACGTCCTGGAATGGGACGACAGCGTCACCCCCGCCCGCCCCAGGCGGGTGCAAACCGCGCTGGTCAGCGCCGACTACGACGCCTCGATGCACGGATGGCGCGCCCACGCCGACAACCGCACCTGCCGCGTCGCCTGGACCCGCGAAGGCACTGCATCGATCGTCATGCCCTGGGACGAATAAACGGCCGGTCGGGGACTGCTGTCATCCGGGGAGCGTCGCCCCGATCGGCCGGGGGAGAACCTCTGTCCGGGTGGGACTCACCCCCTCGCCCCGCGCGGCAACGCCCGGCTGCACGCGGACACGGGGTGCAATAGCGACTGCTGCGGAGCCGCCCTTTGGACGGGCTGCTCCCGGCCCCCGTGGCGCTGTCGACCGCGGGCAGGCCCGGCTGCCGTCACACGTCGCCGGCACCGCTCCGGTCGACAGCATCCAGCCACTCCATCCCACGCCTGCGTCGGCTTTTGCCTGCCCCGTACGTTGATGCCGGACGGCTGCGGCACCGCGCCGGCGTCTGCCCGCTTGAGGCTTTGTTCATGGGAACGGGCTCTGGCAAAACTTTTGGGGACTTGGCGCGATGCGGCAAGTCCGTGCGCTGGACCAAGTCCAGGTCGGTTGCAGTGCCGACGGGATTTGAACCCGCGGACAGATGGGAGCAGGTCCGCTCCGTCTCCGTCAGTCGCCGTGGGAGGGACCTCGCCCACGTCGATCGCAATGGGCCGCTCTGCCACGGCACTGCAACCTGCGGGAATGCGCGCACTTCCGCTGCGACTCAGGGTAGAGACACCGTTCGCCGCGGGCGAATCTTTATCCGGGAAGCCGGAGACCACTGCCATGGGCCCACAGAAGATGTGCCAGAGCCCCTGCAAAGCCAGCCCGCGCACCTCGCGGGGACCGTCTAGGCGGTTTCCTTCGGATCATCGGATCGTTGGTTGATGTGTGTCGTTGACTGATGCGCAGTGGGCGCGGATCGAGCCGTTGTTGCCGGACCGGACACCTCGGCGGGGTGGGCGGTGGCGTGATCATCGGCAGGTGATCGACGCGATCGCGTTCAAGTACTGGACCGGGACGCCGTGGATGGACCTGCCCGAGTACTTCGGGTCGTGGAAGGGCGCCCACAACCGGCTGCGGAAGTGGGCCGCCGACGGCACGTGGGAGAAGGTCTTCACCGCTCTGCTCGCGCAGGCAGACGCCGAAGGCGACCTCGACTGGGTCGTCTCGGTCGACTCCACCATCGTCCGTGCCCACCAGCACGCCGCCGGGGCCCGTCAAAAGGGGCCCCGGCTGGCGAGCCGCACGACCATGCCCTCGGACGCTCCCGCGGCGGACTGACCACCAAGATCCACCTCGCCGCCGATGCCCGCTGCAGGCCCTTGGCGTTCGTTCTCACGCCTGGCCAGGCCGGTGACGCACCGGCGTTCACCCAAGTCATGGCCCGTTTACGAGTGCCCCGGCGGATCGGCCGTCCCAGGGTCACGCCGGACGTGGTCCTGGCCGACAAGGCCTATTCGTCCCGGGCGATCCGCCGTCATCTGCGGCGGCGCGGGATCCGGGCGGTGATCCCGCAGCCTGCGGACCAGACCGCCAACCGCAAACGCCTCGGCAGGCGTGGCGGCAGGCCGCCGGCCTTCAACCGCGAGGCCTACAAGCAGCGGAACACCGTCGAGCGCTGCATCAACAAGCTCAAGCAGTGGCGTGGCCTGGCCACCCGCTACGACAAGACCGCCACTATCTACCTCGCCGGACTCCACCTCGCCGCCATCTTCATCTGGTCAGCCAGGTGACCCGAAGGAAACCGCCTAGTCGTCTTGGCGGTCAGGCCAGGTGGCCAGTGAGTCGAAGTCGCGTACGTGGGTGGGCGAGCTCGCGGGCAGCAGCGGTTTCCTCGGCGGGGGGCGCCGGCTGCGCGGCCGGGGCTAGGATTGACGTGCGAGGGCGGTGGACGGTCTGCGTGCCCGGGGAGTCGGCGTCAGTACGCGCCGAAGGACCAGAAGACCCCGACCTCGTCGTCGGACACGGCGATGAGGCCCAGTTCTTCGAACAGGTCGAGGCCGTTGATGTACTCGCCCGTAATGAAGCCGTGGACCCTGGTCCCTTTGAGGCCGGCCTGGACGAAATCCCGGGCGGGGTCCGAGGCCGCGTCCACGGCGTTCGTCCAGAACCGGGCGTCCGGGCCGTAGCGGTCCAGTAGGAACCGCGCGTCGGCCAGCAGGGCATCGCGCTCAGGCCAGTTCCCGAAGGGCTGGCCGCAGCCCCATTCCTCCGCCATGACGGCGAGCGCGGTGACGGCCGCCGCCGGCTCCAGCTCGTGCAGGCGGTCCTGGAACCCGGCGGCGGGCGGTGGTTCGAAGGGGTACGCCGGCACGGCGTTGCGGGCGTTGTTGGTGCGGTCGGCGTCCATCCGCAGCCAGCCGCGCGGGTCCGGGACTTCGCGGTGCATCAGGGCGAGGACGTCCTCGGCCCAGTCCTCATGTCGGCGCGGACCGGTGGCGAGGAAGACGTACGGGTCGTCCAACAGGCGCAGGGCCGCCGCGTTCCAGGGGCTGCGGCGCCGCCGCAGCTCCATGAGGGTGCCGCCGACGCTGCGGGCGAACACGTCGGCCGGGAAGCGCGGGATGCCGGCCAGCTCTCCGTACCCCCACCGCAGGAGTTCGGTGGCCGCATCGTCCGCAGCGGCCCCGGCCAGATCGCGCGGTGCCTCGGGGACGACGGCCCGGTTTCCCCGCTGGAGTTCGTCGGCTGCCCGCCACAGCTCTTCCAGGTGGGCGTCGAGGAGGTCGAGGGCGATGCGGTCGTCGTCTGCCGTGCTCATGGGCCAACCCTAGGCCGCCTCTACCGGATCTTGGTCCCCCAGGTAGCTGGGGGAGACGCGGGCTCGACGGGCAAGATCCGAAAGAGACGGCCTAGCCCTGCCCCGGGGGCGTGTACAGAACTGGACAGGAGCCTTTCATTGGCGGGTTCGTTGAACACGTCGACGGGGAAGGGAGCGGCGTGATGGACAGCCGTGTGACTGCCACGATCACCGCGACGGGGCTGGAGTGGCAGCTGGCCGCCGCGGTGGGTGGGGCTCTGCATGAGGTGGCCGCCCTCGCGGCCGCCTTGCAGGAAGGAAGGTGGCCGGATGCCCGCCACGCGGTCGCCGAACTGCGTGAGGCGCTCTCCCGGCTCGACGCGCTCCTGCCCCCCCGGCCAGGCGGCGGGCCAGGACCAGGATCTGCAGGCTTCTCCCGCGCCCGAGCGTCTTGCTGCCCTGCTCGCGGCGGCAGGCCACCCGCTCGCCTTGGTGCGCACGCTCCTCGAGCGCGGCAGTGTCGACGCTCTTCACGCTCAGGCGCAGGACCAGGTCCGTGGCGAGCTGCGGGAGTTCGCCCGGACGGTAGGCGGCCGCGATGACCTGCTGCGCCGCGCGGGCAGGCTGGGATTGTCGGAGAGCGAGACCGCCCGCGTGGCCGGAGTCTCCCGCACGACAGTACGCGCCGCGGCAGGCAAGGGTGGCGCACAAGCATGCCTAGCGGGGCAGGCGGCCCAACACAGCACGAAACCGCTCTCGCCCCGCCATGACGCTCGCGTCCCACAAGTTTGAGGTGTCGCCGCTCAGCGAGAGGGACTGGAGCCGTTGTTCCTCGGCGAGGAAGCCAGTACCTGCCACGCTCTGGTCGAGCATTCCCATCGCGGTGAGCGCCGCATGACCGCAGGACACCGCGCTGTCAGCGTTTCCCGAGCCGTGGGCCAGCAAGGCATACCGCAGGCAGAGGGCGGCGAAGAAGGCGTAGGTGTCAGCGACATCGGTGATCCCCTCCTCGTTCGGCTGAAGCTCCGGGAACCGCTCCAGCCGGCGCACTCCCTCGGCGGCGTTGGCGATCGGCCGGTCAGCACGCCAGAGATCGCGAGCGGACTCCGCATAGAAGTCGAGGTCGGCTTCCCGCCCCGCCGCACCCGCCCGCAGGCCCACGAACAGCGGCGCCATGCGTTCGGCGCAGGCAGCGACATACAGGCGGATCGCCTCGTTGCCCCCGTCACGAAGTGCCTCCGCGACGGCCTCCTCCACCAGCGTCTCCACGTCCCACCCTCATCGCCGTTCGGTCAGATCGACCGGCTACACAGCGGGCTAAGCTTGCCGTTCAACCCCAGACTGCCGTTGGCCGCCTTATGTGGCGTCTGAGTATGCGAGGAAGGTGCCGCAAGAGCGGCACCTGAAGAGGTAGGCGGTCGGCTGGCTGTCCTTGGCCAAGGCGCTGATGTAGTTCTCGATCTGGGCCGGAGGCCATGTCTCTGCGAGGTCTTCGCGGAGGGCAGTCAGCGCTTTCGGGTGGTTGGCGAGTTCGGCAGCGCCGGCGGTTCCGAGGAATGCTGCGCCGTCGCCGCAGTGGACCAGCCAGCGTTCCTGCTGCCATCCGGCGAATCCGGGTGTGCGACCAGTGATCTTCAACAACCGGTCCACAGGAACGTCGTCCACCACGTCAGTGAACTGGGCCTCAAAGCGCTCTGCTGCGCTTCCATCAGCGATGCACCAGGGACAGAGCCGCCCCCGAAGGTCCTCCAGTGCGAACACCGGACCCGCGTAGGCGTAACCGCGCGCCTGGCCGCAGCAGGCGCACGTGGCTTGCGAGCGCACGACAGCACCGGTGGCCACGGGATCCGGGTGGTAAGGAAAGGCGGGGAGTTCTGTCACGGCCAGGGACCGTATCAGTGAGCTCTTTCAGCGTTGCCTCTCCAGCGTGAGGACGGCGGCGGCGATGGCGGTCATGCGGTTGGGACTGCAGCGGGCTCGGCGAAAGATGCGCCAGGACTTCAGTCGCGCGACGCTTCGTTCGACGGGTGCTCGTGCCGCCGACAGGGCCCGGTTGATTGTCCGCTGGGTCGGGTTGAGGTCCTGGTGCGGGAGCCGTCTGATCGGTGTGGTCACCCAGGGGCCGGCGCCGATGTAGGCGCGGTCGGCAAGGACGGGCACGCCCTGGCGTTCGCAGATCCGGATGATGCGGTGGGTGCGGGCCGCGGTGAGGTCGTGAGTGCGCCCGGGCAGGGCGGGCGAGATCCACAGCAGGTTGCCCGCGGGATCGGCGATGACCTGCACGTTCACGCCGTGGCGGCGGTGCTTCTGGGAGAAGTCGGCCCGGCTGTCGCCGACCCGGTCGCACTCGGCGAGCGTTCCGTCGAGGAGGTAGATCAGGGCGACGAGAGCACGCTGGTGCGGCCGGAGCTTGCAGCGGCGGTCACCCTCACGGGTGACGATGAGCATGGTTACGCACTCGACCAGGGCGTGAGGCAGGTCGAGTGAGGCAGGATAGGGAACCAACGAGGCTCCTGCGCTGATGAGTTGAGACGTCGAACACCTCTCTCAACGGCACAGGAGCCTCGTGCGTTGCGGGACGCCGACCGGTCACCCGATCAGTGGCCACTCTGAAAGACCTCAGTGCCCCGTCGGTGAGACCGCATGGACTGAGGCCTAGTCGCTGCATTCCGGCACGCCTGGATGGGGTGCTGCGGCAGTCTGTACGGAGGACCGATACTCGGAGTGTGATGTGGCTTCTATGCTGGACCTGATCTGTGATGGATGCCGTAAGCCCATCGCCAACGACGACGGATACCTCTGGGTGGACACGACGGAAATCCGTCGTACCGAAGAGTCGGCTCGTACCTGGGAGGCGGAGCGCACGGACGAGGCCGACGGATCCCTCTCCTTCAGCGGGGCCGACATCTTCGGCTACCCCGAGAAAGTGCGCTGGCAGGCGCACCACACCCGCTGTGATCCCGCACCAGGCAGCGGTGCCTACGACATCCCCGCAGCCAAGATCCGGACGTGGGAACAGCTCCTGGACTGGACGGCCCACCTCATGGAGAAGTCGTGGCTGCCACACACGGACTGGGACGACTGCCTGCGGGGTGTCCACCGAGGTGGTGGCCGCCTTGTGGCCGCGTCAGAGGCCGACGCCCGGAATTCCTGACTGGATGTCGGTCCCTTCTGCGAGGATCGACGGATGGCCGACAGCAGGGATCGCTCGACCCTTCGACAGGTGGTGGGCGACGTCGTCGCTCGGCTCGGAGGGCACTCGCACGCCAGGCTGAACGCGGCGTTCGCTGAGCTGGGGATGCCGACAGTTCCTGAGGAGGGAACCAAGGGCGAGCGCGTGGAGCGGAGCTTCGCGCAGGTTCCCGACAGCGATCTCCCTCTCGTGGCGAACCGCATCTTGGCTGCGGGCCAGGGGAGTCCGCAGCAGAGGTTCCGGATTGAGGATGAGCTCTGGGCGGAGTCCTCACCGCCGGAGATACCCACGAGGATCCGGCGCGAGTTGGCCCGGTCCCTCGACCTGAACGCCATGACACCCAACGAGACCAGGTTCATGGCGATGCTGAGCCGGTACTGGGTGCTCGGCGACGAGCTGAGCCCACTCCTCGACGCGTTCTTCAGCTCCCAGGGGCCAAGCCTCAGGCGCGACATCCAGCAGCACGTCTTTCGCAACCCGGGGGACTGGACGGCAGAGATCCTTCTGGAGAACCTGGGCGCCTTCGAGGCCGGCGACTCCAGGTTCGCCCGGTTCCTCGAAGCGATGGTCTCCGCCGACGTCCTCCTCGACGAATCCACACAACGGCTCCTCGTGGACACGATCAACGAGCACATCCGCAGTGCAGCCGTCGAGCTACGAGAAACGGGGATTGAAGGCGGCTACCCGCGCTTCACCATGGTCTCCACCCGGCTCGCCGGGAACCGGAAGCCGAAGAACATCATCTTCGCGTCCCTCACCAAGCCCGACATCCGCTTCAAGAACGCGATGGATAACGACATCGAGATCGTCGGGGACCCAGAGAACGAGCTGGTCTACGACCGCCAGACACCAGATCACGGCCTCCGCTGGCGTGACCTTCAGGCCTGGTGGCAGGACACGCGCAAGATCCTGGATGAAGCCGAGGCCAAGACCTCCCTCTACAAACGGCTCCACCGCTGCCTGCCCGAAAACTCGCCGGGCCAACAGAACCTCTTCGGCGCCTACCACCATGTCCTCGGCGACAGGGTCTACGACCTGCCCGTGCTGCTCCCCGAGGTGTGGCTGCACTGGGACCACCGCACCGTCCGCGAACGCGGCCCCCAGGCACTACTGCGCTCCCGCATGGACTTCCTCCTTCTGCTCCCGCACCGACAGCGCATCGTTCTCGAGGTCGACGGATCCCAGCACTACACCCGCGACCGAGGCCAGCGCCCCGACACCGCGAAGTACGCGGAGATGGTGGCCGCCGACCGCGATCTCAAGCTCAGGGGGTATGAAGTCTTCCGGTTCGGCCATGACGAACTCGAAGAAGCCCGCGACGCACAAGCTCTCATGGAACGATTCCTGCCGGCGCTGTTCCAGCGCTTCGATACCGGGGTCGGTGGCTGAACCTGCCCGCCACCCAGTATCCAGACCTGTCAGTTGAGGAAGGAGCCGCGGCAGAAGGAGGGATCAGCTGCCCAGGTCTGGAGCGCGACGCCTTCCCAGCCGTTGAGCCGGTACCTGAGCCGGGTCTCGGCAGCGTCGAGGAGGTAGTCGCGGACCATCGCCTCGCCTCCTCGTTCGTGCTGGCTCTTGAGCGAGTGCTGGATGCTGGCGAGGGTCCGGATGGCCTGGACTCGGTAGAGGTGTCCGAGCTGCAGGACATCGAAGTGGTGTCGGACCCGTGCCGTGAGTTCTTCGGTCCACCCGCCGGAGCTGACACGAAGTACTTCAGCATGGGGTGCTCAGAATCCGTGATCCGGGCCGCGAGCCACTGGTCACCGTCTATGTCGTCGAAGTACGGATGGAGCAGCGTGGTCTCGCGACTCGACGGCGCGTGGTCATTCTTGATGTGATTGCAGTCGCCACAGGCCGGTACGAGGTTGAGCGGGTTCACGCAGATGGCCGGGAAGCTGCTCTTGGGCATGACGTGGTCGAGCTGGCTGACATCGCGGTGTCCGCACATGGGACACCGCTCATCCTCTGCGGAGTACTTGAGCGCGTCGTATATCGGGCGACCTGGCCCACGCTGATCGGCCATGCCGCGTGTATAGATCCACTTGGCCGCGTCCTTGTCATCGACGCCTGGCACCTTGAAGTAGCACGCTTTGAGCGCATGCAGCGTGCCGTCGGTGGCGGCGTCGAGGTACAGGCGGGCAGCCCTGTCTACAGCCGGCGTCGCTTTGTTCAACCGAGTACGCCGCCTCTCCTCACCGTTCTCTGTGACGCTTGAGATGCACTGCTTGTAGGTCGTCACGGCGGTGTGTGCGGGTCTTTCGAGGGGCCACATCAGAGGTGACCGTCCGGGTCGTTCTTCTCCGCGAGGAGGACGCGGACGAGGCTCTTGGCCTCGCTTCCGAGTTTGTTGCTGAAGCGGTCGAGGACCTGTTCGTAGGTGGCCAGCTGCCGCACAGCTCTGCGGATCTCGGCGTAGAAGCCGGACTCCATGACCTCCAGGCCGAAGATCTCGTGGGTGAGTACCCCGACGTTCTCCCCATAGGTCTCGATCCGGGGCCGTCGTGGCCAGCACGTGTCGCCGCTAAGGCTGAGCTTGTAGACACACGAGCCGGGCACCTCTTGCAGAACGACCGGTGAGTGAGTTGCGACGATGGCGACGGCGTTACGGTCCGTCACATCGACACGGGCCCCGCCTGCTCTGAACCGATGCGGTACCTGTCCTCGCCGTGGTGTGGGGACAGCGGAGCCGCGCGCCCTCCTGACGCCGGTCGACCGCACGGCGCGGAGGGCGCTGCCGTGCGCCATCGGAGGGATCAGCGGGAGTGGTGAGGCCGCGGGTCGTGGCGGGGGCCCTCAATCTGGCCTGGTGAGCGAATCCACAAAGAGGTCCGGCGTTCCGTCGGACGAGCAGGTTGTCGAGCGCCTCGTGCCCGCGTGGCTGCGTGAGGCGGAGGCGCACGAGTCTTCGGCGGCCCACGAGGCCGCCGAAGACTGGAAGCGCGGCCGGCTGTCGCCCGCAGCCGCCCGGGAGTTGGCCGAGTGGGTGACGGCTCGTGTGACGCAGACGGCGTTCAACGAGGAGGAAGGCCCCACGCGCAACGGTCCTGCCCCCATCAGCGTCTCGGACAAGTCAGCCGTCCACCGCTGGCTCGCCGCGCAGGGCCACCGCCTCTGACAGTGCGCTCACCAGTTCGGCCTGTCCGGACCAAGGCGGATCCTCATCGCGCTCTGAACCCATGCGTAGGCGGGGGAGGGAGGGGACGGGATGGCCATGTGGGCCGTCCTGCTGGGCTCGATTCGCCAGCACTCGGCCATGGCCTCGGGGAGCCGTAGTTTCGGTATTGCACCCCCACCGCTGGTGGACTGGGACTGGACGGTGGATTTCGGGGACGCGCACGCGGGCGCGGCGGGCGTTCTCGTCGGCGGCAACGAGCCGGGCCCTGTGTACTTCGATGTCGGGAGCGGTTCGGACGTGCTGTCGACCATGCACTGGTCGGCCAACGACGGCCGGGCCCACCGCCCGCGCGCCGAGGCCCTCCGGGCGGTCTGCGCCTGCGGATGGCGCAGTGCCGCCCCGTACCCCTGGACTGGGACACGATCAGCGACCAACCCCTGTACGAAGCGGACATCGACCTCACCGGACCGCTCGCGGACTGGACCGCGCACCTGTCCGTCGTCCGCGACGCCGCAGTCCCGCTGCCCGGGCGGCTGGCCGCGCTCCCGGTCGAGACGGCCGGGCAGCTGACCGCCACGGCCGCGAACGCGCCGTTGGCCCCGCTGCGCGCCGCGGGTGTGCTGAAGCGGATCGCCGCCCGGGTGAGCCGGGAGGCTGCGGGCGCGCTGTGCGACGACGGTATGCAGGCCGAGGAGGTGGCCACCGCGGACGAGAGCGGTTGTGGCGTTGCCCCGCGTCTGTGGGGATGGTTCGAGGGTGCCGTTGGCGATATGTCCGGAAGGGGGTTGGTGTGCGTGGAGGTAAACTATCGCAACTATGATAGTTGGGGTACGTTGGGGGGATGGAGCCGAAGACGTACACGACGATCGATCTCCGCAAGCAGATGGGTGAGATCCTCGACCGCACCCGGATCGCGGGGGAGCCTGCCGCGATCACCCGCAAGGGCAAGACCCTGGCCTACCTGGTGCCGGCCGAGTGGTTCGAGCAGTACATGGCACAGCCTCCGTCGGCCCCCGGCGCCGGCCAGAACGCCGCCTGAAAGGGCGGGACCGCAGCCAGACCAGGAGTTCCTTCGCCATGACAGCGCAGCCCATCCACTTCGACGGCCCCGGCGGCGAGAAGCCCCGCCAGGTGCCGCCGATGCCCGAACGCACCCCGCAGGCTCTGCGCCTGGCCATTCAGGAACACGCCCCGCATCTGCTGCCGGACTTCGAGGCGCATTGGCGCCGCGCGATCGGCGACGCCTTCAACCTCACCCCGGTACCGGCCTTCATGCGCTTGTGGTGGACCCAGTACGCCATCGCCCGCGACCCAGGCCTGGAAGCCCACCTGCGTGACCTCGAAGCCCGCGCCGCGCAGTCCGAGGACCCGGGAGAGTCCGCCCGGCTCCTGGCCGAGTACAGCCGACTACGCCGCCAAGCGGCCGTGGTGGAGCCCGGGCGGTGACCGATGAGCTTCCACTCCCGCCCTGGAAGATGGACTGGACGGCAGAGGCGCTCCAGGAATTCGAAAACATGCCGCAAGACGGCAAGCAGCTGGTCCTGTCAGCCCGCGCCGAGCTGATCACCGCCCCGGATCCCTATTACCGGGGAATCGACGCCGACGTGTCACTGCCGCACTGGATCACCGTCCGCCCGCTGGCCTCGACCAGTCCGGGTGGCCCGCACATCGCCGACCTCGCCGGTGGCCGGGGCTGGCTCATCTTCACCTTCGTCCGCCGCCATGCCGACCCTCAGATCACCGTCACCGACGCGTTCTGGGCCTGACCGTTCGTCCGTGCCAGCAACGCCCCCTGCCCCATGTGAGTTGGCCGGGCGTAGAGACCGGCACTGATCTGGTCTGGGCCGTCCTGTCGTCGACCTACGCCCGCGGGGATGGTTCGACGTTCAGCTCCGAGAAGAGACGCGTACTTTCGTCGACCCCGCGCCCGCGGGGACGCTGTTGAGCGAGTGGCTAGGAGCTGTCCGGCCGATCATGGTCAGAGTCGACCTTTCTGAAGCCGATTGCCCGAGTTCCGTTGGCGCGCGACCATCGCCGAATGGATGAAGTTGAGGGTCTGATGCTGGTGCGGGTTGTGCAGACGTGTCTGGCCTACCCGTCCCAGTGGGATGCCTGGACGGCGGAAGGCCAGTACCTGTCCCTCCGTTACCGGCACGGTGAAGGCTGCGTCGAGCGCCATCCTGGCCCTGACCTCGACACACCGGACTCCTGGAATGAGGGCCTCTCGGAACTCCTGGCCGAATGGGACGACGGCACGGGTAGCGAAGTGATCAGCCTTGAAGCCTTCCTCGCGGCCTCTGGCCTGGCGTTGGCTGCGGGCGCATCGGTGAGCTGACGTCGAAAAGCACGGTCATGTCCGGAGCCAGATCGCGAGGGCTGCCGCGGTGGCCGTACCAAGGAAGACGTAGCCGCGTTTGTCGTATCGAGTGGCGGCGGCTCGGGCGTGCTTGAGCTTGTCGATGGCCCGCTCGACGGTGTTGCGCTTCTTGTACCGCTCTTCGTCGAAACCTGGTGGCCGGCCGCCGCGCGAGCCCTTGCGCAGGCGCGCGCCCTGGCTGTCGGTCTTCTCCGGGATTGTGTGCCGGATGCCGCGGCGTCGCAGGTAATCGCGGCGGGGCCCGTTGCTGTAAGCCTTGTCTGCGGCGAGACTGTCCGGCTTCTTGCGGGGCCTGCCCGTCCCGAGTCGAGGAACGCGGATCTTCTCCAGCACCGGCTTGAACTGAGTACAGTCCGCTCGCTGCCCTGGCGTGACAATCAGGGACAGCGGACGGCAGCGGCCGTCCGCGCTCAGGTGGAGCTTGGTCGTGAACCCGCCGCGCGAGCGGCCCAGGCCCTCACCTCCAGCACCACCTCCACCAGCCGGGCGACGAGACTCTGCCACGGCGTCTCGTCCTGGTGTTCTGCCAGCAGGTCCCCCTTTGAGGCGGGAGTCGGCGGCGGATCGGTGCGGGCGCCGGCGGCATGCTGGTGCGCTCGCACGATGGTGGAGTCGACGGAGATGTCCCAGTCGATCTCACCCGCCGCATCGGCCTCGGCCTGGACCTGCTGGAGCAGGCGTTCCCAGGTTCCGTCAGCTGACCACTGCCGGTGTCGTTCATAGACGGTCTTCCACGGGCCGAACCGGGCAGATCACGCCACTGCACGCCGGTCCGGACCCGGTGAAGGATCCCGTCAATCACCTGCCGGTGGTCCCGCCACCGACCACAACGCCTGTTGCTGACCGGCAGGAACGGCCGCAGCCGTTCCCACTCGGCATCACTCAGATCACCCCGCCCCATGCCCCTGTCAACGAATCCGGGACCGAGTAGTCACATGATCGGCCGGACAGCTCCTAGCCGGTGGTGAGCGCGAGGCCCGGAAGCACGATGTGTTCCTGGCCCGGCCGCGGGGCTGGCGGAACCAGGTCTGGGAGGCCGATCACGTCCAGGCCCCGGTCCTGGTCGATGTCGAGGGCACCGTCCGCAGACCGTGGGTCACCTGGTTTGGGGACTGCGCGTCGAACACGATCTCGGGCGTGGCTGTCACCCCGGGGCATCCGTCGCGGGAGGCGGTCCTGGCCGCGCTGCGCGCCGCGGTGGTGCGCGAGGAGCCGTTCGGGCCGCAGGGCGGCCTCCGGGCGAAAGCACAGGCGGACCGGGGCTGACGGTGACCGCCGCGTTCAACGCCCTCGACGTCACCGTCGAGGACCTGCCCGCCTACACCCCGCACCTGAAGGCCACGGTGGAGGGGGGCCTGAACCGGGCCGTGGAGCCGATGTTCCTTGTCGCGCTGCCCGGATACGACCGCCGGCCCCGGCCGGGCCGGTGCCGCGCGCGGCCGAAGGACGAGGTGCTCCTGGACTTCGAGGACTTCACCACCCGCCTGCTGGACGTTGCACACCGCTTCGGCGCCGATTCCGCGGTAGTCCCCGGAACCCTGCTGCGCGACTACGCGGACGAGATCGACGGGGTGCACGTCATTTACCTCATTGACCGCTGCGGATCTCGTCGATGCGCTTCGCCAGAGCCTGTGTCTCCGCGACCAGCCGCCCGTGCGCCTTCTTCTGCTCCTCGGCACCCCGGTCCCTGAACGCCCCGCTGAAGTGGGGTTGGAGCTGGGTCCACCAGCCGTAGTCCAGCATTGCCCACGCCTGCGGGCAGAGGGGGGCGCGGGTCTTCGGGAGATAGCCGCTGTCGACCAGGGACTGCTGGTACTTCTTCGGGTCGCTGCCCTCCAGGTCACAGGAAGTTGAAGGCCCGCTGCTGGGTAACGGGGTGGTCGCTCGACATGCCCTCCAGGGTCGGCGTGCCTTCCTTGCGTGCGATCTCGTCGAAGAGGATCGCGGCGGCCAGCGACGGGCCCGGCCCGACCTGGTTGACGGTGTAGAAGGACGCGAAGCCGTCCGCCGCGTCCTCTTCGAGACCGAGGTTGGCCAGGCGGAGCTGGCGCTGCAGGGCATGGCCCATCTCGTGGCCGAAGATGAATTCAGTCGACAGCACAGTCAGGTCGCCGGCGTTGTACTCGGACGCGGGGAACGGGGCGGGCCGTTCGACGGTCTTCACGACGTCGGCGAGGGCCTTCTCGATCTCGGTCAGGAACGGTGGCGGGACGAAGATTGTCCTGCCGTCGGGCTGGGTGACGGCGTCGGTGACGCCGGGCGGCACGGCAGCGGTGACCTTCACGACCATGTCGTGCGGGAGGGTGAGTGATCTGTTCACCCAGTCGGCCGTACGCTCCAGCACGCGGGAGTTCCGGATCAGTGCCACGGCCTCCCGGTCCTCCGGTTTGACCGTTTGGGCCTCGTAGACGACGGTGACCCTGCCGGAGCGCGCCGCCTGGGGGCGGGCCCCCGCTCCAGGCCCCTGCCCGGCGTCCCGGGCCTCGCCGCTGCACCCGGTCGAGACGACCCCGGCGAGGAGCAGCACACCTGACAGAACGATGCGCGCCCTCTTCGAGCGACCGGCGGTGTTCGGCATCCTTGATCGGCTCCCGTCGCGTGTCCCCGCACTGATCCTCCGGCCGTCCGGAGGCGGGTGCCCGCCGAGCCGCCCGTACGGGGGACCGTTCGCTGTGTGGGCGATCTTCGGGAGGCCGCCTGGTCCCCGGCACACCCGCCCACACGGAACGAGAAGGCGAAGCCGGCGGACCCGTCCCCTCGGCAATGTTCGCGATCTTCGCCAGCCCGGCGATGCGAAGGGATCCTCGCCGCCCACGCCAACGTCGGCCCGTGCCCTGCCTGCGACCGGATCTTCGCGACACGCTGCCTCCGGCCAAACCCTCACCCATGGCGATCTCGACGCGCTCGCCGCCCATTCGGGACGCGGCGGCGCCCACAGCACGGACTACCTCCGAGGCATCCTCGTCACCTTCGGCGTGCTGCCCGACCGGGACGAACACCTGGTACTCATCGAACGCCACCTCGCCCGCACCCTCGCCCGCCACCCTCAGCACACGGCCCTCCTGCGCCCCTACGTCCGCTGGTCGGCCCTGCCGCGGGCACGACGCCGCGCCGCCCGAAGCCCCAGCACGCGCGGGCGTGCCTCTTGGGCCGCCACCCGGATCAGCGCCGCCGTCGCCTTCCTAAATTTCATCAGACCCATACCTAGGCGCGCGAGAGAACTCGCGTCATACGACAGCCACTGCGCGCTTATGCGTGCCGTCAGCCTGTCGCGCCGGGCAGGGCCGTGAAGGTTGCGCTGGCTGACCGCGAGGACACCGCCCCTTCCACCGCGAGTTCTCCGTCGATGGAGATGGTGCACTGGAGCCAGCCGTCGGGATGCTCGGGGTTGGAGGTGATGATCGTGAGCATGGGCATCGCGTCGATGCCCGACATCACGACGTCCTGCTTCCACGGCGTGACGCCGGCCTTGACCTGTTTTTGCTCTCCTTTCAGAGGGTCGCCGACGGCGTAGGCCACCTCGAAGGAGCCGGTGCCGGTCACCTCGTAGGTGACCTTGGTTCCGCGCTTGCGCCGGAAGGGGAGGAACTTGCTGTTCATGTACGGCCTCTGAGAAAGCGGACAAGGCGAAGTCTCGGTGATCCTCGCACGTGCTGCCGGGACGGCCCGCAGGGGTACCGGGCACGGACGCAGCTTCTGCGCCACCTGCTGCCGGTCAGTTCGGCCGCGCGCATCGTGAACCGGGAGGCGCTGCCGGCCGGCCGCCAGCAGTGCATCGCCTTCCTGACCGCCTGCGGCCTCCCCGACCGCACGGCGCAGCGTTGGGCACAGGCCTTCGCCCGGATCACACGGCACCGCGCCGCCGATCTGGAGATGACGCGCGACGTGGAGGCCGCACTGGCCATCCTGATGAAGAGTGCCGAGCCCCCGGCTCCCCACCAGCAGATCGACCGGTGGCTCGAACACCTGCCGTCCTCCAGGGCCGTCCGCCTTCTCAGGCCGGAAGCCATACTGGAACCCACCTGCTCGGGAGCACATTGTGAGGCGGATCCACCCGCAGGGTGAGCGAGCAGCCTGACCGCTGCCGGGGGAAGTCGTACATGGCCCCCCACGGCCCGTTGTGGAGTACCGGCGGACCACCACGGATAGTGGTGGTCCGCCGGCGTTCTCGGTCACGGCCGCGCCCAGTCGACGCCGAGTTCGGCGAGCGCGGCGCGCTGCTCCTGGTCGAGCTTGTCGCGGCGTTGTTTCTGGTTGGCGAGCCACACCCCAACGCGGCGAATCTCGCCGTCGGGCATCTCCTGGACACCGGCCCGCCCCGGCAGGACGCCCTCCCGCGCGATGTACTGCTGAAGGGCCTCAAAGCCCTTCAGGAACGCCGTACCGCCCGCGCGCGGCCCGGCGGCCGTGGCCATCTTCGCCGCCGCCTTGCGGGCGCGTGGGGCCTTGGTCACGCCGAGTTCGCCGAGTCGGCGTTGCTGTTCCTCGCTCAGCCGGTCCCAGTCCCGTCGTTGGGTGGCGAGCCAGCGTCCGATGTCTTCGCCGTGGCGGGTCACGCCGGGGACGATCGCGGTCGGGCGGACGCCTTCGGCGAGGAGTTGGGTGAGGTAGGCGTAGTGGCGTTGCCAGTCGACCGTCCACCCCAGCACCGCCGGGTTCCAGTCGGGGTCGATCGCGGCGAGCGCCGCGGCCCGCCGCTCGGCGCGCATCGGGTCCTTCCCGAGCCCGCCGGGCCGGCGGATGTTCGTGAGCCACTGCCCGACCTGGACGTCCAGGATGGCCGCGCCCCGCGGGGCGGCCAGCGTCCCGTGCCGCTCGTAGTAGGCGCGGGCGGTGTCGATCGGGGGGTGGGTAGTTGGTGTGTTGGGTGGGGTGTGAGCTGCGGGGTTGTGTGTTGGTTGGGAATGGGTTTTGGTGGGGGCGGGTGGGCCTGACCTGGGGTTGTGTGGGTTGCAGTGGGAATTTTTCGGGGGTGTTGTGGGTAGCTTCTGCGTCTAATGGTCCGGGGTGTGTTTTGCCTGGTCAGGCGTGTTGTGCCTGGTCGTAGGCCTGGCTTGGTGTCTCTGGTGTCGGAGTGTTGTAGGGACCGTTCGGGCGGGCCGGGGCGGGTAGCTCCTGGTTCAGTGGTCGGTGGGTTGGGGGTTTTTGCCGGTCCAGTACAGGGCGGTGTCGATGTCGCGTGCGGTCCAGCCGTGAGTGTGTGCTGGGCTGTGTTGGAGGAGGTCGTCGAGGAGTTGCATGTAGCGGCTGTAGCGTCCCGGTGTGCTGGTGAGGGTGAGGCCCAGGGTGTCCAGGGCGTGTTGGACACGGCGGTCGTAGACGGCCATCCGGCTGGGTGCCGCTGCTGTCAGGGCGGCCGAGGCGAGGGCGTCGCCGGTACGGAAGCCGGGCAGCTCCATCATGATGCTGCGTCCTGTGCGGGCAGCCTGGCTGCGCGGTACGGCGGTGTCACGGACTGCGGTGACGGCACGCTCGGTGACCTCGCGCACATGTGCGTCGGGCAGGGACATGAGCGCCGATACCCACCGGGTTTGTGCGGAAAGCCGTTTCCAGACGACCAGGGCCGCGATGTCCGTCTTCCCGAGACTGCCAGCGCGCTCGGTTCGTTGTACGACGTCGTGGAACACCTCGTCGTAGTGCGGTGAGACCTCTGCCAGGTAGCCGGCCCGGGCGGGGATCAGGACGTCCCACGCCTGGCCGCAGAGGGCAGCGGACTCATCGTCGGTCGGCGTATGCCTGGGTTTCTTCACGTCCGCATCATGCCGGTGTGGACGGTCGGCGGGTGCGGGGGCGCTGTGCCTGTTCGGCGAGGTGGTCGAGCTGGATGGCTTCCAGTGTCTTCTTGGTGATGTGTTCGGTGCCGTCGCAGATGGCGGTGATGGCGGCTTGGCGGATGAGGCGGGTGAGGCTGCCGATGCGGCCGGCGGTGCGCTGGTGGAGGTAGGTGGCGTGGCGGGGGAGGGTGCCTGGGCGGTGGTGTTGGAGGTCGAGGGCGCTTTCGAAGTCGGTGATGACGTCGGTGAAGGGGTGCCGGTTGCCGTGGCGGGCGGGGAGGGGGCCGCAGTCGATGAGGGAGGCGCGGCCGGCGAGTTGGGCGCCGCGCACCCCGCTGAACAGGGGTGTTGCGGTGACGTCGATGCCGGCGTAGACGAAGGTGGCGCTGATGCGTTCGGTGAGGTCTTTGAGGAGGTCGGCGGCTTGGGCGCCGGTGGTGGTGCGGGGGTTGAGGCGGTGGATCTCGTCGATGAGGATCAGGCGGACGCCGGCGGTGTTGTAGGTGTGGCAGACGGCTTCGGTGATCTGGGCCTGGGTCATGCGGCTGGTGGTGGGGATGCCGAGGTAGCGGGCGAATTCGGCGGTGAGGGTCTTCGCGGTGGCGCCCGGCGGGACGAGGACGTAGGCGACCGGAACTTGAGGGTGGTGGCCGGGCGGGCTGGGGGTGCGGTGGGTGTGGGCGAGGTGGCAGGTGCGTCCGACGTGGAGCAGGGCGGTGGTTTTTCCTGCTGCTGCGGGGCCGGTGACGATCAGTGAGGGCCGTGCGGTCGTGCTCTGGTGGCGGCCGAGGATCATCAGGGTGCGCACGCTGGTGGCGAGGGTGTTGATGGCGGGGGTGCGGACGGTGACGAACGCGGAGTGGTAGGCGAGGCGTTCGTCGGGGCTGCGGGGCGCTTCGCCGGGCTGTGGCGGGGCGGGTGGCGCCGTGGTGGCGAAGTGGTGCCAGCCCTGCCAGGTGGTCACCGGCCATGACGCGGTCATGGTGTCCGCCGTGGACAGCCTTGCTCGGCCGGCGTCGGGTGTGGTGTTGCTGCCGGGATCGCCGGCTGTGGTGGGTGGGCGGGTGTTCACCATTTCAGGGCCTCCGTGATCGGCCGCCAACCAGCTCGGCGCGGACGTCTCCGAGCTGGAGCTCGGACAGACCGAGGACCCGAACAAGCTGGTCTACGGCAGCGTGTCGAAGATCCGCGCGCAGGTCTCGCACCTCAGTGACTTCGAGCTCTCGTTCACACTCGTCGGCAACGGCCTGAAGGCCCTGGAAGGCGACGGCCTGAAGGGCGCGTCGGCGAACGCGTTCCGGGACGCGATAGCCAAGGAGCCGCCGCGCTGGTTCAAGGCGGCCGAGGCCTTCGGCAAGGCCGCCGACGCGATCAACCGGTTCGCGGACACCGTGGAGTGGGCACAGGGCCAGGCCAAGGAGGCCCTGGAGGAGTACAACAGGGCCAAGACGGTCTCTCAGGACGCGCGCAGCGCCTATTACAAGTCGATCATCGACTACAAGGCGGCGGTGAAGGCGGAGAAGGACACGCTGCCGCCGCGGCCGGCCGACGACTTCACCGACCCCGCCGATCCGGTGTTCAAGGCGGCCGACGACAAGCTCCAGACCGCGCGCACCCAGCGCAACGAGGTCGCGGAGACGGCCCGTACGGCGGTCCGCGCGGCCCGCGACGCCGCCCCGCCCAAGCCCTCGTACGCCGAACAGCTCAAAGACGGCATGGACTACCTGGAGCTCGCGGAAACCCACCTGGCCGGGGGCGTCCTCAAGGGAACGGCGGGCCTCGCCAACTTCGTCCGCGCGGTCACCCCGTTCGACCCGTACAACCTGACCCACCCCGCCGAGTACCGGACCAGCCTCAACTCGACGGTCGCCGGCCTGATCGTGTCGGTCAACGACCCCATAGGCACGGGCAAGCAGATGCTCGACGACTTCATGAAGGACCCCACCGAAGGCGTCGGCAAATTCCTCCCGGAACTCGCCGGCACCAAGGGCCTCGGCGCCGGGAAGAAGGCCGGCACGGCCGCGAAGCACCTGGACGACCTGGATGGCGCGGGCGGCAAGGAGACGGACGGCCCGGGCCGCAAGGAGACGGACGGGAAAGGACCGCACCACGGCGAGCGGCCCGACCCGGACAAGGCCAGTGAGGGCACCGACCCCGTCGACCTCGCCACCGGCCGGATGTACCTCCCGCAGACGGACGTGGTCCTGCCCGGCACGTTCCCGTTCGCGTTCACGCGCCGTGCGGAGTCCGGCTACCGGGCGGGCCGCTGGTTCGGCCCCACCTGGTCCTCCACGATCGACCAGCACTTGGAGATCGACGCCAAGGGCGTCGTCCTGGTCTCCGAGGACGGCCTCCTCGTCGGCTATCCGCATCCCGCCCCCGGTGTGCCCGTACTGCCGGTGTCGGCGTCGGGCCCGCGCCACCCGCTGGCACGCACCCCTGACGGCGACTGGACGCTGACGGACCCGCTGACGGGCGCCGTCCGCCGCTTCGTCCCGCCGGCCGACGGCGCCGAGAACGGCATCGCGCCGATCGCCCAGTTCGAGGATCCGAACGGCAACCACGTCGTCTTCGAGTACGACGAGCACGGCACGCCGCTGGGTCTCACCCACTCGGGCGGCTACCGGCTGCACTTCGAGACCGAAGGCGGCCGGATTACGGCCCTGCACCTGTCCGGCGGCGGCCGCGTCCTCGCGTACGGCTACACCGACGGGAACCTGACCGAGGTCACCAACTCCTCCGGTCTGCCTCTGCGGTTCACCTACGACGACCGCGCCCGCATCACCTCCTGGACGGATACGAACGAGCGCCGCTATGAGTACGCCTACGACGACCTCGACCGGTGTGTCGCCGAGGCCGGCGAGGCGGGCCACATCGCCCTCACCTTCCGCTACGACGACGTGGACCCGCAGACCCGCCACCGGGTGACGCGTGTGACCACCGCCGCAGGTCATACCCGCCAGTACCTGATCGACGACCGGTACCGGGTGGTGGCCGAGACCGACCCGCTCGGCGCGGTCACCCGGTACCAGTACGACAGCGGCGGCCGGAGGACCGCGCTCACCGATCCGCTCGGCCACACCACCCGCAGCACCTTCGACGACACGGGCCGCATGGTTTCCTACGTCAGGCCCGACGGCCGGGAGGCCCACGCCGAGTACAACGACCTCGGCCGGCCGGTCAAGGTCGTTGCCGTGGACGGATCGGTCGTCCACCAGACCTACGACGAGCGCGGAAACCGCACCGCGGTCAGCCGCCCCGACGGGACGGTCACCCACTTCGGCTACGACGAGAGCGGCCACCGCACCACCGTCACCGACCCCCAGGGGGCGGTCACGCGGATCCGCAGCGACCGGGCCGGGCTGCCGCTCGCCGTCACCGACCGGCTCGGCGCCACCACCACGTACGAGCGGGCCGCCTTCGGGCGGGTCACGGCGGTCACCGACCCC
Source organism: Streptomyces virginiae (assembly GCF_040638905.1). Classification (GTDB taxonomy): domain Bacteria; phylum Actinomycetota; class Actinomycetes; order Streptomycetales; family Streptomycetaceae; genus Streptomyces; species Streptomyces virginiae_B. The sequence goes on along the minus strand of NZ_JBEZYV010000046.1, from coordinate 1,542 downwards.
CTGGGGGCGGTCACCCGCATGGAATGGACGGTGGAGGGCAAGCCGCTGCACCGGACCCGGACGGCCGGCGCCGCTCGTGGACGTATGACGGCGAGGGGAACTGCCTGACCCGTACGGACGGTTCCGACGGCGGCGGGGTGCACTTCGAGTACACCCACTTCGACCTGCTCGCCGCCCGGACCGACGCGGACGGCACGCGCCATGCTTACACGTACGACGCCGAGCTGCGGCTGACCGGGGTCCGCAACCCGCAGGGCATGACCTGGGAGTACACCTACGACCCGGCGGGCCGGCTCGTCGCCCGCACCGACGCCCTCGGGCAGCGGATCACGTACGAGCGCGACGCCTTGGGGCACACCGTCCGCAAGGACGCGGGCGGCACGGTGACGACGTACGAGTACGACGTCTTCGACCGGCTCGCCGTCGCGGTGTGCGGGGACAGCGTGCTGACCCGGCTGGCGGGACCGGGCGGGCCGCATCCTCCGGGAGACGGTCGACGGCCGCACCCTCACCTACACCTACGACGCCATGGGGCGCCGCACCGGCCGGAGCACCCCCACGGGCGCCGTCGCCGCCTGGGCGTACGACGCCGCAGGCCGCTACGACGCCCTGACCACGTCCGGCCGCCGGATCGGCTTCACGCACGACGCGGCGGGCCAGGAGCTCAGCCGTACCTACGGCGACGCGGTCACCCTCGACCAGGCGTGGGACGAGACCGGCCGGCTGGTGGAGCAGCGGCTCACGGGCGCCGGGCAGGGGGTGGTGCAGCGCCGCGGCTACACCTACCGGTCCGACGGGGTCCTGACCGGCGTCGACGATCTGTTGGCCGGCCCGCGCAGCTTCGATCTCGACCCGCGCGGCCGGGTGACGGCGGTGCACGCCGGTAACTGGACCGAGCGCTACGCCTACGACGACGTGGGCAACCAGACCTCCGCGTACTGGCCCGGCGCCCATCCCGGAGGCGGGGAAGCCACCGGACCGCGCACCTATGAGGGCACCCGGCTGATCGGCGCGGGCCGGGTCCGCCACGAACGACGTCCTCGGCCGGGTCGTGCTCCGCCAGAAGGCCCGGCTCTCGCGCAGGCCCGACACCTGGCGCTACGAGTGGGACGCCGAGGACCGGATCACGGCCGTCACCACCCCGGACGGGACGCGCTGGCGGTACACGTACGACCCGCTGGGACGGCGGACGGCGAAGGAACGGATGACGCCAGACGGCCTGGAGGTGGCCGAGCGCACGGTCTTCACCTGGGACGGCACCGTGCTGTGCGAGCAGCGGACCGCCGCCGCGGCGCAGGAGGCCGGCGGGATCGCCGTGACCTGGGACCACCGCGGCCTGCAGCCGCTCGCGCAGACGGAGCGGATCCTGGGCGCCGGCCAGGAGGTGGTGGACGAGCGGTTCTACGCCATCGTCACCGACCTGGTGGGCGCGCCCGCCGAACTCGTCGACGAGCGCGGCGGACTGGCCTGGCGCAGCCGCTCCACACTGTGGGGATCCACGGCCTGGAACCGGGACGCCACGGCCTACACGCCGCTGCGCTT
>NZ_JBEZYV010000045.1:0-47437 GCF_040638905.1 Streptomyces virginiae | reverse complement strand
GTTTCGCCATCCCGCCTCCCCACGCTGCTTGGAGAACTCATTTCCAACCAGCACAACGAGCAACCCGGCGAACCTTCCCGGTCACAGCACTAGGCCCGGGGCCCGGCCGTGCCCACGAGGGTCACACCGGCCGCGCGGAGCTCCTCCAGGGCCCGCTCGGTGGTGTGCGGGGCCACGGCCGCCGTCAGGTCCAGCAGGACGCGCGTGGTGAAGCCCGCGCGGGCGGCGTCGAGCGCGGTGGCCTTCACGCAGTGGTCGGTGGCGATGCCGACCACGTCGACCTCGCCGACGTGCCGCTCCCGCAGCCAGGCGGCGAGGCCCTCGCCGTTCTCGTCCGCGCCCTCGAAGCCGCTGTAGGCGGCCTCGTACGCCCCCTTGTCGAAGACCGCGGCGACCGAACCCGAGGCCACGGCGGGCGCGAAGTTCGGGTGGAACCCGACCCCCTCGGTGCCGGCCACGCAGTGGACCGGCCAGGAGGTCTCGTAGTTTGGCTCGGCCGGCGGGTGCGCGAAGTGCGCCCCCGGGTCGATGTGGTGGTCGCGGGTCGCGACGACGTGCCGGTAACCGGCGGTGGCCTGCCCGATCAGCTCGGTGATGGCGGCGGCGACGTCGGCTCCGCCGGTGACCGCGAGGCTGCCGCCCTCGCAGAAGTCGTTCTGTACGTCGACGACGATCAGTGCGCGGTGCATGACGTGTCCTTCGGCTCGATGTGCGGATATGGCGGCGGGCCCTGCGGGGGCTCTGCCCCCAGGCCCCCGCGCCTCAAACGCCGACGGGGCCGGGATTGCCCTGCGGGCGAGTCCAGCCGCGCCGGGCAGGCGGCCCCGGCCGAATCCAGCCCCGCCGGGGGCACCTCCCAGCGGTGGCCGGAAAGATCGAGGCGCGGACGTCCGGGGGAGCCCCGCAGCGGAGCCGCACCGGCCCCCGGGACCTAGACGTACTCCGTCGGGATCACGGCCTCGCCGCGCGACAGCTGGGTCGCCGACAGCGGCAGGCCCGCGCGCGCCGCGCGATGGCGGTCGCGGGCCGCTTCCAGCGGCTCGCGGGCGACCACCTCGCCGGCCTTGACCAGGTGCGTCAGCAGCTGGTGGTCGGCCAGGGCCGAGGGAACGGGTCCCACGCCCACGACCTCCGCCTCCGCCACCCCCTCGGCGTCCCGGCGGCGAGCCGCCCACTTCCGCCCGCCGATCGACGTCTTCCCGCCCGAGGACTTCTTCGCCACCGGCGCCAGCGCCGCCTTCGGGTCCGCCGAGGCGGCCCGCGCGACCAGCTTGTAGACCATCGAGCACGTCGGGTGCCCGCTGCCCGTCACCAGCTGCGTGCCCACGCCGTACGCGTCCACCGGAGCCGCCGCCAGCGAGGCGATGGCGTACTCGTCCAGGTCCGAGGTGACCACGATCTTCGTCGAGGTCGCCCCCAGCTCGTCCAGCTGCTGGCGCACCCGGTGGGCCACCAGCAGCAGGTCCCCGGAGTCGATCCGCACCGCGCCCAGGTCGGTGCCCGCCACCTCGACGGCGGTGCGCACCGCCTCGGCCACGTCGTAGGTGTCCACCAGCAGGGTGGTGCCGCGCCCCAGCGAGGCCACCTGTGCGGTGAAGGCGTCCCGCTCGCTGTCGTGGACCAGGGTGAAGGCGTGCGCGCTGGTGCCGACGGTGGGGATGCCGTACCGGAACCCGGACGCCAGGTCCGAGGTGGAGGCGAAGCCCCCCACGTACGCGGCCCGCGCCGAGGCGACGGCCGCCAGTTCGTGCGTGCGCCGCGCACCCATCTCGATCAGCGGCCGGTCGCCGGCCGCCGAGGACATCCGGGAGGCGGCCGCCGCGATCGCCGAGTCGTGGTTGAGGATCGACAGGATGACCGTCTCCAGCAGCACGCACTCGGCGAAGCTGCCCTCCACCCGCAGGATCGGCGAGCCGGGGAAGTAGACCTCGCCCTCGGGGTAGCCCCAGATGTCGCCGGAGAAGCGGTACGAGGCCAGCCAGTCCAGCGTCCGCATGTCGACGACGGCCCGCTCGCGCAGGAACTCCAGCACCGCGCTGTCGAAGCGGAAGTTCTCCACCGCGTCCAGCACCCGCCCGGTACCCGCGACCACCCCGTAGCGGCGCCCCTCGGGGAGCCGCCGGGTGAACACCTCGAAGACCGAGCGGCGGTCGGCGGTGCCGTTGGCCAGGGCGGCCTGCAACATCGTGAGCTCGTAATGGTCCGTGAAGAGCGCTGTCGACGGCACGTCCACCGGCAGGCCCAGGTCCGCAGGGTTCATGGCGGCGATGCTAGCGCACATTTCGTCAGAGTGACGAGATGTGGGTCCCGTTTGTGCAACGGGCCCGTCACGGTGGCAGCATGGGACGAGTGAGTGTTGCTCCCATTGAGATCGAACGCACTGAGTCGGCCGAAGAGACCTTCGCGGTCCCGGAACCTGACGTTCCCTGGGTGACCCTGGTGCACAACGACCCGGTCAACCTCATGAGCTACGTGGCGTACGTGTTCCAGGCGTACTTCGGCTATTCGAAGGACGTGGCGCACAAGCTGATGCTCGACGTCCACCACAAGGGGCGGGCGGTCGTCTCGAGCGGCTCCCGCGAGGAAATGGAGCGCGACGTGCAGGCCATGCACGGCTACGGCCTGTGGGCGACCCTCTCCCAGGACCGCAACTGATGGGCCGGTCCACCGGGATGTTCGAGTCCTTGAAGGGCGGCGGAGCCGCCATCACGCTGGATGGGATCGAGATCTCCATCCTGCGTTCCCTCGCGGTCCAGATGCTGGAGCTGATCGGCCCCGGCGAGGCCGAGCCGGCCGAGGACGCCGATCCGCTCGCCGCGCTGTTCGCCGACGGGCCCACCGAACCGCCGTCGGACCCGGCGCTGGCCCGCCTCTTCCCCGACGCCTACGGCGCCCCGGACGGCGGGGGCGACGAGGGCGTGGACCCGGTGGAGCTGAAGGCCCGCGCGGCGGAGTTCCGCCGCTACACCGAGAACGACCTGCGCGCCCGCAAGCGCGAGGACGCCCTGGCGCTCGTACGCAGCCTGGACGCGCTCACCCCGCCCGCCGACGGGGCCGCGGTGCTGGAGCTGACCGGCGAGCTGCCGCTGCGCTGGCTCGGCGGGCTCAACGACCTGCGCCTGACCCTCGCGGCCCGGCTCGACATCACCGAGGACGACGAGAGCGCGGCACTCTTCCGGCTGCCGGACGACGACCCGCGCAAGCCGATGGTGATGGCGTACCTGTGGCTGGGCGGACTCCAGGAATCCTTGATCGAAACCCTCTGAGGAACCTCAAGAAAGAACATCGTTCGCTCAGCGGACGCTCAAATCCGGATAACGATCAGATCACCGCGATGCGGTGATCTGTCATGATCGCCGCGCTTTGTCCGGAAATTTTGATGCCGTGCACCACATTCCTCCCCCTCGGGCAGCCGTAAGCACGTGATAAATCTTCACGACCGCCGAAGGGACGCCACCCATGTCCCCCGGCCCGCTTGAACCGGCAGACCGCCGGGTGCAACTCCATCCGTATCCGGGGGGATCGAGGACCCGATCCGCAGCCAATGAAGGCGCGGGTCGGCGTGGAGAAAGGCGCACCAGACATGACCTCAGTGCAGGTCGAGCAGCACGGCAACACGCCCGGCGAGGGCAACCAGGGCGAGGGCGGCGAGGGTTACCACCGCACGCTCGGCGCCCGCCAGATCCAGATGATCGCGATCGGCGGAGCCATCGGCACCGGCCTCTTCCTGGGCGCGGGCAAGGCGATCTCCAAGGCCGGCCCCAGCCTGATCCTGGCCTACGCGATCGCGGGCCTGGTCATCTTCTTCATCATGCGGGCCCTGGGCGAGCTGCTCATGTACCGCCCCGTCTCCGGCTCCTTCTCGGACTACGCCCGCGAGTTCCTGGGCCCGTTCTGGGGCTACGTGACGGGCTGGACGTACTGGCTGTTCTGGGTGGTCACCGGCATCACGGAGGTCACCGCCGCCGCGCAGTACATGTCGTACTGGACCCACGACAGCTTCCCGCAGTGGGCCTACGCGCTGATCTTCACGGTCATCCTCTACGCCGCCAACCTGATCTCCGTGAAGCTCTTCGGTGAGCTGGAGTTCTGGTTCTCCATGGTCAAGGTCACCGCCATCGTCGGCATGATCCTGATCTGCGCCGGCATCCTCACCATCGGCTTCTCCGACGCCGCCGACACCGCCACCGTCTCCAACCTGTGGAACGACGGCGGCTTCTTCCCCAAGGGCATCGGCGGCACGCTGATGACCCTGCAGATCGTGATGTTCGCCTTCCTCGCGGTCGAGCTGGTCGGCGTCACCGCCGGCGAGTCCAAGGACCCCGAGAAGACCCTGCCCAAGGCCATCAACACCGTGCCGTGGCGCATCGCCGTCTTCTACGTCGGCGCGCTCATCATGATCCTGTCGGTCGTCCCGTGGACGCACTTCCAGCCGGGCGTCTCGCCCTTCGTCGCCGCCTTCGAGCGGATGGGCCTGGGCGTCGGCGCAGCCATCGTCAACTTCGTCGTCCTGACCGCGGCCCTGTCCTCCTGCAACTCCGGCATGTACTCCACCGGCCGCATGCTGCGCGACCTCGCGCTCAACGGCCAGGGCCCGAAGGTCTTCACCAAGCTCACCAAGAGCGGCACCCCGCTCATCGGCACCACCTTCTCCGCCGCGCTGATGCTCGTGGGCGTCTGGATCAACTACGTCGCCCCCGGCAAGGCCTTCGACTACGTCGTCTCCTTCGCCACCATCTCCGGCATGTGGGCCTGGATCATGATCCTGGTCTGCCAGATCCGCTACCGGGCCAAGGCCGACCGCGGCGAGCTGCCCGGCTCGAAGTTCAAGGCGCCCGGCGCCCCCTACACGAGCTGGTTCGCCCTGGCCTTCATCGGCATGGTCATCGTGATGATGGGCGCCGACAAGGACTCGCGCGTCTCGCTGTACTGCGCGCCGCTGTGGGGCGTCATCCTCGGCGTCTCCTACCTGGTCATGAAGAACCGCGACCCGCGCGGCGCGGCCTTCACCAAGGCCTCCTAGCGGCGGTTCCCGGCCGTCTGCCTCGGCCGGGAGCCCCGCTCCCGTGGACGTCCTGTCCACCATGCGGGCCCCTCCGTACCACTCCTCGGTACGGAAGGGCCCGTCTGCTTATCCTGTCGCTCATGCTGACCCTCACCCAGGCCCTGTACGACCGGATCGTCGAGCACGCCCGCCAGGACCACCCCGACGAGGCGTGCGGTGTCGTGGCCGGCCCGGCGGGCACCGGCCGCCCCGAGCGGTTCATCCCCATGCTCAACGCGGCGCGCTCGCCCACGTTCTACGAGTTCGACTCGAAGGACCTCCTGAAGCTCTACCGCGAGATGGACGACCGCGACGAGGAGCCGGTGATCGTCTACCACTCGCACACCGCGACCGAGGCCTACCCCTCGCGCACCGACGTCACGTACGCGAACGAGCCGGGCGCGCACTACGTGCTGGTCTCCACCGCAGACAAGGACGGGCTCGGGGAGTTCCAGTTCCGCTCGTACCGCATCGTCGACGGCGTGATCACCGAGGAAGAAGTGCAGGTCGTAGAGGCCCACTGACCACCATGCGAGCAGCAGGTGTCCAAGATGCGGGATCACACTCCAAACCGGGCACCGGGAATCGTTAACATGACCGCATGGTTCCCCACGACGTGAGCATCGAGACGCCCGGCAGGCTGCTGCTCGTGGCGCGGCTGCACGTCGACCTGTGCCGCCTCGCCAGCGCCATCTGTCCTGCCGCCTGAGCACCAGAGCCCTCTCGCGCGGAGGGCCGACGCACCGCGCGCCCGTTCCCCCGCACACCTGCCTACGTCCTGACGACTGGAGCCCAGCCATGGCCATCGAGGTCCGCATCCCCACCATCCTCCGCACCTACACCGACGGCGAGAAGGCCGTGAACGGTGAGGGCGCCACGCTCGCCGACCTCTTCGCGGACCTGGAGACCCGGCACAAGGGCATCGAGGAGCGCATTGTCGACGGCGGCCAGCTGCGCCGCTTCGTGAACGTCTACCTCAACGACGAGGACGTCCGCTTCCTCGACGGCATCTCCACCGCGCTCAAGGACGGCGACAACGTCACCATCCTCCCGGCCGTGGCCGGCGGATCGAAGTAATGCGCTACGACTCCCCGCTGGCCGCGGTCGGCAACACGCCGCTGGTGCGGCTGCCCCGGCTGTCCCCCTCGGAGGACGTCCGGATCTGGGCCAAGCTGGAGGACCGCAACCCGACCGGCTCGATCAAGGACCGCCCCGCGCTCCACATGGTCGAGCAGGCCGAGAAGGACGGCCGGCTGTACCCCGGCTGCACCATCCTGGAGCCGACCTCGGGCAACACCGGCATCTCGCTGGCGATGGCGGCCAAGCTCAAGGGCTACCGCATCGTGTGCGTGATGCCGGAGAACACCAGCCAGGAACGGCGCGACCTGCTGGCCATGTGGGGAGCCGAGATCATCTCGTCGCCGGCCGCCGGCGGCTCCAACACCGCCGTCCGGGTGGCCAAGGAACTGGCCGCGGAGCACCCGGACTGGGTGATGCTCTACCAGTACGGCAACCCGGACAACGCGGGCGCGCACTACGCCACCACCGGCCCGGAGATCCTCGCGGACCTGCCTTCGATCACCCACTTCGTGGCCGGCCTGGGCACCACCGGCACCCTGATGGGCGTCGGCCGCTACCTGCGCGAGAACGTGCCCGGAGTGAAGATCGTCGCTGCCGAGCCGCGCTACGACGACCTCGTGTACGGGCTGCGCAACCTGGACGAGGGCTTCGTCCCGGAGCTGTACGACGCCTCCGTGCTCACCACCCGCTACTCGGTGGGCTCGGCCGACGCGGTCACCCGCACGCGCGACCTGCTCCAGCAGGAGGGCATCTTCGCGGGCGTTTCCACCGGAGCCGCTCTGCACGCGGCGATCGGCGTCGGCCGCAAGGCGGTGGCCGCGGGCGAGACGGCCGACATCGTCTTCGTCGTGGCCGACGGCGGCTGGAAGTACCTCTCCACCGGCGTCTACACGGCGGCGACGACGGAAGAGGCCATTGAGGTCCTCCAGGGCCAACTCTGGGCCTGACCCCGGCGGGGCTGTCCTTCAGCCCCGCCGGCGTGTGAGGCGCGGGTCCGGGCAGCGCCCGGGAAACGGAGATGGGGCGGGCGGGGGAGAAGCTCCGCGCAGCGGTCAGGCCGGTCAGGCCGGTCAGGCCGGTCAGGCCGAAAGGTGTTCCGCCAGGACGGCGGCGTGGCTGGAGCCCGGGTCCTTGACCGCGGTCAGCAGCGTCACCGGCCCGGCCCCGACCAGGCCCCGCAGGCGGGCCAGCTCCGCCGCCGCCTCCGGCTCCGCCAGCTCCGCCTCGTACCGCTGCCGGAACTCGACCGCCGAACCCCCGTCGTGGAACCACTTCCGCAGCTCCGTCGACGGCGTGACCGCCTTCGGCCACTCGTCGACCCCCGCCGCCTCCTTCGCCAGTCCCCGTGGCCACAGCCGGTCCACGAGCACGCGCAACCCGTCCGCCTCCGGCTCCGGCGGGTCGTACACGCGCCGCAAGCGGATCGCCGTCATCACCGACCGCCTCCCAGTCCCTTGATCTCGTCCCACACCGCGGGGTCCAGCATCCCCAGCCTGGTCCGGAACTCCCACAGCGACACCTCGTCCGGCCGGTCCGCCTCCAGGAAGGCCGCCCGGCCCTGCGCCCCCACCGTCCCCGGCGGCAGCGGGATCACGCCGGCCCGCCGGTCGTCGTACTTCGCGGTGATCCACGCGACCCGCGCCCGGTGCTCCCGTACCGGTCCCACGCTTAGGACCAGGCAGGTCCGGCCGTCCATCAGGGTCCACAGCTCACCCGCCTGCGGGTGCGGCGGCCGGCCGGTGCCGTGCGCGGGCGGGGCCCGGCGTGTGACGCCCAGCCGCCCCCCGGCGATCAGCATCACCAATGCCAAGGCCACGGCCGCGGCCACCGCGGGCCACCAGGACGTGTCCATGTTTCGACCGTAGCCGCGCGGGAAGGCCCCGGCACGGCAACCCCCGTGCCCACCGTCGCTCCCCCGGGTGACAGCGCAGGTGATTCCCCCCACAACGGCCTGCCGCGGAGGAGCGACCGGACGTTTCGCGCCTTACGCTCGACCCACGCACGGCCCGCATTCCGTCCACGGACCGTCCACGGAGGTTCACGCTCCATGAAGCTCACCGTCGTCGGCTGTTCGGGGTCGTTCCCGTCCGCGGAATCGGCCTGTTCGAGCTACCTCGTCGAGGCCGACGGCTTCCGGCTGCTGCTCGACATGGGCAACGGCGCCCTCGGCGACCTGCAGCGCCATTGCGGTCTCTACGACCTCGACGCGATCTTCCTGAGCCATCTGCACGCCGATCACTGCATCGACATGTGCGCGTACTTCGTCGCCCGTTTCTACCGCCACGAGGGCGGCCGCTGCGGCACCATCCCCGTCTTCGGCCCCGAGGGCACCGAGAAGCGCCTGACCACGGCCTACGACGACGTCCCCGACGAGCGCTCGATGAGCGAGGTCTTCGACTTCCGCACCCTGAAGTCCGGGGCCTTCGAGATCGGCCCCTTCCAGGTCCGTACCGAGCGGGTCGCGCACCCCGTCGAGTCGTACGCCATCCGCATCGAGCACGGCGGCCGCTCGCTCACGTACTCCGGGGACACCGGCGTCTGCCCCGAGCTGGGCCAGCTCGCCGAGGGCGTCGACCTCTTCCTCTGCGAGGCCTCCTTCACGCACGGCAAGGAGGACATCCCGGACCTCCACCTCAACGGCCGCGAAGCCGGTGAGTACGCCCACGGCGGTGGCGTCGGGCGGCTCGTCCTCACCCACATCCCGCCGTGGACGGACCCCGCGCAGAACCTCGCCGACGCCCGCGCGGTCTACGACGGCCCGGTCGACCTGGCGTACGCGGGCGCGGTCTACGAGGTCTGAGCGGCACCCGCACACGCGGAAGCCCCCGCCCTCCCGGAAGGGAGAACGGGGGCTTCCGTGCGTACGGGGCTGCTTACTTGGCCTCGGCCTTGGCCATTTCGGCCAGCTCCTCGTCGGACTCGCGGCCCGGGGTGGGGAGGTTGAACTTGGTGATCGCGAAGCGGAATCCGAAGTAGTAGACCGCTCCGAAGACCAGGCCGATCGGGATGATCATCCATGGGTTGGTCGCCTTGCTCCAGCCGAGACCCAGGTCGATCAGACCCGCTGAGAAGGTGAAGCCGGCGTGGACCCCGAGCGCCCAGGTGATCGCCATGGAGAGGGCGGTCAGGACGGCGTGGATCGCGTACAGCACCGGGGCGATGAACATGAACGAGAACTCGATGGGCTCGGTGACACCCGTGACGAACGAGGTGAGGGCGAGCGAGACCATCATGCCCGTGACGGCCTTGCGGCGCTCCGGGCGGGCGGTGTGGGCGATGGCCAGGGCCGCGGCCGGGAGGCCGAACATCATGATCGGGAAGAAGCCCGTCATGAACAGACCGGCGTCCGGGTCACCGGCGAAGAAGCGGTTCAGGTCACCGTGGACGACCTCGCCGGCGGCGTTGGTGAAGTCACCGATCTGGAACCAGGCGACGGTGTTGACGAACTGGTGCATGCCGATCGGGATCAGCGCGCGGTTGATGGCACCGAAGACGCCGGCGCCCGCGGCGCCCAGCCCGGTCATCCACTCACCGAAGTTGGAGATGACCTCGCCGATCGGCTCCCAGACCAGACCGAAGAACACACCGGCGAGGACGCCGACGAAGGCCATGATGATCGGGACGAGCCGGCGGCCGTTGAAGAAGCCGAGCCAGTCCACCAGCTTGGTGCGGTGGAAACGCTGCCACAGGACCGCGGCGAGCAGACCCATGATGATGCCGCCGAGGACACCGGGGTTGTTGTACGTCGCGAGGACGTCGACACCCTTGTTCTCCGTGGTGTTGACGACGGCCTCGGTCACCGGGAAGGCGGTGAGGACGTTCTTGTAGACCAGGAAACCGACGAGCGCGGCCAGCGCCGTGGAACCGTCCGCCTTCTTGGCGAAGCCGATGGCGACACCGATGCAGAACAGCAGCGGCAGGTTGGCGAAGACGGCGTCACCCGCGGTGGCGAACACCGTGGCGACCTTGCCCCAGCCGAGGCCGTCCTTGCCGAAGACGTCGGGCTGGCCGAGGCGCATCAGGATGCCGGCGGCGGGCAGGACGGCGATGGGCAGCTGGAGGCTGCGGCCGACCTTCTGCAGACCCTGGATCAGGCCGGATCCCCGCTTCTTGGCGGGCGGCGCAGCGGCGTCAGTAGCCGTACTCATAACTTCCTCCGGGGGGAGCAAGGCGCCGCCAAGGGGTGGAACCAAGGGGGACGGCGACGTCTCAGAAAAGGGGACACGCCGCCGGGGGAAGCGGTCGTGGTCTACACCAATCGTGGTGTAGACCAGTTGTAACACGGTGAGGGTTAGATAAGGAACCTTCGATTTCCTGTGGCCTGGATCACATGTCGTGCGGCGTGCTGAAGGGCCCCCGGATCGTGATCCGAGGGCCCTTGACGGACCGGTTCCCCGTGCTGCCGGGGGCGTCCTCACGCCTTGGTGTTCTCCGCCTCCATCGCCTCGATCTCCTCGTCCGACTCCCGGCCCGGCGTCGGAATGTCGAACTTCGTGATCGCGAAGCGGAAGACGGCGTAGTAGACGACCGCGAAGCCTAGCCCGATCGGAATGATCAGCCACGGTTTCGTGGCCAGCCCCCAGTTGATGACGTAGTCGATCAGGCCCGCCGAGAAGCTGAAGCCGTCGTGGACGCCGAACGCCCACGTCACCGCCATCGACACACCGGTCAGCACCGCGTGGACCGCGTACAGCGCCGGCGCGACGAAGAGGAAGGAGTACTCCAGCGGCTCGGTGATCCCCGTGACGAACGAGGTCAGCGCCACCGACAGCATCAGACCGCCGACCTCCTTGCGCCGCCGCGGCTTCGCGCAGTGCGTGATGGCCAGGGCCGCCGCCGGCAGGGCGAACATCATGATCGGGAAGAAGCCGGTCAGGAACAGGCCCGCGTCCGGGTCGCCGTTGAGGAACATGTTGATGTCGCCGTGGACCACCTCGCCGTTCGGCTTCGTGAAGCTGCCGAACTGGAACCACACCGGCACGTTCAGGAACTGGTGCAGGCCGATCACCAGCAGCGCCCGGTTCGCGACACCGAAGATGCCCGCACCCCAGTAGTCCAGGCCCGCCAGCCAGTCGGAGAAGCTCTCCAGCGCGTCACCGATCGGCGGCCAGACCCACAGGCAGAGCGCGGCGAAGGCGATCGCCACGAAGGCCATGATGATCGGCACGAGCCGGCGGCCGTTGAAGAAGCCGAGCCAGTCCACCAGCTTCACCCGGTGGTAGCGCTGCCAGAACCAGGCCGCCAGCAGGCCCATGACGATGCCGCCGAACACCCCCGGATTCTGGAAGGTGTACTGCGCGAAGGTCTCGTCCGGCCCCAGGCATCCGCCCCCGATGTCCCTGGTGCCGTCCGGGCACGGCACCGGGAACGCCCGCAGGACGCTGCGGTAGACGAGGAAGCCGGCCACCGCCGCCAGCGCCGTCGAACCGTCCGCCTTCTTGGCCATCCCGATCGCGACCCCGACGCAGAAGAGCAGCGGCAGGCCGAGATCGGCGTTGAGCAGGGCGCCGCCCGCCGCCGCCATCACCTTGGCGATCTGCGGCCAGACGCCGGTGCCCTCGGCGTCGATCAGCCCCAGCCGGTTCAGGATGCCTGCCGCCGGCAGCACCGCGATCGGCAGCTGCAGGCTCCGCCCCATCTTCTGCAGCCCCTGGTAAAGGCCGTTGCGCCGGGACGGTCGTGGTACTGCGGCGGCGCTGCTCCCACTCATCGGCGTCTCCCTGGCCGGCCCGGGTTTTTGGATGCGGCAGCAGTTCCGTGCACACTGGTGTAGACCAGTTGTGGGCAGGTTGCTGCTGATCGTCATCATTCGGCAGGGACCGGACACGCGCTCGACTAGGTGGGCCAACCGTGCGTTACCGTGACAACGCGGGCCGCGCGGGTGGGTATCCACGGTCCGGCCGCTGAGACTCGTTCGTCGCATCACTCAGGGAGAAACACATGGCCACCAAGGCTGAGAAGATCGTCGCCGGGCTCGGCGGCATCGAGAACATCGAAGAGGTCGAAGGCTGCATCACCCGCCTGCGCACCGAGGTCGTCAACCCCGACCTCGTCGACGAGGCCGCCCTCAAGGCCGCCGGCGCCCACGGCGTCGTCCGGATGGGCACCGCGGTCCAGGTCGTCATCGGCACCGACGCCGACCCGATCGCCGCCGACATCGAAGACATGATGTGACCCGCACCCCCTGAGCCCTAGCCCGGACCACCGGCCCTGAGCGCCGATGCGTTCCGAAGCACCGAAGACCCCGTCCCGCAACCCGGACGGGGTCTTCGCGTAGGGGCATCCGGCCGGTCCGGCCGGTCCGGCCGGTCCGGCCGGTCCCGCGGGCGCCGGCACCTGATCCGGCCCGACCGGCCGGACACCCCCTCCCACCCACTAGGCTCGGAGGCATGTCTCGCATTGACGGCCGTACGCCCGAACAGCTCCGCCCGGTCACCATCGAACGCGGATGGAGCAAGCACGCCGAGGGCTCCGTCCTCATCTCCTTCGGAGACACCAAGGTCTTCTGCACCGCCTCCTTCACCGAAGGCGTCCCGCGCTGGCGCAAGGGCAGCGGCGAAGGCTGGGTCACCTCCGAGTACTCGATGCTGCCGCGCTCCACCAACACCCGCGGCGACCGCGAATCCGTCCGCGGCAAGATCGGCGGCCGCACCCACGAGATCTCCCGCCTCATCGGCCGCTCGCTGCGCGCCGTCATCGACTACAAGGCCCTCGGCGAGAACACCATCGTCCTGGACTGCGACGTCCTCCAGGCCGACGGCGGCACCCGCACCGCCGCCATCACCGGCGCCTACGTCGCCCTCGCCGACGCCGTCGCCTGGGGCCAGAAGAAGAAGCTCGTCAAGGCCGGCCGCAAGCCCCTGACCGGAACCGTCGCCGCCGTCAGCGTCGGCATCGTCGACGGCGTCCCGCTCCTCGACCTCTGCTACGAGGAGGACGTGCGCGCGGAGACCGACATGAACGTGGTCTGCACCGGCGACGGCCGCTTCGTCGAGGTCCAGGGCACCGCCGAGGGCGAGCCCTTCGACCGCAAGGAACTCAACGCCCTCCTCGACCTCGCCGCCGGCGGCTGCGCGGACCTCGAAGCCATTCAGCGGGGCGCGCTGGACCTCTAGGTCGTGTCGTCAAAGTCCCGCCCGGCCGGCGGGGCCGACGCCACTTTGACGACACTTCCCAGGTCGTGTCCGCGAAGTCCCGCCTGCCCGGCGGGTTCCGGCCCGCACGCTTGCCGCGCTGTCGTCGGTCGCCGATGCTCCGCATCGGCTCCCTCCTCCGCCGTGCAATCGCAGGCACCAGACCCCGCTGACCACCGCTTTCCGGGCGGCCGGCGCTCCTTCGCGGACACTCGCGAGGGGCAACCACAGGACGCCCTGCGGCGTCCCTACGGACAACGGGCGCACGGTGCAACAGCCGTGCGCCCGCCCATGCCCGCCCTCGTCCGCCCCGTTCGCCTACGAACACGTCCTCTCGGGAGAACCGTATGAAGCTCCGCATAGCGGCAGTAGCCGTGGCAGCCGTCCTGACCATCCCGGCCCTTTCCGCCTGCGACGCCATCTCCACGGCGATGGACTGCGCCAACACGGCGGTCGCCATCACGGACGGCGCGAACGACCTCCAGCAGGCCGTCTCCCAGGCGGGCAACAGCCCCCAGGACGCCAAGAACGCCCTCGACCAGATCGAGGCGAACCTCAAGAAGATCGGCGACCAGACCGGCAACGCCGACCTGGGCAAGGCCATCGACTCGATGAACACGGCCGTCAAGAACGTCCGCACCTCCATCGACAGCGGCAACTCCGTCCCGGACATCAAGCCGGTCGCCGACGCCGCGAGCGAGATCTCCAAGGTCTGCACCCCGGGATAATGAGGGCATGACCTCGACGCCCAGCCGCCTGATCCTCGCGACCCGCAACGCGGGCAAAGTCTCCGAATTGCGCGCCATCCTCTCCGACGCCGGCCTGCCCCACGGGCTGGTCGGCGCGGACGCGTACCCGGAGATCCCCGACGTCAAGGAAACCGGCGTCACCTTCGCCGAGAACGCCCTCCTCAAGGCCCACGCCCTGGCCCGGGCCACCGGCCTGCCCGCGGTCGCCGACGACTCCGGCCTCTGCGTGGACGTCCTGCACGGCGCGCCCGGCATCTTCTCCGCGCGCTGGGCCGGCCGCCACGGCGACGACAAGGCCAACCTGGACCTCCTCCTCGCCCAGCTCGGCGACATCGCCGACGAGAACCGCGGAGCCCACTTCGCGTGCGCGGCGGCCCTCGCGCTCCCGGACGGCACCGAACGCGTCGTGGAGGGCCGCCTCCTGGGTACCCTGCGCCACACCCCCTCGGGCACGGGCGGCTTCGGTTACGACCCGATCCTCCAGCCCCTGGGCGAGTCCCGCACCTGCGCGGAACTGACCCCGGCCGAGAAGAACGCCATCTCCCACCGCGGCCAGGCCTTCCGCGCCCTGGTCCCCTTCATCCGCGCCCTCCTGGACTGACACCCGGCCCGGCGAACGCCACCGGTAAGCGGACATGCCCAAGGCCCCGTACGCGACAACTGTGTACGGGGCCTGGGTATGGGTGTGCGGTTGGGGGGACTCGAACCCCCACGGGTTTTACCCCACTGGGACCTAAACCCAGCGTGACTGCCAATTCCACCACAACCGCGACATCTTGCCGAATTCGGACATTGAGTCCTGTTGAGGCGCTCCCAGTCTACGGGCGGCCAGGGTGGGAGTCAGCCCCGGGAGGGCGTTTCCGGCACCACGTGTCCGTCATGGCGTGGCAGTTGGGGCAGAGGTGCCGAAGGTTCTCGCGTCGGTTGTCGAGCCAGTCGCCGTTGATGTGGTCGATCTGAAGAGTGATCGGTCGACCCTGCCATTCGCCGGGATTCCCGCAGTCGGCGCAGGCGCACGGGACCCCGACTTCCTGCAGGGCCTGATGGCCGCACGTGCGGCCCGGGACATGGGGGGGCCATGATCGATCCGTACGAGCGGGAGGCGCTGGCCGCAGCCGTTGACGACGTGAACCACCGTCGGCTGCGGCGAAGGGTGGCACAACTCGAACTCGACGTCAGCCATTTCACTCGCCGTCCGTGGAGCAGGTCTCTCCCTCGACGGCAAGGAAGTCCGTCATGCCCGACGTATTCGTCGTACACCCCGAGGGGTCGCCCCGCGCCAAACGCTCCCGGCTGCCGTCCGATAAGCGGAGCGGGCCGCCCCTGACCAGGGGCGGCCCGCTCCGGGAGGACGGGGGGTGGTCAGATGCCCAGGTCCTTGATGATCTTGGCTACGTGGCCCGTCGCCTTCACGTTGTAGAAGGCGTGCTCGATCTTGCCCGCCTCGTCGACGACCACCGTGGAGCGGATGACACCCGTGACCGTCTTGCCGTACAGCTTCTTCTCGCCGAACGCCCCGTACGCCGCCAGCGTCTCCTTCTCCGGGTCGCTGACCAGCGTGACCTTCAGGTGTTCCTGCTCGCGGAACTTCGCCAGCTTCTCCGGCTTGTCGGGGGAGACGCCGATGACGTCGTAGCCGGCCGCGGCCAGGGCGGCCAGGTTGTCCGTGAAGTCGCACGCCTGCTTCGTGCAGCCCGGCGTCAGCGCGGACGGGTAGAAGTAGACGATCACCTTCCGGCCCTTGTGGTCAGCGAGCGAGACCTCGTTGCCGTCCGCGTCGGGCAGGGTGAAGGCGGGGGCGGTGTCGCCCGGCTGGAGTCGCTCGCTCATCTGACAGTCTCCTCGGGAGGGGATCGGTACGTCACGAGACTAAGCTGACAGACTGTTCACGGCGGACTACGCCCCCACACGATCACGACCACGACGACGGAGGCAGCGCGGTGTCGGAAGCCAGGACCCCCGCACAGATCGAGGCGGACATCGTCCGCCGCCGCGAGCAGCTCGCCGAGACGCTCGACGAGATCGGCGTGCGCATGCACCCGCAGACGATCATCGGGGACGCGCGGGCCCGGGTCGCCTCGACCGTCGACCAGACCGCGGGGCGGGCTTTCGCCTCGGTGAACCGTGTCGTGACGGACCTGCGCGACGGTCTGCGGCACGAGGACGGGACCCCGCGCCTGGAGCGCGTCGTGCCCGTCGCGCTGCTCGCGGTCGGCGTCGTCGGTCTGCTCGTCGTCTCGGCGCGCCGCCGACGCGGATGACCCTGCGCGGTACGGAAGGCGCGCGGAGAGGTAGGTTCGGGGCGTGAGCGAGAACACCACCCACGACAAGCTGCCCATCCGCATGCTGCACGACCGCGTGCTCGTGAAGTCCGACCTGCCGGAGGGCGAGCGGCGCTCCGGCGGCGGCATCCTGATCCCGGCGACGGCCGCGGTGGGCAAGCGGCTGGCCTGGGCCGAGGTCGTCGCGGTCGGACAGAACGTCCGGACCGTCGAGCCCGGTGACCGGGTGCTGTACGACCCCGAGGACCGGGCCGAGGTCGAGGTGCGCGGGGCGACGTACGTGCTGATGCGCGAGCGGGACCTGCACGCCGTGGCGGCGGAGCGGCTGGAGGGGTCGGAGGACTCCACGGGGCTCTACCTCTGATCCGCCGCAGGGCGACGGCAAGGGCTGGTGGCCGAGGTCACCGGCCCTTTTCGCTGCCCTTTGCTACGGTGGGGGAGACCCGACGAGACGCGCCGTACCGGGTACGACAAGACGACGCACCCCCGTATCGCCCGATGTCTCGGAGGTGCCGTCATGGCCTGGGTTCTGCTTCTTCTCGCCGGTCTGCTCGAAGTGGGCTGGTCGATCGGTATGAAATTCACCGAGGGCTTCACCCGGCTCTGGCCCAGCGTGTTCACGGGCGCGGGGATCGTGGCCAGCATGGTGCTGCTGTCCTACGCCGCGAAGACCCTGCCCATCGGCACGGCGTACGGGGTGTGGGTGGGGATCGGTGCCGCCGGTGCCGCGGTGCTCGGTATGGCGGTGCTGGGCGAGCCCGTCACCGCCGCCCGGATCTTCTTCATCTGTCTGCTGCTGGTCGCCGTGGTGGGGCTGAAGGCGACGTCCGGTCACTGACCCTCCTGTACCTCCTGTAGCGGTTGTTGCAGGGGCTATTCCAGGAACGCCGAGGGCGGGCGCGGGCCTCCGATGACGCCGCCGCCGTCGGAGCCGCCCGGGCCGCCGGTACGGCCCTGGGTGCCCGCGGTGGTGGCGTCTTCGTCGCCCCGGCCGGTGCCGCCGTCGTCGTCGCCCTGACCGGTACTGGTTCCGGTACCGCCGTTGTCCCGGCCGCCCTGCGTCCGGCCGCCGTTGTCGCGGCCGCCGTCCTGGCCCGCGTTGTCCCGGCCGCCCTGGGTGCGGCCCCCGTTGTCCTGCCCGCCGTTGTCCTGCCCGCCGTTGTCCTGGCCGCCGGACGGCGGGGTCGGCCGCAGGGAGGGGGACCGCGTGTCCTCGTCCGGTGTCTCCTGGGGCGGGTTCGACTGCGCGGAGGGCGGTGGCGGGGGCGGTGCGGCGCCCGGCTGGAGGTCCAGTTCGAAGTCGACGGGGTCGGTGGCCTCCAGCGCGGTCTTCGTGTACGCGGCCCAGATCCGGGCCGGGTAGCCGCCACCGCCGATGCGGGATTCGCCGAGGGCCCCGTACAGCGACTCCAGGGTGCCGGTGTCGGGGTCCTGGCCCATCATCGCGACCACCGTGACCAGGTTCGGGGTGTAGGCCGCGAACCAGGCCGAGCGGTCCAGCTCGCCGGTGCCGGTCTTGCCCGCGGCCGGGTGGCCGGCGGCGAGCGCCGCCGTACCCGTGCCGTTGTCCACGACGCTGACCAGCATGGACGTGGTGGTGTCGGCGGCCTCGCGGCTGATGGCCTGGACGGGGGCCCGCTCGGGCAGGGGGATCTTGTCGCCGCCCTTGGAGATCTCCTCCACGAAGGTGTAGGGGGTGCGGCGGCCGTGGTCGGCGAGGGTCGCGTACGCCTGGGTCATGTCCAGGACGCTGGCCTGGAGGGTGCCGAGTGCCATGGCCGGGCCGACCACGAAGTTCGGGGTGTCCTCGGGGACGCCGAGGTCGACGGCGGTCTTCTTGACCCTGGCGGTGCCGACGTCGACGGCCATCTGTGCGTACACGGCGTTCACGGAGAGGTCGGTGGCGGTGTTGACGGTGATGTTCCCGTACGAGACCTGGCCCTCGTTCTCCGGGGCGAAGCGGATCCGGCCGCCGACGACGGGGCGTTTGTTGTCGCCGTTGTAGATCGTGTTTGGGGTGATCCTGCGGCCGTCCTGGGTGCGGGAGTCGTTCTCGACGGCGGCCGCGAAGACGAACGGCTTGAAGGTGGAGGCGACCTGGTAGTCGTGCCGGGTCGCGTTGTTCACGTACTGCCTGGTGTAGTCGACGCCGCCGTACATGGCGACGACCTTGCCGGTGGCCGGGTCGATGGAGACGCCGCCCGCCCGCACCAGCCGGTCCGCCTTGCGGGTCTCCGGGTCGAGCCTGCCGAGCATCTGGTCGTCGACGGCCTCCACGAAGTCGCTCTGGCGGCGCCGGTCGATGGTGGTGCGGATCTGGTAGCCGCCCTCGGCGAGGGTCTTGTCGTCGAGGATCTTGCGGTCGACGATGAACTCCTTGATCGCTTCGACGAGGTAGCCGCGCTGGCCGGACAGGCCGGCGGCGGCCCGTACCTTGCCGGGCTCGGGGAACGCCGTGGTCGCGCGCTCGGCGGCGGGCAGCCAGCCCTTCTTGACCATGCCGTCGAGGACGTAGTTCCAGCGGGCGAGGGCGCGCGGGCGGCTCTGCGCGTGGGAGACGACGTCGAAGACGCTGGGGGAGTTGAGGAGAGTGGCGAGGTAGGCGCCCTCGGCGGTGGTGAGGCTGCCGACGTCCTTGCCGTAGTAGGCCTGTGAGGCGGCCTGGATGCCGTACGCGTTGCGGCCGAAGTAGCTGGTGTTCAGGTAGCCCTCGAGGATGTAGGCCTTCGACTTCTCGCGGCCGAGTTTGATCGCGATGAAGAACTCCTTGGCCTTGCGCTTGAGGGTCTGTTCCTGGCCCAAGTAGTAGTTCTTGACGTACTGCTGGGTGATCGTCGAGCCGGACTGGGTGCCTTTGCCGGTGGCCGTGTTCCAGGCGGCGCGGACCATGGCCTTGGGGTCCACCGCCCGTTCGGAGTAGAAGTCCCGGTCCTCCGCGGCCAGTACGGCCTCCTGGACGGTCAGCGGGATCTGCGAGAGGGGCACGTTGACGCGGTTGACCTCGCCGTCGCGGGCGATCTGGGAGCCGTCGGAGTAGAGGTAGACGTTGGACTGCGCGGTCGCGGCGGCGTTGGCCGGGGGGATGTCGACCAGCAGGTAGCCGGCCACGAGGCCGCCGCCGATCAGGAGGGCGAGGAGCAGTACGGCGCCGAGGACCATGCGCCAGGTGGGGAGGAGGCGGCGCAGGCCGGTCCGCCGGCGGCGGGCCTTCGTTCCAGGGCGGTCCGGGCCGTTCGGGCCGTCCGGGCCGTTCGGGTGCGTCGGGGGGTGCGGTCCGGCGGGGCCGGCCCCGCCGTGGGGCGGGGTGTCCGGGTCGCGAGGGGTCCAGCCCGCGGGTGGTGACTGGTCGCTCATCTCCAGGACTCCTCGACGCTGTTCGAAATATCCACTTCTGTACCTCATGGTGTCTACCCGATGGCCGGTGACCAGCGCCCCGGACGGGGGTAAATCGGTCGCGTGGCTCGCCCCTCCGCACTAAGCTCGCGCGCTTTGGCCGACGTAGGAACGACGTGGAAAACGGAGGGGATACGGTGCGCCAGAGAGTGCGCCAGAGAGTCCGCCTGGGAGTGGTCCAGGCAGTGCGCCGAGGAGCGCGCCGGAGAGTGGCCCTTTACGCGGCGGTCGCGGCCGGCGGATTCCGGCGCTACGCCACCTACGGGACGGCGACCGCCGCGGGCGTCTTCACCAACACCGTGTTCGGGTTCATCGTCGCGTTCACATACATCGCGCTGTGGGAGCAGCGCCCGGGGCTGGGCGGCTACGACCAGGCCCAGGCCCTGACCTTCGTCTGGGTGAGCCAGTCGCTGCTGGCCGCGGGGGCGTTGATCGGCGGGGGGTTCCAGGAGGAGCTCCAGGAGCGGGTGCGCACGGGTGACATCGCCGTCGACCTGTACCGGCCCGCCGACCTCCAGATGTGGTGGCTGGCGGCCGATCTGGGCCGTGCCGCCTTCCAGCTGCTGGGGCGCGGGCTGGTTCCGCTCGCTGCGGGAGCGCTGGTCTTCCGGCTGGCGCTGCCCTCGGACCCGTCGCGCTGGCTGCTGTTCTTCGTCTCCGTGACGCTCGGGCTGGTGGTGAGCTTCGCGCTGCGCTACCTGCTGGGACTGCTGGCCTTCTGGCTGATGGACGGGGCCGGGATCAACCTGATGGCGACCGTCGTCTCGATCTTCTTCTCCGGGATGCTGCTGCCGCTGACCGTCTTCCCCGGCGCCTTCGGCGAGTTCGTGCGCGTACTTCCGTGGGCGGCGATGCTCCAGGTACCGCTGGACGTGCTGCTGGGCGAGCACGCGGGAGCCGGGGACGCGGCCGGCGCGCTGGGCTTCCAGGCCGGCTGGGTGCTCGTACTGCTGGGAGCGGGGCGGCTGTTGCAGTCGGCGGCGATGCGGAAGGTGGTGGTCCAGGGTGGCTGAGGCGGTACTGGAGCGGGAGTTCGCGGAGCTGCAGGTGCCCCGCGCGCGGGGCAGGGTCCGGGAGGGGCTGCGCGGCTACGGCCTGATCGTGGGGATGTGGATCCGGTCGACGATGACGTACCGGACGTCCTTCGTCCTGTCGACGGTGGGGAACGCGGCGATCACGCTGCTGGACTTCGTCGCGATCTACATCATGTTCTCGCACGTGGACGTCCTCGGCGGCTTCACGCTGCCCGAGGTCGCGCTGCTGTACGGGTCCTGCTCGGCGTCGCTGGGGCTGGCGGACCTGCTGCTGGGCAACACGGACCGGATCGGCGCCAGGATCCGCGACGGTTCGCTCGACACCATGCTGGTGCGGCCGGTCCCGCTGCTCGCGCAGGTCGCGGCCGACCGCTTCGCGCTGCGCCGGCTGGGCCGCGTCGGACAGGGGCTGGGGGTGCTGGGCTGGGCGCTCTGGACGCTGGACGTGGAGTGGACGGCCGGGAAGGTGCTGCTGGTGCCGGTGATGCTGCTGGCCGGCGGGTCGATCTTCGCGGCGGTGATGGTGGCCGGGGCCGCCTTCCAGTTCCTCGCGGGGGACGCGGCGGAGGTGCAGAACTCCTTCACCTACGGCGGCTGCACGATGCTGCAGTACCCGCCGACGGTCTTCGCGACCGACCTGCTGCGCGGGGTGACCTTCGTCGTGCCGCTGGCCTTCGTCAACTGGCTGCCCGCGCTGTACGTGCTGGGGCGGCCCGATCCGCTGGGACTGCCGGGGTGGGCCGCGTTCCTGAGCCCGCTGGTGGCCCTGGCGGTGTTCGTGCCCGCGTCGCTGGCCTGGCGTGCGGGAGTCCGTTCGTACCGGAGCACGGGGAGCTGAGCCGTGGTGGATGATGCGCTGATCTCGCTGGACGGGGTGGAGAAGGTCTTTGACGTACGGCGCCGGGTGGGCCTGATGCGAAGGGAGAAACGCCAGGTCAGGGCGGTGGACGGGATCAGCTTCGCGGTGGCGCGGGGTGAGATGGTCGGCTACATCGGGCCCAACGGGGCCGGCAAGTCGACGACGATCAAGATGCTGACCGGCATCCTGACGCCGAGCGGCGGCCGGCTGCGGGTCGCGGGCATCGACCCGGCGCGGGAGCGGGTGCGTCTCGCGCAGCGGATCGGGGTGGTCTTCGGGCAGCGCACCACGCTGTGGTGGGACCTGCCGCTGAAGGACTCGTACGGGCTGATGCGGCGGATGTACCGGGTGCCGCGGGCGCGGTTCGAGGAGAACCTGGAGCGGTGCGTGGACCGCCTCGACCTGGCGGAGCTGCTCGACGTACCGGTACGTCAGCTGTCGCTCGGGCAGCGGATGCGCGGGGACATCGCGGCGGCGCTGCTGCACGATCCGGACGTGCTGTACCTGGACGAGCCGACGATCGGGCTGGACGTGGTCAGCAAGGCGAAGGTACGGGGCTTCCTGCGGCAGTTGAACGGGGAGCGCGGCACGACGGTGCTGCTGACCACGCACGACCTGCAGGACATCGAACAGCTCTGCGAACGGGTGATGGTGATCGACCACGGGCGGCTGATGTACGACGGGGCGCTGGGCGGGCTGCACTCGGCGGGGTCGGTGGGGGAGAGCGAGCGGACGCTGGTGGTGGACCTGGAGCGGGAGCTGGCGCCGATCAGCGTGCCGGGGGCGCGGGTGGTGAAGGTGGAGGGGCCGAGGCAGTGGCTGGCGTTCCCGGCGGGGTCGTCGGCGGCGCCGCTGGTGTCGGCGGTGGCGGCGCAGTACCCGCTGGTGGACCTGTCGGTGCGGGAGCCGGACATCGAGGACGTGATCGCGCGGATGTACGCGGGGCGGGGCTGAGCGGGTCCCCTCGGGGGCGGGTCAGGGGCGGCTCAGGGGAGATTCGGGGACGGCCTCAGGGGCCCGGACCATACAACTCCCGGCCGAGCGTGCATAGTCTGGTGCGCATGAGTGACGAGCGGCCGGAGAAGCCGTTGCCGGAGTTGAGGGCGTCGGATGCCGACCGGGACCGGGTGGTGGAACGTCTTCGGGACGCCGTCGCCGAGGGCCGGCTCGACATGGACGAGTTCGAGGAGCGGCTGGAGGCGGCATACAAGTCGCGCACGTACGCGGAGCTGGAACCGCTGACGGCCGATCTCCCGGCGCCCACCGGCCCGGCGGCCACCGGCCCGGCAGCCTCCATGCCCGCGACGGTGGCGGCGGGCGGCTCTGCCTGGCCGGGCCGGATCGGCGGTACGGGGACGTCGACGCTGGCCGTCGCGGTGATGTCGGGCTTCCAGCGCAAGGGCCGGTGGACGCTGCCGCCGCGCTTCGACGCGGTGGCGTTCTGGGGCGGCGGAGAGCTGGACCTGCGCGAGGCGGACTTCGCGCAGCGCGAGGTGGTGATCAACTGCGTCGCGGTCATGGGCGGCATCGAGATCACGGTGCCGCCGGGGGTGGACGTCGACGTACGGGGCTTCGGTTTCATGGGCGCGTTCGACCAGCGGGACGGCCCGGGGCCGACGGACCCGGGCGCTCCGCGGTTGGTGGTGACGGGCTTCGCGTTCTGGGGCGGCGTGGAGGTCAAGATCAAGCCCCCCAAACGCCCCGGGGGCGGCCCGTCGCTCCGCAAGGAGCTTTAGCGCTCGGCTGCGGCTGGCCGGTGGTGCTGGGGCGCTGCCCCAGACCCCGCGCCTCAATCGCCGGCGGGGCTGGTGGTGTGGGGCGGTCCCCCGCCGGAGTGTCTCCTCGGCTCGGCGCCAACGGGCATGTCGCGGTGGTACCCGGTGGTCGCGCCTCGTCCTGCGGGGACACTCCGCCGTGTCCCCACCCCACGGCAGGGCTCCGACAGTGCCCCGAAAACACCCCCGACCGACTGGACGGTTCCCGGAGCGGGACCCGACGCGTGGGGAGCGGGGACGGGGAGGGGTGTCCCCGCAGGACGAGCGCGCAACCACCGGGTACAGCCGCGATCGCTCGCACGCGCCGAGCCGAGGAGACACCCCTGCCCGGCCCCGCGGACCGGCCCCCACCGCGCCCGGATCCCGACCCGCGGAAAACGGTCCGGACCCGCCCGCCCCGCCGAGGGCAGGGCACGCAGCCACACCCAGCCCCGCCGGCGATTGAGGCGCGGGGTCTGGGGCAGAGCTCCAGCACCACCGGCCGGAGCCCGCCCCCCGCCGCGGGAGCGGAACGGCGTGGCGGGAACTCCACCGGCCTCCCAAGAGTCGGATGCTATGCAGACAAAACCGGCGCCCCCGGGGGAAGGCAGGACCACGTGGACAACCGCAACCCAGCTGGCGGCACAGCCGGCCGCACGGCCGGAGGCACCGCCGCGCCGGCGGCACCACCCCCATCGCCCCCCGCCCGCGGAGCGTTCGTGTTCAACGCCGTCGACGAGGAGCGCCGCCGCGGCGTCCGCCGGATGAAGACCATCGCGACCGGCCTGCTGCTCCTGGTGGCGCTGGTCTACGTCCTGGCCACCTACGCCGAGCACGCCTGGGGCGCCGGCGCCTGGGCCGGCTACGTCGCCGCCGCCGCGGAGGCCGGCATGGTCGGCGCGCTCGCGGACTGGTTCGCCGTCACCGCCCTCTTCAAGCGGCCGCTCGGCCTGCCGATCCCGCACACGGCGATCATCCCGACCAAGAAGGACCAGTTCGGCGCCACTCTCGGCGAGTTCGTCGGCGAGAACTTCCTCTCCTCCGACGTGGTCCGTACCCGCCTCCACGCCCTCGGTATCGGCGGCCGCCTGGGCGCCTGGCTGGCCGAGCCCGCGCACGCCGACCGCGTCACGGCCGAACTGGCCACCGCCCTGCGCGGCGCGCTGACCGTCCTGCGCGACTCCGACGTGCAGGCCGTCGTCGGCGAGGCCATCACCCGGCGCGCCGAGTCCGCCGAGATCGCGCCGGGCCTGGGCAAGACCCTGCAGAAGATCGTCGCCGACGGCGGCCACCGCCGCGCCGTCGACCTCGTCTGCGCCAAGGCCCACGACTGGCTGATCACCCACGGGGACTCGATCACGGACGCCGTCCAGGGCGGCGCCCCCGGCTGGACCCCGCGGTTCGTGGACCGCAAGGTGGGCGAGCGCGTCTACAAGGAGCTGCTCCGCTTCGTCACGGAGATGCGGGACATGCCCGAGCATCCGGCGCGGGCGGCGGTGGACCGTTTCCTGCGGGACTTCGCGGCCGACCTCCAGTCGGACACGGCGACGCGCGCACGCGTGGAGCGCCTCAAGTCGGAGATCCTGGCCCGGGACGAGGTCCAGGACGTCATCGCCTCCGCCTGGTCCGCGATCCGCTCGATGATCATCTCGACGGCAGAGGACGAGCAGAGCGAGCTGCGCCTGCGGGTCCGCGCCTCGCTGATCTCGCTGGGCGCGCGCCTGGCCACCGACGGCCGCCTGCAGGCGAAGGTGGAGGGCTGGATCGAGGGCGCGGTCGTCTACGTCGTCACCACCTACCGCAGGGAGATCACCTCGCTGATCACCGACACGGTGGCGGCCTGGGACGCCGAGCACACCTCCCGCAAGATCGAGGCCCACATCGGCCGCGACCTGCAGTTCATCCGTATCAACGGCACGGTGGTCGGCGCCCTGGCCGGCCTGCTGATCCACACGGTGTCGCGCGCCCTCGGCGCCTAGAGCCACCCCTACGGCGTCCCGGTGGATCTGGGGAGCGGCAGCTCCAGCTGGGCGTGGCCGCGGGCGGTGACGCGGGGTGGGGCGGGGCGGGCGGCGCCCAGGGCGAGGAGCGCGCGGAGCGCGGCGATCAGGTCGGCCGGTTCCTCTCGCAGGATCCCGGGCGTCGTACTGACCACCAGGACGCCGCGGGCCTCCATGCGCAGTCTCCGGCGCAGCGTGGCCTGCCAGGAGTCGCGCGTGTAGTGGTACTCGGCGGAGTCGATCTCCAGAGCGACGCCCTCCTCCGGCCAGTACGCGTCCGGGCGGGCGAGGAAGGCCCCGTCGGGTCCGTAGAGCCGGGCGTTCCACAGCGGAGCGGGCAGGTCCGTGGCCGTCAGGCTGTCGCGTGCGCGGCCCTCGGCGATCGACCGGACTCCGGCGACCAGCTCGGCGGCCGCCGTCCGGACGGCCGGGCGGTGCCGGACCCGGCCGGCGCGCAGTTCGGCGTGCAGGTCGTGCGGGTGGCACCAGCCGCCCTGGACGACGTTCGCGAGGACGGAGCGCACCAGGTCGGAGTCGTCCGTACGGGCCGCGAAGTCGGTGGCCGCCCGGACCGGTCGGGTGCTGGGCACCCCGGCGATGGTGATGGTCGCGGGCCAACGCGCGGTCGAGAAGGGCCGGACGCGGCCGGTGGCCGCCACCGACCGTGGAGCGCGGACGAGTACGTCCAGTGGTTCGGGTGGCGCGTCGCGGATGCCGAGGAGTGCGAGGGCCGCGCCGCCGGTGAGTGCGGCGGCGGTGCCGGAG
The DNA here is from genome assembly GCF_040638905.1 of Streptomyces virginiae. Taxonomy (GTDB): domain Bacteria; phylum Actinomycetota; class Actinomycetes; order Streptomycetales; family Streptomycetaceae; genus Streptomyces; species Streptomyces virginiae_B. The sequence continues at coordinate 21,344 of NZ_JBEZYV010000045.1, read as the reverse complement.
AGCGGGTCCGCGGTGAGCGGGGCGGCGTAGAGGACGGTGGCGAGGGCCTGCTGCCGGGTGTCGGGTGGGCCGGTCTGCAGGAGGTACACCCGTGGGAGGAGCCGTTGCCAGGGTCCTCCCCGGCGGCTGCGGCCGCTGATGGTGGCGGCCGGGATGCCGGCCTGGCGGAGCTGGTGGTGGGTGGCCATGTTCAGCTGGCGCTGGGCGATACGAGTGATCATGCCCCCGGTATGCCCGGTGGCGGGCGGCCGACGCTCAGGCCGAAGGGTGGTTCGGGGCGAGGAAGACGACGACGCCGTTCTCCGTGCCGGGCAGCGGCTTGACCTCGTGCCAGCCGAGCCGGTGGTAGGTGGCCACGGTGTCGGTGGCCACGCGGGCGGTCAGCAGCCAGGCCCGGTCGTCGGGGGCGTCGGCGGTGATCTCCGCGAGCAGAGCGCGCCCGGTGCCGTGCCCGCGCGCGTGCGGGCGTACGGCGAGCTCGTCGATCTCCAGGGCGCCGACGAGGAGCTCCCGTACGCGCTGCCGGCCGAGCTGTGCGGTGACCTGTCCGTAGCCGCGGTCCGCGGGGAAGGTGCGGGGTGTCAGCCAGGCGGTGGCGAATCCGTCGACGCCGAGGGGCGACTGCGCGAAGGCGGTGCGGAAGCCGGCGCGCCGGCTGTCGGCCTGCAGTCGGACGGCGAACTGGCGAATGGTTTCTTCATCTTCGTTCCACGGCGGGGCGGAGAAGACCTCGCCGTAGGTGTCGGCGAGCTCGTCCGTCAGGTCGAGGACGGCCGGTCCGTAACAGATCACGTTTGCAGCTCCTTGGGCCGGCTTGGGTGGCTTGGGTCGGATCGCCCCTATCGAAGACCGAATCTACGCCCGTGACGTTCCCCGGAGGGGAGGTCCGCAGATCCGGAGGGTGTGCGACAAATCCGACTTCCGTACGGTGTCGTGGGCCACCCGTATCGACCCGCCCGGCCGGGCGTTGAGCCCGGCGTGCGCAACAACCTCGTGAGCAGAGCCCTGATGGGTCTGGCCGCCTGCGCGGTGGCGTTCTTCGTGATCCTGGGGGTCATGGCCGTGCTCCCGCGGGCCCTGCAGGACGCGCTCCCGGACAACGTCCTGGGCGGGGCCGCCGTCGTGCTGGCAGTGGCGGCCGCGCGCCGCTTCGCCCGCCGGGCGCGTTAGCCTCGTCCGGTGACGTTCGAACGGCTGGAGGCCCGCACCATGGCGCAGTTCCCCACCTCGCTCGTAGCCGCGGGCGGTCTCGTCGGCGGATACGCCGCCGCCCGCTGGACCGGGAAGCGGCCGCTCGGCGGTGTGGTCCTCGCGGCGGCGGGCGCCGTCGCGGCCCGCGAATGGCACCGCCGCACGTCGCCGACGACGACGGCCCTGCTGGCCGCGGCCTACGTCGCCGCCTTCGCGGGCTCGCACCCCCTGGCGAAGAAGATCGGCGCCTGGCCGGCGGTCTTCACGGCAGCCGCCGCAATGGCCGCCACCACCTACGCCACGGCCGACCGCTAGCGGAGCCTCACCGCTCAGGGTGCAGCACCGCTTGCCGACGACTCACCGCGATCTTGCGCGCCACCTCGTCCGGGAGCTCGTGCTCCCAGAACCGCAGCACCGTCCACCCGGCGTCCTCCAGGTGTGCGGTCGTTTCGCGGTCCCGAGACATGTTCTTCTCGAGTTTGGCCCGCCACCATTCGGCATTCGCCTTCGGTCGCGTCGCATGCTGGGGGCAGCCGTGCCAGAAGCACCCGTCGAGAAAGACAGCGATCCTTGCGCGCGTGAACGCGATGTCGATCGTGCGGCGACGCATGCCGGGCACCGGCAGATTCACGCGATAACGCAGCCCGGCCGCGTGCAGAAGACGGCGAACCGCGACCTCCTGTGCGGTGTCGCGCGAGACCTGTCGGCTCATGCGCGCCGAGACAGCGGCGGAGGAAGGGACGGCACCATGCATGCACGCATGATGCCAGTCCCCTCGACCACGCGATCAGGAGATTCCGTGGTGCACCACGTGCGACTGCCGGGGAGGTGCACCCGGCGGGCCGCCTGACGGTCAAGGCGTCCGGTGTGCAACTCGGTTCGGACGCACTGCGCGTGCCTCGCGAGCGCTCAACCAAAACCAAGAGCGCGCGGACTACGGGCTGGACTCGCCCGGTTCTAGTTGCCGGTTCCGTGGCATTCCGAGTACGGCTTGCCCGAGGTGCACCAGCAGGGGGAGGTGGGGGTGGGGGGCCAGGGGGTGGCCTTGCCGCGGGCCGCGAGGGTCGTGGCGTATTCGGCCAGGAGGCTGGGGGAGGCCGGGGAGGTCTTCTCGGAGGCCGCGAAGGCCTCGTACGAGGGGACGCTCGCCGTCACGATGCCGAGGTTGGTGGTGCCCGAGGCGGCGAGGGCGCGCAGGGAGGTCTCGATGTCGCGCAGGTGGGCCTCGTGCGACGCGTACTCCGAGCCGAGCGTCGGGTAGCTGGTCAGCAGCTCGGACAGTTCGCGCTGCGGCCAGTGGAGGACCGCCACCGGGAACGGGCGGGACAGGGCCGCGCGGCGGTCGCCCAGTTCGGCGCGCAGGCGGGCGATCTCGGCGCGCAGCTCGGCCGGGTCGTCGGAGCCCAGGGCCCAGATGCGCTTGGGGTCGTGGAGCTCGTCGAGCGGGATCGGGCCGATGTGGCGGGTGTCGGCGACCATGTCCCAGTCGTCGTGCGGGCGCCCGAGGAGGCGGCGTACCCGGTGGCGGCCCGTCAGGAGGGCGGTGGTCGCCGGGGTGAGCGGGGTCGAATCCGCGATCAGGAGGGTGGCGGCCTGGGTGAAGCAGTCCTCGGAGGCTTCCAACTCGTCGTGCGCCTCAAGGGCTTCCGCGATGATCTCCCACGGGGCCGGGTCCTTGGGGGAGGCGGCGCGGATGCCCGAGATGAGGGCGCGGGCCTCGGGTTCGTGGCCGTACTCCCAGAGGTTCGCCGCCTGGAGGGCCTTGATCAGGTGGGGGTCGGAAGGTGAGGAGGAGAGGAGTCGGTCGTAGAGGGCGCTCGCCCGGTCCCGCTCGTCGGCCAGTTCGAGGTGGGCCGCGGCCTGGAGGAGCAAGGGCTCCTGGTCCTCGGGGTAGCGGGTCGCCGTGCGGATGAGGCGCTCGGCTTCGGCGATGTGCTCGGCAGGCGTGTCGGGGCGCATGGTTCACACCGTACTGCCGCTGGTCAGTTGACGGGGGAGGACTTAAGGTGCCGCCCGTGCGGGATCACATGCGTGTGGTGGTTCAGGGGCGGGGCCGGCGGGCGCGCCGGGCCGGTCTCGTGGGGGTCCTGTGGGCGACCGCCGAGTTGACCGTCACCGTGGGCGTGGTGGTGTTGTTACTGGTGGTGCACCAGGTGTGGTGGACCAACCGGCAGGCCGCGGTCGGGGCGCAGGAGCAGGTCCGGGCCCTGGAGCGGGCCTGGGAGGACGATCCCGACTCCGGTCCTCCCCCTTCCGAGGCGCCCCTTACTTCGCGTCCGGCTCCGTCTCCGTCCGCATCGGCCGCTTCCTCCTCTTCCGCTTCCTCGTCCCCCTCGCCTCCCGTGCCTGCGCCCCGGCCCGCCGGCGGGCCGTCGGCGGTGCGGGAGCGGGCGTACGCCGTGCTGCGCATTCCGCGCCTCGGCCTGGTCGTGCCCGTCGCGCAGGGCATCGACAAGCGTGCCGTCCTCGACAAGGGCTACGTCGGGCAGTACCCCGGGAGCGCCGGGCCCGGCGCGCAGGGGAACTTCGCGCTGGCCGGGCACCGCAACACCCACGGCGAGCCGTTCCGGTACATCAACCGGCTGCGGGCGGGCGACGAGCTGATCGTCGACATGCGGGGGCGCCGGTACACGTACGTGGTGGGAAAGACCCTGAGCGAGACGACGGAGCGGGACACCGGGGTGATCGCGCCGGTGCCGCGCAGCCTGGTGCAGCCGGGGTACGGCTACAGCGAGCCGGGGGCGTACATCACGCTGACCACCTGCACGCCCGAGTACAGCTCGAAGTACCGGCTGGTGGTCTGGGGGACCCTCAGGTCCTGACCACCCACGCCACCCACCGTTGTCGGAGGGCCCGGCTACCATCGATCGGGAACAGGGTTTCGAGAACGCCGAGCGGAGAGGGGGGTTCGTATGGCCGGACCGCGACGCGACGCCGTCCCGTTCGCCCGGATCGCCCGGGCCCTCTTCGTGCTGCTCCCGCTCCTGGTGCTGGTCGGGGGAGCCCTCGGCCTGTTCGCCGGGGAGGGCGGGTTGGGCGCCGTGGTGGTCGCCCTCGCCGCGACCGTCGCCGCCGTCTCCGTGGGCGCCGAGGCGCTGGCCGCCGCCGCACGGCTCGTACGGCCCGTGCCGCCGCACCGAATACGCACCGCGATCCGTGATCGCGAGCAGCGCACGGCGTTCCTGCCGCAGCGTGATCCCGATGCCTCGGGCCGGTCGCGGCCCAGGGCGCCCGGCCGTCTCGTCCCGACGGCCGCGTAGGGGCGCGCAGTACCTCTCGCCTTCTCCTGACTGATCACTGTTGTCGCCCCTCGCGGCTCGTCACGCCGAAATGCACACCTCTTTTCGACGTTCGACGAGACCCTCGGAGGGCCCACGTGTCCGTTTTCACCCACCTTGTTGCTGAGCTGGGCCGGCTTCTGGAGCCGGCGCTGGCCGAGTCCGCGACCGCTGCCGCGATCGTGCTGTTCACCGTGCTCGCACGGCTCGCCCTGCACCCGCTGAGCAGAGCCGCCTTCCGCGGCGCGACCCCGGTGGCCGGCTGCCTGCCCCTGTTGCTGCAGCTGCCGGTGTTCTTCCTCATGTACCAGGCGTTCTCGTCGGGGGGCGAGCTGCTGAGCCACCGGCTGTTCGCCGCGCCGCTGGGGTCGCGGTGGACCGAGGCGCTCGGGGAGGGCGGCCCGTTCGGGGCGCAGGGGCTGGTGTTCCTCGCGCTGTTCGGGGCGATCGCGATGGTGGCCGCATGGAGTGCCGTACGCGGGCGACGGTCGGCTGCGGTGGCCGCGCGGACGGCCGCGGCCGCTGCTGCCTCCGCCCCGAAGAAGAAGCCCGCCGGGGGTGCGGCGCTGCCCGAGCTGAGCGCCGAGCAGCAGGAGGCCGTGCGCAAGCTGGGCGGCGTACTGCCCCTGCTGTCCTTCGGCACGCTGATCACTGCCACCGTGGTGCCGCTGGCAGCCGGGCTCTACCTGCTCACCACCACCGCCTGGTCGGTGGCGGAGCGCGCATGGCTCGAGCACCGCAAGGCGCGCGCCGCCGAACGCGCTGCCGAGGCCGTCGCCCAGTCCCGCCCAGCCCGCCGCTGAGCCCGCCGCCGAGTCAGCCGCCCAGCCCGCCGCCGAGTCCGTCGCTTGGCGGCGGGCCGGCGGAGCGGTGCGTTCCACCCTGTGAACAGGGTCTTGCGGATTGGGTGGGCATCTTGGAGGATCGACCAATCCTCCGATGGCCGCAACCCATCGTCCGGCCCGGGGCATGCCCATGGGTCGACCACCCACGACCACGGGAGAATGCCCATGAAGCTGCTGCGTGTCGGACCGGTCGGGTCGGAGCGCCCCGCGCTGCTCGACCAGGACGGGACCCTGCGGGACCTGTCCGGCCTGATCACGGATGTGGACGGCGCGGTGCTCGCCGACGACTCCGTGCTCTCCCGGGTGCGGGACGCGGCCGAGTCGGGTGAGCTTCCGGTCCTGGACGCCGAAGGGCTGCGGATCGGCGCGCCGGTCGGCCGTATCGGCAAGATCGTCGGCATCGGCCTGAACTACTTCGGGCACGCGGCGGAGATCGGCGCGGAGCCGCCGGCCGAGCCGATCCTCTTCCTGAAGGCCGCGGACACCGTGGTCGGCCCCGACGACACCGTCCTGATCCCGCGCGGCAGCGTGAAGACCGACTGGGAGGCCGAGCTCGGCGTCGTCATCGGCAGCACCGCCCGCTACCTCGACTCCGCGGAGCAGGGCCTGGCGCACGTCGGCGGCTACCTGCTGGTCAACGACGTCTCCGAGCGCGAGTTCCAGATCGAGCGCGGCGGCACCTGGGACAAGGGCAAGAACTGCGAGACCTTCACCCCGCTCGGCCCGTGGCTGGTCACCGCCGACGAGATTCCGGACCCGCAGCTCCTGGACGTGAAGCTGTGGGTCAACGGCGAGCTCAAGCAGGACGGCAACACCTCTGACCAGATCTTCCCGGTCGGCGAGGTCGTCCGGTACCTGAGCCGGTTCATGACCCTGTACCCGGGCGACGTCATCGTCACCGGTACGCCGGCCGGTGTGGCGATGGGCCAGCCGGAGCCGAAGCCGTACCTGCGGGCCGGCGACGTCGTGGAGCTGGAGATCGAGGGGCTCGGCCGTCAGCGCCAGGAGTTCAAGAGCGCGTAGCCGCCGTCCAGGAGGAGCAGGGGACGGGCGGGGCCGCCATCGTGGCGGCCCCGCCCGTCACGCGTGCCCGTGCCCGGGGCGTCACGCGTGCCCGTGCCCGGGGCGTCACGCGTGCCCGTGCCCGGGGCGTCACGCGTGCCCGTGCCCGGGGCGTCACGCGGCCCCGTGCCCCTGGGGCGTCACGCGGCCCCGTGCTCCCCGTGCTCCGTGGTGACCGTGGTGACGGGAAGCTCGACCGCCACGCCCTCCTGGGACGACATGCGGGCCGCCTCCAGTACGTCGAGGCAGTGCGCGGCCTCGTGCGCCGTGACCGGGGCCGGCCCGCCCGTGCGCAGGGCCGCCTCCACCGCCGCGTAGTACGCCGGGTAGTCACCCAGCTCCGTCGGTACGGGGGCACCGCCGCCGGTCAGCGGGGACTCGCCCGAGCCCACCCGCCCCCACAGGTGCGGGGGCTCCTCGCCCCAGGGCAGCCGCCCGTCCGGCCGCAACCCCTCGCGCAGGGCGCCCTCCTGGGGGTCCAGGCCGTACTTGACGTAGCCGGCCCGCGAGCCGAGCACGCGGAACCGCGGCCCGAGCTGGGCGGCGGTCGCGCTGACGTAGAGGTGGGAGCGGACCCCGTTCGCGTGGGTGAGGGCGATGAAGGTGTCGTCGTCGGTCTCGGCGCCGGGGCGGCGCGCGTCGGTCTCCGCGTACACCCGTACGGCGGGCCCGAACAGCACGAGGGCCTGGTCGACGACGTGACTGCCGAGGTCGTACAGCAGGCCGCCGATCTCCTCCGGCGCGCCAGACTCGCGCCAGCCGCCCTTCAGCTGCGGGCGCCAGCGCTCGAAGCGGGACTCGAAGCGCTGGATCTCGCCGAGTTCGTCGTCGGCGATGAGACGGCGCAGGGTGAGGAAGTCGTTGTCCCAGCGGCGGTTCTGGAAGACGGAGAGGAAGGTTCCGCGCCGGTCCGCCAGGGCGGCGAGCGCCCGGGCCTCGGCGGCGGTGGCGGCGAGCGGCTTGTCCACGACCACCGGCAGGCCGGCTTCGAGGGCGGTGGTGGCGAGCGGGACGTGCGTCTTGTTGGGCGAGGCGATCACGACGAGGTCGAGGTCGCGCTGCCACAGCTCGTCGGCGGTGGCGGCGGTGTGGACGTCGGGGAATTCGGCGCGCGCCTGGGCCTGCCGGGCCGGGTCGGAGGTGACGACCGTGTCGAGGACGAGTCCGTCCGTGGCGGCCACCAGGGGGGCGTGGAAGACGGAACCGGCGAGTCCGTAGCCGATGACGCCGACGCGGAGCGGGGAGGATGGTGCGGTGGGGGCGGGGGTGCTCATGGGCACTACTTTGGCAACAGTGTTGCCGAAGTGCAAGGAGGGTGGACAATGGGGCGGTGGACAGTGGTAGCGGGAACAGCGGTCACGGCGGACACGGGGATGCGCACGGTCGGCGTGGCGGGGTGAACCTGCCCGCGCTGCGCGGCCACAACGACGCGCTGGTACTGGAGCTGCTGCGCGGCGCCGGACCGGTGGGCCTGGGCCGCACGGAACTCGCCGTCCGTACGGGACTCACCCCGCAGGCCGTCAGCAAGATCACGGCGCGGCTCGGCGCGGACGGCCTGATCGCGGAGGCGGGCCGCGCCGCGTCCACCGGCGGCAAGCCGCGCACTCTGCTCCGGCTGGTGCCCGATGCGCGGCACTCGGTGGGAGTGCACCTGGACCGCGACGAGCTCAGGGCGGTACGGGTGGACCTGGCGGGCCGCGTCGTCGCCGAGAGCAGCGGCCCGATCGACTTCGCGGCCGGACCGGAGGCGGCGGTGGAGGCGGTCGTACGAGCGGTCGCGCGGGTCGGCGGCCAGGCCGGACCGCCGCTCGTGGGGGTCGGCGTGGCCGCGCCGGGGCCGCTCGACCACCGGGCCGGGGTGATGGGTCGGGTGACGGGGTTCCCGAGCTGGAAGGGCTTCCCGCTCAAGGGGGTGCTGGAGGGGCGGCTGGGCCTGCCGGTGCTGCTGGACAAGGACACGAACGCCGGTGCGGCCGCGGCCGCCGGGGCGTGGCTCCGGGCGACCTGGCCGGAGGCGGGCGTCGGCCCGGGTGCGGGTGGCGATGTCCTTGCCGGCGGTGGGCCCCGTACTTGCGTGTACCTGCACGTCGGGACCGGGCTAGGCGCGGGACTGTGGCTGGGCGGCGGGGTCTACCGGGGTGTCCGCTCGGCGGCGGGGGAGTTCGGCCATCAGGTGCTCCTGCTGGACGGCCCGCCGTGCCGGTGCGGGGCGCGCGGCTGCGTGGAGGTGCTGTGCCTGGCGGCGGTGGCCCGAGGCGATCTTCCCGAGGCGGCACGGATCGTGGGCGAGGCCGCGGCCAACCTGGTCGCGCTGCTGGACGTGGACCGTGTGCTGCTCGGTGGGCGGGTGGTGGCGGCGGCGCCGGACGTCTTCGTGGCCGGTGTCGGAGCCGTTCTTGCGGCCCGCGCGCTGGATCCGGCCAGGCCGGTGGTCGCCCTGGCGGGGGCGGGTGTGGCGGAGGGGGCGGCGGAGATGACGCTGGCGCCGTTGTTCGGGCGGGTGGGGTGAGGGTGGGCGGGGTTGGTGCCGGTGCCGGTGCCGGTGCCGGTGCCTATGCCGGTGCCGCTGCCCATGCCTGTGCCGGGTGCCGCGCCGTTGCGGGGGCGCTGCCCCCGAGCCCCCGCGCCTCAAACGCCGGCGGGGCTGAAGGATCGGGGCTCCGCCCCGGGCCCCGCGCCTCAAACGCCGGCGGGGCTGAAGGATCGGGGCTCCGCCCCGGGCCCCGCGCCTCAAACGCCGGCGGGGCTGGAGGATGCGGCGAGGCGGAGGGCGCGGCGGGGCTGCACGGGGCGGCCGGGCTCGGGCGGGCTGGGGAGGGTGGATTTGACCCCTGGGCTGTTCGGGCGTAAACCGGGATGACTCAGGCGTGGTGCGCGGTGAGGGCTCGCGCGTGCGTGGCAGGGTGCGGGCAGGCCGGGGTGATGATCACCTCGTCCGACGATCGTCCTGTCCGGCGAGTAGCGAAGGTCTTCCATGCGACTGCGCAAAGCCCTTGCCCTCACCGCCTTCCTCTCCGCCGCCCTGGCCGCCACCACCGCATCCCCCGCCGGTGCGGACATCGGCACCGGCGGCGGTGCCCGCCCCGCTCCCGCGTTTCCGTCCCGCGTCAAGGCCACCTGCGGGGACGGCAAGAGTTCCGCCTTCCCCATCGGGGCGCGCATCCGCGGCGGTCCGGCCGTGTACCGCACCGGCGGCGAGCCGCAGACCTGGTTCCTGGACCTGACCAACACCACGAACTCCGAGTGCACGGCCATCCACCCCCTCGTCGTCCTCACCGACAAGGCCCGCGCCCTGCGCCCCGCGCACCTGCGGATGGAGTTCGAGGCCCCGGGCGGCATCCTGCCCGCCGGGCTGGAACTCAGCGACCGGGACGAGATCATCGCCGTCTTCGACGGCGGCGACGCCTTCCCCGGCTTCACCGTCGGCCCCGGCGGCACCCGGACCGTCAAGGTCACCCTCGCCTTCGCCCCCGACGCCCCCACCGGTGAGGTCGTCGCCGACGCCGCGCTCGTCCAGCGCAAGGGTGACGACGGGGACTGGGTCGGCGAGGCGGGCGGCTACCGCTTCTCCGTCGAGCAGTCCGAGGATTCCGTCGAGGCGGGCTCCCTCGCCCACACCGGTCCCCGGGAATGGGGGTACGGGGCGGGGGCCGTGGCCGCCCTCACCGCCGGTGGCGGACTCCTGCTCGGTGCGCGCCGGCTCCGCGCCCGTACTCCCTCCCGCAGCGACTGACCTCGGCCGCCCCACCCGTAACCCCCAAGCCCTGTTACCCGGGTACCCCCCAACCAGACAACGGTCCGGCATGCCCGAGCACGGAGGCATCCCCAAGCGCCCCGCCCTCAAGGCCCGGATCGCCGAGTCCGTCGAGGGACGCTGCCCACCGAGCGGGATCCGGCCGACCGGTACGAGGTGTCCCGCGAGGCCGTCCGGCATGCCCTGCGCGAACTGCTCCTGGAAGGCCGCCTGCGGCGCTCCGGCCACACCCCCGCCGGCGGCCACGGCGGCTCCACGATCGCCGAGCACGGCACCTTCGTCATCGCCGAAGGCGCCGGGCGCCGGCCGGTTCAGTCGGTGACGACGTCAAGCCGGCCGACGTGGCCGCGACCGCGCTCGCCCAGGGCGGCTCAGCACCTTCGGCATTGACGGCGTCCCGTCGAGCGGTCCGGACAGCGACCCCTTCGGCACCGTACGTCCTGCCCTCCAGGCCCGCGTGGACGACAGACGGGCACCCCGGCCGGGGTGAAGGGCTTCACGCACACGCCGCCCGCCGACTGGTCCGTCGACAACTCCACGATGGGCACCGGCGGTGTCACCGCACGGGCAGGCCGGGCCTTCGCGGCCGACGCGTTCTCGACCCAGTCGCAGCGCGACCAGTGACGCGAGCTGAACGCCCGCTCCGGTGGCGTCTTCGCCGTGGCCGACTCCGATGAGTGGGACGACAAGGCCCACACCGGCACCTTGGACTCCACCCTCGTCGCCCCCGGGTGGGCGGTCGCGGGCGAACAGCACGCGCGCCCTCGCCAGGGCAGAGTCCCTCGACGCGCTGGTCCGTCTCCGCCCCGGAGTCCGGGCTGTGGACGGCAGGGACGGCCGCAGCCCGGCCCGGATAGGGTGGGGAAACAGGTGGTACAGACCAGCAGTCGAGGTCGCAGGTCAGCGAGAGCGGAGAGCAGTCCAGTGGCAGAGCGCAAGCCGATCGAATCGTGGCTCACCGACATGGACGGGGTCCTCATCCACGAGGGGACGCCGATCCCCGGCGCCGATGCCTTCATCAAGCGGCTGCGCGAGTCCGGCAAGCCCTTCCTGGTGCTGACCAACAACTCCATCTACACCCCCCGCGACCTCCAGGCCCGCCTGTCCCGCATGGGCCTGGACGTCCCCGTCGAGAACATCTGGACCTCGGCCCTGGCCACGGCGAAGTTCCTCGACGACCAGCGCCCGGGCGGCACGGCGTACGTCATCGGCGAGGCCGGTCTGACCACCGCCCTGCACGACATCGGCTACGTCCTGACCGACCACGAGCCCGACTACGTGGTGCTCGGCGAGACCCGGACGTACAGCTTCGAGGCCATGACCAAGGCGGTCCGCCTGATCAACGCCGGCGCCCGCTTCATCTGCACCAACCCCGACGAGACCGGCCCCTCCACCGAGGGCCCGCTCCCGGCCACCGGCGCCGTCGCCGCGCTGATCACCAAGGCGACCGGCAAGCAGCCGTACTTCGCGGGCAAGCCGAACCCGCTGATGATGCGGACCGGGCTCAACGCCATCGGCGCGCACTCCGAGACCAGCGCGATGATCGGCGACCGGATGGACACCGACGTGCTGGCCGGTCTGGAGGCGGGCATGCAGACCTTCCTCGTCCTGACCGGTCTGACCACCGAGCGGGACACCGAGAAGTTCCCGTACCGCCCGACCAAGACGGTCGCCTCGATCAAGGATCTGGTCGACCTCGTCTGACGGGTGCGCGCGCCCCGGGTGGTTCGGCCGTCCGGGCGTAGCGCGTTTGGGGCGTACGGCTGACACGTACGGCGCCGCTCCGGATGCGGAGCGCCGCGCCGCGCGTGAATCTCCTTGTCGAGGAGGTTCACCATGCGCAGTGTTCCGATCGCTGTCCGCACCGCCGCCGTGGCCGCCGTCCTGGCGGCGGTCTCCGCGGTGACCGCGCCCACCGCCCTGGCGGGCGAGGAGGACCGCGGAGACCGCAAAGACCGCGGCAGCATCGCCGTCGACCCCAGCCCGGCCCACCCCGGAGCGCAGGTCAAGCTGCGTGTCCAGGGATGTGACAACAACCGCGGAGCGGCCAAGTCCTCCGTCTTCGTGGCCGACGCCGACCTCTACGGGCGGGACGGCGGGCGTCGCAGCCCGCTCTACGGCGACGCGATGATCAGCTCGCACGCCTCGCCCGGATGGCACGCCGTCCGGGTGTACTGCGACGGCGACGAGAAGTTCACCGGTTCGGTCCACATCTCCGAGTACCGGCACCCCTCCCATCACGCCTCGCCGATCTGGCCGGTCCACGCGGGCGGCGGCGGCATGGCCGACCGCCCGGCGCAGGCCCCCGGCCTGGTCACCACCGCGGCGAAGAAGGAGCACGGGGGCGAGGGCCCCGGAATGCCGCACACGGTGATCGGTGCCGTGCTCGCCGCGGTGGCCACGCTGGCCGTCGCCGGCCGGGCGCTGACCCTGCGCCGGCGTCGCAGCGGCGGATGAGGGGACGGGCGTCGCGTGAGCGAGTGGCGGACGGACGAGGCCAAGGCCTCCGCCGGGGGCCGGCTGCTGACCTTCGCGGCCTGGTCGGTGCTGGTGCTGGGCCTGTGGCTGTGGGGCCGTGAGCTCACCGTGGCGCCGGCCCCGCTCTCCGGGCAGGGCGGCGGGGCGGTGGGCGCGGGGCTGCCGGCCGCGCACGCCCCCGTCGCCGGTTCCCTGCCGCAGCGTGTCGACGTGCCGTCCATAGGCATCCAGGCCCCGGTGGTGTCCCGGGGCCTGGACAAGGACGGCGCGATCGATCCGCCGCCGTACGACAGCCCGGGCACGGTGGGCTGGTGGGGCCGGGGCGTGCAGCCGGGGGCGGCGGGGACGGCGCTGATGGTGGGACACGTGGACACGCGGTCCAAGCCGGCGGTCTTCTACGGCCTGAGCTCGGCGCAGGCGGGTGACAAGGTGCGCGTGGCGCGGGCGGACGGCTCCGTCGCCGAGTTCACGATCGAGGACGTACGGGTCTACGAGCGCGCGGCCTTCGACGCGCACAAGGCGTACGGCCCGCGGGTCGCGGGCCGCGCGGAGCTGCGGCTGGTGACCTGCGGAGGCACCTACGACAAGGCGGCCAAGGAGTACACGGCGAACGTGGTGGTCTCCGCCTACCTGACGGGCGTAGGAGTCCGGCCGGGCACGTCGGCGTGACATCGGCAATCGGTGGGAACGAAGAAGCCCCTCACAGCTTTCGCTGTGAGGGGCTTCCTCCGTCTGTGCGCCGCCAGGGACTCGAACCCCGGACCCGCTGATTAAGAGTCAGCTGCTCTAACCAACTGAGCTAGCGGCGCTTGCTGACAGGGAAAACTCTACCCCACCTCTCCGGGTGGTCGTGACCAGCCACGCCCGCCTTGTCCGATTAACCCATGTTTGAGGGGTTTATCGTGCACGATATGTCTGCGCCGACCGCATCTGATGCTTTATCAGGTGCGGCCCCGGTCGACCACTGGAACAGCAGGGGAGTGGACGGAACCGCATGACGATGCAGCCCCCGACGCATGTGCAGATGCCGATGCCCGCTTTCGAGGAGTACGAGCCCGCGGGCGACTGCGTGTGCCGGGGATGCGCCCAGCGCCGCCGTGCCCTCGCCCGGGCCCGTGCCATACCGCTCCGGGACGGGGGGCACCCCGCCGCGCGCGGGGCGCGGCGGGCGCTGGTCCTGGCCACCGCCGCCGGTGTGGTCCTCGGCGGGGGCGGGGGTACGGCGGTCGCCCTGAGCGCGCCTGCCACCGGGCCGGTGGCCCTCGACGACCCCGGCAGCCCGCAGGGCGGCCGCACCCCCCTGCACGGCCCGAAGGGCAGGCCGGGGAACCCCGGCGCCCCGGGCCGGCCCGGGGCCGTGAAGCGGATCGACCGCACGACGATCATCAACCGGGCGAAGCTGTGGCTGGACGCGCAGGTCCCGTACAGCATGTCCGCGTACTGGACGGACGGGTACCGGCAGGACTGCTCCGGCTACGTCTCCATGGCCTGGAACCTCGGCTCGAACGAGTGGACCGGCAGCCTCGACAAGTTCGCCACCAAGATCACGAAGGATGAGCTGCTGCCGGGGGACATGCTGCTCTTCCACAACCCGGCCGACCCCAACAACGGCTCGCACGTGGTCCTCTTCGGCGGCTGGGTCGACCAGACGCGCACGCACTACGTCGCCTACGAGCAGACGCGCCCCACGACGCGGAAGCTGGCCACGCCCTACGGGTACTGGGCCAACGCGGCGAAGTACGTCCCGTACCGGTTCAACGGGGTGACGGGCGGCATCGTCCCGCAGGTCCCGGGCGCCGTCCCCGCCCCCGCGCCCGTCCCCGAAGCGCCGGCGGCGGGACCCAGGCCGGGCGACGCCGCCAAGACCTTCCCCGGCGCGGACAAGTTCGCGCGGGGCGCCACCAACGACCACGTGGCGCAGCTGGGGCGGATGCTGATCGAGCGCGGCGCGTACCGGTTCTACCCCAAGGGGGTGGCCGACCGGACGTGGAACGATCACGACAGGCTCGCCACCCAGGCCTTCCAGCGCGCGCAGGGCTGGACGGGCGCCGACGCCGACGGCATCCCGGGCGCGCACACCTGGCGCCTGCTCGTCGACAAGCAGGGCAGGAACATCCCGCCGACGGTGGGCGCGGCGCCCGGACCGGGAGGCGTACGGGCCTACCCCGGGGCGGCGGTGTTCCGCCCGGGCCACGCCCACCCGGCCGTCGAGGCCCTCGGCCGGCAGCTGGTGAAGAAGGGCTTCGGCAAGTACTACACGTCCGACCCGGACGCCCGCTGGAGCGAGGCGGACCGCCGCAACGTCGAGGCCTTCCAGCGCGCGCAGGGCTGGCGCGGGGCCGCGGCCAACGGCTACCCGGGCCCGGAAACCTGGCGCCGGCTTTTCGCATGACGGAGGTAACGATGTTCCCCACGCGCACCACCTCGACGACGGGCACCCTCCATGTGTCCCCCGCCGCCGCCGCAACAGCCGCCACCACCTTCGGCTGGGCGATCGCCGCCCACCCCGCGCCGACGAGGCCCCGGCCCGGGGCGGCGGAGGCGACACCCACCGTCCCCTCCCCGTCCCCGTCGCCGGAACCGTCGCCGCGCGGTGCGGAACCGCCGACCGCGCCCACCCGGCCCTCCGCGCCCCGCGCGACGGACGTGGGTGCCGCCCCGACGGCGGCTCCGGCGTCGCCCGGTGCGGCGCAGGCGTCTGCCGTTGCGGCCCTGCACGCCGTCTCAGGACCGGCCGTGCCCGCTCGGCCCTCCGCGTCCCACGCGGCGTCGGTACCGGCGTCGGCGTCGGCCGGCCCGGCCTCATCCGCCGGGGCGACACCTGCCCCGTACGCCGCCCCGGCAGCGGCCGTGCCCGCCACGCACGGCAGCGCGCCGACGGGGGAGGCCGCCCCGGCTTCCGTCCCGGCGCCGGCCGGAGTGGCACCGCCCCGGGCTGCGGAGCCGCCGGCCGCGCTCGCCCCGCACGCCGTCCCGGCGTCGACGGGGGAGCCGTCGCCCGGAGAGGCGGAGCGGGCGGCCGTCCCGGCCTCCGACCCGCCCGGGCTGTCCGTACCGCACCCCGCGCCGGCGCTGCGCCCCGGGCCGTTCGGCGCGCACGCTTCGCCCCGGCCGGCGGGGTTTCCCGCGCCGCACTCCGAGCCGACGGAACGAGACCGGACGGAGCCCGCGCCCGCGGCGCTCGACGCGCAGCCCTCACCCCGGTCGGCGCAGCCGCAGCCCGGGACGGGCTCCCGTTCGGCGGTCGCACCGGCGAGGTCGCAGGACGGCGGGGCCTCCGGCCCGGTGCCCGGGTCCGCGGCGCGCACCGCGGATGCCCCGCTTCGGGCGCCCGAGTCGCGGACCGCACCGTTCGGTGCGCAGGCACCGCCGCGGGCGGCGGAGCCGCAGGCCGTGCCCGCTTCGGCGGAGCCGGAGGGCGAAGCGGTGTCCGGCCGGGCGGCAGCCCAGGCGGGCTTCCGTTCGGCGGTCGCACCGGCGAGGTCGGAGGGCGGCGGGGCCTCCGGCCCGGTGCCCGGGTCCGCGGCGCGCGCCGCGGATGCCCCGCTTCGGGTGGCCGAGTCGCGGACCGCACCGTTCGGTGCGCAGGCACCGCCGCGGGCGGCGGAGCCGCAGGCCGTGCCTGCTTCGGACTCCGCTTCGGCGGAGCCGGAGGGCGAAGCGGTGTCCGGCCGGGCGGCAGCCCAGGCGGGCTTCCGTTCGGCGGTCGCACCGGCGAGGTCGGAGGGCGGCGGGGCCTCCGGCCCGGTGCCCGGGTCCGCGGCGCGCGCCGCGGATGCCCCGCTTCGGGCGCCCGAGTCGCGGACCGCACCGTTCGGTGCGCAGGCACCACCGCGGGCGGCGGAGCCGCAGGCCATGCCCGCTTCGGCGGAGCCGGAGGGCGAAGCGGTGTCCGGCCGGGCGGCAGCCCAGGCGGGCTCCCGTTCGGCGGTCGCACCGGCGAGGTCGCAGGACGGCGGGGCCTCCGGCCCGGTGCCCGGGTCCGCGGCGCGCACCGCGGATGCCCCGCTTCGGGTGGCCGAGTCGCGGACCGCACCGTTCGGTGCGCAGGCACCGCCGCGGGCGGCGGAGCCGGAAGGCGAAGGCGTGTCCGGTCCGTCGGCGGCCGCCGCGCACGCTTCGTCCCCGGCGGCGCAGCCGCAGGCGGTCCCGTCCGCGGAGGCGAAGGGTGTTCCGGCTGAGGCCGGGCCGCGCATCGCCGGGGCTCGGGCCGGCGATCCGGCCGTGCCCGCCGCGCGCGGGCAGGTCGAGCCCGAGCCGGTCCACGCATCGACCTGGGCCGGGGCCGGGGCGAGCCTCGACATCCCGCACCCGCAGCACGAGGAGCCCGCCACCCCGCGGCCGCGGAACCCCGCCGACGCGGCGCATTCGGGCGTACCCGGGCCCGGCGTGGCCGAGATCGTCGCCCAGGCGGTGGCACGCGGCATCGGGGAGGACGACACGCTGGACCTGCCGCACGTCGTCGCCCCGCGCCTCGTCGCCCCACACCGCGGTACCGCCGTCACCGACGTACCGGTGCACCTCCCCTTCCGCGGCGACGCGTCCACCCCCCGCCCGGAGTCCGCCCCCAAGCGCAGACCCACCGCCCCGGCGCACCCCGCCCCCGGCCGCCGGGTCCCCCGTGGCGACGACCGCCTCCGGGAGCACCGCGGCCCGGTGCTGCCCGGCTGGGTCGGCGTCGCCGTCGGCGGCCTCGCCCTCGCCGGCTGCACGGCCGTGCTCTGGCGGGCCGGGGTCGTCCCCGCCCCCCTCGTCGCCGCCTTCGGCGCGGCACCCCGCGCCTACCACGGCCTGCGCGCCACCCACTGGCCCCCGCTCGCCTTCCTCGGCATCGTCGCCCTCGTCGCGCTCGGCGGCCTCGGCCGGGCCCGCACCGGCCACGCCTGGGTGCTCACCCTCTTCGGCCGCTACCGCGGCACGGTCCGCCGTACCGGCCTGACCTGGGTCAGTCCACTCCTGCTGCGCCGCCGGGTCGACGTACGCCTGCGCCACTGGCGCAGCGAACCGATGCCCGCCGTCGACTCCGGCGGCCTCGCCCTCCAGGTCGTCGTCCAGGTCGTCTGGCAGGTCAAGGACACCGCCCGGGCCACGCTCGCCGTCGCGGACCACACCGAGTACCTCGCCGAGCAGGTCGAGTCGGCCATGGCCCGTGTGCTGTCCCAGCTCCCGGCGGACGCCTTCCACGAGGACGCCCCGACCCTGCGCGACGCCGAGGCCGTCGGCGACGCGCTGACCCGGATGCTGGCGGCCGAGACCGAGGCGGTCGGTGTGGAGGTGTACTCGGCCCAGCCGACCCGGATCGAGTACGCGCCCGAGGTCGCCGAGGCCATGCGGCGCCGCCGGGTCGCCGCGATCGACGCCAAGCACCGGGACACCGTGCTGACGTCGGTGGTGGACGCCGTCGACGACACCGTCCACCGGCTGACCTCGCGCGGACTCGTCGAGCTCGACGACTACGAGCGCAAGGCCCTGGTGAAGGACCTCACGGTCGCCTTCTACACGGGGCGCAGCGAGTAACGCGATCCGCATCGCGCAACGGGAACGGGTGGCCGGAAGTGACCGGACCACCCGTTTCCTCATTGGTATGGACATGGCCAACTCTCGTCAATAATCTGGAACTTGGTCTAGACCTGAATCCCCATACGCGCGCGCTCGACGAACTCCCCCCACGTTCAAGGAGCATCATGCGTCCCATCCGCATGCCCGGAATGCCTGGAATCCCCAGAAGGGCCGGCATCGCCGCGCTCGGCCTCGGCCTCGTCGCCGGCGTCACCCTCCTCGGCGCCCCCACCGCCAGCAGCCACGGCTACACCGACACCCCCATCAGCCGCCAGAAGCTCTGCGCCAACAAGACCGTCTCCGACTGCGGCGCGATCCAGTGGGAGCCGCAGAGCGTCGAAGGCTTCAAGGGCTTCCCGGCCGCCGGCCCCGCCGACGGCAAGATCTGTTCCGGCGGACTCTCGCAGTTCGCCGAGCTCGACAACCCGCGCGGCGGCGCCTGGCCCGCCACCAAGGTGACCAGCGGCCAGAGCTACGCCTTCCGGTGGCAGTTCACCGCCAACCACTCCACCACCGACTTCAAGTACTACGTCACCAAGAACGGCTGGACCGGCACCAAGGCCCTCACCCGCGCCGACCTCGAACCCCAGCCCTTCCTCACCGTCGCCTACAACGGCGCCCGCCCCTCCATGACCACCGTCCACCAGGGCGCCATGCCGGGCGGCAGGACCGGTCGGCACCTGATCCTGGCGGTCTGGACCGTCAACGACACCCCGATGGCCTTCTACGCCTGCTCGGACGTTCAATTCTGACGATACGTCAGCTAGTCTCCGGCGGCATGCGGACGACGACGACAGCACCCGAAACCGTCGCGGAGCTCATAGCGCGCCAATGGGGCGACCACCGGCCCGGGCTGATGTACGAGGACGGCGAACGGCACGTCCTCACCCACCACCGGAACGCCCAGGAAGCCGCCGCACGCGCCGCGCTCCTCGTCGACCTCATGCCCGCCGGGGCCGAACCGCACCTCGGGGTCCTGCTCGACAACACCCCCGAGTTCCCGTTCTGGCTCGGCGCGGCGGCCCTCGCCGGGGCCGCCGTCGCCGGGATCAACCCCACCCGGCGCGGCCCCGAACTGGCCCGCGACATCCTGCACACCGACTGCCGTCTCCTGATCACCGAGCCCGCCCACCTGCCGCTGCTGCGCGGCCTCGAACTGCCCGGCGTCCGCATCCTGGTCACCGGCACCGAGGAGTACGAGGCCCTCCTCGCGCCCTACGCCGCCGCCGAACCCGGCGAAGCGGCCCTGCGCGCGCCCGCCCCCGACTCCCGCCTCCTCCTCTACTTCACCTCCGGCTCCACCGGCGCCCCCAAGGCCGCCGTCTGCAGCCAGGGCCGGCTCGCGGCAGCCGGCGCCTCACTGGCACGGCAGTTCTCCGTCGGCCCGGACGACGCCCACTACGTCTGCATGCCGCTCTTCCACGGCAACGCCGTCATCGCCGACTGGCTCCCCGCCCTCGTCGGCGGCGCCGCGGTCGCGCTGCGCCGGCGTTTCTCCGCCTCGGCGTTCCTGGACGACGTGCAGGCCTACGGCGCCACCTACTTCACCTACGTCGGCCGGGCGATCCAGTACCTCCTGGCCACCGAGCCCCGCCCCGACGACCACTCCCACAGCCTGCGGCTCGGATTCGGCACCGAGGCCGGACCCGTGGACGCCGCCCGCTTCGCCGAGCGCTTCGGCGTCCGCTTGGTGGAGGGCTACGGCGCCACCGAGGGCGGCGCCTCGGTCCAGCGCACCCCGGACACCCCGCCGGGCGCCCTGGGTCGGGCCGGCGCGGGCGACGACCTGGCGGTGATCGACCCGGAGACGGGCCGGGAATGCCCTCCGGCCGTCCTGGACGGGGACGGTCGCCTGCTCAACGGCTCCGCCGCGATCGGCGAACTCGTCAACCGGGGCCGCAGCCTGTTCGAGGGCTACTGGCGCAACCCGGACGCGGAAGCCGACCGCACCCGGGACGGCTGGTACTGGACCGGCGACCTCTTCTTCCGCGACCCCGCCGGCTTCCTCTATTTCGCCGGCCGCACCGACGACCGGCTCCGCGTCGACAGCGAGAACCTCGCCGCGGCGGTGATCGAGAACATCCTCGCCCGCTGGCCGGACGTGACGGCGGTCGCCGTCTACGGGGTTCCCGACGAGGTGGCCGGCGACCAGGTGATGGCGGCCCTCTCGCTCCGCGACGGCGCGGTGTTCTCCCCGGAGGCCTTCGACGCCTTCCTCTCCCGCCAGCCGGACCTGGGCACGAAGGCGGCCCCGCGCTACGTCCGCATCGTCCCGGAGCTGCCGGTCACCGCGACGAACAAGGTCCACCGAGTGGCCCTCCGCCGCACCGGCTTCCGCTGCGCCGACCCCGTCTGGCACCGATCCCCTGCCGGGGGCTACACCCCGCTGACCCCGTCGGCGATGTCGGCCCTCCTGGCGCGGTACGAGGCCCAGGGCCGCCTCGACCTCCTGCACCGCTGAGGCCGCGCCGCCGTTGCGGGGGCGCTGCCCCCGAGCCTCCGCGCCAGATCCAGCCCCGCCCAGCGGCCCACCCGCGCCACCGCCGGTAATGGTTTGGAGCACCCCTGCGGACCAGGTAGTATTTTCTCTGTCAGCAGGCGCCGCTAGCTCAGTTGGTTAGAGCAGCTGACTCTTAATCAGCGGGTCCGGGGTTCGAGTCCCTGGCGGCGCACCTGTCCTTCGGGCGGTTTCCGGTTCACCGGGAACCGCCCGAAGTGTTTTCCGGGCCCGTGTCCAGGGCCCGCGTCCAGGACCCAGAACCGTCCCGCCCCGCTAGAGCGTGAGCGACAGCAGCAGCGGTGCGGCCTTCCGGTTCAGGGTGTCGGCCGCGGCCCGCAGCCGGTGTGCGTGCTCGACCGGCATCGACAGCGCCAGGCAGCCGACCGAGGCGCCCGCCGTGATCGGGACGGCCGCGCAGACCGTGCCCACGGCGTATTCCTGCAGGTCGAGCATGGGAACGGTGGCCGGCTGCGAGTCCAGCTTGGAGAAGAGGATCCGCTCGTTCACGATCGTCTTCGACGTGAGCCGGGCGATCTTGTGCCGGGACAGATGGTCGCGCCTCCCGTTCAGGTCGAGCTGCGTCAGCAGGCACTTGCCGACCGCGCTGGCATGCGCGGCCGACCGGAAGTCGACCCACTCGTGGACCTTCGGGGTGCGCGGGCTGTCCGCGAACTGCG
>NZ_JBEZYV010000044.1:0-48383 GCF_040638905.1 Streptomyces virginiae | reverse complement strand
GGTAGAGCGCCTGCATGGCATGCAGGAGGTCAGGAGTTCAATTCTCCTTAGCTCCACAGTGAAGAAGCGGGCCACCCGGATCGGGTGGCCCGCTTCTCGTTGTGTCACCGGGTGGAACGGCCGAGCGTCGGCGGGGGCCGCTGCGGTACCCTGACGCCATGCGTGCCGTACGCCTCCTGCTTACCGAGCCGCGCTGATCAGTACCGACACCTTCGAAACGGTGGTCGGCATCGGCGCGGCGTCCCCTCCTGTGCGAGGGGTTTTTTCGTTTGGGCAGGCAGAGACGGCAGAGACGATCGATGGAGCTTCAGAAATCATGAGCGAGACGAACACCCCGGCCCCCGAGGCGGCCGAGGCGCACCGCTACACGGCTGCCATGGCCGCCGACATCGAGGCACGCTGGCAGGACGTATGGGACGCGCAGGGCACGTACGAGGCCCCGAACCCGACCGGTGACCTGGCCGGGGACCCCGCGGTCGTCGCGCGGCCCAAGAAGTTCATCATGGACATGTTCCCGTACCCGTCCGGTGCGGGCCTGCACGTCGGTCACCCGCTCGGGTACATCGCCACCGACGTCTACGCCCGCCACCAGCGGATGACCGGCCACAACGTCCTGCACACCCTGGGATTCGACGCCTTCGGCCTGCCGGCCGAGCAGTACGCCGTGCAGACCGGCACGCACCCGCGCGTGTCGACCGAGGCGAACATCGAGAACATGAAGCTCCAGCTGCGCCGGCTGGGCCTGGGCCACGACAAGCGCCGGTCGTTCGCCACCATCGACCCGGACTACTACAAGTGGACCCAGTGGATCTTCCTGCAGATCTACAACTCCTGGTACGACGCGGACGCGAAGAAGGCCCGGCCGATCGCCGAGCTGGTCGCCGCCTTCGAGGACGGCTCCCGCGAGGTCCCGGGCGGCCGCCCCTGGGCCGCGCTGACCGCCGGGGAGCGGGCCGACGTACTGAACGGCCACCGGCTGGCGTACTCCTCGGACGCGCCCGTCAACTGGTGCCCCGGGCTGGGCACCGTACTGGCCAACGAGGAGGTCACCGCCGACGGTCGCTCCGAGCGCGGCAACTTCCCGGTCTTCAAGTCCAAGCTGAGCCAGTGGAACATGCGGATCACCGCGTACGCCGACCGGCTGCTGGACGACCTGGACGCGCTGGACTGGCCCGAGGCGATCAAGCTGCAGCAGCGCAACTGGATCGGCCGCAGCGAGGGCGCGCGCGTCGACTTCGCCCTGGGCGACGAGGCCATCACCGTCTTCACCACCCGCCCGGACACGCTGTTCGGCGCCACTTACATTGTGCTGGCGCCCGAGCACCCGCTGGTGGAGAAGTTCATCCCGGCCGCCTGGCCCGAGGGCACCCACGACGTGTGGACGGGCGGGCACGCCACCCCGGCCGAGGCCGTCACCGCCTACCGCAAGCAGGCCGCCTCGAAGTCGGACGTCGAGCGCCAGGCCGAGGCCAAGGACAAGACCGGTGTCTTCACCGGTGAGTACGCGATCAACCCGGTGAGCGGTGACAAGGTCCCGGTCTTCATCGCCGACTACGTCCTGATGGGCTACGGCACCGGCGCGATCATGGCCGTTCCGGCGCACGACAGCCGGGACTTCGAGTTCGCGCGCGCCTTCGAGCTGCCGATGCGCTGCGTCGTGCAGCCCTCCGACGGCCGCGGCACCGACCCGGCCGAGTGGGACGACGCCTTCGCCTCGTACGACGCGAAGCTGGTCAACTCCACCGGCGAGGGCATCTCGCTGGACGGCTTGGGCGTCGTCGAGGCGAAGGCCGCGATCACCGAATGGCTGGCCGAGCGCGGCATCGGCGAGGGCACGGTCAACTTCCGCCTGCGCGACTGGCTGTTCAGCCGCCAGCGGTACTGGGGCGAGCCCTTCCCGATCGTCTACGACGAGGACGGCGTCGCGCACTCCCTGCCCGAGTCGATGCTGCCGCTGGAGCTGCCGGAGGTCGAGGACTACTCGCCGCGCACCTTCGAGCCGGACGACGCGGACTCCCAGCCGGAGACCCCGCTGTCGCGCAAGGCCGACTGGGTCAACGTCGAGCTGGACCTGGGCGACGGCGTGAAGTCCTACCGGCGCGAGACCAACACCATGCCCAACTGGGCCGGTTCCTGCTGGTACGAGCTGCGCTACCTGGACCCGAACAACGCCTCCGCGCTGGTCGACCCGGAGATCGAGCAGTACTGGATGGGTCCGCGCGAGGGCGCCCCGCACGGCGGTGTCGACCTGTACGTGGGCGGCGCCGAGCACGCGGTGCTGCACCTGCTGTACGCCCGCTTCTGGTCGAAGGTGCTGTTCGACCTGGGCCACGTGTCGTCGGCGGAGCCGTTCCACAAGCTCTTCAACCAGGGCATGATCCAGGCGTACGCCTACACCGACGAGCGCGGTGTGTACGTCCCGGCGGCCGAGGTCGAGGAGCGCGACGGCGCGTACTTCTACGAGGGCAAGCAGGTCAAGCGCGAGCACGGCAAGATGGGCAAGTCCCTGAAGAACGCCGTCACGCCGGACGAGATCTGCGAGGAGTACGGCGCCGACACGCTGCGCCTGTACGAGATGGCGATGGGCCCGCTGGACGTCTCGCGTCCGTGGGACACGCGAGCCGTGGTCGGCCAGTACCGCCTGCTGCAGCGCCTGTGGCGCAACATCGTGGACGAGGAGACCGGCGCGGTGACGGTCGTCGACGCCGAGCCCGGCGAGGACACGCTGCGCGCCCTGCACAAGGCGATCGACGGGGCCGGCGCGGACATGGCGGGGCTGCGGTTCAACACCGCCATCGCCAAGATCACCGAGCTGAACAACGCCCTGACGAAGGCGGGCCGCCCGCTGGAGCGCTCGGTCGCCGAGCGGCTGGTCCTGCTGGTCGCCCCGCTGGCCCCGCACATCGCGGAGGAGCTGTGGCACCGTCTGGGCCACAGCGAGTCCGTGGTCCACCAGGACTTCCCGGTCGCGGACCCGGCGTACGTCGTGGACGAGAGCGTCACCTGCGTGGTGCAGGTCAAGGGCAAGGTCAAGGCGCGGCTGGAGGTGTCGCCGTCGATCACGGACGCCGAGCTGGAGCAGCTGGCCGTGAACGACGCCGGTGTCGTGGCGGCGCTGGGCGGCGCGGAGATCCGCAAGGTGATCGTGCGCGCGCCGAAGCTGGTGAACATCGTCATCTGAGGGCGCACCCCCGCATAGGGGGGATCCCGTACGGGCAGGTTGGGGGTTCGATGGGAACCCCTGGCCTGCCCGTGGCGTTTACGGTGGAGGGGATAGCCGACGCCTGGGGAAAGGGGCCGTCATGGAGGCCGCGTTGATCATCTTCGCGTTGATGTTGCTGGCCGTCGTCGGCCTCGGCGCGTATCTCACGGTCAAGGCGGTGGGCGCGGCCAAGCGGGGTGTGGAGCGCACCGTCGTGCAGGCCCGGCGCACGGTGGAGGACACCACCCTGCGGGCCAAGAGTTTCGGCCAGGTCGGAGTGGTGGGAGCGCTCGCGCAGGTGCGGCTGGACCTGCGGACGTCGATGCGCGCCACCCAGCAGGCACTGGCCGAGGGGGTCCAGGCGGACGCCTCGCTGCGCGAGTCCCTCGGGCTGTTCGAGCGGCTGAGTGCGCACGGGCACGAGCTCGACGGGGAACTGAAGCGCTTGGAGCAGGAGCCCGACCGGCGGCGCACCGCCGAGCTCCTGCCGGATCTGCGGGAGCGCGCGGCCAAGATCATCCAGGCGGCGGACTCGCTGCGGTGGGCCGCCCGCGACCGGGCCCGGCGCTTCGCGGAGGACGACCTGTCCCTGCTGTCGGACCAGATCGAGATGGAATCGGGCGCGCTGCGCGACTGGTCCCGCGAACCGGTGGACGACCTGGCGGCGGCAGCCGCCGAATGGGACGCCGCCCAGTCCGCCCAGGCCACTCAGACCACCCGGTCCACCCAGGCCCCGAGGCCGGCAACCACACCTCCGCCGGCGGCATTGAACCCGCCCACGCCGACGATGCAGTACCCGTGGCAGAAGACCCCCCGCCCGGAGAGCGCCGGCTGAGCGAGGCCTGCGACCGGGCCTCGGCCGACGGGGCGCCGGGGCGAGCCCGGGCGGCGGCTGTCCGGGGGCTGGTGCTCCGGGGTCCGAGGGGCCCAACCCCTAGGGTGTCCGGCGGGGTGTCCGGGGCAGGGCCCCGGCAGCGGGGTCTCGGGGCGGAGCCGCACGAGTTTCGAGAAGGGGCGGGGTGGGCAGCTCCGCAGGGCCCCCGACGCCACCCCCGCCGCACGACCCGTAGGCTCGGCCCGACCCACCCCCGGCGGAAGCCGACGCAACCCCGCCCCCGACCCGTCCGGGGCCCCGGCTGCCGTACCGCCCCTACGAGCGGTAACCTCCGCCTCATGTCCCGCCATGTCGCCATCGTCACCGATTCCACGGCCTACCTGCCCCGACCGGCCATGGCGCGGCACGGAATCACCGCCGTCCCCCTTACCGTGGTGCTCGGCGGAGAGGCGCTGGAGGAGGGCACCGAGATCTCGGCGCGCAGCCTGGCCCTGGCCCTGCAGAAGCGCCGCTCGGTCACCACCTCCCGCCCCAGCCCGGAGGAGTTCGTGCGGGCCTACCAGGCGGCCGCCGACGCCGGGGCGAGCGGCGTCGTCAGCCTGCACCTGTCCGCCGAGTTCTCCGGGACCTACGACGCCGCCGTGGTGGCCGCCAGGACCGCCCCCGTGCCCGTGCGCGTCGTGGACACCGGCATGGTCGCCATGGCCCTCGGGTTCTGCGCGCTCGCCGCGGCCGAGGTCGCCGAAGCGGGCGGCTCCGTGGACGAGGCCGTGGCGGCCGCCGAGAAGCGAGCGGCGGACATGGCCGCGTACTTCTACGTCGACACCCTGGACTACCTGCGCCGCGGCGGCCGGATCGGGGCCGCGCAGGCACTGCTCGGCTCGGCCCTGGCGGTGAAGCCGCTGCTGACCCTGGACGGCGGGCGGATCGAGATGCTGGAGAAGGTGCGTACGGCCTCCAAGGCCATCGCCCGCCTGGAGGAGCTGGCCGTCGAGCGCGCCGGCTCCGCCGACGTGGACGTGGCGGTGCATCACCTGGCGGCGCCGGAGCGGGCCGAGAAGCTCGCCCAGCGGCTCCGCGAGCGGATTCCCGGCCTGGTCGAGCTGCACGTCAGCGAGGTCGGAGCGGTGATCGGGGCGCACACCGGGCCGGGGCTGCTGGCGGCGGTGGTCTCGCCCCGCTGATCACCGGAACGAGTGGCGCGGTTATCCACAACGGGGCTGCCGTCCACCGGAATTGAAGCCTCAGAACGGCTGTCGGGATCTGCCCCTACGGTCGTGACATGACTCTTCGAACGCGTACTCCGTATCCGTCGGGCGCCACCAGCGGCCCGGGCCGTTCCCGTCTTTCCGACGGCCGCCTCCGGCACGGCCGTGGCCGCCGCGACAGGCGCCGACACGGCCTCCGTGCCGCTCCCGCACATCTTCCGCATCCCGATCCCCACACCGATCCCGATCCGTATGCCGACCCCGGCCCCGACCCCGGTCCCGACCCCGGTCCCGGCCCCGGCCCCGGCCCGGGACAGGATCGGGATCGGGATCGGGGCACGGACGCGGTCCGGCGGAGGGCCGAGGCCCTGTTCGGCGGCGCCGGCCCGCCGCAGGCGCCGCCGCAGGCCGCGGACGAGCCTGCGGCACCGCCCGGGGAGGCGGACGCCCTGCCCACCGGTACCGCGCGGAGGCTGGCGGTGCGGGAGCGGCTGCCGGTGTGGCTGCAGGCCCGGTGCGCGGTGGAGCCGCGCACGGTGGCCGCGGTAGGGGTGGTGCTGGTCGCCGCCGTCGGCTTCGCCGGGCAGCAGTACTGGTCGGCCCGGCCGCGGGAGGTGACCGCCCCCGCACTGGCCGCCCCCGCGGTGGTGCCGGCGGGGGCCACCGCGTCCGCAGGGGCACCGGCCTCCGCAGGCGGCGGCGCGGGGCCCGCGCGGATCGTCGTCGACGTCGGCGGCAAGGTCCGGGATCCGGGGGTCCGGCGGCTGCCCGCCGGTTCCCGGGTCGAGGACGCGCTGGCCGCCGCCGGGGGAGTGCGGCCGGGCACGGACACCACCGGACTGAACCGGGCCCGAGTGCTGGTGGACGGCGAACAGGTGCTGGTGGGCGTGAACGCGACGGCCCAGCCGCCGCCCGGAGGCGCCGCGGGCGGGCCGCCCGCCGGGCCGCTCAGCCTGGGTTCGGCCACCGTCGAGCAGCTGGACGGTCTGCCGGGGGTGGGGCCGGTCCTCGCTCAGCACATCGTCGACTTCCGCACCGCCCGCGGCGGCTTCCGTTCCGTGGAGGAGCTCCGCCAGGTCAACGGCATCGGCGAGCGGCGCTTCGCCGACCTGCGCACGCTGGTGCGGCCGTGAACCGCCCGGAGGGGGCGGGCCCGACGGATCTGCGTCTCGCGGTGCCCGCCGTGGCCGCCTGGGCGGCGGCCGCCCTCGCACTCGGCGCACCCGTCGGGCGGACCGCCCTCGGCGTGGGTCTGGCCGTGGCCGCCGCGGGTCTGCTGATGCTGCTGCAGGCAAGGCGCCCAGGGGCGCTGTGGAGGGTCGCCCCGGCCGTGGCGACGGCCCTGCTGTCCGCAGCCGCCGGAGCGGGCGTCGCGGGGCTCCAGCTGGCCGAGGCGCGGGCCGGGCCGGTCGCCGGGCTGGCGAGCCGGCACGCCCGGGTACACGCCGAGCTGACCGTCGGCTCCGATCCCAGGACCGCGCGGAGCGGGAGCGGCCCGCCGGTGGTGGTGCTGGACGCGATGGTGACCCGGGTGACCGGGCCCGACGGGGCGAGCACCCGGGTCGAGACCCCGGTGCGGGTGCTGGCCGGGCACGCGGGATGGGCCCGGCTCCTGCCCTCCACGCGGGTGGCGGTGGTCGCCCGGCTGGCCCCCGCGCAGGGCGGGGAGCGGGCCGTGGCACTGCTCCGCCCGGCCGGTGACACACCGCCGGAGGTGACCGGCGGCCCGGACACCGC
The DNA here is from genome assembly GCF_040638905.1 of Streptomyces virginiae. GTDB lineage: Bacteria > Actinomycetota > Actinomycetes > Streptomycetales > Streptomycetaceae > Streptomyces > Streptomyces virginiae_B. The sequence continues at coordinate 41,401 of NZ_JBEZYV010000044.1, read as the reverse complement.
CCAGCGGCTCGCGGGACGGCTGCGGTCCGGACTGCGCGAGGCCACCGACGGGCTCGCACCGGATGCGCGGGCCCTGCTGCCGGGACTGGTCGTCGGGGACACCTCCAGGGTTCCGCCCGACCTGCACGAGGCCTTCCGGGCCACTGATCTGCTCCATCTGCTGGCCGTCTCCGGGTCGAACCTGACCGTGGTGCTGTTCCTGCTGATCGGCCCCCCGGGCCGCGCGCAGCAGGCCGAGCGGCGTGGGCTGGCACCCCGCCTCGGGCTCTCCCTGCGGACGACGGCCCTGTGCGGGACGGCCCTGACACTGGCGTTCGTGGTGGTGTGCCGGCCGGAGCCGAGCGTGTTGCGGGCCGCGGCCTGCGGGGCGGTCACCCTGCTGGCCATCGCCACCGGCCGGCGCAGGTCCCTGATCCCCGCCCTGGGGTCCGCGGTGCTGCTGCTGGTGCTCTACGACCCGTGGCTGGCCCGCAGTTACGGCTTCCTGCTCTCGGTCCTGGCCACGGGGGCGCTGCTGACCCTCGCTCCCCGGTGGAGCGGGGCCCTGCAACGGCGCGGGATGGGGCCCCGGCTCGCCGAGGCGGTGGGCGCAGCCGCTGCCGCCCAGGCGGTGTGCGCGCCCGTGGTCGCGGTGCTCGCGGCCCGGGTCAGCCTGGTGGCGGTGCCGTGCAATCTGCTGGCCGAGCTGGCGGCCGGTCCGGCGACCGTGCTCGGTTTCGCCGCGCTGGCGGCGGCCCCGCTGTGGATGCCCGCCGCCGAGGTGCTCGCCCGGTGCGCCGGGGTGCCCGCGGGGTGGATCGCCGCCGTGGCGCGGGCCGGGGCGAGGTTCCCGGGTGCGGAGCTGCCCTGGCCGGGCGGGCTGACCGGCGGCCTCCTGCTGGCCGCCGCTACCCTGGCGGCCGTCGTGGTGGGCGCCCGCTGGGGGCGGCGGCGGTTGCTGTGCTCCGCGCTGGCGGTGCTGCTGCTCCTCGCGGTACTGCGGCCGCCGCAGCTCACCCGTACGCTCACCGGCTGGCCTCCGCCCGACTGGAGTTACGTCCAGTGCGCCGTGGGGCAGGGGGACGCGGCGGTTCTCGCCGTCGGCCCGGGGGAGGCGGTAGTGGTGGACGCCGGCGCGGACCCCGGGCCGGTGGACGCGTGCCTGCGCGAGCTGGGGGTGCGCCGGGTGCCGATGCTCCTGCTGACGCACTTTCACGCAGACCACGTGGGAGGCCTGGCAGGCGTTCTGCGGGGCCGGTCCGTGGGGGTGATCCAGGCCACCGCGCTGGAAGAGCCGCCCGGGCAGGCCCAGTTCGTCCGCCGGACGGCAGCGGCCGCCGGGGTGCCGGTCGTGCCGGCGGTGCAGGGGGAGCGGCGCCGGGCCGGCCCGTTCGAATGGCAGGTGCTGTGGCCGCCGCCGACCGGGTCCCCCTTCGAAGGGCCCAACGACGCGAGCGTCGTCCTGCTGGTGCGCGGCGCGGGGCTCACCCTGCTGCTGCTCGGCGACCTCGAACCGGAGGCGCAGCAGGCCCTCCTGAGGGAGCATCCGCAGCTGGGCCCGGTGGACGTCCTCAAGGTCGCCCACCACGGCTCCGCCCACCAGGATCCCGGGCTGCACGAGCGGATCCGGCCCCGGCTCGCGATCGTGCCGGTCGGGGCCGGCAACCGTTACGGGCACCCCGCGCCGGGCACGCTCGCCCGCCTGCGGGCCGTGGGGGCGACGGTGCTGCGCACCGACACCGACGGTTCGGTCGCCGTCGGTGGAACCGGCGTTCGGCTGCGTGCGTTTCCAGCCAGGAGGCGGCGTATGCGACGCGGGCATACCGGACGTGACCGCTCTGTTTGCCCACAACCCGACAGCATGATCGAATGCGTCTTCGCCAGAACGGTCCAAGTCCACACAGCACGGGGGTGCACACGTCATGTTCGGTCGCCGACGGGGGATGGAGTCGGCCGGAAGTTCCAGCCCGCACACATCCGCGACACTGACGCTGCCGCCGACGGCTCGTCTGCTCAGCTGCCGGGTCCTCGACACGGTCCACCGGCCCATCCGGCAGGCCGCGTTCGAGGTGACGGATCCGATCGGCCGCCGGATCGTCAGCGGCGAGACCGACCCGTTCGGCGGCTTCACGGCCGCCGTGCCGGAGGGGGAGTACCGGCTCTCCGTCACCGCCGAGGGGTACACGCCGTTCCACGGCGTCACGCTCGTGGGAGACCCGGCCCAGCCAGGTACGGGGGAGATAATCCTCGACGCGGTGGAGCCGCCGATCCTGCCGCAGCCGGGCCACTGGGAGCTCGACCCGTCGCACTCGTCCATCGGCTTCACGGCCCGGCACATCGGCCTCGCCCGGATCAACGGACGGTTCAACACGTTCGCCGGGGCGGTGCGGATAGCCGAGCGCATGGAGGACTCCTCCATGCACGTGATCATCGACGCGGCGAGCATCGACACCGGGGCCCGGCGGCGCGACGACCACCTGCGGTCGGGGGACTTCCTGGACGCGGTCCGCCACCCCACGGTGGAGTTCTACAGCGAACGGTTCATCCACCGCACCGGCAGCCGCTGGGCCGTGGCGGGTGCCCTGACCCTCCACGGGGTGAGCCGGTCCGTGACCCTGGACACCCAGTACCTGGGTCTCGGTACGGGCATGGAGGGCGAGGTGCGGGCGGCCTGCCGGGCCACCGCCGAACTGCACCGCGAGGACTTCACCCTCAACTGGCAGTCGATGCTGGCGCACGGGATCGCGGCGATCGGTTCGAGCGTGGACGTGACACTGGACGTCCAGATCGTGCACAAGGCCTGACCCCGGCGGGGCTCAGGGAGCCTCCAGCCAGCCTTCGTACTCGGCGGCGAGGCCGTCCAGGGCGGTGGCGTCGAGCCGTTCGCGCGGGTCCTCGACGACCACCAGCCACTGGGCGTCCTCGGCGTCGTCCTCGCCGGCCAGCGCGTCGCGGACCAACTGCGGTTCCTCCGGGAGGCCGAAGCGGTCGACGGCCTCCTGGGCCACCTCCTCGGCGGCGTCGCGGTCGGGCAGGACGAGTACATGTCGCACGTTCACCGGGCCATTGTGGAATACGCGGTGGAGGGGGTCGGGGCGCGGGGGGCTGTCACTGCGGCATGGGATGCTGGAGGCGATGGCCACCAGGAAGAACTCCACCGACGATCCGCTTGCCCCGATCACCCTCGCGGTGGGGCAGGAGGAGCTGCTGCTCGACCGCGTCGTGCGGGAGGTGGTGTCGGCCGCCCGTGCCGCCGACACCGACACCGACGTCCGCGACCTCACCTCCGACCAGCTCCAGCCGGGCACGCTGGCCGAGCTGGTGAGCCCCTCGCTCTTCTCCGAGCGCAAGGTGCTGGTCGTGCGCAACGCGCAGGACCTGTCCGCCGACACGGTGAAGGAGGTCAAGGCCTACCTCGCCGGGCCCTACGAGGAGATCGCGCTGGTCCTCCTCCACGCGGGCGGGGTCAAGGGCAAGGGCCTGCTGGACGCGGCGCGCAAGGCGGGCGCCCGGGAGATCGCCTGCCCGAAGATGACGAAGGCGGCGGACCGGCTCGCCTTCGTCCGGGGAGAGTTCCGCACGCTGGGACGTTCGGCGACCCCGGAGGCGTGCCAGACCCTGGTCGACGCGATCGGCAGCGACCTGCGGGAGCTGGCGAGCGCCGCGGCGCAGCTGTGCGCGGACGTCGAGGGGACCATCGACGAGGCCGTCGTCGGCCGCTACTACACCGGCCGGGCCGAGGCCTCCAGCTTCACCGTCGCCGACCGGGCGGTCGAGGGGCGTGCGGCCGAGGCCCTGGAAGCCCTGCGCTGGTCCCTGGCGACGGGCGTGGCCCCGGTCCTGATCACCAGCGCGCTGGCGCAGGCGGTCCGCGCGATCGGCAAGCTCGCCTCCGCCCCGCGCGGGGCCCGGCCCGGGGACCTCGCCCGTGACCTCGGCATGCCGCCGTGGAAGATCGACCGGGTCCGCCAGCAGATGCGGGGCTGGTCGGCGGACGGCGTCGCGGACGCGCTGCGCGCCGTCGCCGCCGCCGACGCGGGAGTCAAGGGCGGGGGCGACGACCCCGAGTACGCCCTGGAGAAGGCCGTCGTCGCGGTGGCCCGCGCGGCCCGCCCCCAGCGCCGCTGACGGAACGGAGCCGTCCGCGGCCGCCCGCCCCCGGAGCAGCGCGAAGGCCCCGGTCGTCACCCTGGGGAAGGGGGACGGCCGGAGCCTTCGGTCACTGCTGGTGTTGCTCCGCACCCGCGTGGCGAACGCTTCGTGTGCGGAGCGGGGTGCCGGTCAGGAGCGGGAGAGAGGGCCCACTGGGTCCCTTCCGGCGATCACATCGAGTGCGGAACTCAGATGGCGGCAACCTTGGAGGCCAGCGCCGACTTCTTGTTGGCGGCGGCGTTCTTGTGGATGACGCCCTTCGAGACGGCCTTGTCCAGCTTCTTGGAAGCCAGGCGGGCCGCAGCGGTGGCCTTCTCCGCGTCGCCGGCGAGGATGGCCTCGTTGGCCTTGCGGATGAAGGTGCGCAGCTCGGACTTGACCGACTTGTTGCGAAGGCGGGCCTTCTCGTTGGTCTTGTTCCGCTTGATCTGGGACTTGATGTTCGCCACGAAAGAGCCTTTTCAGGTTCAGAGTTTGATCTTCGGATTGTGTCCCGACAGCTGAGAGGGCATACGAGACACAGCTGCCCAGGCTACCAGGCGCGCTCAGGGCGGCCCAAACCGAGCGCACTGCCCCGTCCATGGGACCATGGGAGCCTGCGTATGGACCGACATCGCGCCGCCGAGAGCGACCGGAGCCGGACTGTCCGCTCCGACCGACGCTCCGAAAACGCTTCCGACTGCGACCCGAGAATCAGGACACTGCGTGCCCGCGATCCCCAGCCACGTGCCCGAGCCGAGCCGTACCGACCCGGCGCTGATCCGCAATTTCTGCATCATCGCGCACATCGACCACGGCAAGTCGACCCTTGCCGACCGGATGCTCCAGCTCACCGGTGTCGTCGACCAGCGGCAGATGCGCGCCCAGTACCTCGACCGCATGGACATCGAGCGTGAGCGCGGCATCACGATCAAGTCCCAGGCGGTGCGGCTGCCCTGGGCGCCCACCACGGGCGAGGGCCAGGGCAGCACCCACATCCTCAACATGATCGACACCCCCGGGCACGTCGACTTCACCTACGAGGTCTCGCGCTCGCTCGCCGCGTGCGAGGGCACGGTCCTGCTGGTGGACGCCGCCCAGGGAATCGAGGCGCAGACCCTCGCCAACCTGTACCTGGCGATGGAGAACGACCTCGCGATCGTCCCCGTCCTCAACAAGATCGACCTGCCGGCCGCCCAGCCGGAGAAGTTCGCCGAGGAGCTCGCGAACCTGGTGGGCTGCGACCCCGACGACGTGCTGCGCGTCTCGGCCAAGACCGGTATGGGCGTGGAAGCGCTGCTGGACAAGGTCGTCGCCACCGTCCCGGCCCCGGTCGGCGTCAAGGACGCCCCCGCCCGCGCGATGATCTTCGACTCGGTCTACGACTCGTACCGCGGCGTGGTCACGTACGTCCGTGTGGTCGACGGCCAGCTCAACAAGCGCGAGCGCATCAAGATGATGTCCACCGGCGCCACCCACGAGCTGCTGGAGATCGGCGTCTCCTCCCCGGAGATGACCCCGGCCGACGGCATCGGCGTCGGCGAGGTGGGCTACATCATCACCGGCGTGAAGGACGTCCGTCAGTCCAAGGTCGGTGACACCATCACCAGCCTGCACAACGGCGCGACCGAGGCCCTCGGCGGCTACAAGGACCCGAAGCCGATGGTCTTCTCGGGCCTCTACCCGCTCGACGGCTCCGACTACCCGGACCTGCGCGAGGCCCTGGACAAGCTCCAGCTCAACGACGCCGCGCTGGTCTACGAGCCCGAGACCTCCGCGGCGCTCGGCTTCGGCTTCCGCGTCGGCTTCCTCGGCCTGCTCCACCTGGATGTGGTCCGCGAGCGCCTGGAGCGCGAGTTCGGCCTCGACCTGATCGCGACCGCGCCCAACGTGGTCTACCGGGTGGTCCTGGAGGACGGCAAGGAAGTCACCGTCACCAACCCGAGCGAGTTCCCCGAAGGCAAGATCAATGACGTCTTCGAGCCGGTCGTCCGGGCCACCGTGCTCGCCCCGACCGAGTTCATCGGCGCGATCATGGAGCTGTGCCAGCAGCGCCGCGGCACCCTCCTGGGCATGGACTACCTCTCCGAGGACCGCGTCGAGATCCGCTACACCCTCCCGCTCGCCGAGATCGTCTTCGACTTCTTCGACCAGCTGAAGTCCAAGACGCGCGGCTACGCCTCCCTCGACTACGAGCCCACCGGCGAGCAGGCCTCCAGCCTGGTCAAGGTGGACATCCTGCTGCACGGCGACAAGGTCGACGCCTTCTCCGCCGTCTGCCACAAGGACGCCGCCTACGCCTACGGTGTGCGCCTCGTCGCCAAGCTGCGCGAGCTCATCCCGCGGCAGGCCTTCGAGGTGCCGGTCCAGGCCGCCATCGGCTCCCGCGTCATCGCCCGCGAGACCATCCGCGCCATCCGCAAGGACGTCCTCGCCAAGTGCTACGGCGGTGACATCTCCCGTAAGCGGAAGCTGCTGGAGAAGCAGAAGGAAGGCAAGAAGCGGATGAAGATGGTCGGCTCCGTGGAGGTCCCGCAGGAGGCCTTCATCGCCGTCCTCTCCAGTGACGAGTCCGGCGCCAAGAAGAAGTAGCCACCTCTCCGTCACCCGGCGTACACGGGCCCCCGCGCAGCGCGCGGGGGCCCGTTTCGTTATGAAGCGGCCGCTCGCCAACTCTTACGCGCACGCCGGACGCGCTCTAGTCTGATCACTGCTCGATGGTTACTCGCCAGTTTAAAAAGTCAACGGCTGCAAACCCGCCAGTCCCAAGCGCCCCCAGCGCCCCACGCCCACGCACTGCCCGCGTGGTTCGGTCCGGAGGATGTCGTGAGCGACACACAGACCTATCTCGAGAACCGCCCGCCCACCGTGGCGGTGCTCTTCCTTGAGCGCGTCGCAGCGACGCCGAACGCGGAGGCCTACCGGTACCCGGTGCCCGCGGCCGGCGGCAAGGGCGCCACAGACGACTGGAAGTCGCTGAGCTGGAGCCAGGCGGCCGAGCGGGTCTTCGCCATCGCGGCCGGCCTGATCTCCCTCGGCCTCGAAACGGAGGAACGCGTCGCGCTCGCCTCCAACACCCGCGTCGAGTGGATCCTCTCCGACCTCGGCGTGATGTGCGCCGGCGGCGCGGTCACCACGATCTATCCCAGCACCAACGCGGACGAGTCGGCGTTCATCCTCGCGGACTCCGAGAGCCGGGTCCTCATCGCCGAGGACGCCGCGCAGCTGGCGAAGGCGCGCGAGCGCCGCGCCGACCTGCCGGGGCTGCGCCACGTCGTGGTGCTGGAGGCCGCCGACGCGGTCGCCGCCGAGGGCGACCCGGAGGGCTGGGTGCTCTCGCTGGCCGACCTGGAGGCCAAGGGCGGCGAGTACCTCGCCAAGCACCCCGGGGCCGTCGAGGAGCGCATCGCGTCCATCACCCCCGAGCAGCTCGCCACCCTCATCTACACCTCCGGCACCACCGGCCGGCCCAAGGGCGTCCGGCTGCCGCACGACAACTGGTCGTACATGGCCAAGGCCATGGTCGCCACCGGGCTGATCGGCAAGGACGACGTCCAGTACCTGTGGCTGCCGCTGGCCCACGTCTTCGGCAAGGTGCTGACCTCCGGGCAGATCGAGGCCGGGCACGTCACCGCGGTCGACGGCCGCATCGACAAGATCATCGAGAATCTGCCGGTGGTCCAGCCGACCTACATGGCAGCCGTTCCGCGCATCTTCGAGAAGGTCTACAACGGCGTGGCCGCCAAGGCCCGGGCCGGCGGCGGCGCCAAGTACAAGATCTTCCAGTGGTCGGTCGGCGTCGCCCGCGAGTACGCCAAGGTCACGCAGGACAACTTCCGCCGCACCGGGCGCGCGACCGCCCCCTTCGCACTCACCACCAAGCACAAGGTCGCCGACGCGCTCGTCTACTCCAAGCTCCGCGACGCCTTCGGCGGCAAGCTGCGCGCCGCGGTCTCCGGTGCCTCCGCCCTTGCCCCCGAGATCGGCTTCTTCTTCTCCGGTGCGGGCGTCCACATCCTGGAGGGCTACGGCCTGACCGAGTCCAGCGCGGCCTCCTTCGTCAACCCGGGCGAGGCCTACCGCACCGGCACGGTCGGCAAGCCGCTCCCCGGCACCGAGGTCCGCATCGCCGACGACGGCGAGGTCCTGCTGCGCGGCCCCGGCATCATGCAGGGCTACCACAGGCAGCCGGACAAGACCGCCGAGGTCCTGGAGTCGGACGGCTGGCTGCACACGGGCGACATCGGAGAGCTGTCGGCCGACGGCTACCTGCGCATCACCGACCGCAAGAAGGACCTGATCAAGACCTCGGGCGGCAAGTACGTCGCCCCGGCCGAGATCGAGGGCCAGTTCAAGGCGATCTGCCCGTACGTGTCGACCATCGTCGTGCACGGCGCCGACCGGAACTTCTGCACCGCCCTGATCGCGCTCGACGAGCCGTCGATCCTGGTCTGGGCGGCCGAGAACGGGCTGGAGGGCCGGACGTACAAGGAGGTCCTGGCGGCGCCCGAGACCAACCGGCTGATCGAGACCTACGTCCAGACCCTGAACGAGGGCCTCCAGCGGTGGCAGACGGTCAAGAAGTTCCGGATCCTGCCGCGCGACCTGGACGTCGAGCACGGCGACCTCACGCCCAGCCTGAAGCTGAAGCGGCCGGTGGTCGAGCGTGAGTTCAAGCACCTGATCGAGGAGATGTACGAGGGGTCGCGCGAGGCGTAGCGCCTGCCGCGGGCCCGGCGGGGCCGGGCGGTGGCCCGCCCCGCGGCCCCGCTGCTCCCCGGCGGGCCCGGGGATGGGGCCGGGGCTGCGGGTCCGTGCTTCCCCTGCGGGTCCGCTCCCCGGGGCTCCGCCCCGGACCCCGCGCCCGGAACGCCGGCGGGGCCGCAGTGGTGCCCGGCGGGGCCGACCACGTGCCGGGTGCGGGATGATGGGGGCATGCCTTCCGCACTCCCCGACGGTGAACCCATGCCCGAAGACGGCTCACTGCCGTCGCATGCCCTCGCGGGCGCGGGGGAGCGGCCGCTCGGGTTCTACCTGCACGTCCCGTACTGCGCCACGCGCTGCGGGTACTGCGACTTCAACACCTACACGGCCACCGAGCTGCGGGGCACCGGAGGCGTCCTCGCCTCCCGCGAGAACTACGCCGACACCCTGATCGACGAGGTCCGCCTCGCACGGAAGGTCCTCGGCGGCGACCCGCGGCCCGTCCGCACGGTCTTCGTCGGCGGCGGCACGCCGACGCTGCTGCCCGCCGCCGACCTCGTGCGGATGCTCGCGGCGATCCGGGACGAGTTCGGCCTGGCCGACGGCGCCGAGATCACCACGGAGGCCAATCCGGAGTCCGTCGACCCGGCGTACCTGGCCGAGCTGCGCGCCGGGGGCTTCAACCGGATCTCCTTCGGCATGCAGAGCGCCAAGCAGCACGTCCTGAAGGTCCTGGACCGCACCCACACGCCCGGGCGCCCCGAGGCGTGCGTCGCCGAGGCGCGCGCGGCGGGCTTCGAGCACGTCAACCTCGACCTGATCTACGGCACGCCCGGCGAGAGCGACCAGGACTGGCGGGACTCCCTCTCCGCCGCCCTCGGGGCCGGCCCGGACCACGTCAGCGCCTACGCGCTGATCGTCGAGGAGGGCACGCAGCTGGCCCGCCGGATCCGCCGCGGCGAGGTCCCCATGACCGACGACGACGTCCACGCCGACCGCTACCTGATCGCCGACGAGGTCATGGCCGAGGCCGGCTACTCCTGGTACGAGGTGTCGAACTGGGCCACCTCGGAGGCCGGCCGCTGCCTGCACAACGAGCTGTACTGGCGCGGCGCCGACTGGTGGGGCGCCGGGCCGGGCGCGCACTCGCACGTGGGCGGCGTGCGCTGGTGGAACGTCAAGCACCCCGGTGCCTACGCCGCCGCCCTCGCGGAGGGCCGCTCCCCGGGAGCGGGGCGCGAGCTGCTGTCGGAGGAGGACCGCCGCGTGGAGCGGATCCTGCTGGAGCTGCGCCTCGTGGACGGCGTCCCGCTGTCCCTGCTCGCCCCGGCCGGCCTCGCGTCCTCCCGCAGGGCCCTCGCGGACGGTCTCCTGGAGTCCGGACCGTACGAGGCGGGGCGGGCCGTCCTGACCCTGCGCGGGCGGCTGCTGGCCGACGCCGTGGTCCGGGACCTGGTCGACTGACCAGGCGCCGCCGTCAGGCGTCGCCGCCGGCCGTGACGAAGTCGATCAGTTCTTCCACGCGGCCCAGCAGGGTCGGCTCCAGGTCCTTGTAGGAGCCCACCCGGGACAGGATGTGCTGCCAGGCGGCCCCGGTGTTCTCCGGCCAGCCCAGTGCCCTGCAGACGCCCGTCTTCCAGTCCTGGCCGCGCGGGACCACCGGCCACGCCGGGATGCCCAGCGCGGACGGCTTCACCGCCTGCCAGACGTCCACGTAGGGGTGGCCCACCACCAGGACGTCCGGCGAGGTCACCGAGGCGGCGATACGGGACTCCTTCGAGCCCGGCACCAGGTGGTCCACCAGCACCCCCAGCCGGGCGTCGGGCGCCGGACCGAACTGCGCCACCACCGCCGGGAGGTCGTCGACGCCCTCCAGGTACTCGACCACCACGCCCTCGATGCGCAGGTCGTCGCCCCAGACCCGCTCCACCAGCTCGGCGTCGTGCCGGCCCTCGACGTAGATCCGGCCCGCACGGGCCACCCGTGCCCGGGCGCCGGGGACGGCGATCGACCCCGACGCCGTACGGGCCGGAGCCGACGCGCCCCGGGGCGGGCGGACCAGGGTGACCACCGCGCCGTCCAGCAGGAAGCCCCGCGGCTCCATCGGGAACACCCGGCGCTTGCCGAAGCGGTCCTCCAGGGTCACCGTGCCCGCCTCGCAGGCCACCACCGCGCCGCAGAAGTCCGTACCCGCCACCTCGACCACCAGGTCCGGTTCCGCGGCGACCTCCGGCACGGCCCTGGGTCGCTTCCACTGCGGGGTCAGGTCGGGGGAGTACTCGCGCATCCGGCCGACACTAGGAGAGCCGCGCGCCTCCCGGCAACGACACGCCCGAACGGGCCGCCAGTGTGGCGCGTTGCGCACGCACGAACCCAGCGGTGACCACCGCTCCGTGACCCGGCACGTACAGCGCGTCCTCACCGCCCAGCGACAGCAGCCGGTCCAGGGCGGCGGGCCACTGCCGCGGCACCGCGTCCGGGCCGGCCGACGGCTCGCCCGACTCCTCCACCAGGTCCCCGCAGAACACCGTCTCGCGCTCGCCCGGGACGAAGACGGCCAGGTCGTGCCCGGTGTGCCCGGGCCCCACGTTGGCCAGCAGCACCTGCACCCCGCCCAGCTCCAGCGTCCACTCGCCCGAGACCGGATGGGCGGGCAGCACCAGCTGGTCCACCGCCTCGGCAGCCTCCTCCTCCGCGAGCCCGTGCCGCACCGCGTCCCCGCGCAGCTCCTCGCGGCCCGACGCGAGCAGCGCGTCCAGTCCGACCGCCCCGAAGACCTCGACCCCCGCGAAGGCGGACGCTCCCAGCACGTGGTCGAAATGACCGTGCGTGAATGCGATATGGGTCACGCTCCGGCCCGTCAGCCGCTCGGCCTCCGCCCGCACCCGCGCGCCCTCGCGCACGCTCGAACCGGGGTCGATCAGGAGGACGGACTCGTCCCCCACCACCAGTCCCACCGTGCAGTCCCACACCGGCAGACGCCGGCGGCCGGCCCGTCCGGTGAGCCGTTCCCAGCCCGCCTCTTCCCATCGCACGTCCATGCCGCGACGCTACCCTGGCGGGCCTCCCTTGCCAGGGTCTCCGTACCCGGCCGTACACTGAGCGGGGGATTCTTGGCACTCGAACGGACAGAGTGCCAACGAACGCCAGAACTCGGCAGAACACGGCAACGGATCACGCTGGAGGTGTGCGCATGCTCAGCGAACGCAGACTCGAAGTGCTGCGCGCCATCGTCCAGGACTACGTCGGGACGGAGGAGCCGGTCGGCTCCAAGGCGCTCACCGAGCGGCACCGGCTCGGCGTCTCGCCCGCCACCGTGCGCAACGACATGGCGGTGCTGGAGGAAGAGGGCTACATCGCCCAGCCCCACACCAGCGCCGGCCGGATCCCCACCGACAAGGGCTACCGCCTCTTCGTCGACAAGCTGGCGGGGGTCAAGCCGTTGTCGACGCCCGAGCGCCGGGCCATCCAGAACTTCCTCGACGGAGCCGTCGACCTCGACGACGTCGTGGGCCGTACGGTGCGGCTGCTCGCGCAGCTCACCCGGCAGGTCGCGGTCGTCCAGTACCCGAGCCTGACCCGGTCGACCGTCCGGCACGTGGAGCTGCTCTCGCTCGCCCCCGCGCGTCTGATGCTCGTACTGATCACGGACACCGGACGCGTCGAGCAGCGGCTCGTCGACTGCCCGAGCCCCTTCAGCGAGGCCTCGCTCGCCGACCTGCGGGCCCGGCTCAACAGCAGGGTCGTCGGCCGGCGCTTCACCGACGTCCCCCCGCTCGTCCAGGACCTCCCGGAATCCTTCGAGGCCGACGACCGCGGCACGGTCTCCACCGTGCTGTCGACCCTCCTCGAAACCCTGGTCGAGGAGGCGGAGGAGCGGCTGATGATCGGCGGTACCGCCAATCTCACCCGCTTCGGACACGATTTCCCCCTGACGATCAGGCCGGTGCTGGAGGCGCTGGAGGAGCAGGTCGTGCTCCTCAAGCTGCTCGGCGAGGCCAATGAGTCGGGAATGGCCGTAAGGATCGGGCACGAGAACGCCTACGAGGGGCTCAACTCCACGTCGGTCGTCTCGGTCGGTTACGGTTCGGGCGGCGAAACGGTCGCCAAACTCGGCGTGGTCGGACCGACCCGCATGGACTACCCCGGAACGATGGGAGCGGTACGCGCAGTGGCACGTTACGTCGGACAGATCCTGGCGGAGTCGTAAGTGGCCACCGACTACTACGCCGTTCTCGGCGTACGCCGCGACGCATCGCAGGACGAGATCAAGAAGGCCTTCCGGCGCCTCGCGCGTGAACTTCACCCGGACGTGAATCCGGACCCGAAGACGCAGGAGCGCTTCAAGGAGATCAACGCGGCCTACGAGGTGCTCTCGGACCCGCAGAAGAAGCAGGTCTACGACCTCGGGGGCGACCCGCTGTCCTCCTCGGGCGGCGGCGGTGGGGCCGGCGGCTTCGGAGCGGGCGGCTTCGGCAACTTCTCCGACATCATGGACGCCTTCTTCGGCCAGGCCTCGCAGCGCGGTCCGCGCTCGCGGACCCGCCGCGGCCAGGACGCCATGATCCGCCTGGACCTGGAGCTGGACGAGGCGGCCTTCGGGACGACCAAGGACATCCAGGTCGACACGGCCGTCGTCTGCACCACCTGCTCCGGCGAGGGCGCCGCCCCCGGCACCTCGGCGCAGACGTGTGACATGTGCCGCGGCCGCGGTGAGGTCTCGCAGGTCACCCGGTCCTTCCTGGGCCAGGTCATGACCTCGCGGCCCTGCCCGCAGTGCCAGGGCTTCGGCACCGTCGTCCCGACCCCGTGCCACGAGTGCGCGGGCGACGGCCGGGTCCGCTCCCGCCGCAGCCTCACGGTCAAGATTCCGGCCGGTGTCGAGAACGGCACCCGGATCCAGCTCGCGGGCGAGGGCGAGGTCGGCCCCGGCGGCGGTCCCGCCGGCGACCTGTACGTGGAGATCCACGAGCTGGCGCACCCGACCTTCCAGCGGCGCGGGGACGACCTGCACTGCACGGTCACCATCCCCATGACGGCGGCCGCGCTGGGCACCAAATGCCCGCTGGAGACGCTCGACGGCCTGGAGGAGATCGACATCCGGCCCGGCACCGGGTCCGGCCAGGCGATCCCGCTGCACGGGCGCGGCGTCACGCACCTGCGCGGCGGCGGGCGCGGTGACCTGATCGTCCACGTCGAGGTCACCACCCCGGGCAAGCTGGACGCCCAGCAGGAGGAGCTGCTGCGCCAGCTGGCGAAGCTGCGCGGCGAGGAGCGGCCCATGGGCCAGTTCGCGCCGGGCCAGCAGGGCCTGTTCAGCCGTCTGAAGGACGCGTTCAACGGTCGCTGACCGAAGGGCGTGCACCGCTTCGAGCCCGGCAGGGGGGATCCCCCGGCCGGGCTCTTCGCGTGCCCCGCAGCCGGCCGCGGGCCCGCCGGGAAGGGGACTATGCCAGGCGAATGCGGTGATTCGGCCCCATGGGCCGGACGTGGCACGATGCAGTCCATGTCCACCGCGGCGAACGGTCTCTCCTCCCACCCGATCGTGCAGGCCCCCATGGCGGGCGGCGCCTCCTGCCCGCCGCTCGTCGCCGCCGTGTGCGAGGCGGGCGGGCTGGGGTTCCTGGCCGGGGGCTACAAGACCGCGGACGGGATGTACCAGGAGATCAAGCAGGTGCGCGCGCTCACCCGGCGCCACTTCGGCGTCAACCTCTTGATGCCGCAGATGGGGTACGTCGACCCGGCCGCGGTGGAGGCGTACCGCGGGCAGCTGGCCGGCGAGGCCAGCTGGTACGAGATCTCGCTCACCGAGGAGGACATCATCGGCACCAGCGACGACGGCTACGACGCCAAGCTCGCCATCCTCCTCGAAGACCCGGTCCCGGTCGTGTCGTTCACCTTCGGCTGTCCGGACTCCGCGGCCCTCGCCGCCCTGCGCAAGGCCGGTACGTACACCGTCGTCACGGTGACCTCCGTGGAGGAGGCCCGCAGCGCCCAGCAGGCGGGGGCCGACGCCGTCTGCGTCCAGGGCGTCGAGGCCGGCGGCCACCAGGGCACCCACCGCGACGACCCGCAGATCGACGGCACCGCTGCCGTGGGACTGCTCGCGCTGGTGGCGCAGGTACGGGAGGCCGTGGCCCTGCCGATCATCGCGGCGGGCGGCGTCATGCGCGGCGCGCAGATCGCCGCACTGCTGGCGGCCGGCGCGGCGGCGGCGCAGCTCGGGACGGCCTTCCTGGTCTGTCCGGAGTCGGGTGCGGACCCCGTGCACAAGAAGGCGCTGACCGATCCGCTCTTCGTGCGGACGGAGCTGACCCGGGCCTTCTCCGGGAGGCCGGCGCGGGGGCTGGTCAACCGCTTCGTGCGGGAGCACGGCCCCTACGCCCCGGCCGCCTACCCCCAGGTCCACCACCTGACCTCGGGGCTGCGCAAGGCGGCCGCCGCGGCCGGCGATCCGCAGGGCATGGCCCTGTGGGCGGGCCAGGGGCACCGGCTCGCACGGGCGCTGCCGGCGGCGCAGCTGGTGGAGGTGCTGGCGGCGGAACTGGCCGAGGCACAGAGCACGTTGAAGGACATGCAGATGAGGAGTGCGTCATGACGGCCCCGGTGTTCGTGGTCGCAGAGGTCCCCGCGGGGGCGGAGTTCGTCCTGGACGGCCCGGAGGGCCGGCATGCCGTGTCCGTGAAACGGCTGAACCCGGGCGAGCGGGTCGTCCTGACGGACGGCCGGGGCGGCTGGGCGGAGGCGGTCGTCAAGGCGGCCGAGGGCAAGGACCGGCTCGTCGTCGCGGTCGCCTCGGCCGGGCGGGAGGAGGAGCCCGCGGTCCGCATCACCGTGGTCCAGGCCCTGCCCAAGGGGGACCGGGGCGAGCTGGCCGTCGAGACCATGACCGAGACCGGCGTGGACGCGATCGTGCCCTGGCAGGCCTCGCGCTGCATCACGCAGTGGCGCGGCGACCGCGGCGCCAAGTCCCTCGCCAAGTGGCGGGCCACGGCCCGGGAGGCGGGCAAGCAGTCCCGCCGGGTCCGCTTCCCGGAGGTGGCCGAGGCCATGTCCACCAAGCAGGTCGCGGCGCTGCTGGCCGGCGCCGACCTGGCGATGGTCCTGCACGAGGACCGCGACACCCCGTCGCAGGCCCTGGCCACGGCCGAGCTGCCCGCCTCCGGTTCCGTCGTCCTCGTGGTCGGCCCGGAAGGCGGGGTCTCCCCGGAGGAGCTGGAGGTCTTCGCCGCGGCCGGCGCGCACCCCTACCGTCTGGGCCGTTCCGTCCTGCGGACCTCCACCGCCGGCACCGCGGCCACGGCGGTCCTGCTGGCCCGTACCGGACGCTGGGCCTGACCGGCCGAAATGCACGCCCGCCGCGGGCGCGCGGCTGGATACGATGCCCGCACCGATCAACATCACGGGAGGGTGAGCAATGGCCGGGGAACCGCAGGCCGACTGCCTGTTCTGCAAGATCGTCGAGGGTGCCGTCCCGGCGACGGTGGTCCGGGAGACCGAGACCACCGTCGCCTTCCGGGACATCAACCCGCAAGCGCCCACGCACGTGCTCGTCATCCCCAAGGTGCACTACCCCGACGCGGCCTCCCTCGCGGCCGCCGAGCCGGGCGTCGCCGCCGACATACTGCGTGAGGCCGCACGGGTCGCCGCCGACGAGAAGATCGACGACCACGGTTACCGGATCGTCTTCAACACGGGCTCCGGCGCCGGGCAGACCGTCTGGCACGCCCACGCGCACGTTCTGGGCGGCCGCGGCCTCCAGTGGCCCCCGGGGTAGCACGTGTCCGTCAGGGAGTTCGTGGTGCTGGGCACCGCCAGCCAGGTGCCCACCCGCCACCGCAACCACAACGGCTACCTGCTGCGCTGGGACGGCGAGGGCATCCTCTTCGACCCGGGCGAGGGCACGCAGCGCCAGATGCTGCGTGCCGGGGTGGCCGCGCACGACATCAACAGGATCTGCGTCACCCACTTCCACGGTGACCACAGCCTTGGCCTCGCCGGGGTGATCCAGCGGATCAACCTCGACCAGGTCCCGCACCCCGTCGCCGCGCACTACCCTGCGTCGGGGCAGAAGTTCTTCGACCGGCTGCGGTACGCCACGGCCTACCGGGAGACCGTGCCGCTGCTCGAAGAGCCGGTGTCCGAGGACGGGCCGGTGGCGCGCGGGGCCTCATACGTCCTGGAGACCCGGCGGCTCTCGCACCCGGTGGAGTCCTTCGGCTACCGGATCACCGAGCCCGACGGGCGCCGGATGGTGCCCGAACAGCTCGCCCGGCACGGGATCAAGGGACCCGACGTGGGCCGGATCCAGCGGGAGGGGCGGCTCGGGGGGGTCACGCTGGAGGACGTCAGCGAGCCCAGGCCCGGCCAGCGCTTCGCCTTCGTCATGGACACCCGGCTCTGCCCCGGCGTGGACGAGCTCGCCGACGGCTGCGACATGCTGGTGATCGAGTCGACCTTCCTCGACGAGGACGAACGGCTGGCCACCGACCACGGGCACCTCACCGCCGGCCAGGCGGCGCGGGCGGCGCGGGACGCGGGGGTGCGCCACCTCGTGCTGACGCACTTCTCGCAGCGCTACACCGATCCGACCGAGTTCGAACGCCAGGCGCGGGCGGCGGGCTTCGAAGGGGAACTCACCGTGGCCGCGGACCTGATGCGGGTGCCGCTGCCGAAGCGGGGCTGACGCGGGCGGCCAGGGGGAGCGCGCCGCCCCCGGGCCGCCCCCGCGGGTTGTCGATGATCGGTTCGGAGGGCATGTTCGAGGTGACCTGCGCCACACTGGGTTTTGATCGCGCCCGGGCGGGAAGACCTGGCAGCTTTCACCGAGAAACGACCCTTCGAGATCAGCAGGGGAGACCACCGTGGCCAGTGGGGACCTCGACAGCCGCACCGCAGCCCTGGACCCGCTCGGTCCGCTGCGCGACCCGGAGGAGCCGGGCTGCGACGTCTTCCTGACCGGAACGGTCTTCCTCGACATCATCTTCACCGGCCTCGACTCGGCGCCCGTGCGCGGTACGGAGTCCTGGGCGCGCGGCATGGGCTCCAGCCCCGGCGGCGTCGCCAACATGGCCACCGCCCTGGCCCGGCTCGGCCTGCGCACCTCGCTCGCCGCGGCCTTCGGGGACGACCACTACGGCGAGTACTGCTGGGACGCTCTGGAGCAGGGCGAGGGCATCGACCTGTCCATGTCGCGGATCATCCCGGGCTGGCACAGCCCGGTCACGGTCTCGATGGCGTACGAGGGGGAGCGCACGATGGTCTCCCACGGCCACGAGGCCCCTCCGCCGGCGGGCCCCGGGCCCGTCCCGCAGTGCCCGCCGCGGGCCCGCGCCGCCGTGGCCTCGCTGGGGCCCGGCCGCGGCGAGGAGTGGATCGGCGAGGCAGCCCGGCGCGGCTCGCGGGTCTTCGCGGACGTGGGCTGGGACGAGAGCGGGCGTTGGGACCTGGGGGCCCTGGCAGACCTGGAGCACTGCGAGGCCTTCTTGCCGAACGCCGGCGAGGCGATGCGGTACACGCGCACCGAATGCCCCCGGGCGGCGGCCCGCGCACTGGCCGAGAAGGTGCCGATCGCGGTGGTGACCATGGGCCCCGAGGGCTCGTACGCGGTGGACGGGCGCACCGGGGAGACCGCGCACGTCCCCGGCATCGCCGTCGACGCCCTGGACCCCACGGGGGCGGGGGACGTGTACGTGGCGGGCTTCGTCACCGGGACCCTGGCGGGCTGGCCGCTGGCGGACCGGCTGGCCTTCGCCGGGCTGACCGCCGCCCTGTCGGTCCAGGAGTTCGGAGGCTCCCTGTCGGCCCCCGGCTGGCCGGAGGTCGCCCACTGGTGGCGGGCCGCCCCGCACGCGCTGCGCGGCCGCTACGGCTTCCTGGACGACCTGATCCCGTCGGCCGCCACCCCGGCCGCCCGGCGCAGAGCCGTGCCGACCATCGGCTTCCGGCACTCCGCGTAGCCGGGGGAGCGCGGAGCCGGGCGGCGGCGCGGCCGGTGGCGCGGGCGGCGGGTAAAACCTCTCGGGGAAGCAGCGGCGGCGACGTACGCTTGGTACTCCGGAGGTCGTCGATCGGCGCGGCCCCTCAGCGGGAGGTATGCGCAGGCCACAGTGCCGGCCCATGACTCAGACACCGACAGCCCACATCCCCGCGCCGGGGCAGGCGCGAGCGCACTTCACCGTACCGGCGACGCACCCCATGGTGACGGTGCTCGGCTCGGGCGACGCCCTGTTGCGCGTGATCGAGAAGGCCTTCCCGAAGGCCGACATCCATGTTCGGGGCAATCAGGTCAGCGCGATCGGAGAAGCGGCGGAAGTCGCCCTGATCCAGCGACTGTTCGACGAGATGATGCTGGTGCTCCGCACCGGGCAGCCGATGACGGAGGACGCAGTGGAACGCTCGATCGCCATGCTCAGGGCGAGCTCGAACGGCAACGGCGACGGGCCCGAGACGCCCGCCGAGGTACTCACCCAGAACATCCTCTCCAGCCGCGGCCGCACCATCCGGCCCAAGACCCTCAACCAGAAGCGGTACGTCGACGCGATCGACAAGAACACGATCGTCTTCGGCATCGGCCCCGCCGGTACCGGAAAGACCTACCTCGCCATGGCCAAGGCGGTCCAGGCCCTGCAGTCCAAGCAGGTCAGCCGGATCATCCTGACCAGGCCCGCCGTCGAGGCGGGGGAGCGGCTCGGCTTCCTGCCGGGCACCCTCTTCGACAAGATCGACCCGTACCTGCGCCCGCTCTACGACGCGCTGCACGACATGCTCGACCCCGACTCCATTCCGCGGCTGATGGCGGCGGGCACGATCGAGGTCGCGCCGCTGGCCTACATGCGCGGACGCACCCTCAACGACGCGTTCGTGGTCCTCGACGAGGCCCAGAACACGACCACCGAGCAGATGAAGATGTTCCTGACCCGGCTCGGCTTCGACTCGAAGATCGTGATCACCGGTGACATCACCCAGATCGACCTTCCCGGCGGGGCCAGGAGCGGTCTGCGCCAGGTCCAGGAAATCCTCGACGGGGTACCGGACATCCACTTCTCCAGGCTCACGTCCGAGGATGTCGTCCGGCACAAGCTGGTCGGCCGTATCGTCGACGCGTACGAGAAGTACGACGACGGCCAGCAGGCCGCCACCGGCTACCAGCGGAAGTAGACCCCAGCGCACCATGTCGATCGACGTCAACAACGAGTCCGGAACCGAGGTCGACGAGCAGGCGATCCTCGACATCGCCCGCTACGCGCTCACCCGGATGCGGATCCACCCGCTCTCGGAGCTCTCCGTCATCGTCATAGACGAGGACGCGATGGAGCAGCTCCACATCCAGTGGATGGACCTGCCGGGCCCGACCGACGTCATGTCCTTCCCGATGGACGAGCTCCGTCCGCCGACCAAGGACGAAGAGGAGCCCCCGCAGGGGCTCCTCGGTGACATCGTGCTCTGCCCCGAGGTCGCGAAGAAGCAGGGTGAGGAAGCCCCGACGCAGCACTCCATGGACGAGGAGCTCCAGCTCCTGACCGTCCACGGGGTGCTGCACCTGCTCGGCTACGACCACGAGGAGCCGGACGAGAAGGCCGAGATGTTCGGCCTCCAGGCGGCCATCGTGGACGGCTGGCGCAGTGAGCGCGGGCTGACCGGCCCGTCCCCGGCTCCCACCGTCTCGTGAGCGCCCCGCAACTGATCACCGGCGCGGTGCTGCTGGTGGTCGTGGCCTGGTTCGCGGCGTGCGCGGAGTCCGGCATCGCCCGCATCTCGATCTTCCGTGCCGAACAGGCCGTACGGGAGGGCAGGCGCGGCAGCGAGAAGCTCGCCCAGGTGGCCGGTGACCCCACCCGCTACCTCAACGTGGCGCTGCTGGTCCGCGTCACCTGCGAGATGGCGGCCGGGGTGCTCGTCACCTACGTGTGCCTCGACGAGTTCGGCGAGAACTGGACCGCCCTGCTCGCGGCCATCGCCGTGATGGTGCTGGTCTCCTTCGTCGCCGTGGGCGTCTCCCCGCGTACGATCGGCCGCCAGCACCCGCTGAACACGGCGACGGCGGCCGCGTACGTCCTCGTACCGCTCGCCAGGATCATGGGACCGGTCCCGCAGCTGCTGATCCTCGTCGGCAACGCGCTCACGCCCGGCAAGGGCTTCCGCAAGGGACCCTTCGCCTCCGAGGCCGAGCTGCGGGCGATGGTCGACCTCGCCGAGAAGGAATCGCTCATCGAGGACGACGAGCGCCGGATGGTGCACCAGGTCTTCGAACTGGGCGACACGCTCGTGCGCGAGGTGATGGTGCCGCGCACCGACCTGGTCTGCATCGAGCGCTACAAGACGGTTCGTCAGGCAACCACGCTCGCCCTGCGGTCGGGCTTCTCGCGCATCCCGGTCACCGGGGAGAACGAGGACGACATCGTCGGGATCGTCTACCTGAAGGACCTGGTCCGCAAGACGCACATCAGCCGTGAGGCCGAGGCCGACCTGGTGTCGACGGCGATGCGGCCGGCCGTCTTCGTGCCGGACACCAAGAACGCGGGCGACCTGCTGCGCGAGATGCAGCAGGTGCGCAACCACGTGGCCGTCGTGATCGACGAGTACGGCGGCACGGCCGGCATCGTCACCATCGAGGACATCCTCGAGGAGATCGTCGGCGAGATCACGGACGAGTACGACCGGGAGCTCCCGCCGGTCGAGGACCTGGGCCAGGACCGCTACCGGGTCACGGCGCGCCTGGACATCACCGACCTCGGCGAGCTCTTCAAGGTCGAGGCGTTCGACGACGAGGACGTCGAGACGGTCGGCGGGCTGCTGGCGAAGGCGCTGGGGCGGGTACCGATCGCGGGAGCCTCGGCGATGGTCGACCTGCCCGACGGGCGGCCGCTGCGGCTGACGGCCGAATCGCCGGCGGGCCGGCGGAACAAGATCGTGACCGTACTGGTCGAACCGGTGGCCGCGGCGGGTGCCGCGGGGGAGGAGGGGGAATGACCCCGGCGCAGCTGCGGGAGTTCCTGCTGGGCTTCAACGCGGCGGTGGAGGAGTTCCCCTTCACGCCCGAGACCTCGGTGTTCAAGGTGAAGGGCAAGATGTTCGCACTCAGCGCGCTGGACGCCGAGCCGCTGAAGATCAACCTCAAGTGCGAACCGGAGCAGGCGGTGCGGCTGCGCGAGGAGCACGAGGCGATCGCGCCGGGCTACCACATGAACAAGCGGCACTGGAACACGGTGACCGTGGGCGGGATCCCCGACGCGATGCTGCGCGAGCTCGTCGAGGACTCGTACGACCTGGTGGTCGCGGGGCTGCCGCGCGTGGAGCGCCTGAAGCTCGACCGGCCCTGATCCGGGTCCGCGGCGGGGTCGTTGCACGGCCGGGCAGCGGCGCTCCCTATGCTTTCGACCATGACGGAGAGCACCGGGATCGACCCCGAGGACAGCAAGATCATCACGCTGGCGCGCAGCGCCCGGGCCCGCAACGGGGTGCCCGAGGGGGCGGCGGTACGGGACGAGACGGGACGGACGTACGTCGCCGGGACGGTGGAGCTCGACTCCCTGAAGCTGAGCGCGCTGCAGACCGCGGTCGCGATGGCCGTGGCCAGCGGTGCTCGCTCCCTGGAGGCCGCGGCCGTCGTGAGCGCGGCCGAGGCTCCGGCGGAGGCCGACCGCGCGGCCGTCCGCGACCTCGGCGGCCCGGACACCCCGGTCCTCCTGGCGGCTCCGGACGGCACCCTGAGGTCCACGACCCCCGCCGGGTCGTAGCCGCCCATCCAGCCCCGCCTGGGCCGTTTTCCGTTCCTGCGGCGCCACCCTGCCGGCCTCGCCCCAGGGGGCGCCGCCGCAGCCGCTGCGCAAGCACGTGCAGGCGGCCCCGGGGGTGAGCCGGACGGCCCACCGGCGTACGTTCCGGGCCACCGGGGGCGGCGGTGCCACGCTGTCATCCCCTGATGGGCCATCAGTTGATGCCGGGCCCCCGCATTGACTTCTCCCGCCGCCCGCTCGTGAATGGCCCCCTGCGCGGGGCTCGGCGCGAGAAAACCAGGGGGCGGGCAGTGCGAACACGGGCGCGGAACCGTAGATGGCCGGCGGCGGTCGCCGTGGCCGCACTCGCGGCCACGGCCGCAGGCACACTCGGCGCACCCGCCGCGGCCGAGGGGGAGACGCCCCCTGGACAGGTGGAGTTCCCCACGCAGTGCCTGGCGCCCCAGGAGGCCGGACTCCCGCCCGCCGACGGGCCGACCACCGCCCGGATCACCGTGGACGACCCGGCACCCCGCGTCGGCGACACCGTCACCGTGACCTACCAGGTGGTCAGGACCCCGGCCCGGAACCCGGCCGGCGGGGCCGGCGGCGAACTCCCCGCCGACGTGCTCACCCCGACCGGCCGGATCCTGCTGGCGGGCGCCCAGAGCGGCGAGGTCACCGTCGTCGGCGCCAAGCGCAACGACCCCGTCCCGGCCGGCGCGCCCCTGCCCGCCGTGACCATGACCGGCACCTTCACCGTCACCGCGCCCGGCGAGATCACCCTGGCCCCGGGCCCCTACACCCTGCACACCGGCCACCCGGCGGACCTCGACACCACCTGCACCGCCGCCGGCCCCGCCTCCGACCCGTCCGCGGCCCCCGTCTCCGCCCGCCTCACCGCCACCGAACTGCCCACGGCCAACCTGCGCAGCGTGTTCCTCGCCGCCGCCCACGGAAGGCCCGGTGCCGGGGTCGGGGTCACCGCCGCCGGATTCCCCCCGGGCGCGGCCGTGACCGTCGCAGGGCGGGCCGGCGCCGCCCAGACCGCCGACCGGGTGAGCGCCACCGCCGACGACCTGGGAACGGCCGTCGTGGAGTTGCCGGTCACGGACCGGACGACCACCGCCGTCGTCGCGTACGAGGGGGCGGCCTGGTCCGCGCGGCGGGGCTCCGGCCCGGCCGCGTACACGGTCGTCGACGCCGCCCCGCCGGCGTCCGCCAGCCAGAAGGTCACCGCCACCGTCGAACCGGGCGCGCTCGGCATGACCCAGGCGGGCCGGGACATCACCCTCGGCACGGTCCCGTACGGCGACGGGGGAGCCGCCCCCGGCCGGATCGGCACCGTGACCGTCACCGACGCCCGCGGCGGCCCGGCAGGCTGGTCCCTGACCGGCAAGGCCACCGTCTTCACCGGACCGGGTGGGATGCGCATCCCGGGCGCGTCCCTGTCCTGGACCCCGTCCTGCGTGGCGGCCCCGGGCAGCCGGAGTACCTGTACGCCGGGCAGCGCGGGCGTCGTCGGCCCGGAGGGCGCGCTCCTGGCCTCCACCCCGGACGGCCCGCTGGTCGGCGGTACCTTCACCATCGACGCGACGGTTGCCCTGCACGTCCCGCCGTACACCCCGCCGGGCGCCTACACGGCGGTCCTGACGCTGACCCTGTCGTGACATGTTCAGCCTCGCCGGCGATCGAGGCGCGGGGGGCGGGCCGAAACGGCGCCGCCGCGGAGATCTCGTACACCCTCCACAACACCGGCAACGCCACCCTCCGGCCCCGCGCCGGCCTCACCGCCTCCGGCGCTCGGCCGCCGGCTGCTCGGCCGCGGGCTCACCGGGCTGCCGCCGAACTGCTGCCGGGTCAGGAAGTGCGCCTCGCAACCCGTTGGGGCGGCCCGCCCGACACGGAATGGGCACAGGTCACGGTGCATGCGCGGGCCGACGGAACCACAGCTCAGGGCCGTGCGGCCCACGCCGTGCACCCGCCGCTCGCGCCCGTGCCGGCCGTCGTCGCACTGGTCTGGTCGGCGCTGGGAGCCGCATCGGGGAGAATGGCCCGTATGAGCGATCGTTCCCCCGAGTCCACCGCCCCGCACCGTGCGGGCTTCGCCTGCTTCGTCGGCCGTCCCAACGCCGGCAAGTCGACCCTCACCAACGCACTCGTGGGCACCAAGGTCGCGATCACCTCCAACCGGCCGCAGACCACCCGCCACACCGTCCGCGGCATCGTGCACCGCCCCGACGCCCAGCTCGTCCTCGTCGACACGCCCGGCCTGCACAAGCCGCGCACCCTGCTCGGCGAGCGCCTCAACGACATCGTGCGCACCACCTGGGCCGAGGTCGACGTCATCGGCTTCTGCCTGCCGGCCGACCAGAAGCTGGGCCCCGGCGACAAGTTCATCGCCAAGGAACTCGCGGGGATCAAGAAGACCCCCAAGATCGCCATCATCACCAAGACCGACCTGGTCGAGTCCAAGGTGGTGGGCGAGCAGCTCATCGCCGTCCACCAGCTCGCCGAGGAGCTGGGCTTCGAGTGGGCCGAGATCGTCCCCGTCTCGGCGGTCGGCGACAGCCAGGTCCAGCTGCTGGCCGACCTGATCGCGCCGCTGCTGCCGGAGAGCCCGCCGCTGTACCCGGAGGGCGACCTCACCGACGAGCCCGAGATGGTCATGGTCGCGGAGCTGATCCGCGAGGCCGCGCTGGAAGGCGTGCGCGACGAGCTCCCGCACTCCATCGCGGTCGTCGTCGAGGAGATGATCCCGCGCGAGAACCGCCCGGCGGACCGCCCGCTGCTCGACATCCACGCCAACGTCTACATCGAGCGGCCGAGCCAGAAAGGCATCATCATCGGCCCGAAGGGCTCCCGCCTGAAGGAGGTCGGGATGAAGTCGCGCAAGCACATTGAGGCGCTGCTCGGGACCCCCGTCTTCCTCGACCTCCACGTGAAGGTCGCCAAGGACTGGCAGCGGGACCCCAAGCAGCTCCGCAAGCTCGGCTTCTGACCGGCGGACACGCTCCAGCGGGTGCCTCGCCGATCATGCCGGGCTCGCGTGATACGGCCTGATCGACAAGGCGCCCCCTAAGGGCTGTCCCGTGATCCCCGGCGGGCGCACGACGACAGCCACGGCACCTCGCCGCGTTGTCGGAACGCCCGATACGCCCAGTATCGGCACGCTCCTCCGCCTTGCGATGCACCGCATCTGAACGCCGCGCGCTGATCCACCGGGGATTACGGACAGCCCTTAGGCAAGGCGCCGGACCGTCAGCACGTTGTCGGGGCGGGTCCCGGGCCGGCCCTCGGGGTCGGTCATGGGCTGGACGTGCTCCGCCGCGGTCAGGACCTCCCAGCCGCCCTCCGGCAGCTCCAGCTGCGCGAGGACCTCCTCCGGGGTCGGGAAGTGCATGTCCGCGTGGACGTCCGGGTTCCACGACGGCCCTCCCGCATGGCCCACCACGAGGAGGGTCCCGCCGGGGGCCACCGCGGCGGCGGCCCTGCGCAGGATCCGCTCGCGCGGGAACTCGCCGTAGCTGTGCAGGAAGCACGCCGAGACGAGGTCGAACTCCCCCTCGGGGAAGGACTGCGCGAAGTCGTGCCGCTGCCAGTCGACGAGGTCGGCGACCCCGGCCTCGTCGGCGTGCTCGGCCGCGCGGGCGAGAGCCACCTTCGAGATGTCGGTGGCGGTGACCCGCCACCCGCGGCGGGCCAGCCAGACGGTGTCGGCGCCCTCTCCGCAGCCGAGGTCGAGGGCCCGGCCGGGGGCGAGGTCCTGGGTCTCACGGACCAGGAGGGCGTTCGGATTGCCGCTCCAGATGCGGGCGCTCTCGCTGTAGCGCTCGTCCCAGAACTCCTCGCCGCCGGCGACCGGGCCGTTCTCGTTCTCCGGCGTGTTCGCGTGCGCGTGCTGGTGCGCGTGGTGGTCGTGCTTCGACATGGGGGCCTCTTCCGCTCGGCGTCTCGTGCCACCGATGCTGCGCCCGCCCCACCCCGACTGGCAAACCTTGTTGCCAACCCGGCAAACAGGGCCGTGCGGTCAGAACGGTGCCGGCCGCCCCCGCGGCAGCCGGAACCGGTCGCTCACGCCGCGGGCTCCGCCGGCGGCTCGGCAATCAGGGCCGTGGCCACCCGGCGGAAGCCGGCGCGGGCATAGATCCGGGCCACGTCCTCGTCGCCGGCCGAGAGGAAGACCGTACGGGCGCCCCGCTCGCGGGCCTGCGCGACGAGGGCCGCGGTGACCCCGAGGGCCAGGCCCTGGCGGCGGGCCGACGGGAGGGTGCCGACGCCCACCACCTCGGCGACGTCGCCGACCGGGTTGAACATGCCCGAGCACAGGACCACGCCGTCCCGCACCGCCGCGGCCATCCCCGAGGTGCCCGCGGCGAGCTTCGCCGAGACGTTCGCCCGGTGCGGCTCCACCGCCGGGTCCGCCGCCGCAGCCGCCAGCTCTGCCGGGCCGGCCTTGCCCACGGCGGTCCCCGGGGCGGCGAAGGCCAGCCCAGGGACCGCCACCGCGGCGGCCAGCAGGGGGTCCTCGGCGTCGAGCAGCCGCACCTCCGGATGCGGGGGCAGCTCTTCGCCGGCCTCCAGCACCATCAGCGGGTGCGCGTGGACATGGAGCCCCGCCGCCTCCACGGCGGGGCGCAGCGCGGGGCTGGTCTCGGCGACCCACTCGAAGGCCTCGGGCACGCCGAGTTCGCGCTGGCGGGCGAGCACCCGCTGCACGTCGGCGGCGCTCGCGTCGGAGCCGCCGAGCGCGGGCCGCGCGTAGAACGGCCAGCCCGAGCCCTCCTGGACGAACAGGGTCAGCGGCCCGAAGTCCTCGGCCCGGGCCCCGCCCACCCGCGGCACCGCGTCGTAGTACCGCTCCAGCTCGGACAGCATCGGATCGATCATGTGATTGGTCATCCGGTCATCCAAGCGCAAGGGCGTCCCTCAGGCACCTTCTTTCAGGACCCGTGAGATCAGCGCCCGCTGGGCCTCCGACAGGCGCGGCTCGGCGCAGGAGACCGTCCGCCCGTCCACCGTGATCCGGTACGAGAAGCCGTCCCGCACCCGGTCCGCCGGGTCGCCCGGCGGACCGGGCCGCAGGGCGAGCTGGGCCAGGGCCTTCCATTCCTCCTCGTCCGCCAGGCCCGAGGTGTCCACCTCGGCCCGGCGCTCGATTCCCGCGAAGCCGCCCGTCCTCACCACCTGAATCCGCATGGGAGCCCTCTACCCCGCCAGCGGGACGCCCACGGCCGACCACGCCTTCTGAAGGGCCTGGTGCTCCGCCCCGCCGTCCCCGTACCGGGTGGCGGCGGCCGCCGTCGAGAGCCGGGCGAAGTCCGCGAAGTCCGCCTTCGGGGTGAGGTCCCCGCCGGTCAGGGTGTCGTACCAGATCTGTCCGGCCCGCTCCCAGGCCTTGCCGCCGAGCTCGGTCGCCGCGATGTAGAAGGCGTGGTTGGGGATGCCCGAGTTGATGTGGACGCCGCCGTTGTCGCTGTGGGTGTTCACGTAGTCGTCCATGGTGGCCGGCTGCGGGTCCTTGCCGAGCTCGTCGTCGTCGTACGCCGTGCCCGGCGCCTTCATCGAGCGCAACGCGACCCCGGTCACGTCGGGGCCGAGCAGGCCGGCGCCGATCAGCCAGTCGGCCTCCTCGGCCGTCTGCTCCAGCGAGTACTGCTTGATCAGGGAGCCGAAGACGTCCGACATGGACTCGTTCAGGGCGCCCGACTGGCCGCGGTAGCGCAGGTTCGCCGTGTACTGGGTGACGCCGTGCGTCAACTCGTGCCCGATGACGTCCACCGACACGGTGAAATCGAGGAAGAGGTCCCCGTCCCCGTCGCCGAAGACCATCTGCCGGCCGTCCCAGAAGGCGTTGTTGTAGTCCTCGCCGTAGTGGACGCTGGCTTCCAGCGGGAGTCCGGAATCGTCGATCGAGCGGCGCCCGAAGCCCTTCAGGAACAGCTCGTACGTCGCCCCGAGTCCCGCGTAGGCGCGGTTCACGGTTGCGTCCTTGCTCAGCGGGTCGCCCTCCTCGCGGACCTTCGTCCCGGGGAGCTGCGTGCGGTGCTGGGCGTCGAAGATCGTCCGCTGAGGGTCGTCGCCGGCGGGCGCGGCGAGCGTGGGCACGATCCCGCGCACGGCGGTGACGCGGCGCCGGGTGCGCAGCAGGGAGTCGCGTTCGAGGGTGCGCTGGGCGAGGTCGGCGCGCCGGGTGTTGCCGGACAGTGCGGCCTTGTCGAGGAGGTGCGGCGGCACGACCGTGCAGAAGACGGGGAAGCGCTGAGTGTGGGAGGCATCCATGCCCGGCAATGTGGCACCGTGTCACCTCGGTGTCACTAGGTGCAACCATGATTCATTCGGTTGTGTCACGTCCCCCGCTGCAGAAACGTGCCTGGTGTGATCGCACGGCCGCTCCGAGGGGTTTTTCGGGGGATCGCCCCGACCTGAACCCAGCGAACGAGGCTTGGCTCACATTTGGTGCAAATCGGACGCTCGGGTCTTGCATACTGAAACAGGTCCTCGCGTTACGGCGCAGCTCGGCTAGGCTCGGCCCATCATGCGTTTCGGGCTGCTTCTCCTTAGCTGCCGCGGCGAGGGTCTGTAGTCGTAGGCCGGCCCCCTCCCCGCGGAGTTTGGTGTTGCGGTTTTTACGACCGCCGTCGGCCGTCCCAGCGAACTACCGCGGACACGCGAGGAGCCCAACGCCATGAGCCAGCAGCCTTTTGTCGGTCGCCCCACGCCCATCACGAACGCGACCCACTCCCAGAAGCCCTCCGGGATGCCGATCCACAAGTACGGCTCGTACGAGCAGGTGGACATCCCGGACCGCACCTGGCCCGATGCCCGCGTCACCAAGGCCCCCCGCTGGCTGTCCACCGACCTGCGGGACGGCAACCAGTCGCTGATCGACCCGAT
Source organism: Streptomyces virginiae (assembly GCF_040638905.1). Lineage (GTDB taxonomy): Bacteria > Actinomycetota > Actinomycetes > Streptomycetales > Streptomycetaceae > Streptomyces > Streptomyces virginiae_B. Next base: position 11,972 of record NZ_JBEZYV010000044.1, on the reverse strand, counting down.
GACCCCGGCCCGCAAGCGCGAGATGTTCGACCTGCTGGTGCGCATGGGCTACAAGGAGATCGAGGTCGGCTTCCCGTCCTCCGGCGAGACCGACTTCGCCTTCGTGCGCTCCATCATCGAAGAGGGCGCGATCCCGGACGACGTGACCATCTCCGTACTGACCCAGGCCCGCGAGGACCTGATCGAGCGGACCGTCGAGTCCCTGGTCGGCGCCAAGCGCGCCACCGTGCACCTGTACAACGCGACCGCGCCGACCTTCCGCCGGGTCGTCTTCCGCGGCTCCAAGGAGCAGATCAAGCAGATCGCCGTCGACGGCACCCGCCTGGTCATGGAGTACGCGGAGAAGCTGCTGGGCCCGGAGACCACCTTCGGCTACCAGTACAGTCCGGAGATCTTCACCGACACCGAGCTGGATTTCGCCCTGGAGGTCTGCGAGGCCGTCTGTGACGTCTGGCAGCCGGCCGAGGGCCGCGAGATCATCCTGAACCTGCCCGCCACCGTGGAGCGTTCGACGCCGTCCACCCACGCGGACCGCTTCGAGTGGATGGCCCGCAACCTGACCCGTCGCGAGCACATCTGCATCTCGGTCCACCCGCACAACGACCGCGGCACCGCCGTCGCCGCCGCCGAGCTGGCCCTGATGGCCGGCGCCGACCGCATCGAGGGCTGCCTGTTCGGGCAGGGTGAGCGCACCGGCAACGTCGACCTGATCACGCTGGGCATGAACCTGTTCTCCCAGGGCATCGACCCGCAGATCGACTTTTCGCAGATCGACGAGATCCGCCGCACCAGCGAGTACTGCAACCAGATGCCGGTCCACCCGCGCCACCCCTACGCGGGCGACCTGGTCTACACCGCCTTCTCCGGCTCCCACCAGGACGCCATCAAGAAGGGCTTCGACGCCATGGAGGCCGACGCGGCCGCCCAGGGCAAGACCGTCGACGACATCGAGTGGGCGGTCCCCTACCTGCCCATCGACCCCAAGGACGTCGGTCGCTCCTACGAGGCGGTCATCCGGGTCAACTCGCAGTCCGGCAAGGGCGGCATCGCGTACGTCCTGAAGAACGACCACAAGCTGGACCTGCCGCGCCGCATGCAGATCGAGTTCTCCCGGATCATCCAGGCCAAGACGGACGCCGAGGGCGGCGAGGTCACGCCCAAGGCGATCTGGGACGTGTTCTGCGACGAGTACCTGCCCAACCCGGAGAACCCGTGGGGCCGCATCCAGCTGCGCTCCGGCTCGACGGCCACCGACAAGGACGGCACGGACACGCTGACCGTCGAGGCGGTCGTGGACGGCGTGGAGACGGTCCTGAACGGCACCGGCAACGGTCCGATCTCGGCCTTCTTCGACGCGCTGGCCGGCATCGGCGTCGACGCCCGCCTGCTGGACTACACCGAGCACACCATGAGCGAGGGCGCGTCCGCCGTGGCCGCCTCCTACATCGAGTGCGCGATCGACGGCCGTGTCCTGTGGGGCATCGGCATCGACGCCAACACCACCCGCGCCTCCCTGAAGGCGGTCATCTCCGCCGTCAACCGCGCGGGGCGCTGACCACTCGTACGTGAGCCCCGCTCCTCCGGCCGGAGGAACGGGGCTCCGTCGTCCCCCGGGCCGCGGGGCGCGTCAGCGGGCCAGGTAGCCGCCGTCCACAGGCCCGATGGCCATGACGTGGTCCCAGGCCCGCGCGGTGGTCTCCCGTACGTCCGAAAGAGGGAGTACCCCGGCGTTCGCCACGGCGACGTCGAGGCGCCCCGTAGGCTCCACGGCGGCGGCGGCCATCGTCCGGTTGTCGTCCGGATCGGAGACGTCACCGCGCACCGCGGTGATCGTGTGGCCCTCGGCGGCCAGATCCGTACGCGGCGCCTCGACCCCGGGGCCGTTGATATCGGCCCCGGTCACCTGGCACCGGAGGGTGCCATCAGCACGGCGGTGGCCCGGCCGATGCCGCTCGCGGCCCCGTCACCAGACACGACTGCTCGTTCATGCGGCAGCCCCTGAGCGGAACCGGGGGTGCAGATCGGCCAACTCCCGGGCGGGGGACATGTTGTCTTGTCGCACGACTGACGCATCCTCACCGATGTGGCTAACATCACGCCAACCCGGCGATGCTGCCGGACGACCACGGAGGTGCGACGTGCTGCCAGTTCGGGGTGGGGACGGCCGGAAGCTGACGGTCTGGGGCATCCGTACCACCTGGAGCACCGTGGGTGACGGGGAGTTCTTCTGCCCGGACTGCGGTGGGGACCGCAACTACCGCAGGCGCACCGGCCGCCGCCGGTTCACCGTCCTCGGGGTGCCGCTGCTGCCGCGCGGGCAGGCGGGGCCCGTGGTCGAGTGCCAGGGCTGCCGCGCGCGCTTCGGCACCGGCGTCCTGGACCACCTCACCACCACCCGGTTCACCGCGCTCCTGCGCGACGCCGTGCACACCGTGGCGCTGGCCGTGCTCACGGCCGGCGGGACCGCCTCGCGCAGCGCGCTGGAGGCGGCCGTGTGCGCCGTACGGGCCGCGGGCTTCCAGGACTGCACCGAGGAGCAGCTGGAGTCCCTCGTGGAGGCGCTGTCCACGGACGAGGGCCGGCTCGGGCTGTACGACATCCCGGAGTGCTGCGGGGCCGCGCTGTCGATAGAGCTCCACGAGGCCCTGGAGCCGCTCGCCCCGCACCTGGCCGGCCCGGGCCGGGAGTCGATCCTGCTCCAGGGCGCGCGGATCGCCCTCGCGGACGGCCCGTACATCCCGGCCGAGCGCGAGGTGCTGGCCACCGTGGGGTCGGCGCTGCGGATCGGCGCGGACGAGGTGACCCGGCTGCTGTCGGCGGTGCGCGCGCCCTGAAGGGAGCCGGAGCCGCCCCGGAACCGTCCGGAACGAGTCGGTCGGACGTAACGATCCGGCCTCGTGGGGGCCGAAATCTCGCCTGGTGAACACTTTGTGAACAGCGGAGTCGACGACTCCGGGCCCGTTCCGGCCGCCTTCAGGGGCGCCGGAAGGGGCCCTTCTCTTTTGCTCCACCGAAGGGCCGCAAAGCGCGTCGTGGCAGCTCGCAGCCAGTGTGGTTTGCACTCGCAGAGCCGGATCACCTTCCTTCGGAAGGCCCGGCTCATACCCCTGCGCCGGATTCTCCACCACTGGAGAAATCTACAGATCTGGTGCCCGGTGAGGTCAACAGTTTGTAGAAGTCGACGATATCTGTGAGGCCTCCCACAGGCGTTCAATTCCGGTCACACGCCGAGAAGCCGCCGCCCCGCACAGCGGGACTTCGACCCACGTGAACGTACTGAAAACCCTGGCGAACCAACGGGATAACGACCCACTTCGCCCAGGGATAACCAGATCTCCTCTCACTTACCTACCTTGAAGGGCAAGGCTGAGATGGCACGTGTCGCCGCCCGGCTTTCCACTGGCGGAAAGCAGAGCACGCACCCGGTCGACGAGGTGCTCCCCCTCCCCAAGCTCGCGCTGTACGGCTTCCAGCACCTACTCGCCTTCTACGCCGGCGCGGTGATCGTCCCGATCATCGTGGGCAGCGCACTCAAGCTGAGCCCTGAACAGCTGGTCTACCTGATCAACGCGGACCTCTTCACCTGCGGCATCGCGTCGATCATCCAGGCCTGGGGCATCGGCCGGATCGGCGCGCGACTGCCGCTGATCCAGGGCGTGACCTTCACCGCCGTGTCACCGATGATCGCCATCGGCCTCGGAGCGGGCGGCGGAACGGCCGCCCTGCTGGTCATCTACGGCGCGGTCATCACCGCCGGCATCGCCACCTTCGCCTTCGCCTGGCTGCCCGCCAAGGCGTTCCGGACGGTGATGCGGCTCTTCCCGCCGGTCGTCACCGGCACGGTGATCACCGTCCTGGGCATCGTCCTGATCCCGGTCGGCCTCAACGACGCCGCCGGCGGCCTCGGCAGCCCCGACTTCGGCGAGCCCGAGAACTTCGCCTACGCCGGCGGCACGATGCTCTTCATCCTCATCCTGATGAAGATCGGCAAGCCGTTCCTCTCCAGCATCGCGATCCTCCTCGGCCTGGTCGTCGGCACCGGGGTCGCCTTCCTCCTCGGCGACGCGAAGTTCGGCGACGTGGGCAAGTCCGACTGGATCGGCGTCACTACCCCCTTCCACTTCGGCGTCCCGAAGTTCGAGTGGTTCCCGATCGTCCTGATGCTCATCGTCATGCTGATCACCATGGTGGAGACGACCGGTGACACCTACGCGGTCGGCGACATCGTCGGCAAGGAGGTCGACAGCGAGACCGTGGCCCGCGCCCTGCGTGCCGACGGCGCCGCCACCGCCCTCGGCGGTGTCCTCAACTCCTTCCCGTACGTGGCCTTCGCCGAGAACGTCGGCCTGGTGCGGATGACGAAGGTGAAGAGCCGCTTCGTGGTCGTCGCCGCGGGCGTCTTCATGATCGTCCTCGGTCTGCTGCCCAAGGCCGCCGCGATCGTCGCCGCCGTACCGCACGGCGTCCTCGGCGGCGCCGCGACCGTCATGTTCGCCATGGTCGCCCTGGCCGGCATCCAGACCCTGGGCAAGGTGGACCTCAAGGAAGAGAAGAACGCCCTGATCGTCGGCGTCTCCCTCGCCTTCGCCCTGCTCCCGGCGACCGTCCCGGTCTTCTTCACCAAGCACATGGACGCGGACCTGTCCTCGCTGCTCAACAGCGGTGTCACCCTCGGCGCCACGGCCGCCATCGTGCTCAACCTCATCTTCAACGGCCTGGCCGAGGACAACGCCCACGACGCCCCGGAGGCGGGAGCCCAGGCCCTCGCCGAGGCCGAGGTCGACACCGCGCCCGGCTCCGACGCCACGGCCGCCGAGGCCCCCGAGGTCCCTGCAGCGGTACCGGCCCAGGCCGCGGCCTCCGCCGCCCCCGCCGCCTCGGCCGAGAAGGCGGACGACGCCGACCCCACGCCGTCCCCGTCCGCTCCCTGATCCTCCCAAGGGGTGCTGACCCCTCGCCCGGACCGACGTCCGGGCGAGGGGTCGTCGCTGTCTCCGGGCGGGTCCCCGTACGGGACAATGGGCGCATGAGTCTGTTCCGCGACGACGGCATCGTGCTGCGCACCCAGAAGCTGGGTGAGGCGGACCGCATCATCACGCTGCTGACCCGGGGCCACGGACGGGTACGGGCGGTCGCCCGCGGGGTGCGGCGCACCAAGTCCAAGTTCGGCGCCCGGCTGGAACCTTTCTCCCACGCCGACGTGCAGTTCTTCGCCCGCGGCAGCGAACTGGTGGGCCGCAGCCTGCCGCTCTGCACCCAGACCGAGATCATCGCCCCGTACGGCAACGGCATCGTCACCGACTACGCCCGCTACACCGCCGGCACCGCCATGCTGGAGACCGCCGAGCGGTTCACCGAGAACGAGGGAGAGCCCTCCGTACAGCAGTACCTGCTGCTCGTCGGAGCCCTGCGCACGCTCTCGCGCGGCGAACACGAACCGCACCTCATCCTGGACGCCTTCCTGCTGCGCTCGCTCGCCGTCAACGGCTACGCACCCAGCTTCGAGGACTGCGCGAAGTGCGGGATCCACGGCCCCAACCGGCACTTCTCCGTCGCCGCGGGCGGGGTCATATGCGGGGACTGCCGGGTGCCCGGCAGCGTCGTACCCTCGTCGGAGGCCATCGCCCTGCTCAGCGCCCTGCTGACGGGCGACTGGGGGCATGCCGACGCGTGTGAGGCGCGTCACGTGCGGGAGGGCAGCGGGCTGGTCTCCGCCTATTTGCACTGGCATCTGGAGCGCGGGCTACGCTCCCTGCGATACGTCGAGAAATAGGAGCTGGGCACATGGCACGACGCGGGATTCTGGGACGCTCTCGCCGGGAGTACAAGGTTCCCGAGCCGCACCCCTCCGGTGCGGTCCCGCCGAAGATCCCCGGCGAGCTGGTCCCGAACCACGTCGCCGTCGTCATGGACGGCAACGGCCGCTGGGCCAAGGAGCGCGGCCTGCCCCGCACCGAAGGGCACAAGGTCGGCGAGGGCGTCGTGCTCGACGTGCTCAAGGGCTGCCTGGAGATGGGCGTCAAGAACCTGTCCCTGTACGCCTTCTCGACGGAGAACTGGAAGCGCTCGCCCGACGAGGTCCGCTTCCTGATGAACTTCAACCGCGACGTCATCCGGCGGCGCCGCGACGAGATGAACGAGCTCGGCATCCGCATCCGCTGGGTCGGCCGCATGCCGAAGATGTGGAAGTCGGTCGTCCAGGAGCTGCAGGTGGCGCAGGAGCAGACCGTCGACAACGACGCCATGACCCTGTACTTCTGCGTGAACTACGGCGGCCGCGCGGAGATCGCCGACGCGGCGCAGGCCATCGCCCGGGACGTGGCGGCGGGCAGGCTCGACCCGTCGAAGGTCAACGAGAAGACCTTCGCCAAGTACATCTACTACCCGGACATGCCGGACGTGGACCTGTTCCTGCGCCCGAGCGGCGAGCAGCGCACCTCCAACTACCTGATCTGGCAGAGCGCGTACGCCGAAATGGTCTTCCAGGACGTGCTGTGGCCGGACTTCGACCGGCGCAACCTCTGGGCGGCGTGCCTGGAGTACGCCCAGCGAGACCGCCGCTTCGGCGGCGCCGTCCCCAACCAGCCGGAGGCACCCGGCGCGGCGGGCTGACGGGCTCCGGCCTAGGATCCCTGCCCATGGACGATACGGGTGGGGATCAGCTGTACCGGATACACGAGGCGGCAGGGGGCGGGCAGGCGATCGAGCTCCGCTACCGGCCGACGGTGGTGGACATGGCCGAGGCGCTGAGGTTGCGCAACCGGACCCCGGCCGGGCGTCGCCAGCGACGGCCGTGGTTCCTCCTCGGCCTGCTGGGCCCGGTGCTCGCCGCGGCGCTGATCTGGCAGGACGGCGGGCCGGAGCCCGTGTCGGCCGGGCTGCTCGCGCTCGTCGTCTTCAGCTGGGTCTTCGTGTTCTCCGGGCACCGGATCATGGCCCGGGCGCACCGGGGCGTGCTCGACGCGGCGGGCGACTGCCGGGCGGTCGTCGACGGCGACGGGGTGGCGGTCACCGGGTCGGGGACCTCCACGCACCACCGGTGGACCGCGCTGGCGCACTACGCGGAGACGCCGGCCCACTTCGCGGTGTTCTCGGCCGACAGGCAGGCGCTCACGGTGATGGTGCTGCCGAAGCGGGGCCTCGCCGACCCTGCGGACGCGGACCGGATCCGGGCGATCCTGGACCGGAACCTGAACCGGATCTAGAGGGCGGCCGCGCAGTCGGCGCAGGTGCCGAAGATCTCCACCGTGTGGGCGACGTTCACGTAGCCGTGCTCGGCCGCGATGGACTCCGCCCACTTCTCCACGGCCGGACCCTCCACCTCGACGGCCTTGCCGCACTTGCGGCAGACCAGGTGGTGGTGGTGATCGCCGGTGGAGCAGCGGCGGTACACGGACTCGCCGTCGCTGGTGCGCAGGACGTCGACCTCTCCGGCGTCCGCGAGGGACTGAAGGGTGCGGTAGACGGTGGTCAGGCCCACGGAGTCACCACGGTGCTTGAGCATGTCGTGGAGTTCCTGGGCGCTGCGGAACTCGTCCACCTCGTCCAGCGCCGCAGCCACTGCGGCCCGCTGGCGGGTGGATCGTCCTCGTACTGGCGCGGTATTCATCTCGCCAGGCGCAGTCGCCACCGGTTCCTCCTCGTATAGGCCTGCGGCCATTGTGCCAGCCCGCTAGACCTTCACATCGTCGCGCGTGCAGACCTCTTCGACCGCCGGGGCGGCTTTGGCCCGGCGGCGGGCCAGGGGAGCGGAGAGGGCGGTCAGCACCACGAAGACGCCGATCGCGAGCAGCACGATCGTCGCGCCCGAGGGCACGTTGATGTAGTAGGTGGCCGCCGTGCCGGTCAGGGAGACGGTGACGCTGATGGCCATGGCCAGGCCCAGGGTGGTGGCGAAGCTGCGGGTGAGCCGCTGGGCGGCGGCGACCGGGATCACCAGCATCGCGCTGACCAGCAGCAGGCCGACGATGCGCATGGCGACGGTGACGGTGACCGCGGCGGTGACCGCGATCAGCAGGTTCAGGGCGCGTACGGGCAGCCCGGTGACCCGGGCGAACTCCTCGTCCTGGCAGACGGCGAAGAGCTGCCTGCGCAGACCGACCGCGACGGCGAGGACGAACGCGGCGAGGATCGCCATCGCGGTGACGTCCTCGGTGGCGACCGTGGTGATCGAGCCGAACATGGAGCCCAGGAGGCTGGCCGTCTGGCCGCCGCCGAGGTTGATGATCATCACACCGCCGGCCAGGCCTCCGTAGAAGAGCATGGCGAGGGCGACGTCCCCGCTGGTCCTGCCGCGGGCGCGGATCAGCTCCATGCCGACGGCGCCGACGACGGCGACGAGGGTCGCCATCCAGACCGGGCTGGTCTGGAGGACGAAACCGAGAGCGACACCGGTCATGGCGACGTGGCCGAGGCCGTCGCCCATGAGCGCCTGGCGGCGCTGGACGAGGTACGTGCCGATGGCGGGGGCCGTGATGCCGACCAGGGCGGCCGCGATCAGCGCTCGCTGCATGAAGGCGTAGTCGAGAATGTCCATCAGCTCAGCAGTCCCGTCCGCAGGGGCTCGGCGTCGTGCGCCGCGTGGGGGTGTACGTGGTCGTGACCCGGCAGGGCGTGCTGGCCCACGGCCTCCGGCGGCGGGCCGTCGTGGACGACGCAGCCGTCGCGCAGCACGACGGCGCGGTCGATCAGGGGCTCCAGCGGGCCCAGCTCGTGCAGGACGAGCAGGACGGTGGAGCCGGCGGCGACCTGCGCGCGCAGGGCGCTCGCCAGGACCTCCTGGTTGGCGAGGTCCACGCCCGCCATCGGCTCGTCCATGATCAGCAGTTCGGGTTCGACGGCGAGCGCCCGGGCTATGAGGACGCGCTGGTGCTGGCCGCCCGAGAGGGCGTCCACCGAGACGTCGGCGTGCGAGTCCATGCCGACCAGGGCCAGGGCGTGCTCTATGGCGGCCTTGTCGGCCTTGCGTAGGAGCCCGAAGCGGGAGCGGGCGAGCCGGCCGGAGGAGACGACCTCGCGGACGGTGGCCGGGACGCCGCCGGCGGCGGTGGTGCGCTGCGGGACGTACCCGACGCGCGACCAGTCGCGGAAGCGCTTGAAGTCGGTGCCGAAGAGGCTGAGGGAGCCGTCGCTCAGCGGGACCTGGCCGACCACGGCGCGGACGGCCGTGGACTTGCCGGAGCCGTTGGCTCCGAGCAGGGCGACGACCTCGCCGCGCCGGACGGTGAGGTCGATTCCGCGCAGCACGGGGCGCGAGCCGAGCGAGGCCTTGGCCCCGCGCAGGGATATGACGGGCCGGTCGTCGGCCGGTCGGGGCGGGGACTGCATGGCTCGCGCCTCCGTTGCTGCTGTAATCACTTGGCTCCGAGTGCCTTCTGGAGGTTCTTCAGGTTGGACCGCATGACCTCGAAGTAGTCGGCGCCCTGGGACGTGTCGGTGATGCCCTCGAGCGGGTCGAGGACGTCGGTCTTCAGGCCGGTGTCCGTGGCGAGGGTCTTGGCCGTCTTGTCGCTGGCCAGCGTCTCGAAGAACACGGTGGTGACATTGTCCTTCTTCGCGACCGCCTGAAGATCCTTCATCCGGGCCGGGCTCGGCTCGGACTCGGGGTCGACGCCGGAGATGCCCTCCTGGTCGAGGCCGTAGCGCTCGGCGAGGTATCCGAAGGCGGAGTGGGTGGTGATGAAGGTCCTGGAGGCCGTGTTCTTCAGGCCGTCCTTGAACTCGGTGTCCAACGCCGCCAGCTTGCCGACCAGTTCGTCGGTGTTCTTCTTGTAGTCCGCCGCGTGGCCGGGGTCGGCCTTCTCCAGGGCCGCGCCGACGCCCTTGACGATCTCCGCGTACTTGACCGGGTCGAGCCAGACGTGGGGGTCGGTGCCGCCCTCGCCCTGGCTGTGGTCGTGGCCCTCGCCCTCGGCGTGGGCCTCCTCGGCGGCGTGGTCGTGGTCGGAGGCGCCGTGGGCCTCCAGCTCGGTGAGGGTGGCTGCGTCGACGATGTTCTTCACGCCGGACTGGGCGACGGCCTTGTCGACGGCGGGCTGCAGGTTCTTGAGGTAGAGGACCACGTCGGCCTCGCCGAGCTGCGCGGTCTGCTTGGGAGTGATCTCCAGATCGTGCGGTTCGACCCCCGGCTTGGTCAGGCCGTCGACCTTCACGTGCTCCTTGCCGATCTGCTCGGCGACGAACTGGAGGGGGTAGAACGACGCCGTCACGCCGAGTTTGCCGTCCTCGCCGCCGGCGGCACCCGCTCCGGAGCAGGAGGTCAGGGCCGTGGCGCCGAGGGCGACGGCGCCGGCGAGGGCGGCGGCGGGTATGAGGCGTCGTACGTTCATGACATCCATTTTCATCAAAGATGGAAACGATTGTCAAAAACCCAGGTGGGAGGGCCGGGCGGGCGGGCGTGGAAGGGGAACCGATTTGAAAGCGGGGGTGCGGGCGCCGGTAACCTAAAGACTTCGCCGTTCGTCCTCGTAATGAAGAGAGCACCGTGGCCGCCGACAAGATCGAAACCATCGTCAGCCTGAGCAAGCGCCGTGGCTTCGTTTTCCCGTGCAGTGAGATCTACGGCGGCTCCAGGGCTGCCTGGGACTACGGCCCGCTCGGTGTCGAGCTCAAGGAGAACATCAAGCGCCAGTGGTGGAAGGCGATGGTCACCGGGCGTGAGGACGTCGTCGGTCTCGACTCGTCCGTGATCCTGGCCCCCGAGGTCTGGGTGGCCTCCGGCCACGTCGCCACTTTCTCGGACCCGCTGACCGAGTGCACCTCCTGCCACAAGCGCCACCGCGCCGACCACCTCGAAGAGGCGTACGAGGCCAAGCACGGCCGCCTCCCCGAGAACGGCCTGGCCGACATCAACTGCCCCAACTGTGGTGTGAAGGGCCAGTTCACCGAGCCCAAGCAGTTCTCCGGCATGCTGGAGACCCACCTCGGCCCGACCCAGGACACCGGCTCCAAGGCGTACCTGCGCCCCGAGACCGCGCAGGGCATCTTCACGCAGTTCGCCCAGGTCCAGGTCACCTCGCGCAAGAAGCCGCCCTTCGGCATCGCGCAGATGGGCAAGTCCTTCCGCAACGAGATCACGCCGGGCAACTTCATCTTCCGCACCCGCGAGTTCGAGCAGATGGAGATGGAGTTCTTCGTCAAGCCCGGCGAGGACGAGCAGTGGCAGGAGTACTGGATGCAGGAGCGGTGGAACTGGTACCGCGACCTCGGCATCCGTGAGGAGAACATCCGCTGGTACGAGCACCCGAAGGAGAAGCTGTCCCACTACTCGAAGCGCACCGCCGACATCGAGTACCGCTTCAACTTCGGTGGCAGCGAGTTCTCCGAGCTCGAGGGCGTCGCCAACCGCACCGACTACGACCTCAAGGCGCACTCCGCGGCCTCCGGCCAGGACCTCACCTTCTTCGACCAGGAGGCCGGTGAGCGCTACACCCCGTTCGTCATCGAGCCGGCGGCCGGTGTGAACCGCGCCATGCTCGCCTTCATGCTCGACGCCTACAACGAGGACGAGGCCCCCAACGCCAAGGGCGTCATGGAGAAGCGCACCGTGATGCGCCTCGACCCGCGCCTGTCCCCGATCAAGGTCGCCGTCCTGCCGCTGTCCCGCAACGCGCAGCTGTCGCCGAAGGCCAAGGGCCTGGCCGCCGACCTGCGCAAGAACTGGAACATCGAGTTCGACGACGCGGGCGCCATCGGCCGCCGCTACCGCCGCCAGGACGAGATCGGTACGCCGTTCTGCGTCACCGTCGACTTCGACACCCTGGACGACAACGCGGTGACCGTGCGCGAGCGCGACACCATGAAGCAGGAGCGCGTCTCCCTGGACCAGATCCAGGGCTACCTCGGCAGCCGCCTGCTCGGCTGCTGACGGACGCCGCACGAACGACCGGTGGGGCCGCGGGCCCCACGCCCCCGGGCCCCCCGGGGTGGGGGTGGGAGTTGTGGGGCCGGAGGAACAAATACACGCGAGAGAC
>NZ_JBEZYV010000043.1:0-48466 GCF_040638905.1 Streptomyces virginiae | reverse complement strand
CTGTTGAGTTCTCAAGGAACGGACGCTTCCTTCGTACTCACCCTCGCGGGCTTTCCTCCGGGCTTTCGTTCTGCTGTCTTGCGTTTCCGACTCTACCAGATCATTTCCGCGCCCTGCTTCTCGAAAGTCGCAGTCGGTTCGGATTTGAATTCGGTGACCATTGGGGGTCTTTGCCTTTCGGCTTCCACTACGTTAGCGCTTTCTCCTTGCGACTCATAATCGAGTCACCGGCCGGGAATTCGGGCATGCCGAACAGGACCCCGCCAGGGGCAAGTCGTAGGTAGTGGGTTGGCCGCTCCGGGGGTCTGCCGATGGCAGTGCCCCGTAAAAGCGGCTCGAACTACGTTAGGCGTCCGGCAAGGACGAGTCAAGTTGAGCGGCGGCGCGGCGCGTGGGCGCGGTACGGGCTCACCGTCGGATCGTGGGTGACCCAGAAGCGGTACGGGTGGTCCGCGCCGGCTCCGCCGACTCCCGTGCGCGGACCGCTGCTCACCAGGTCGGGCGAGGTGGGCGTACCCGCGAGGAGGGACAAGGGGGAATCGGGGCCCCCGCAGAGGTCAGTCCCGTCCAGCGAGCGGTCCACGTCCAGAGCCGTGGCCAGACGGGCCGGGCCTTTGGCGAACTCTCGCGGGTTTCTGGCTGAAACTCGACGTTTGGCGGCGAGGTCGGCACCGACCGTGATCTCGCCCGCCCGCACCAGGACCCCGCTCGCGTGGCCCGGCGGACCGCACACCAGGTTGAGGCTGAACCACATGCCGTAGATGAAGTAGACGTACGCGTGTCCGGGAGGGCCGAACATCGAGGCGTTCCGTGCCGTGCGCCCGCGGTAGGCGTGCGAACCCGGATCGGACTCCCCCTCGTACGCCTCGACCTCCGTGATGCGCAGCTCGAGGAGGCCCTCCTCGGTACGACGGACCAGGGTGCGGCCGAGGAGGTCCGGGGCCACGGTGAGGACCGGGCGGTCGAAGAAGGACCGGGGCAGGGGCGTACGGTCGGGACGCGCGCTCATCCGGTCGAGCGTAGTGGAACGCGCTCACCTGCAACCGGGACTTAAGGTTCCGCGTTTGTAAGGGGTAGTCGCGGCGTAGTCGCCAGATCGTTCAAGGGGAGTTTGAGCATGGGCTTCAAGAAGCTGTTCGCGAGCCTGGGTGCCGGTGGTGCTTCGGTGGACACGATCATCACCGAGCCGAACGTCGTACCGGGCGGGATCGTCCAGGGCGAGGTCCGGATCCAGGGCGGATCCGTGGAGCAGCAGATCGAGGGTCTGTCCGTCGGGCTGCAGGCGCGGGTCGAGGTCGAGGGCGGTGACCAGGAGTACAAGCAGGACGTCGTCTTCACCAAGCAGCGCCTCGGCGGTGCCTTCCAGGTGCAGGCCGGCGCGCTGCACGTGGTGCCCTTCGCGCTGGAGATCCCCTGGGAGACGCCGATCACCCACTTCGGGGGTCAGCACCTGCACGGCATGAACATCGGGGTCAGCACCGAGCTGGAGATCGCGCGTGCGGTGGACGCGGGCGACCTCGACCCGATCAACGTGCACCCGGTGCCGGCGCAGCAGGCGATCCTGGACGCCTTCCGCCAGCTCGGCTTCACCTTCCGCAGCGCCGACATGGAGCGGGGGCACATCCGCGGGACGCGGCAGACGCTGCCCTTCTACCAGGAGATCGAGTTCCTGCCGCCGTCGCAGTACCGCGGTCTGAACCAGGTCGAGCTGACCTTCGTCTCGGACGGCCGGGAGATGGACGTCGTCCTGGAGATGGACAAGAAGCCGGGGCTGTTCAGCGAGGGCAGCGACACCTACCGCTGCTTCCAGGTGGGTCTGCAGTCGTACCAGGGCACGGACTGGACGGCGTACCTGAACCAGTGGATTGCGAGCGTCGGTTCGCAGCGCAACTGGTTCTAAGGGGGTGGCTTGGTGATCCGGCCCGATCGCCAAGGCACCCCCTAGGCTCGGATCGCGTCCGATGCGCGGGCGCGGTCCGATGTCCCCCCTTCCGGAGGTTCAGCAGTGTCAGAGCAGAGCAGGGCGCCCCTTCCGCACGACTTCCACCCCGAGGTCGCGTCCTTCACCTTGACGAGCGATGACGTCTCCCACGGTGCCGACCTGCACGCCGCCCAGGTCCTCACGGGGAAGAACGTCTCGCCGCACCTGCGCTGGGAGGGCTTTCCGGAGGGGACGAAGAGCTTCGCCGTGACCTGCTTCGACCCCGACGCGCCCACCGGCAGCGGGTTCTGGCACTGGGTCCTCTTCGACCTGCCCGTTTCCGTGACGGAGTTGCCGGCCGGGGCGGGCTCCGGGGACTTCGTGGGCCTGCCGGAGGGCGCCGTGCACGCCCGGAACGACTACGGGACGCGGGACTTCGGCGGCGCGGCCCCGCCGCGCGGGGAGCGGCACCGCTACGTGTTCACCGTGTACGCGGTGGACCGGGAGCAGCTCGGTCCGGACGAGGACTCCTCGCCGGCGGTCGTCGGCTTCCATCTGCGGTTCCACGCATTGGGGCGTGCGCAGCTCGTCGCCGAGTACGAGGCGCCCGGCGCGCGCTGATCGTTCGCCCGGCGTTCGCCCGGTCCTGGTCTAAAGAAGGCCAGGACCGGGCATTTTTATTGCGTTGTCCCGCGTGGCGCGCGCGGCGAGAGTGGTCGCGGGCCTGCCGCCATCGTGGTTGCGGGCCTGCACACGGGAGGTGGGCGAGATGCGGGACACGCTGGTGCTGAATGCGAGCTTCGAGCCGCTGTCGACGGTGACGCTGAACCGGGCTGTCGTCCTGGTGCTCCAGGACAAGGCCGTCGTCGAGCAGTCGCACCCGGATCTGCGTGTCCGCGCCGCCACCATGGACCTTCCGATGCCGCGGGTGATCCGGCTCTGCCGGTACGTCAGGGTGCCCTTCCGAAGACATGCGCCCTGGTCGCGGAGGGGGGTGCTGGTCCGGGACCAGCACCGGTGCGCGTACTGCGGCAGGCGGGCGACCACGGTGGACCACGTGCTGCCCAGGGCCCAGGGCGGTGGGGACACGTGGCTGAACACGGTGGCGTCCTGCGCCGAGGACAACCACCGCAAAGCGGCCCGGACTCCGGAGGAGGCGGGGATGCCGCTCCTGCGGAAGCCCTTCGTACCGTCTCCGGCGGACGCCATGCTCCTCGCGCTGGGGGTGGCCGGACAGGAGGCTCTCCCGGAGTGGCTGGAGCGTTCCGCCTAGGCCGCCTGCGCTGAGCGGCGTAGCTGATCTACGTCGCTCAGCGGACCAACAACTGGACGATCGCGAGGATTCCGACCGTCACGATGACTGCGCGCAGGACCGTCGGCGGGAGCCGGCGGCCGACCTTGGCGCCGATCTGGCCGCCGATCGTCGAGCCGACGGCGATGAGCAGGACGGCCGTCCAGTCGAACTCGGCGACGAAGAGGAAGAAGACGGCCGCGATGCCGTTCACGAGGGCGGCGATGACGTTCTTGACGGCGTTGATCCGTTGCAGGTCGTCGCGGATCAGCAGGCCCATCAGGCCGAGGTAGAGCACGCCCTGGGCCGCGCCGAAGTAGCCGCCGTAGGCGCTGGAGAACAGCATGCCGCCGAGCAGGACCGGGCCGCCGTCGGGGTGGCCGGTGTCGCCTCCGGCGGCTTCCTGGCGTCGGCGCAGGGCTGCGGCGAGCCGGGGCTGGAGGACGACGAGCACGAGGGCCAGTGCGATCAGGACGGGCACGATCGTGTCGAAGGAGTCGGACGGCAGGGTGAGGAGCAGGACCGCGCCCGCGAGTCCGCCGACGAGGGAGACGGAGCCGAGGCGCAGGATGCGGGCGCGCTGCCCTTGGAGCTCCTTGCGGTAGCCGATCGCTCCGCTGATCGAACCGGGCACGAGGCCGAGGGTGTTGGACACGTTGGCGGTGACCGGTGGCAGGCCGGTGGCCAGGAGCACCGGGAAGGTGATCAGTGTGCCGGAGCCGACGATGGTGTTGATCGTGCCCGCGCCGATGCCGGCGGCGAAGATCGCGAGTGGTTCCCAGATGGACATGGACGGTGCCATCCCCTTCGCATGAGTGAGTCGCCTCCCCGCCATGAAGGTCGAGGGGTCTCACTGATCATGCAGGAAGGGGTGGCGGGTCAGTCGATGGGGGGCTGTTCGCGGCGGTCCGCGGCGTCCTTGTCCCGGGCGGCCGGGATGCCGCCGCCGTCCTTGCCGGAGTTCTGCGGATTGAAGCCCGAACCGCCGCCCAGTGGACCGAAGTTGCCCATGGCACCGGAGAGGCCCTTGAGGGCGTCGCCGATTTCGCTGGGCACGATCCAGAGCTTGTTGGCGTCGCCTTCGGCGATCTTCGGGAGCATCTGCAGGTACTGGTAGGCGAGGAGCTTCTGGTCGGCGTCGCCGGCGTGGATGGACTCGAACACCGTACGGATGGCCTGTGCTTCACCCTCGGCCCTGAGCGCGGCGGCCTTGGCCTCACCCTCGGCGCGCAGGATGGAGGACTGCTTCTCACCCTCGGCGCGCAGGATCTCGGACTGCCGGACACCTTCGGCCTGGAGGATCGCGGCGCGCTTGTCGCGGTCGGCGCGCATCTGCTTCTCCATCGAGTCCTGGATGGAGGTCGGCGGCTCGATGGCCTTGAGCTCGACGCGGTTGACGCGGATGCCCCACTTGCCGGTGGCCTCGTCGAGGACCCCGCGCAGGGCGGCGTTGATCTCCTCGCGGGAGGTGAGGGTGCGCTCCAGGTCCATGCCGCCGATGATGTTGCGCAGCGTGGTGACGGTGAGTTGCTCGATGGCCTGGATGTAGCTGGCCACTTCGTACGTGGCCGCGCGCGCGTCGGTCACCTGGTAGTAGATGACGGTGTCGATGTTGACGACCAGGTTGTCCTGGGTGATGACGGGCTGCGGCGGGAAGGGGACGACCTGTTCGCGCAGGTCGATCCGGTTGCGGATCGAGTCGATGAACGGGACGACGATGTTGAGGCCCGCGTTGAGGGTGCGTGTGTAGCGGCCGAACCGCTCGACGATGGCGGCGCTGGCCTGCGGGATCACCTGGATCGTCTTGACCAGTGCGATGAAGACCAGAACCACCAGAATGATCAGGACGATGATGATCGGTTGCATGCGGTTCCCCGTGCCCTTCCGGCTGTCTGTGCTGCCCCGTTGATCGGAGTCTCGCAGACCTGGGGGCCGCGAGCAGGCTGCTTTCACATCACGACGGCGGTCGCCCCGTCGATCTCCACCACGTCGACGGACTGGCCGGGTTCGAAGCTGGTGTCCGCGTCGAGGGTGCGGGCGGACCAGACCTCGCCGGCGAGCTTGATCCGGCCGCCGCCGCCGTCGACGCGTTCGAGGACGACGGCGCTCCTGCCCTTCAAAGCGTCGATGCCGCTGCGGTGTTGGGGGCGCTGGTCGCGGTGGCGGTTGGCGATGGGCCGGACGACGGCGATGAGCGCGACCGACACGACCACGAACACGAGGACTTGGGCCACCACTCCCCCGCCCAGGGCCGCCGTGACGGCTGCCGCCACCGCCCCGACGGCGAACATGCCGAACTCCGGCATGGCGGTCAGGACAAGGGGGATGCCCAGTCCGACCGCGCCGATGAGCCACCACACCCACGCGTCGATGTCCACGTGGTCATGGTAGGTCGATCGGGCGCGGTCGGGACAGGGTGCGGGGGACCGTACCCGGAGCGTGACCGTGCGGGTTCCTCCGGCTCGGGGCTCCGGCGCGGGGCTCCGGCTCAGCCGAGGGGCAGGCCCTGGGCGGTCCAGCGGTCGGCCCCGTTGCGCTCGACGACCAGGGGGAGGCCGAAGCAGAGCGAGAGGTTGCGGGAGGTCAGTTCGAGGTCGATGGGGCCCGCGGTGACGACCTTGCCCTGACGGATCATCAGGACGTGGGTGAAGCCGGGGGCGATCTCCTCGACGTGGTGCGTGACCATGACCATGGAGGGGGCGAGCGGGTCGCGGGCGAGGCGGCCGAGGCGGCGTACGAGGTCCTCGCGGCCACCGAGGTCGAGGCCGGCGGCGGGCTCGTCGAGGAGCAGGAGCTCGGGGTCGGTCATCAGGGCGCGGGCGATCAGGGTGCGCTTGCGCTCGCCCTCGGAGAGGGTGCCGAACTTCCGGTCGAGGTACTCGGTCATGCCGAGGCGGTCGAGGAAGGCACGGGCGCGCTGCTCGTCGACCGCCTCGTACTCCTCCTGCCAGGTCGCCGTCATGCCGTAGGCGGCGGTGAGGACGGTCTGCAGGACGGTCTGCCGCTTCGGGAGCTTGTCGGCCATGGCGATGCCGGCCACGCCGATGCGGGGGCGCAGCTCGAAGACGTCGACCTTGCCGAGGGTGCTGCCGAGGATGGTGGCGGAGCCCGTGGTGGGGAAGAGGTAGCTGGAGGCGAGGTTCAGCAGTGTGGTCTTGCCGGCGCCGTTGGGGCCGAGGATCACCCAGCGCTCGCCCTCCTTCACCGACCAGGAGACCTGGTCCACCAGAGCCCGGCCCTCGCGGACCACGGATACGTCCACCAGCTCCAGAACATCGCTCATGAGCGTGTTGTCACCCCTTGCAGTCACGGTTCACTGTGCGCCGGTAGACGCAGCCCCAGGGGAAAACCTACGCCACTCGCGATGGGGTCCGGGGCCGGGGCCCGGTGCGGGTGGCGATCCGTAAAGTGGGGGGATGCTTTTCGAACCACGTTCAGGGCGGCTGGCCGCCTGGGGGAACGCGCTGCTGGCCGGTCTGGTCTCGCCCGACGAGGCCGCGATGTCGATCGTGGGCGAGGACGCCGTGCACCGGGTGGAGGGGCTGCCGGGCGAGGCGGGCCCGGTGGGGCTCACGCTGGCGCTCGGCCGGCTGCGCGCGCTGGGGGTCACGGGTCTGCGGGTCGCGCTGCCGGCGCCGGGGCATCCGCTGGGGCTGAGCGGACCGCCGGAGTTCAACGCGCGGGCGCTGGAGGCCGAGGAGGCGGTCGTCACGGTGGGTGCGGCGGTGGGGCTGGTGCCGGAGGTGGCCGAGGCCGGTCCGGCCGGGGACGTCCACGTGTCGGTGACCTGGCACGTGCTGCCGGTACGGGAGGCCCCGCCGGCCGACGTGCCGTCGCTGGGCGAGGCGGAGCGGGAGCTGGCGGAGGCGCTGCGCGAGGCGACCGTGGTGTTGACCCGGCTGGACGTGGCGGGGTCCGGGCCGATGTCGGAGGCGGCGCTGTCGGCGTACCGGGCGCGGGCCGAGGCGGGGCAGGACGCGCTGGCGCCGGGGTATCCGGCGCGGGCGGTACGGGTGCTGGCGCTGGCGCAGCGGGTGGACCTGATGGTGTCGCTGGCGTACGAGAGCGGGCACGGGGGTGCGGTGGCCGCGTCGGAGATGGCGGCGCGGGCGGAGGCGCTGCGGCCGGTGGAGCGGGTGGCGCGGCGGGCGCTGGTGGCGGCGTACAACTCGGCCGTAGAGGCGCGCGAGCGGGGCTGAGGCGCGGGCTCACGGTACGGCGCCGTCGCGCGGACGGCCCCGGGCGGCTGCGCCCGGGCTTCGTGGGGCTCCGCCCCACACCCTGCGCCCGCACCGCCGGCGGCGCTCGATGTGCGGGCCGGTCCCCGAGCGGGGTGCGGTCGGTCGCCCTCCGGTGCCGGGTGTCGACCACCACACGTCGTGGGAGCTGAGGTGGGAGACGTGGAGGCGACGGCCGTTCGGGGTGGCGAGGGCCGGAGCAGGGGGATCACCGCCTGGCGTGGAAGGCGCCGGTGACCGTGCCGGTGTCGGTGTGGATCACGGAGACGCTGCCGGCACCGGCGTTGGCGACGTACAGCGCGCGGCCGTCCGGTTCACCGCCGGGCCCATGCGGGTGCGGCCCCGCTTCCGGGGAGAGGGGGAAGCGGGGCCGCAGGTCGGGGTGGGGTCAGGCGTTCACGCCGGTGTTGCCCCAGGCGCCGTTGAGCAGACCGATCACGCTGACCGTGTTGCCCACGACGTTCACGGGGACGTGCACCGGCACCTGGAGCAGGTTCCCCGAGGCCACGCCGGGCGAGTTCAGGGCCTCGCCCTCCGCCGACGCACCGCCGTGCGCCGAGGAGACACCGGCGCCGGCGGCGAGGAGGCCGCCCGCGATCATGGTGACGGCTGCGGCCTTCTTGAAGTTCTTCACGTTCGCGTTCCTCCAGTACGTCGGCCGCGACCAGCCGTCGCGACACGCCATGAAGAACGGCCGCCCCGCCCTCGGGGATACGCCATGTGGGCTACATACACCCGACAGTATGAATCTCAGCCCGGAAAGGAGACGGTCCGATTCGGACTCCTCAGTCTGCGATTCCGTGCCTGACCGCCCACAATGCGGCCTGGGTCCGGTCGGAAAGGTCCAACTTCATCAGGATGTTCGAGACGTGGGTCTTGACCGTCTTCTCGGACAGCACCAGGGCGCGGGCGATCTCCCGGTTGGAGCGGCCGTCCGCGATGAGGCCGAGGACCTCGCGCTCCCGGTCGGTCAGCGAGCCGGGCCGGCCCGCCGGGGAGCCCTGGTCGTCCTGGGAGAGCAGGGCCTGCGCCACCTCCGGCTGGAGCAGCACGTGGCCGGCGTGGACGGAGCGGATGGCTCCGGCCAGGGCGTCGGGGTCGATGTCCTTGTAGACGTATCCGGCCGCGCCGGCGCGCAGGGCGGGGACCACGGTCCGCTGCTCCGTGAAGCTGGTGACGACCAGCACCCGCGCCGGGTTCGCCAGCTCGCGCAGCCGGCGCAGGGCCTCGATGCCGTCGGTGCCCGGCATCTTCACGTCCATGAGGATCACGTCGGGCCGCAGCTCCTCGGCGCGGGCGATGCCTTCCTCACCCTCGGAGGCCTCCCCGACCACCTCTATGTCCTCCTGGACCTCCAGGAAGGTGCGCAGGCCCCGCCGGACCACCTGGTGGTCGTCCACCAGCAGGACCCGGATGGGGCTGCCGCTGCGGCCGGTGCTGTCAGCCACCGGGGACCTCCATCTCGATCGTGGTGCCCTGCCCGGGCTCCGAGTGCACGGCGAGGCGGCCTCCGACGCCGCTCGCGCGGTCCCGCATGGAGACCAGGCCCAGATGGCGGCCCGCCCGGCGTACTGCCCCGGGGTCGAAGCCCTTCCCGGAGTCGACGACCTGGAGGACCGCGCCACCGGTGGGTGTACGGGCGAGGGTGACCTCGACGCGGTCGCCGTCCGAGTGGCGCAGGGCGTTGTGGAGGGCCTCCTGGGCGACGCGGAGCACCGCTTCCTCCTGGGTCGCGGGAAGGGCCCGTACGCCGTCACAGGTGAAGGTGACGTGCGCGGTGTGCGCACGGTCGAGTACGTGGACGTGCGTGCGCAGCGTGGCCACCAGGCCGTCCTCGTCCAGGGCGGCCGGGCGCAGCTCGGTCACGGCGGCGCGCAGTTCGTCGGCGGCCTCCGCCGCGAGGACGGCGACCTGCTGGAGCTCGTCCTTGGCGCGGGCCGGGTCGCGGTCGACGAGGGTCGCGGCGGCCTGGGCGGTGAGGCGCAGGGAGAACAGCTTCTGGCTGACGGCGTCGTGCAGCTCGTGGGCGAGGCGGGAGCGCTCCTCGGCGATGGTGAGCTCGCGGCTGCGTTCGTAGAGGCGGGCGTTGGTGAGGGCGATCGCGGCGTGCTGGGCGAGGAGGGAGAGGAGTTCCTGGTCCTCGTCGGTGAAGACGCGCCCGCTGCCGTCGGACGCGCTGCGCTTGTTCGCCAGGAAGATCGCTCCGAGGATCTCCTCGCCGTCCCGGACGGGCATCCCGAGGAAGTCGGACATCTCGGGGTGGGCTGCGGGCCAGCCGCCGAAGCGGGGGTCCTCGCGCACGTCGGTGAGCCGCTCGGGGCCGTTCTCGTGGAGCATCGAGGCGAGGATGCCGTGCTGCCGGGGCAGGGGGCCGATCCGACGCCACTGTTCCGCGCTGATGCCGTCGACGACGAACTGGGCGAAGCCGCCGTGGTCGTCGGGGACGCCCAGGGCCGCGTACTCGGCGTCCAGCAGCTCGCGGGCGGACACCACGATCGTGCGCAGCACGTCGCGGACCTCCAGGCGGCGGCTCATGGCGAGCAGTGCGGTGCTCACGGCGGCCAGGCCGCTGCGGGGTCCGCCCGGCAGGGGGCTTGCGGTCATGGCCTCACCGTACCGGCGGCCGTGGCCTGCCGGATCGGGCGGTGGGGGGACCCGGGGCACCCCATACGACCTAGGCCGAAGGGACCCGTGGGGGTGGGGCCGGCGGCCGACGCGGCGGCGGCCCGGCCGTTCCTAGGTTGAGGGCATCTGCTGATCGGAACGAAGGCGATGGTGCTGTCATGTCGGTGGCGATCGTGACGGGGGCGTCCAGGGGGCTCGGCCGGGCGCTGGCCGGGGAGCTGGCGGCGCGGGGCTGGGACCTGGTGCTGAGCGCGCGCGGCGCGGCCGCGCTGGAGGAGACGGCGGCCGGGCTGGAGCGGGCCGAGGGGGTGCGGGTCGTGGCGGTGGCCGGGGACGTGTCCTCGGAGGCGCACCGGGCGGCGCTGGTGGCGGCCGCGCGGGGGCTGGGCGGGCTGGACCTGCTGGTGAACAACGCGGGGGTGCTCGGTGCGGAGCCGCTGGTGCCGTTGGCGGTCCAGCCGGCGGGCGGGCTGCGCGAGGCGTTCGAGGTCAATGTGGTGGGGCCGCTGGGGCTGGTCCAGGAGGGGCTGCCGCTGCTGCGCGCCTCGGCGGCGGGGGCGGTGCTGAACGTCAGCTCGGACGCCGCGGTCGTTCCGTACGCCACGTGGGGTGCGTACGGGGCGACCAAGGCGGCGGTGGACCTGATGTCGGCGGTGCTGGCGGTGGAGGAGCCGGAGCTGCGGGTGTGGTGGGCGGATCCGGGCTCGATGCGGACGCGGATGATGGCGGCGGCCGAGCCGGGAGAGGACCTGGCGGGGCTGCCGGCGCCGGAGGAGGTGGCTCCGGTGCTGCTGCGGCTGCTGGCGCAGGGCCTGCCGAGCGGGCGGTACACGGCGGAGGGGCTGGCCGGGTCCCCGGCGGGCGGCGGGCCGCAGCGATGAACGGCAGCGGGGCGACCGGGGGCGGGTCGATTTCAGGACTGTATATAACGGACATTCCGCGCGAACTATTGGCTCGTGTGCCGGCCGAACAGCGCGGTCCGGGGCTGGGGCGGGACGCGGTGAGGCTGCTGGTGTCCCCCGGCGGTGCGCAGCCGTCGCTGCACGCGTTCCGAGAGCTGCCGCACCTGCTGCGCGCCGGTGACGTGCTGGTGGTGAACACCTCGGCCACCCTCGCGGCCGCCGTGGACGCCCGGCTGGGCGGCGAAGACGTGGTGGTGCACTTCTCGACCCGGGGTGACGACGGCCGCTGGGCGGTGGAGCTGCGCGCTCCGGCGGGCCGGGGGACCACCCGGCAGCGCCCGGGCGGGCCGGCGGGGGCGGTGGTGGAGCTGCCGGGCGGGCGCCGCCTGGTGCTGGAGGAGCCCCTGGCGGCGGGTGCGGACCGGCTGTGGTGGGCGCGACCCTCCTCCGCGCCGTACGGGGTCCCGCAGCTGCTGCGGGAGCACGGGCGGCCGATCCGGTACGCCTATACGGAGCGCGACCAGCCGCTGTCGGCGTACCAGACGGTGTTCGCGGTGCCGGCGGCCGACGGGTCGGGGTCGGCCGAGATGCCGAGCGCGGGCCGGCCCTTCACGGCGGAGCTGGTGGCGCGGCTGGTGAGCCGGGGGGTGCAGTTCGCGCCGCTGACCCTGCACACGGGGGTGGCCTCGCAGGAGGCGCACGAGCCGCCGTACCCGGAGCGGTACGCGGTGCCGGCCACGACGGCGGCGCTGGTGAACGCCGCGCGGGCGGGCGGCGGGCGGGTGATCGCGGTGGGGACCACGGCGGTGCGGGCGCTGGAGTCGGCGGCGGACGCGCGCGGGGTGGTCCGCGCGGCGGGCGGGTGGACCGACCTGGTGGTGACGCCGGAGCGCGGTGTGCGGGCGGTGGACGGTCTGCTGACCGGGCTGCACGAGCCCGAGGCGTCCCACCTGCTGATGCTGGAGGCGGTCGCGGGTCGGGCCGCCGTACGGCTCGGGTATGCCCAGGCGCTCGCCCGGCTCTGCCTCTGGCACGAGTTCGGTGACGTGCATCTGCTACTCAAGGAGGACGACCGTCACGGAGTGCATTGCTGAAGCAACGCGTGGTGAGAACGGCGTAAGGGCGATGTGAGCCCCGGCATAGGACCCACATCACTTACGAAGCTCCCTAGTGGAAGAGCGCAGGTCCTGTCAGGTCGGGCAGGCGTAGCGCCGGGGCCGCACAGCGGGCCCCGGCGCCCGGCCCTGATCCACTAAGCGGGATCGTACGTCACACCTTTGCCACAGCATTTTGCCGCCGCTAAGAATTGCTCCCGTCGCCAGGCGCCGCGGATCCCGGATCCGCTCGGCGCCTTCCTGCGGCCCCCGCTATTCGAAGAGGTTGCCCCGCCATGTCTGCTTCCCGCACCCCTGGTCACAGTCGTCTGACGAAGGCACACAAGCTGTCCATCGCCGGTGTCGCCACCCTGAGCGCCGCCGCCGTCGCCTTCTCCCTCGTCCCCGCCGAGACCGCCGAGGCCGAGACCACCATCTCCGCCGCCCCCGTCGCCTGGGCCCAGGCCGTCAACGGCACGCAGACGAAGGCGCTGTACGGCCACCTCTCCACCCAGCAGGTCATCGCCCACGCCAACGCCAAGGCCGCCGCTGTCGCCGCCAAGGCCAAGGCCGACGCCGACGCCAAGGCCAAGGCCGCCGCCAAGGCCAAGGCCGAGGCCGCCGCGAAGAAGGCCCGCGAGCAGAAGGCCGCCGCGAGCCGCTCCGCCGCCCGCACCCCGGTGTTCGCGAACAACCTGGACGGCTGGATCAAGGAAGCCCTCTTCATCATGAAGAAGGAGCGCATTCCGGGCACCTACGCCGGTATTCACCGCAACATCATGCGTGAGTCCAGCGGCAACCCGATGGCGATCAACAACTGGGACATCAACGCCCAGAACGGCATCCCCAGCAAGGGTCTGCTCCAGGTCATCCTCCCGACCTTCAAGGCGTACCACGTCAAGGGCACCAAGTTCGACCAGTACGACCCGGTCGCCAACATCGTCGCCGCCTGCAACTACGCGGCCGACCGGTACGGCTCGATGGACAACGTCAACAGCGCCTACTAGGCCTTCGGCGGTCCTCGCCCACCCCGCACGCAACGCCGAAGGGCGGCACCCGGATCCCGGGTGCCGCCCTTCGGCGTTGCGCGTACTGCGCGCCGGCGACTACTTGCCCGCGCGCATGACCTCGGGCTCGTGGCGGCGCAGCAGGCGCTGCACGAGGAACCCGCACGCGATGCCGATGGCCAGCAGGATGATGATGTTCAGGCTCCACTGGCCGACCGTGGCGTCCCAGAGCGGGTCGGTGTTGGTCGGGTTGTCCTGGTCCCACGGCGGCATGAGCTTGCCGAGGTTCAGCGTGGTGCCGGCGGCGGCGACCGCCCAGCGGGACGGCATCAGCCAGGCGAACTGCTCCAGGCCCGGGGAGTCGTAGACCTGGAAGAGGATGCCGGTGAAGACGACCTGGACGATCGCGAACATGACGAGCAGCGGCATGGTCTTCTCGGCGGTCTTCACCAGCGAGGAGATGACCAGGCCGAACATCATCGAGGTGAAGCCGAGCGCGATGACCGACACGCACAGCTCGACGGCCGGCGGCATCAGCAGGCCCTCGGCGGGCAGGTCGCGCGGGGCGAAGCCGATCGCACAGATGATCACGCCCTGGATGGCCGTGATGACGCCGAGGACGATCACCTTCGACATGAGGTACGCCGTCCGGGACAGGCCGGTCGCGCGTTCGCGCTCGTAGATGACGCGTTCCTTGATCAGCTCACGGACCGAGTTGGCGGCGCCGGAGAAGCACATGCCGACCGCGAGGATCAGCATGATCGTGCCCGCGTCGCCGTTGAAGCGCGACGGCGGGGTCGGCGGCGCCAGGCCGAAGGTCGCCGGGATGACCGTGGAGACCACGCCCAGGACCGCCGGCAGGATCAGCATCAGGCCCATGAAGCCCTTGTCCGACGCGATCACCGAGACGTAGCGGCGGATCAGCGTCCACAGCTGCGAGCCCCAGCCCTGCGGCTTGGTCGGGCGCATCTGCTGCGCCGACGGCATGACCACCGGCTGCGGGGCGACCGCGTCGAGCTCGGCGGCGTAGAGCTGGTAGTGCTGGGAGCCCTTCCAGCGGCCCGCCCAGTCGTAGTCGCGGTAGTTTTCGAAGGCCGAGAAGACGTCCGCCCAGGTGCTGTAGCCGAAGAAGTTCAGCGCCTCGTCCGGCGGCCCGAAGTAGGCGACCGAGCCGCCCGGGGCCATGACGAGCAGCTTGTCGCACAGCGACAGCTCGGCGACGGAGTGCGTGACGACGAGGACCGTGCGGCCGTCGTCGGCGAGGCCGCGCAGCAGCTGCATGACGTCGCGGTCCATGCCCGGGTCGAGGCCGGAGGTCGGCTCGTCCAGGAAGATCAGCGAAGGCTTGGTGAGCAGCTCCAGGGCCACGGACACGCGCTTGCGCTGACCACCGGAGAGCGCGGTGATCTTCTTGTCCTTGTGGATGTCGAGCTTGAGCTCGCGCAGCACCTCGTCGATGCGGGCGGCGCGCTCGGACTCGGCGGTGTCGCCGGGGAAGCGGAGCTTGGCCGCGTACTTGAGCGCGGTGTTGACCCTCAGCTCCTTGTGCAGGATGTCGTCCTGCGGGACCAGGCCGATGCGCTGGCGGAGCTCCGCGAACTGCTTGTACAGGTTGCGGTTGTCGTAGAGGACGTCGCCCTGGTCGGCGGGCCGGTAGCCGGTCAGCGCCTTGAGCAGCGTCGACTTGCCGGAGCCGGACGGGCCGATGACGCCGATCAGCGACTTCTCCGGGACGCCGAAGGTGACGTCCTTGAGGATCTGCTTGCCGCCCTCGACCGTGACGGTGAGGTGGCGGGCCGAGAAGGAGACCTCACCGGTGTCGACGAACTCCTCGAGGCGGTCCCCGACGATGCGGAACGTCGAGTGGCCGACGCCGACGATGTCGTTCGGGCCGAGGAGCTGGGTGCCGGACTTCGCCAGCGGCTGACCGTTGACGTAGGTGCCGTTGTGGCTGCCGAGGTCGCGGATCTCGAAGCGGCCGCCGGGCATCGAGCGGAACTCGGCGTGGTGGCGCGAGACCTGGAGGTCGGAGACCACCAGCTCGTTCTCCAGCGCACGGCCGATCCGCATGACGTGGCCCAGCGAGAGCTGGTGGAACGTCGTCGGGCTGCGGTCTCCGGCGTAACCCGGCGCTGCGGCCTGCGGCTGGCGGGGCGCGGCGCCGCCGCCCTGCTGCTGCGGGACGTGGACCTGCGGCTGCTGAGGCTGCTGGTTCCAGGCCTGCTGGGGCTGCTGCTGCGGAGCCTGGTAGGCCGCCGCCTGCGGCTGGGCGTACGCCTGGGCCGGGGTCTGCTGCGCCTGCTGCTGCGCCACGGCGGGCTGCGGCGCGGCGGCGGCGCTCAGATTCAGCCGCGGTCCGTCGGTGGCGTTGCCCAGGTGGACCGGCGTGCCGGGCACCAGCGCGGTCTGCTGGACTCTGGCCCCCTGCACGTAGGTGCCGTTGGTGCTGCCGTGGTCCTCGAGCCCCCAACCCTGGCCGTTCCAGGCGATGGTGGCGTGCCGCCACGACACCCGGGCATCGTCGATCACCACGTCTCCCTGGGGGTCGCGCCCCAGTGAGTACGACCTGGACGGATCGAGCGTCCAGGTCCTGCCATTCAATTCCAGTACGAGTTCCGGCACTCCAGCCCCACTTAAGTCCCCCGAGAATCCCCCATGACGTCAGGGAGTCTAGGGATGGCGAACATCCGGGGGAACTATTTCAGGCCTGCCGCCGTATGTGGAATCCGGGCCTTGCCCGGGCGTCCACGTCTGCCCGTTGACGGGGTCGAAAGTCACCCGGAGAGTGAGATACGGGACTTCTCGCCCGGGGTTTCCGTCGCGTACCGCTCGGCTGGTCCCTGATCGTGACGGCGGGGGTGGCCGGCCTGGGCCTGCACCTGCTGGGCGCGGACGCGGCCGGGGGTTCGCTCGGGCCGATGGCGGCCGCCGTGGTGGTGGTCCTCGCGGTCGGTGGAACCGTGGACCCTTCGGGTGACGTCTCGGTCCTCGGAGTTGCCGGGGCGGGGGCCCAAACCTCCCTGGACGCCATGCCCTTGGGGGTGTCGCTGGCGGAGCCCTGGTGCTGGCGGGGGTGTTCCCGCGCTCGCTGCGGGCCGGGGCGGGCGCGGGTGGGACGGCCGCCAGAGCCGTGGCGTTCACGGCGCTGCTCGTCGCGACGGCGGGAGGTCTGGCGTGGGCCGGGCACGACGCGGTCACCCTCGACGGCGCGGCCTGCCGAGGACCCCGGTGAAGGTCGAGGTGTCCGGGATCGGGGACATCGGCGGGCTGCTCCCGGACCGCGCCGGGGACCTGGTCGAGGCGCGGACCCGGGTGGGCTTCTCCGTGGCACCCGGGCCGACCCTGCTGGGGCGCGGGCCTGCGGGCGCTCGCGGTGCCGGCGGTGGCGCTGCTGGTCTCGGCGCGGGCCGGCCGTACTCGCCCGGGTGCGGCCCGCCGCCTCCGCGGTGGTGGCGGGGCTGGTCGCGGTGGCTGCGGGGCCGGCCGCGGCGGTGTGGGCGGCGCTGGGCGACGAACGACCCGGGCGGGTGCTGGGCGCCGCGCTGCTGGGCGCACCGAACGGTAACTGGCTGGGGGTGCTGCTGGGGCTGTTCGTGCCGGTGCGCGGCGGGGCCACGGGAGAGCCGGCCCGGCTGCTGCCGGATCCGCTGGACGACCTGCTGTCCGCCTCCACGCGGGAGCCGGTGACGGTGGCCCGGCTCGCGGAGTACGACGGGCGGGTCTGGCTGCTGGTGGTGGGGGTGTTCCCGCTGCTGCTCGCCGCGGGCGTGCCGGCGGCCGTACGGACCCCCGGGCGCGGCGTCGCGGAGTGCGCGGTGCGGATGAGGGCGGTGACGGGGGTGGCGCTGGTGGTGCTGGTGCGGCTGACGCGGTTGTCGGCGGACGCCTCGCCGGCGGTGCCGGGGGTGGACCTGGTGGATGCCGGGGTGGAGCTGCGCGAGGACGTCCCGTACGCCCTGCTGCTGGGCTCGGTGTGGGGTGCGGCGGCCGGCGGGGCCGGTGCGCTGCCGGCCGGCCGGGGCCGGGCGGCCGCTGATCCGACGGGTCACGCGGCCGCGGGCCCGCCCGGCCGGCCGGGGCGGGGCGGCCGGGGCGGCGGCCGCGAGGGCCGGGGCGGGCAGGGTCCGCCGCCGCCCGAGTGCGCCGTGCCGTACCTGGATCCGGACGTCTCCTGGGACGTGACGGTCACCGGCGTCCCGCCGCACCCGCCGCGGCGTACCCGGCCCGCAGCGGCCGCCCGTCACGCCGCCGCCCCCGCCGGGCGCTCCGCCGCCGCCGAAACCGCCGGAGCCGCCGGCTCCGTCCCGGTGACGCGGTGACGCCCGCGCCGGACGCGGCGCGTTCGGGAGCGGGACGCCGCGCGTTCGGAAGCGGGACGCGGCACGTTCAGGAAATGGGACGGGGGTCCTGTCCCGGGGGCCGGGAAGATACGGTGATGGCACCATGAGCGCATCGCAGACCTCCGACGTCCCCACCCTCCTCGTCAAGATCTTCGGCAAGGACCGTCCCGGGATCACCGCCGGGCTGTTCGACACCCTCGCCGCCTACTCCGTCGACGTCGTCGACATCGAGCAGGTCGTCACCCGTGGCCGCATCGTCCTGTGCGCCCTCGTCACCAAGCCCGTCGGCGGCACCGAGGGCGACCTGCGGGCCACCGTCCACAGCTGGGCCGAATCGCTCAAGCTGCAGGCCGAGATCCTCTCCGGTACCGGTGACAACCGGCCGCGCGGCAGCGGCCGGTCCCACGTCACGGTGCTCGGCCACCCGCTCACCGCCGAGTCCACGGCCGCCATCGCCGCGGAGATCACCGGGGCCGGCGGCAACATCGACCGTATCTTCCGGCTCGCCAAGTATCCGGTGACCGCGGTGGAGTTCGCCGTCTCCGGTGTGGAGACCGCGCCGCTGCGCACGGCGCTGGCCACGGCCGCCGCGCACATCGGCGTGGACATCGCCGTCGTCTCGGCCGGCCTGCACCGCCGGGCGCAGCGCCTGGTCGTCATGGACGTGGACTCGACGCTCATCCAGGACGAGGTCATCGAGCTCTTCGCCGCCCACGCCGGGTGCGAGGCCGAGGTCGCCGAGGTCACCGAACGGGCCATGCGCGGCGAGCTGGACTTCGAGCAGTCGCTGCACGCCCGCGTTGCGCTGCTGGCGGGCCTGGACGCCTCCGTCGTCGACAAGGTCCGCGCCGAGGTGCAGCTGACCCCGGGCGCGCGGACCCTGATCCGTACGCTGAAGCGGCTCGGCTACCAGGTGGGCGTGGTGTCCGGCGGCTTCACCCAGGTGACGGACGACCTGCGGGAGCGGCTGGGGCTGGACTTCGCCTCCGCCAACACCCTGGAGATCGTCGACGGGAAGCTGACGGGCAAGGTCACGGGGGAGATCGTGGACCGGGCGGGCAAGGCCCGGCTGCTGCGCCGCTTCGCCGCCGAGGCCGGCGTGCCGCTGGCCCAGACGGTGGCCATCGGTGACGGCGCCAACGACCTGGACATGCTGAACGCGGCCGGGCTGGGCGTGGCCTTCAACGCCAAGCCGGTGGTCCGCGAGGCGGCGCACACGGCGGTGAACGTGCCGTTCCTGGACGCGGTGCTGTACCTGCTGGGGATCACCCGCGAGGAGGTCGAGGCAGCCGACCTGGCCTGATCCCCCGTCGGTGCCCCGAGCCCGCCCCTTTCGGCCCCCGCCGGGCCCGCCCCGCCCGACAGGATCCGGAAGGGACGGCCTGGGCACCCCGATCCCGGACATGAGCGGGCCCCGGCGGCCGGTGCGGCCGCCGGGGCCCCTTCGCGTGCGGCGCCGGTCAGTGGCCCTTGGGAGTCCAGTAGTCCAGCAGGGTGCCCACCCCGTGCTCCAGCGACTTCCACGAGCCGGTGAAGGAGACGACGGCGAGCGCGGCGGTCGGGAATCCCGTGCGGTTCATCCGCGCCAGGGTGTCGCCCTCCGCCCGCCCGGAGAGGGCGTCGGCGAGGGCGTGCATGCCCGGGTTGTGGCCGATGACGAGGAGGTCGCAGACCTCGTCGGAGGTCTCGTTCAGCAGGGCGATGAGCTCGCCCGGCGAGGCGTCGTAGATCCGCTCCTCGTAATGGGTCTTCGGCCGGTGCGGCATCTCCTGGACGGCGAGCTTCCAGGTCTCGCGGGTGCGGGCCGCGGTGGAGCAGAGGGCCAGGTCGAAGGCGATGCCGGTCTCGGCGAGCTTCAGACCGACGGCCGGCGCGTCCTTGCGGCCCCGTTCCGCCAGCGGACGGTCGTGGTCGGGCACCTCGGGCCAGTCGGCCTTGGCGTGCCGGAGGAGGGCGATCCTGCGGGGTGTGTCTGCGCTCATGGCTCCCAGCTTCCCATGAAACGGGCCGTGGGGCGCAGGCTGTTGGGGGCTCGTCCCAGGTGGTGAGGGGCGCTCGGGAGGTCAGCCGGCGGCGCGCAGGAACTGCTCGGCGACCTGGACGAGACCGGAGACCTCGCCGGTGGCCGCGTGGGCCTCGCCGGATCCGGCGAGGAGCAGCAGGAGCAGCCCGAAGGCGAGTGCGGGCAGGGCCGGCGCCCACCAGTGCAGCCGGGTGCTCGCCACGGTGGTGGCGCTCACCCGGCGGGCGGACGGGAGGGACCGTGTGTGCGTGGGGGCCGACATGGCCGCCTCCGTGGGTGTGTGGACCGGGCTGGCTTGCTGCCTACGAATCTATGGATCCGGGACGCCGGTTCCCATCCGGGCCACACCCCACTTCACCCTGAGCCTGGCCCCCTAGGGGTTGGTGGGGATATCCCCACCAGCCGGGGGGGGTGGCCGGCGTCAGGGCGAGGCGATCGTCGCGATGACGGAGATGATCACGGTGATGCCGAGGAAGACACCGAGGACGATGCCGAGCTTCTTGCGGCCGTCCTGCGGGTTCGGTTCGAGTACGGGCGACATGCGGTCAGTCTCGCACGCCGCATTCGTCCTCGATCGTGCGGTCCCGTCCCGCCAGCACGCCGAGGGCGATCTGCGGGACGAGCAGGCCGGCCATCAGGGCGAGCGGCAGGTCCCAGCCGCCGCCGTGCTGGTAGAGGGTGCCGATGACGAGCGGGCCGGGGATGGAGATGAGGTAGCCGGTGCTCTGGGCGAAGGCGGACAGCTTGGCCACGCCGGCCGGGGACTTGGCGCGCAGCCCGATCATGGTGATGACCAGCGGGAACGCGCAGTTGGAGACGCCGAGCAGGAGCGCCCAGGCCCAGGCTCCGGCGGCGGGGGCGAAGTAGAGCCCCAGGTAGCCGGTGAGGCCGAAGACGCCGAGGGTGACGGCGATGGCCCCCTGGTTCCTCATACGGCCGGCCAGGCCCGGGATGACGAAGGCGAGCGGGACGCCCATGACCATGGTGACGGCGAGGAGCACGCCGGCGGTGGAGGCGGAGACGCCGGCGTCGCGGAAGATCTGCGGGAGCCAGCCCATGGTGACGTACGCGCCGGTGGCCTGGAGGCCGAAGTAGCAGGCGAGGGCCCAGGCGGTACGGCTACGGGCGACCCGCGGGCCCGCGTCGGTCCGTACGGCGGCGCTGGCGCCCGAGCCGGCTGCGGCTGCCGCAGCGGCCCGGTCGGCGCGCCGGGCGGCGCGGGCGAGGGGCAGCCACAGCAGGACGGCGAGGACCGCGAGGGCGGCCCACATCAGCAGGCCGGTGCGCCAGCTGCCCCCGAGGGCACCGGTCAGCGGGACGGTCGCGGCCGCTGCGAGCGAGGTGCCGGCGGCCAGGGCCATGGAGTAGAGGCCGGTCATGGTGCCGACCCGGTCGGGGAAGTAGCGCTTGACGATCACCGGGAGCAGGACGTTGGTGAGCGCTATGCCGGCCAGCGACAGGGCGCTGGCGGCGAGGAAGCCGGCGGCACCGTTCGCGAAGGGCCGGATCAGCAGTCCGGCGGTGACGGCGGCCATGCCGGCGCAGACGACGGCGACCGGGCCGAAGCGGCGGGAGAGCCGGGGCGCGGTGACGCCGAAGACGGCGAAGCACAGGGCCGGGACGGATGTGATCAGTCCGGCGACCGTGCCGCTCATGCCCAGGCCGGTGCGGGTCTCCTCGAAGAGGGCGCCGAGGCTGGTGATGGCGGGGCGCAGGTTGAGGGCGGCCAGCACGATTCCGACGATGAGCACCGGGCCGAGCCAGGTCGGCTGCGCCGTAGCGGGCGGGGTGGCGACCGTGGCGCGGTCTGCGGTGGGCCGGTCGAGCGTCGTGGTTTCTTCCTCGGACATTCAACCATCATAGAATCATGGGATGATTGGTTGTCCAGTCGCAGCCCGTACGTGAGAGGAACCCATGCCGCTGACCTCGCCCCGGCGCTCCGCGCTCGTCGACCAGGTGATCGCCCAGTTGCGCAACCAGATCACCTCCGGCGAGTGGCCGGTCGGCTCGCGCATCCCCACCGAGCCGGAGCTGGTGGAGCTGATGGGCGTCGCCCGCAACACCGTGCGCGAGGCGGTGCGGGCACTGGCGCACAACGGCCTCCTCGACATCCGGCAGGGTTCGGGCACGTACGTCATCGCGACCAGCGAGCTGGCCGGCGTCATGCACAGGCGCTTCGCCGGGGCCGATCCGAGGCACATCGCCGAGCTGCGCTCCACGCTGGAGTCCTCGGCGGCCCGACTGGCGGCCGAGCGGCGTACCGAGCGGGACCTGGGCCAGCTGGACGCCCTGCTGGCGCGCCGCGAGGAGGCCTGGGCGGGCGGGGACGCGGAGGTCTTCGTCGCGGCGGACGTGAGTCTGCACATGGCGGTGGTGACGGCCTCGCACAACGACGTGCTGATCGAGCTGTACGCGGACCTGGGCGAGCTGGTGGCCGACTGGCTGCGGGCCGACGTGGGCACCGTGCTGGATCCCGCCGCCCATCTCGACCACGCCCGCCTGATCGACGCGATCCGGCGCGGTGACGGGGACGCGGCGGCCTCGGAGGCCGCGGGCTACCCCTTCGTCTGCCTCGGCAAGGACGGCACGGACGGCAAGGACCGCACGGACGCCCAGGGGGCTCCGGTCACGCCCGCCGGTGGCTGACCCAGGCCGCGCGGACTTCCTTCCAGCAGCG
The DNA here is from genome assembly GCF_040638905.1 of Streptomyces virginiae. Lineage (GTDB taxonomy): Bacteria > Actinomycetota > Actinomycetes > Streptomycetales > Streptomycetaceae > Streptomyces > Streptomyces virginiae_B. The sequence continues at coordinate 26,348 of NZ_JBEZYV010000043.1, read as the reverse complement.
GCCGGTGAGCTCGGCCCGGCCGGTCGGGCCGACGGCGACGGCCGCGCCGTCGCCGTCCAGGTCCCACCAGCGGTCGCACTCCACGTGCAGGCTCACCAGGTCGGTCTCCGGGTAGGCGTTGTGGCAGTGCGCGGTCACCTGGGAGCCCTCGATCGAGGTGGCGCAGTCGGCGCCGAAGAGTTCACGGGCGGCGGGCGGCGAGGGCTGCACGGGGGGCTCGGCGGGGATGTCGGAGAACTCCACGACGGCCGGGCCCGCCACCTCGGGGCCGGGGGCGGCCTCGTCTCCGGAGGGCTGCGCGGCGACGGCCGGGATCAGGAGTCCGGTCACGATCACCGACGTGACCAGCATCGATACCGCTCGGCTCGGCCTGGTGCGCACTCCTGCCTCCTCCCCGCCGGAGCCGGGAAGATCCCGACCTGGCCAGTTTGCAGGCATCTGCCCCGGTTTTCGACTCGGGAAGATCCGGTCAGCCGGTGAACATGCGAGCGAAGCCGGCCCTCCGGGCCCCGGCCCCCCGTGCGCGGACACGAGAACGGCGGCGGCCGCGCCTCCCCGGGGGGAAGCGCGGCCGCCGCCGTACGGACACGGGGTCCTGACCGGGGGTCAGGCGCCCATCGCGTGCACGCCGCCGTCCACGTGGACGATCTCGCCGGTGGTCTTCGGGAACCAGTCCGACAGCAGGGCGACGACGCCCTTGCCCGCCGGCTCCGGGTCGCTCATGTCCCACTCCAGCATGGAGCGCGTGTTCCAGACCTCGGCCAGCTCGCCGAAGCCCGGGATGGACTTCGCGGCCATGGAGCCGATCGGGCCGGCCGAGACCAGGTTGCAGCGGATGTTCTCCTTGCCCAGGTCGCGGGCGAGGTAGCGGCTGGTGGCCTCCAGCGCGGCCTTGGCCGGGCCCATCCAGTCGTACTGCGGCCAGGCGAACTGCGCGTCGAAGGTGAGGCCGACGACGGCCGCGCCCTGCGCCGGGAAGAGCGGCTTGCAGGCCATCGTCAGCGACTTCAGCGAGAACGCCGAGACGTGCATGGCGGTGGCGACCGACTCGAACGGCGTGTTCAGGAAGTTGCCGCCGAGGGCGTCCTGCGGCGCGAAGCCGATGGAGTGCACGACACCGTCGAGGCCGCCGAGCTCGTCACGGACGAGGCCCTCCAGGCGGGCCAGGTGCTCGTCGTTGCTGACGTCGAGCTCGATCACCTTGACCGGCTTGGGCAGCTTCTTCGCGATGCGCTCCGTCAGCGACGGACGCGGCCACGCGGTGAGGATGACCTCGGCGCCCTGCTCCTGTGCCAGCTTGGCCGCGTGGAAGGCGATGGAGGACTCCATCAGCACACCCGTGATGAGGATGCGCTTGCCCTCGAGAATTCCGCTCATGGTGATCAGTGACCCATGCCCAATCCGCCGTCAACGGGAATGACGGCTCCGGTGATGTACGCGGCGTCGTCGGACGCCAGGAAGCGGACGGCTGCCGCGATCTCCTCGGGCTGCGCGTAGCGGGCCAGCGGCACCTGCGCCACGATGCCCGCGCGCTGCTCGTCGGTGAGGACCTTCGTCATGTCGGTGTCCACGAAACCGGGCGCGACGACGTTGAAGGTGATGTTGCGGGAGCCCAGCTCGCGGGCGAGCGAGCGGGCGAAGCCGACCAGCGCGGCCTTGGAGGCCGCGTAGTTGGCCTGCCCCGCCGACCCCATGAGCCCGACGACCGAGGAGATCAGGACGACGCGGCCCTTCTTGGCACGGAGCATGCCGCGGTTCGCGCGCTTGACCACCCGGAAGGTGCCCGTGAGGTTGGTGTCGAGGACCGAGGAGAAGTCCTCCTCGGACATGCGCATCAGCAGCGTGTCCTTGGTGATGCCGGCGTTGGCGACGAGCACCTCGACCGCGCCGTGCGCGTCCTCGATCTCCTTGTAGGCCTGCTCCACCTGCTCGGAGTCGGTGATGTCGCACCGCACCGCCAGGACACCGAGCTCGGTGAGGGCCTGCGGCGGCTCACCCGACCGGTACGTGATCGCGACCTTGTCGCCGGCCTCCGCGAAGGCTCGGGCGATGGCGAGGCCGATGCCCCGGTTTCCTCCGGTGACGAGAACCGAGCGGCTCAACGGATCACCCTTTCGCTAGCGGTCTGAATACCGAAAACCTATAGGTCGCATCGCTCGTACGGAGAATCGAGCCCCGACAGGGCCTCGCAGCGGGCTCTGTCGAGTCCCTACAGAAAGATGTAGGCACAAGGGCCCCGATCGCGACATGATCGGGGCGACCGTCCCCGACCCCGGGAGGACTTCCGTGCCCCATTCCATCGACGCGGCCTTCACCGCGCTGCCCCTGCGGGCGCTCGCCGACGCGGCGCTCGCCCGGGCCCGCGCGCTGGGCGCCGACCATGCCGACTTCCGGCTGGAGCGGATCCGCAGCGCCTCGTGGCGGCTGCGCGACGCCAAGCCCTCCGGCGGGTCCGACACCACCGACCTCGGCTACGCGGTCCGGGTCGTGCACGGGGGCAGCTGGGGGTTCGCCTCCGGCGTGGACCTCACCATGGACGGCGCCGCCAAGGTGGCCTCGCAGGCCGTGGCCATGGCGAAGCTGTCCGCCCAGGTGATCAAGGCCGCCGGTTCGGACGAGCGCGTGGAGCTCGCCGACGAGCTGGTGCACGCGGACAAGACGTGGATCTCCTCCTACGAGGTGAACCCTTTCGAGGTGCCGGACGCGGAGAAGGCGGCGCTGCTCGCCGACTGGAGCTCCCGGCTGCTGGCGGCCGACGGCGTCGCGCACGTGGACGCCTCGCTGCTCGCGGTGCACGAGAACAAGTTCTACGCCGACACCGCGGGCACCACGACCACGCAGCAGCGGGTCCGGATCCACCCGCAGCTCACGGCGGTCGCCGTCAACGGCACCACCGGCGAGTTCGACTCGATGCGCACCATCGCCCCGCCCACCGGCCGCGGCTGGGAGTACCTGACCGGCACCGGCTGGGACTGGAACGCCGAGCTGGAGGAGATCCCCGGCCTGCTCGCCGAGAAGATGCGGGCGCCGAGCGTGCAGGCCGGGCGCTACGACCTGGTGGTGGACCCGTCCAACCTGTGGCTCACCATCCACGAGTCCATCGGCCACGCCACCGAGCTCGACCGGGCGCTGGGCTACGAGGCGGCGTACGCGGGGACCTCCTTCGCCACCTTCGACCAGCTGGGCAAGCTCCGGTACGGCTCCCCGATCATGAACGTGACGGGCGACCGGACCGCCGAGCACGGGCTGGCCACCGTCGGTTTCGACGACGAGGGCGTCCAGGCGCAGAGCTGGGACCTCGTCAAGGACGGCACCCTGGTCGGCTACCAGCTGGACCGGCGGATCGCGAAGCTGACCGGCCTCGGGCGGTCCAACGGCTGCGCCTTCGCCGACTCCCCCGGGCACGTGCCGGTCCAGCGGATGGCGAACGTGTCCCTCCAGCCGGATCCCGGCGGACTGTCGACCGAGGACCTGATCGGCGGGGTGGAGCGCGGCATCTTCGTGGTCGGCGACCGCTCCTGGTCGATCGACATGCAGCGCTACAACTTCCAGTTCACCGGGCAGCGGTTCTTCCGGATCGAGAACGGCCGGCTGGCCGGGCAGCTGCGCGACGTCGCCTACCAGGCCACCACCACCGACTTCTGGGGCTCGATGGAGAAGGTCGGCGGTCCGCAGACCTATGTCCTGGGCGGCGCCTTCAACTGCGGCAAGGCCCAGCCGGGCCAGGTCGCGGCGGTCTCGCACGGCTGCCCGTCCGCGCTGTTCCGCGACGTGAACATCCTGAACACCACGCAGGAGGCCGGCCGATGACCACGCACGATCACCACGAGATCTGCCGGGGGTCCGGGGGTCGCCCCCCGGGACAGCACAGTCCGAACACCACGCAGGAGGCAGGCCGATGAGCCGATCGACCAAGCCGCACGAGATCGTCGAGCGGGCCCTGGAGCTGTCCACCGCCGACGGATGCGTCGTCATCGCCGACGAGGAGTCGAGCGCCAACCTGCGCTGGGCCGGCAACGCCCTGACGACCAACGGGGTCACCCGCGGCCGGACCCTGACGGTCATCGCCACGGTCGACGGCAAGGAGGGCACGGCCTCGGGGGTCGTGTCGCGCTCCGCCGTCACCGCCGAGGACCTGGAGCCCCTCGTACGGGCCGCCGAGGCGGCCGCGCGGGGCGCCGGACCCGCCGAGGACGCCCAGCCGCTGGTCACCGGGACCCCGGTGTCGCCGGACTTCACCGACGCCCCGGCCGAGACCACCTCCGCCGTGTTCGCGGACTTCGCCCCGGCCCTCGGGGAGGCCTTCGCCCGGGCCCGGGCGGGCGGCCGGGAGCTGTACGGCTTCGCCCACCACGAGCTGGTCTCCACGTACGTCGGCACCTCGACGGGCCTTCGGCTGCGCCACGACCAGCCCAACGGCACCCTGGAGCTCAACGCGAAGTCCCCGGACCGCCGGCGTTCGGCCTGGGCCGGCCGCTCCACCCGGGACTTCAAGGACGTGGACCCGACCGTGCTGGATGCGGAGCTCGCCGTACGGCTGGGCTGGGCGGAGCGGAAGATCGAGCTGCCCGCCGGTCGGTACGAGACGCTGCTGCCGCCGACGGCCGTGGCGGACCTGCTGATCTACCAGATGTGGTCGGCGTCGGCCCGGGACGCGGTGGAGGGCCGTACGGTCTTCTCCAAGCCCGGCGGCGGCACCCGGCTCGGCGAGAAGCTGACCGACCTGCCGCTGACGCTGCGCAGCGACCCGAACGCGCCGGGCCTGGAGTCCGCGCCGTTCGTCATCGCGCACAGCTCCGGCGACGACGTCTCGGCCTTCGACAACGGTCTGCCGGTCCCGGTGACCGAATGGATCCGGGACGGCGAGCTGGCCCGGCTGTCGACGACCCGGCACACGGCCGGCCTGACCGGCCTGCCGGTCTCCCCCGGCTTCGGGAACCTGATCCTGGACGGCGGCGGCGAGAAGTCCCTCGACGAGATGGTCGCGGACACCGAGCGGGGCCTGCTGCTGACCTGCCTCTGGTACATCCGCGAGGTGGACCCGGCCACGCTGCTGCTGACGGGCCTGACCCGGGACGGGGTCTACCTGGTGGAGAACGGGCAGGTCGTGGGCGAGGTGAACAACTTCCGCTTCAACGAGTCCCCCGTGGACCTGCTGTCGCGGGCCTCGGAGGCGGGCCGCACGGAGAAGACCCTGCCGCGCGAGTGGAGCGACTGGTTCACGCGGGCTGCGATGCCGGCTGTCCGCATCCCGGACTTCAACATGAGTTCGGTGAGCAGGGGCGTCTGACCCACCTAGACTGAGCACGGCATTTCCACAAAACGTAAGGAGTCGAGAGACCGTGACGGACATCGTCGACGAACTGAAGTGGCGCGGGCTCTTCGCCCAGTCCACCGACGAAGAAGCGCTGCGCAAGGCCTTCGCGGACGGTCCGGTCACGTTCTATTGCGGCTATGACCCGACCGCCGCCTCGCTGCACGTCGGCCACCTGGTGCAGGTGCTCACGATGCGGCGGCTGCAGCTGGCGGGCAACCGGCCGCTCGCGCTGGTCGGCGGGGCCACCGGTCAGATCGGTGACCCCCGTCCGACCGCCGAGCGCACCCTGAACGACCCCGCGGTCATCGCGGAGTGGGTGGACCGGCTGCGCTCGCAGATCGAGCCGTTCCTGTCCTTCGAGGGCGAGAACGCCGCGGTCCTGGTCAACAACCTGGACTGGACGGCGGGCATGTCCGCCATCGAGTTCCTGCGGGACATCGGCAAGCACTTCCGCGTCAACAAGATGCTGACGAAGGACTCGGTCGCCAAGCGGCTGGAGTCGGACCAGGGCATCAGCTACACGGAGTTCAGCTACCAGCTGCTCCAGGGCATGGACTTCCTGGAGCTGTACCGGCGCCACGGCTGCACCCTCCAGCAGGGCGGCTCGGACCAGTGGGGCAACCTGACGGCCGGCCTCGACCTGATCCACCGGGTCGAGCCGGACGCGCACGTCCACGCGATGGCAACCCCGCTGATGGTCAAGGCGGACGGCACCAAGTTCGGCAAGACCGAGGGCGGGGCCGTCTGGCTGGACCCGGAAATGACCACTCCGTACGCGTTCTACCAGTTCTGGCTGAACGTGGACGACCGGGACATCTCCACCTACATGCGGATCCTCTCCTTCAAGTCCCGCGAGGAGCTGGAGGAGCTGGAGGCGCAGACCGCCGAGCGGCCGCAGGCGCGCGCCGCCCAGCGGGCGCTGGCGGAGGAGCTGACCACGCTGGTGCACGGCGCCGACCAGTGCGCCGCCGTGATCGCCGCGTCGCGGGCGCTGTTCGGCCAGGGCGACCTGGCGGAGCTGGACGAGGCCACGCTGGCCGCGGCCCTGTCGGAGCTGCCGCACGCCAAGGTGTCGGAGCTGGCCCTGGTGGTGGACCTCTTCGCGGAGACCGGCCTGGTCGCGAGCAAGTCGGCCGGGCGCCGGACGGTGAAGGAGGGCGGCGCCTACGTGAACAACGCGAAGGTCACCGCCGAGGACGCGGTCCCCGCCGCGGAGGACCTGCTGCACGGGCGCTGGCTGGTCCTGCGCCGGGGCAAGAAGAACCTGGCGGCGGTCGAGGTCACCGGCGCCTGACGCGTCCCGGGACGCGTCGGACCCGTACGGCACGGCCGAGGGGCCGGTTCGGACTTCCCGGTCCGGCCGGCCCCTCCGCCGTGCGCCGGGGGTGACGCGGACGGCCCTAGGTCATCTGGCGGCGGCCTCCGCGCATCGCCTTGTAGGCCATCTCGCCGAGGAAGACGAAGAGGACCGCTCCCGCGAGCTGCAGCAGGTGACGGGTCCAGTCGATGCCGCGGGTGTCGGCGACCCCGATCCAGCCGGCGACGGCGTTGCCGAGGACGCTGCCGATGATGCCCATCAGCGTGGTCAGCCACAGGGGCTGGTGCTGTTTGCCCGGCAGGATGGCCTTGGCTATCAGCCCCAGCACGAAACCGACGACGATCGCCCACAACCAGCTCATGTCCAGCCTCCTCCTGGCGCGGTGTGCGCACGTGCGCCCAGTGTCGGCCGGTCCGGCGTAGCGCGCATTTCGGGCGGTTCCGTTGGGATCCCCCCGTACCGGTGGCGACGGGGGGCGCGTACCGTGGAGGGGTCCGGGCCGGGGAGCGCCCGGCCGTGCGATCGGGTGGTAGGACGTGGAACGGGTGAAGCGACAGAAGCGGAACGGGGCCGAGGTCTTCCGGATCACGGGCGCCCGGATGGGGCTCGCCGAGGACGTGCGGGGCCGTCAGCGCCGGTACGTGATCTCCATGGCGGTCAGGACCCTGTCGGTCATCGCGACCGTGCTGTTGTGGAACGTGTCCCGCCCCGTGGCCGTCGTGACGCTCGTCGCGGGCGCCCTGCTGCCCTACGTGGCCGTGGTCATCGCCAACGCGGGGCGCGAGTCGACGCCGTCGCTGCCCTCGCATTTCGTCCCGACTCCGGTCCGTCCGGCGCTGGACGCGGGAAACCTCAAGAAAAGCTCAGATCAATCATGAAGTTCCGGTGCACTGCACCGGGTCCTGCGTGACATACTGCTCACGCGCTCCGCATCCCCCGTCGGAGCGACGGACCGACGCCGGGCAGCTCCCCCCGTGGCTGCTCGGCGTCGCCTTTCCGTTCGGGACACCCCTAGGGTGAGGTCGTGACTTCCTCCGACTCCCCCGCTCCCGACGAAATCCCCACCTGCTCGGCCAAGGGCTGCCGTGACGCGGCCGTCTGGGTCCTCGCGTGGAACAACCCGACGCTGCACACGCCGGAGCGGCGCAAGACGTGGCTGGCGTGCGAGGAGCACCGCGAGCACCTCTCCCAGTTCCTGGGGGTCCGCGGTTTCCTCAAAGACGTGGTGAAGCTCGACGAGTGGGTGCAGCCCGAAGGCTCGGAGCGCCCGCGCTGATCCGGCGCTTATTCGGCACTGATTCGGCGCTGTGGCCGGTCCGCGGGCGCGGACCGGCCGGCGCGGGTCAGCCGCCGATCGCGGACATGGGGCGGTCGGGCTGCAGGAACGAGGGGTCGTCGAGGCCGGAGCCGGCCTTCTTGCCCCACATCGCCACCTTCCACAGGCGGGCGATCTCCTCGTCCGGGGCGCCCGAGCGCAGGGCGGAGCGCAGGTCCGACTCCTCGGTGGCGAACAGGCACGTACGGATCTGGCCGTCGGCCGTCAGCCGGGTACGGTCGCAGGCGCCGCAGAACGGGCGGGTGACGGAGGCGATGACGCCGACGGTGGCGGGACCGCCGTCGACGACCCAGCGCTCGGCCGGGGCGGAACCGCGCTCGTCGGCGCCCTCCTCGGTGAGCGTGAAGCGCGTGCGCAGCGATGCAAGGATGTCGCCGGCGGTGATCATTCCCTCGCGCTTCCAGCCGTGCTGGGCGTCGAGCGGCATCTGCTCGATGAAGCGGAGCTCGTACTCGTTCTCGACGGCCCAGGCCAGCAGGTCGGGGGCCTCGTCGTCGTTGAGTCCCGGCATGAGCACGGCGTTGACCTTGACGGGGGTCAGGCCGGCGTCGCGGGCCGCGGCCATGCCCTCGATGACGTCCTTGTGCCGGTCGCGTCGGGTGAGGGTCTTGAAGACCTCGGGGCGCAGGGTGTCCAGGGAGACGTTCACCCGGTCCAGGCCGGCGGCCTTCAGGGCCTGCGCGGTGCGCTTGAGGCCGATGCCGTTGGTGGTGAGCGACATCATGGGGCGGGGTTCCAGCGCCGCGCACTGCTCGACGATCCCGACCAGGCCGGGGCGGAGCAGCGGTTCGCCGCCGGTGAAGCGGACCTCGGTGATGCCGAGCTGCGTGACCGCGATGCGGATCAGCCGGACGATCTCCTCGTCGGTCAGCAGGTCGGACTTGCCGAGCCATTGCAGGCCCTCTTCAGGCATGCAGTACGTGCAGCGCAGGTTGCACCGGTCGGTGAGCGAGACGCGCAGGTCAGTGGCCACGCGGCCATAGGTGTCGAGAAGCACTGTGGGCCCCCTCCCCTGTCCGGAAGTAGACATACGCGCGACATTGGATCTACTTCACGCGTTCTATTTCGAGACTACGGGACGCGTGTGCCGTTGTGTGATGCCCGAATGAACGAGACGTGACGTGGCCGCGTCGTAGGGACCTACGACGCGGCCACGCTGGGTGTTCGGACGATGTCAGTGCGCCCCTGTTCCGGTGAGGGAGCGCACCTCCAGCTCGGCGAACTTCTCCGGGTCCGCCGTCTCCTTGGTGAGGACGGTACCCAGCCATCCCAGGAGGAAGCCGAGGGGGATCGAGATGATGCCCGGGTTCTCCAGCGGGAACCAGAAGAAGTCGGCGTCCTTGAACATCGAGGTCGGCTTGCCGGACACGACCGGGGAGAACAGCACCAGGCCGACCGCCGAGATGAGTCCGCCGTAGATGGACCAGAGCGCCCCCTGGGTGTTGAAGCGCTTCCAGAAGAGGCTGTAGAGGATCGTCGGCAGGTTGGCGGAGGCGGCGACCGCGAAGGCGAGCGCGACGAGTCCGGCCACGTTCAGGTCGCGAGCCAGCGCGCCCAGGCCGATGGCGACGGCGCCGATGACCACCGTGGACCAGCGTGCGGCGCGCACCTCCTCCTGCTCGGTGGCCTTGCCCCTGCGGATCACGTTCACGTACAGGTCGTGGGCGAAGGACGAGGAGGAGGCGAGGGTGAGGCCCGCCACGACGGCGAGGATGGTGGCGAAGGCGACCGCGGAGATCACGGCGAGCAGGACGGCGCCGCCGGTGGAGTCCGCGCCGCCGCCGACCGCCTGGGCGAGCAGGGGCGCGGCGGTGTTGCCCGCCTTGTTCGAGGCCAGGATGTCCGCGCGCTCCAGCAGGGCCGCGGCCCCGAAGCCCAGGGCGATGGTCATCAGGTAGAAGGCGCCGATGATGCCGATGGCCCAGTTCACGGACTTACGGGCGGCCTGCGCGGTGGGCACCGTGTAGAAGCGGATCAGGATGTGCGGGAGTCCGGCGGTGCCGAGGACCAGGGCGAGGCCGAGGGAGAGGAAGTCCAGCTTCGAGGTGGAGTCCTTGCCGTACTTCAGGCCCGGCTCGAGGAACTTGGCTCCCTGTCCGCTGTTCTCGGCGGCCTTGCCCAGCAGGTCGGAGACGTTGAAGTCGAACTTCACCAGCACCAGGAAGGTGATCAGCAGGGCGCCCGCGATCAGCAGGACCGCCTTGATCATCTGGACCCAGGTGGTGCCCTTCATCCCGCCGATGGTCACGTAGACGATCATCAGCACGCCGACGAGCGCGACGACCGCCACCTTGCCGCCGTCGCTGGTGATGCCCAGGAGCAGCGAGACCAGCACGCCGGCCCCGGCCATCTGGGCGAGCAGGTAGAAGATCGAGACCACGATGGTGGAGGTGCCGGCGGCGGTGCGGACGGGGCGCTGGCGCATCCGGTACGCGAGGACGTCGCCCATCGTGTAGCGGCCGGCGTTGCGCAGCGGCTCGGCGACGAGCAGCAGGGCGACCAGCCAGGCCACGAGGAAGCCGATGGAGTAGAGGAAGCCGTCGTAGCCGAAGAGGGCGATGGCTCCGGCGATGCCGAGGAAGGACGCGGCGGACATGTAGTCGCCGGAGATGGCGAGGCCGTTCTGGAAGCCGGTGAACTGGCGGCCGCCCGCGTAGAAGTCCGCGGCGTCCTTGGTCTGGCGGCCGGCCCAGACCGTGATGATCAGGGTGGCGACGACGAACAGCCCGAAGAGCGTGATGATGAGCGGTCGGTGCTCGGAGGCGCCTGCGGCGAGCGTCGCCACGTGGTGCGTGCCGCTCATTCGGAGGCCTCCATCCGCGCCTTGATGGCCGCCGCCCTGGGGTCGAGCCTGGCGGCGGCGTGGCGCGCGTACAGCCAGGCGATGAGGAAGGTCGTCGCGAACTGGGCGAGACCGAGCACGAGGGCGACGTTGATGTTGCCGAAGACCTTGGTCCCCATGAAGCCGCCCGCGTAGTTGGACAGCAGGACGTAGAGCAGGTACCAGGCGATGAAGGCCACGGTGAGCGGGAAGGCGAAGGAGCGGTAGGAGCGGCGGAGTTCGGCGAACTCGGGGCTCTGCTGGACGCTCACGAACTCTTCGGCCGTGGGGCCCGCCAGGGGCGTTCCCGTGCTGCCCGGAGGCGGCGCTGCTTCGGTGGTCACGGGGGAATCTCCTTGTGACGCAGGTGCGGTGGGGACGACGGACAAAACAACCTCCGTGTGGCGGGTCGATGGCGCTGACCCCCCTCTGTCAACGGCACGGCCGGCGTGTCGGGGCGGTTCAACACCCGTGGATTCTTGAAGAACTGATTTCTCGAACAGATGGCGGAGAGGGGAACGGCGGCACTAGGTTCGCTTGTCATGGACCCGTCCGACGTGACCGCGTGCGGACGGCTTTTTGACGATGATCTGGAGAACCCATGGCTCATCTGGGATCCGTCCGCCGGCGCGCCCTGGCCGTGCCGGTCGGCCTGGCGCTCACCGCCTCGCTCGCCCTGCTGCCCTCGGTGTCGGCCTCCGCCGCCCCGCTGGGCACCACCGCGGACGCGGCGACGGCCGGGAAGGCCGCGACCACCGGCCCCAAGCTGTCGTACGTGGCGAACCTGAACACCTACGCCACGATGAAGGCGGCGAAGAAGGCCGTCGAGCGGGCCGGCGGAACGGTGGTGACGGCCTATGAGCAGATCGGGGTCGTCGTCGCACATTCCCAGAACCCGGACTTCGCCCAGCAGCTGCGCGCCCAGCGTGGGCTGTTCGTGTCGGTGGGCGCCACCCGGACGGCCCCGATGCAGGCGGTGCAGACCACCGACGAGGGCGCGACCCAGCTGCTGGGCGAGGCGGACGCCGCCAAGGCGGCGGCGCGGGCACAGGAGGGTCAGGAGCCGCTCGAACCCAACCAGTGGGACCTGCGGACGATCAAGGCCGACGAGGCTCACAAGATCAACGATGGCAGCCAGGACGTCACGGTGGGCATCATCGACACGGGTGTGGACGACACCCACCCCGATCTCGCCCCGAACTTCTCCAAGGGCCAGTCGGCCAACTGCGTCGGCGGGGTCGCCGACACCACCGACGGCGCCTGGCGCCCGTACCCCGACGGCAGCGACCACGGCACGCACGTCGCCGGCACCATCGGCGCCCCGCGCAACGGCGTCGGCATCAGCGGTGTGGCGCCCGGCGTGAAGATCGCCGCGATCAAGGTGAGCGAGCCCGGGACCAGCCTCTTCTACACCGAGGCGGTCGTCTGCGGCTTCATGTTCGCCGCCGAGAAGGGGATCGAGGTGACCAACAACAGCTACTACGTCGACCCGTGGCTCTTCAACTGCAAGACCGACGACGACCAGAAGGCGCTGGTGGAGGCCATCGGCCGGGCCACCAAGTACGCCGAGCGCAAGGGCACCCTGCACGTGGCGTCCGCCGGCAACTCCAACCAGGACCTGGCGGCCGACTCCCTGGAGGACACCACCAGCCCGAACGACACCACCCCGGTGACGCGCACCATCGACCCTAAGGTCTGCCTGGACCTGCCGACGCAGCTGCCGGGCGTGGTCACCGTCTCCGCGACCGGCGACAAGGGCCTGCGCTCGTACTACTCCAGCTACGGCCTCGGGGTCGTGGACGTCGCGGCCCCCGGCGGCGACAAGTGGCAGGTCCCGGCCACGCCGGACGCCAACGGGCGCGTGCTGTCGACCGTCCCGGGCGGGGGCTACGGATACAAGCAGGGCACCTCGATGGCCGCCCCGCACGTCGCGGGCGTCGCGGCGCTGCTCAAGAGTGCCCATCCCTCGGCCACGCCGTCCCAGCTCCAGGCGATGCTGAAGGCGCAGTCCACCAAGGCGGCCTGCCCGGCCCAGATCTACGACGCCACGGGCACGCTGATAAACGCCACCACCTGCCAGGCCAAGTGGGGCCAGACCGGCTACTACGGCTACGGCGTCGTGGACGCCCTCAAGGCCGTGAAGTAGTACGCAACCCCGTACGGACGGGCCGGGCGGGGTGCTCCCCGCCCGGCCCGTCCGTCACTCCGGCGGCCCTGGTCAGGGCTTGATCAGCACCTTGAGCGCGCTGCGGTCGTCCATCGCGCGGTAGCCGTCAGGCACCTCGTCCAGGGACACGGCGCGGTCGAAGACGGGCGCCGGGTCGATCACGCCGCCGAGCACGTCCTGCAGCAGCTCCGGGATGTAGGCGCGGACCGGGGCCACCCCGCCGCGCAGGGTGATGTTGCGGTCGAACATGACGCCGAGGTCGAGGCCGGTGCCGCTGCCGTGCGGGACGCCGACGTAGCCGATGGCGCCGCCGTCACGGGTGATGTTCACGGCCGTGCGCATGGACATCTCGGTACCGACCGCTTCGATGACGCAGTGCGCGCCGCGGCCGCCGGTGAGCTCGCGCACGGCCGCCTCGGCGGCCTCGCCGCGCTCGGCGACGACGTCGGTGGCCCCGAAGAGCTTGGCGATGTCGGTACGGACGGTGTGGCGGCCCAGCGCGATGATCCGCTCGGCGCCGAGGCGCTTGGCGGCGAGGACCCCGCACAGGCCGACCGCGCCGTCACCGACCACGGCGACCGTGGAGCCCTCGCGCACGCCCGCGCCCAGCGCGGCGTGGTGCCCGGTGCCCATGACGTCGGAGAGGGCGAGCAGACCTGTCAGCAGGTGGTCGTCGGAGACGGCCTCGGCCGGCAGCTTCACCAGCGTTCCGTCGGCGTGCGGGACGCGCACGGCCTCGCCCTGGCCGCCGTCGTGGCCGACCGAGCCCCAGAAGCCGCCGTGGTCGCAGGAGGTGTACAGGCCCTCGGTGCAGTACTCGCAGGTGCCGTCCGACCACATGAAGGGCGCGACGACGAGGTCGCCGGCGCGCAGTCCGGACACCGCGGAGCCGGTCTCCTCGACGACGCCCAGGAACTCGTGGCCGATGCGCTGGCCGGGCCGGCGCGCGGCTTCGCCGCGGTAGGCCCACAGGTCGCTGCCGCAGATGCAGGCACGCAGGACGCGGACGACGGCGTCCTCGGGGCGCTGGATCACAGCGTCGGGCACCTCCTCCACGCGTATGTCGTGCGGGGCGTGGATGACGGTGGCGCGCATGGTGGTGCAGTCCTCCGGTTCGAGATCGTTCAGTCTTGTACGACTGTGGAACCGTCCTACCGTACGCCCGCTTCCCGGGAGGTCGCGCCAGTGGCCAGCAGGTACTGGGCGGCCAGATAGGTGGCCATGATCCAGAAGTCCGGGCGGGGCAGCTGCGGCCATTCGGCGACACCGGTGGCGATGAGGGTGTCGGACAGCAGGAACAGCGCGCCGCCGATGCCGGCCCGCAGGCCGAGGGCGCTGGAGCGGAAGGCCATGGCGGTGAGCAGCAGGCTGTAGCCGGCCACGGGGATCCGCAGGTCCGCGGGCAGATCCGCCCACAGCAGGGCGACGGTCCCCAGGAGGGCCAGGGCGTAGGCGCCCCCGAGCAGGGGGTTCGCGGGGCGCTTGCCGAAGAGCACGAGGTAGCAGACGTGTCCGAGGGCGAAGGAGCCCATGCCGACCAGGAACGCGGCCTCGGCGTCGAAGAGCAGGGCCAGGTCCCCGCCCCAGCCGAACAGCAGGGCGGCGACCAGCAGGCGGGGCGCGCCGCGCGTGATCACGTAGGCGACGAGCAGCGGCATCAGCAGTGGCTTGGCGATGACGTGCCCGAGGTGCCAGCCGGCCAGCAGCGATCCGAGGTCGACGGCGGTGGCGGCGGCGAAGCCGTAGAGGGCGAGGCGGCCGAGGCGCGCCCGGTCGGCCGCCGCCCGCGGGGCGGCCCAGGAGGGTGCGGGGCGACCGGGGGACTCGGTGCTCACGCGTTGGTCTCCTGTACGGCCGGGTCGGAGGCGGGAGCGGGGGCGGGCGGGGTAACGGCCTGGGCGCGCGCGGGCTCCGGGGCGGGCGGGGTGACGGCCTCGGCGCGCGCGGGCTCCGGGGCGGCGGCGGTGGCGGCCTCGGCCGGGGCGGGCTGCCAGCCGGGGCCGCGGAAGACCCGGCCGGCCCGCTCGCTCCAGCTTCGGGCGGCGCGGACGTCCCGGGCGATGGCGGCGTACTCGTGGGTGGCGACGCGCAGCGGGTTGTAGGTGCCGATGTTCTTGGTGAGCCCGTAGACGGGCCTGTCGGTCTCCCCCACCCAGGAGCCGAACATCCGGTCCCAGACGATCAGGATGCCGCCGTAGTTGCGGTCCAGGTAGCCGCCCTGGGACGCGTGGTGCACGCGGTGGTGGGAGGGGGTGTTGAAGACGTACTCGTAGGCCCGGGGCAGCTTCCCGATGCGCTCGGTGTGGACCCAGAACTGGTACAGCAGGTTGATGCCGTAGCAGAAGGGGATCACGGCCGGGTGCACCCCGACGGCCACCATCGGCAGGTAGAACCAGTAGGTGGTGGCACTGGTCCAGGGCTGGCGCAGGGCGGTGGTGAGGTTGAACTTCCGGCTGCTGTGGTGGACCACGTGGCAGGCCCACAGGATGCGGATGACGTGGTGGCCGCGGTGCTGCCAGTAGTAGAGGAAGTCCTGGGCGAGCAGCATCAGCGGGATGGTCCACCACAGCAACGGCACCCGCAGCGGGGTGAGTTCGTAGACGGCGGTGAAGACCGCGACCACCGGGATCTTCCAGAGGAGGTCGAAGCCGATGCTGCCGAGCCCCATGCTGATGCTGGTGACGGCGTCCTTGGTGTCGTAGCCCTCCGCGTCCTCGTCGGGATGGAGGCGGTAGCTCACCAGCTCGATGACGGTGAGCAGCACGAAGGCGGGTATGGACCACAGCACGACATCGGGCAGGTTCGGCATGTCCGCACCATAGAGGCGCCTTCGGGGGTGCCGCTAGAGGTTGTTACCGATCGGTATCCATCGCGGTTACCGACGGTTCGGGGAGGGCGGGGAGTGACGGGATTCGAGACGGTTCTGTTCCGGGTGGCGGGCACGGCACCGAACTGTTCCCGCCGGAGCGGCTCCGCTCCATGACCTGAGCCGCCCCGGCGGGGGCCGTCCGTCACCAGACCCGGACCGAGCCGCCCTTGGCGAAGGCCGGACTGGTGGCACCGGGTGGGATCTGCGTCAGGGGTTCGGCGACCTCCGAGACCCGGGGGCCGTGTTTCGCGGCCAGCGCGTCGAGCAGCGGCAGGTCGAAGCCGTAGACGCGGGCCGCGTTGCCGCCGACCATCGCCGCGACCTCGTCCCGCGGGAGGCCCGCGTAGGCGATGCGCAGGCCTTCGCGGGAGTACGGGGTGGTGCCCTCGTCGTGGGGGTAGTCGCTGCCCCACATGATCTTGTCGAGGCCGATCCGGTCCCGCAGCGGCACTTCGTGGGGGCGCATGAAGCTCGCTCCCACGAAGCAGTTGTCGCGCCAGACCTCGCTCGGGCCCTTGCCCATCGCCTCGGCGAGGCCCGCCCCGAACTTGGACTCGGCCGTGGCCGACGCCGCGACCAGGCGGCCGTGGTAGTAGTCCAGCATCTCCAGCACGCCCGGGATCCAGCCTGAGCCCTGTTCCGTCAGGACCAGCCTGAGGCCCGGGTGGCGCCGGAACGCCCCGCCGAACACCAGGTGCCACAGGGCGCGGTGCGAGAACCAGGTGGTCTCCACCATGAATACGGCCCGGGCCGCCGGCTCGTCGCCGAGCGGCGGCGACGCCGAGCCGCCGTGGTGGTTGACCGGGACGCCGAGCTCGGCGCACACCGCCCAGACGGGGTCGTAGGCGGCCGAGTACAGCTCGGGGACCGTCGAGCCGGGCGGTACGCCGGGCAGGAGGATGCCGCCCGTCAGGCCGGCCTCCCGGACGCGGCGGATCTCCTCCACCGCCGCGTCCACGTCGTTCAGCAGGATCTGCGCGACGCCCGCCCGCCGGCCCGGGGCGTCCGCGCAGAAGTCCGCCAGCCAGCGGTTGTGGGCCTGGAGGCCCGCCCAGCGCATCGTGTACTCCTCGGCCGTCGGCGGCTGCGCCATCAGGGAGGCCTCGGGGAAGAACGGCGGGATGGTGTTGGGGAAGACGACCTCGGCGACGATGCCGTCCGCCTCCAGTTCCGCCAGGCGCCGCGCCGAGTTCCAGTTGCGGTCCGCGGTGTCCGCGAGGAGGTCCTCGTACGGGTTCACGTACGTGGCGGCCCAGGCGTCGAACTCGTCGTGGTACCGCTTCTCCAGGTACGGCTTGTAGTCCAGGAGGTCGGCGCCCGCGTGGCAGTCCGCCGAGATCACCGTGTAGCGGTCGTCACCGGTCACCGCGCCACCCCCAGGACGGGGAAGTCGTGGTCCGTCAGCCAGTGGCGGCCCACCTCGCGCGAGCGCGCCCAGGAGGCCGCCACCGCCGCCTGGTCGGGGGACTGGCCCAGCTCGGCCGGGGTGGGGCCGATCCGGCGGGCGACCGGGGCCAGCTTCTCCGTGTCGAAGCCGAAGACCTCAGCCGCGGCGAGCCCGAGCATCCGCCGGGTCTCGTCGACCGGGATGTCGTGGAAGGTCTTCCGCAGCCAGTTGCGGGTGTCGGGCCAGGTGCCCTCGGGGTGCGGGAAGTCCGAGCCCCACAGGATGTTGTCCACGCCGATCTCGTAGCGCTGGGCCAGTTCGCGCCGCTTGGTGTTCGTCGCGCAGACGAAGACCTGCCGGTCCAGGTACTCGCTCGGCGGCCGCTTCAGCTCCTCGAAGGGCGAGAGCTTCTTGCCGCCGTGCGCGCCGAGGTAGAGCCGGTCCATGAACCACAGCTGGTTCGCCAGCCACCAGCAGCCCGACTCGGCGACCCCGAACCGCAGGCCCGGGTGCCGCTCGAACACCCCCGACCAGAGCAGGAACCACAGCGGGCGGGCCGGCCACCAGGTGACCTCGGAGACGAAGATGCCCAGGTGGTCGCCGTACTCGTGGCGCGGTGAGGACCCGGAGTGGGTGACGACCGGCATCCGCGTCTCGGCCGCCGCCGCCCAGACGGGGTCGTAGCGGCGGTCGTGGTAGGGCGCCTTGTCCACCCACATGGCGGGGATCATCAGCGCGCCCAGCCCGGACTCCTTGGCCCGGTGGATCTCGGCGACGACCTTGTCCGGCTCGCCCGTGATGGGCAGCAGGGCGACGCCGCAGTGGCGCTCGGGGTTCTGCGAGACGAACTCGGCCAGCCAGCGGTTGTGCGCCTGCGCGCCCGCCATGCCGAGCTCGGGGTCCTGGTCGCCGGAGAGCCCGAGCCCCACCCCGAAGGGGGCCGCGGTCTGGCTGTCGACGGCGTCCGCGTCGGGGAAGACGACCTCGGCGGCGACGCCGTCGCCGTCGAGCTCCTTCAGCCGCTGCGCCGTGTCCCATCCTCCCCGCAGGCCCTCCTCGTGATCGTGGAACCACTTCTCGGCGAAGGCCTCGTTGCGGACGCCCAGGCGGGTGGCCTCCGCGCGGCGGGCGTCGCGCTGACCGAGGAACTCGTCGAACTGCGGGTGGAAGCGGGAGTCGAGGTAGGGGCGGTACAGCTCGGTGGGCAGGCCCGCGTGGCAGTCGGAGGAGATGATCAGGTACGGGTCTTCGTACGGTGTGTCACTCATGGCGGACGCTCCTCAGTCGAGGATGAAGCTCTCCAGGTAGGCGGGGTTGGCGCGGTCGAGCATCGACTGCGACCGGGCACGGATCTGCCGGTCGCTGTGCTCGCTCGGGGGCAGCATCCAGAAGCGGTCGGCGCGGATGCCGTCGACGACGTGCTCGGCGACCTCCTCGACCGGGGTGAAGTCCACCTCGTGGCCGGCCTGCCTCATGGCGGCCTCGTACTGGTCGAGGCTGCGGTACGGGGTCCTGCGCGGGCGCTGCTTCGCGTACCGCTCGGGCCGGTTGCGGTGGGACTCCCACAGTCCGGTGCGCAGCATGTGCGGGCCGGGGAAGAGCACGGAGGCTCCGACTGCGGCTCCCTCCGCCTTGAGGTGGGCGTAGAGGGACTCGGTCATGGTGACCACGGCGGCCTTGGTGACGGCGTACACGGAGGCTGTGGGCAGCGGGGCGATGCCGCCGTCGCCGGAGGAGGTGTTGACGACGTGGCCGGGGGCCCCGCCGGCGATCATGCGGGGGACGAAGGCCTGGATGCCGTGGAAGACGCCCCACACGTTGACGGAGAAGGCCCACTTCCAGTCGTTGGGCTCGTGCTCCCACATCCGTCCCTCGGCGCCGGAGCCGACGCCCGCGTTGTTGCAGAGCACGTGGACGGCGCCGAAGGCGTCGTACGCGGCGTCGGCGAGGGCGAGCACGCAGTCGCGGTCGCTGACGTCGACGGTCCGCGCGAGGACCCGGGCCCCGTCCGCGGCGAGTTCGTCGGCGGCCTTGCGCAGGGCGGCCTCCTCGACGTCGGCGAGGACCACGCTCAGTCCCTCGGCGGCGAAGCGGCGGGCCATGGCGAGGCCGATGCCGCTTGCCGCTCCGGTGACGACGGCCACCTGTCCGGGTTCCAGCCGCATCACAGGCTCCCTTCGGGGGGTCCGTCGAGGATCTGCATCGGGTCGTCGTAGCGCTGGTGGACGTACGGGAGGAGGGCCCGGGCGCTGACCCGTTCGACGACGCGGCCCTTCTGGTCGGTGGTCTTCTCGCCGATGGTGATCTCCACGATCCGGCGTACGGGAAGGTCGGCGACCGGGTCGAACATCGACTCGCGCAGGACGACGTCGCCGGTGATGTGCTCCAGCTTGCGGACCTTCTCGTTGCGGACGCAGTGCACCAGGACCGGTTCCGCGTCGAAGTCCGAACCGTCCACGGCGGGCAGGAACTTGAAGTAGAAGTCGGTCTTGCGGGTGGGCTCGGGCAGCGGGAGCGGGCGGTCCACGGCGCCGCGCACCTCGACGAAGGCGATGCCGTGGCGGGCGAGGAGGGCCCGGACGACGAGGCCGTCGCGCTCGACGGTGACCTCGCCCAGCTTCTTCGGTTCGCCGAAGACCTCGCGGCCGCCGATCAGGGCGCGTTCGTGGGTCATCGGCATGACCAGCGGGTACCAGCCCTGCACGCCGTCGTGTTGGGCGGCGACGGCCACCGAGCCGGCGCCGAGCGGGTAGCCGGGCAGGTCGACCTTGCTGATGTTCGCCCGTACGAGGGGCCGGTCGGCCGGCTTCAGCGGCGGCGGGAGGACCGCGGCGACCACGTCCGGATCGGTCTCCCAGAGGGCCACCACGCCGGTGGACCAGATGTCGGGGAGCTTGGAACTCTTCTCGCGCGACGCGGCGATCTCGGCCTCGGTCCGCGCTCCGTACCGTACGCGTGCCATGTCTCGCACCATCTCTCGTCTAGGGCGGAGTCGGTTCTGTAACACAGTTACACCGCTGCCGATGAAGGGTAAAGACCCTCGCAGGCAAGGAAACTGACGTATCAACAGATGGCATCGACAGATCGGCGGACCGCTGACATGGCCAGATCCTCGCTGACCCGCGACGAGGTACTGGACGCCGCCGCGTCCCTGGTCAAGCAGCGCGGCCCGGGCGCCCTCACCATGCGGGGGCTCGCCGCCGAGCTGGGGACCGCGGTGACGTCCATCTACTGGCACGTCGGCAACCGCGAATCGCTGCTCGACGCCCTCGTGGAGCGGACCGTGCAGGAGATGGGTGCGATCCGCCCCGCCGGCCGCACCCCGGCCGAACGGATCCTGTCGGTCGCCCGGATCCTGCGCCGCGAGCTGCGCGAACGCCCGCACCTGATCGCGATGGTCCACGAACGCGGTCTCACGGAGCGGATGTTCCTGCCGGCGCAGCAGACGCTCGTCCACGAGGTGCACGCCGCCGGCCTGCGCGGCGCCCGGGCGGCCGACGCGGTGCGCGCGGTGCAGTTCCAGATCGTCGGCTTCCTGCTCGTCGAGCGCAACCGCGAGCGCTCCCCCGCCCAGTGCCCGGCCGAGAGCGAGCTCTGGGACCCGGCCGCGGCCCCCGACGACCCGGGGCTCGCCCGCGCGCTGGCCCGGCCGGCCGACCCGGAGCGGCTCTTCCTGCTGTCCGTACGCGCGCTGGTGGCGGCCCTCCTCGCGCCAGCGCCGCCGGCCCCGGGCTGACCGAGGGTGGGGCGGCGGTGTCAGTCCGTGCCGATATCCTCTGTGACCATGCTCGACGACCGTACGACCGCAGAGACGACGTGGCCGACCGCGTACCCACAGGGGTACGCGGTCGTCGACGTGGAGACCACCGGGCTCGCTCGCGACGACCGGATAGTCTCCGCCGCCGTCTACCGGCTCGACGCACAGGGCAACGTGGAGGACCACTGGTACACGCTGGTCAACCCGCAGCGGGACCCGGGACCGGTGTGGATCCACGGTCTGACGAGTGACGTGCTCGCCGGCGCGCCGCTCTTCAAGGACATCGCCGAGGAGTTCGCCGGCCGGCTCGCGGAGCGCGTGCTGGTCGCGCACAACGCCATATTCGACTGGCAGATGATCGCCCGGGAGTACGCGCGCGCCGAGACGACCGCGCCGGTCCGTCAGCGGCTGTGCACCATCGCCCTGTCGAAGGAGCTGAACCTCCCGCTGCCCAACCACAAGCTGGAGTCGCTCGCCGCGCACTTCGGTGTGGTCCAGCAGCGCGCCCACCACGCCCTCGACGACGCCCGTGTGCTCGCGGAGGCCTTCCGTCCGTCGCTCCACGCGGCGGCGCAGGGCGGCGTACGGCTGCCCCTGCTGGAATGCCGGCCGCTGACGGAGTGGTCGGACTCAGCCGCCACCCCGCGCGTGGGGCACCAGGCTTCGTACCGGGGCGGCAGCTGGCGGCCCTCGCGCAAGCGGCCGCCGTGCCCGCACCCCAATCCGGGGCGGTTCGAGGACGGCAAGCCGCTGAAGCAGGGGATGCGGATCGCGTTCTCCGGCGACACCTCGGTGGAGCGGGAGCTGCTGGAGGACCGGGCGGTCGAGGCGGGCCTGCACGTCGCGACGAGTGTGTCGCGGCTCACCAGCCTGCTGGTGACGAACGACCCCGACTCGGCGACCTCCAAGACGGTCAGGGCGAAGTCCTTCGGCACCCCCGTCGTCGACGAGGCGGCCTTCACGCAGCTGCTGCGGGACGTGGCCCCGGCCGGGGACTGAGCGGACCGGCCACCGCTTGTTGGGCCGGCCGGGTGTCCGCGCGGCGACTCACCAGGGTGGATCTTGTTCCGCCGCTCCGCCGTGCGCAGCATGCGGCGCATGGCACGTTGTGAGGTCTGCGGAAACGACTACGGCATGTCCTTCGAGGTGCACGCGCAGGGCGCGGTGCACGTCTTCGACTGCTTCTCGTGCGCCATCCACCGCATGGCGCCCATCTGCGAGCACTGCCGGGTCCAGATCATCGGACAGGGCGTCGAGGTCGAGGGCCAGTGGTTCTGCGGCGGGCACTGCGCCCGCGCGGAAGGGAAGGTGGGCATCGTCGACCACGTCTGACCGCCGCTCCTTCTCCTTCCCGCTCCTTCCCGCGACCCCGGAGGGCCACCCGGCCGCCGGGGTCCTCGTCGGCCGGGGTACCGTCGTGGGCGTGTACCGCTTTGTACTGACCCGGCAGTGGGTGTGCCTCACCCTCGTCGCCCTCGTCCTCATCCCCGTGATGATCAAGCTGGGGTTCTGGCAGTACCACCGCCATGTGCACCGGGTCGCGCAGAACCAGCTGATCGAGGCGAACCTGCGGGCGAAGCCCGTCCCCATGACCGAGGTCACCTCCCCCGGCCACCAGGTCCCCCGCGCCGACTTCTGGCGCGCGGTCACCGCGACCGGCACGTACGACTCCGCACACGAGGTGGTCGTACGGATGCGCACCTCGAACGGCGACAAGGTCGGCTTCCACGTCGTGACCCCGCTCGTCCTCGGCGACGGCCGGGTGGTGTTGGTCGACCGCGGCTGGGTGCCGGGCGGCGACTACCCGCGCGCCTACCCGCCGGTGCCGGCCGCGCCCTCGGGCGAGGTCACCGTCACCGGGCGGCTGAAGGCCGACGAGACGAGCGGCGGCAGCGGCATCAAGGACCGCAAGGGCCTGCCCGACCGTCAGGTGATGCTGATCAACAGCGGCCGGCAGGCGGAGTACCTGGGCCGGCCGGTACTCGGCGGCTACCTGGAGCTGACCGATCCGGATCCGGGCGACGCCGGCCCCGAGACCGTCGCCGACCCCGACCACGACTCGATCGGCGCGCACATGGCCTACGCGGTCCAGTGGTGGCTGTTCGCCTCCGCGGTGCCGGTGGGCTGGCTGGTCCTCGTCCGGCGCGAGAAGCGCGACCGCGAGGAGGCGGCGGCCCGGGCCGAAGCCGCCGAACAGGAGCCCGCGACGGCGTAGCGTGTCGGGCATGGATCTTGGACTGAAAGACCGTGTCTACATCGTCACCGGGGCCAGCCGAGGCCTCGGCTTCGCCTCCGCCCGGGAACTGGTCGCCGACGGCGCGAAGGTCCTCGTGACGGGCCGCGACGAGAAGCGGACGGCCGACGCGGCCGCCGCACTCGGCCCGAACGCCGTGGGGGCGGCGGCGGACAACGCGGACCCGGCGGCGGCCGGCCGGCTCATCGCCACCGCACACGAGCGCTTCGGCCGCCTCGACGGCATCCTCATCAGCGTCGGCGGCCCCGTTCCGGGCTTCGCCGTCGACAGCACCGACGAGCAGTGGTCGGCCGCCTTCGAGTCGGTCTTCCTCGGCGCGGTGCGCCTCGCCCGGGCGGCCGCCGCGGTGCTGGGCGAGGGCGGGGTCATCGGCTTCGTCCTGTCGGGCTCGGTCCACGAGCCGATCCCCGGCCTGACCATCTCCAACGGCCTGCGCCCGGGCCTGGCCGGCTTCGCGAAGTCCCTCTCGGTGGAGCTCGGTCCGCGCGGGATCCGCGTCGTCGGCCTGCTTCCGGCCCGTATCGACACCGACCGGGTACGGGAGCTGGACGCGCTGTCCGGCGACGCCGGGGCGGCCCGCGCGGGCAACGAGTCCCGCATCCCGCTGCGCCGGTACGGCTCCCCGGAGGAGTTCGGCCGCACGGCGGCGTTCCTGCTCTCGCCGGCCGCCTCGTACCTGACGGGCGTGATGCTCCCGGTCGACGGCGGCTCCCGGCACGGCTTCTGACCCCGCGTCGCGGCGCGCGCCCGCCCGGCGCCGCCCGGCGGCCGTCAGCTGACGCGGCGGGCGCGGTGGGACGCGACCTTGAAACGGGCCTCCGCCGGCAGGTCCGGGAGGCCCGCGGAGGTCCGGGCGTGGGTCAGGACCGGCCCCGCCAGGCCGGCCAGCGTGCCGGCCGGGACGGCATGGGGCTCCAGCTCCAGCGCCACCCGCAGGGCGGGAGAGCCCCGCCGGCCGCGCAGTACGACCCGACAGCCGGCGACCCCGTCCAGGGCGCCGGCCTCGGCGGCGACGGCGTCCGCCAGGGCGCGGCCGCGCAGCACCGCGAAGCCTCCGTCCCCGGTGTCCACGGCGACCGTCCGCAGCCGCGCGCTCTTGAGCTGGGACAGCAGCCACCACAGGGCCAACAGCACGCACACGACGAGCGCGGCGATCAGCGCCCACCACCACCAGCCTTCGGCGTGCGGGTACCGGCGCCGGTCGGCGGCGCTCAGCAGGGGCGCGGCGCGGCCGCCCAGCGGCCGCACGGCCGTCAGCAGTACGACCCCGGCCGCCAGCAGCACCGCGCCGGCCACCGCCAGCAGGATCCGGTTGACGGTCCCGATCAATCCGCTCGCCTCCTGACCCGCAGGCGGGGCCGCGGCGGGTGCGCGAGGCCCAGTTCCTCGATGCCGACCGCGATCACCGCGTCCAGGTCGGCCCGTACCTCGTCCAGTTCGCGGAAGTGCGACGTGGCCCGCACCCGGACGCGGGAGCGGCCCATCCGGACCCGGGCGGACCGTACGCCGGGCACTTCCACGGCCCGGTCGCGCAGCACCTGGGCGGCGTCCTTGCGGTGGATCCCGGCCCGCAGCCGGGGGCGGGCTTCCTGGGCACCGCCCAAGCCGCCGTCCTGGTCGGGGCTCCTCATCATCAGGATCCTGCGGATCCCGGGGGTGAGGGCCAGCAGCAGGAGCACCGCCCCGGCCAGGGCCAGGGCCCAGCCGACCAGTTGCACGCCCGGGTCGGCCGGGGTGTGGACCGCCAGCCGGTGGGCGAGTTCGCGGCGCCAGGCCATGGCGGGGCGGCCGGCCCGTACGGCGGCCAGGTCGTAGAGGAACAGGCCGGCCACGCCGAGTACGAGCAGGGCGACGAGGGCCGCGGGGATGCGGCGGTCGGAGCGGAAGCGGTGTGCCGTCACCGCAGCCGCCGGTCCCGGCCGGCACCGGTCCGGGCGAGGGTGGAGTGCAGGTGCTCGATGTCGACGTCCACCTCGGGTACGGCCATGTTCGCGCACTCCTCGACGCGGCGGACCACGCTGCTGCGTACGGCGGCGCACTGGGCGGCGAGGTCGGAGGGGTAGTCGAGCTCCAGGCTCACCCGGACCCGTGCGATGTCGTGGTGCACGGTGACGGTGGCGTGCGGGGGCGCGCCGGAGCTTCGGGCGAGCGCCTCCCGGGCGGCCTGCACGGCGATCTTGGCGACGACCCGGTCGGCGATCCGGGTGGCCCCCCGGTCGCCGGCGGCCACCGCGGCCGGAGTGGCCCGTACGCCCGTGTGCGGCGCGGCGGGGCCCGGTGGGGTGGGGCCGGACGGGGTGGCCTGCGGGAGGGTGCTCACCGCGGCTCACCCCGCCGCCGGTCGTCGCGGCGGCGGAACAGGGTTCCGGGATCCAGATCTCCGTCGAGGAAGCGACCGGCGACGAAGCCGACGGCTCCGAGGGCGGCGACCAGCAGGAAGGCACCGAAACCGCCGAAATAGCCGGCGAACCCCAGGGCCATGCCGGCCAACATGCCGGCGACCGCCATGCTCATGTGCCAGTTCCCTTTCGCTACTGGAGTCGGGACTCCGGCTCCTCGTCGGGCTCGTCGCGCTCGTCGGGCAGCTTGACGTCGCTCACGGCGATGTTGACCTCGACGACCTCCAGGCCGGTCATGCGCTCGACGGCGGAGACGACGTTCTCGCGTACCGCCCGTGCGACGTCACGGATCGACACGCCGTAGTCGACGACGATCTCCAGGTCGAGGGCGGTCTGGACCTCGCCGACCTCGGCCTTGACCCCGCGGCTGACCGCGGCTTTCCCGCCGCCGGGGACCCGGTCCCGGACGGCGCCGAACGTACGGGACAGGCCGCTGCCCAGGGCGTGCACGCCGACCACTTCACGGGCGGCGAGGCCGGCGATCTTCTCGACCACCCCGTCCGCGACGGTCGTGCGCCCCCGGTCGCCGGGTGCCTTCTGGGAGCCCCCTGATGCGGTGTCGGTCATCGCGTGTCCCTTCACGTATACGGACTCACTGCGCACCACGTTAGGCGCGCGGAGGCGAGAAGGCGCCCCGGGGCTACGCCGCTCGGCGTGGTCCCGCTCGGGCTGGGGCACCGTCCGGGCCTCGGCGGCCGGGGCGGCCTCGTGGAGGAGGCGGGC
>NZ_JBEZYV010000042.1:0-52536 GCF_040638905.1 Streptomyces virginiae | reverse complement strand
AGGACCAGCGCCAGGGGCTGGCGCGGCTCTGCGCGCCGTCCGGCGGTACGGGCCAGGAGGGCCAGGCCGAAGGCCAGGGTCTTGCCGGAGCCGGTACGTCCTCGGCCGAGGACGTCACGGCCGGCGAGGGAGTTCGGCAGGGTCGCGCCCTGGATCGGGAACGGCACCGACAGCCCCTGGGCCCCGAGCGCGGCCAGCAGCTCGGCGGACATGTCGAGATCGGCGAACGCCTCGACGGCGGGCAGCGCGGGAGTGATCGTCTTGGGCAGGGCGAACTCACCGCCCACCGCGGCGGGCCGCCGGCCGTAGCCGCCGCCCGAGCGGCTCGGGCCCCCCGAACGGCTCGGTGCGGACGAACGGCTCGGGGCGGACGAACCGAAGCGGCTGCCCCGGCCCGAACCGGAGCCGGACGCGGAGTCGAACGCGGCGCCGCCGCTGCGGCCTCGGGTACGGGAAGAACGGTTGTTCGTACGTGTGGGGTTCATGCAGAACCTTCCTTGATACGGCACGCATCAAGGAATTCCCTCCACGGAAGAACATCGCGGGGAATCACGAGAACGAGCCGAAATGAATTGCGACAGCCGACGTGAGCGCGGAGAATCCGTGCCGGCACAATCGCTGAAACAGGTGATGTCTCCGGAAGCAGATCCGGAAAAACAACGGGGGCGGCGCAGAGGCGGCGGCATCCCCGAAATGCTACGTTCTCGCAGGTCGAACCACTGCGGAAATACGTGCAGCTGGGGCCCGCACCCCGAGGGATGCGGGCCCCAGCTACGAAGCACGCGTCAGCGTCAGGCGAGAACGATGTTCTCGGCCGTCGGGCCCTTCTGACCCTGCGCGATGTCGAAGTTGACCTTCTGGCCCTCGTTCAGCTCACGGAAGCCCTGGGCGGCGATGTTCGAGAAGTGGGCGAACACGTCGGGGCCGCCACCGTCCTGCTCGATGAAGCCGAAACCCTTGGCCGCGTTGAACCACTTCACTGTGCCTGTAGCCATGTCATATCTCCTTTGGGGCAGTACAACGGCGTCCGCACCGTGCGAACACCGTGTCGCCGCGATGATGCCCCACCGGAAAATGACCGGAAATACGAAGCGCCCCCTGCGGCGCGATGGCCGGCCGGAGACGCCTGAAGTTTTTGGGTACCAAAACTGCAACCGAGATCGACAGTAGCACGTCATGGACGGTTGCGTACGACCGAGAATTACAGCAGCGGGCGGAGCCCAGAAAATCTCCCTGCGGGATCCGCTCAATTCTCAGAGCGCGAGCACAGATATTCTTTCGCCCCGGCGCGGCCGATTCCGGCCGCCCGTACGCGGCCGGCCGCGTACGGGCGGCCGCGAACACCTGGGGGCGAGAGCAGGATTCTGCCGGGACCGTCGGACAGGGCCGGACAGGCCCACAGGGCCGGATCAGGGGGCGATCTCGAACTCGGGTGCCTTCAGGTTCTTCAGGCATGCGGTGTCCGGTGCCGCAGGGTTGTCGAAGAACGACACGGCGATCTCCTGCGCGCACTTCGACGTCGCGAACACCACGTGCGGCTCGTACGGGACCGTGACGGCCTTGGCCTTGCCCAGCGTACTGGCGACGTACTCACCGTTGTCCGCACCGGTCTGGGAGTCGAAACCGCCCGACAGGGCGAGGGTCGGGACGTCGCCGCGCGTGGCGTCACGGATGGAGCGTGGCGCCGCCGGGACGTTCCAGACGTCGCAGTCCGGACGGAGGAAGGTGAGCTGCGGCGCCTGTGCCTGCACCGAGGGCGGGAAGGACGGGAAGGTCTCCTGGCCGCCCCGGAGCGCCTGCTCCTGGGTCTCGTACGGCGTCCACTCACTGCAGAAGACGCCGTAGACGAGACCGTGCGCGATCCTGCCCATGGCCTGGGGGCTGAGCTTGCCGCCCGCCCACTGCTGGGCGATCCGCTGCGGCTTGCCGTTCGCCAGCTCGTCGAGGGCGGCAGGTACCTGGGGCGCCACGTGGGTGGCCGAGGTCATCCAGTTCACCAGGGCTCCGCCGTCGAGTACGACCTTCACCGGCTTGTCGCTCCCGGGGAGCGTGACGGTGGTGGTGACCGGCTCGGCCTCGAGTTGGCGGACGAGCCTGTCGAAGGTCGCCGACAGGTTCGGATAGCGCTTGTTGCACGCCGGCTGGTCCGCGCAGGCCTTGAACAGGCCGTCGAATCCCTGCTTGGCGCTGCTCCAGGTCGCCGCCGAGCCGGCCCTGGACGGCGGGAGGATGCCGTCGATGCCCACCGAGCGGAGTCCTTCGGGGTGCAGGCGCATGTAGACCAGGGCCAGGTGGGTGCCGTAGGAGATGCCGTAGAGGTTCCACCTCTCGATGCCCAGCGTCTTGCGCAGGTCCTCGTAGTCGGCGGCGCTCTCGATGTCGTTGTAGGCGCTGAGGTCGATCCCGCGGGCCGCGAGCTGGTCGCGGCAGGCCTTCGTGGCCTCGACGTGCAGGCGCTCGGTGGCCGGGGCGTCGTACGGCAGGCCGACCGCGCGTGCGTTGAACTCGTCGATGTTGGGGCACAGGAGGTTCGGGTCGGCCGAGTACGTCCCGCGCTGGGACATGAAGATCACGTCGCGGTCTCGGTTCAGGCCACCGTCGATCGCCATCTTCGCCTCCCCCACCGCGTCGTCCCCGGGGCCGCCCGCGAGCCAGACGATGGGGTCGGCCTTCGGTGCGTCGGTCGCCGCCGGGACGATCGCGACGCCGAGCCGGATCGAGCGGCTGTCGGGCTTCCCCCGGTTCTCGGGCACGGTGAGCGTTCCGCAGCGGGCCCCTTCGAGGGCCTCGATCGGTTCCGGTGTCTTCGGGCAGGGGCCCGGTTCGAAGGCGGCGTCACCCACGGTCCGGGCGACGGTGCCGGTCGGCGCTCCGGGGGTGGGGTCGGGGCCGGTGCCGGGGCTGCTCTGCGCCCGGGCGGGCGCCGCGAGCAAGCCCGCGACGAGGAGGGCGGCCGCGAGGCCGGCCGACGACGTAGCCAGGAGCCTTCCGGCGGAGCGGGGACGGCGGGGCGCACGGGCGTGGGTCATCTGCCCTCCCGGTCATTCGGGAATGATCGTGAACGGTTTGGGCTCCACGTCGTCCACGCAGCTGGTGTCGGGCGGGGCGGTCGGATGAGCGAAGAACGAGGCCAGGACACTCTGCGCGCAGGGCGACTGCGGGACCACCCAGTGGCCGATTCCGGGGACAAGCACGGAGGTTGAACGGGACAGGTTGCGGGCCACGTCCTTCGCCCAGCTCGCCCCCGTCTTCACGTCGAACGTGCCGGAGATGACGAGCGCGGGCACCGAGCTGACCGTGGGCACCCGCTGGGCGGCCGCGCGGTCCGCGACGTCCCAGGTCCGGCACGCCGGGTACTGGAAGGGAAGTTGCGGCACCTGGGCGAGGACCGTGTCCGGCCACTCGGGATAGACCTTGCGACCGGCGTTCAGCACGTCGGTCTCCGAGAACCCCGGCGCCCACTCGCCGCACACCACGGACTGCGTCAGGCCGTGTGCGAACTCGCCGGTCTTCTGGACCGATCCGGCCGCGCGGGCCTTCGCGAAGCGCTCCGGGTTGCCGGCCGCGAGCTCGTCGAGCGCCGCCGGCAGGTCCTCGGGCCGGGGGGAGAAGGCGACGATCAGGTTCAGGAGGGCACCGCCGTCGAGGACGACCGTGACGGGCTCGCCCCCGCCGGGCGGCTCGACGTTCAGCGTCAGGGGACGGGCCTCCAGCCGGCGCACCTGTTCGGTCAGCATCCGGCGGAAGTCCGGGTAACGGTCCTTGCAGGCGGGCTGTGCCGCGCACGCCTCGATGATGTTGTCGATGCCCTCGGCCGTGCTGGCCCATGTCCACGGCAGGGTCACGTGTTGGGGAGGCGTGATCGAGTCGATCGCGAACGCGCGGATGCCCTCGGGGTGCAGGCGCAGGTACGTGAGGGCCAGGTTGCTGCCGTACGAGTAGCCGTAGACGTTCCACTGACGCAGTTTCAGCGCCTTGCGCAGGTCGGCGAAGTCGGCGGCGTTCTCCGTGGTGTTGTAGGCGCTCAGGTCGACGCCCTGGGCCGTGAGGCGGCCGCGGCAGTCCTTGACGGCTTTCAGCATGAGCTGTTCGGCCTGGTCCGAGTCGTAGCCGAGGCCGACGGCCTGCTCGTTGAAGCGGTCGACCTCCGGGCAGGCGAGGTTCGGCTGGTCGTAGAGGTTGCCGCGCTGGGCCATGATGATCAGGTCGCGGTCCTTGTTCAGGCCGGAGTCGACGAGGAAGGGAATGTCGTCGAAGGTGTCGGCGCCGGGGCCGCCCGCCATGAACACCACGGGGACCTGTGCGGGCTTCGCCGGGTGGAGGGCCGGAATGACGGCGACGGCCAGTTTGATGGTCCGGCCGCCTGGGCGGGAGCGGTTCTCGGGGACCTCCAGATGGCCGCAGAGTGCGTCGCCCAGGGCCTCGATGGGCTCGGGCGGCTTCGGGCAGGGGCCGGGCACGAAACGGGCCGCGGCCGCCTGGCCGGGGCCGGGGGACCGCGAGTCCGATGGCGGGGTACCGCCGGGCGCGGGGGCCTCGGTTGTGGGCGCACCGCCCGTGGCGCCGCCGGGTACGGGGCCGAACGCGGTCAGGCAGACCAGTGCGGCCGCGGCGGTCACCGCGTGGATGGTGTGCTTCGGCATGGGTTTCGTTCCTCTGCCATCATCGACGGCCGACCTGCTGGGCAAGGCCGCAGCGGTTGGGGCGGAACGCTCGGTCTCGACGCTACCGGCTGCACCGTACGCCCGCACGTGGAGCGGATCAGCGACCCCGGAGCGGTGTCCGGCGGCCGGCGCCGGCACACCCGCCCGGGTACGGCGGACCGCCGGCCCGGTCGACGAGGACCGGTCGACGAGGACCGTACGGCGGCGGCGTCGAGCCGAACGGCCCCGTCGCGGTGCTGATCGTGGTGGCGGTGGCCGTGGGGTCGTGGCTGCAGCTCACCGAGCGGCAGGCGATCGACACCGTCCGCAGGGTGGGATCGAACAGCGCCGGACCGGGTGGACGTCGGGCGACCGTCCAACGCGTCGACGCCGCGGCCAGGAAGCTCGTGCTGCGGGTCGGGCGCCCCGGCCGGGCCGGACCACCGAGGCGACCGTCGGCGACCTGTCGTTCCGGGCGCACGAACGGCGTGCGGCGAAGGACGTGAAGGTCGTCACTGGAGTCGGTCCGGTCGGGCAGCCGGTTCTGCTTCGCGGTCCTCATGACGGTCGTGATGTGGGCGCTTGCGGCGTCCGTACTCACCGGGACCTGGTACCTGGCGTCCCGCGGTGAGGGCCTGGTCCGGCCCGCCCCGGACTGGAGGGCCGCAACCCTGCTCGCCCTCGCGGCCTTCCGGAACACCGCACCCGGCTCACCTCCTATCGGGTGCGTGCTGGACCGGCTCGCCTTCCTGTGGGCCGAGACCGTCACCGCCCTCTGCGGGACCGCCCCGGTCCTCCCCGGCGCCCGCGCCACGCTCCGGCCGGACGACGAGACGACGGACGGCGAACCGGAGGACCGGAACGGGCGACGGGACGGGCGAGGGCGCGGGCGCATGCCCGGTGCCGGCGGGACGGGCGATCTTGGCCCGGCGAGCAGACAATGGGCACGAGGCGCCCGGCGCGGTGGAGGTCCCGGGCGGGGGCGGGCGCTCGACGCCGCCCGCCGCCATGCCGCGGGTCCAGCGAAGGACTGATGGGTGATGTCGGACGAGAGAGCCGAACGCATCGCGGATTTCATCGAGCCGCTGCGGGTGAAGCCGGGGTCGCACGTGCGCCTCGACCGCGACTTCGATCCCCGCTTCAAGGCCGGCCTGAAGAAGCGGGACGGCGCCGAGCTGCTGCGCAGCGGGGTGTCGTTGCTGGCCGAGTACCAGGACCGGCTGGCCGCCCAGGACACGTACGGCGTGCTGATGTGCCTCCAGGCCATCGACGCCGGGGGCAAGGACGGGACGATCCGTCACGTGATGAGCGGCGTCAACCCCCAGGGCGTGCGGGTCAGCAGCTTCAAGGTGCCCTCCGCCGAGGAGCTCGACCACGACTACCTGTGGCGGTACGCCCGGCGGCTGCCGGCTCGCGGCGAGATCGCCATCTTCAACCGCTCGCACTACGAGGAGGTCCTCGTCGTACGGGTGCACCCCGACAACCTGGTCCGGCAGAAGCTGCCCGAGGAAGCCTGTGGGCCGGACGTGTGGGACCGCCGCTACCGGGAGATCAACCGGTGGGAGCACTACCTCACGGACAACGGGTTCAAGGTGGTGAAGATCTTCCTCAACCTGTCACAGGAGGAGCAGCGCGCCCGCTTCCTCCAACGGATCGACCGGCCGGAGAAGAACTGGAAGTTCTCCGCGGCCGACGTGCGGGAGCGGCGCCGGTGGGACGACTACCAGCACGCGTTCTCCGCGATGCTGTCGGCCACCAGCACGCAGTGGGCGCCGTGGTACGTCGTGCCGGCGGACCGGAAGTGGTTCGCGCGGATCTGTGCGGCGGCCGTCCTCGCGCACACCCTGATGGACATCGATCCCCAGTACCCCGACGTGGGGGAAGAGGCGCGCAGGGCCCTCCTGGTCACCCGCCGCGAGCTGGAACGGGAAGCCCCCGCCGGCGCCCCGGCCGATCCGCACGCCAACTCCGACTCTGACTCCGACTCCGAGTCCGACTCCGAGTCCGACTCCGACTCCGACTCCGAGTCCGACTCCGACTCTGACTCTGAGTCCGACTCCGTCGTCCGGCGGCGCGGGAAGAAGAAGCACGGGAAGAGCAAGCGCGGCTGAGGCCGCAGGCACGAAGGCGACGTCGTGCTCATCGCCGCCGGGGACGGGGGCGGACGGGCTGATCGTTCGACGCCGAGGAGCGGCCCTCCGCAGTGCGGAGAGCCGCTCCCGACGGGTCTGCCGAAACGTTACGGCGCGACCTTCAGCAACTTGTTCGCGGTGCCGGAGGACGGGTTCTTGATGGCTCCCTTCGTCGCGGACCCGGTCAGCGCGGCGGCCGTGGCGGCCGGCGTCGCGGACGGGTTGGCCGCCAGGTACAGGGCTGCGGCGCCCGCCACGTGCGGGGAGGCCATCGAGGTCCCGGAGATCGTCTTGACCCCGGTGTCACTGTCATTCCAGGCCGACGTGATCTCCGATCCCGGTGCGTAGAGGTCCACCACCGAGCCGAAGTTCGAGAAGTCCGACTGCTGGTCGCCCTCGGTGCTGGACGCGACCGTGAGGGCCTCGGGCACCCGGGAGGGGGAGCCCTGGCCGGCGTCGGAGGACTCGTTGCCGGCCGCCACCGCGAAGGTCACACCGGCGTCGATGGCCCGCTTGACCGCCGCGTCCAGCGCCTCGTCCACGCCGCCGCCGAGGCTCATGTTGGCGACCGACGGGCCGGAGTGGTTCTTCGTCACCCAGTCGATGCCCGCCACGACCTGCTCGGTGGTGCCCGAGCCGTTGTCGTCCAGCACCCGCACCGCGACGATCTTGGCCTTCTTGGCGACGCCGTGAGCGGTGCCGGCGATGGTGCCCGCCACGTGCGTCCCGTGGCCGTTGCCGTCGTCGGCGGTCTCGTCGTTGTCGATCGCGTCGAAACCGTGAGCGGCACGGCCGCCGAAGTCCTTGTGCGAGATGCGGACTCCGGTGTCGATGACGTACGCCGTCACCCCCTCGCCGCCGCCGTCGGGGTACGTGTACTTCTGGTCGCCGGCCGTGGCGGCCTGGTCGATCCGGTCCAGGCCCCAGGACGGGGGCTTCTCCTGGGTCTCCTTGATGGTGAAGCGCTTGTTCTGCACGACCGTTCCGACGGCCGGGTCCGCGGCGAGCCGCTTGGCCTCCTTCGCGGTCAGGCCGGACGCGGAGAAGCCGTTGACCTTGGAGCCGTAGGAGCGCTCCAGCTTGCCTCCGTACTTCTTCGCCAGGTCCTCCTTGTTCGCGGACGCGTCGAGGATGACGACGAAGCTGCCGTCCACGGCGCCTTGGACACCGAGGCCGTGCACGATCCCTTCGGCCGGTTCGGCCGCCCCCGCGAGGGGGCTCGCGAACAGGGCCGCCGCGACCGCTGTCGCGGCTCCCGCGGCTATGGCCGTGTAGCGAAGGGCGTTGGATCGCTTGTGAGTTGCCATGTAGAGGGTTCTCCTCGTGTTGACGTGTGGGGCGTCAAACGTTCTGTAGAACCCTGTTCCGATTGACAGGAGCAAATCAAGGGCGAACCGGGGGTAAGGACTTATTCAACAAGGTTTCTCAATAGCCCCTCCACACCTTCTCCATCTCGCACACGCGTTCTCACGAACTCCCGCGTGTAATAGGCACGTTCTTTGCAGGCGCACGCGGGGTTGGGTATCTCGGCGGTGACCGGGAGCCGCTCCTCCTCGCAGGAGTGAGCAGCGACTCCCGAGGTCCCCGCGCAGTACGGCCGCCGTCTCCACGGATTTCGAGGAGAGACCGCGCCCGCTCGTCGCGGGCATCGGGGCCCGCTACGGCATCTCCTGACCCGTCGTCACCGCCGGGACGGGGGCCGTACCCACGCACGCACCCCGGCAACGGCGAAGCGGCCCGGGAGGCGAGTCCCGGGCCGCTCCACCGACGTCACGAGCGCGGCGTGGTCACCGGATCAGATGACGCCCTGGGCCAGCATCGCGTCCGCGACCCGCTCGAAGCCGGCGATGTTCGCGCCGGTGACGTAGTCGCCCGGAGCGCCGTACCGCTCGGCGGTCGCGTGGGCGACGGCGTGGATCGACCGCATGATGGCGGCGAGTTCGTCCTCCACCCGCTGCGCGCTCCAGGCCGCCCGGCCGGCGTTCTGGCTCATCTCCAGGGCGCTGACCGCGACCCCGCCCGCGTTGGCGGCCTTGCCCGGCCCGAAGGCGACCCCGGCCTCCTGCAGGATCCGTACGGCATCGGGGGTGGTCGGCATGTTCGCGCCCTCGGACACCGCCTTGACCCCGCCCGCGACGAGCGTACGGGCGTCCCGCGCCTCCAGTTCGTTCTGCGTGGCGGAGGGGAAGGCGATGTCTGCCGGCACGTCCCACACCCGGCCGGCGGGCACGAACCGCGCCGAGGATCCGCGGCGCGCCGCGTACTCGCTCACGCGCCCGCGCTCGACCTCCTTGACCTGCTTGAGCAGTGCGAGGTCGATGCCCTTGTCGTCGACGACGTAGCCCTGGGAGTCCGAGCAGGTCAGCGGGTTCGCGCCGAGCTGCTGGAGCTTCTCGATCGTGTACAGCGCGACGTTGCCGGAGCCGGAGACCACTGCGGTCAGCCCGTCCAGCGACTCGCCCCGGACCTTCAGCATCTCGGCGGCGAAGAGCACGCTGCCGTAGCCGGTCGCCTGCGGCCTGATCGCGGAACCGCCCCAGCCCTGTCCCTTGCCGGTCAGGACGCCGGCCTCCCAGCGGTTGGTGATGCGCCGGTACTGGCCGAAGAGGTAGCCGATCTCGCGGCCGCCGACACCGATGTCCCCGGCGGGAACGTCGGTGTGCTCGCCGATGTGCCGGTGCAGTTCGGTCATGAAGGACTGGCAGAAGCGCATGACCTCGGCGTCCGACCTGCCGCGGGGGTCGAAGTCGCTGCCGCCCTTGCCGCCGCCGATGCCGAGGCCGGTCAGGGCGTTCTTGAAGATCTGCTCGAAGCCGAGGAACTTCACCACGCCGATGTCCACGGACGGGTGGAAGCGCAGGCCGCCCTTGTAGGGGCCGAGCGCGCTGTTGAACTCGACGCGGTAGCCGCGGTTGACGTGGACCCGGCCCCGGTCGTCCTGCCACGGGACACGGAAGACGATCTGCCGCTCGGGCTCGGTGAGCCGCTCGACCAGGGCCAGGGCAGGGTCGGCGTACTCGGGCCGGGCGCTGAAGACGGGGGCCAGCGTTTCGAGGACCTCCCGTACCGCCTGGTGGAACTCGGGCTGCGCGGGGTTGCGGCGCTCGATCTCCGCCCGCAGTGCTTCCAGCCTGTCCTTCGAGTCCTTCACGTGTGTCCTTCCAGGTCGGTTCCGAGTGCGGCGCGCCGCGAACGCGCGGTTTCGGAAGAGTTCTTCCAGAGGGCGGCCCTTTCGCGGAGGCTACCGCGCACGGCACTGGTCCGGGGAAGGCTTCTGCCCCGCGGACAAAAACCCGCGGGGCGCAAGCGCCTCAACCGTCGCTTCCGGTACCCCGATCGGGTGCACTCATGTCCCCGGTCGCGGGAACGCCGTCGGCGAGTCCGTAGCGCAGGTACACGGTGCCCTTGGGGCCGGCTGCCGGAGGTTCGAGGAGCGTGAGGTTCGTGGGCACCGCGCCTCCGTCGAAGACCTTCTTCCCGACGCCGAGCACGATCGGGTGCACCCAGAGGTCGAGCCGGTCGAAGAGCTTCTCGCGCAGCAGGGTCTGCACGAGGTCCAGGCTGCCGACGACCTTGATGTGCTCGTGCCGGTCACGGATCTCGCGCACCGCGCCGGCGAGGTCCGGGCCGAGCTGTGTGGATCCGGCCCAGGAGAGGTCCGGCGTGCCGCGCGAGGCCACGTACTTCGGGACCCGGTTGAAGAGCGTGGCGATGTCGTCGTCCTGGCCGCCTTCCTGATGGGGCCAGTAGGCGGCGAAGATGTCGTAGGTGCGCCGGCCGAGCAGGAGGGCGTCGGTGCCCTCGTAGGCGGCGCCGACCTGCGCCCCGGCGGTCTCGTCCAGGAGGGGCGCCTGCCAGCCGCCGAACGGGAATCCGTCCGGGTCCTCGTCGGGGCCGCCGGGCGCCTGGCCGACGAGGTCGAGGGTCGCGAACAGCTCGATGTGGATGAGTCCCATGACGTGCTCCAGGTGAGTCGGTCTTCTCCGTCAATGGATAGACCGGCGCGAGCCCGCCGACTCATCGGCGCGGCGGAAGTCCGGCGCGCGGAAGTCCGGCGCGCGACCCGCCGAGCGCGGGCGGCGACGGGCCATGAGTCCGATGCCGTGTTCGAACCGCTCGTCGAAGGAGGCGTCGCCGAGGTGCCCGCCGACGCGGCTCAGGGCGGGGTACCGGCCCGGCGCCCTGACCCTGGACGAGCTGCGGGCCAAGGTCGTGGCGATCTCGGGCGGCGACCACGGCCTGCGCGACCCGCGCCGGCTCTCCCGCTTCGGCGACCCCACCCGGCAGGCGGACGCTACCGCAGCGGCCGGATGCGGCTCGCTCACCGTCTGCTCCTGCCGCAGCCTCCACGGCTCGAACCAGTACAGCCCCGCGCCCCTCAGTACGCCACCACGGCCACCACGGCCGCCGCGGCGGGCAGCAGCTTCCGCCGCCGCGCGCCCTCACGTCCCACGTCGCACCCTCGGTCGTTCGACACGCGGTTCGGCCGGCTACAGGACGGCGAACCCTACGATGTCCGTCATGCCCGGTACGGTCGTCTTCCGTCCGCACTTCCCCTCCGCCGGCGCGCGGCTGCGGTCCGGCGCCCGCCTGGTGATCTGCGCCGCGGTGCCCTGGTACCTGTGCCTGTGGTGGGGCACGAGCACGGCGCCCGTGCCCGCGGCCCTGCCGGCCGTCCTGATCCTCCGTGAGGACGTGTACACGGCGCCGCGCCTGGCGTGGGAGCGCCTGATGGGCGTTTTCGTGGGTGTGCTGCTCAGCACGCTCCTGCTGGACCGGCTGCCGCCCTCGTCACTGTCCTTCCTGGCCGTGCTGGTGTGCGGGTGCGCCGGCATGTACCTGCTGGGCCGGCCAGGCTCCCCCAACCAGCAGGTCCTCGTCACCGCGCTGATGATCTACGCCACCGCGCTTCCCGGGTATCCGCTGGCGCGCCTGGCGGAGACCCTGGTCGGGATCGCCGTGGTCGTGCTGCTCGGACCGCTGCTGTGGCCTCCGGACCCCTACAGGTCCGCCGCGGAGGGCCTCGACGCGTACCGGGCGGGAGTCGGGCGCCTCCTCGACGGGGTGGCCGGCCGACTCGCCCGCGGCGGGCCGCCCGCGGCCCCGGATCCGCTGCCCGAGGGGGCGCGGCTGTGGCTGCGGCCGCAGGCCTGCCGGGCCGCCTTCGACCGGGCCGCACGGCGCCGGCGGACCCGCAGACCGCCCGACGGGCTCGACGGGCGCCTGGTGCTGGCCGCCCGCAGCGCCGTGACCCTCCAGTGCTTCACGCAGGAGCTGCAGGAACGCGCCCGCGGCCTGAGCGCCGACCCCTCCGCGGCCACCGCCCCCGATCCCGCCCTGCGCGCCATCGCCCCGCTGGTCCGGTCGACCGCGCTGGCCCTGGACGCCGCCCTGCGCGGGGACGGGTTCGCCG
This sequence comes from Streptomyces virginiae, assembly GCF_040638905.1. Taxonomy (GTDB): domain Bacteria; phylum Actinomycetota; class Actinomycetes; order Streptomycetales; family Streptomycetaceae; genus Streptomyces; species Streptomyces virginiae_B. Next base: position 40,348 of record NZ_JBEZYV010000042.1, on the reverse strand, counting down.
CCGAGCTCGACCGGGCCCGGGGTCTCGACCTCACCCACCGCGCGGCTCACCCCACCCGGCACGACGCGGTCCTACGGGCCGGCCTGCACCTGACGCACGAGGCCCTCAGCGACCATCTCGCGGCCGGCCGTTGAGGACCGTACGGTCCGCCGGGGCCGAACGCGGCAGCAGGAGCGGGGTGGCCATGCCGAGGAGGCCGGCGATCGCGATCGCGGCGCGGGGGCCGGTGGCGACGGCCAGCACGCCCCACAGGGCGGTGAGCGCGGCGATGACGGCCTTGCCGGACACCGACCAGGCGAGCAGGGTGCGGGCGGCCCGGTCCGCGGGGGTCCGGGCCAGCCGGCAGGTGGCCAGCACCGGGTTGAAGACACCCATGCAGGTGATGAGCCCCAGCTCGACGGCCATGACGAGGACGAGCCCGGGCGTGCCGGGGCCGACGAAGGCCAGCCACGGCAGCCAGCACGCCCGCAGCGTTCCCGCGGTGAGCATGACCCGGTGCTGCCCGAACCGGGCGCCGAGCCGCGGTGCCAGCCGCGAGCCGATCAGGCCGCCCACGCAGGGCACGGCGAAGGCGAGTCCGTACTGCCAGGGCGCGAACCCGAGGGGGCCGAGCATCAGGACGGCGAGCAACGGCGAGGTCGCCATGATCAGGCCGCCGACCAGGACCGAGTTGAGGAACAGCGGGCGGAGCACGGCATCGGTCAGGATGTGCCGCCACCCTTCGAAGAGGTCGCCGGCGCGCAGCCGCTGCCGCGCTCCGGTGGGCGCCGGGCGCGGCTTCGTTCCCCCGATCGCGCGGATCCCCGCCGCCGAGAGCAGGTGGCTCACCGCGTTGGCCATGACGGTCGCCACCGGCCCGACGCGGCGATCGCGGCCCCGCCGAGCGGTGGTCCGAGCATGGTGGCGGTCCACGTGGTGGATTCGAAGCGGCCGTTCGCGACGAGCAGGTCCTGCTGCGGGACGAGTTCCTTCAGGCACGCCCCGCCGGCCGCGGTGAAGGCGATGCCGGCCGCGCCGGCCACGACCGATACGACCAGCAGCTGGGCGAAGGTGAGCCCGCCGAGCACGTACGCCGCCGGCACGCTCGTCAGCGCCGCGAACCGGAGCAGGTCCATGGTGATCATCACCCGCCGCTTGGGGCGGGACTCCACCCACGGTCCGAGCGGCAGCGCCAGCACCGCGCCGACCGCCGGCCCCATGGCCGCCAGCAGCGACACCTGGGTCGTCCCGGCGTGCAGGACGAGGATCGCTATCAGGGGGAACGCGTCGAAGGCGAGCCAGGTACCGAGCGTGCTGACGGCGTACGACGTCCACAGCCACCCGAAGCGCCGTCCCAGCGACCGCCCGCCCGCCATGATCCACCCGCCCCCGCTCCCGCTCCGGCTCCGGCTCCCCCAACGGATATGGCCTCGCGCCGTCAGGGGGATCGAAGCGAGCAGCGTACCGGCGGGCCGAGCCGGCGAGGCCACCGGTCCCGCCGGGTCGCGGCGCGCCGATGGCGTCCCGGCGGGTGGCGGGGTGGCGGGGTGGGATTACAGGAGCGGCTGCTGGTGGGTGACGCAGTGGATACCGCCACCGCCGGTACCGAGGCGGTCGCCGTCAAGGGCCGTCTGGCCGAAGCCCGCCGGGAACTGGTCCCCCGGCTTCCGCGCGTCCGACTCCACCCGCACCGTCAGCCCGGAATCACCCAGCCGCACCCGCTCACCGCTCGGGAGCGGTTTGCTCGCCTGTGCGACACTCGCGCCGGCCCTGGCCGGATGTGTCCCTTCCGCCAGCCCACGATCGGAGTTCCCGTGCCCTTCCTTCCCCCCGCCCGCCGGACCGTCCTTCGCGCCCTGGCCGGAATCGGCGCGATCGTCGCGGGCGCCCCGGCCTGCGGCCCGTCCGCGGCCGGAGTACATCCTGAGGCCACGAAAGGGTCCGCCCCCGCAGCCGACGGGCGTCGCCTCGGTGCCGAGTGGGAGAGCCACACCCGCACCTTCATGGCCTGGCCCGCACTGGCCGCCGGAGTGTGGGAGCGGGACCTGCGCCACGTGCGCGAGGACATCGCGCGGATCGCCCGGGCCGTCGGCAAGTACGAGGCCGTCGTCATGATGGCCCGCCCCGACGAGGTGGCCGCGGCCCAGCGGGCCTGCGGCAACGACGTCGAGGTCATCCCGCTCTCGGTGGACGACCTGTGGGCCCGTGACACCGTCCCCGTCTTCGTCGAGGAGGGCGGCAAGGTCGTCGGGGTCGACTTCAACTTCAACGGCTGGGGCAAGAAGCAGGAGCACGGGAACGACGGGGTGGTCGCCCGGGCCCTACTCCACAAGTACGGGATCCCCCGGGTCCAGGCCCCGCTGGTCGCCGAGGGCGGCTCCTTCGAGACGGACGGCGAGGGCACCCTGCTGGTCACCGAGAGCTCGCTCGTCAACGACAACCGCAACCGGGGCAAGGACCGGGACGTGATCGAGGCGGAGCTCAAGCGGACCCTGGGCGTCCAGAAGGTCGTCTGGCTGGCCGGCGTCCGCGGTGAGGACATCACCGACGCCCATGTGGACAGCCTCGTACGGTTCGCCGCCCCCGGCGTCGTCCTGCTGGACCGCGCGCACCCCAGCACGCCGGCCGATTCGTGGTCGCACTCCGCCGACCAGGCGAAGTCCGTCCTGTCACAGGCGACGGACGCCCGCGGCCGGCGCTTCGAGGTGATCGAGCTGCCGCAGCCCGACCTGAACAGGATCACGGGCGAGGGGGACGACTTCGTATCGACCTACGCCAACTTCTACATCGCCAACGATGCCGTCTTCATGCCCGAGTTCGGTGACCGCGCGGCCGACGACCGGGCCCGCGGCATCCTTCAGGAGCACTTCCCCGAGCGGGACATCGTGCCGGTCGCGCTCGACACGATCGCCTCGGGCGGCGGCGGCATCCACTGCTCGACGCGCGACCAGCCGGGCAAGCCCGCGGCCTGACCGGGCCGAGCACGTCGCGTCCCGCCGCCGCCGGATCCGGGCCCGACCGGCCGTCCCGCGCTACGGTGGCGGGATGGAACAGCGGATCAGCCTGGTCACCCTGGGGGTCTCGGACCTCGCCCGCGCGAAGCGCTTCTACGCGGCGCTCGGCTGGCGCGGCACCGAGGTCGAGGAGACGGTCTTCCACCAGGCCGGCGGTCTGGCCCTGGTCCTCTGGGACCGCGGGAAGCTGGCCGCGGACTGCGGTCTTCCGGACGCCCCGCCGGTCGGCTTCGGCGGGATCGCCCTGGCCCACAACGTGCGCGCCGACGCCGAGGTGGACGCCGTCCTCGCCGCGGCCGCGTCGGCCGGCGGCACCGTCACCCGCCCGGCCGCCGTCAACGCGATCGGCTTCTACTCGGGCGTCTTCACCGACCCCGACGGCCACGCCTGGGAGATCGCCAACAACCCCGGCTTCACCCTGACCGAGGACGGCTCACTGGTCCTGCCCGCCTTCGACGGCTAGATCGCGGTTCAGAACTGGGCTCCCGTGTCCGCCGGCACTGGTACGCCGACAGCGGCCGCGATCGCCGTCGTGCTGATGGTGTTCAACGTGGTGAACACCGACCGCGAGTTCGCCGACGGCGCCGTCATCGTCCTCGTCGCTGCCTTGCGTCGCAGCGGCCGTCGCAAGCGGCCAACGGGTTCGGTGGATGTGGGAGTTGACGGGGCAACTCCCGTCGTTCCACAGGGCCTGACGGTGGTGTGCTCCGGCAGCAGTACAGCGACGAAGGCGTTACCGCCATCCACGGGACGGGCCCGCGGCTGGTCGCGTGGTACCTGGCGCTCGGGCGCACCCGCCCCCAGGTCGTCTTCGACGGCGTCGCCTCATCGGCAGGACGGTCTCCGCCGTCGAACCGACCTGCAACGGCGTGCGGCGAGCAGGGAAATGGGCCTGCGCGTCGGAGGCTCGGGTGACCTGGACCGGTCGGGCTCACCGTGTACGTGCGGGCCACCAGAGTCCGGCGGCCTCGCGAGCAGCGACGCCAGGTTCTGCTCGATCCCGACTGGGAAGACCACGGCTGACACCACCGGACGGCGGTCGTATCCGGCTTTGCACCAGAGGGAGTTGGGGCGATTGCCCGACTCGTCCCTGTGTTGACCCTGCGGGTTTCCTTAAGGGAACTTGAAGAAGCCCTCCGGGGGGCGATTCGGGCTGGTCACGGGCCTAGGCTCAGGCGGACTCCCCTCCTCCCCTTCTCTTGCGAGGTGTTACCGGCATGAGCCGCAGCCGAACTCCCGAAACGCAGACCCGCGTCGAGGCCCGGCGGAAGAAGGCGGTGCGCACGCGCATCGTGCTGTCTGTCACCGCGGCCGCCGCGGTGGTGGCGGTGGGGGTCGCGGTGGCCGACTCCGGCGATGACGCGCGGACCGAACGGCGGGCCGACGGCGCCGCAGGCGCATCCTCCGGGACGGGCACGGGGACGGCGACCCCGGCGCCCGGCGCCGGCACGCCCACCACCGACGCCACTGTCTCGACGAACGCCAGCGCGTCCGCGTCGCCCGACGCCGGCGCCTCGGCGTCGGCGACGCCCACGGACCCCGCGACGGCGCAGAGCAGCGGCCCGGCGAAATCGGACTCCTCCCCCGCCGCCAAGCCCACGAAGAAGCCCGCCACCACCTCCGGCGGCGGTTCCGGCGGCTCGGGCGGTTCGGGCGGTTCGGGCGGGGGCGGCAGCACCAGCGGGGGCGGCGGCACCGTCAACGCGGACGCCGAGTCCGCCGTGCTCGCCCTGGTCAACAAGGAGCGGGCGGCCGCCGGGTGCGGCGCGCTGGCCACCAACGCCAAGCTGAGCGCCGCCGCGCGCGGGTACAGCGACACCATGGCCCGCGCCGGCGTCATGTCGCACACCGGGCCGGACGGGTCCACCATGACCAGCCGCGTGGAGGCCGCCGGCTACAAGTGGTCCAACCTGGGCGAGAACATAGCCCGTGGGCAGGCCGACGCGGACGCCGTCATGAAGGCGTGGATGAACAGCCCCGGCCACCGGGCCAACATCCTCAACTGCGCCTTCAAGGAGATCGGCATAGGCGTCCACAAGGGCGACGGCGGCCCGTGGTGGACGCAGAACTTCGGCGCCTCGAGGTAACCGCCCCCCTGGGGGCGAACACCCCCTGCCCCCCTGAACCACCCCCCACAGCCACGTCCTCCCACCCGTACGCGGGCGGGAGGACGTCGGCGTTCGCCCGCCGGACCGGGCCGTCTCGGGGGGAGCCCGTGACAGACCGGCCGGAGCGTCGGACACTATGGGGCCGTGCCCCGAACTCCGCGCTACCTGCTCATATGGCTGTCGTGCACGGCCGCCAGCGTGACCGCCGTGCTCGCCACGGTCCAGTTCGTGGTCGGCTCGACCCGGCATACGCCCCCGGTCGCACGGTCCGCCCCGACGGTCATCGACACGCCTCCCGCCTGGCAGGCGGGGAGCCCGCCGGCTGACACGCCCTCCCCGACGGCGTCCGCCAGCCCCTCGCCGACGGCATCGCAGCGGCCCTCCCCCACGACGGCGGCCCCCACACCCGTCAAGGCCACGTCGGGCGCCCCCCGGACCGCCGCGCCGCGGAACGTCGACTGCGAGGAGGGCGGAGCGGGCCTGTACACCGTCCCCTCGCAGGGCGGCAAGGTGACGGTGCGGTACGGGAGCCGCGGCGTGTGCCTGATCTCGGCGATCCCCAGCCGCGGCTTCAAGACCTCCACGTCGCAGACCTCGGACAGCACGCTCACGGTCACGTTCACGAGCGCCGACCACCGGTCGGTCATCACGGCGACGATCGACCCGGGAGCGAAGGCCAGCGTCCGCGAATCGTCCTTCTGAGGGCTTCGCGCGCCAACCCCTCCCGGCGACCTCGCCGTTACGGCCGATACGACCGATCTGCCTTGTTCCGGCCAAGCTCCGGCGAAGCGGAAGGTGAGCTCTTCCTTAGGGCAAGCTCAAGATCACGCCGACACGGTTCCCCGGGCCCCGAGCGGTCCTATGCTCGCCTCAGCCGAGCGGCCTTCGGCCCCGGGGCGCACGACGCCCCGATCCCCGTCGGGCCGCCGGTTTCACCGAGCCGGGGGGCGCTTCGCCCCTCCCGCAGTCCGAACCGTGCCCTGGGGTGTCTTCGCCATGAGTTCTCGCATGCTCCGACCCGTCCACGCCGAACGCGCCGACCGCGCCGACCGTCGTACGACGTCGCCCCGATCGGCCGCCGCCCTGGGACGGCGGCTGCCGCTGGTCGCCGCGGCCGTCGTCGCGGCGGGCCTGACCGCGGCCTGCGGACCGTCCTCCGAGCCCGCAGGCTCCGCCGCCGCGGCCACGGCCGGCCAGTCCTCCCAAACCTTCCCCTCGGAGTCGGCGACGGCCTCCGCCGAGGCGTCCCCCACCGCGTCGGCCTCGCCGTCCGCGTCCGCCTCCCCCTCGGCCTCCTCCTCGCCGACCCCGTCGCGGGCACCGTCCGGTTCCGCCTCGTCCGCCGGGGGCTCCGCCAAGCCGGCCCGTACGTCCGCCGCTCCCGCGCCGGCCAAGGTCCCCGGCCCCGGCTACGACAGCTCGGCCGACGCGCAGAAGCTGATCGACGCGGCGCTGCGCTCGGCCAAGGCCGACGGGCGGATGGTGCTGCTGGACTTCGGCGCGAACTGGTGCGGCAACTGCAGGGCCGCCGACAAGGTCTTCGCCCAGTCGCAGACCGCCGGGATCCTCGGCGCCTCGTACCACCTGGTCAAGGTGGACATCGGCGGCAACAGCCCCGCCAACTCCGCGCTCCTGCGCAAGTACAGCCCTTCCGGCGGCACCTACACGATGCCCGTCCTGGTCGTCGTCTCGCCGTCCGGCACGGTGCGCACCGATACCCACGTCACGGGCAACCCGTCGCTGACCTCGGAGGGCATCAACTCCTTCCTGCGCAAGTGGGCGTCATGAGACGACCGGTACGGGCGTCCCTCGTCGTCCCGGCCGGTACCGGCCTCGCGGTGGCGGCCGTGCTGGCCGTCGCCGGGCTCTGCACGGGCGACGGCTCCGGCGCCGGGTCCGCGGCCGGAGGGCCCCGCGCCGTCCGCGCCGCGGCCGGCGCGACGGTCATGGACCCCGGCTCCCGGCTGGACGCGCCCGCCCTGTCCGGAGCCGACCTGGACGGGGAGCGGGTCGCACTCGGCGACTTCCGCGGCCAGGTCGTCGTACTGAACGCCTGGGGCTCCTGGTGCGGTCCCTGCCGTACGGAGGCGGACGACCTGGAACGGCTCAGCCGGCAGACGCGGGCCGACGGGGTCCGGTTCCTCGGCATCAACACCCGGGACCGGGACCGGGCGGCCGCCCGGTCCTTCGTACGCGCCCACGACATGACGTTCCCCAGCCTCCACGACCCCGACGGCGAACTCCTGCTCCGGTTCCCGCCCTCCCTGGTCAACCCGCACGCGATCCCCTCGACCCTGGTTATCGACCGTCGCGGGCGCGTCGCCGCCGCCATCGGAGGAGCCGTCACCGACGAACAGCTGCGGCCCCTGCTCGCGCGCGTCCTGCAGGAGGAATCGTGACGGCCGCCGGGCGATGGGCGCTCGCCGTCGCGGACGCGCCCTCCCTCGTCAACGGAACGCTCGCGATCGCGGCTCCCGTGGCGTTCGCCGCCGGACTCGTCTCCTTCCTCTCGCCGTGCGTGCTGCCGCTCGTACCGGGCTACCTCAGCTACGTGACCAGCCTGTCGGTGGCCGACCTGGCGGACGCGCGCGGCGGGCGACGCAGCCGGATGGCGGCCGGCGCGCTGCTGTTCGTCCTGGGCTTCACCGCGGTCCTCGTCTCCGGCGGCGCCCTGTTCGGATACTTCGGCAGGAGCCTGCTGGCGCACCAGGAGACGGTCACCCAGGTGCTCGGTGTCCTCACGGTGCTCATGGGGTTGTCCTTCATGGGGTTCCTGCCGGGCTTCACTCAGCGGGAGTTCCGCAGCCACCGGCGTCCCGCGCTGGGGCTCGCGGGGGCCCCGGCCCTCGGCGCGGTGTTCGCGGTCGGCTGGACCCCGTGCATCGGGCCGACGCTGGCCGCCGTGCAGGCGCTCGCCTGGACCGAGGCGAGCGCGGTCCGCGGGGCGCTGCTGATGGCCGCTTACTGCCTCGGGCTGGGGCTGCCGTTCGTTCTGGCCGCGCTGGCCTTCCGCCGGGCGCTGGGTGCCTTCGGCCTGGTCAAGCGCCACTACCCGTGGGTCCTGCGGACCGGGGGCGGCATGCTCGTCCTGGTCGGCGTCCTGCTGGCCACCGGAGTGTGGAACGACATGGTCTACACGCTGCAGCTGTGGAGCGCGAGCTTCAGCACGGCCCTCTAGACGGCCCGCCAGACGAGCCCGCCGAACGGCCCTCCGGATCCTGTCGACCCGCTTCGAACCGATCCCGCAACACAGACGCACAGAGGCACAGAGGCACACATGAACACTTCCCTGTATGTACGGCAGTCCCGAAAGGCACGCGTCGCGGCCGCCTTCCTCTGCCTGGCCGCGCTCTCGGCATGCGGCGGGCAGCCCGCCGCGGACACCGCCGGCTCCGAGCGGGGCCCCGCACCCGCGACGCGCTTCTCCGAGAACGGGGTCACCGTCACGCTGTCGGTGGCCGACTGGAAGGCCTCGGAGGGCACCCTCACGGCGGTCTTCACGCCAGAGGCCAAGGGCTTCCACCTCTACAGCACCGAGCTGCCGGCCACCGGCATAGAGGGCGTCGGCCGGCCGACGGCGGTGGGGGTCACCGGTGTCCTGAAGGCGGAGGGCAGCCTGAAGGCGGCCGCGGAGGTGCGGTCGATCAGCGTGCCCGGCGTCGACGCCCCGGTCCCCGTCTACCCGGACGGCCCGGTCACCACGACGCTGCCCGTCCGCGCCGACGGGAACGGGGACGCGACGGTACTGGTCGGCTACGCGAGCTGCAGCACGCGGGACGGCTGCACCATTCCGGTGTCCGACCGCCCCGTGCGGCTGCGCGTCACCGGTGACGGCCCGGTGTTCGAGGCTCCGTGACGGGCGTGCGGACCGGCACGGTGCGGCGAGGAGCGGACCCGGTCGCTGCCCGGTTCGGGCGGCTTCGTATGATCCAGGGGGTTCGCGTCCGCCCCCACCCCGGGCCGCCGCACCCCGGACCCGCCGGCCGCCCACCCGCCGATCGCGCGGGCCTGCCGGGCGATTCCGCCCTCCCCGCCGCTCACCGCCGGACGGACGCATGCCCGCCGGCCCTGCCCCGAAGACGTCATCCCCCTTGAGCACCGACCAGATCGCCCCCGAGCGCGAGCGGGCGCAGCCGGCGCGGCCGCGCACACCCGCGGCCGCGCGCATCCGGATACCGTCGCGCCTCGTGGGACGCGCCCCGGCTCCGGCGCCCGGTACCGTCCTGCACGGCGTCAGCGGTGCCACCGCCGTCATGCTGGGCCTGGTCGCCATCGGCGCCGCCCTCCACGAACCCGTCCTCATCCCCCCGCTGGCCGCGTCCGCGGCGATCGTGCACAGCGTGCCCGGCCTGCCGCTGGCCCAGCCCCGCAGTGTGATCGCCGGCCACCTGCTGTCCGCCGCCGTCGGTTACGCGGGGCTCGCCGCCTTCGGCAGCTCGCCCTGGGTGGCGGCCGTCGCGGCCGGGTTCGCGCTCGCGGTGATGACCCTGGCCAGGACCCCCCACTCCCCCGCCTGCGCCACCGCCGTCGTCATCGTCCTGCGGACGCCGGATCCGCGTACCTTCGTACCGCTCCTGGCCGGGGCGGCCCTGCTGATCGTCCTCGCGGGCTGCGCCCTCTCGCGCGCCCGCCGCACCGGCATCCGCTACCCGCAGTACTGGTGGTGAGCCGCTCCCCCATCGGCTCCGACCGGCAGGACACCCCCTAAGGTGTCCGCATGCCGAGCGTCCTGGTCGTGGAAGACGACCCCAGCATCCGCCAGTCCCTGATCGAGGTCCTGACGGAACACGGGTATGCCGTACGCAGCGCCGCAGACGGCTTCGGCGCCCTGCGCGAGGTCACCCAGATGCCGGTCGACGCCGTGGTCCTCGACCTGGGACTGCCCGATCTGGACGGAGGGGACGCGCTGCGCATGATCCGGGGCATATCCTCCGTGCCCGTCCTGGTGGCCACCGCCCGCGACGACGAGTCCGAGATCATCAAGATCCTCAACGCGGGCGCGGACGACTACCTGGTCAAGCCCTTCTCCGGCGGGCAGCTCGTCGCACGCCTCTCCGCCGTCCTGCGGCGCACCAGCCACGTCCCGCCCGCCGGAGCCGCCGCCGGCGGTGCACCGGTGACGGCGGCGGCCGAACCGCTGCGGGCCACCGTGGTGGGCGAGCTGGCGGTGGACCCGGGTGCGCGCACCGCGTACCTGGCCGGGCGGGAGCTGCGCCTCACCCGCCGGGAGTTCGACCTCCTGGCCTTCCTCGCCCGCCACTCGGGGCAGGTCGTCTCCAAACGCCGGCTGCTGACGGAGGTCTGGCGGGAGCCGTACGTGGACGACCAGACCGTCGACGTGCACCTGTCGTCGCTGCGGCGCAAGCTCGGTGAACGCGCGGCTGCACCGCGCTATCTGCTGACCGTGCGGGGCGTCGGCATCAAACTGGTGGCCCCGCGTTGAGGCGCTCCCTGGCCGGTGTGGCCCTCGCCGTGACCTCCATGGTCGCCCTCTCCTTCCTCATACCGCTGGCCCTGCTGGTGATGTCGCTGGTCAAGGAGCAGGGCGTCAACGCCGCCGAGCAGCGGGCCGCCGCCCTGGCACCCGTCCTCACCCTGACCACGGACCCGTACGCGCTGCGGGAGTCGGCTGCGAGCCTGGACGCGGCCGAGTACCTCGTCGTCCACCTGCCCGGTTCCGGGGCCCTCGGCACGTCCAAGGCCCCGGCGGCGCTGCTCGAACGGGCCCAGCAGGGTCGCGAGTCCATCTCCCAGGAGATCCCGAACGGCTGGATCTGCCTCCAGCCGGTGGTGCTCCCCGGTGACCAGGTCGCCGTCATCGAGAACTTCGTCCCCGAGGCGGAACTCACCCGCGGAGTGAAGGAATCGTGGGCGGTGATGCTCTTCCTCGCGGTGGGGCTGGTCGGCGGTTCCGTCCTGGTCGCCGACCGCCTCGGGGCGAAGGTCGTCCGGTCCTCGAAGCGGCTGGCGCAGGCCTCGCAGGCGCTGGGCCAGGGCGATCTGGACACGCGGGTGGACCCCATGGGCCCCCCGGAGCTGCGCGACGCGGGCATCGCCTTCAACGCGATGGCCCACCGGATGACCGAGCTGCTCGCCGTCGAACGGGAACTCGTCGCCGATCTGTCGCACCGGCTGCGGACCCCACTGACCGCCCTTCACCTGGCGTCGGAGCGGATGGCCGGCACGCCGGAGTCGGCCAGGGTGGAGGCCGCCGTCGGCGAGCTGGAGACGGAGCTCCAGGCGATCATCGCCGCGGCGCGCACCCCGCTGGCCGTGGGCCCCATGGGCCAGGGCCTGCTCGGTACGGAACCGGCCGCGGGCCCGGCATCGGCCGGTAGGGGGGCATCCGGCCCGCGCTGCGAGGCGGCCGACGTCGTACGCCGCCGCACGGCCTTCTGGTCGGTGCTGGCGGAACAGCAGAACCGGCGCTGCACCCTCGACCTGACCCAGGAACCGACGGCGGTCAGCCTCTCCGACGACGACATCGCCGCTGTCGTGGACGCGCTGATCGGCAACATCTTCCGGCACACCGCGCCGGGGACCCCGTTCGGAGTCCAGGTGGTGCGCACGGCCCAGGCCGTGGAGCTGGTCGTGGAGGACGGCGGCCCCGGCATACCCGAACCGGACCGGGCCCTGTCCCGCGGGAGCAGCACCGGGTCCACCGGGCTCGGCCTCGACATCGCGCAGCGGGCGGCGACGGCCACGGGCGGCTCGATGCGCATCGCCCGCGGCCCGCTGGGGGGCGCGCACATCACGGTGACGTTCGCACTGGCACCGTCGGCGCCGTCCGGCCGCAGGCTCCGCAGACCGCGCACGTCGTCCCGCCGCCGCCCGGCCTGGCCGCGCAGCCGCTAAGGGCGTGTCCGCCCTGGAGCACTTCCGCCCTGGGCGGTGTCCTTGGCGGCCTTGAGTTTGCGCCAGACCGTGCCGAGGGCCTCCAGGTCGTCCGCGTCGAGGAGGTCGGTGAAGACCGGGGCCAGGGCCTCGCGACGGGTGGCGTCGGCCTCGGTGAAGAGGGTGCGGCCGGCCGGGGTGAGCGAGACCTCCACGGAGCGCGCGTCGCGCGCCGACGGGGTGCGGGTCACCAGGCCCCGGCTCTGCAGGGCGTCCACGACCCGGGAGACCTGGCTGCGGCTGAGCAGGGTGCTGTTCCCCAGGACGGAGGCGGGCACCGGCTCGTGGCTGGACGCCAGCCACAGCATGACCTCGAACCACGACACGGGCAGGTCGTGGGCCCTGACGAGGGCCTTGTCGACGCGGTCCGTCATCGTCGTGCCGGCCCAGACCAGCCCGTAGAAGGCGTAGTCGGCCGCCGGCATCTCGGCCTCTGTGAGCTTCTTCGGCATGTCGCACAGTCTAGAGGTTGCGTGCGCACGCACATAACTTTAAAGTGTGTGTGCACGCACATAAATCCGAGCTTCCAGAGGCCCCCATGTCCACGCCCCCCACCGCAACCACCACCGACGGCCCCCTCCGTACCGTCCTGATCACCGGGACCTCCTCCGGGATCGGCCTGGCCGCCGCCGTCGCCGCGGCCCGCGCCGGCTGGCGCACGGTGGCCACCCTGCGCGACACCGGCCGGGCCGACGCCCTGCGCGCGGCCGCTGCCGAGGCGGGCGTCGAGATCGACATCCGCCGGCTCGACGTCGTCGACGAGGAGTCCGTCACCGCCGCCGTGGAGGGCGTGATCGCCGACTACGGCCGCCTGGACGCCGTGGTGAACAACGCCGGTGCCGGACACCTCGGCACCCTGGAGTTGGAGACCGTGGCCGATGTCCGCGAGGTCATGGAGGTCAACTTCTTCGGCGTGCTCAACGTCTCCAAGGCCGCGCTCCCCCACCTGAGGGCCACCGGAGGCCGCCTGATCACCGTCACGAGCGTCGGCGGCGTCATCGGCCAGCCCTTCAACGAGGCCTACTGCGCGGCGAAGTTCGCGGTCGAAGGGTACATGGAGAGCCTGGCGCCGGTGGCGGGCACGCTCGGCGTGAACGTGTCCGTCGTCGAGCCGGGCGCGGTGGCGACCGAGTTCGTCAACAACATCGGGCTCGACTTCGAGGCCCGGATCGCCGCGGCCGGACCGTACGCCGACGCGCTGCGCGCCTACATCGACCGCACGGTCGGCCAGTTCACGCAGGATGCGGCCCAGACCCCGGCCGGCGCCGCCGAGGCCGTCATGGAGGCGCTGACCGCCGACCGCCCCGCCTTCCGCATCCAGACCTCGCAGTGGGCCCGCGACTTCACCGGGGCCAAGCTGGCCGACCTGGACGGCTCTGCCGTCCTCGGCATGACGGGGACCTGGGTCGCGGCCTGACGCACCGGGAGCAGGACGTGTGCCGAGCCCGCGGCGGGGTCATCATGGGAGGAGGCCGGCCGGGTCGCCGTCCGGCCGCCGGACCGCCGCGCGGCGGCGCGTCCCCCGTCGGGAGGTGACCCGCGCCCATGGACGAATCGCGCAAGGCCTGGATCTCGATCGGCGTCGTCATCGCCGTCATCCTTCTGAACCTCGCGGCCATCATCCTCATGAACACGGTCGGTCTGTGACCGTGTGACGGCGCCCGGCCGCGGTTCCGGTCCGCCCCCGGCTTTCGGGGGCGGACCTTTCGTGCGCACGGGGTCCGCCTCCCGGCCCGCCCGCGGGCGCCCGTGCCGCCATTTCTGACATCTCCTCAACTCTCCTGTTTCTGAAGGGGAGTTCATGACGCCTCCGTGTGCAGCAGACGCTGCGCGGACCCTTGCCGTGCCGACCCGGTTCGCCAATGATGCTCCGGGCGTGTCGGTCGGCGGTGGCCGTCTCCGGCCCGCCACCCCCGAACCCGACCGGCCAGGAGGCCTGTTGTGCGGACCAACCGTCGCATCCCGAGATCCCTCGTCGTCGTGGGCGCCGCCCTCGCGCTCGTCGTCGGCGTTCCGCAGGTGGCCTTCGCGGCTCCGCCCCCGGCGCTGCCCGGCCAGGCCGAGGCGATCGAGCGGACCTTCCAGCCCGCATACGACTACGACACCGACGGCTGCTACCCGACACCCGCCATAGGCCCGAGCGGGGTGCTGAACGGCGGGCTCAAGCCCACCGGCGCCCTCGACGGCAACTGCCGGGACGCCTCGGACCTCGCCAACACCAACGGATACTCGCGCTGGACCTGCAACAACGGCTGGTGCGCCGTGGTCTACGCGCTGTACTTCGAGAAGGACCAGGCGATCCCCGGCATCAGCCTCGGCGGTCACCGCCACGACTGGGAGCACGTGGTGGTCTGGATCCAGGGCAACGAGGCGAAGTACGTCGCCACCTCCGCGCACGGCGACTTCGAGGTCCACGCACGCGACCGGATCCGCTGGGACGGCACCCACCCCAAGATCGTCTACCACAAGGACGGCCTCGGCACGCACTGCTTCCGCGCGGCCAACACCAACGACGACCCTCCGGAGAACCACCGCGGCACCTGGCAGTACCCCACGCTCGTGGGCTGGTCGGGGTACCCGGCGACGCTCCGGGACAAGCTCAGCCAGGCCGACTTCGGCAGCGCCCACTTCGGTCTCAAGGACGGCTCCTTCGCCTCCCACCTGGCGGAGGCCAAGCCGGCGGGCATCCCCTTCGACCCGTACCTGTAGCCGGCGCGGGCCCGGCCCCTGTCCTCGCTCCTCCCGCGGTCACAGCCGCAGGAGGAGCAGCGCGATGTCGTCCGTGTGCTCGGAGGCCGCGCCGGTGCCGTGAAGGAGCGCCTCGATGAGGTCGTCCAGATCCGCCCCGTCGTTCTCGGCGAGGATCACGGCGAGGTCGTCGGTGCCGCGCTCGGCGTCGATGCCGGCCGCGGTGGGCTTCTCGACCAGCCCGTCGGTGTAGAGGGTCAGGAGGGTCCCCGGCGCCAGCTCCAGGCGGGTGACGGGGCACGGGGTGTCGGCGCCGATGCCGAGGAGCGGGCAGGGGTCGAGGTCCACGCGGCGCGGCCGGGTTCCCGGGGCGTGTACCAGCGGCGGCGGATGCCCGGCGCTCGCCAGGGTCGCGCACCGGCTCGCGAGGTCGATGTGGACGTAGAGGCAGGACACGAGCAGTTCGGTGTCCAGGCCCGCCAGGAGGCGGGCGGTGCGGGCCAGGACCGCGCCGGGCGGGGCGCCCGCGGCGGCGCGGATGGCGGTGCGGACCTGGCCCATGAGGGCGGCGGCGGCGACGTTGTGCCCCTGGACGTCGCCGATGACGGCCGCCACGGTGGTGGCGTCCAGCGGGATGACGTCGTAGAAGTCGCCTCCGATGTCCATGCCGTGGCCCGCGGGCAGGTAGCGGGCGGCGGCCCGCAGGCCCGGCACGGTGGGGAGGGTATGCGGGAGGAGCGCCTGCTGGAGGCCGTGGGCGAGGTCGTGCGCCGCGTCGTGCAGGCGGGCCCGGTCCAGGGCCTGGGCGATCAGTCCGGCCAGCGAGGTGAGGACGGCGCGCTCGTCCGCGGTGAAGTCGTGCGGCCGCTCGTAGGAGAGGATGCAGCAGCCCACCGGGCGGCCGGAGATGGTCAACGGGAGGAACGCCCAGGCCTGTTTGCCGCTGATCTGCGGTGCGCCGGGGTGTGCGCGGGCCATCGCCGCGGGGTCGCCGAAGAAGGCGGGGACGCCGTCGGCCAGTACCTGCCCCGCGGGCGTCAGCCCGGTGCCCAGGGGCAGGCCGTCGAGCCGCTCGATGGTCGCGGGATCATAGCCGTGGTAACCGGTGATCTTGAGGCGGCCCGCGTCGGCGGCGGACAGGACGAGGGCGTCGGCTCCGAACGCGGGCAGGACCTGGTGGGCTACCAGTTCGACGACGTCGCGGACGGTGACGGTCTCGGTCATGGCGGCCGCGAGGTGCAGGAGCTGGTGGACCCGGCCCGTGTGCGCGACGCTCCCGCCCGCGGCCGGGCCGGACCGGACCGTCTCCAGATGGCGGGCGGGGCGGGTGACGCGGACGCTGATGCCGCTGGAATCCGGATAGAGCTGGAAGCGCAGCGGGATGTCCGGCGGGCGCAGGGTGGTGAACTCGACCGGTTCGCGGCTGAGGACGGCGGACCGGTAGCGGTCCTCGACCAGGGGTGCGTCCAGCCAGGGCAGGGTCTGCCAGGGCCACGTGCCCAGCAACTGGCCGGACGTACGGCCGAGCAGCTCCGCGGCGGTGCCGTCCACGAAGGTGATCCGGCCCTCCAGGTCCAGGGCCAAGGCGCCCTCGGGCAGGCGTTCGGCCCAGTCGGCGGCGGCCTGCGCCGGCCCGCCGCCGTACGTGCGGGGCGGTGCGATCGGGATGACGCGGGGACGGTCGGGCACCTCGGGCGCGCCGTCGGCCTCGTCCAGCATCCTGGCGATCCGGCGGGCGGAGGAGGTGACGTGGTGCTGTTCGCGCGGGCTCGACGTGCGGGCGTGACCGGCGGGCCAGAGCAGGAACAGGGCGCCGTGTGCGCCGCGGCGGCCCTTCAGCGGCGCCGCGGCCAGGCAGAACTCGTAGGGCAGGCTGACCGCCGCCTGCGGGTAGTCGTGGGCCAGGTCCTCCTGCGAGCCGATCCACACCAGCCGGTCCTGGCGCACGGCGTCGCTCACGGGGGTGGAGGCGGTCACGGGGATCCGGTGCCACGGCCGCGCCACCTCGGCCGGCACGCCGCACAGCACCACGAGGGCCAGAAGGCCGTGCTCCGGCCCGTCCCAGAGGTGGAACCCGCCGGCGGTCGCCCCGGTGCGCCGGATCGTCGCGGTCAGTGCCTCGTCCAGCAGCCAGGAGCCGGCCGCCCGGTCCGCCCCGGTGCCGGTGGCGGCGCGCGCGCCCGTAGGCGCACCCGTACCGCCGCCCGCGTCGGCACCCGCCGGGTCTTCACCGCCGCCGCTCACGGCCCACCTCCCGTCACAGCCCACCGCCCGGGCACGCACCGACGGTCCGTCAGGGGCCGGACGAACCCTCTGCGGACGAGCCCTGTGCGGACGGTCCGGCACCGAACTCCTTGACGAAGGCGGTGCAGAAGGCGTCGAGGTCGTCCGGCCTGCGGCTGGTCACCAGCGTGCCGGGCGCCGCCCGGCAGACCCGTACCTCTTCGTCGACCCAGGTGGCACCGGCGTTGCGCAGGTCGGTGGCGAGGCTCGGCCAGGACGTCACGGTCCTGTCCCGCACCACGTCCGCCTCGACGAGCGTCCAGGCGGCGTGGCAGATGGCCGCCACCGGCCTGCCGGTGCGGAAGAAGCCCCTTACGAAGTCGACCGCGTCCTCGTCCATGCGGAGGGCGTCGGGGTTGGCGACGCCGCCCGGCAGCACCAGCGCGTCGTAGTCGTCCGGTCCGGCGGCGCCGACCACGTCGTCGACGGGGAAGGTGTCCGCCTTGTCGAGGTGGTGGAACGCCTGGACCTCGCCGCTCTCGGTCGACACGAGGCGTGGCTGCCAGCCCTGGTCGGCCACGGCCTGCCAGGGCCGCTCCAGCTCGATCTGCTCCACGCCTTCCGGCGCCACGAGAAACGCCACCCTCATCGTCGTCACGTCCCTTCCACGGTGCATCGCGCCCGGCCGTACTCCCGGCCGGCCGCGCACTGCGCCTGCCCCTTCGGGCGGAGGGCAAACGGCCGGACCGCCCCGGACGGCCGTATGATCGAGGACGCGTCGGCCCCGGCCGTCACGCCCTGACGAGACAGGTTCTGACGAGACAGGCGAGGACGTGCACGTGCACAGGACCGTGACCGAACTGGCGGACGGCCGCGAGCTCATCTACTACGACACCGAGCCCGGCCGGGACCGCACGGCCCAGGACCGGCGCCCGCTGGACCGGGTCGAGAACGCCCCCGAACTGCGCCGTGACCCGGCCACCGGCGACTGGGTCACCATCGCCGCCCACCGGCAGTCCCGTACCTACCACCCGCCGGCGGACGCCTGCCCGCTCTGCCCCTCCCGGGACGGGCGGCAGAGCGAGATCCCGGCCGCCGACTACGAGGTGGCTGTCTTCGAGAACCGCTTCCCGTCCCTCGCCGGGGAGGCCGGCCGCTGCGAGGTGGTGTGCTTCACCCCGGAGCACGACGCCGGCTTCGCCGACCTCACCCCGCAGCGGGCCCGGCTGGTCCTGGACGCCTGGACCGACCGCACCGCCGCCCTGTCCGCCCGCCCCGGCGTGCGGCAGGTGTACTGCTTCGAGAACCGCGGCGCGGAGATCGGCGTGACGCTGGCCCACCCGCACGGCCAGATCTACGCCTTCTCCACCACCACCCCGCGCACCGCCAAACACCTCGCCGCCGCAGCCGCGCACCGCGCCCGCACCGGACGCAACCTCTTCGAGGACGTGCTCGCCGAAGCCCGCGCGGCCACCGAGCGCGTGGTCCTCGCCGGGGAGCACTGGACCGCCTTCGTCCCGTACGCCGCGCGGTGGCCGTACGAGGTCCACCTCCACCCGCACCGCAGGGTCCCCGATCTGACCGGGCTCAACGAGGCGGAGCGCGCCGAGTTCCCGGGCCTGTACCTGGACCTGCTGCGCCGTTTCGACCGGCTCTTCGGGTCAGGCGCGCCCACCCCCTACATCGCGGCCTGGCACCAGGCGCCGCTCCTCGGGGGCGGGGAACTCGCCCTGCACCTGGAACTGTTCACGGTCCGGCGGAGCGCCGACAAGCTCAAGTACACGGCCGGGACCGAGGCCGGCATGGACGCCTTCATGAACGACGTGGCGCCCGAGGCGGCGGCGCGGCGGCTGCGGGGGGTCCTGTGACCGGGCCTGCGGCGCAAGCAGCCGCCGTGCGCCGGGAGTTCGAACGGCTCCACGGCCACGCCCCCGACGGTATCTGGGCCGCGCCGGGCCGGGTCAACCTGATCGGCGAGCACACCGACTACAACGACGGCTTCGCCCTCCCGATGGCGTTGCCGCAGACCACCGTGCTGGCGGCCGGCCGCCGCGAGGACGGGCTGCTGCGCCTGCACAGCGCACAGGGCGACGGCCGGATCACCGAGCTCGCGGTGGCGGACCTCGCCCCCGGCTCGGTCTCCGGCTGGGCGCGCTACCCGGCCGGGGTGGTCTGGGCGCTGCGGGAGCGGGGCCTGCCCGTCGGCGGCGCCGACGTGCACGTGGACAGCACCGTGCCGACGGGCGCCGGCCTGTCCTCCTCCGCGGCCCTGGAGTGCGCGGTCGCCGTCGCGTACGACGAGCTGTACGCGCTGCGGCTGTCGCGGCCGGAACTGGCGCGCGCGGCGCAGCTCGCCGAGAACGCCTTCGCCGGGGTGCCCTGCGGGGTGATGGACCAGATGGCCTCGGTCTGCTGCACCGAGGGCAGCGCCCTGCACCTCGACAGCCGCAGCCTCGACGTCCGGCAGGTCCCCTTCGACCTCACCGGGCACGGGCTGCGCCTTCTGGTGCTCGACACCCGGGTCGCGCACGACCTCGCCGACGGGGCGTACGCGGCGCGGCGCGCGGGGTGCGAGCGGGCGGCGGGGCTGCTGGGGCTGACCGCCCTGCGGGACCTCTCCGAGGCGGAGCTGGCCGGCGCCCTCGCGGAGCTGCCCAACGGCCTCGCGCCGCTGGTCCGGCACGTGGTCACGGAGAACGCCCGGGTCGCCCGGGCCGTCGAAGGGCTTGCGGCGGGTGAACCGCAGTCGCTGGGGCCGCTGTTGACGGCCGGTCACGCCTCCCTCCGGGACGACTACCGGGTCTCGTGCCCGGAGACCGACCTCGCGGTGGAGGCCGCCGTCGCCGCCGGCGCCCTGGGCGCGCGGATGACCGGCGGCGGCTTCGGCGGTTCCGTGATCGCGCTGGTCCCGGCCGCGGCGGCCGCGTCCGTGGCCCGGGCCGTGGCGGACGCCTTCGCGGCGGAGGGCTTCGGGGCGCCGGCCGTGCTGGAGGCCGTACCGTCGGCGGGGGCCCGCCGCATCGGCTGACCTGCGCGACCCGCACGCCATGGCGCTGTCGACCGGCGACGAGCCGGTGACCCGGACCGCGCGTCCTGGTCCTCAAGGCGGTCCATGGATCGGGCCGGCAGTCCGCCGGCCACGGATCCAGCCCGAAGGGGGGCCGGCTCGCCGTCCGCGGGCCGACCTCACCTTCCAATGGCCCGGGCACGACCGACAGGTGCGGCTGCGTGCGCGACCCCGTCAGGCCGACCTACGAGGGGTCGCTCGTGCTCGTACGCGTGACCCCTCAAGGGGTGATCAGCAGGGGTGCGGGGGTGCCGTCCGTCCAGTCCGGGGGGATCGCGGCGAGCGCGTCCGCGACGGCGGCGGCCCGGAGGAAGGCCGCCCCGTGGCCTGCGGCGATCCGGGCGCCGGCGCCGTCCCAGGTGACGGGTACCAGGCGGGTCAGTCCGGGGGCGGGACGCAGCGACCCGGTCACCGGCACGCGTGGCAGCGGGTCGAGGGCCCGGCCGCAGAGTCCGGCGAGCAGCGGGCCGAGCAGGGTGCGGGCGGCGACGAGGGCCGCGTACGGGTTCCCGGGCAGCCCCACCACCCAGCCTCCGGCAGGCAGTTCGGCGAGCAGCATCGGGTGGCCGGGGCGGCAGGCGACCGTGTCGACGACCAGCCGGGCCCCGGCCTCGGCCAGCAGCCGGCGCAGCTGGTCGGTGGCACCCACGGAGGTGGAGCCCGTGACCACCACGACCTCGGCGTCCCGCGTGCCATGCACGGCCTCGGCCAGTGACCCCGCCGGCCGGTCGTGGACGTGCCGTACCTCGCGGCACTCGCCGCCCAGTGCGACGACCAGGGCGGGCAGGGCCGGCCCGAGGGCGTCGCGCACCCGCCCCGGGCCGGGCGGGCCGGCGTGGTCCAGTTCGTCCCCGGTGACCAGGACGCGGACCCGGGGCGCGGGCCGTACCGGCAGGGTGTCGTGGCCGCAGGACGCGGCGAGTCCGAGCAGCGCCGGGCCGATCGGGGTGCCCGCCGGGGCGAGCGGGCGGCCGGCCGGGGCGTCCTCACCGGCGCGCCGGATGTGCCGGCCCGGCGGCGGCAGCGGTCCGGACACCAGGCCGTCGTCGCCGGCCAGGGCCGCCTCCACCGGCAGCACGGCGCACGCTCCCGCCGGGACCTGCGCGCCGGTGGAGATCCCCACGCACTCCCCCGCGGCGAGCGCTCCCGGCCAGACCGTGCCCGCCCGGACGGCTCCGCGGACCCGCCAGGGACCGGTGCCCGCAACGGCGTACCCGTCCATGGCGGCCGTGTCGAACGCCGGCAGCGGATGCGGGGTGCGCAGGGCGTCGGCCAGCGTGAGCCCGCCGGCGTCCGCGAGCGGCACCGTACGGGCGGCGGACGGCCGCGGCGCCGCGTGGGCCCGCATCCGGGCCTCTGCCCAGGGCAGTTCCCCGGGCCACGGCGGTCCGGCGGGTGCCGGGGCCGGTGCGGGCGCGGGTGCGGGCGGGGCGGTGGCGGTCGCGGGAGGCATGGGGACGACTGTCGCCGCGCGGCGTTTCGGGGCGTCACCGCGAGGGTTGCCGCGCCGCACCGAACCGCTCACGGCCCGCCGCACCCGCGTGTGAGCCGCCCGCCCCGGTCACGAGGTCGGCATCTTCTCGGCGGGCCTCCTCGACCACCTGCCGGACCGTACGCCGCCCTGCGCGAGCGGGCGCCGCGCCGAGCACCTCGTCCTTCCTGGAACTCCTCCACGCGGGCTCCCCGCTCTCCGGCCTCACCCCGGAGGAACAGCACGTCCTGCACGGCCTGCCGGAACCGCGCCGTCACCTCCGGCTGAGGCGCGCCCCGGGTCCTTCCCGGCCCCTTCCTCCTCGCCGCCGGGCGCATCGGCCCCTTCCTTCCCTGCCGGCCGGTCCTGCTCTGCGGCGACGGCGGAGGCGGAGAGCAGCGTCGCACCGGCGAGCCCGCCCCAGAGGGCGCCCGGGCCGTGGGGTGCGAGTGCGGTGATGACCGCCGGCGAGACGGCGAGGCCGAAGCCCGTGGAGAGCTCGAAGCGGGCGAGGGTGCGCCCGAGGGCGTGCGCCGGGGCGAGGGCGGTGACCAGCGCCGTGGCGCTGCCGGCGTAGATGATCTCGCCGATGGTGCAGACGACGGACACCGCGGCGACGGCCGGGGCGGCCCAGCCGGATCCCGCAGAGGTGGCCCCGAGGAAGCCGAGGTAGGACGCGGCGAGCACGACGCCGGCGACGGCCAGCACCGTCCGCCGGGGGAAGCGGGACGTCAGGACGGTGACCGGGACCTGGAGGGTGACCACGAGCACCGTGTTGGCCACGAAGACGGCCGCCGACCACACCGGGGAGGCGTGCAACTGCGTCACCAGCACCAGAGGGAGCGCGATTTCGGGGACGTTGAGGCAGAAGACGTAGACCACGTTGGCGGCCAGGAGCGCGGGCATCCGGGGCGCGGGCCCTGTCGCGGTGCCGTCCTCGGCCGGGGCGGCGGCCGGGCGCGCCCGCAGGTGGACCGACCACGCCAGGGCCGCCGCCGTGAGGTAGGCGATCCCGGTCGCGACCGCCATCGCCCGCAGTGCGGTGGTGCCGCCCGCCAGGCAGGCGGTGGCGAGGAGCGCGCCGACACCGAGGCCCGCGTTGCGCAGCGCGCGGCCGGCCGCGAGGGCGGTGTCGCGTTCCCGGCCGTGGGCGACAGTGGCCACGAGGGCCGCGTGGGCGGCGGGCCACGCCTGGTTGCCGACGCCGAGGACGAGCGCGGCCGCCGCGAACAGCCAGACGTGTCCGGCGGGGGTGGCCAGCAGCAGCGCCACGCCCAGGGCCCGTACCAGCATCGAGGCGGCCACGGCCGTGCTGCGTGCGCCCCGGTCCAGCCAGCGGCCCACCGCGGGCATGCACACCAGGCCGACGACGATGCCGGCCGTCATGGCGATGCCGGTGGCCGGCGCGGACAGCCGCAGCACCATCACCCCGTAGAGCAGCAGGAAGGGCCGCAGCAGGCCGGTGCCGAGCGCGTCCACGGCCAGGGCGACGGCATAGCGGGGGCCTCCGGAGGCGCGGACGAGGGCGCGCGGCCGGATCTTGGTGGTGGTTTCCATGGCGTCAAGGTGCGTGCGACGGCCGGACCGGGCACGTGGGTTGACGGACATCGTCAACCCGGTGTCGCCGCAGGCCCTGCGGTCGGGAATGCTGAGCGGGTGACGTTGAGGATGGACATCGGCGGGCTGCCGTCCGGACGACTGCGGTTCGCCGCCTCCCCGCTGGCCGAACTGACCGCGATGCTGCACGTGCTGGCGGAGCCGGGGCACCATCCGCAGTTCGCCGACTGGGCCGGGGAAGTCTGGGCCGGGATGCGGCCGGAGCTGGCCGAGCGCCTGCGGGAGGCCGATTTCCTCTGGCGTTCCTCGCAGGCCGACTTCCTGCTCCCGGCCCGGCCCCGGCCCACCCTCGCGGAGGAGTTGGACGAGGTGGACCGGATCGACGACGAGCCCTACGTGACCGCGGCGCTCGTCACCACCTGCGGCAGCAGCCGGGTCCGGTTCGGGGCGCCGTCGCCGCTGACCGACGCGACCGCGCGGGAGCGCGCCCTGGATCTGGCGCAGGCCCGCGGCGTGCGGCAGGAGGCCTTCGCGGATCGGCTGCTGGCGGACCCGGCCGCCGTACGGGCCCGCGTGCGCGACACCCTCGAACAGTGCGCCGAGGCCTTCTTCGACACCGCCTGGGCGGACGTCGCCGTACGCCTCGCCACCGACCTGCGCGTGAAGAACGACCTGCTGAGGCGCGAGGGCGTGGGAACGGCCCTCGCATCCGTGTCCGGCGCGGTGTCCCTGGCACCGGACGGTGACTGCATCGTCGTGGACAAGCTCCTGGACAAGGCGACTGCCGCCCACGGCACCGGAGTCACCTTCATACCCAGCGTCTTCGGCAGCCCCCACCTGGCGGTGGTGCACGCGCCCGGGTGGCAGCCGGTGGTGCAGTACCCGGTGGCCGAGCCGAGCCCGTCGGAGCCGGTGTCCCTGGAAACGGTCACCCTCCGGCTGGAGGCGCTCTCGCATCCCGTACGACTGCGGCTGCTGCGCACCCTGGCCCGAGGCCACCGTTGCTGTGTGTGTGCATCCTTCGTCCGTGGCCTCGACCAGGTCCGGCCGCTCGCCGTTCGCCCGGTGGACGACCCGCACCAGGTTCTTCTGCCAGAGAGAGACCTACGCCCCGTAGAGCGCGAACTGCTCGTCTGCCCAGGCGACGCGGACCGGGTCGTCCTCCGGGGCGTGCACCTCGGGCGGGACAGCCTGGGTGAGTGCGGGGAAGGACGTGGACATCGCGGTCGGGGCGGTCTTCTGCACTCAGACGAGGAATAGGCGTGTAGCCCGTTTGGTATTGCCTGTCGGGCGTTGGCCGGTGGGGTGGGCGAGTGTGGTGGGGTCACCCGTTTCGTGCTGTGTGTCAGGGAAGGATCCACCTATGCCGTTTACCGAGGTTGTCACCTTCCGGCTGAGGGACGGGGTGCGGACTGAAGATTTCCTGGCTGCGGCATTCGGATGGACCGGGAGTTCCAGCCGACTCAGCCCGGCTATCTGCCGGGCAGTCGTCGTACGCTCCGCTCGCCTGACGGCACGTGGATGATCTCGGTGGACTGGGAGACGGTGCAGGATTCGGAGAACTCCCAGGCCGCGTTCGCTGACGCGGGGGAAATCACCGAGGCGTACCTGGGCGCCATGGACCCTGACAGTGCCCGGATTGAAACGTGGGAGCTCTTCATCCCTCCGGCGCAGTAGGCCGCAGGGTATAAAGCGCCTGGTCAGGTCCGGTGCTCCTTGCGTTGCGGGCCGACGGGTGCGCTGCTGGAGGTGAACGTGGCGGCGAGATCTTCGATGAACTGGTCGGTTACGGGTTCGCGGGAGATGAAGCGCCGGAAGAGTACGGGTCCGCACAGGCGGGCGTACTCGTCGGCGTCCACGCTCACCCCGAACGGTGCCAGGAGTTGGTTGAGGGCGTCGCGGCGGTTGGTGACCAGGCGGTTCAATGCCTGGTCGCTTTGGGGGTCGTGGTCGGCCTGGGCGGCGAGCATCATCAGTGCGCTCGCGTTCGCCTGGGCCTCCATGCCGGCGCGCAGGCTGCGCAGGAAGGCGGCGACGATCTGCTGCGGGGTGCCGGAACCGTCGGGGTACTCGGTGGGCGGGCCCTCAAGGAGCAGGTCCATGAACAGGCGCTCGCGGCTGGGCCAGTGCCGGTAGAGGGTCTGGCGCGTGACGCGCGCCCGGGCGGCCAGTTCGGTGTAAGTGACCGCGTCGGGGCCTCGGGTGGTGAGCAGTTCGCGGGCGTGGCCGAGCACGTGGGCCCGGGTCCGCTCGATGCGGGGGTCGGTTCTGGCGGCAGCGCCGACTTCGTCAGTCATGAGTGAATCATACAAGCCCATCGCTATCATACGACTCGTTCCATAACTACGGGTGTTCGCTACGGGTCTCCCGCCTCCGGTATCTCGAGCTGGGTCCCTCCGGTGCATCACCCCCGCCGATGCGCCATGCGCGCTCCCGCGAACCGAAGGAAACCCCAATGATCACGATCGACAAAGACGCCGACACGCTCACGGTCATGATCGTGTTCACTCTCGAGGCCTCCGATCAGCCGGCCCTGCTGGAAGCCATCCGCACGTTCGTCCAGGACGTGGTGCGCCACCAGCCGGGCTTCGTCTCCTCCACCGTGCACGTCAGCGATGACGGCACACGCATCATCAACTACGCCCAGTGGGAGAACCGAGACGCCCTCGAAGCCTTCCGGGCAAACCCCGAGGCCATGAACCGGCGCGGTGACATCATGCGCTTCGACCAGGAGAGCCACACCTACCGGATCGCCTTCCAGTCAGAGCGCCTCGCTCCCTGAGGCGGCGCGGCCGTTTGCCGGCAGCCCGCCCCCGGGACGAGCCGCGGGAGGCTGCCGCCCCTCACGGGATACGCGGTACAACGATGGGCCGCACAGAGCAGTCTCTGTGCGGCCCCGCCGCCGGCCGGATCCCGCCTCAGGGGAGAAGAACGATCTTCCCGCGGTTTCGGCGGGTGTCGATGTCGGCGTGCGCCCGGGCCGCTTCGGCAAGCGGGTAGGTACGCCAGATCGGGACAGTGAGCTTGCCGGCGGCGGCCAGCTCGGCCAGTTCCGGCAGCGCTTCGGGAGCACGGTCGGAGGGGTCCGAAGGCGTTGACCGTCCGCGCGGCGGCCGACGCCTTCCTCGACTCGCTCCGCAACCCGAACACGGTCCGCAGCTACGCGACCGGCGTCGGCAAGACCGCCGAGCGGATCGGGGAGGCCCGCCCGCTCGGGTCGGTCGCGGACGACGAGATCGGCGAGGCCCTGGAAATGCTGTGGGGCACCGCAGCGGTCAACACCTGGAACGCCCGCCGGGCGGCGGTGCTGTCGTGGCTGGGCTGGTGCGCGGAGTACGGCTACGACGGCCCGGCGGTCCCGGCCTGGACAAAGCGGCTGGCGGTGCCCGACTCCGAGACCCCGGCCCGCTCGAAGATGGCCGTGGACCGGCTCATCGCCCGGCGCGAGGTCCACCTGCGGGAGAAGACGCTGTGGCGGATGCTCTACGAGACCGCCGCCCGCGCGGAGGAGATCCTCGGCATGAACATCGAAGACCTGGACCTCGCCGCACGCCGCTGCCCGGTCAGGGCCAAGGGCGCCCGGAGCAAGGCCCGCCGCCGGGGCCAGGCACGCGAGGACTTCGTGCTGGAGACCGTCTACTGGGACGCCGGTACCGCCCGGCTCCTGCCCCGCCTGCTGCGCGGCCGGACCCGCGGCCCGGTGTTCGTCACCCACCGCCGCCCCGGCCCGGGGAAGGTCGTCAGCCCTCGCGACGTGTGCCCTGACACCGGCCTGGCGCGGCTGTCGTACGGGCAGGCCCGCACCCTCCTCGACGAGCACACCGCCGTGCGCGGGCCGGGAACCGGCTGGGACCTGCACGAGTACCGCCATTCCGCCCTCACCCACCTCGGCGAGCAAGGCGCCTCCCTGCTGATGCTGATGGCGAAGTCGCGGCACAAGAAGCCGGAGAACGTCCGTCGCTACTTCAAGCCCTCCCCCGAGGCGATCTCGGAGCTGACCAGCCTTCTCGCCCCCGGCGACAGCAGACGATGAAGCACACGTGGTTCGTCGCACGGGGGATACCTGCCGTCAGTTCGCCTCCGGCCCGAACCGGCGCTTGTATGCCGACGGTGTGATGCCGGTCGCGCGGCGCATCAGCGTGCGCAGATTGGCAGCGGTGCCAAGCCCGCTGCGTCGCGCGACCACCTCGAACCGGGACTCACCTCGCTCGATCAACCGGCACGCCAGAGCAAGCCGTTCCCCCGTCAGCCACGCCAGCGGCGTCGTGCCCAGTTGCGCCTGGAAGCGGCGATGCAGAGTCGCCGGACTGACCGCCGCACGCGCCGCAAGGCCAGACACAGTGAGCGGTGAGTCCAACCGTTCCTGAGCCCAGGCCAGGACAGGCGCCAAGGACTCGTCCGGCAGGTCGGGCATGGGACGCTCCACGAACTGCCGCTGCCCACCGTCCCGGTGCGCCGCGAAGACCAGCCGCCGGCTCACAGAGTTGGCGACCTCCGCGCCGTAGTCGCGGCGGACCACATGCAGCCCAAGATCGAGCGCAGCTGCACTCCCTGCCGCGGTGAGGATGTCACCGTCATCCACGAACAGCACGTCTGCTTCGAGCTGGACAGAGGGGAAGCGGGCCCGGAAGGAATCCGCCCACTGCCAGTGCGCGGTGGCCCGGCGCCCGTCGAGGACTCCGGCCTCGGCCAGTGTGAAGGCGCCGCTGCAGAAGCCGATCAGGCGTGCACCGCGTGCGCGTGCTCGGCGGACGGCATCGAGCACGGCGGGACGGCGGGGCACTTCGATGTCCGGGCGGTTGGGGACGATCAAGGTGTCCGCCGCCTCGGCCGCTTCCAGGTCGGCGACTCCCGTGAGCGTGAAGAATCCGTCTCGCATCAGGGTGCGGGGCTCGGGGGAACAGAGCCTGAAGTCGTAGAGATCACGGCCGATCTCCGGTCTGCGCAGACCGAAGACCTCGGTCGCGCAGCCGAGCTCGAAGGGGTTCGAGTTCTCGTCCACGATCACGACGACCCGGTGTACGCCCGCCGCGTGAGCTGCGTGCGAGGATTCTTTCGCCATGTGCAATTCCTAGCACTCACGGCGGCCATGCGAAACGGCTCAGGATGAGCTCATGAGCAGCGAACCCATCCCCCTCAGCCAGGCTCTGGCCTCATTCGATGCCTTGTGGAGCCCCCGCATCGTCACGCGCGTCAACAACTATGACGTCCGCATCGCCAAGGTCGAGGGCGAACACATCTGGCACGTCCACGACGACACCGACGAGTTCTTCCTGGTACTCGACGGCGAGCTGCACATCTCCCTGCGCGAGCCCGACGGGGAGCGCACAGTCCTGCTCCCGCAGGGGGCGGTCTTCACCGTTCCCCGAGGCACAGAGCACAAGCCGTGCGCCCCGTCCGGCGCCGCAATCCTCATGTTCGAGCCCACCGGGACACCGACTGTGGGCGATCGCCACGACGAGATCCCAGAGCACGTCGACTCAACGACCGGACACGCACTCAGCACCTGACCCGACATGCCTCGGACACGCCACTGCCCATGGCGTCAGCCTGTCACCGGGGCGGTTACGTTCACCGACTGCCCGGCGAGAGCGGCGCGGGACTCAATCCTCGGCGGTGTCCGGATCACGCAGGGGGCGCATTCCGCCAGGCAGGTCGGGGAGCTGGAAGGAGTACCGGCCCAGCACGTTGATGTGGTGGCGCACGAACGGGGAGAGCCGGGCGACGTCCTCGTCGCGCACCTCGAATCCGTCGCTGCGGAGCTGGTTGAGCGCGGCGTCCATGTAGCGGGTGTTGAACAGCACGAGCGCGTTGAGGACCAGGCCCAGCGCGCCGATCTGGTCCTCCATGCCGTCCTGGTAGCGCTGGTAGAGCTGCCCCGAGCGGCCGTGGAAGATCTTCCGGGCCAGCGCGTGGCGGCCTTCCTGGAGGTTGGCCTGCACCTTGATCTGCCTGCGGTAGCCGGGCTCGTCGGCCAGGCGCAGGATGTGCAGGGTCTTCGCGATCCGCCCGTAGTGGGCGATCGCGTCGCCCAGCGGCGGGGGGCGTCCGTCGCGGGAGAGCATCCGGATGACGTCGTAGGCGCGGACGGCTCCCGTGTGGATGGAGCCGATGATCCGCAGGATGTCCTCCCAGTGCCGCTCGATGCGGGCGAGGTCGATCCGGCCGCGGGCCGCGTCATGGAAGGCGCCGTAGTCGGCCGTACGATCGACGCGCCACATCTTCTGATCGGGCAGGTCCGCGAGCTGCGGTGCGTAGGCGAACCCAGCCAGGGTGAGCAGGCCGAAGACGATGTCGCTGTAGCTCGCGGTGTCGGTGACGATCATCTCCGGGCGTTTGCCGCCGTCGCGGTCGTAGAGGACGTCGAGCACATACAGGGAGTCGCGCGGGGTGCCGGCCACGACCTTCCCCCCGAGCCCGGCGGCCTGGTCGTTGATCATGTTGAGCCAGGTCGCGCCGCCCCTGCGCCCGAAGTACTTCGGGTTCGGCCGCGCGTACACCGACGGCACGGGGACGACGAACCGCATCCCGTCCACCGAGGCGACCAGGCTCCCGCCCCACGTCTGGGCGAGCGGGATGGACGCCTGGTGCTCAATGAGGGTCGCGTTCGCGGCCCGGTACGTTGCCAGCCGCAGGTACGTCTGGTCGACGTGGGACAGCCGCCCGTACTTCAGCGGGTCCGCGCCGCCCATGACCGGGGTGTAGCCGACGTTGCAGCCGTGGGCGACCAGCAGCGCGGCGATCGTGACGTTCAGGTCCTTCAGGCGGGCCTCGCCGCCGGTGACCGAGGTGAACGCCTGGTCGGCGCCGGTCCAGGAGAACACCTCCAGCAGCACCTCGGGCAGGTCCACCCTCGGCAGCATCGCGTTCACCGCGGCCCGCAGCTCCAGCAGGGAGGCCGGTTCGGGCTCCGGCTCCAAGGCGGCGAAGTGCAGGCGGCCGTCGTCGTCGAAGACGATCTGCGCGTTGTCCGGGACCCGGGCGGCGACCTCCCGGTAGGTGCCGTCCAGCAGCGCGGCCCGCGCTGCCAGGTGCCCGCCCGCCTCCCCGGGCAGGTTCAGCGAGGCCAGCACGGTCGGCCGCGCCTGCTGCCACGCCTGCCCGGCCAGCAGCTTCGCCCGCGGGTCACCCCACTTCGAGGAGTTCTTCGCGAAGACCTGCTTGCTGCGAAGCATCCGGTGCAGGTGCTCCAGCACGCAGAACGTGTACGCCTTCCAGTCCACGGTGCCCGGCTCCAGGTGCGGTGCCGCCAGGACCAGGCGTCGCCAGGAGCCGGTGAGTAGACCAGCGTCGATCTCGGCCGGGCCGACCTTCTTGCGGCCCATCAGCTCCGGCAGTGACAGCAACGCGCCCAGTACGGCCTCACCCTCCGGGGTGGCGTCGAAGTCCACCACGGTGACCAGCAGCTTCAAGAACGGGCGGACGGTGCCGAACCGGTTGATTAGCATGGCCCGCCATGCCTCGTCGGCATCCGAGTCCAGCGGCGGGGTCAGCTCGAACAGCGCGGCGATCGCCGCGGCCAGCTCGTGCCGGGGCACCACCTGCTCGATGGCCGCCCACATCCCTTCCAGGCTCTCCACCTTCGGCGGGGCGATCTCCCCGGTGTCGGTGTCGACCTGCTCGCTTGTGGTGTCGAACACGACCTGGAACGCGGTCGCCAGCTTCGCCGACGCCCGCTCCACGCGCGGCAGGGTCTTCAGCTTCTCCTTCGCGCTCTCGCGCTCCGCCCTGGCCAGCAGCTTCGTCGCGATCAGCACCTCCAGCAGGTCCAGCGCGTCGTCCACCGCCCGCGATGTGAGGTACACGGTGGTGGCCAGCAGCGTCGCCAGGCGGCGAGCGTCGGAGTGCCGGCGCAGCAGCGACGCCTTGCCGTCCACCCCGTACCGGGACAGCTCCGCCAGCCGCCGCGGCGGTATCCGCGACACATCAACGGCGCCCATCCCGAACGCGGCGATCTCCTCCGCCCGCTCCAGCGCCCGCTTCATCTGCGGACCCGACACCCGCACCGGCCCGCGCCTCAGCCGGTCCAGCTCCGAGACCCGCTCCCCGGGCGGCACCGTCAGCAAAGAGTCCAGCACCGCCCGCTGCCCGGTGCTCAGCATCCCGTACAGGCTGTCCCACAGCCGCTGGTTCGCTGCCTCCCGCACCGAGGCCACCAGCCTCGTCAGCGTCGTCACCCCCGGCAGCAGCACCCGCCGCTCCCGCAGCCACCCGGCCGCCGCGTCGAACAACGCCTTCGGCCCCTCGCCCGTCGTCCAGGCCCGCGCGTCCGCCCACTCCCGCAGCTCGCCCTCCGCCTCGGCGAACTCCCGGTACTCCAGGACCCTCCGCAGCTCGCGCACGTGCTCCAGCCGGGTGTTCTCCCGCTCGCCGTACTCCTTCAGCACCGACGGATCGCCGATGCCGAGCTGCTCGGCGAGGTACTCCACGACCTCCGGCGGCACGTCCGCCGGATCGTCCAGGAACCCCCCGAGATACCGCGCGGTCGTGAGCTGGGCCGCGAACCCCAGGCGGTTGTGGGCCCGCCTCTTGGGCTCGATCAGCTCCCGGTCCGCGTCGTCCAGGAAGAAGAACCGCTCCAACTCCGTACGGGACGGCGCCCCGCGATACGCCGCGTACGCGGCAGCCTGCCCATCCGTCAAAAACTCGACCGGCACCCCGGACCTCCAAACAGTCGATCAACACGACTGCCGAAGGTTCATCCCTCACAGAAGCCCAGGTCAAAGCACACATCGGCGCCAGGCGGGCTTAGCGCCGGTTTTCGTTCCGATGTTCCTCGACCCCCGAGAACGCCGCCGAACACCCCGGTCTGCCGGGCGACGCCCAAGACGTGTTCTTCGCCGATGCGGACCTGAGCACCGAGACCGGCCATCCGGCATCCAAGATCAGTTGTAGGGTGACGAGTTCAAGACATCTGACCAGAATTCCAGGAGACGTGTTGAAGACCCGAAAGATCGCCATACCCTTCGCCGCCGCGCTGCTCGTGCTCGCCGGAGCCCAGGTCGCCAGTGCCGACACCGTCGACCCCGCCGCAGAGCAGGCCAAGGAGCAGGCCGACCGGGCCGGCACCAAGAAGACCGGTGACATCTTCGCCACGTACAAGGGCAAGAAGATCAACCTGACCAAGGACGGCTGGGGCACCGCCAAAAACTGCGCCGAATACCCCGACCTCACCGTCAAGTGCTTCGACACCGAAGACGAGGAGAAGGCCGCCACCAACTCCTACAAGAAGACCAAGAAGGGGACCAAGCACGCGATCCCCGAGGCGCCCGAAGGCAGATCCGACCTGACGATGAAGAAGGGCGCACCGAACAAGGCCGGCTCGATGGCCATCGCGGTCGACGGTAACGGCACCGCCTACACCCCGTTCGGTTCCACCCGCATCTGGGCCGACACCTGGTACTACGGCCGCCAGCTCACCTTCTACAGCGACGGCTCGAAGAACCTGGGAGACTACTCCTTCCGCGACCAGGCGTCGTCCACCTGCAACAACGACGAGACCGGCGGCATGTCGCTCTACGACTGGCGCACCGGGCTGCCGGACCCGCAGATCATCACCGGCCTGGGCGGATGCCTCGGAAACCTGCACAGCTACAGCTACCCCACGGGCGGGAACTGGGGCGACAAGGCCGACGAACTGACCATGTGACACCCCACTGTCACCCGAGCCCCCGCACTGACTACGGTGTGGGGGCTCTCCCATTCCTGCACCCGAGGAGCCCGCCTTGATCACACGCCGTCTGCTGCTGACCGCATCTCTCCTCGCGCTGGCCGGATGCTCACTGGAGACCCAGCCGAAGACAGACCTCGCCGTACCCGACCGTCTCACACCCCAGCCCCACGGGTTCTACCTTCAGGACGAGGCCAGGGACGGCGAACTCTTCAAGACATGGGCAGCCTCCGAAAACAACCCGGACTGGTCCGTCGTGAGCCACGTGAAGGCGGTGCAGCGCGTGGTGGAGGGAGACGCGGTGTACGCCTACATCCACACCGACCTGAACCCGAAGAAGGATGACCCCGACATGCAGACCCAGGCGATCGGAGAGGCGTATACACAGTGGCCTCAGCGTGCCACGGACGCGGTCCGGATCGGTGTCTTCGACGCACAGGGCAAGCGCATGGGAAGGGCCATGATGGTGGAGCCTCAGCGAAGCTGACGACATCACCGGTATGACCGAGCCTTCCCGGCTACCCGGCCGGCACCCGCCTGATCGTGCGCCGCGAACGCCCCCACCCCGGCGCACAGCTCTCCCTCTTCGACCAGGACGAAGGTATGCGCCACCAGGTGTTCCTCACCGACACCCGCTACTCCGGCGGCGGCTCCATCCAGCATCTGGAGGTCCGCCACCGCGGACACGCCATCGTCGAGGACCACATCCGCTGCGGCAAGGACACCGGCTTCGGCCGCTTCCCTTCCCGCCACTTCCCGATCAACGCGGCCTGGCTGGAACTGTCCCTGGCCGCAATCGACCTGACCGCCGCCGAACCCAAGAAGCTCCGCTACCGGCTCCTGCACGTCGCCGCCCGTCTCACCCGCGGCGGCCGCCGCCTTCACTTTCGGCTTTGAGGTCGGGTTGTGGGCCCAGCAGCCGGGCTGGACCGTGCCGCGTTTGGCGCGGGTCCTCAGCACAGGCCAACGGTTCGGTTTCTTGATCGCGCGTGGACGGCCGGGAATAGGCGTGCACGGGCCTTCCGTCCGGCCTCGGTGAAGGAGCGGGCGAGCTTGGTGGCGGCCTCTCCGAGCTGAGACGGGATGCTGCGGCGGATGATATGGGCGCACTTCAGGTAGGAGACACGGTCGGCGTGCCAGCCGCACCCGAGGCGTCTTATTGAAAGCGGCCATGCGCTCCGGCTTCGTCCAGGACGATGTGCCGCAGGGGGTCCGCACCGAGGAACCCGATGGGCCGAGGAGGAGCATGAGCGGAGAACACTTGATCACCGACGATGAGACGCGCAGGATCGCGGAGGGCTTTCTCTCCGTGTCCCCGTGGCTCGGCGACATCGAGTGGGGACGGACCGTGCTCGGGCCCAACGCCGGGTACCTCAAGGGATGGGGACCTGACTTCCCTGAGGACGTCGAGCTCCAAGAAGGGCAGAGGTGGTCGTGGACGGTCTCATTCACTGACCCCGTCGGCGATCGCGAGGGCCTCTCGCACACGAAGGTCCTGGAGGGGCTGACGCGGATCGTGTACGGGGAGCACTCGGGTCCCGACGGCTGGACCTACCTCGTCATCCGCCAGTGGTTCACGGAGCCCTCGCAGGGTCGGCAGGCTCTCACCCTGTCGACGACCCACCAATCACTAATTTGCCAGCAGGCCCTCTACAACAAGATCGTCTTCCGCACGCCGGACGAAGAGGTCATGTTCGGCAAGAAGATGGACTTCTTCGAGGAGCAGCGTCCCCCTGCTGACCCCACCATGGGATCAGGAGCACCACGATGACTGATGGATTGTCGCCTGAGCAGAACACCTACCCTCCAGAGCTGCTCAAGGCGATTGGAGACCTCCTCGCCACCGCGCACAGGCACCAAGTCGGAGTCGCCTTCGAACCGGATGGAGAGGGATGGCGGGTCCACTACCTGATCGAGGACTGGCCAGCGGTTCAGGAGTACCAGCTGAGTGCTGGTCCCCTCTCCGATGCGTACGACCTTCAGACCGCTGCGTCGGCAGCCCTGCGGCCGTTGGTGAAGATGGGGCAGTCGGTCACGGCGTACTTCGACGAACGGCAACGCATCAAGGACGACCACGCCAAGCGGTGCGCCGTCACCGAGTAGTAGGCCCCGTGGCCGGCTACTCGGTGACGGATCAAATGGGGCCGTTCCGGTGTGGGCCGCCGAGACGACGAGCGTCTCGGCGGCCGTCCTCAGACGACGATGCTCAGGTTTCCGGGGGGGCTCGTCCCGCCTCTGGATGAAGATCTCCGGGGCGAACACGGCCACGATGCCGAGCCAGGTGCCGAGGGTGTCGACGTACTCAGGGTCAATGTCCCGCAGGACGAAGAGGCCGACGACCACCAGGAACACCCTGACCCACTTCCTACGAGGAGAAAGGGGGTGTGCCGGGGCGCCACTGGGTAAAGAGGTCATACTCTTGTTCCTATCTGCCGGTCCTGCCGGCACTCGGACCGCGTTCGCCCCACAGGTTTGGTAGCCAGGGAGGGGCGGCGCGGTTCTCTACTTCTCCGACCAGTTCTGGTCGAAGATGTCTTCGAGCCCCGTGGGGGGCAGTCCACGCTGGCGGAAGGGCGGCACCAGACGGTAGAGGGGGCGGGAGCCCCTTCCCGAACGGGCCGCGAGGGTGTCGAAGTACTCGAACCCAGCCGGTTCCAGGACCTTGTGCGCGACCAGGTTGTCGATGCCGGCCGCGACGGTCTTCTGGGCCAGGCCGTACCACCCGCTGACCCTGGCGTGAACGAGAGGGAACTTGTTCTTCCTCTGCGCGAGAGCGATCAGGAGCATCGCCTTGCCTGAGAGGGAGAGCGTGCTGTGCATGCCCTTCTCCCAGTACTCGAACGGGAGCTGGAGGTACTTCTCCCCCTTGTTCATGGGCGGCTCGTACGGTCCGCTGCCGTCCTCCATCCGCTTGGTGACGGTGGTCCTCCGCTGAGACCCCCGGGCGGTGGTGATGAGGTCGAGGTCCTTCAGGGCCTTCCACGCCCGGGAGACCGCGGAGGCTCCGGACTTTTCGTCGAAGACGCCGATGGTCCTGGCCCAGGTCGTCGACCACTCCGTCACCTCGTGACCCGGGCCACCCGTGATGGCCGCGACGAGGAGGTAGAGGTCGAGGGCCCGCTCCTGGCGGCTCGCGACGAGCGACCTGAGCGGTCCAGGTTGCGCGTCCCGTCCTTCTCCGCGCTGGAGGAAGGCCCTCCTGATGGGGACAGTTCGGTTGGTCCTCGCCGAGCGGTTCAGGATCATCTCGATGGTCCTGTCCTGACTCATGAAGCCCTCGGTGTCGGGGCTGACGACCGGCTCGTCCCGGCCCGTCTCGTCCTCCGACTCCGTTTCGGTTGCGGTGTGCTGAAGCGGCGTCATGCGTCAAAGATTTGCACATCGATGGCGGAGCGGTCCAACCTGAAACTGCTGGTCTGCTGCGCTGACTTGACGTCGAGTAGTGCAAGATAGGATCACTAAGTTGATTGCTATGTGAGACCACCGTGTAGGACGAACATTCAAGATAGCTCGTACGCGGTTTGAAGGTGCCCGACGTTCCGAAGGAGCGGTTCGGTGCACGGACTGGTGACAGTCAAAAAATCTTGGCTTTACCGGAGCCGGCAGCACCGGCGATGTCACGGTGCCCCTGGTGACTGCCGCGTACGGAAGGAAAGAGCGAAGGAAGCGTCAGCGGGCGCGGCTCGGACAGCGCGGCAGAGGTCACAGCAGGACGGCACGTATTCTCCGACGTGCTCGATCCCTGCCTGACCGACCCCCAAGTTGAGGTATCTGTGCGTGCTCCTGTGCGGCCGTTAGCGCTCGTCCTGCCCCTGGTCGTCGGCCTGCTCACCGGGTGCGGCCCGGCAGCCGACGACGCGAAGCCGAACAGCAGCGCTCCCCCCGCGGCGTCAGCCCCGTCGACGTCGGCGAAGCGGCTGACGCCTCACGACCCTCCGCAGTGGTTCGATGCTCGCGGACGCGTGCTGCTGCCGGAGGCTGCGACGAAGGGCCGGACCAACCTGGCCGGGCAGGTCCGCGGCGGTGGCGAGGACCTGCCGGTGCTCCTCCACCAGGAGCGGGCCTTCGTCGTCTCCCCCACCGGGGTGCAGGTCATCGACCTCGCCGACGGTCGCGTCGTGGGCGAGGAAACAGCCCGCGGCGCGGTCCTGCGCGAGGACGCCGACGGGTTCGTCCTGCCGCCGGTCCTGGCTGGCAGCGAAGTATTGGTTCCGTTCCTGCTGACGATGCCCGCCTCCGGCACTCACACCGCGGGCGCGATGGTCGAGCTCGTCGCGGTCAGCACGGCGCCCCCGTACAAGGCCGCCTGGCGCACGACCATCAAGCTGCCCGAGTGGGCGTCCAAGGCTTCCGGCAAGGTGAAGGTCGCGGCGGTCGGCGCGGAGGGCGGCGCGGCCGTCGTCACCGTGACGGGCAGCGACGGCGAAGCGGTGTCGTACGGGATCGACACCGTGTCCCACGCCCTGCGCTGGACACAGCCCGGGCTGGAGGCCGTCCACACCGGTACGGGCATGGCCGTGGGCCTGCTCCACGCCGAGCCCCTCACCTACATCCCGATCGGCGTCGACCTCGCCACCGGCACCGAGAAATGGCGAGGCGAGAAGACCTACGCCGCAATCATGGACGCGGCCGGGCCCGACACAGTCCGCATCGCAGGCCCGCAGGTCGACGAGGGAGGCGACCAGCTGCTGGACGTCACCAGCGGAAAGGCCCGCGCCACCATGCCGCCGGGGCTGCGCTCGTTCGGCTGCACCTACGACCGCGCGTCCACGCTGGTATGCACGCCCGGCTTCGCCGTCGTGGCG
This sequence comes from Streptomyces virginiae, assembly GCF_040638905.1. Lineage (GTDB taxonomy): Bacteria > Actinomycetota > Actinomycetes > Streptomycetales > Streptomycetaceae > Streptomyces > Streptomyces virginiae_B. The sequence continues at coordinate 2,872 of NZ_JBEZYV010000042.1, read as the reverse complement.
GTGGACGCGGCCACCGGCAAGCAGCTTTGGGCACTCAAGGACGGCGACGGCCAGGGCCGCACTCCTCCGACCGTGACCGCGGTGTGGCACGGCCGGGTATACGGCCGCGGAGCGGGCGGCCCTGTCGTCCTGGACGCGCGTACCGGCGCCGACATGCCCACTAAGCCGGAGGTCGCACCGCTGCTCGTGAACGAATTCGCCGGGCTCGTACTCGACGACAACCGCCTGTTCAGCTATCCGGCCGGCGGCTGAGCGGTCGCCGCCCGGCATGTGTCACCCCCGGCGGCAGGCAGGCGTTGAGCCCAGGGGCACCGCATCCTCGATCGCTGGTGTCGCGGGACTGCAGGCCAGCTCGTACCGCTTTCGATGGATCCCGGTACGCGGGCACCCCGGGAGCGGCAGCCCCCGCCCACTCGCTGAATCCGGCAGCTATGACGCCATTCAACATGTGCTCGGCAACCGGTGGGCTGGCGAGCGGGGCGGGCAGGAACGACCTCAGCGGGGCCCAGCTCTAAAAGATCTTGAAATTGCTGTACTGAAAACCGCGCGCCTACTCCATCTACGGATCAGAACGGCTGCCCCGGACCGAACCCGGGATCCCAGCAGGCCGCGTGGGGAGGCCCCGGCCTCTGGCGCCGGAGGAACGGGCGGTGCTCTCGACGGCGACCGAGCGGGCCGAACTCGGCGCCCTGGTGCTGACCGACACCGGCCGCGAGGCCCTCAAAGCGCGGCGGCGGCTGGCGCGGCGGGCCCTCCGCCGCGGCCTGCGCCGCTACTCCGGGCACTCCATGAGACGGGGAAAGGTCCGGCACGACCAGAGGCAGGGGACCCCGCGGCACGTCATCGAGAGGCAGAACCGGTATGTGCCCGGCAGCCGGGCACTGGCCCGCTACCTCGATGACCTGGTGGCCTGGCAGGAGAATCCCACCGTCCCCCTCCGCTTCCGCGAGACCATCCCACTCGCCTCTGCCACGGCCACCAGGAGCAGCACGTGAGAGACGGTCAGAACCTCTCCGCCCTCGCCTCGGCAAATGACGCCTCCATGACCGACGGGGACCGGGCGTTGGTCGCCTGGCTCCAGACGGATGCCAAGTTGCTTTCCCCGCGGCCGGGCTGGGCGTACAGCTCTCTGGCTGGATTGCTGCTCGAGGCGGCCGGACGGCGGCCGCCCTTGCTGCCCCTCGTCGCCTGGCGTGTCCCCGCCTACCGGTCCAGAGGCCGGACTCAACGCCGTGTTAAGAGTTCTAACAGTGGTCGGTATCGACGATGCGTATGGCCCAAAGGGTCTGCCCGGCTCCGCTCGTCCAGTCGTCTGGAGGGAGGCACCGGCTCCATTCGTGGCCCGCCATATATACGGCGTCATCGTTTCGGGTGTTGACCACCGTAAAATCACTCAGGGGGAACGACAGCCTCTGCCATCCATCGGTACCAGCGTAGAAACGGTAAACGATTGCAGCAGAGCCCCCACCCTCCGATTTCTCGGGGCTAGGCGTGTTATAGACACAAACCGCCGGATAGACGCACTGATATTTACTAACCGCCTGCGCTGCGGAGATGTCGGTCAGAGAGATGGCGGATGCGATTACTACCGCACTTGCTGTGTGCAGAACTTTTCTCGTCAGGCTCATTTCTCCTCCAAGGCAGCTGGGTGAAGAAACGGCGGACCGAAGTTGGCGTGTCACTTGGTTCGAGCCTCGGCTTCGCAACTAAAGGCCCTCACAGACATGATGCTCTCGGTCGGGGTGATGGGCACGTCGAACGGACCCCCACAGCCTAGGGAGCGTTCACCGGGCCGCCGCCAGCACCTCCGACTGCAGTTCGCCGCGCCCCCGGCCGATGACGTTCGCCGACTTTCTCTGCTTGGCAAAGCTGGCGCCCGCCGAGCGGGCCGCGCTCGACCAGGGGGCGACCGTACGGCGCGGCCAGGGCTACACCCTGCGCGTAACCGCCGTCCCCGCGGTGCACCACCAGCTCCTTGCCCGCTGCCAGCCGCTCGACGGCAGCCATTGCGTCCCTATGGTCCCGGCTCAGCGCAAGGCCCGCCGCGAGTACGGGAACCGGGTCAGTGCACTTACGCCCTGACCATGATCGTTCTCAGCGCCAATGGCTGTACCGATGTTCACCGAGGCGGATCTAGGACGAAAGCTCAGGGGATCGGGCGTCCGCCGTAAGGCCGGGCCTTGGATGACCCGGCCTCGACCATTGAATTCAGCTCCTGCTCTGCGCCCACAACAGGAGCAGGCTGACCGCACCGCTTCCGACGCCGTACGCCATGCCACGCACCAGGTGCTGATGGACATGCCACTCCAGCAGCCGGCGGCGAACCCGTGACAAACAGCCCTCGGGCTCGTCCTTGCCGTCGTTCTCAGACTTGCTACCGTCCTTCATCATGGGGCTCTCCCTGTTGTGGTGGGACCCCGCGCGGGGCCTCAGCCCGATGCCCGGACAGGCAATCGTCGGGCGGAGGTCGCGTTGCGGGATGGGCTGATGCCCGATGCCAAGGACACTGCCGGACACGAGTCCGGCCCACAACTCGCCCTCTGATCACTTGAGTTGGCCGCCAGCAGCCTCAACCTGAAAGCTAGATAGCAAGGTTCTCGCTCAACTCCTGAAACCGCCGGCTTCCAGGGCGCACAGGAGTGACGAAATCTTTACGCCTATTGGTGTAGTCAGGGTCACCCCCGAGATCAGCGGGGTAGTGCTCAGCATCCTCGCGGTCCCCTTCGGCTTCGTCCGGCGCCCACCCGCCCCTGCTGCCTGCTCACCCTGTGACGGCCTTAGAAGTCCTAACAAAGGCGTTGGACGTGGCGGTGGGTGATGAGGCAGGTCGCGAGACCGAGGAAGGCTTCGTGGATGTCGTCGCGCCGTTCCC
>NZ_JBEZYV010000041.1:0-57505 GCF_040638905.1 Streptomyces virginiae | reverse complement strand
TTGTAGTTCCTGGTGGTTCACCACCCCGCCGCCCGCTCCCCGCCTGCGGGGCGGGCGCCCCCCCCCCCCCCCCGGGCGGGCCCCCCGGGCCCTTCCCCGTCCGCGGAACTGAACGTGCCTAGTGGCCGGGGCCCGGCTCCGGTTCCGAAGAACCGGCCCCGCGCTCCTTCTCCGCCAGCTCGTCGTCGAAGCTCGCCGGTGCGGCGTCCCGGTCCGACAGCTCGGTCGCCGCCGGCGGCTCGACGAGCCAGTCCGGGTTCGACTGCTGGTCCCACCACCGCCACGCCAGGTAGGCGCCGGCCGCGAGCAGGCCCACCAGGGCGGCCCCGCGCAGGGCCCGGCCGCGGCGCTGTGCCCGCTCGTGCTTGCGCACGAGCTTCTGCACTTCCTTCGCCGTCACCTGGCCGCGCAGCGCCGCCAGCGCCGCGGTCGACCGCGCTGCGGCCTCCTCGGCCACGGGGGTGGCGGCCGCGAGGGCGCTCTCGATCCTCGGCTGTGTGTAGTCGGCCGCCTGACGGGCCGCCAGACGCGTCTGGTGGACCGCCTTCGTCGCAGCCCGGTCAACGGGTGGCGGCACGTGCGCCCGCGCCGCCTTCAGGCGTGGGTGCAGATGGCAGTCGTAGGTCATCCGGGCTTGGCGCGCGGCGCCGGTGGCAGCCTGGGACACCATCGGCGACAGCCGTTCGTTGGCCTCATGTGCGTAGTGCGCCGCAGCGTCCCTGGCGGATTCCGCGTACGGCGCCACCATTTCAGCCGCGTACCGCACGCTTTCCTTGGCGCTCTCGGCTGCCAGGCGCGCGCTGTCCTTGCCGGTCACGGGATCCTCCTCCTCGGTGGCGGACACAGTTCACCTTTCCACCCTTTGTCGGATCATGCCTGCCACAGCCTCGAGAGGCATGCGTGACAGGGCATACGGGTGGAGGATTTCAGTGCCGCGGAGCGCTCCGTGCGACCATCTGGACCGACAGTGATGACTATGGAAGGCAGATCCGTGGCCGAGAAGCTCTACGCCACCCTGAAGACCACCCACGGCGACATCGAGATCGAGCTGCTGGAGAACTTCGCTCCGAAGACCGTCCGGAACTTCGTCGAGCTCGCCACGGGCGCCCGCGAGTGGACCCGTCCCACGGACGGCCAGAAGACCACGGACCCCCTCTACGACGGCACCGTCTTCCACCGCGTCATCAGCGGCTTCATGATCCAGGGCGGCGACCCGCTCGGCAACGGCACCGGCGGTCCCGGCTATGCGTTCGCGGACGAGTTCCACCCCGACCTGGCCTTCACCAAGCCGTACCTGCTCGCCATGGCCAACGCCGGCCCGGGCACCAACGGCTCGCAGTTCTTCATCACCGTCGCCCCCACCGCCTGGCTGACGCGCAAGCACACCATCTTCGGCGAGGTCACCGACCCCGCGAGCCGGAAGGTCGTGGACGCCATCGCCGCCAGCGCCACCAACTCGCGCACCGAGCGGCCGCTGGAGGACGTGATCATCAAGTCCGTCGTCGTCGAGAAGCGCTGACGGACCGCCCCGCTCACCGCTCCGCCCGAGCCGCCCGGCTCCGCCCCGGTCCGCCTCCGGGAACCTTTCCGCCCCGCCCGTCCGTACTGGATACGTACCGCACCGGCGGGGCGCACCCCCCTGCCGCCGACCGAGGGGACCGATGGACACCGACCGTCTGCCCGGCTGCTACCGCCACCCGGACCGCGACACGGGGATCACCTGCACGCGCTGCGAGCGCCCCATCTGTCCCGAGTGCATGATCAGCGCGTCGGTCGGCTTCCAGTGCCCCGAATGCGTCCGCGAGGGCTCTGGGACCGGGCACCGCCCCACCGCCAACGCGGCGCGCACCATCGCGGGCGGCGTGGTCGCCGAGGATCCCCAGCTGGTCACCAAGATCCTCATCGGGATCAACGCCGCGGTCTTCTTCGCCGGCCTGCTGGCCCCGGCGTCGGCGGTGCAGCTGCAGCTGCTCGGCGGGTACGTCGACTACCCCGGCGGCCCCCTCCGGGGCGTCGCCGCAGGCGAGTACCACCGACTGCTGACCTCGGTGTTCCTGCACGTCGAGTGGTGGCACATCATCAGCAACATGATCGCGCTGTGGGTCATCGGCGGTCCGCTGGAAGCGGCCCTCGGCCGCAGCAGGTACCTCGCCGTATATCTGCTGTCGGGCCTGGGCGCGAGCGCCCTCGTCTATCTCCTGACCGAGCCCAACGTCCCGACCGTCGGTGCGTCGGGGGCGATCTTCGGCCTGCTCGGCGCGACGGTGGTGCTGGCGCGGCGGCTGCGGTACGAGATGCGGCCGCTGATCATCATGGTCGTGCTGATGCTGGTGCTGACCTTCGTACCGTTCGGCGGCTACCTGCGCGTGTCCTGGCAGGCCCACGTGGGCGGTCTGATCACCGGTGCGCTGGTCGGGCTGGGCATGCTCACGCCCACCGCCGCGAAGCATCGATCACTCGTCCAGTGGGGCACCTGTGCGGTGGTGTTCCTGCTGGCAGCAGGGCTGATCATGCTCCGTACGGCGGAACTCACCTGATCACACCGGCGTCAACTCTCCACAGAGTTATCCACAGATCTTCTGTCTTTTCCTCAGGTGTGGATGACGCTGTGGATAACTCATGGGGAGAGCTTCCGTCAGGGACTGCGGCGTGCTACTTCCACTGCGTGGAAACGCCGAATCCCGCCGCGATGAAGCCGAAACCGACCACGATGTTCCAGTTGCCCAGAGCCTCGACCGGCAGCTGGGTCTCGGTCACGTAGAAGACGACGATCCACGCGAGACCGATCAGGAAGAACGCGAGCATGACCGGGGCGACCCAGCTGCGGTTCGTCAGCCGGATGCTCTGCGGCTGCCGCGCGGGCGGCGGCGTGTAGTCGTCCTTCTTGCGGATACGTGACTTCGGCACGAGGGGCTCTCCTGTCGATGCGCTGGGGACCTTGCCTGCCCCGGGCGTCCGTTAGCGTAGTGGACCTGTGGCGTTGAAGGAGAAGGGTACGTTGAGCAATTCAGACGACTCCTCCGCGGGTCCCCGTCGCCGGGCCAGGCCGGTCCGGTTGCTGACGGCCGCCGTCTTCGCCCTCGCCGGGCTGCTCTTCGTCACCAGTTTCAACACGTCCAAGGGTACGAACATCCGGACGGACGCCTCCCTCCTCAAGCTGTCGGACCTGATCAAGGAACGCAGCCAGGACAACGCCGAGCTGGAGGAGAGTACCGGGGTGGCCCGCAGCCGCGTGGACGCCCTCGCCGACCGCGACGACGGCAGCACCAAGGCGGAGGACGCGAAGCTGGCCGCCCTGCGTGCCGCCTCCGGCACCGAGGAGCTCTCCGGCAAGGGCCTGACCGTCACCCTCAACGACGCCCCGCCGAACGCCACCGCCCGCATCCCCAACGTGCCCGAGCCGCAGCCCAACGACCTCGTGATCCATCAGCAGGACCTCCAGGCGGTGGTGAACGCCCTGTGGCGGGGCGGCGCCGAGGGCATCCAGGTCATGGACCAGCGGCTCATCTCCACCAGCGCGGTGCGCTGCGTGGGCAACACCCTGATCCTCCAGGGCCGGGTCTACTCGCCGCCGTACAAGATCTCGGCCGTCGGCGACCCCGCGGCGCTGAAGAAAGCCCTCGCCGCCTCCCCCGCCCTGCAGAACTACCAGCTGTACGTGAACGCCTACGGCCTGGGCTGGAAAGTGGACGAGCACAAGGCGCTGACACTTCCCCCCTACTCCGGCACAGTGGACCTCCACTATGCGAAGCCGGTGGCCACCACCCCGTGACCGGGCCCGTCCCGACGTCGTACTGCGCCTGGCCGTACGGGCGTTCAGCGAGGTGTGCCTGACCGCCGGCACGCTGATCGTGCTCTTCGTCGCCTACGTCCTGCTCTGGACCGGGGTCGAGGCGGACCGGGCCGCGGACGGCGAGATGGCCCGGCTGCGCGACCGCTGGGCGGCAGGAGCCCCGTCGGCGGCCGCCTCGGCGGCCCCGTCAGCGGCTCCGGCCGCGACCTCCGGGCCCGCCCCGCCACCGGCCGCTTCCGCCGCGCCGGAAGAGCCGCGGTACGCCCCCGGCCGGGCCTTCGCCGAGATGTACGTCCCGCGCTTCGGCCCGGACTGGGTCCGGCCCGTCCTGGAGGGCACGGACGCCGAGCTGCTGAAGAAGGGCCTGGGCCACTACGCCTCCACCGCCCGCCTCGGGGCCGTCGGGAACTTCTCCGTGGCCGGCCACCGCCGCACCTACGGAGATCCCTTCAAGGACTTCCCGAAGCTGCGTCCGGGGGACGAGGTGGTCCTCAGGGACGCGGGCACCTGGTACACGTACACGATCCGCGGCGGGCCCCTGCGCACCGTGCCCACCGACGTCGGGGTGGTCGACCCGGTCCCGCCGAAGTCCCCCTTCACCGCACCCGGCCGGTACCTCACGCTGACCACCTGCGACCCGGAATGGGGACACAGCCACCGGCTGGTGGTGTGGGCGGAACTGACCGGGACGCGCGCCGGCGGACAGGGCCGACCGGGGGGTTCGTCCAGGTGACCCCCTCCGCCGGGCCGCTGGCTTTAGTCTGTTCGCGTACCGCCCCCGCGGTGCAGTGAACGAATGTGGACGAAAAGGAATCAGGCGGCATGTACGGCTGGATCTGGCGGCATCTGCCGGGCAACGCGTGGGTACGCGCGCTGATCTCTCTCGTACTGGTCCTCGCCGTGGTCTTCGTGCTGTTCCAGTACGTCTTCCCATGGGCCGAGCCGCTCCTTCCGTTCAACGACGTGACGGTGGACGAGGGATCGGGAGCCACTCCGTGAGCGCACGCATTCTGGTGGTAGACAACTACGACAGCTTCGTCTTCAACCTGGTCCAGTACCTCTACCAGCTCGGAGCCGAATGCGAGGTGCTGCGCAACGACGAGGTCGCCCTCGCCCACGCGCAGGACGGCTTCGACGGCGTACTGCTCTCCCCCGGGCCGGGCACTCCGGAGGAGGCGGGCGTCTGCGTCGACATGGTCCGGCACTGCGCCGACACCGGTGTCCCCGTCTTCGGCGTGTGCCTCGGCATGCAGTCGATGGCGGTCGCCTACGGAGGCGTCGTGGGCCGGGCGCCCGAGCTGCTGCACGGCAAGACCTCGCCCGTGGAGCACGAGGGCCTGGGCGTCTTCGAGGGACTGCCCTCGCCGTTCACCGCGACCCGGTACCACTCCCTCGCGGCCGAGCCCGCGACCCTGCCCGACGTCCTGGAGGTCACGGCCCGGACCGAGGACGGGATCATCATGGGCCTGCGCCACCGGGAGCACGACGTCGAGGGCGTGCAGTTCCACCCCGAGTCGGTGCTGACCGAATGGGGCCACCGCATGCTCGCGAACTGGCTGGTGCGCTGCGGTGACGCGGGCGCGGTGGAACGGTCGGTGGGGCTGGCCCCGGTGGTGGGCAAGGCCGTCGCGTGACCGCGGTCGCGCCGTCCGCGCCCACGGAGGGCCGGGCCGCGCGACGCAGGGCAGCTCAGGAGGCCGCCAAGCGGGCCGCCAGGAACACCCGGAGGCGGGGCGGGCGGCGGGGCGGGCGGCGGCGCAAGCGGCCGGCGTCCGGCGGCCCGGCGGTCATCGCGAGCCGGCTGGGCGGGGAGCTCTTCATCACGGCGGGCCTGGTGATGCTGCTGTTCGTCGCCTACCAGCTCTGGTACACGAACGTGCTGGCCGAGCGGACGGCGAACGGCGCCGCCGGCTCCCTGCTGCAGAACTGGGAGCGCCGGCCGGACGGCGGCGCCGCCGCACCGCCCGTGACGGCCTTCGAGCCGGGCCAGGGCTTCGCCATCCTCCACATCCCCAAGCTGGACGTGAAGGTCCCCGTCGCCGAGGGCACCAGCAAGGCGAAGGTGCTGGACAAGGGGATGGTCGGGCACTACGGCGAGGGCGCGCTGAAGACCGCGATGCCGGCCGACAAGCAGGGCAACTTCGCGGTGGCCGGACACCGCAACACCCACGGAGAGCCGTTCCGCTACATCAACCGGCTGGTGCCCGGGGATCCCGTCGTGGTCGAGACCCGGGACGCCTACTACACGTACGAGACGACCTCGTCGCTGGCGCAGACGCCGCCGACCAACGTCGGGGTGATCAAGCCCGTGCCGGAGGGCTCGGGGTTCACTTCCGAGGGCCGGTACATCACGCTGACCACCTGCACCCCTGAGTTCACCAGCACCTACCGGATGATCGTATGGGGCAGGATGACCGAGGAACGCCCCCGCAGCCAGGGCCCGCCGCCCGCGCTGACCAGCTAAGGACGAATCAAGCAGTGTCTCGTGCCAGCCGCCGCGCCGCGGCCCCGCCCGCCGGCAGCCGCAGTGTGCTCGCCGGATTCCTGAGCCTGCTGGGCGAGGTACTGATCACGGTGGGCCTGGTGCTGGGCCTCTTCGTGGCCTATTCGCTGTGGTGGACGAACGTGCTCGCGGACCGGCACGCCGCGGCGCGCGGCGACGAGATCCGCCGGCAGTGGCAGGACCCGGCCCCCGGGCAGGCCGGGCCCGGAGCACTGGACACCCGGGGCGGGGTCGGCTTCCTGCACGTCCCGGCCATGAAGAACGGCGAGGTGCTCGTCAAGGCGGGCACCGCGCCGGACGTCCTCGACGACGGCGTCGCCGGCTACTACACGGAGCCCGTGAAGTCGGCGCTGCCGTGGGACGAGAAGGGCAACTTTTCGCTCGCCGCGCACCGCGACGGGCACGGCGCGAAGTTCCACAACATCGACAAGGTGAAGAACGGCGACGCGGTCGTCTTCGAGACCAGGGACACCTGGTACGTCTACAAGGTCTTCGCCGAGCTGCGCCAGACCTCGAAGTACAACACCGACGTGATCAACGCGGTCCCCAAGGAGTCCGGCAGGACCGCCCCGGGCCGCTACATCACGCTGACCACCTGCACGCCGGTCTACACCTCGAAGTACCGGTACATCGTGTGGGGCGAGCTGGTCCGCACCGAGAAGGTCGACGCGAAGCGCACGCCCCCGGCGGAGCTGCGCTGAGCCAGGCCCTGGAGGCCCCCAGAGCCCCCAGGGGCCCCCAGGAGCCACTGCGAGAGTCCCCAGGCCACAGGATCCCCAGGCGCACCCGACAGGGCCGCAGGCGGACGTCTGGCGGCACATCGGAGCCGGTCGTACGAAGCCACCAGCCGTACGAAAAGGTCCGGCCCCTCTCGACCGGAGGGGGCCGGACCTCATTCCTGCGCTGGTACCGCGGTCGGCGCTAGCGGCGGCCTCCGCCGCCGGTCAGGCCGCCGAAGAGGCCGCCGTTGTTCCCGCCGTCCTGCTGTCCGGCGACGGTGAACAGGTTCACGGCCTGCCCCGAGGTGCCCGGGGTGCCGGGCTGCGGGTCGGTGCCGAACACGATCGCGTTGTCGTCCGACGGACCGGTGACGATACCGACCCGCAGGTTGGCGCGCTTGAGGTCGTCCTTGTACTGGCCCACGGTGCGGTTGGCGAAGGGCGGGACGACGGTGGCCTGGGCGGCCTTGGCGATGCTGATGTTCACCGTCTTGCCCTGCTCCAGCTGCTGGCCCGCCGCGAACTGCTGGCTGATGACCGTGCCCGGAGCTGCTCCCGGCTGCTGGTCGGACTCCGTGACGCTGCCGAGCCGCAGGTTGACGGCCTTGAGCGCCTTCTCCGCCTCGTCCTTGGTCTTGCCCTTGAGCTCGGGGACCTCGGACTTGGACTGCTCCTTGGCGACCGTCAGCGTGATCACGCTGTTCTTCTCCGCCTCGGAGCCGGCCTTCGGGTTCTGCTCCAGGACGGTTCCCGGGGTGCGCTCGGACTCCTGGTTCTTGCGGTCGACCTGGAAGCCCTTTTCCCGCAGCGCCTTCTCCGCGTCCTCGAACTTCATGTTGAGCACGTCGAGGACGGACACCTTCGGGGCGCCCGAGGAGATGGTCACCGTGACCGTGGATCCCTCTTCGACCTTGAGGCCGGCCGCCGGGTCCTGCTTGCAGACGTTGCCCTTGGGCTGGTCGTCGCAGGGCTCGTCGGCGCCCTTGACCACCTTCAGCTTGGAGTTCACGCCGCTCTTCGTCGCCACTTCCAGGGTCTGGCCGACGAGTTTGGGCACGGTGGGCCGGTTGTCGGCCGTGTCCCCGAAGAGGGAGCGGCCGATGAGGATCGCGCCGACCAGGACGAGGATGCCGGCCGCCACGAGCAGCACGGTGGACGCCCTGCTCTTCTTCTGGTTCTGGCGGCGGTTCGAGCCCTGGTCGTAGCCGCCGTGGCCCTGGTCGCCGTAGCCGTAGCCGCCGTCGCCCGGGGGCATGGGCGGCATCATCGACGTCTGGGCGCCCGCGTCGGTGGCGCGCAGGGCGGTGGTGGGCTGGTCGTAGCCCTGCGGGCCGTAGCCGTGCCCCTGGTCCGGGTAGCCGTAGCCGGCCGCGCCCATGGCGGCGGTGGCGGCGACGGGCTGGCCGTCGAGGCAGGCCTCGATGTCGGCGCGCATCTCGTCCGCCGACTGGTAGCGGTAGTCGGGGTCCTTGACCAGTGCCTTGAGGACGATGGCGTCCATCTCGGGGGTGATCTCGGGGTCGAAGTTCGACGGGGGCTGCGGCTCTTCCCGTACGTGCTGGTACGCCACGGCCACCGGGGAGTCGCCGACGAACGGGGGTCGCACGCTGAGGAGCTCGTAGAGCAGACAGCCCGCGGAGTAGAGGTCGGAGCGCGCGTCGACCTGCTCGCCCTTGGCCTGCTCCGGGGAGAGGTACTGGGCGGTGCCGATCACGGCGGCCGTCTGCGTCATGGTCATGCCGGAGTCGCCCATGGCGCGGGCGATGCCGAAGTCCATGACCTTGACCTGGCCGGTGCGGGTCAGCATCACGTTGGCGGGCTTGATGTCGCGGTGCACGATGCCGGCGCGGTGCGAGTACTCGAGGGCCTGGAGGATGCCGATGCACATCTCCAGCGTGCGCTCGGGCAGCAGCTTGCGGCCCGAGTGCAGCAGTTCGCGCAGGGTGGAGCCGTCGACGTACTCCATCACGATGTACGGGATGGAGATGTTGTCGACGTAGTCCTCGCCGGTGTCGTAGACGGCGACGATCGCGGGGTGGTTCAGCGACGCGGCCGACTGGGCCTCGCGCCGGAACCGGGCCTGGAAGGACGGGTCGCGGGCGAGATCGGCACGCAGGGTCTTGACGGCGACGGTACGGCCGAGCCGGGTGTCGTGGGCGAGGTAGACCTCGGCCATGCCACCGCGGCCGAGCACGTGGCTCAGCTCGTACCGGCCGCCGAGGCGACGCGGCTCTTCCATAACGTTGCAGCCCTCTCCGTCAGTCCCGACCGCACCTGTGTGTGGTCCGGCGGTGTGCTGTTCGCGCAAAGGCTACCGGCCGATCGTCCGTGATCGGTTCGTGGCCACAGGCTGATACTGGACCGGTACCGTACGCTCGGATCCGGGTCGGATTCAGTGACCTGCGTCACGTATTCCGGCCTGTGATCCCCCTGTTCACCCCTGGCTTCCCAGCACCGCTTCCATGACCGCCTTGGCGACGGGAGCGGCGAGACCGCCACCGCTGATGTCGTCGCGGGCGGTGCCCTCGCTGTCCTCGATCACGACGGCGACGGCGACGGGCGAAGTGCCGTCCGGGTTCTCGGCGTAGGAGATGAACCAGGCGTACGGGCGCTTCTTGTTGCCCTCGCCGTGCTGGGCGGTACCGGTCTTGCCGCCGACCGTCACGTTCTTGATCCTGGCCTTCTCGCCGGTGCCCTTCTCGACGACGTTGACCATCATCTGCTGGACCTTCTGCGCGTTGCCCGCGGACAGCGGCCGGCTCATCTCCTGCGGCTCGTGCTTCTCGATGATGTCCAGGTTGGGAGCCGTGAGGTTGTCCACCATGTAGGGCTTCATCAGCTTGCCGTCGTTGGCGATCGCCGCCGTGACCATGGCCATCTGCAGCGGGGTGGCGGCGGTGTTGAACTGCCCGATCGCGCTCTGGGCGTTGCCGTCCTTGCCCATCTTCTTGTCGTAGACGCTGGCGAAGGCGCGGACCGGAGTGTCGATCTTGTCGTTGTTGAAGCCGAACTTCTCGGCCGTCTCCACCATCTTGTCGCGGGTGACCTTGTCGCCGAGGTTCGCGAAGACGGAGTTGCAGGAGATGCGCAGCGCCTCGTTGAGGCTGGCCTTCTCACAACCGGTGTGGGAGTTGGGCAACTGGGTCTTGGTGCCCGGGAGGATGTACGGCTCGGGGGTGTCCGTCGGGTCGTCGATCCCCTGGACCACGCCGTGTTCCAGCGCGGCCGCGGCGGTGACCACCTTGAAGGTGGAGCCGGGCGGGTAGGTCTCGCGCAGGGCGCGGTTGACGAGCTTCTTGTCCTCGCTGTCCTTCAGCTCGTTCCACGCCTTTCCGTCCGCCGTGGAGTTGCCGGCGAAGCTGGACGGGTCGTACGACGGCGTGGAGACCAGCGCGAGGATGGCACCGGTGCGCGGGTCGATGGCCGCGACCGCGCCCTTCTTGGTGCCCAGCTTCTCGAAGGCGGCCTGCTGCGCGGCGCGGTTGAGCGTGGTGACGACGTTGCCGCCCTGCTTCTTCTCGCCGGTGAACATGCCGATGGTGCGGTCGAAGAACAGCCGGTCGTCGTTGCCGGTGAGGATGCCGTCCTCGAGCGATTCGAGCTGGGTCGCGCCGAAGGCCTGCGAGGCGTACCCGGTGACCGGGGACCACAGCGCCCCGTCCTTGTAGGTGCGCTTGTACTTGTAGTCGCTGCCGTCGGTGACCGTGGAACCGGTGATCGGCTCGCCCTGGACGATGATGTTGCCGCGCTCGGTGGCGTACTGGGCGATCTGGACCCGTCGGTTCTCCTTGCGCGTGCTGAGTTCCTCGGCCTGGACGTACTGCAGCCAGTTGGTCCGGATCAGCAGCGCGAGGACGAGCAGCCCGCAGAACAGCGAGATGCGGCGCAGGGGCTTGTTCATGACGGGCGGACCACCTGGGTCATCTCGGAGTCGGGGGACGGGGCGGGAGCCGGTGCCGGGCGGCGGGCGGTGTCGCTGATCCGGATGAGGACGGCGATGAGGATCCAGTTCGCGAGGACGGAGGAACCGCCGGACGCGAGGAAGGGCATCGTCATGCCGGTGAGGGGGATGAGCCCCATGACTCCGCCGGCGACGACGAAGATCTGGAGCGCGAAGGCGCCGGAGAGGCCGATGGCGAAGAGCTTGCCGAAGGGGTCGCGGGCGGCGAGGGCGGTGCGCACGCCCCGCTCGATGATGAGCCCGTAGACCAGCAGGAAGGCCATTACACCGGAGAGGCCGAGCTCTTCGCCGACGGTGGAGAAGATGAAGTCGGAGTTGGCGGCGAAGCCGATGAGGTCGGAGTTGCCCTGGCCCCATCCGGCGCCGAGGACCCCGCCGGAGCCGAAGCTCATGATGGACTGGCCGACCTGCTCACAGGCGCCCGAGGTGGCGTAGCAGCCGAAGGGGTCGAGCCAGGCGTTGACGCGGGCCTGGACGTGGCTGGCGAAGGAGGCCACCACGACCGCGCCGCCGACCGACATCAGCAGACCGATGACGATCCAGCTGGTGCGCTCGGTGGCCACGTACAGCATGATCACGAACATGCCGAAGAAGAGCAGCGAGGTGCCGAGGTCGTTCTCGAAGACCAGCACCAGCAGGCTCATCGCCCAGATCATCAGGATCGGGCCGAGGTCGCGGCCGCGCGGCAGGTACAGGCCCATGAAGCGGCGGCTGGCCAGCGCGAGCGCGTCGCGCTTCACCATCAGGTAGCCGGCGAAGAAGATCGCAATGACGATCTTGGCGAACTCACCGGGCTGGATGGAGAAGCCGCCGACGCTGATCCAGATCTTTGCGCCGAAGACGTCGGCGCCCAGGCCCGGGACGACGGGCAGGATCAGCAGCACCAGCGCGCCGGCCATGGAGATGTACGTGAACCGCTGCAGGACGCGGTGGTCCTTGAGGATCAGCAGTACGGCGGCGAACAGGGCGATCGCCAGCGCGGTGTACATCATCTGGCGGGGCGCGGAGGGCGAGAAGTCGCCGAAGCTGCGCTTGGCGAGGTTCTGCAGCCGCTGGGACTGGTCCAGGCGCCAGATCAGGACGACGCCGAGGCCGTTCAGCAGGGTGGCGAGCGGCAGCAGCAGCGGGTCGGCGTACTTCGCGTACCGGCGTACGACGACGTGCGCTATCCCGGCGAGGACGGCGAAGCCCGCCCCGTACGCGAACATGCCGGGGGGCAGCTCGCCGTGGATCGCCAGACCCACGTTGGCGTAGGCGAAGATCGGGATGACCACGGCGAAGGCGAGCAGCACGAGCTCGGTGTTCCGCCGGCTCGGCAGCTCGATGGCGCCGATGGTGGTCGTATTGGTGACAACGCTCATGGTGTGGCAGGCCCCCTGTGCCCGCGGGCTACTTTCCGCACAGGCCGACCAGCTGCTGCTCCTCGGGAGTCAGGCTGGGGCCGGGTGTCTGGCTGTTCTGCGCCTCGGCGCCTCGGCGCTCTTCGTCCTTCTTGCAGGCTGTGACCTGGACGCCGAGGTCGTCCAGCTTCTTGCGGGCACCGTCGAGGCTGCCCTCGCTGATGGTGGCCTCGACCAGCTTGCGCTTGAAGGGCGGCAGGTACTTCAGTTCGATGTCGGGGCGGTCGGTCTCCACCTTGGAGAGCTCCAGCGGTCCGAGCTTCGGGCTGATGCCGCGGAAGAGTGCGACGTGCTCGCCCTTCACGCCGACGTAGAACTGGGTCTGGGTCCAGCGCCAGCCGGCGTAGAGGCCGCCGCCGATGACACCGGCGACGACGAGCAGGGTCAGTGTGCGGGTGGTCCACTTGCGCCCTTTGCTGCGGCGCCTGCGGGGGTGGTCGTACGTGTCGCCGTAAGCGGAGTCGGCGTCGTAGCCCTCGGCCTCGCCGAAGGAGCCGTAGCCGCCGCCCTGGCCGTGGTCGCCGTACCCGTAGCCGGCTCCTTCGCCGCTGCCGGGGGGGCCGAAGGAGCCCGCGGGCGGCGCAGCCTGGCGGCCGAGCCCGGCGGCGCGGCCGGCAGCGGACTGCATGGCGTTGCCCCCGTCGAAGAGCTGGTGCTGGTTCTCGGCGACCGCGCCGACGACCACCGGGGTGTCGCTGACCTGGGCGGCGAGGGTGTCACCGCTGTCGGTGTCGAGGACGTCGGCGACGATGCAGGTGATGTTGTCCGGCCCGCCGCCGCGCAGCGCGAGCTGGATCAGGGACTGCACGGTCTCGCGGGGGCCGTGGTAGTCGGCGAGGGTCTCCTCCAGGGTCTGGTGGGAGACGACGCCGGACAGCCCGTCGGAGCAGATCAGGTAGCGGTCGCCGGCGCGGACCTCACGGATGGAGAGGTCGGGCTCGACGATGTCGCCGCTGCCCAGCGCGCGCATCAGCAGGGAGCGCTGCGGGTGGGTCGTCGCCTCCTCCTCCGTGATGCGGCCCTCGTCGACCAGGCGCTGCACCCAGGTGTGGTCCTGGGTGATCTGCGTGAGGACGCCGTCGCGCAGCAGGTAGGCGCGGGAGTCGCCGACGTGGACGAGGCCGAGGCGCTGGCCGGTCCACAGCAGGGCGGTGAGGGTGGTGCCCATGCCCTCGAGCTGGGGGTCCTCCTCGACCATGACGCGCAGCTGGTCGTTGGCGCGCTGCACGGCGGTGGCGAGGGAGGTGAGGATGTCGGAGCCCGGGACGTCGTCGTCGAGCTGCACGAGGGTGGAGATCACCTCGGAGCTCGCGACCTCGCCGGCGGCCTGGCCTCCCATGCCGTCGGCGATCGCCAGGAGACGCGGGCCGGCGTAGCCGGAGTCCTCGTTCCCCTCGCGGATCATGCCCTTGTGGGATCCGGCGGCGAACCGCAGGGACAGACTCATGCGCACCTGCCCTGTCGACGAAGCTTCCTCCGGGTACAACCGGTCTCGAGCCACACTGCCCACCCTCCGGTCGGGAGCGCGCTCGTGTCCGTGTCCTCGGTGGCACGGATCACCGCCGCGCGCTCGCTCCGCTCGCTCATTCTCGTACTACTTCCGCAGCTCGATGACGGTCTTGCCGATGCGGATCGGTGCGCCCGGCGGAATGGGCGTCGGGGTGGTCAACCGGGTCCGGTCGAGATACGTGCCGTTGGTGGACCCGAGATCCTCGACGATCCACTGGCCGTCACGGTCGGGATAGATCCTGGCATGGCGGCTGGACGCGTAGTCGTCGTCCAGCACGATCGTGGAGTCGTGGGCGCGGCCCAGGGTGATCGTCTGTCCGGCGAGGGCCACGGTGGTTCCCGTGAGGATGCCCTCGGAGACGACGAGCTTGGTGGGCGCACCGCGCCGCTGGCGCTGCTGCGGAG
The DNA here is from genome assembly GCF_040638905.1 of Streptomyces virginiae. Classification (GTDB taxonomy): domain Bacteria; phylum Actinomycetota; class Actinomycetes; order Streptomycetales; family Streptomycetaceae; genus Streptomyces; species Streptomyces virginiae_B. The sequence goes on along the minus strand of NZ_JBEZYV010000041.1, from coordinate 43,215 downwards.
GCGAGGCCTGGCGGCCGCCCTGCTGCGGGGCGCCGCCGGCGCCGCCGCGGCGGGACGAACCGCGCTGGGTCACTCTCGTACCGAAGAGATCGCTGCGGATGACCTGAACGGCCACGATGACGAACAGCCACAGAACGGCCAGGAAACCCAACCGCATGACCGTCAGGGTCAGCTCTGACATTGCCCCCGCTTCACCCTTCGGCTTGCCGGTAAATGATGGTGGTGCTGCCCACGACGATCCGCGAGCCGTCGCGGAGCGTAGCGCGGGTGGTGTGCTGCCCGTCCACCACGATGCCGTTGGTGGACCCGAGATCCTGGATCGTCGAGGGCGTTCCGGTCCGGATCTCACAGTGCCGGCGCGATACGCCGGGGTCGTCGATCCGCACGTCGGCTTCGGTGCTTCGGCCGAGTACGAGCGTCGGGCGCGAGATCTGGTGGCGGGTGCCGTTGATCTCGATCCAGTGCCGCCGCGGGCCGCCGGATCCCGCCGGGGCCGGGGCGCCGGGACCGCCCGGGGCCGGCCTGCGTCCGCCGGGTCCGCCCGGAGGCGGGCCGGCGGGCATGGGCGGTGCGGCGACCGGCGGGTAGCCGTAGCCGCTCGCCGGGGAGGGCGGCGCCCCTTGCGGCTGTGAGGTGCTGGAGGCCAGGGTGCGGCTGCGGACCCGGTAGAGCCCGGTGTCGAGGTCCTCGGCCTTCTCCAGGTGGACCTTGATGGGGCCCATGAAGCTGTACCGCTGCTGCTTGGCGTAGTCGCGGACGAGGCCCGCGAGCTCGTCGCCGAGCTGCCCGGAGTAGGGGCTCAGACGGTCGTAGTCGCCGGCGCTGAGCTCCACGATGAAGTCGTTGGGCACGACGGTCCGCTCGCGGTTCCAGATGGTGGCGTTGTTGTCGCACTCCCGCTGGAGGGCTCCGGCGATCTCCACCGGCTGGACCTCGGACTTGAACACCTTGGCGAAGGTGCCGTTCACCAGACCTTCGAGTCGCTGCTCGAACCGCTTCAGAACTCCCATGGGGCACCTCCTCCGTCGTTGTCGCCCTGTACTGCTTACTGATCGTATCCACGCGTGGCGGATTCGGGTGGTTCCCCATCGCTCCTGTGAGGACGAGTGTTGGTCCTCACAAGGGATCGTAGGGGCGCTCCGGGAACAGTGTCCCGCACCGGGAGCGGAGTGCGGGAGGGGCCGCCCGTGCCGGGGCCGGGAGCTGCGGGGAAAGCGATGTGAATCCACCCCGTCCTACGTGCTAATGTTTCGACGTCGCCAGGGGAACGGCCCGAAAGGGAAGAGCCACTGGGACGCTGCTCGGGCGAGTGGCGGAACGGCAGACGCGCTGGCTTCAGGTGCCAGTGTCCTTCGGGACGTGGGGGTTCAAATCCCCCCTCGCCCACATAGACGAGACGGTCGTCACTGCGAAAGCGGTGGCGGCCGTTTCGCTTTGCCTCCGCGACCGGGTGCGCGTGACCCATGCCATGTCGGCAGGTGCCGTCCGGTGTTCGGTGTTCGGTGTGTGGCGTCGGTCACGACGAGGCCGGCCGCAGGCGCGCGCGGCTCCAACTGCTCCCGCCCGATGCGACTTTCGTCGCGGCGGGCAAGACGAAAGAGGGCGGCCGGGGCCGGGATCGGGTCTCTAGGGTCGGGCGCGTGGATGTGATGGCGAAGACACGTGCGGGCTGGGACTGGCTCAGGGGGCCCGAACCGTGGACGCGGCGGATGCTGGCCGGGGACCTCGCGCTCGCCGGTGTGCTGGCCATCCTCGGACTGGGCGTGGAGGAGCTCGACGGGGGGTCCGGGCAGCGGATGCTGCTGGGCGCAGTGGTCGTGGTGACGCTGACCCTCCTGCGCAGGCGGCTGCCGGCGACGACGCTCGTGGCCGGTTCGGCGCTGAGCTCGGCCCTGCCGGGGCTGTTCTTCGTCCTGCCACTGCTGGGCTGGTCGTCCGGGCGGCGGATCGTCGGCGTGGGCCGGGCGCTGGGCTCGTTCACGCTGGCCTTCGTCGCGTCGCTCGCTTTCGGTGTCCTGGACCAGTGGTCGCAGATGCGACCGCTGCTGGTGGTCGTGTTCTCCACGCTGATGTTCCTGGCGGTCACCGTGATGCCGGGGCTGGCCAGTCGGTACTGGTCGCAGCGCCGGACCCTGCTGGCCGCGCTCCACGAGCGCAACGGCCAGCTGCTGCGCGAGCGGGCCATGGTCGCCGGGCAGGCGCGGCTGCGCGAGCGGCAGCGCATCGCCCAGGACATGCACGACAGCCTCGGCCACCAGCTGGCGCTGATCGCCGTGCACACGGGTGCGCTGGAGGTGGATCCCGAGCTCACCGACCGTCAGCGGGAGGCCGTGGGCGTGCTGCGGCAGGCCTCGGTGTCCGCGATGCACGAACTGCGTGAGGTCGTCGGCATCCTGCGCGACGGGGTGGAGGCGCCCCCGCCGGTGGAGGAGGCCCAGCCCGCGGCGCGCGGGGTGGCCGGCATCGCGGGGGTCGTGGAGGCTGCCCGGGGCGCCGGGACCGAGGTGCGGATGAAGACCTCGGGGCGGCCGAGGCCGCTGGTCGCGGCGTGCGACCACGCCGCCTACAGGATCGTGCAGGAGGCCCTGACGAACGCCTACAAGCACGCCCCGGGGGCACCGATCACGGTGGAGCTGCGCTACGAGGACGACTCGCTGGTGGTGGAGATCGCCAACGGGCCGTCGGCCGGCCCGGCCGAGGACGTGGTGTCGGGCGGGCAGGGGCTGACGGGGCTGCGCGAGCGGGCCCGGCTGGTCGGCGGCATGGTGCATGCGGGTCCCGCCGAGGGCGGCGGGTTCCGGGTGGCCGGCGTGCTGCCGTACGGCACGGAGCCGGCCGGCGCCCAGGACATGGCCGACGACTTCGGGCAGCAGGCGCAGGCGCAGAAGCTCACCCAGCCCCCGACGCGCGGGCGGCGCGGCGGGCAGCAGCCGATGGACTGGGCGGCGGTCGACCGGGAGCTGGCCGTACGGGTGCCCAGCCGCAGCGGCGGCATAGCGGTGGGCTGCGGGATCGCCTTCGCGGCGGTGGTGGTACTGGTGATCGTGATGGTCGCCGCGGCGGTCATGCTGATGGACTCGGCGGGCGACGCGATGATCGGCCGGGACGAGTACGACGCCGTGCACGTCGGCGAGACCGAGAAGGCGGTCCGCGAGCGGCTGCCGAGCGGCGAGAGCTTTCTGACCGCAGGCGCCGACCGGAAGGGGCCGCCCCGGCCGGAGGGCTCGGAGTGCCTGGTGCTGCTGGCCAGCGACCAGACCGGCAACACACTGTCCACGGACCTGGTTTTCCGGTTCTGCTTCAAGGACGGCAAGCTCGTGGACAAGCAGGCGTACGAGGTCAAGCAGTAGGAGCACGGGGTGACAGCCGAAGTGATCAGAGTGGTGATCGCCGACGACGAGCCGCTGATCCGGGCCGGGATCAGGATGATCCTGACCTCGGCGCCGGACATCGAGGTCGTCGCGGAGGCGGCGAACGGCCGGGAGGCGGTGGATCTGGCCCTCGCCCACGCCCCCGCGGTGATGCTCCTCGACATCCAGATGCCGGTGATGGACGGCCTGACCGCGCTGGGCGAGCTGCGGCGGGCCGCCCCGGAGGTACGGGCCCTGATCCTGACCACCTTCGGCGAGAAGGAGAACGTGCTGCGGGCGCTGGGCCAGGGCGGGGCGGGGTTCCTGCTGAAGGACTCGGCGCCGGGCGAGCTGATCGGGGCGGTCCGGGCGGCCGCGGCCGGGGACGCCTACCTCTCGCCGGGCGCCACCCGGCACGTGGTGGACCAGCTGGCGTCCGGGAGGGCCGCCGTGCGCGGTGAGGAGGCGCGCCGTCAGGTCGCCGAGCTGAGCGAGCGCGAGCGGGGCGTCCTGGCGCTGCTCGGGGAGGGTCTGTCCAACGCGGACGCGGGCCGGCGCCTGCACATGAGCGAGGCCACGGTGAAGACGTACGTGAGCCGCATCCTCGCGAAGCTGGGCTGCGAGAACCGGGTTCAGGCGGCACTGCTGGCCAGGGACGCCGGGCTGTAGATACGGTCAGCCCGTTCTCGAAGCGATCAAATTGAACGGGTGGGGGCGGCGCCGATGGCGGCGACAGCGGGACAGCGGATTCCGGACGTGGCGGGGTTCGCGCCGCGCGTGGCGGCGGACTCGCCGAAGGAGGCGGGCAAGGCGCTGCGCGCCCGCCTGCCGAGGGCGGCGCACGCCGGCTTCGAGGTGCCGGCCGGGCGGCCGGACGCGGTGCGGGCGGTGGAGGAGTCCAACGCCGGGCGGGTGGCGGAGCTGACACCGATACGGGTCGGCCGGATGGCAGCCAACCCCTTCGCGTTCCTGCGCGGGGCGGCCGGGCTGATGGCACACGACCTGTCCGGCGGACCGGTGACGGGCGTGGGCGCGCAGATCTGCGGCGACGCGCACGCGGCGAACTTCGGCCTGTACGGGGACGCCCGGGGCGGGCTCGTCATCGACCTGAACGACTTCGACGAGACCGTGTTCGGTCCGTGGGAGTGGGACGTGAAGCGGCTGGCGGCCTCGCTGGTGCTGGCCGGCCGGGTGGCCGGAGCGGACGAGGACACCTGCCGCGCGGCCGCGTTCGACGCCGCGGGCGCCTACCGGCGGACCATGCGACTGCTGTCCAAGCTCCCCGCGCTCGACGCCTGGAACGCCATCGCCGACGAGGAACTGGTCTCCCACGCCGATGCCCGCGATCTGCTGGGCACCCTGGAGCGGGTCTCGGAGAAGGCCCGCAACAACACCTCGGCCCGGTTCGCCACCAGGTCGACCGAGACCGGGCCGGACGGCGGCCGCCGCTTCGTCGACGCGCTGCCCGTGCTGCGCCGCGTCACGGACGCGGAGGCGGCGGCCGTGGCGGCCTCGCTCGGCCCCTACCTGCAGACCCTGCAGGGCGACCGGCTGCCGCTGCTGGCCCGGTACGCGATCCACGACGTGGCCTTCCGCGTGGTGGGCACCGGGAGCGTCGGCACCCGCTCGTACGTGGTCCTGCTGCTCGACCACCGGGACGAACCGCTGGTCCTCCAGGTGAAGGAGGCGCGGCCCTCGGTGCTGCTCCCGCACCTGCCCTCGCTGGGCTTCACCTCGGCGCCGGAGGAGCACGAGGGCCGCCGGGTGGTGGCCGGGCAGAAGCGGATGCAGGTGGTCTCCGACATCATGCTGGGCTGGACCACGGTGGAGGGGCGCCCGTACCAGGTCCGCCAGTTCCGCAACCGCAAGGGCAGCGTGGACCCGGCGGCGCTGGCACCCGACGAGATCGACGACTACGGGCGGATGACCGGGGCCCTGCTGGCCCGGGCGCACGCCCACAGCGCCGACCCCCGCCTGCTCGCCGGCTACTGCGGCAAGAACGAGGAGCTCGACGAGGCGATGGCGGCCTTCGCGGTGGCCTACGCCGACCGGACCGAGGCCGACCACGCCGACCTGGTGGCTGCGGTGCGGGCCGGCCGGATCGCCGCGGAGACCGGGGTGTAGGTCGCGCGGTCGCGCAGGCTGCTGCACGACGGGCGATGTTTCACGTGAAACATCGCCCACGGGGGCGGGCCGTACCCTGGCCGGGTGAGCGAGCAGACCGAGCACCCTGAGCAGACAGTCCCCGGCGGGTCCGGCGACTCCTCCGTCACTGGTGAGGAGCGCCCCGAGGCGCGCCTGGAGCGGGCCGTACGGGCCGCCGAGCAGGCGCTGATCGAGTTCGAGATCGCGGTGGAGACCTTCCGCGTGGAGGTGGAGAACTTCTCCCGCCTGCACCACCAGAAGCTCGGCCCCATGTACACGCGGCTCGACGAGCTGGACGCGCTGATCGCCGAGGCGAAGGCGGCGCGCACCGGTGAGGCCGAGGACCTGCGGCGGGCCCGGGACGCGCGCTCGCTGGTCATGCCGATGCCCGGGGTGGACGAGCTGTTCCACGACTGGCTGGGCTCCGAAGGCATCTCCGACGATGCCGCCGCGATGCTCACCGACCGGCCCGTGCGGCCGCCGGAGCGGGTCCGGCCCTCGGAGGAGGTACGCCGCCTCTACCGCGAGCTGGTCCGCCAGGCCCACCCCGACCTGGCCCAGGAGGAGGACGAGCGGGAGCGCCGCGACGCGTTCATCGCGCGGGTCAACGCCGCCTACGGGCGGGGTGACGAGGCGCTGCTGCGCGAGCTGGCCGACGAGTGGGCGGCCGGGCCGGTGCCCGAGGCCTCCGCACCCGGCGAGAGCGACGAGCTGTACGCCCGGCTGGAGTGGCTGGCCCGCCGCAAGGAGCTGCTGGCGCTCGTGGCGAAGGAGCTGGAGGAGAGCGCGATCGGGTCGATGCTGCGGATGGCTCCCGACGACCCGGACCGGCTGCTGGAGGAGATCGCGGAACAGCTGCTGGCGCAGGTCTCCGAGCGCGAGGCGCAGCTGGCGGCTGAGCTCGCCGCCGAGTGAGAGCCGGGTGGGTGCCGGGTGAGTGCCGGGCGGGACCGCGGCTGTCCGCGTGACGTGGCCGGATCTGCGGGTCGGATAGGTTGGCAGCAGACCTGTGAAGAGAGAAGGCGACAGTTATGAACTTCGGACCGCTTCCCTCGGTGGACGCCGCCGCGGTGCCCTCCGAAGGCTTCGTCCTCGACGTCCGTGAGGACGACGAATGGGCGGCCGGGCACGTCGAGGGCGCTCTGCACATCCCGATGAGCGACTTCGTGGCCCGCTTCGGCGAGCTGACGGAGGCCGTCGAGGACGGCCGCCGCGTCTACGTGATGTGCCGGGTCGGCGGGCGTTCCGCCCAGGTCACCCAGTACCTGGTGCGCCAGGACATCGACGCCGTGAACGTCGACGGCGGGATGCAGGCCTGGGACGGTGCCGGGCGGCCGATGGTGACGGACAACGGAAACCCGGCCTTCGTCCTCTGAGCGACCGCTCCGAGCCCTGCGGTCTCAGGCGAGGGGGTGGGCGGCCAGCAGGTCGCCCAGGGCCTCCTCGTGCGCGGCCGCCGGGCCCAGCTGGAGCTCCAGCTGCTTGGCCCAGGCGTGGTAGCGGTGCAGCGGGTAGTCGGTGTCGGCGCCGAAGCCGCCGTGCAGGTGCTGGGCGGTCTGTACGACCCTGCGTACGCCCTCCGAGGCCCAGATCTTGGCGACCGCCACGTCACCGGTGCTCGGCAGCGGACCGCCGGCGCCGCCCGTGGCGGCATCGAGCCGCCAGGCGGCCTGCCACAGCGTGACCTCCATGGCACGCAGGTCGATGTAGCGGTCGGCGGCCTGGACGGCGACCGCCTGGAAGGTGGCCACTGGGAAGCCGAACTGCTCGCGCTTGCTGGTGTACTGGCTCGTCATGCCGAGGACGGCCTCGCCCAGCCCGAGCGCCAGGGCGCAGGTGCCGGTGGTGAGGACCTGGTGGAGCCGCTCCCAGGCTCCCGGGGTGTCGATCAGGTGGGTGCGCTCCACCCGTACGCCGTCCAGGGCGAGTTCGGCGAACCGCTCCCCGCTGGTGGAGACCTGCTCGGCGAGGGCGAGGCCCCCGGCGGTGCGCGGGACCAGTGCGAGGACGGCGTCGCCCTCGCCGGTGTGGGCCGGTACGGCGATCCAGTCGGCGGTGTGCGCCCAGGGGACGGCGGTCTGGGTGCCCTCCAGAATCCACGCTTCGCCGTCGAGGCGTGCGGTGACGGAGAGTTCGGCCGGGTCGTGGCCGGAGCGGCCGTGCGCGGCGGCGGTCAGGACGAGCGTGCCGCGCCCGGCGGCGGGCAGCAGTGCGGCGGCCAGTTCGGGACTGCCGTGCGCCTGGACGGCCATGGCGGTCGCGCAGTGCTCCAGCAGCGGGACCCGGGCCAGCACCCGGGCGGCCTCGCGCAGCACGAGGCACAGGGCGAGGGTGTCCAAGCCCGCGCCGCCGTGCTCCTCGGCGAGGACGAGGCCCAGCAGGTCGGACGCGGCGAGCTTGGACCACAGCCGGCGGTCGAAGTCGTCGGCGACCGCGCCCGGGGTGAGGGCGGGGCTGGGCACGCTGTCGGGCGCGACATCCGCGAACACGGCCCTGGCCGCCTCGACGGCGGCCCGCTGCTCCTCGGTGAAGGTGAAGTCCACTGCCTGTCCTCCCGTTCTGACCTGACGGTGCGTCAAGATAGAACACGTTCCTGAAAATGGACAGGGGAGGACAGTCGGGGACAGCCGGCGCCGGGGACTAGCGGTCGAAGTCGATCTCCACTTCCTCGGTGACGGGGTGCGACTGGCAGGCCAGGACGAAGCCGGCGTCCGTCTCCTCCGCCTCCAGGGCGAAGTTGCGGTCCATCCGGACCTCGCCGGACACCACGAACGCCCGGCAGGTGCCGCAGACGCCGCCCTTGCACGCGTACGGGGCGTCCGCGCGGTTGCGGAGCACCGCGTCCAGCAGGGACTCCCCCTCCTGGACGGGCCAGGTGCCGGAGCGGCCGTCGAGCCGTGCGGTGACCCGGCCGGCCGCGGCGGCCGCGGACGCCGCCGCGCGGACCGGCGCGGGGGTGGTGTCCTCGACGTGGAAGATCTCTTCGTGCACCCGGGTACGGGCGACGCCGAGCGCGTGCAGGGCCCGCTCCGCGCCCTGCACCAGGCCGTAGGGCCCGCACAGGAACCAGCCGGTGACTTCTTCCACCGGCAGCAGCGCGGGCAGCAGGGACGTCAGCCGCTCCTCGTCCAACCGGCCGGAGGGCAGCCCGGACTCCTGCTCCTCCCGGGAGAGGACCGTGACCAGCTGGAACCGCGACGGGTAGCGGTCCTTCAGGTCGGCAACCTCCTCCAGAAACATCGTCGAGGCGGCCGTGCGGTCGCTGCGCACGAGGCAGAAACGGGCGTCGGCCCGCGCGGCCAGCAGGCTCGCGGCGATCGACAGCACGGGCGTGATCCCGCTGCCGCCGACGATCGCGGCGTAGTGCCCGCCGGCCGGGGCCGCGGCGGGGTCCAGCACGAAGCGCCCGGCCGGGACCATGACGTCCAGCACGTCGCCGGCCGCGATCTCCTTGTGCGCGAAGGTGGAGAACTCCCCGCCCTCCACCAGCCGCACCCCGACGCGCAGACGGGCGGGACCCGGGCCGTCGGACATCGGGGCGGGCGAGCAGATCGAGTAGGTGCGGCGGACCTCGACACCGCCTTCGGGGGCGGTGCGGCGCAGCGTCAGGTGCTGGCCGGGGGCGTGCCGGTAGTCCTCGCGCAGGTCCTCGGGAACCCGGAGGGTCAGCGCCACCGAGTCCTCGGTGAGCCGGTCGACTTCCGCCACCGTCAGCGGGTGGAACGCGCCGTGGCGGGGGGCGGCCATCTACAGCTCCTTGAAGTGGTCGAACGGTTCGCGGCAGGAGGTGCAGCGGCGCAGCGCCTTGCACGCGGTGGAGGAGAAACGGCTGAGCAGCTCGGTGTCGGTCGATCCGCAGTTCGGGCAGCGGACGGACAGGGTCACCGGGACCGGCCCGCCGGCCGCGTGCGGCCGGGGCGGGGCGATGCCGAACTCGGCCAGCTTGCGGCGGCCCTCGGCGCTGATGTCGTCCGTGGACCAGGCCGGGGCCAGCACGGTGGTCACCCGCACCTCGGGGATGCCGTGGGTGGTCAGAACCCGCTCGATGTCCGCCGACATGGCCTCGATGGCCGGGCAGCCGGTGTAGGTCGGGGTGAGGGTGACCTCGGCGTGGCCGTCGTCGTGCATGCGCACACCGCGCACCACGCCCAGCTCGCCGAGGGTGAGCACCGGCAGCTCCGGGTCCGGGACGGACCCTGCCAGCTCGGCCAGCTCGGCCTCCAGGCGGGTCGTCGTGGCGTCGGCGGTGGTCACCATGACGCCCCCGGGTGGCTGCGGTGCAGGTGCTGCATCTCGGCCAGCATCCGGCCGAAGGACTCGGTGTGCAGGCCCTGGCGGCCGGCCCCGGCCGCCCAGGCGCCGGTGCGCGCTCCCTCGGGCAGGGTGAGCCCCGCCCGCTCCACAACGTCGGTCAGCGCGGCCAGCCAGCGCTCTTCGAGGGCGGCCCAGTCCACGCCGTCGAGCCCCTCCACAGGCTGGAAGAGCTCCCCGGTGAACTTCCACAGCGCCTTCAGCGCCGCCTGCATGCGCGTCCGGCTCTCCTCGGTCCCGTCGCCGAGCCGCAGGGTCCACTGCTCGGCGTGGTCGCGGTGGTACGCCGTCTCCTTGACGGCCTTGGCCGCGAGCGGCGCGAACGGGCCGTCCCCGCGGGCGAGTTCCGTGTAGAGCTCGTGCTGGTGGACGGAGAAGTAGAGCTGGCGGGCGATGGTGTGGGCGAAGTCGCCGTTCGGCTGCTCGACCAGCTGCAGGTTGCGGAAGGACCGCTCCTCGCGCAGGAACGCCAGCTCGTCCTCGTCGCCGACCATGGACAGCAGGATGCGGGCCTGGCCGAGCAGGTCGAGGGCGATGTTTGCGAGGGCGACCTCCTCCTCCAGGACGGGGGCGTGCCCCGCCCACTCGCCGAGGCGGTGGGAGAGGACCAGCGCGTCGTCGCCGAGGGCGAGGGCCGCCGCGGTGGTGGTGGCGGGGTTGGTGTCGAGGCCGGTCACAGGTGGCTCACTCCCTCCGGGATGTCGTAGAAGGTGGGGTGCCGGTACGGCTTGTCGGCGGACGGGGCGAAGAAGGGGTCCCGCTCGTCCGGCGAGGAGGCGGTGATCGCGGTGGAGGGGACCACCCAGATCGAGATGCCCTCGTTGCGCCGGGTGTAGAGGTCGCGGGCGTTGCGCAGGGCCATCTCCGCGTCGGGGGCGTGCAGGCTTCCCGCGTGCGTGTGCGAGAGGCCGCGGCGCGAGCGCACGAACACCTCCCACAGGGGCCAGTTCTGCGTCATACCCGTGCCTCCTCGTTCTGTCCGGCGGGCTTCGCCGACTGCTGTGCCGCCTGCTTGCGCGCGTACGCGGCGGCCGCGTCGCGCACCCAGGCGCCTTCCTCGTGGGCCTTGCGGCGCTGACCGATCCGCTGCTCGTTGCAGGGGCCGTTGCCCTTGAGCACGTCCCAGAACTCGGCCCAGTCGATGGCGCCGAAGTCGTGGTGGCCCCGCTCCTCGTTCCACTTCAGGTCCGGGTCGGGCAGGGTCAGGCCGAGGGCTTCGGCCTGCGGGACGGCGATGTCCACGAACCGCTGGCGCAGTTCGTCGTTCGAGTGGCGCTTGATGCGCCAGGCCATCGACTGGGCCGAGTGCGCCGACTCGTCGTCCGGCGGGCCGAACATCATCAGAGAGGGCCACCACCAGCGGTTCACCGCGTCCTGCGCCATGGCGTGCTGCTCCTCGGTGCCCTTGGACAGGGCCATGAGGAGCTCGAAGCCCTGGCGCTGGTGGAAGGACTCCTCCTTGCAGATCCGGACCATGGCGCGGGCGTAGGGCCCGTAGGAGCAGCGGCAGATCGGCACCTGGTTGGTGATCGCCGCGCCGTCCACGAGCCAGCCGATGGCGCCGACGTCCGCCCAGGTCAGGGTCGGGTAGTTGAAGATCGAGGAGTACTTCTGCTTCCCCGAGTGGAGCTTGTCGAGGAGCTCGTCGCGGCTGGTGCCGAGGGTCTCGGCCGCGCTGTAGAGGTACAGGCCGTGGCCCGCCTCGTCCTGGACCTTGGCCATCAGGATGGCCTTGCGGCGCAGCGAGGGCGCGCGGGTGATCCAGTTGGCCTCGGGCTGCATGCCGATGATCTCGGAGTGGGCGTGCTGCGCCATCTGTCGGACCAGGGAGGCGCGGTACTGCTCGGGCATCCAGTCGCGCGGCTCCACGCGCTCGTCCGCCGCCACGGCGGCGTCGAACGCCGCTGCGAGCTGTGCGCCCAGGTCAGCCGTCATGCCCGTCCCGTCCGTCCCGTCTGTCCCCAGGGCCGCGTTCGGGCCCGTTTCCGGGGTCACTGCCACCATTCCGGCCCCTTGTCAGTGTTTGCCGACCGTCCGTCCAGCCGACCGACCGATCGTTCGGTTCATTCGCTTCAATGGTGAGTCGGCGGCCCGTAGGGTGTCAACCTCTGTGGTCAACCCTGTGGACGCCGGACGATCGGGGCGGGATGGATTCGAACGGGCACGAGCTCGCCGAAGGGGCCGCTCCGCCACCCCCGAGGGCGCCCGGAATCGCCGGTCTCTCCACGCCGTACCGGGTCGTGACCTCCCTGGTCCTGGGCGCCGTGTGCCTGGCCGCGTGCGCGCACCTCGCCCTTGTCTTCCTGCACGTGGCTCCGTCCAACACGGTGAGCAAGCAGCACGCGGGGACGATCGACGCCTGGATCTATCCCGAGTTTGAACAGAACTGGAAGCTCTTCGCGCCCAACCCGCTCCAGCAGAACATCGCCGTGGAGGTGCGCGCCGAGGTGCGTACGGCCGGCGGCGAGCTGATCACCACCGGCTGGCGGGACCTGAGCGCCGAGGACGCGGCGGCGATCCGGCACGGCCTGCTGCCGAGCCACACCGAGCAGAACGAGCTGCGCCGGGCCTGGGACTTCTACACCGGCTCCCACGGCGAGGACGAGAAGCCCGTCGGCGAGCGCGGCGAGCTGTCCGAGCAGTACCTGCGGCGCATCGCGGTGAACCGGCTCGCCCCGCACCACCGGGGCGGGCACGTCCTGCGGATCCAGCTGCGCTCGGCCACGACGGCCGTGCCCGCGCCGAAGTGGAGCACCGAGACCACCGACACCCAGACGTACTACCGGGAGCTGCCGTGGTGGAAGGTGTGAGACGGGTCCGCGCCGCGCTGACCAGGGCCGTCGCCACGGTGAGCGGGCAGGCGCTGGGCCCGTACCAGAGCGCCGTCGTGCGCATCGGGTTCGCCGGCACCTGGCTCTTCTTCCTGCTGCGGGAGTTCCCCCACCGGGCCGAGCTGTACGGCCCGGACGGGCCCTGGAGCCTGGACCTGGCGGAGCGGCTGCTGGACTCCAACGGCGCCTTCACGGTCCTGACGTGGTCCGGCTCGGCCCTGTGGTTCGAGACCGTCTACGCGGTGGCCGTGCTGGCGAGCGTCGGCCTGCTGCTGGGATGGCGGACGCGGGCGACGTCCGTGGTGTTCATGGCCGGCGTGCTCTCCCTGCAGAACCGCAGCGTGTTCATGGGCGACGGCGGGGACAACGTCATCCACCTCGTGGCGATCTACCTGGTGCTGACCCGGTGCGCGCAGGTGTGGTCGCTGGACGCGCGCAGGGCGCGTGCGCGGGGCTCCGCGACGGCGGGGGCGGCCGGGCCGGTGCTGTGGTGGGTGCTGGGGGCGGTCTTCGCGTACGGGGCGGCCACCGGGCGCTTCAGCCACGGCTGGCTCGCGGGGTTCGCGGCGGTGTGGGTGCTCTGCGGGCTGTGGTGGCTGGTCGACCGCTACGAGCCGGAGGGCGAGGGGCGGGCGGCCTTGGACGTCCTGGCGAACGTGCTGCACAACGCGGGCATGCTGGTGATCATGGCGGAGGTCTGCCTGATCTACGCGACGGCCGGCTGGTACAAGATCCAGGGATCGCGGTGGCAGGACGGGACGGCGCTGTACTACCCCCTGGGGCTGGACTACTTCACCCCGTGGCCGGCGCTGTCCGGGCTGCTGGCGGGCAGCGGGACGCTGGTGATGCTGCTGTCGTACGGGACGGTGGCGGTGCAGGTGGCCTTCCCGTTCACGCTTTTCAACCGGCGGATCAAGAACGTGCTGCTGGTTCTGATGATGCTGGAGCACGCGGGGATCGCGGTGCTGCTGGGGCTGCCGTTCTTCTCGCTGGCGATGATCGCCGCCGATGCCGTCTTCCTGCCGACCGGGTTTCTGGTGTGGCTCGGCGCCAGGGCTGCCGTGCTGCGGCCCCGGCGGAGCCCTGCGGGGCTTTCCCCCGCCCCGCCCCTTCCCGAAACCGGGCTCTGCCCGGATCCGGACCCCGATCCGGACGCGGCCCTCGAACGCCGGACGGGCTGAAGAGCCGGGGGCTCCGCCCCCGGACCCCGCGCCTCAAACGCCGGCGGGGCTGGAATGCGGAATGCGGGCCCCGTGCTGCGGACGGCGGCGGGGTTGCGTCGTAGGGTCGGGGGATGAGCGAGCGGGCGGGCGGGGACGAGACGGTGCGGCAGTGGCGCAAGGACGCCGGGCGGGCGGACCTCGTGCTCCTCGACGGGTTCCACGCGCTGAAGCACGCCCTGCGCTTCGGGGCCGACGTACGCCTGGTCGTCGCCGACGACCCCGGCGCCGTCCGGGCACTGGCCCGGGAGCTGGCGCCGGACGTCGAGGCCGACGTGGACCGCCTGGTGCGGCCGGCCGTGCTCAAGGAGCTGCTGCCCCGCGTCCACCCCACCGGGGTCGCGGCCCTCGCCGTACGCCCCGACCGCGCTGCGGGCCTCGCGGGCCTGCGGCGGACGCCCAGGCCCGCGCCCGTCGTCGTGCTCGACAACCCCCGCAACCTCGGCAACGTCGGAGCCGTCGTCCGGCTCGCCGCCGGTTTCGGCGCCACCGGCGTGGTGACCCGCGGCGACCTCGACCCCTGGCACCCGAACGTGGTCCGGGCCGGCGCCGGACTGCACTACGCCACCACCGTCGAACGCCTCGCCCTGGACGAGCTGCCGCCCGGGCCGCTCTACGCGCTCGACCCGGAGGGCGAGGACGTCCGCGGCACCACCCTCCCGGACGACGCGCTGCTGGCCTTCGGGTCGGAGCGGCACGGGATCTCCCCCGAGCTGCGCGCTCGGGCCGACCACCTGGTGTCCCTGCCGATGCGCCCCCAGGTATCCAGCTACAACCTCGCCACCAGCGTGGCCATGACCCTCTTCCACTGGGGCGGCCCCCCGCCCGCCGGCCAGGGCGCCCCGTAGTCCCCGCCCACGCGCCTGGTGCCCGAGGCACGGTGCCAGGCGACGCGGTCCTCTCCGCCCGGCGCAGGGACGGCCCCGTCCAGGGTTTGGACGGGGCCGGGCGGGCTAGGCCTGTCGGCGGACCTCCACCACGCGGAAGCGGTTCGCGACGAAGGCGCCGTCGCACAGCGCGGCGTTGGCCGCGGGGTTGCCGCCGGAGCCGTGGAAGTCCGAGAAGGCCGCCGTCTGGTTGACGTAGACCCCGCCGGTCAGGTTCAGGGAGAGCTGCGCGGACTCCTCCAGGCAGACCTCCTCGACGGCCCGCTCGGTGTCCGCGGAGGTGGTGTAGGCGCCCACCGTCATGGCGCCCTTCTCGCGCACGGTACGGCGCAGCAGGTCCAGTGCGTCCGCCGTGGAGTCCACGGCCACCGCGAAGGAGACCGGGCCGAAGCACTCGGACAGGAAGGGCGCCTCCGGGTCCGGCTTGGCGGCGTCCAGCTTGACCAGCACCGGTGTGCGGACCACCGCGTCCGGGAACTCGGGGTTGGCGACCTCGCGGGAGGCCAGCGCGACCTCGCCGAGGCCGGCCGCCGCCTCCAGGCGGGCCTTGACGTCCGGGTTGACCAGCGCGCCGAGCAGCGCGTTGGCCCGGGCGTCGTCGCCGAGCAGGCCGCCGACCGAGGCCGCCAGGTCGGCCACGACCTCGTCGTACGACTTGTGGCCGGCGTCCGTCGCGATGCCGTCGCGCGGGATCAGCAGGTTCTGCGGGGTGGTGCACATCTGGCCGCTGTAGAGCGACAGGGAGAAGGCCAGGTTGGCCAGCATCCCCTTGTAGTTGTCGGTGGAGTCCAGGACGACGGTGTTGACGCCCGCCTTCTCCGTGTAGACCTGTGCCTGGCGGGCGTTGGCCTCCAGCCAGTCGCCGAACTCCGTGGAGCCGGTGTAGTCGATCAGCTTGATCTCGGGGCGGACGGCGAGGTCCTTGGCGATGCCCTCGCCCGGACGCTCGACCGCGAGCGCCACCAGGTTCGGGTCGAAGCCCGCCTCCGCGAGGACCTCCCGCGCCACCTGCACGGTCAGCGCGAGCGGCAGCACGGCCCGCGGGTGCGGCTTGACCAGCACCGGGTTGCCGGTGGCCAGCGAGGCGAACAGGCCCGGGTAGCCGTTCCAGGTCGGGAAGGTGTTGCAGCCGATCATGAGGGCGATGCCGCGGGGGACCGCGGTGAAGGTCTTGCCGAGTTCCAGCGGGTCCTTCTTGCCCTGCGGCTTCGACCAGTCGGCCTGCCCCGGGACCCGGGTCTGCTCCTCGTACGCGTACGCCACGGCCTCCAGGCCGCGGTCCTGCGCGTGGGGACCGCCCGCCTGGAACGCCATCATGAAGGCCTGGCCGCTGGTGTGCATGACCGCGTGCGCGAACTCGTGGGTGCGGGCCGAGATGCGGGCCAGGATCTCGATGCAGACCAGGGCGCGTGCCTCCGGTCCCGCGTCGCGCCAGGCGGCCATGCCGGCCTTCATCGCGGGCAGCAGCACGTCCGCGTCCACGTGCGGGTACTCGACGCCCAGCTCGGGGCCGTACGGGGACTTCTCGGCGCCCGTCCAGCCGTCGGTGCCGGGCTGGCCGAGGTCCAGCCGGGTCCCGCGGAGCGCCTCGAAGGCGGCCAGCCCGTCGGCCGGGGCGGTCTCGCCGTACGCCTTGGGGTGTTCGGGATGCGGGGACCAGTAGGCGCGGCTGCGGATCGCCGACAGGGCCTGGTCCAGAGTGGGCCGGTGCTTGGCGGACAGCTGGGGGACGGTGAGCTCGGCGGCCATCAGGGACCAACTCCTCGTTGAGCCGGGCGAAGGAGAGCAGACTGGAGTTAGAGTAACCGAACGATCGGTCGGGACAAGAGGGCCCGGCGGACCTGTGGACAAGTCGGTGCGGGAGGATCAGGACATGACAGGAATCGAGCGGTCCCGCACTGTGGCGGTCGTCGGAGCGGGCACCATGGGCCAGGGCATCGCCCAGGTCGCCCTTCTCGCAGGTCACAGCGTGCTGATCTACGACATCGACGCCGCCCTCGCCTCCGACGGCGTCGGCATCGTGCAGGACCGCGTCGAGCGGATGGCCGCCAAGGGCCGTCTGGACCGGGCCGAGGCCGAGGATGCGGTCGGCCGGATCGCCGCCGCCGGCGCCCTGGCCGACCTCGCCGGGGCCGCCCTCGTCATCGAGGCGGTCGTCGAGAACGTAGGGATCAAGCAGACGCTCTTCGCGGCCCTCGAAGACGTGCTGGAGCCGGACGCGCTGCTCGCCACGAACACCTCCTCCCTCTCCGTCACCGAGCTCGCCGCCGGTCTCGCGCACCCGGGCCGCTTCCTCGGCCTGCACTTCTTCAACCCGGCCCCGCTGCTCCCGCTCGTCGAGGTGGTCAGCGGCTCCGCGACCGCCCCGGAGGCCGTCGAGCGCGCGTACCGCACGGTCCTCGGCTGGGGGAAGACGCCGGTCCGCTGCGCCGACACCCCCGGCTTCATCGTCAACCGGATCGCCCGCCCCTTCTACGCCGAGGCCTTCGCGGTGTACGAGGAGCAGGGAGCAGACCCGGCCACCATCGACGCCGTGCTCCGCGAGAGCGGCGGCTTCAAGATGGGCCCCTTCGCACTGACCGACCTGATCGGCCAGGACGTCAACGAGGCCGTGACCCGCTCCGTGTGGGAGTCCTTCTTCCGCAGCCCCAAGTTCACCCCGTCCCTCGCCCAGCGCCGGCTGGTCCAGTCGGGCCGCCTGGGCCGCAAGTCGGGGCACGGCTGGTTCCCGTACGGCCCGGAGGCCGTCGCCGCGCAGCCGCACACCGCCGGTCCCGAGGAGGCTCCGGACAAGGTGACCGTCGTCGGCGACCTCGGCCCGGCCGCCGAACTGGCCGACCTGCTGGAGGAGGCCGGGATCGCGGTCACGGCCACCGAGCAGGGCGGCCCGTACATCCAGCTGCCCGGGGAGGGGCAGCTGGTGCTCGCGGACGGCAAGACCTCCGTCGAGTTCACGGATGTCGTCTACTTCGACCTCGCGCTCGACTACCGGGGCGCCACCCGGGTCGCGCTCTCCGCCGGCGAGGACACCAGTGAGCGCACCCTGGCCGAGGCGATCGGCCTCTTCCAGAAGCTCGGCAAGCAGGTCTCGGTCATCGGCGACGTCCCCGGCATGATCGTCGCCCGGACCGTCGCGATGCTGATCGACCTCACCGCCGACGCCGTCGCCCGCGGCGTGGCCTCCGCCGAGGACATCGACACCGCGATGCGGCTCGGCGTCAACTACCCGCTGGGCCCCTCCGAATGGCACGAGCGGCTCGGCCAGGACTGGGCCTACGACCTGCTGCACCACCTCGACGAGCGCTGCCCCGGCGGCCGGTACGCGCCCTCGCTGGCGCTGTTCAAGCTGGGTTACGCGGCGGGCGACGAGGAGGGCACGCAGTGACGACGGTCAAACGCGACACCTACACCCCCGAGACGCTGCTGTCCGTGGCCGTCCAGGTCTTCAACGAGCGCGGTTACGACGGCACCTCGATGGAGCACCTCTCCAAGGCCGCGGGCATCTCGAAGTCCTCGATCTACCACCACGTCACGGGCAAGGAGGAGCTGCTGCGGCGGGCCGTCAGCCGCGCCCTCGACGGGCTCTTCGCAGTGCTGGAGGAGCCGGGGGCCGTCCGCGGCCGGGCCGTCGAGCGCGTCGAGTACGTCACGCGCCGCACGGTCGAGGTGCTGGTCTCCGAGCTGCCGTACGTGACGCTGCTGCTGCGGGTGCGGGGCAACACCCGGACCGAGCGGTGGGCGCTGGAGCGCCGCCGGGAGTTCGACCACCAGGTCGCGGACCTGCTCAAGGCCGCCGCCGCGGACGGCGACCTGCGGGCGGACGTGGACATCCGCCTCGCCACCCGCCTCCTCTTCGGCATGGTGAACTCGCTGGTCGAGTGGTACCGCCCGCACCCGGGCACCGGCTCGGAACAGCTCGCGGACGCGGTCGTCCACATGGCCTTCGACGGCCTGCGCACCACCCGCTGACCCCGCGGGTCCGCACCGCCCCGAAAGCGGCCGGAAACGGCCGCACCACCGGCGGCGTCACACCCGGACGGGCTACTGGACGGGCTACTCCTCCGCGATCGCGGGGCCGCCGCCCGGGCCGGGGCCGGGGGCCAGGAGGTCTGTTTCCTCGAAGACCAGCAGGGTGCGCGTCGAGAGGACCTCCGGGATGGCCTGGAGGCGGGTCAGGACCAGCTCGCGCAGGGTGCGGTTGTCCGGGGTGTGCACCAGGAGCAATACGTCGAAGTCCCCGCTGACCAGGGCGATGTGCGCGGCGCCCGGCAACTCGCGCAGCTGTTCGCGGACCGTGCGCCAGGAGTTCTGGACGATCTTCAGGGTGATGTAGGCGGAGGCGCCCTGGCCCGCGCGCTCGTGGTTGACGCGGGCCGTGAACCCGCGGATCACCCCGTCGTCGATGAGCCGGTTGATCCGCGCGTACGCGTTCGCCCGCGAGACGTGCACCTGCTCGGCCACCGACCGTACGGAGGCCCGGCCGTCCGCCTGCAGCAGCCGCATGATCGACCGGTCGATCGGGTCCAGGGGCCGGGGCGCGACGGGCGGGACCGCGGGGGCTCCCGGGGCGGCCCCCGGCGCAGCCGGTGCGGAACCTCCTGCGGCCATTTGTTCATCCGGCATTGCCCGATGCCTCCCTCTCCTGGACGTCCTGCGTCCATCCCAGGGCTCCGGCGCCCGTTTGTCCACAGCCTGGAGCCGCCTGTAGCCAAATTGCGCGGACAACCGAACAATCGGTAGGTGAGGGGCCTCACACCCGGGGCCACCCCTGCCCGCTTCCCACGAGGAGGTGTACGCCGCCATGACGGTCCAAGAGCTGCCCGGTGCCGGTGCGTCCCACCGTTCCACCCCGCCGCCCGCCTGGAGGCCCCGTACGGACGCCGCCCCGCTGCTCCCGGACGCCGAGCCCTACCGGGTGCTGGGCACCGAGGCGGCCGACCGGCTCGACCCCGCGCTGATGCGCCGGTGCTACGCCGAACTGGTGCGCGGCCGTCGCTACAACGCCCAGGCCACGGCGCTCACCAAGCAGGGCCGGCTCGCCGTGTACCCCTCGACCGTCGGCCAGGAGGCCTGCGAGATCGCGGCCGCGATGGTCCTGGAAGAGCAGGACTGGCTCTTCCCGAGCTACCGCGACACCCTGGCGGCCGTGGCGCGCGGACTGGACCCCGTACAGGCACTGACCCTGCTGCGCGGCGACTGGCACACCGGCTACGACCCGCGTGAGCACCGCATAGCCCCGCTCTCGACCCCGCTCGCCACCCAGCTGCCGCACGCGGTGGGCCTGGCGCACGCGGCGCGGCTGCGCGGCGACGACGTCGTCGCCCTCGCCATGGTCGGCGACGGCGGCACCAGTGAGGGCGACTTCCACGAAGCGCTGAACTTCGCCGCCGTCTGGCAGGCCCCTGTGGTCTTCCTCGTGCAGAACAACGGCTTCGCGATCTCCGTCCCGCTCGCCAAGCAGACCGCCGCCCCGACGCTGGCCCACAAGGCCGTCGGGTACGGCATGCCGGGCCGGCTGGTCGACGGCAACGACGTCGCGGCGATGCACGAGGTGCTCTCCGAGGCCGTCCGGCGGGCCCGGGCCGGTGGCGGCCCGACCCTGATCGAGGCCGTCACGTACCGCATGGAGGCGCACACGAACGCCGACGACGCGACGCGCTACCGCGGTGACGCCGAGGTCGAGGCGTGGAAGGCGCACGACCCGATCGATCTGCTGGAGCGCGAGCTGACGGCGCGCGGGATCCTCGACGAGGCGGGCATTACGGCCGCGCGCGACGAGGCCGAGGCGATGGCGGCGTCCCTGCGCGACGGGATGAACGCCGATCCGGTGGTGGACCCGATGGACCTGTTCGCGCATGTCTACGCGGAGCAGACCGACCGCCTGCGCGAGCAGGCGGCCATGCTCCGTGCCGAGCTGGAAGCCGAGGACCAGGCGTGACGACGGTGGCGGCGAAGTCCGCGAAGACGGGGGTCAAGCCCGCGACGATGGCGCAGGCCCTGACGCGGGCGATGCGCGACGCGATGGCCGAGGACCCGACGGTCCACGTCATGGGCGAGGACGTCGGGACGCTGGGCGGGGTCTTCCGCATCACGGACGGCCTGGCGAAGGAGTTCGGCGAGGACCGCTGTACGGACACCCCCCTCGCCGAGGCCGGGATCCTGGGCGCGGCGGTCGGCATGGCCATGTACGGGCTGCGGCCCGTGGTGGAGATGCAGTTCGACGCCTTCGCCTATCCGGCCTTCGAGCAGCTGATCTCGCACGTGGCGAAAATGCGCAACCGCACCCGCGGCGCCATGCCGCTGCCGATCACCATCCGCGTGCCGTACGGCGGCGGCATCGGCGGCGTGGAGCACCACTGCGACTCCTCCGAGGCGTACTACGTGGCGACGCCCGGCCTGACGGTGGTCACCCCGGCGACCGTCGAGGACGCGTACGGGCTGCTGCGCGCGTCGATCGCGAGCGACGACCCGGTGGTCTTCCTGGAGCCCAAGCGGCTGTACTGGTCGAAGGCCGACTGGTCGCCGGAGGCGCCGGCGGCCGTCCCCGGCATCGGCAAGGCCCTCGTCCGGCGGACGGGTACGAGCGCCACCCTGATCACCTACGGCCCTTCGCTGCCGGTCTGCCTGGAGGCGGCCGAGGCGGCCCGCGAGGAGGGCTGGGAGCTGGAGGTCGTCGACCTGCGCTCGCTGGTCCCCTTCGACGAGGAGACGGTCGTGGCGTCCGTACGCCGCACCGGCCGCGCGGTCGTCGTCCACGAGGCCGGCGGCTTCGGCGGACCGGGCGCGGAGATCGCCGCCCGTGTCACGGAGCGGTGCTTCCACCACCTGGAGGCCCCGGTGCTGCGGGTGACGGGCTTCGACATCCCGTACCCGCCGCCGATGCTGGAGAAGTACCACCTGCCCGGAGTCGAACGGATCCTGGACGCCGTGGCCCGCCTGCAGTGGGAGAACTGATGCCGCAGGTCATGGAATTCAAGCTGCCGGACCTCGGTGAGGGCCTGACCGAGGCCGAGATCGTGCGGTGGCTGGTGGCGGTGGGCGACGTCGTCGCCATCGACCAGCCGGTCGTCGAGGTCGAGACGGCCAAGGCGATGGTGGAGGTGCCCTGCCCGTACGGCGGTGTGGTCACCGCCCGCTTCGGCGAGGAGGGCGAGGAGCTGCCGGTCGGCGCCCCGCTGATCACCGTGGCGGTGGGGGCGCAGTCGGTGCCCGCCGAAGACGCGGAGGCCGCCGGGGCCGAAGGCTCGGGCGAGGCGCCCCGGCCGCTGATCGGCTACGGCTCGGACCACTCGCGCCCGGCGCGTCGGCGACGGGTGCGGCCCGTCACCGCCGCGGTGTCGGCGCCGGTGGCGCCGGTCACCGCCGCCCCGGCTCCCGTCGCGGTGGCTCCGGCCGCTCCGGCTGCCGCCGCCGGTCCGGTGCCCGTTATCTCGCCGCTGGTGCGCAAGCTCGCCAAGGACCACGGGGTGGACCTGCGCGCGCTGCACGGCTCCGGGCCGGAGGGCCTGATCCTTCGGGCCGACGTCGAGGCGGCCCTGGCCGCACTGCGCGAGCCGGCCCCGGCCCCCTCCCCCGCGACGGTCGCGGTGGCGGCCCAGGGCGAGCGGATTCCGCTCAAGGGGCTGCGCGGCGCGGTCGCCGAGAAGCTGTCGCGCAGCCGCCGGGAGATCCCGGACGCCACCTGCTGGGTCGACGCGGACGCCACCGAGCTGATGGCGGCCCGGGCCGCGATGAACGCGGTGGGCGGGCCCAAGATCTCGGTGCTCGCGCTGCTGGCACGGATCTGCACGGCCGCGCTGGCGAAGTACCCGGAGCTGAACTCCACCGTGGACCTCGCGGCCAAGGAGATCGTCCGGCTCCCGTCGGTGCACCTGGGCTTCGCCGCGCAGACCGAGCGGGGCCTGGTGGTCCCGGTGGTCCGGGACGCGCAGGGGCGCAACCCGGAGTCGCTGTCGGCGGAGTTCGCGCGGCTGACAGAGCTGGCCCGTGCGGGCAAGCTGGCCCCGGCCGACCTGACGGGCGGCACCTTCACGCTGAACAACTACGGGGTGTTCGGGGTCGACGGGTCCACGCCGATCATCAACCACCCCGAAGCGGCGATGCTCGGCGTCGGCCGGATCATCGACAAGCCGTGGGTCCACGACGGGCAGTTGGCGGTGCGCAAGGTCGTCCAGCTGTCGCTGACCTTCGACCACCGGGTCTGCGACGGCGGCACGGCGGGCGGCTTCCTGCGCTACGTGGCGGACTGTGTGGAGTCCCCGGCGGTCCTGCTGCGCAGCCTGTAGCCGTGCGGCGCGGGGCGGGGTCCCGGGGCTCAGCCCCGGACCTCGCGCCTCACACGCCGGCGAGGCCGGATCGAGCTGGTCTCACACCGTGAGCAGCAGTTTGCCCACGTGGGTGCTCGACTCCATGACCCGGTGGGCCTCGGCCGCTTCCCGCATCGGGAACGTCGCGTGGACCACCGGCCGCACCCGGCCGGCGGCCACCAGCGGCCACACGTGTTCGCGCACGGCGGCGACGATCGCCGCTTTCTCCTCCAGCGGCCGTGCCCGCAGCGACGTGGCGGTGATCGCCGCCCGCTTGGCCAGCAGCGCACCCAGGTTCAGCTCGGCCTTCACCCCGCCCTGGAGCCCGATCACCGCCAACCTGCCGTTCACGGCCAGAGCGTCCACGTTCCGGGAGAGGTACTTGGCGCCCATGATGTCCAGGATCACGTCCGCGCCGGCCCCGCCCGTCGCCTCCCGCACCGCGGCCACGAAGTCCTGCTCGCGGTAGTCGATGAGGACGTCCGCGCCCAGCTCCTTGCAGCGGGCCAGCTTCTCCGGTCCGCCGGCCGTGACGGCGACCGTCGCGCCCACCGCTTTGCCCAGCTGGATCGCCATCGTCCCGATGCCGCTGGCCCCGCCGTGCACCAGCAGGGTCTCGCCGGGGCGCAGTCCGGCCACCATGAACACGTTGGACCACACCGTCGTGACGACCTCGGGCAGCGCCGCGGCCGTCACCAGGTCCACCCCCGCCGGGACCGGCAGCAGCTGCCCGGCCGGGACGGCGACCCGTTGCGCGTAGCCTCCGCCGGCCAGCAGGGCGCAGACCTCGTCGCCCACGGACCAGCCGGACACCCCCGCCCCGACGGCGGCGATCCGCCCGGAGCACTCCAGCCCCGGATGGCGCGAGGCGCCCGGCGGCGGATCGTAGAAGCCCTGCCGCTGGAGGACGTCGGCGCGGTTCACGGCGCTCGCCGCGACCTCGACGAGGACCTCGCCCTCGCCCGGCACCGGATCGGGTACGTCGGCCCAGACGAGGGCCTCGGGGCCGCCGGGCTGCTCGATGGTGATCGCATGCATGGCCCGGAGGCTACGCCACGGCGCGGCTACTCGGCAGGACCCAGTGTCGTCTTCGGAGCGGTGGACGGCGCCGCCCGCACGATGGTGATGAGACGGTCCGTCAGCTGGAGGGGGCTCGCGTGCGGGTCGTCGTAGGGGAGCAGCCGGTGCCCGCGGAGCACGTTCACGACCAGGTCGTCGGTGTCGCGCACCGACTTGCCGACCTCGGACTTGCGGACGGGCCGCTCGATGAGGTCCAGGCCGCTGCCCTGCTGGATCAGGTCCTCCATCACGGTGCCCGCGCTCGGGCTGAGCACCGACAGGCCCAGCAGCCGGCCGGCCGCGCTCGCGCTCGTGATGACCGCGTCGGCCCCGGACTGGCGCAGGAGCGGGGCGTTCTCCTCCTCGCGCACCGCGGCGACGATCTTCGCTCCGCGGTTGAGCTGCCGGGCCGTCAGCGTGACCAGCACCGCCGTGTCGTCGCGTTGGGTGGCGATGACGATCTGACGGGCCTTCTGGAGCTCGGCGCGCAGCAGTACGTCCGAGCGGGTGGCGTCGCCGACCACGCCCGTGAACCCTTCGGCGTTGGCCATGTCGATGACCTTGGCGCTGGGGTCGACGACGACGACCTGTTCCTTGGAGAGGCCGGTGGCCAGCAGCGTCTGCAGGGCCGAGCGGCCCTTCGTACCGAAGCCGACGACGACCGTGTGCTCGCGCAAGTTCTTCCTCCAGCGCTTCAGCCGCCACTCTTCCCTCGTCCGTTCCGTCAGGACTTCGAGGGTGGTACCGACGAGGATGATCAGGAACAGCACGCGCAGCGGCGTGATCAGCATGATGTTGATCAGTCGTGCGCTGTCGCTGTAAGGGACGATGTCGCCGTAGCCGGTCGTCGACAGCGTCACCGTGGCGTAGTAGAAGCAGTCGAGGAGATCGACCGTCTCGTTGGCGTTGTCGTGGTAGCCGTCGCGGTCCAGCCACACGATGAAGACCGTGAGGAAGAGGACGAACAAGGCCATCAGCAGGCGCTTGGCGACCTGGCGCAGCGGATGCTCGACGATGCGCTTGGGCAGCTTGATGCGTCGGGAGACGAGCTTCTCGTCGGCCCCGCGGGCCATGGCGTCCTGTCCGGGCAGTTTCACGTGAAACATCCTCCCGAAGCCCACGGCAGGTCGAGGACCTCCAGCTCCTGCCCGGACCGGGCGCCCTTGGGCGGTACGACGGCCAGCGCGTCCGCGGCCGCCACGCCGCGCAGCATCGCGGGGCCGTGGTAGCGCAGCGGTACGGCGTGCTCGTCGTCGAGCCGGACCGGGACCAACCGCGTGTCGTACGGGTGGCCCGGTACGTCGCCCCGCACGGGCGCGGTGTAGCGCGGGCGCGGGCGGCGGCCCGCGAGGGCGCGCAGCAGCGGCTCGGCGAGGGTCAGCAGGCCGGAGACGGCGGCGAGGGGGTTGCCCGGGAGGCCGACCACGTGCCGCCCGTCCGCCCGGTCGCCGATCCGCGCCAGCAGCATCGGGTGCCCCGGCCGGACCGCCACTGCGTCGACCAGCAGCCGGGCGCCGGCCTTCTCCAGGACGGGGTGGACGTGGTCGACGGGACCGGAGGCGGTGCCGCCGGTGGTGACCACGACGTCGGCGGTGGAGGTGCTGACGGCCTCCAACAGGGCCGCGGCCCCGTCCGGGTCGTCGCCGAGCGTGCGGGCGGCGGTGACCTCGGCGCCCAGACGCGTGAGCCAGGGCCCCAGCATGGGGCTGAGGGCGTCACGGATCAGCCCGTCGTGCGGGCGGCCCTCGGTGAGCAGTTCGTCGCCCAGTACCAGGATCTCCACACGGGGGCGGGGCCTGGTGGTCAGCTCGTCGTAGCCCGCGGCGGCGGCGAGGCCGAGTACGGCGGGGGTGACCAGTGAACCGGCGGGCAGCAGCAGGTCCCCCGAGCGGCACTCCTGGCCGCGCGGGCGGATGTCCTGGCCGGTGACGACGGGCCGGCCGGCGAAGAGCTGCCCGCCCGCCTCGCTGCAGTGCTCGCTGCGGATGACCGCGGTGGCGTCGGCGGGGATCCGGGCGCCGGTGGCGATCCGGACGGCCTCGCCGTCGGCGAGCGGCTCCGGCCGGCCGGAGCCGGCCAGGACGCCGTCGCCGGCGCGGACGTGCCACGGGCCGGGGCCGGCCACGGCCCAGCCGTCCATGGCGGAGGTGTCGAAGGAGGGCAGGTCGGTCAGCGCGTCCAGGGAGGCGGCCAAGACCTCGCCGAGGGCGTCCGCGAGGGGCACGTCATGGGTACGGGCCCGCACCCCGGCCCCGGCATGCGCGGCGACCTCCCGGGCCTGCGGCCAGGAGGCGGCCCGGTGGCCGCCCGCACCGCCCCCTTCGGGGTTGCGGCTGACCAGGGCCAGGGCCTCGTCGAGGGCCTGCTCGGCGGAGTTCGTGGGGGTCATCCCGGGCCGTTCTCTCCGGCGGCGGCGTCGGCCTCCGCCTCGGCGGCCCAGCGCAGCGCCAGGTCGGCGGCCTTGCGGGAGGCCTCGGCCACGGCCCGGGCGGGGTCGGCGCCGGTGGCGGCGGCGTGGGCGGCCGCGTAACCGACCAGGAAGGTGGTCAGTGGGGCGGCGGGCCGGGCGACGCCGTGGGCGGCGTCCCGGGCGAGGTCGAGCAGGGTGTTGGTGTCGACGGCGAGGTCGATGCCCAGCTCGTTCTTGACGGCGGTGATCCATTGGTCCAGCACGGTTCCATGCTCCCTGATCCGGGCGCGGGCGACGGCGAGATCGTCCCAGGTGTCGCAGTCGAAGGCGGCGAGGGGCTGCGCCGCGACCGGAGTCAGCTCCAGTTCCGCGGTGAGCGCGCGCAGCGGGAGCCCGGCGAGGCCGCCGTGTTCGGTGGCGAGCAGCGCGATCTCACGGCGCAGGGGCTCCGCCCGGTAGGCGGCGACCAGCGGCTGGTCACGGCCGTCGGGATCCCGCAGCATCGCCCCGTCCGCGCCGTACGCGTCGGGAGCGGCCAGCAGGGCCCGCACGGTGTCCCGGTCCAGGAACGGCAGGTCCGCGGAGAGTACGAGGACCAGCCCGGCGGTGGTGTCGCGCAGCCCGGCGTCCAGCGCGGCGACGGGGCCGCCCCCGGGCGGGTCCTCGCGGGTCCACCGCACGGGGCGCGCGGTGGGCCGCCGGCCGCCGACCACGACGGTGCGGCGGGCGTCCGGGCAGGCGTCGAGGACGCGGTCGAGGAGCGCCCGTCCGCCGACGCTCAGCGCGGGCTTGTCCGCCCCGCCGAGTCGCCGAGCGGCGCCGCCCGCCAGCACGATCGCGTCATAGCTCATGTCCCGAGTATGGGGGGCCCATCTCCGCTGTGCGGAACCCCCCTTGCCCGGGGCTTGTCCCGCGGGCGCGGCGCCACTACCGGGGCTCCGCCCCGGAGCCCGCGCCTCAATCGACGGCGGGGCTGGGAGACGGCGGGGCCGGACAGGGGTACGGGCCCGGCCCGCGCCCGCAGGCGCGGACCGGGCCCGCTTGTTCCGCTGACTGCCGGCGGCTCAGAGGTAGGGGCCCGAGCGGACCGCGCCGTGGCCGCCGTCTTCTTCGTCGTCGTGGGGACCGCCCGGCGGGAGGGCGCGGCGCATCTGCTCCAACTGGGCGCGCGCGGCCATCTGCTGCGCGAACAGTGCCGTCTGGATACCGTGGAAGAGGCCTTCCAGCCAGCCCACCAACTGGGCCTGCGCGATGCGCAGTTCGGCCTCGGAGGGGATGGCCTCCTCGGTGAACGGGAGGGACAGGCGCTCCAGTTCCTCCACGAGTTCGGGCGCCAGGCCGTCCTCCAGCTCCTTCACGGAGGCGGCGTGGATGTCCTTGAGCCTGACCCGGCTCGCCTCGTCGAGGGGCGCGGCGCGTACCTCTTCCAGGAGTTGCTTGATCATGCTGCCGATCCGCATGACCTTGGCGGGCTGTTCGACCATTTCCGTCACCGGGACCTCGCGCGACTCGTCATCGGCGTCGCCGACCGCCGTCCCGTCCTGTCCCACGATCAGGACGTGCGGGGGACTGTCCTGCGACCGTTCACTCCTCGGCATCTCCATGCCGTCATTCTCTCGCACACCTTCGCTCTCACTCGGTGTGCCCCCGTACAGACGTGATCCACCCTGTACGGGGGCACCGGACTCAGCCCGCGGCCCGGCGGGCCAGCGCGCCGTTGGAGCGGGTGACCAGCGCCGCCAGCAGGGCCGCGCCCAGCGGGACCACCACGAGCAGCTGGGCGAGGGTCTCCCACGGCACGGATATCGGGACGTACGGGGCGGCCTCGCCCGCCAGGGAATAGCCTTCGTCGACGGCGCGCCGGGTGAGCGCCTCCAGCGCCCGTCGCTCCGTCAGGCGCAGGCCGATCGCGGGCAGGATTCCGGCCGCCGAGCCCAGGACGACGCCCATCAGGGCGACGACCCCGCACTGGAAGCCGCTCAGCGTCCGCCGCACCCGCGGCGGGGCGCCCACGGCGGCCAGCGTCTTCAGATCGGCCTCGGCATCGGCCTGCGAGAGCCCGGTGGCGATACCGGCCGCGCCGATGGTGACCAGGCCGGCGAAGACGGTCAGGGCGAGCAGGGCCAGGCTGTCGTCGCCCTGGTAGCCCGCTTCGATCCGCAGGGAGGCCTCCACGCCCATGCGGTCGATGTCCCCTGCGACCCTCTGCCGCTGCTCGGAGGACGCCGTCCCGTCGAGGGCGAAGTACGAGCCGACCGGTGCCGTGGTCAGCCCCGTGGCCTGGACCGCCGCGGGCGGCAGGACCAGTTCCAGCCCCCAGCCCTCGGTGCCCTCCGGGGCCAGGTGGACAGGGATGATCTTGTCCACGCCGACCGGTTCCTTGGGCGGACCGACGAAGGAGTCGGCCCCGTCCGGTCCGGACACGATCCGCAGGGTGAGCTTGCCGTCCTTGACCTGGCGCTTGTCGAAGGCGACGGCACGGCCCTCCTTGAGGGCGGACACGGAGCCCGGGTCGGTGACCGCGAGCACGCTCAGCAGCTTCTCGTCGGCGACGACCGTGGAGTGCTGTGCGCCGCGCCCGGCGTCTTTGCAGCGCCAGTCCTGGCGCAGCCGGCGGGCCTCCTGCGCGCTGAAGGCGTCGGAGCCCTCGGCGCTCTCGTAGAGCGGACACCGCTGGTCCTTGGGCGTGATGATCTCGGTGCGACCGCAGGCCGGGTCCTGGGAGAACGTCGCGCAGCCCGGCTTGCCGACGACCAGCCGTTCCACGTCCGCGCGCCGGGCCACCGGGAGCTGCTTGGTGAGGGACTCGCGCAGGGCGGGGACCTCCTTGTAGGCGCCGTTCTCGGTGGTCAGCAGCCGGCCGGTGCCGTGCGGCAGATCGGCGACGTACTCGTGCCGGCTCTGGATGTCACTGCTGTGCTGGTAGGTGGCCACCGCCACGGTGCCGGCGACGGCGGCCAGGACCGCGGCCACGGCGGGCGCCGTACGGCCCCGGTTGCGCACGGCGTCGCGCAGCGCGAGGCGCGGGGACAGCGGCAGCCAGCGTCCGAGCCGCCCGAAGAGGCCGACCAGGACCGGGGTGAGGGCGACGATCCCGAGCTCGGCGAGGGCGCTGCCGCCCGCCACGACGGTGGAGCCCAGGTCCGACGTGCTGCCGTACAGGGCGATCCCGGCGCCGGCGGCGACGGCGACCAGGCCGATGACCGGCAGCACCCGGTTGGAGCGGCGCACACCGCGGCGGCCGGTCAGCGAGGCCAGCACCGTCTGTCGGGAGGCGGTGACCGCGGGGACGATCGCGGACAGCAGTCCGGTCACCACGGCGAGCAGGGCGATGCCGGCCAGTTCCAGCGGGCGGAAGTCGAGGTCGCCGAAGCGGTTGCCGAGCTGCTCCTCCAGCACCGGCTGGAGCGCGACGGTCAGGGCGATGCCGATCGCGGTGCCGCAGACGGCGGCCGCGGCGCCGATGACCAGGCCGCCGGAGAGCACGATGGACCGGATGTGGCGGCGGTCGCCGCCGTTGGCGCCGACCAGGCCGAGCTGGCGGCGCGAGCGGCGGGCGCCGACCGCGAAGGCCGGACCGGCGAGCAGGCAGATCTCCAGCATGGCGAGGCCCACGACCGTGGCCAGGATGGCCATTTCGGTGGCTCCGCCGGCGCTGCGCTCGAACTGCTCCTTCGGCTGCTGCCGGTAGAGCGGGACGTCGGCGTCGGCGGGCGGACGGTTGGCGACGGCACGGGAGACGACGAGCAGGGACTTGGCGTTGGCCGCCTGGACCATGTTCCACGTGAAACCATCGCCGCCCACCTTGATCAGGTAGGAGTCCTCCGGGTGCACCCCGGTGCCTCCTGAGGCCTGGAGCGCCTTGTCGAGGGGGTCGATCAGGCTCCCGGGCGGGGCGGTGATCTGGTCCTTCTTGAGGTCGTTCGGCAGCTCGTACGCGCCGACGATCCTGTAGGCGGAGGTGGCGCCGCGCGGGGTGACCGAGGAGCCGACGAACAGGCCGGAGTTCTCCAGGAAGGCGTTGGTCGCGACGACCTCGCCCGCCCGCTCGGGCAGCCGGCCGCGGTCGAGCGTGAACAGGCCCTCCGCCAGCGGGTCGTGCAGGTCGATCTCGCGCAGATCGGCTTCGAGCAGCCCGTGCTTGGTGCGGACCTTGCCGAAGCCGGCGGAGTCCTTCAGGAGCCGGCTCCCGGGCGGGAGCGCGGCGGCCACCTGGGCCGGGGAGTCCTCCTCCGGTCTGGACGGAAGGTGGGCGCCGTCGTAGCCGCCGACGGGCACGTAGTGCGATCCGTCGGGCACCTGGTAGACGGGCTTGCCCGCGTGCGAGGTGCTGACCCGGGCGTCGGCGGCGCCGACCACACGGCTCACGGCTTGGTCGGGGGAGAGTTCGGCGCTGCGCAGGGTGAGGTCGGCGGCGCTCACGCCGACGATCGGCAGGGCGATCATCGCGAGGACCAGGGAGCTGCGGCCCTTGGCGCGCCAGGCGTCGCGGCGCGCGATGCGCAGGGCCGCGACCCAGGAGTGGTACCAGCCTTGGAGCGAGGAGGTCACTGGCCGCCCGCCTGCCCGGAGAGGAGGGAGTCGGCGTGGCTGCGCAGGGTCTCGTCGACCACGCTGCCGTCGCGGAGGAAGACCACGCGGTCGGCCCATGCGGCGAAGCGCGGCTCGTGGGTGACGAGGATCCCGGCCGCGCCCGCGTCGCAGCGGGAACGCAGCAGGCCGAGGACGGACTCGCCGGTCTCGGAGTCGAGGGCGCCCGTGGGTTCGTCGGCGAGGACGAGGCGCCGGTCGCCGACGAGGGCGCGGGCGATGGCGACGCGCTGCTGCTGGCCGCCGGACATCTCGTCGGGGAAGCGGTCGGCGAGGACGCTCAGATTCATCTCCGCCAGCGCCGCGAGGGCCGCGACGCGGGCCTTGCGGGCCGAGGTGCCGTCCAGTTCGAGCGGCAGGGCCACGTTCTCCGCGGCGGTCAGGGCCGGGATCAGGTTGTAGTCCTGGAAGACGTACCCGATGCTGCGGCGGCGCAGCGCGGCCAGCTGCTTGCGGCTCGCGGTGGTGATGTCGGTGCCTTCGACCAGCACCCTGCCGCTGGTGGGGGTGTCGAGGCCGCCCGCGAGGGTCAGCAGCGTGGACTTGCCGGAGCCGGAAGGGCCCATGACGGCGACGAGTTCGCCGGGGTGGACGGCGAGGTCGATCCCGCGCAGGGCGTGCACTTCGGTGGCGCCGCTGCCGTGGGTGCGGACGAGCCGCTCCAACTGCAGTACGGGTTGCCGGGACTGGCGCTGGTCGGACATGAGGGTTCCCCCCTGGAACGGTGGTTCAGGCGCGCCGCGTGCGGGCGGTGC
Organism: Streptomyces virginiae; assembly: GCF_040638905.1. GTDB lineage: Bacteria > Actinomycetota > Actinomycetes > Streptomycetales > Streptomycetaceae > Streptomyces > Streptomyces virginiae_B. The sequence goes on along the minus strand of NZ_JBEZYV010000041.1, from coordinate 11,351 downwards.
GGGGCCGGTCGGTGGTGGTAGGGGCCGTGGTCTCGGCGGCGGCCTGGGGCGGCTCGGGTGCGGTGGCTCTCCGGTCGGCCGGCAGGGAGAGCCGGACGAGCCGGGCTTCGCAGTGGTCGAGCCAGCGGGCCTCGGCCTCGGTCTGGAAGATCAGCTGTTCCAGGACGAGCAGCCAGGCGACGTCGTCGCGTTCGCGGGACTGCCCGCTCTCGACCGCCGCGAGCGCGGTGGCCTTGAGCCGGGTGTAGTCCTGCATCGCGCGGATCGTGGCGTGCCGCTGGGACTGGATGACGGCGCGGATGTCCACGCCCGGGGCGCCCACGGCCATGGCGAGCTTGATGGACAGCTCGTCTCGGGGCGGGTTGGCCCGGTCGACGGGGCGCTCGTACCACTCGCGCAGCTCGGTGCGCCCGGTGTCGGTGATGGCGTACAGCGTGTGCCCCGCGGCGTCCTCGCCGTCGGGTGCGACGAGGCCGTCGCGTTCGAGGCGGGCGAGGGTCGTGTACACCTGCCCGACGTTGAGCGGCCAGGTGGAGCCGGTGCGGGATTCGAACTCGGTGCGCAGCTGGGAGCCGTACCGAGGACCCCGTTCCAGTAGGGCCAGGAGCCCGTGACGGATCGACATACTCGGTATGTATACCGAGTATGTTCACGCAGGGCAACCATCCCGGGGTGTGCTGCGGAGCGGGGAAGGGGCCCGGGCGGTGCTACGCGCCCCGGCGCAGCCGTACGCCCAGATAGCCCAGACCCAGTCCCATCAGGGCGAATCCGGTTCCCAGTGGCAGTATGTGCGCGGCCAGGTCCGCAGCGCGGTCGTTCGGCTCGGTGCCGAGTGCGGTGACCGTGTCACGCACCGTCGGGGCGGCCGCCGTTGGCCGTCCCTGGGCCTGCGGCGGCCGCGGCGGCAGCGGCGTCGGGGGCTGCGCGGGCGGCGGGGGTGGCGGGGGTGGCGGTGTGGGCTCGGTGCGGGGGCGCACGGGCAGCGGCCTGGAGGCGATGAGCAGCTCCGGGTTGGCGGGCTCACCGACCGGCCGGCCCGGCCGCTCGCGGCCGACTCCGGCGGCGCTCCCCGCCAGCTCCCCGTGGGGGTGGTCGCCGTCGCCCTCGTCCCTCTCGAAGGCCGCGGTGTGCGCCGCCAGGGCCGCCAGGGCCGCCCGTGCCGCCTGGGCCTCACGTACCGCATAGGCCGTCCGTGCCGCCCGTGGGTCGGCGCGCTCGGCGGGGGTGCGGTGCGGCTGGGACGGGCTGAGGGGCCCGGCGTACGCGGAGGCGGCGGGCGCGAGGGCGGCGGCCGCCAGTGCGGCGCAGGCCAGCCAGCGCGAAGGGCGGAAGCCTTGGATCACGGGGTGCCCCTCCCGTCCCGAGCGGCCGGCGTGCTCGCTGGAGTCAGCGATATGCGCTCAGATTTACATGGTGGGGCAAAACCGGCATCCCGGACGCCCTATCGGGTGTCCGGGATGCCGGTGTGTCGTGAAGTCCGCGCGGGCCGGCTACTCCGGATTGCCGGTGGACACGGTGAGCGTGTACTCCGTGCCCTCCTTGTTGATCTTGTCTCCGGCGGCGGGGGACTGGCTCAGCACCGTGTCCTTGCCGTACACGGCCTCGTCCTTCGGGACGATGTTGTACTTGCCGCCCGACGCCTGGATGCAGGCCTTCACCGAGAGCAGGTTCTTGTACTTGAGGTCCGGCGCCGAGTACTTGCCGGACTCGCTGTAGTGCTTCGTGGGCTCCGAGCACTTCTTCGGGTCGATCGTGCGCGTGACGTCGGGGCCCTTGAACCCGGCCTTCGCCGACGCGGACGTGGAGGCGCCCGGATCGGCCGTGGTGCCGCCCTTGTCCTTGTCGTCGCCGTTCATCGAGATCGCCGCGATCAGACCGCCGACGGCCAGCAGCGCCACCGCGATCGCGCCCACGACCACCGGCATGTTCCGCTTGCCGTCACCGCCGGAGCCCGACGGGCTCGCCGTGCCCGTCGGGGAGATCGTGTACGGGGGCGGGGTCTGCGGCGCGTACTGCGCCTGCGGCGGGGGCGTGTGCGGGTAGGCGTAGCCGCCCTGCGCGTGCGGCTGCGGGGCGGGCGTCGGCGCGTACGGGGCCGGCGTCGGGGTGTGCGGCGCCTGGTAGGGCTGCTGCACCGACTGCGGCGGGGCCTGGAAGCCGGAGTCCACCGGCGGGAACACGGCCGAGGACACGCCCGCACCGCTGCTCAGGGGCCCGTTGCCCTGCACGATGACCGGCGCCCCGGTCTGCCCGGAGCCCAGCACCCGCGCGACCTCGTCGCCCATGGCCGCGGCCGTCGGGAAACGCTCGTTCGGGTTCTTCTTCAGCGCACGGGCCACCAGCGCGTCCATCGCCGGGGTCACCGACCGGTTGATGGAGGACGGGGCGACCGGCTCCTCCTGCACGTGGGCGTACGCGATGGCCAGCGGCGAGTCCGCGTCGAAGGGGATCCGCCCCGTCAGCAGCTGGAACAGCATGATGCCGACCGAGTACAGGTCGGACCGGGCGTCGACGCCGCGCCCCAGGGCCTGTTCGGGCGAGAGGTACTGCGGGGTGCCGACGACCATGCCGGTCTGCGTCATCGAGGTGACCCCCGACTGCATGGCGCGGGCGATGCCGAAGTCCATCACCTTGACCACGCCGCGCTTGTTGACCATCACGTTGCCGGGCTTGATGTCGCGGTGGACGAGCCCCATCTCGTGGCTGGTCTCCAGGGCGGCCAGCACGTCGGCCGTCACCTTCAGCGCCTTGTCCGCCGGCATGGCCCCGTACTGCCGGATGTCCGCTTCGAGCACCGAGCCGAGCGGCTTGCCCTCCACGTACTCCATGACGATGTACGGCATCACCGCGCCGTCGCCGGAGCGGCCGCCGCCGAACGTCACTTCGCCTTCACCGGTGTCGAAGACCGAGACGATGTTCGTGTGCGACAGTTTCGCTACAGCCTGGGCCTCGCGGCGGAACCGCTCGCGGAAGGACTGCTCCCGGCCGAGATCGCTGTGCAGGGTCTTGATGGCGACCTGCCGGTCGAGCGCCGAGTCGTACGCCAGGTACACGGAGGCCATGCCGCCGGCCCCCAGCAAGTCCCTTAGCTGGTAACGGCCACCGGCCAGAGAGCCGCCCGCGTACTGGCCCTGAGTGCCGTCCTGGCTCATGACTGTTGCTTCCCCTCGGCGTGTGTCCCCGCGCCCCTGGCATGGCGCACGTGGCGCCCAGTCTGCCCCAGGGCAAGCACACGTCAAGCCAGGTGCCCGTTCCGTGACCACACCTGCACAGGGTGGCCTTGTCCGAACGGTGACCGGTTCGGAGGCTGTAGCGTTCACCGGAGCACCAATAAAGAGGACTACCGCTGAGCGGCGGCCGAGAGATACGACGGCGAGGACTGATGGCACCCGAACCCGAGGGAAACGGCGCCGGGATGACCGATGGTCCTGAGCACTGGGGCGACGGTGGCGTGGTGGGCGACGGCCGTTACCGGCTGACGCACCGGCTGGGCCGCGGCGGCATGGCGGAGGTGTTCGCGGCCGAGGACGTACGCCTGGGCCGCACCGTCGCCGTGAAGCTGCTGCGCGCCGACCTGGCCGAGGACCCGGTGTCCAAGGCCCGCTTCACCCGCGAGGCCCAGTCCGTCGCCGGGCTCAACCACCACGCCGTCGTCGCCGTGTACGACTCGGGCGAGGACCGGGTCGGCCCGAACACCGTCCCGTACATCGTGATGGAGCTGGTCGAGGGCCGCACCATCCGCGACCTGCTCCTCAGCGCCGAGGCGCCGGGCCCGGAGCAGGCGCTCATCATCGTCTCGGGCGTGCTCGAAGCCCTCGCGTACTCGCACCAGCACGGCATCGTCCACCGCGACATCAAGCCGGCGAACGTCATCATCACCGACGCCGGCGCGGTCAAGGTGATGGACTTCGGCATCGCCCGCGCCCTGCACGGCGGGCAGGCGACGATGACCCAGACCGGCATGGTCATGGGCACCCCGCAGTACCTGTCGCCCGAACAGGCCCTCGGCAAGGCCGTGGACCACCGCTCCGACCTGTACGCGACCGGCTGCCTGCTGTACGAACTCCTCGCGCTGCGACCCCCGTTCACCGGCGAAACCCCGCTCTCCGTGGTCTACCAGCACGTCCAGGACGCGCCCGTACCCCCTTCGCAGCTGCCGGAGGGCCACCACATCCCGCAGGAGCTCGACGGCCTCGTCATGCGCTCCCTCGCCAAGGACCCGGACGACCGGTTCCAGAGCGCCGAGGAGATGCGCGGCCTGGTCCAGTACGCGCTCCAGATGCTGCACGACCAGGGGCCGAACACCGGTACCTGGAACACCGGTCCGGTCACCATGGCGCTGCCGCACGGACGCGGCGGCGCCGCCGCCACCACGGCCATGCCCGTGGGCGGAGGCGGCGGCGGGCACGGGTACGCCTCGAACGCCTCGACCTCGCAGTTCCAGCAGCCGATGGTGCCGCCGCTGAACCCGGACGACGGCACGGCCTTCCCCGGCGGTCCCGGCGGCGGCCAGGGCGGTCACAGCGGCGGTTACGAGGTCTACGACGGCGGCGGCAACGGCAGCCGCTGGAAGATGTGGCTGTTCGCGGTGCTCGCGATCGTGGCGATCGCGGGCGGCGTGGCCTACGCCGTCAACAACTTCGGCGGCGGCAAGGGCGGCCAGAAGCAGGACCCGGGGACCAGCCAGACCACGCCCAGCGCGAAGCCGAGCGCTTCCGACTCGCCGGACCCCACGCAGTCGCGTCAGACGACGGACAACACGCCGTCGAACAACGACACCCCGCCTCCGGCGACCCGCACCCGGACGCAGACCGCCAGCCAGTCGCCCACGGCGTCGGCGTCGCAGTCGCCGACCGCGACGGCGACGAAGAGCGCCACGGCGACGGCGACCGCCACGGCGACCAAGACCGCTCCGGTCACCACGCCGCCGACCAAATCCCAGCCGCCGCCGGGACCCGAGAGCGCGGAGTGAGCACGGGACGGGCCCGGCGGAATCAATTCCGCCGGGCCCGTTCCTGTACGACGCCCGGTCAGCCGGCGGCTTGGTACAGCCGGTCGGGATTGCCGTTCCCGGCGAGCGAGTGCACGGTGATGAACCACAGTTCGAACCGCATGCGGACCGGGTCGAACACATCGCCGTCCACGAAATGCGGACCCGGACCGAAGAGTTCCAGTGTTCCGCGGTCGGCTCGACGACCTGCGCCGTTCCGGTGAACCGCACCGACCGGAGCCGAGGGTCCGGGGAATAGGAATTGTGGGCCCCGTACGAACCACGCTCGGGTTGCACACCTGGCGCCCCTCCCGTTACCGGCACCCCCGCCCGTGGAGCCGGATCGCGGTCGGACCGGGTGCTACCGCTTCTCCGCCTGCAGCCGGGCCACGTAGGCGGCGGCCTGGGAGCGGCGCTCCATGCCCAGCTTGGACAGCAGGCTGGAGACGTAGTTCTTGATCGTCTTCTCGGCCAGGTGCAGGCGCTCGCCGATGACGCGGTTGGTCAGGCCCTCGCCGATCAGGTCGAGGATCTTCCGCTCCTGCTCGGTGAGGTTGGCGAGGCGGTCGTCGCCCTTGCCGCCCTTGCCGTCGCGCAGCCGCTCCAGTACGCGTGCGGTGGCGACCGGGTCCAGCAGCGACTTGCCGGCGGCGACATCACGCACGGCGCTGAGCAGCTCGTTCCCGCGGATCGCCTTGAGCACGTAGCCCGAGGCGCCCGCCATGATCGCGTCGAAGAGGGCCTCGTCGTCGGCGAACGAGGTCAGCATCAGGCACTTGACGTCCTCGCTCCGGGAGCGCACCTCGCGGCACACCTCCACACCGCTGCCGTCCGGCAGGCGGACGTCGAGGACGGCCACGTCGGGGCGGGTGGCGGGGATGCGGACCATGGCGTCGGCGGCCGTACCGGCCTCGCCGACGATCTCGATGTCCGCTTCGACCGACAGCAGCTCGTGGACGCCGCGACGGACCACTTCGTGGTCGTCCAGGAGGAATACCTTGATTTTTCCGTCTTCGCGCACGAAGTCAGTTTCACACACTCACCCCTTCCCTGCCGGAGTTACCCGGGATAACGTGCCGTTGTTCCCGGCCCCTGCAAGGCTGTGACCAGTGGTTGTTCCCGTCGCTGCGCATTTACTTGGAAATCCAAGCAAAAACGCAGGTCAAGCGGGGTTTCGCAGTTATGCGGCGCACTGGGTAACGTGCATTGCGCAGGGCACTCGCCGGGACGCCTGTCACGCCTGAATCCCGTACGCGACGCGCACCCACCCCGTGCGCTCGTTACGGATGCAGGTGAGCCGCACTGGACCCCGGAGAACCCGGGTGCCGGACCGACGGAGGAGCACAAGTGACCGTGGAGAGCACTGCCGCGCGCAAGCCGCGACGCAGCAGCGGCACCAAGCGGGCGGCAGGTGCGGCAAGCGCCGCCAAGCCCGCCGCTGCCACCGCGCAGACGCAGGACGTTGAACCTCAGCTCGTACAGCTGCTGACGCCCCAAGGGGACCGGGTCGACCACGCTGAGAACGCGGAGTTCGCATCCTTCGTCGCAGACATCACCACCGAGGACCTGCGCGGCCTGTACCGCGACATGGTCATGACCCGCCGCTTCGACGGTGAGGCGACCGCCCTGCAGCGCCAGGGCGAGCTGGGCCTGTGGGCCTCGCTGCTGGGCCAGGAGGCCGCGCAGATCGGCTCCGGCCGGGCGCTGAACGACGCGGACTACGTCTTCCCGACCTACCGCGAGCACGGCGTGGCCTGGTGCCGCGGGGTCGACCCGACCAACCTGCTCGGGATGTTCCGCGGCGTGAACCACGGCGGCTGGGACCCGAACCTCAACAACTTCCACCTCTACACGATCGTCATCGGCTCGCAGACGCTCCACGCGACCGGTTACGCGATGGGCGTGGCCAAGGACGGCGCCGACGCGGCCGTGATCGCCTACTTCGGCGACGGCGCGTCCAGCCAGGGCGACGTGATGGAGGCCTTCAACTTCTCCGCGGTCTACAACTCCCCCGTGGTGTTCTTCTGCCAGAACAACCAGTGGGCGATCTCCGAGCCGACCGAGCGCCAGATGCGCGTGCCGCTCTACCAGCGCGCGCAGGGCTTCGGCTTCCCCGGCGTCCGCGTCGACGGCAACGACGTCCTGGCCTGCCTGGCCGTGACCCGCTGGGCCCTGGACCGGGCGCGCCGCGGCGAGGGCCCGACCCTGGTCGAGGCGTTCACGTACCGCATGGGCGCCCACACCACCTCCGACGATCCGACGAAGTACCGGCGGGACGAGGAGACGGCGGCCTGGGAGTCCAAGGACCCCATCCAGCGCCTGAAGGCCCACCTGCTGGCCACCGGAGGCGCCGACGAGGCGTTCTTCACCGAGCTGGAGGCCGAGAGCGAGGCGATGGGCAAGCGCGTGCGCGAGGCCGTGCGCGCCATGCCCGACCCGGACACCATGGCGATCTTCGAGAACGTCTACGCGGACGGGCACGCGCTCGTCGACGAGGAGCGCGCCCAGTTCGCCGCCTACCTCGCGTCCTTCGAGTCGGCCGAGGAGGGTCACTGATGGCTGCCCAGAAGATGTCGATCGCCAAGGCGCTCAACGAGTCGCTGCGCAAGGCCCTGGAGCAGGACCCGAAGGTCCTGATCATGGGCGAGGACGTCGGCAAGCTGGGCGGTGTCTTCCGGATCACCGACGGCCTGCAGAAGGACTTCGGCGAGGAGCGGGTCATCGACACCCCGCTCGCCGAGTCGGGCATCGTCGGCACCGCCATCGGCCTGGCCCTGCGCGGCTACCGGCCGGTCGTGGAGATCCAGTTCGACGGTTTCGTCTTCCCGGCGTACGACCAGATCGTCACGCAGCTCGCGAAGATGCACGCGCGGGCCTTGGGCAAGATCAAGCTGCCGGTCGTCGTGCGCATCCCGTACGGCGGCGCGATCGGCGCGGTCGAGCACCACTCGGAGTCCCCCGAGACGCTGTTCGCGCACGTCGCGGGCCTGAAGGTGGTCTCCCCGTCGAACCCGAGCGACGCCTACTGGATGCTCCAGCAGGCGATCCTCAGCGACGACCCGGTGATCTTCTTCGAGCCGAAGCGCCGCTACTGGGACAAGGGCGAGGTCGACACCGAGGCCATCCCGGGCGAGCTGCACAAGTCGCGCGTGGTGCGCGAGGGCTCCGACCTCACCCTGGCCGCCTACGGCCCGATGGTGAAGGTCTGCCTGGAGGCCGCGGCCGCGGCCGCCGAGGAGGGCAAGTCGGTGGAGGTCCTGGACCTGCGCTCGATGTCCCCGGTCGACTTCGACGGGATCCAGGCGTCGGTGGAGCGGACCCGCCGGCTCGTGGTCGTCCACGAGGCGCCGGTCTTCCTCGGCGTGGGCTCGGAGATCGCCGCCCGCATCACCGAGCGGTGCTTCTACCACCTGGAGGCCCCGGTGCTGCGCGTGGGCGGTTTCCACGCCCCCTACCCGCCGGCCCGCCTGGAGGACGAGTACCTGCCGGGCCTGGACCGGGTGCTCGACGCCGTCGACCGCTCGCTGGCGTACTGAGGAGCCACGTTCCATGACCATCCGCGAATTCAAGATGCCCGATGTGGGCGAGGGCCTCACCGAGGCCGAGATCCTCAAGTGGTACGTCCAGCCGGGTGACACGGTCACCGACGGCCAGGTCGTCTGCGAGGTCGAGACGGCCAAGGCCGCCGTCGAGCTGCCGATCCCGTTCGACGGCGTCGTGCACGCGCTCCTGTTCGAGGAGGGCACCACGGTCGACGTCGGCCAGGTGATCATCTCGGTGCAGACCGGTGAAGCCGGCGCCGAGGCCCCGGTCCAGACGGCGGCCGCGCCCGTCGCCGAGGCCGCTGCGTCGGCCGAGGAGCCCGTCGCCGAGGCCCGCCAGCCCGTCCTGGTCGGCTACGGCGTCTCCACCGCCTCCACCAAGCGCCGCCCGCGCAAGGCCACGGCGGCCCCGGCCGCGCAGAACGGCACGGCCGCTCCGGCCGCGCCCGCGGCTCCGGCCGCCCCCGCTGCCCCGGCCGCGCCGGTGCTCCCCGCGGTCCCGGCGCAGCCCATCGGCGAGCGTCCGCTGGCCAAGCCGCCGGTGCGCAAGCTCGCGAAGGACCTCGGCATCGACCTGGCCTCGGTGGTCCCCACCGGTGACGGCGGGGTCGTGACCCGGGAGGACGTCCACGCGGCGGCCGCCGCGGCGATCGCCCTGCAGGCCGTGCCCGCCGCCGCGGCTCCCGTCGCGGCGCAGGCCCAGGCCCAGACCCCGGCCCCGGTGGCCGAGGCCGCGCCGACCGCCGAGACGTCGGCCCGGGAGACCCGCATCCCGGTCAAGGGCGTCCGCAAGGTGACCGCCCAGGCCATGGTCGGCTCGGCCTTCACCGCACCGCACGTCACCGAGTTCATCACCCTCGACGTGACCCGCACGATGAAGCTGGTCCAGGAGCTCAAGGACGACCCGGACCTCGCCGGTCTGCGGATCAACCCGCTGCTCCTGATCGCGAAGGCCGTCCTGGTGGCCATCCGCCGCAACCCGGACGTCAACGCGTCCTGGGACGAGGCGGCCCAGGAGATCGTGCTCAAGCACTACGTGAACCTGGGCATCGCGGCGGCCACCCCCCGCGGGCTGATCGTCCCGAACATCAAGGACGCCCACGCCAAGACCCTGGGCGAGCTGTCGGAGTCCCTGTCCTCGCTGGTCGCCACGGCCCGCGACGGCAAGACCTCCCCGGCCGACATGCAGAACGGCACGATCACCATCACCAACGTCGGCGTCTTCGGCGTCGACACCGGTACGCCCATCCTGAACCCCGGCGAGTCCGCGATCCTCGCGGTCGGCGCGATCAAGCTCCAGCCGTGGGTCCACAAGGGCAAGGTCAAGCCGCGCCAGGTCACCACGCTGGCGCTGTCGTTCGACCACCGTCTCATCGACGGCGAGCTCGGCTCCCGCTTCCTGGCCGACATCGCGGCGGTCCTGGAACACCCCCGCCGCCTGATCACCTGGTCGTAGCGGACCCCGGTACGAAGCCGACGGCCGGTCTCCCGCGAGGAGGCCGGCCGTCGGCCGTTCCGCTCCCGAATTCCCTGGTCGGCCGCCGGGCTACGTGTGATCATCGGCGGATGCTCTTCCGCGCTGCCACCGCAGACCCCGCAGACCTCGACCAGGCCGTCGCCTACCCGGCCGACGGCCCCGTCCCCGCCCTCACCGCCGAGAAGGTCCGTGAGGAGCTCGCCGAGAACCGGATCCGCCCCGAGTGGATCTGGATCGCCGAGGACGAGGAAGGCGAGATCCTGGCCCGTGCGCTGTGGTGGGGCCGCGGTGACAGCGAGCGGCCCATCGCGCTCGACTGCCTGCAGGTACGGGCCTCCGTGGCCGACCCGGCCGCGGTCGCCGCCGAACTGCTGCAGGCCGGGCACGCCGCCTTCGGCAAGCGCCCCGGCTACAACATCTCCCTCCCCCGCGGCTGGCGCGCCGACCCGGAGCTTGCCGCGGCGGTCGCCTGGCGCCAGGAGGCCGCGAACCGGACCGGGCTGACCCGTGAGATCGAGCGCCTGCGCTACGAGTGGACCCCGGCCGCCGGGACGGCCGGGCCCACCGGACGGCTCGTCTTCCGCGACGGCACCGACGAGGAGTTCCTGGACGCCTTCATCCGGCTGTCCGCCGGCAGCCTCGACCTGCACACGCAGACCGAGCTCCAGTCGGTGGAGGCGGAACAACTGGCCCGCGAGGACATCGAGTTCTACCTCGACTGCCCCGGCGAGCGCTCCTGGTGGCGGCTCGCCCACCTCCCGGACGGCACCCTCGCGGGCATGGCCATCCCGTCGGCGACCCCGTACCACCGCAACGTCGGCTACCTGGGCGTCGTGCCCGAACAGCGCGGCCAGGGCCTGATCGACGAGATCCTGGGCGAGATCACCCGCTTCCACGCGGCCGAGGGAGCGCAGCGCATCACCGCGACCACGGACACCGTCAACATCCCGATGGCCGCCGCCTTCGACCGGGCCGGCTACGAGGTCACCGAGATCCGGCTGGTGTGGGAGGAACCGTCCGGGGTCTGAGGAACGTTCCCCGCCCAAGCCCTCGTACGCCGAACAGCTCAAAGACGGCATGGACTACCTGGAGCTCGCGGAAACCCACCTGGCCGGCGGCGTCATCAAGGGCCCGAACTCGTTGACGAGCGCGGCGGACTGGCCTGGCGCAGCCGCTCCACACTGTGGGGATCCACGGCCTGGAACCGGGACGCCACGGCCTACACGCCGCTGCGCTTCCCCGGCCAATACTTCGACGCCGAATCAGGCCTGCACCACAACTACTTCCGCACGTACGACCCCGAGACCGCCCGCTACCTGAGCCCGGACCCGCTGGGCCTGGC
>NZ_JBEZYV010000040.1:0-58594 GCF_040638905.1 Streptomyces virginiae | reverse complement strand
GCTCGGTGCGCAGCTTCGCGAGCGCCTCGCGGGGCAGCGCGAAGCACAGCAGCGCGGTGGCGCGCCACCCCGGGGGGTCACTTCGTCTGGTAGACGCCGAAGACGTCCAGCACCAGGTCGGCGTCCTCGTGGCCCTGGTTCCAGAAGGTGATGACGCCGTGGTCGCCGTCGCTCGCCTGGACCAGGTTCGGGACGGTGTCGCCCGTCGTCCAGTTGAGGGTGGAGGAGACGGGGCGCGGTCCGGCGGGTGCGGCGGGCTCGCCCGCCGCAGGCAGCGCGTAGGGGCTCGGGGCGACCGAGAGGAATCCGGTGCCGCGGGTCTCGGTGACGGTGGCGTTCAGCACGTAGGCCTCGACACCCGTCGCCGCCTCGGGTGTGAACCCCTGCGTGATGTGCTCCCGGGCCCGGAACCGGCCGCCGGGCCAGCCGTACGCCTCCTCGCGGGTGTCGAGCGTACGGAAGGGGGTGAAGGGCAGGAAGGCGGCCTTGCTGTCCGGGCTGTAGTAGCCGACGACGTCGACCACCACGTGGGTCGGGGACCAGGCCCCGTTGAAGATCTTGATCGTGCCGTCCTCTGCCACCGGCACGATCACCGCGTTGGCAACGGTCTGTCCGGGCACGAAGTTCAGGTTCGACGCCGTCGGGACCGGCCCGGTGCCGGAGGAGGCGGTCATGTGGCCGGGCCCTTCGGGTTCTGTCACCGTGACGTTCAGAGCCACGGCCTTGATGTTCTGGGGAACGCCCTGCAGTCCGCCGATCCCGGTGGTGAACGCGCTGCGGGCGGCGAGCTTTCCGGGGGCCGTGCCAACGCCCTCACGGGTGTCGACGAACCGGGCGGGCGTCATCGAGGTGTAGCCGCTCGCCGAGGCCCGGGTGAAGTAGCCGGTGACGTCGGCGATCAGGTCGACCGGCTGCCAGCCGCCGTTGAAGAGCTCGACGTACCCGTCCTCACCGACGGGCACGATCACCATGTTCGGGACGGACCGGCCCGCCGTGTAGTTCAGGTTGGAGGTGTTCGGGCGGTCGTAGCCGACTCCGGGCCACACGGTCACGTGGCCGCTGTCGACGGTCTCCGTGGCGGTGACGTTGAGGGCGACGGCGGTGACGCCCGCCGGGACGGAGGCGTTGCCGGCCACCTTGACGCGGGCGGAGCCCTGCCCGCGGACCTTGCCGACCGCGGCGCCGGTGCCGTTGCGGGTGTCGAGGAGGCGGGTCGGGGTGTGCGGGGTGAAGTCGGCGCCGGGGGTGAGGAACGCCCCGCCGTTGGTCGCCTCGACGGCATTGGCCGTGTCGGTCACCTTGACCTGCACCTGGTACTCGCCGGACTTGTCGTAGGTGTGCGAGCGGTGCAGTTCGTAAGTGCCCTGCGCGGTGAGCGTGTCGGTCTTCCCGTCGCCCCAGTCGATGACGATGTCGAGCGCGAAGTCGGCGCTCGTGATCAGGGCGGTGAGCTCGATCCCGTGCGCGGTGTAGCTGGTGCCGCTGACGTCGACCGCGAGGGCCGGGTTGGCCCCCGCGTCGAGTGCGGCGTGCTCGGTCGGTGCGGCTTGAGCAGTCTGTGCCTTCTGTGGTGCGGCAGTTTTGGCGTTCGCCTCGGCCTTCCCGTCGGTGGCGGTGGGCAGGGTGGTACGGATCGTGCGGTCAGCGGGGCTGTGGAAGCCCTCGGACGTGGATGCCTCGGCGATCGCCTCGGCCACGCCGGCCGCGACAGGTACGGGATCCGCTGCCTGCGCGATGCCCGGGATGATGCCGAGACCGGCCGCCACGAGGGCAGCGGTCATTACGAGTCGGTGGTTGCGCACCGGCCCCCCAGTTGTGGTGATGAGCGAAGAGGGGCCACCGTATGGAAGGTTCCGGCCAAGGGTCGCGGGGTTCTGGCACGATTCACTCCAAAGGGGCCCATGCTTTACCGACTGTGCGGTTTGCGATCGACAGAAGTGCGTCTGCCGATCCGGGGGGGCCGCCGACTCGTTCTGGCGTTCGGGGCAGGCAGGGGGCCAGGGACTCAGGCGTGGCCGTGTGCCATCAGGGCTGTGTGGGGCAACGCCAGTACACCGTCCAGGGTGTCGCAGCGGACGCCCGTCAGGACCACTCACCGAGCAACGCGGCAAGGTCCTGTACGGCGCGCCGCTGCGCTGCCTGGTCCCAGTTGCCCCCGCCGCGGTAGCGCACCTCCAGCTCGGCCTGCCGCAGTCGCTCCAGAACGGCCTCGGCGTGCGGCAGCAGGGCTTGTCCTTGACGTCCTGCGCGACCATGCCGGGCCACCCGCGCAACGTACTGGGCAAGGCAACGCCCAGCACGACCGGACGAAGGCATTCCTCTCCAAGGTGTTGTGAGGGAGGAAGAGGGCGCGGACAGCCGTCCGCGCCCTCTTCCGGTGTCCTCCGGCTGCAATGCCGACGGGATTTGAACCCGCGAGACGGCTGGGGGCAGGTCCGCCCCTTCCCCATCAGTCGCCGTGGGAGGGACCTCACCCACGGCGATCGCATTGGACCGCTCTGCCACAGCACCGCAGCCTGCGGGAACGCGCGCGCTCCCGCTGCGGCCAAGAGTAGAGACGTCGTTCTCCGCGGACGAACCCTTTTTCGAGGCACCCGCGCCGGCTCCGTTCAAGTGCCCGCGAAGCCGATGCTGACGGCGTTGGCGATCGGATACACGTCCGGAATCCTGTGCCGGGTCGGCGGTACCGCCTGCTCGGCCGGTCAGCGTCTCGCCCACTCAGCTGCCTTCCGCAGTACGGCGCCACGACCCCGGTCCGGTACGGTCCACAGGGCTTGACCTCGGATGCCCCAGCGCTTCAGGAGGGCGTTCGCGGCCAGGAAGCCGGTCGTGGCCGCCCGTTCCATCAGTGCGACCGGGAGGCCGGTGCGGACGCAGTCGCCGGCCACCATCAGGCCGGGATCGGATGTGTGGACGGTGGGGCGGTCGGCGTAGCCGCCCACGGGGAACAGCGGGCAGTCCGCACGCCATTCGTGCCGGGCGTCGACGACCGTGGCGGCGCGGGTCTCCGGGTACACGCGGTGGAGCTGCTCGACGAGGTGCCGCTGCTCGGCGGGGCGCGCAGCGCGCGGGTCCACCGCGTAGGCGTGGAGTTCCACGACGGATCCCCCGGTGCGTGCCGCCCAGCGGGACGCCTCGTCCTCCCAGCGGTCCAGCACGCTGATGTTGTCGAGGCCGCCGAATCCGCTGGTTCCCAGGAATCCGGGACGGGCGGTGGCGACGGGCCGGTCCAGCCACAGCCGGGTGACCAGGAAGGGCGGGGCGGATCGCAGGCGCGCCACGCGCTGCCGCCAGGCGGGGTCGCCCAGCCGTTTCGAGCGGCCGGCCAGGGATCGCAGGCCGGGGGCGTCCAGGGCGAGCACCACGGCGTCGTACCGGTGCTCGTCGCTGCCTCCCGCGACATCGAACCCGCCGCCGCCGGCCGGTGTGACGTGCTCGACGGGACTGCTCGTCCGCACCTCGGCGTCGTGTCGGTCCAGGTATCCGGCCAGGGGCTCCCACAGCGCCGCCGGATAGGCCGAGCGCGGCACGTCGAAGAGCAGGCCCTCGGCGGAACCGAGGAAGTAGATGTGGAACATCAGTGCCATCTCGGCCGCCGACAGCTGTCGCGGGTCGGCGAAGAAGCTCCGGGAGAACACCTCGAACGCCAGGTGCCGGGCCTGTGCCGGGAAGCGGATGGCCTCCAGGAAGTCGTAGGCGCTGATGTCGTCGAGGCGGTGGTACACGTCGGGGACGCGGACGTCGAGCAGCGCCAGCGCGCGGACCGGGTCCATGGCGGACAGGTCCCGCATCCGGAAGGAGGGGCTGAGCGCTGCGAAGCCGAGGGCACTCCACGGCGGGGTGCGCGGTACGCGCCGGAAGCTGTCGCGCAGCCCGTCGGCGTGCAGGAGGGGGTAGTCGGGGAGTCCGGTGAGGCGTGCCAGGGCGGGGTCGGTTCGCCGCAGCAGGCCCCGCAGGTTGTAGTACTGCCGGAAGAACGCGTGGAAGCCGCGGCTCATCGTCACGGTGGTGCCGTCGCGCAGTCGGGTCGGCCACCCGCCCGCCCGTCCTCCGAGGTAGGGCTCGCGCTCGTACAGGGTCACCGCCACCCCGCGCTCGGCGAGGGCGGTCGCGGCGGCGAGGCCGGCGATGCCCCCGCCGACCACGGCGACCGTGTGCCGGCCGGTGGCGTGAGGGGTTCCCTGGTGCGCCGGCAGGACGCGGGCTCGCCGGTCCCGTCCGCGGCGCGCCGCGGACGGGTGGTGTGCGGGGCGGGTCATCGGGGGTCCTGCCCGCGTGAGGCCACGAAGGTGTGGGTGATGCCCGTCTGCCAGCCCGGCAGGGGCAGGGCGCGCACCCGGTCGAAGCCTGCCTCTGCGATGCGGCCGGCGAATCGGTCGACCTGGTCGAACCGGACGACGCTGTGCCACAGGTGACGGTACAGCGGCCCGTCGCCCAGCAGGGTCGCGGCGGGCTGGACGACACCGCGGCACACGAGCGTCCACACCGCCCGGTCGGCGCGGCGGCCGCTGAGGCTGTACTCGTGGACCCCGAGCCGTCCGCGCGGTCGCAGCACGGTGCGGACGGTGCGCAGGACGGCGTCGGGATCGGAGACGTTGCGGAAGAGGTAGGCGGCGAACACCGCGTCGAACGGCCCGTCCACGCCCGCGGCCGCGAGGTGCTCGGCCGGTGTGTGGACGAAGCGGACGCCGTCCGCCCAGGGCTTGGTGGCGGCCCGGGCCAGCATGCCCGCCGAGGCGTCCACGGCCGTGATGGCGGCGGCCGGGAGGACCCTGCGGATCGCGGCCGTCGAGGCTCCGGTGCCGCAGCCGAGGTCCAGTACGCGCAGCCCCTCCCCACGGCCGGGCAGGCCGAGGCGGCGCACCGAGCGGCGCAGGTGCGCGTGGTAGCCGGGATTCGCGGCCACCAGGGCGTCGTAACTGCGGGACGCGTGGTCGAACGCGGCGGCGAGGTCCTCGTCGCGCAGCACTGTCATGCGGTCTCCAAAACTGGTGGGGCGGGGGGCGAAGAGGGTCGGGCGGGGCGGAAGGAGGTCAGGGGAAGGCACGGCGGGGCAGTCCGGGCAGCTCGACGGCGGTGCGCAGCATGGGTCCGACCGGGGCGTGCCGACCGACGGCCAGGTCCTCGAACAGGCTCGTGCGCCCGTCGAGGAAGCGCAGCAGCCGGACCGCTGGTACGCGGGTGAACAGTCGGCAGAACAGTTCGGGGCCGTCGACGCGGCCGCTGTCCAGGGCGCGCAGGAGTACGGAGTCCATGGCGCGGGCCCGCACGGAATGCGCGGCCGGGGGTACGGGACTGCGGCCTTGACGCAGCGCGGCGGCGACGGCCCGTGTCTGGCGCTGGAGTCCGGCGAAGGTGTAGCCGGTGGACGGGCGGGTCGCGCCGCCGGCGGCGCCGATCCGGAACACCGACGTGCCGACCCGTCGCGGCATGGGAGCGTCCGTCATGGGGATCACACCGGTTTCGGCCGCGACGATCTCCATGTCGCCGAGGGAGAGGGACAGGACGTCTGCGGTGTAGTGCCGCAGAGCCGCCTCGTAGCCGCTCGCCGTCAGGACGCGCGGGGAGAACTCCGTGTACTCCACGAGGGCTTCGTGCGGGCTGGTGGGCAGGACATAGCCGAAGGAGAGTCCGGAGGCGGGCTGGGGCGTCCGGAAGTCCATCAGTTCCGCGGTCCCGGGGTCGAACGCGGGGTGGGCGGTGCGGACGAACCAGCCGTGGAAGTGCTGCAGGAGGGTGGTGCGGGCGGCCGGGTGGCTCCCGAGGGGGCGCGAGTCGAACACCCAGCGCGCCTCCAGGGCGAGGGCGCCGGCCGGGCCGCCGGGCGGGGTCGTCAGCACGCGGGCCCCGGCCCCGGCGGGGATCTCCTCGACGGTGTCCACGGTCGCTTCCAGGCGGCGGACGTTGGGGCTGCGGGCGAGGTCCCGCGACACCAGGGACTCGAAGTCGTCGGAGCGGATCATCTTGTACCGCAGCGGTGCGATGTCCGCCTCGACGGCTGGGCCGACGGGCGGCCGTACCCGCAGGTGGCGCCATTGTGAGCGCACCGCGGCATCGAAGCGGCCGGGGCCGGACTCCCAGAAGCACCACGTGCGCGGCCTCGGGCGCAGCGGGCCGGGCGGAGCGTCGACGAGGATCACCGACGGGGTGAGGCTCCCGGGCACCGCGGGCAGGTGTCCGCTCAGCCGGTGGGCCAGCGACAACCCGGCGGCTCCCGCTCCGATCACCGCCACGTCCGCCTTCAGCACGGCTGCTCCCTCCATCCCGTTCCGCGGGCACGCACCACGTGGTGATTCCTGCCCCGGCGCCGGATCGGATGCGGTCATGGCCCGCGCGTCACCTGGTCAGCCGCGTCCGCATGATGGCATTCATGCATGAATCGGGCATCTGCGCCGAACCGCATCCGTATCACGGGAAGGGACCGAAGACCCGAGACAGCGATCGCAGCCACGACGAAAGGAACCGGGATGCGCCCGATTCAGGCGAAGGAGCCCTCTGCGGCCGCGCCGTCGCCCGTCCCCCGCCTGACGGCTCCCTCGGAATCCTCGCTGCGGCCGGACCGGCCGGACCGGCCCGACTGGCCCGACGCGGCGGACGCGGCCGACACGGCGGACGCCCGCACGGCGTACGCCACGCAGTCCCCGACCGGCGGCGGCGTCCCGGCGGCCGACGCCGTCGACGCGGACGTCCCCGGCGCCGTCGGACGCGCGCTGGAGCACGTCCTGGCCGACCGGCTCGCGCGGGCCGGGGTGCTGGACGCCCTCTTCGCCGCCGAACTGGCCGGACGCGTCGCACGCTTCACCCGGGAGGGCGGCAAGCGCACCCGCTCGCAGCTCCTGTGGTGGTCGATGCGCGCCTGCGGCGGAAGGGACCGGCAGGCCGTCGCCGCGACCCTGCGCATCGGGGTGGCGCTCGAACTGCTCCAGACCTGCGCCCTGGTCCACGACGACCTGATGGACGGATCAGCCCTGCGCCGCGGGCGGCCGACCTTGCACGCAGATCTGCGCGACCACTACGCCACTGCCGCGCCGGCGGACCGCACCGCCCGCTTCGGGGAGGCGTCCGCGGTCCTCGCCGGAGACCTGGCGCTCGCCTGGGCGGACGACGTCGTGGCGGAGACGGCACTCGATCCGGCCACGGCGACCATGGTGCGCGAGGTGTGGAGCGACATGCGCACCGAGATGGTGGCGGGCCAGTTCCTCGACCTCCAAGGCCAGCTGACCGGATCACGCTCCCAGCCACAGGCACTGCGCGCCGCCCACCTCAAGAGCGCCCTGTACTCGGTCCAGCGGCCCCTCGCATTGGGGGCGGCCATGGCGAGCGCTGACGGACGCACCACGCGGGCGCTGTGCTCGGCAGGGCGGTGCGTCGGCATGGCCTTCCAGTTGCGCGACGACCTCGACGACATCTTCGGCGACCCCCACCGGACCGGCAAGAGCTGCGGAGACGACATCCGCAACGGAAAGCCGACCTATCTGGCCGCGCTGGCGCTGGCACGCGCCGAGGCCACGGCCGACCGGCCGGCCATGACGGTACTCGAACGGGCGCTCGGCAACGGGGACCTCACGCCCGCCGGCCTCGACGAGGTCCGCGACGTCCTGGTACGGACCGGCGCCCGACAGGCGGTCGAGACGAAGATCGCCCGCCTGTCGGCCCGGGGCCTGCGCCACTTCGACGGCGCCCTCCCCGACACCGGTGCCAAGGCCCGCCTCCGAGGGCTGCTGACCGCCGCGACCGCCTCTCGAGCCGCGGACCCGCCGCCCGACCGCGCACGTCCCGCACCCGCCGTACCCGCCGTGCCCGCAGATGCCTCCACCGCGCCGGAGACCCGGCGGTGACGCGCACCGTGCGCGGCCGCACCGACCACGTGGTGGTCGTCGGAGCCGGTCTCGCCGGCCTGTCGGCGGCCCTCCACCTGCTGGGCGCCGGTCGCCGGGTGACCGTCGTGGAAGGGGGCGATCTGCCCGGCGGGCGGGCCGGACGCCTCGATCTGAACGGCTACCGCATCGACACCGGCCCCACCGTCCTGACCATGCCCGACCTCGCCGACGAAGCCTTCGCGGCGGTCGGCGACAGCCTGTACCGGCGGGTGGACCTGGTCCCGCTGCACCCGGCCTACCGGGCGTCGTTCGCGGACGGCAGCACCCTGGAGGTGCACACCGACGGCGAGGCGATGGCCGCGGAGGTCGAGCGGTTCGCCGGTGCGGGTGAGGCGGCGGGCTATCTGCGGCTGCGCGCCTGGCTGGAGCGGATCCACCGGGCCCAGATGCGCCGCTTCATCGACGCGAACTTCGACTCCCCCCTCGACCTGCTCACCGGCGACCTCGCCCGGCTGGCCGCGCTCGGCGGCTTCGGCCGGATGGACCGGCGCATCGGCGGCTTCCTGAACGACGAGCGGCTGCGGCGGGTCTTCACCTTCCAGGCCCTCTACGCGGGCGTGCCGCCGGCCCGGGCCCTCGCCGCGTACGCCGTCATCGCGTACATGGACACGGTGGCCGGGGTGTACTTCCCGCGCGGCGGCATGCACGCCCTGCCGCAGGCGATGGCGGACGCCGCCGCCGACGCGGGCGCCGAGCTGAGGTTCGGCGAGCCGGTGACCCGGCTGGAACGCTCCGGCGAACGGATCACCGCCGTCGTCACCGCGAGGGACCGCATCCCGTGCGACGCGGTCGTCCTCACCCCCGACCTACCGGTCGCCTACCGGCTCCTCGGCCGCCGTCCCGCCCGGCCGGTGCGGCTGCGGCACTCCCCTTCCGCGGTCGTACTCCATGCGGGCACGCGCCGCACGTGGCCGCTCCTGGCCCACCACACGATCTCGTTCGGCGCCGCCTGGCGCAGCACCTTCGACGAACTGACCCGGCACGGGCGGCTGATGAGCGACCCGTCCCTGCTCATCACCCGGCCGACGGCGACCGACCCCACGCTCGCCCCGCCGGGCCGCCATCTGCACTACATCCTCGCGCCCTGCCCCAACACCCGGATCGGGCCCGGCGGCGCCGCCTGGGGCGAACTCGGTCCGCGCTACCGGGCCGAGCTCCTGAGCGAGCTGGAACGGCGCGGCCTCGACGGCATCGAGGCGGCCATCGAGGACGAGGCCCTGGTCACCCCGGCGCACTGGCTGGGACAAGGCCATGCCGCCGGCACCCCCTTCTCCGTGGCCCACACCTTCCTGCAGACGGGGCCGTTCCGGCCGCGCAACCTGGTCCGGGGCACCCAGAACGCCGTCCTCGCCGGCTGCGGCACCACTCCCGGCGTGGGCGTGCCCACCGTACTCGTGTCGGGAAAGCTGGCGGCAGCGCGGATCACCGGCACATCCCGGCGCCCCTCCACGCATACCAAGGGGGCGACCCGTTGACCGCACGAGAACTGGACGCCGCGGGCATCACCGACCCGGTACTCCGCGCCGCGTACCACCGGTGCCGGGAACTCAACGCGGCGCACGGAAAGACCTACTTCCTGGCCACCCGGCTGCTCCCCGCCGAACACCGGCCCGCCGTGCACGCCCTGTACGGCTTCGCCCGGTGGGCCGACGACATCGTCGACTCGACCGATGCCGGCACCCACCCCGGCACCGACGCCGGCCTGCGGGGGGCCCGGCTGGCAGCGCTCCAGCAGCGTCTGCACAGCGGATTGCGCCGGCAGAGCAGCGACGAACCCGTGGTACTGGCCCTCGCCGACACCGCCCGCCGATACGCCATCGATCACCGCCACTTCCACGACTTCATGACCGCGATGCGCTCCGACCTGACGGTGGCGGACTACCCCACCTACGCCGACCTGCAGGCCTACATGCACGGCTCGGCCGCGGTGATCGGCCTGCAGATGCTGCCGGTGCTGGGCACGGTGGTGCCGCCCGAGGAGGCCGAGCCGCACGCCGCTGCCCTCGGCGTGGCCTTCCAGCTCACCAACTTCCTCCGCGACGTCGGCGAGGACCTCGACCGCGGGCGCGTCTACCTGCCGGCCGACCTGCTCGCCGCGCACGGGGCCGACCGGGAGCTGCTGCACCGCTGCCGGGACACGGGCCGTCAAGACCGCCGCATACTGGCCGCCCTGAGGGAGTTCGAGGCACTCACCCGCCGCGTCTACGACGACGCGCGACCCGGCCTCGCCATGCTCGACCCCGTTTCCCGGCCCTGCATCCGCACCGCGTACGTCCTGTACGGGAGCATCCTCGACGCAGTCGCCCGGGACGGCTACGCCGTGCTCCACCGCCGCGCCGTCGTCCCGCGCCGCAGGCGCGCAGCGGTCGCGGCCGACGGCCTGGTCCGGCTGGCCGCTGCCAGGCTGCGCCACCGCCGGCGGCCGGCTGCGGCGCGCAGGCCCCTGCCCCCGGCTCCCGTGCCGCCGGCTCCCCCTGCCGGCCCGGCCCGACCGGTCTCGAAGGAGATCGCGTGAATCCCCAACCGTCCGCACGCAGGCACCGGCTCCCCCTCTCGCTGCGCCGCGAGCCCGTTGTGTGGGAGCGGCAACGCCCGACGTGGCGCGACGCGAGGCCGAGCCTCATCGCCGAGGCGTTGAAGCGGGCGCAGGCCCGCCCGTCGGGGAACTGGTACGTCGTGGGGGCGACCGCCGACCTGAGCCGGGACCGGCCCCTGGCCCGCACGGTGGCCGACCACGAGGTGGTCGTCTGGCGCGGCGCCGACGGGCGGCTCCACGCGGGACCCGGTGTCTGCCCGCACCTCGGAGCGCCCCTCGCGGAGAGCCCCGTCCGGTGCGGGACGCTGGTGTGCCACTGGCACGGACTCGCCCTCGACGGTTCTGCGTTCGCCGGGTGGGAGCCGCTGCCCGCGTTCGACGACGGCGTCCTCCTCTGGGTCCGCCTGGACGAGGTCGGCGGGGAGGTGCCGCTGGACGCACCCGTCGTACCGGGCCGCCCGGCCCCCGCCCACGGGCTGACGGCCGTGTACGAAGGCACCGGGGTCTGTGAACCCGAAGACGTCGTCGCCAACCGTCTGGATCCCTGGCACGGGGCCTGGCTCCACCCCTATTCATTCGTGGACCTGACGGTGGTCGGCTCACCCGGCGCGGACGGCGGCCCGGACCACCTGGAGGTCGAGGTCTCCTTCAAGGTGGCCGGCCGGATCGTGGTGCCGGTGCGGGCGACATTCGCCGCGCCCGAGCCCCGGACCGTCGTCATGCGGATCACCGAGGGAGAGGGCGCGGGCTCGACGGTGGAGACCCACGCGACCCCGCTCGGTCCGGACGATCGAGGCCGTCCGCGCACGGCGGTGATCGAAGCCGTCGTGGCCGCCTCCGACCGCCCGGGCTTCGCGTTCGTACGGCGGGCCGCCCCGCTGCTGCGCCCGGTGATGCGCGCCGCGGCTGCCCGGCTGTGGCGCGACGACCTGGCCTACGCCGAACGCCGCTGGCACCTGCGCTCTACGGCCCGGTTCCCGGGCTGAGTCGAGCCCGAGGCCCTCGTCCGGCACGCGACCGGGATCTGCTCGTTCCTTCTCCCTACAGGAGGACCGGCAGCGCCTCCAGGCCGCGCATCAGCCGAGTCTGCCGCCATCGCAGATCCTCGCCGGGCACGGCGAGCCGTATCGCGGGGAAGCGGGTGAGCAGCGCGCGCAGTGCGATCTCGCCCTCGGCCCGGGCCAGCGGGGCGCCGAGACAGCGGTGGATGCCGTGCCCGAAGGCCAGGTGCGCGGTGGCTTCACGGGCGAGGTCGAGCCGGTCGGGGCGGGCGAACGCGGCGGGGTCGCGGTTCGCCGCTCCTGGCGCGATGAGAACGGGCACGCCCGCGGGGATGTCCGTACCGCCGAGGGTGAGGGCTTCCGTGCTGTGGCGGAAGGTGGCGATGGAGACGGGAGAGTCGAAGCGAAGCAGTTCGTCGAGGGCGGTCGGGATGAGTTCGGGCGCTTCCCGCAACCGTGCGAGCGCATCAGGATGCTGCATCAGCGCGAGGAGGGCGTTGCCGATGAAGTCGGTCGTCGTCTCGTGCCCGGCGACGAGCAACAGCACGGCGAGCGAGACCACTTCGGCTTCGGTGACCTGGCCTTCGCCGCTGCGGACGAGCAGGTCGTGGAGGAGTCGCCCGTCGGGGGTGCTGCGCTTCGATGCCACGAGTTCGGCCATGTAGCCGGCGAGGGAATGGGAAGCGGAGTCGATCCGATCGGGCCGGCCGGCGGCGAACAGGTCGTTCGACCACTGGGCGACCATGCTCCGGTCCCCGCCGGGAACTCCGAGGAGTTCGCAGATCACCGTGACGGGCAGCGGGACGGCGAGGCTCGCCACCAGGTCGGCCTGCCCGCCCGGTTCCCAGTCGGACAGCAGCTCGTCGACCACGTCGGTGATGTAGGGGCGCAGCCGGGCCACAGGCCCTGCGGTGAAGGCGGGCCCCACGGCCTTCCGCACACGGGTGTGCTGCGGAGGGTCGGTGGCCAGCATGCTCCGAGAGACCGCCGGGTGTAGGTTGCGCGCCGGAGGCCGGCCCGCGAAGAATCGGCCGGTGTCCTTCGAAAGCCGGGGATCGGCGAACGCCTCCCGCGCTTCGGCGTAGCCGGTGACGACGTAGCTGTAGTGCCCGTCGGAGCCGGTCGGCACCTTCTGGACGGGGGCGGCGCCACGCAGCTCGGCGAACGTCGGGTAGGGGTCCTGGAAGAAGCTCGGGTCCTGCAGTGGGTTGGTCATACCCCTGAGGCTGCCAGCAGGAGCCGGCAGCACGCAGTCGGCGTCGCGCGGGTTCGGGTCCTCCGCACGGGGCGGCCCCTTGGCCGAGGTGCAGGGGCCCGGATGGCGGGTCGGCGCGTCGGCTGGCAGCCTGGATGTGAAGCCGTAACGGCGGGCCGTGCCATGGCAGCCCCTTGCGCGACGTGGCACACCTGCGCCGACGGAAACCGCAGTTCGTGTTCGCGGGAGGTGGTCCTCCTTGAGCAGGCACGCTTCATTCATCACGACCGCACGGAATCTCGCTGTCGCCGGAGTCATGTCGGCTGCGTTGATACCGGTTTCGGCGGTGCCGGCGACGGCCGTCACGTGCGACGCCGCGGCCGCTGCCCGAGCCCCGAGCGGCAGCAACGACGCCGCCTCACGAAATGCGCTGATCTGTCTCATCAACGCCCAGCGCACGCAGCGGGGGCTGCCCGCCCTCACCACGAACCAGGCCCTGACCACGGCGGCGCAGCAGCACTCCGCCGCCGCCGTGCAGCTGAAGTGGTGGGGACCGGGCAAGGACTCCCACCGCAACCCGCAGACCGGCTCGACCCCGCAGAGCCGCATCAAGGCGGCGGGATACTGCCCGAACCCCAGGTCATGGGCCGTCGCTGAAATCACCTACACCGGCTGGGGCGGCTCGGGTACTCCCAATGCCGCGGTCAACTGGTGGATGAACGTCAGCACGTGGGGCCACCGGCAGATCATCCTCGACCCGTCGATGCGGGAGATCGGCGCCTGGGCACAGCCAGGCGCGGCCGACCGAGCCGGTGCCGGTGCGAGTCAGGCCGGGACCTACGTCGTGACCTTCGGCCGCTGCCAGCAGTGAACCGCTCCCCCGGTCCTATCCTCGGCCGCGGGTCCCTCCGTTGCACGGGGCCATGGCCCAACTGGCAGCCACCGGTGGGCCCCTACGGCGGTCGGTGAGGCAGGCGCACCCCCTGGAGCGGACCGCGGGCGGCCCGTCGGCCGGCCCTGCGGTTCGACTCCAGAGGCTAGGTGAGGCGCTCCAGGACGTCGAGGACGTGCTGGGCGCCGTCCTCGTCGGCAAGGGCCGCCGCGACACGGCGGGAGCGGGTACGCAGAGCAGGATCCCGCGTTGCCCTCACGATCGCTTCGCTCAGCTGCGGAGCCGTCAGGCTCTGATAGCGCAGCGGGGGCGGGGAGACTCCCAGCCTGTGCAGACGCTGCGCCCAGAAGTGCTGGTCGAGCTGGACGGGGACGGCGACGGCGGGGGTGCCGGCGCGCAGGCCCGCTGCGGTGGTGCCCGCACCGGCGTGGTGCACGACGGCGGCTGTTCGCGGGAACAGCCAGGCGTGAGGCACCTCTTGGACGGTGATCAGGTCGTCGTTTTCTGCGTGCAGGCCGCTCCAGCCCGACTGGATGATCCCCCGCACTCGCGCCCGGCGCAGGGCTGAGGCGAGCAGGGTGCTCAGGCGTTCGGCGTCGGCCGCGACGAAACTGCCGAAGCCGGCGAAGACCGGGGGCGGTCCCGCGGCCAGGAAGTCGCTCAGGCGTGAGTCGGGCTGCCATGCGGGTGGGGTGGCGGGCCACCAGTAGCCACAGACCTGATGGCCGGACGGCCAGTCGTGGGGGCGGGGAACGATCCGCGGGCTGAATCCGTGCAGGACCGTGCGGCTGCGCGACAGGCTCGGCGGGCCGGCGAACCTCTGCTTCGGAAGGGCCAGTTCGCGGCGCAACCGGGCGAGGGTCGGGGCGAAGAGGCGTTCCGTGCCGAGCCAGAGGGCGCCGCCGGCCAGCCGGTTGCCGTAGGGGCCCAGCGAGCGTACGCGCGTGACCAGAGGAGGGAAGGCCGCTGTCGGCCGGATCGGCTGGAGGTAGACGCCGAGCGCCGGCACGCTCATCGCTTCGCCGAAAGTCGCGCACACCGGGTCGGTGGTCGTCGAGCTCAGCAGCATATCGGCGCCCTGCCGCACCGCGTCCGCGACACCGGCGGTCAGCCGTGGCATGAAGGCCCGCGCCATGCGCGTCAGCCGCGCCATCGCCACAGCCGGGCTGGTGGCCCGCGCCAGCCCCTGCCCGGCCGCGGAGGCCAGCTCCTGCCTCGGATCGACGGGCAGGGGCCGAAACTCCAGCCCGAAGGCCTCCACCGTCTTCTCGAAGCGCTCATGGGTGGCCAGCGCCACCTCGTGACCCGCCGCGCGCAGCCGCACCCCGAGACCGGTGTAGGGGGCGACATCACCCCAACTCCCCGCCGTGACGATCAGCACATGCATGCTGACAGCATGTCACTCAACCGGGGTGGGGGCGGGCTTTCTCGTGCGGAGCGCCGAGCCCCGCGCGGGCGCGCCGACGTCGGGCCGATTCAGTCCGACACGAGCCCGCCCGTGAGGTTGAGTTCGGTGGCGGTCATCGTGCGGGCCCAGTCGGATGCCGCGAAGACCGCGGCGTTGGCCACGTCCTCGTATCGGGGTCGCTCGGCCAGGAGGGCCCCCTCGTCGGCCCGGTTCACGTCGCCGGGTGCGGGAGAGCCGGGTGAGAGCAGCCAGGCGACCCGGACACCGTGCGGGCCGAGTTCTGCCGCGAGTTGCCGGCAGACGCCCGCGAGGGCGGACCATGCGATGTGCGATCCGCCCAGGTCGGGAATGGTCTCGCGGCCGCCGGCCATGACGAGGATGACGCCGCTCCCCCGGTGGATCATGTGGCGGGCTGCCGCAGTGGCCGTGATGACCGTTGTCGTCACCGCCTTGACGACCGGGCGGGTCACGTCGGCGACGGCCATCTCCAGGAGCGGGGCGCCCTGAAGGTCGTCGTTGGACGTGGCGTTGAAGCAGATGTCGATCCCGTCGCCCGCGGCGGCCACCGCATCGGCGTGGCGGTCGACGGCGTCGCGGTCGGTGGCATCCAACTGCGCGACGCGGGCGACCCCGCCCTCGCCTTCGATGCGCCGCGCGATGTCTTCGAGGGTCGCCACCGTGCGTCCGGTGACGTGGACAGCGGCGCCTTCGCGCGCGAAGGCGTGAGCAACAGCGGCCCCCACCGCTCCGGAACCGCCATGGACGATCGCCGTCTTCCCGGCCAGCAGCACGGTTTCTCCTCGGTACGCCCACTGAGCAATCGGCGGCACTGCGCGGCACCCCGCGGCCCAAGGTACCCCCCTGACCTCCGTGCACCCTGGAACTCCCCGCCCTTGCCCGCTTGCAGCCAGGCGGCCGGAGCCTTGTCGTCCACTTGACGATATCGCCTGGCCGCCGTTATCGTCGCAGTGACGAAATGAAGGGGGTTCGCCATGGCCGACATCACCCGGCGCCTTGGCTGGCGTCATCTGCGCTCCGCGCCCACCGCCCACATCCGCCACCACCGGCGCGGCCGGCTCGTCCACGACGGCCGGGGGCTCAGTTTCTGGTACCGGTCGCTGTCGGCGGCGCTGTCCGAAGTACCGGTCGACGACCGGGAGCTGGCCATGGCGTTCCACGCCCGTACGGCCGACTTCCAGGACGTCACCGTGCAGGCCACCGTCACCTACCGGATCAGCGACCCGGCCCTGGCGGCCGAACGGCTGGACTTCTCCGTCGACCCGGACACCGGGAGCTGGCGCGGATCGCCCTTGGAGCAGATCGCCACTCTCCTCACCGAGACCGCGCAGCAGCACACACTGGACGTACTGGCCCGCATGCCGCTGGCGGACGCCCTGGTGGACGGCGTCGCCTCCGTACGGCAGCGGGTCGCCGACGGTCTCGCCGCCGAGCCCCGGCTCCCGGCCACCGGCATCGACGTGGTGACCGTACGGGTCGTCGCGATCCGCCCCGAGGCAGAGGTGGAGCGCGCCCTGCGCACCCCGGCCCGCGAGCAGATCCAGCAGGAGGCGGACCGGGCCACCTACGAGCGTCGGGCCGTCGCCGTCGAGCGTGAGCGTGCCATCGCCGAGAACGAGCTGGCCAGTCAGATCGAACTGGCCCGGCGTGAGGAACAGTTGGTCGATCAGCGCGGCATCAACACCCGCCGCGAGGCCGAGGAACAGGCGGCGGCGGACAGCGTACGGACCGAGGCCGAGGCCGCCCGCAAGGTCCGCCTGGCTCGCGCGGACGCCGAGGCGGCCCGCGAGGTCGGCGCGGCACGCGCCGAGTCCCAGGCCGCCTGGCTACGGGTGCACGGCGAAGCCGACGCGGGCACGCTACACGCCCTGGCCGCCACCCGGCTGGCGGAGAACCTGCCGCGGATCGAGAGCATCACCCTCTCCCCCGATGTCCTGACCGGGCTCCTCACCAAACTCGGGCGTCCTGAAAGCGGGGCGGGCGCGTGAGTCTGGCCCCGCGGGCCGTACTCGTCCACCGCAGGACCGAGTACGAGGAGCTGCTCGCCCGGCACGGGACGCACGGGCAGGCGGCGTTCTTCCTCTCCAGCCGGGGCCGTTCGATCGACGAGGTGGTCGGCCGCCACGACCGTACGAGGCAGGCGCTGCGGGAGGTGGCAGCGGCGGTGCCGCTGACCTGGCGCAGCTCCCGGGTGGAGCGGGCCGACCTGGACCGCTTCCTGTTCGCCCCGGAGGACGTGGTGGTCGTGGTCGGCCAGGACGGCTTGGTCGCCAACACCGCGAAGTACCTTCGCGGACAGCCGGTGGTGGGCATCGACACCGATCCGGGGCGCAACCCGGGGGTCCTGGTCCGTCACCGCTGCGCCGACACGGGCCCCCTGCTGCGGGCCGCCGCCGGGAGCCGGGCGGAGGAGCTGACCATGGTCGAGGCCGTGGCCGACGACGCCCAGCGCCTCCTCGCGCTGAACGAGATCTACCTGGGCCCGCCCGGCCACCAGACGGCCCGTTACCGCCTGGGCCCCGACGGCGAGAACGGCCCGGGCGAGGCCCAGGCATCGTCCGGGGTGCTGGTGGGCACCGGTACGGGCGCCACCGGCTGGCTGCGCTCCCTGTGGCTGGAGCGCGGCAGCACCACTGGGCTGCCCGCGCCGTGCGAGGAGCGGCTCCTGTGGTTCGTGCGCGAGGCCTGGCCCTCGCCCGCGACCGGAACATCGAGAGTCGCCGGTGAGCTCGGGCGGGGACAGGGCCTGCGGCTGACCGTGGAGTCGGACCGGCTCGTGGTCTTCGGCGACGGAATGGAGGCCGACGCCCTGGAACTGACCTGGGGCCAGAGCGTACGGCTGGGCATCGCGGAAACGTCCTTGCGCCTGGTGACGTGAGCGGCGGCATCGCCCCTGCGGATGACCCGCGAGCGTGTCACTCCTCGTTGAGCCGGCCGCATGGGCGGGACAAGCGGGCCTCCCTCTAGGACCAGGTCGTCCGGGGACCGGCCGCGGACGAGGTCCATCGGCCTCGCGCCCGGGCGCTTCGAGGTCGTCGGGAAGCCGGAGTTCGTTGAGGGCGACCTCCCGGCCGAGTTGCTCGTCGTGGACTCGGCAGAGAGTCCCCATGCCGCCCAGCCGCCGGGAGGCGGCCAGTGCGCGTGGTGCGTATGCGCGGTCGACACCGCCGCGGCCGGCCCGGTGTGACGGGCAACCGGGTCCGTCAGGCCCGCGCGTACGGGCCCTCGGTCGCCATCGTGTTCTGCATCGCCGTCAGCCTGCGGACGAAGAGGACGGCGAGCACGCCGGCGATCGCGGTGGCCAGGTCCGCGACGATCCCGAGCTTTCCCACAGCGAGCAGCTCGTCCACGGTCTCGGCCTCCATGTAGAGCCGGCTGAAGACACGGCCCACGATCGCCGCGAGGACCCAGACCACCCACCAGGACGTCAGCAGGGCGGCAGGCGCCGTGCGGTCGGAGCCTTCGGGGCCTCGCTGGGTGCTGGCCCGCCAGGTCTGCCGGGCGATCTGGTAGGGCAGGAACAGGTGTCCCACGGGGATGAACCAGGCGCCGATGGCCCAGCCGCGGCCGAGGGTGAAGGCATCGGGGCGGAAGATGCCGCCGTTGCTGCGCACACGGTGGAACCAGATGATGAAGACGACGACCGTGGGCAGCACCGTGAGGACTTGGAGCAGCCCGGCGAGGATGGTGAGCGCGGGGGACAGACCGAGTTCGAGGTCGTCGAAGTGGGTGTCCCCCGCGAACCCCTGCATCCACGACTGCTCGTACGCGCCGGCTCCGGCGGAGAAGAGGTGCACCGCGGTCGCGGCGCCGAGCAGCCAGGTCAGGGCCGTCGCGAGGCCGTTCGGGGAGCGCAACTCGTCCTGGGGCGCCGGCGGAGCCATGTGCACCGGCCCCCCGGGGTAGGGGTGGCCCTGCTGGGGGACCGGGTACGGGGCCGGGCCCGGGCCCGGCTGCGGGAACGGCTGCGGAGGCGGCGGCGAGCCGGGCGCGCAGAAGGACATGACGGTGGACCCCCACGGGAACGAATGACATACGGAAGGGCCCCGGCCCGGCGGGCGGGGGCCCCGGAGACGATATGCCGGTCCCATGCCTGGAGTCCAGGGAGTTCCTGCTGGTCAGAGCGTACGAGACGGGTGCCCTGGCCCCATCCCGAGCGGAACCCCGGCCACCTCGGATGCCTGCACTCCCCGGTCGACGATGCCCGTTCGGCCGCCCCAGCCGGGGAATACCTCCGCGACCAGCTCCCGCGCGCACCGGCCGCGTCCGTCCGCCGGTGCACCGGAAGCCTGCGGGTCGTGCTTCAGATGATGTGGATGCGCTCCAGGGCGCCGGCGGTGTCGCGGACCATCAGGTCGTTGCCCTTGGCCCGCTCGTTCTCGATGAAGCCGAGCAGGAGCACCGCCCGGTTGATCACGTCGGACTTGCTGACGCCGCTCGCGGCGGTCAGCTCGGAGACGATGGTGACCGCCGGGGGGCACAGGGTCACGGAGTACCGCTCGCTGTCGGGGTGCGCGGGAAGCCGCTGCTCATCCATAGTGACGACCTTCCTTGGAGCCTTGGGGACCGTTGTGCACCAAGGTTGCACCAAGGCCGTGCAGTTGTGCACCACTTTTACACAGGGTCGGCCCTGCGGACGGCGGGCGTCGAAGGCTGCGCCTCTCCGCCGCAGCAATGGGCACCGAAAGTACCGTCGCCGCTTTCGGCACCTCCCCATGGCTGCTCGCCGAACGCGCTCCGGAGCCCGGCGGCGACGTTCAGCCCTTCGACGCGCTGGTCGTTCCGTCCGTCCCGAGGCGACGTCGAACTCACCGAGCTGAGCGCCGTGCGGGGGCCATCGACGAGAACCCGGATGGGATCGACCGCTGGAGCGCCACCTGCCGGCGGTCCTGCACGTCGAGGCGCCGGCATCCCCGGGCTCATGGACTGTTACGCCCTGGAAGCGCCCGGTACCGTCGCCCGGGCCTGCCCGTACACCGACTTCCCACTCGTCGAGATCCGCCCCCGACCGGCCCTCCGGGCCGCCGGCGGGTCGTCGGCCGAGGGAGCAGGATCGACGTCCAGGCCCAGCCGTTCACCGCGGGGGGCAACAGCATCGGCCCGGGCCGGGTCGAGCTGACGACGGTCCGCCGTCTACGCCAGGGCCTGTCGCTGGTCCCAGAGGACAGCGACCGCGCCCGGACACTTCGCGCCGTTCTCGCGAGAGTGGACTACGACGCAGCCTGAGCCGGATACTGCGCCCTGGCCTGCCGAACGTATCGGTCGCCGAGTCGGCCGACCGCACCCGGCCAAGCGGGGAATCCCTTCCGCAGAGAGCAGGGCCGGACGCTCCCCCGCCCCGCCCTCCGCCGGTGGCAGGCCTGCTTCCTGTGTCTCCGTCAGGCGTGGACCGCCCGTCAGCCCATCAGCCGGCGGGCACTCCGTACCGCCTCGGGCAGGCTGCCGTCGGCGAGGGTTCGGCGGGCGTATCCCCAGCTCGCGGTGTCCACGTCCAGGGCGAAGGTGGAGAGGTGGTCCGCGGGCGGTGCCTCGGTGCGGCGGCCGTCGTGCTCGCCCTCCGAGGTGCCGTCGGCCCGGTCGAGGGCGCCGGGCGCGCCCTGGGCGGGGGCCGGGGCGGGGTTGCCGCCGCGGGCCGGCCGGCCGGCCTCCTGGGAGGTGCCGCTGCTGCGGTCGTGGCCGTTGT
The DNA here is from genome assembly GCF_040638905.1 of Streptomyces virginiae. Lineage (GTDB taxonomy): Bacteria > Actinomycetota > Actinomycetes > Streptomycetales > Streptomycetaceae > Streptomyces > Streptomyces virginiae_B. The sequence continues at coordinate 37,981 of NZ_JBEZYV010000040.1, read as the reverse complement.
CGGCGGCGAGCACGGCGAGCATGCAGAGCACGGGCGGTCTCGCCGGGCGGCGGTGGTGGGCCGCGGTGGTGGTGAAGGCCGTGGTTGCGGTCGCGGTCGCGGCTGGGCGTGCGCAACGTCATGGTGTCCCCCTTCGGACGGACGGTGTCTGCGAATGTGACGTCCGAAAAGGGGAGTTGGAGCCGACGGAGTTGTTGCGAACGCGTCTCGAAAGGAAAACGGCAGGCGGAACGTCACGCTCTGGCGGAGATCAGGGCACGATGAAGTCGCGGAGGGCAACCCCGTCCCCGCCGTTTCATCTCAGCCGGCGCTGCCGAGTGCGGTCAGTACGCGGTCCGGTGTCAGGGGGAGTTCGCGCAGGCGGTGGCCCGTGGCGTGGCAGAACGCGTTTCCGATCGCGGCCGCCGTTCCGACGATGCCGATCTCGCCGATCCCCTTGCTGCCCATGGGGTTGAGGTGTTTGTCGTGTTCGTCGATCCAGTGGACCTCGATGGCGGGTACGTCGGCGTGCGCCGGGATGTGGTAGGCGGCGAGGTCGCTCTCGGTGAAGTCGCCGAACTCCGCGTCCATCGTGCTGTGTTCGGTCAGCGCCATGCCGAGTCCCATGATCATGGCGCCCTTGAACTGCGACCGTGCGGTGAGCGGGTTGAGGATGCGGCCGGCGGCGAAGACGCCGAGCATGCGCCGTACGCGGACCTCCCCGGTGATCGTGTCGACCCGCACCTCGGCGAAGTGCGCACCGAAGGCATGGCGTGCGTAAGGGGACTTCTGCTTGGCGGACTGGGTGGTGTCGGCGGACGCGGACAGTCCCGCGGCCGGCAGCGGCTCGGGGTGGCGCTCAAGGCGCGCGGTCAAGGCAGTGCAGGCGTCGTGGACGGCCCACCCCCAGGAGCCGATGCCCGAGGAGCCTCCGGCGAGCGAAGCCGGGGGCAGGCCGGTGTGTCCGATGGCGACGGACACGGAGTCGAGCGGAACCCGCAGGGCATCGGCTGCCACCTGGGCCAGGACGGTGCGGGCGCCCGTCCCGATGTCGGTGGCGTTGATTTCGACGAGGTAGCGGCCGTCGGGAAAGGCGTGCGCCCGGGCGGTGGAGGGTGCGACGAGGACGGGGTAGGTGGCGGCGGCCACTCCGCTGCCGGTGAGGTACGGGCCCTGCCGGCGGGGCTCGCGGCAGTCGGCCCAGCCGAAGCGCTCGGCCCCCTCGCGCAGGCACTCGACGAGGTGGCGGCTGCTGAAGGGGAGGCCGCTGTCGGGTTCGGTGCGGGGTTCGTTGCGCACGCGCAGCTCGATCGGGTCGATGCCGAGGGTGTCCGCGAGTTCGTCCATCGCCGATTCCAGGGCGTACATGCCCGGCGCCTCGCCGGGGGCGCGCATCCAGGACGGGGTGGGCACGTCGAGGGTGACGACCCGGTGGGTGGTGCGGATGTCGGGCACGGCGTACATGACGCGGGCCGGCACCGCCGCTTGTTCGACGAACTCGCGGACGCGGGAGGTGTGGGTGGTGACCTCGTGGGTCAGGGCGGTCAGCGTGCCGTCGGTCCGGGCGCCGAGCCGGATGCGGTGCAGGGTGGGCGCCCGGTGGCCGACGGTGGTGGGCAGGTGGGCGCGCGGCAGGGCGAGTTTGACGGGCCTGCCGTACCGTCGCGAGGCCATCGCCGCCAGGACCACGTGAGGGCGCGGGGTGCCCTTGGAGCCGAAACCGCCGCCCACGTGCTCGGAGGCGACGGTGATCTCCTCCTCGGTCAGTTTCAGCAGTGCGGCCAGCGCTGCACGGACGGGGCCGGCGCCCTGGCTGGAGTCGTGCACGGTGAGGTGGTGGCGTTCCTCGTCCCAGTCGGCGACGGCGGAGTGCGGTTCCATGGGGTGGTTGTGCAGGGGCCCCACGCCGTAGGCACAGTCGATCCGTACGGGGGCGGCGGCGAGCGCCGCATCCGGGTCACCTTGCTCGCGGTGGGCGGGGTGGCCTCCGTTGGCCTCTTCGGGGGTGTAGGCGCGCTGGTGGTCGACGGTGAGTGTCACGTCGTGGGGGTCGGTCTCGTAGGTGACGCGCACCAGGGCGGCGGCGGCCCGCGCGCCCTCCAGGGAGTCGGCGACGGCCAGGGCCACGTACCAGCCGCGGTGGGGCACGTGCAGGTCCTGGAGGAGGTGCAGGGTGGGGTCCTCTGCCGCGCCGAGACGCGGTGCGTCGTACGGGGTCAGCACGCCGAGGACACCGGGCGCGGCGGTGGCGGCCGCGGTGTCGACGGAGGTGACACGGCCGCGGGCGATCGTGGCGGGCACGGGCCAGGCGTAGGCGCAGTCGGGGGGTGTGTGCTCGGCGGCGTACCGGGCGGCTCCGGTGACCTTCTCGCGTCCCTCGCTGCGCCGGGCCGGGCTGCCGAGGGCGGACGGGCTGTCGGGCGTGGGGGGCATCGCGGGTCCCCTTTCTGTTCGGGGGGCGGTCACGGCCGGGGGCGGGCGGGAGGAGCGCCGGAGGCGGAGCGGATCAGCGTTGCGAGGGCGTCGCGCGCGAGGTTGCGGGCGAGGTCGACCTTGAAGGCGTTGTCGGGCAGGGGCCGGGCCGCGGCCAGCTCCGCGTCGACGGCTTCCCGTACGGCCTCCTCGGTGGGTACGGCGCCGGTGAGCCGTTCCTCGGCAGTGGTGGCGCGCCAGGGCCGGTGGGCGAGACCGCCGAGGGCGATGGCGACGTGGCGTACGCGGTCGTCGTCGAGTTGGAGCACGGCGGCCACCGAGGCGAGGGCGAAGGCGTACGAGGCGCGGTCGCGGGCCTTGCGGTAGAGGGAGACCGCTCCGGGCGCGGGCGGGGGCAGGAGCACGGCGGTGACGATCTCGCCCGGGCGCAGGACGGTGTCCCGTTCGGGGTTCTCGCCGGGCAGCCGGTGGAAGCCGGCCGCCGCCACCCGGCGGGTACCGTGCTCGCCGCCATAGAGCTCGATCTCGGCGTCCAGGGCGGTGAGGGCCACGGCCATGTCCGAGGGGTGGGTGGCGATGCAGTGCGCGGAGTGGCCGAGGACGGCGTGGTCGCGGTGCACTCCGTCGCGGGCGGCGCAGCCGGTACCGGGCTCCCGCTTGTTGCAGGGCTTGGACACGTCCTGGAAGTACGGGCAGCGGGTGCGCTGGAGCAGGTTCCCGCCGGTGGTGGCGACGTTGCGCAGCTGCCCGGACGCGCCGGCCAGGAGGGCTTGGGAGAGGGCGGGGTAGCGGGTCCGGACCAGGGGGTGCACGGCCAGGTCGGTGTTGGACACACCGGCCCCGATCCGGAGCGCGCCCGTGGGCAGTTCCTGGATGTCGTGGAGGGGCAGCCGGGTGAGGTCGATGAGGGTGTCGGGGGTCTCGACGCCGTGCTTCATGAGGTCGACCAGGTTGGTGCCCCCGGCGATGTAGCGGGAGCCGGGGCGGCCGGCGTGGGCGGCCGCCGCTTCCTGGAGGCTGGTGGCCCGCACGTAGGCGAAGGGCTTCACGCGATCACGTCCGGGGTCGGGGGCGGGGTCCGGTCGGTGGTCTCGGCGGCGGCGCAGGCCGCTACGGCGTCGGCGATCCCGTTGTAGGCGCCGCAGCGGCAGAGGTTGCCGCTGAGCCGCTCCCCGATTTCTTCGGCGTTCAGGACGACGGGGCGGGCGGTGTCGGCCGCGGTGGCCGCACCGGTCACGTGGGAGGGGTGTCCGGCGGCGGCTTCCCGCAGGACTCCGACGGCGGAGCAGAGCTGGCCGGGAGTGCAGTATCCGCACTGGAAGGCGTCGTGGTCGAGGAAGGCCTGCTGGAGGGGGGACAGGGCGCCGTCGGGGGCGGCGAGCCCTTCGACGGTGATGATCTCGGAGCCGTCCAGGGTCACGGCCAGCAGCAGGCAGCTGTTGGCGCGCCGGCCGTCGACGAGGACGGTGCAGGCTCCGCACTGCCCGTGGTCGCAGCCCTTCTTGGAACCGGTCAGGTCCAGCTGCTCCCGCAGGGCGTCGAGGAGGGTGACGCGGTTGTCCAGGTCGAGAACGCGGGTGCGGCCGTTGACGCGGAGCGTGACGCGCGAGCGGACGGGGCCGGCGGCGGACGGTGGGGCGGCCTGCTGCTGTTGCAGGGGATTGCGTTCACGTGCAGCCACGGCCGTCCTCCATGTCCGGTTACGGGACGCATGTCCGATCACTGGAAGTATGCCCTAGCACCTTCCCCCGGCCCCGCCGCGCCATGCCTCCCCGACGTGGCGACCTCGGGGCGGCTCCTCGCGCTCCTCCGAGGGGGCGGGTCAGCGGGCGATGGAGACCGCGAAGGGGGCGAATCCGGCGGCACGGATCACATGCGGCACGAACATGATCGCGGCCTCTGCGGCGCGGGCGGTTCGGATTCCGCCGAGATCGGTGATCCACTCCTTCCGCCAGCCGAGGTCGGCGAGCAGGTCGAAGACGGTCTGCTTGGCCCCCGGGTCCTCGCCCGAGAGGAACGCGGTCGGCGCCTGGGCGAGCGTGGCCGGCGCGGTCATCACCGAGAAGAGCATGGTGTTGAGCGTCTTGACGACGCTGGTTCCGGGGAGCGCCTCCTGGAGCTGTTCCGCGAGGCTGGAGCCGGGGTGGAGCAGGTCGGCGGGCAGTCCGTCCGGGCCGTCGGCCGTGGCGTTGGAGACGTCCACGAGGATCTTGCCCCGCAATATCTCGCGCAGGGCGGCGAGACGCTCCAGTGAGCCGGCGCCCGGTGTGGCGTTGATGACGATACGGGCAGTGCGCGCGGCCTCGGCGGCGGCGCCCGGCGTGCGGTCCGCCACGGTGACCCGATGTCCTGCCCGGGTGAGGGCGGCGGCCAGGTTGCCGCCGACGCGGCCGTTTCCGAGTACTGCGATGTCGTTCATGGTGATCCGTTTCCCTTGGGTCTTTGCGGTTCTCGTGAGTCTTTGCGGCTCTCGTGAAGGGTCAGCGGGAGAGCGTCGCAACGGCCTCGGCGTGGACGCCGGGTGCGGCGGCCAGGAAGCCGCTGCTCTGCGGGGTCCAGGGGCGGCCCTCGGCGTCGGAGATCCGTCCGCCGGCCTCCAGGACGAGCAGGGCCCCGGGGAGCAGGTCCGCGCGGGCCCCGGCGAACTGCCAGATGGCGCCTGCCCTGCCGGCGGCCACGTTCGCCAGGTGCAGGGTCGCGGGCACCGCGGTGCGCACGACGAGGGCGTCCAGGAGCATCTCCCCATGCCGCTCGAACTGCCGTCGGCACCGGTGTACCTGTCGTGGCATCAGCGCTATGACACCGACACCGCCCACGCCTGGATGCGAGGGCTTGCGCGGGACGCGCTGGCCCTGTGCGGAGCGTCGTAGGCTGCGCGGCCCCGCTGGCGGACCGGGTGCCAGTGGTCGCCGGTCGCCGGTCGCCGGTCAACGCACCGGGCCGTGCGTCAGTTCGTCCCTGCCGGTCGGGGGAATCCCGGCCGACCGGTGGCGGCGTTCGGGGCGGGCGGCGGTTGCAGCCAGCCACGGATGGCGGCCTGGACGCCGGCCTGGAAGCGGGTGTCGGCGTCGAGTTCCTCCAGCATGCGGGTGATCCGGCGGCGGGCGGTGTGCACGTGTACGCCGAGCCGGCGGGCGATGGTCTCGTCCTTCAGGCCTGAGGCGAGCAGCCCGAGGAGTTCCCGCTGGTCCTCGGTGAGGGGGCTGGCGGGGCTGCCGACGGGGGTGGCGCGTGCCCACAGGGATTCGAACAGCGGCAGTGCGGCGCGGCGCAGCAGGGAGTCGCCGAAGACCAGGGCCGCTCCGTCGGCTCCTCCGTCGTCGGAGGGCGGTGGGGGCAGCAGGCAGATGCGCCGGTCCACGATGACCAGGCCGGTGGGCAGGCGCTGTCCGGTCCGGGCCTGGAGGCCGAGTCGGGTGAGGGCGATCAGGTCTCTGGCCCGTTCGGGAAAGTCGGTACCGCGCCGGTCGGTGACGGTCCGTACGGTGACGCCGCGGGCCAGCAGACGGCGGATGCGCTCCGCCCCCGCCTCTGCCTCCCCCGCCTCCCCCGCTTCCCCGGAGTGCTCGTCCGCGGGTGACGCGGGTGCCCGGGGCGTCCTGAGCGCGCCGCGGTCGAGCACGAGCACTTCCGTCTCGGCGGAGTCGAGCATGGCGTCGAGGCGGGCCCCGACGGAGTCGGCGCCGGTGACGATCTCGATGCCGGCCGGAGGTCCGGCGGGTAAGGCGGGTGGCGGCGGTAGCTCGTGGGCCAGCAGGTCGGCATAGGTGCGCAGGGATTGCAGCTCCGCCGATTCCCGGTTCAGGAGGGCCTGTCGGCGCTGGATGAGTACGCGCAGTACGGCGGCCGGGTCCGCGACCGGGTCCGCGGCCGCGAGGATCACCGCCCCGCTGCCGTACTGCGTGCGGGCGGGAGTCCGGTCGTGCGGGTCGGTTTCGATCATGCCGGGGATTTTGACCGCCTTCACACCGCCCCCACAACTGTGCATGGCCACTTCTGAGGGGGCCCCGGCTCTGTTCGCGAGCCGCCCGCGGCGCTTGCATGGCGGCGACTCACAGCAACGCATCAGGCACTCATGGTTGAGGAGACCCCTTGCCCAAGTTCAGCGCAGGTTCGACGGCTGCGACCCCGACCGCACGACGGATATGGCGGAAAGAGCTCCGATCCGCCGGAGGAATCGCGGTTCTGCTGGCCGTCGCAATGACCTTGCAGGCCTCGCCGGCATGGGCCGCGGACCCCGGCCCCTCGAACGTCCTCCCCGGCCAGGACACCGCGACCCCGGTGCTCGTCGAGGGCATACGGGAGTCCGTGGACGCCCAGGCCGCCCCGGCCGACGCGGCCCGCGGACACCTCGCGGCGAACAAGAGCCGTTACAGGATCCCGCGGGCGGCCAGCGACCTCGTCCCCCTCTCGGCGACGGCCACCGGGTCCAAGGACGAGACGGTCCGGCTGCAGCAGAAGCACCGGGGAGTGGACGTCCTGGGCGGCCAGTACGTCGTGCGCATGCAGAAGCAGGACGGCAAGCGCGTGGTGACCGGCACCTCGGGGCACTACTTCACGGCCCTGAGCACCGACGTCACCCCGCAGGTCGCCGAGGACGTCGCGGTCCGCCGCGCGGTGGCCGCCACGGCCCGCCGACTGGGAGCGGCCCTCGACAAGGGGCAGGCGCCGCGGTCGGAGTCGGGCGATCCGGCGGCCACCGGCATGACCGGCGAGGCCAAGGGGCTCGTCGTCCTGCCCAAGGGGGGCGGCGTACTCGCCTACCGCGTCACGGTACGCGGCACCGCGCCCGGCACCGGCGCGCCGGTCGTGGACGAGGTGTACGTGGACGCCCGGTCGGGCTACCCGGCGCTGCAGTACAGCGCGCTGAAGACGCTGGCGGCTCCGACGGCCGCCGCGCGGACGGCCGGTCGGGCCGCTGAGGGTGCGACTGCGGACGGATCGCCGGCCGCTCCCCCGAACCTGGTCCCGGAGACCGGGTCCGGTGGCCGGCTGAGCGGCGCCGCGGCCTCGCTGGACATCGCCTACGACCCGGCGGCCGGGAACTACCTCCTCGCGGACGCGGGCCGGATGCGCACTTCGTCCAAGAGCCTGCTTGCCACGTGGGACGCCCGGGGCAAGTCGGTGTCGGAGACGTCGGGCAGGTGGCCGTCCGGCATCACGATGTTCTCCTCCCCCAACACCACCTTCGGCGGCGCGGCGACGGACTCAGGAGCCGTGGACGCCCACTGGAACGCGGGCCAGGTCTACGACTTCTACAAGAAGAACTTCGGGCGCGACAGCCTCGACGGGACCGGCGGGCCCGTCAACTCCCTGGTCGGCGTGACCTATTACGGCCTGCCCTACGCCAACGCGTTCTGGGACGGCACCAAGATGGTCTACGGCAACGGCGACGCGGAGTTCAAGCCGATGTCGGCCGACACCGACGTCGTCGGCCACGAGATGACCCACGGGGTGATCGAGCACACGGCGAACCTGGTCTACGCGGGCCAGTCCGGCGCCCTGAACGAGGCCCTGGCCGACTACTTCGGCAACGCGATCGACGTCACCGCGAGCGGCACCCCGATGAGCGATCCGGCCGCCGGCCTGATCGGCGAGGACCTGTGCCGTACGAAGGCCGCCGCCGACTGCGCACTGCGCGACCTCAACGACGGGGCCACGACCTCGAAGAGCTTCCTGGGCGTGTCGTTCGCCACCGACAACGGCGGCGTGCACCTGAACTCCACGATCTTCTCCGGCGCGCTGTGGGACATGCGCGAGGACCTGGGCGGGGAACTCGCCGACAAGATCGTGTACAAGGCCGTCACCGAGTACATGACGCCGATCGACGGGTTCACCGAGGCCCGGGGCGCGGTACTCGCCGCTGCCAAGGCCCTGGGCGCGACCTCCGGCCAGCAGAACACCGTCAAGCGCTCGTTCAACGCGCACGGCATCGTCCCTGGCTGGGAGCAGGCCCTCGGCGTCGACAGCGACACCCTCATCGGGACGCTGAACACCACGGACTCAGGGGTCGGCGCGGGCGGCGGCTGGTGGACGGCCTCGAAGTCCAACGACGACGGCTCCGAGCCCTACTCGGTCTACGCCGGCCGGCTGGACGGCAAGGGTGCGCCGAAGGTGATCAGCCCCAACGACGGCCGCTACCACACCGCCCCGGCGACGGACGGAAAGACCGTGGTGTGGACGGCGTACGGCCCGACCTCGGTCGACGTCCTGTCCCGCCCCGTGGCGGGCGGCCCGGTCAAGACGCTCCACAGTTCGACGACCGGCGTCGCGGGCCTGCGGGTGGAGAAGGGCACGGTCGTGTTCGAGGAGTACGACATCCTCGGCGGCCGGCACGTCGGCTACATGCGGCCCACCGACAAGGCGCCCGTCTTCACCGACGGGAAGAAGTGGAACACCCTGACCGCCCTCCCCTCCATCAGCGGCGACAAGATCGCCTACGCGAAGCTGTACCCGCAGGGCGACTCCTACCGGCTGGGCGTGGAGGTCGTCGACCTGGCCACCGGCAAGGCGGTCATGACCGAGCAGCTCGACGAGCCGGTGAGCCTGGGCCAGACCGGCATCAACGGCAAGAACGTGTTCTGGCTGGCGGACGGCGACGAGAACGACGGCGGTCTGGTGTCGGTCGTCAGTTCCGGCCTGGACGGCCGCGGCGCCTTCCTCGTCAGCAGCGAGCACAAGCCGGGCGCCTTCATGGCCTCCGACCTGACGGTCTCGCAGGACGCGCTGACCCTGGTCGCCCGGACGCCCGACACGCGGTACCGCAACGAGTCGCTGCCGAAGCTGTGGCAGCTGACCACCGACGGCTCCCGCCGCGAGCGGGTCTCCTGCAACCGCGGTGAGCAGAACTACCCGGCGGCCGGCGCGGGCCGCCAGGTGGCCTGGCTGGACGCGACCACCGGCTCCACCGACCTGGTGGTCCGGGAACGCCCGGCCGGCACCTGCTGATCCCCACCTCTGAGGGACGGGGCCGACGGCTGCGCCGCCGGCCCCGTTCGCGTGCCCGCGGGAGACCAGGAGGAACGCCTCAGGCCGGCTTGCGCCACACGGAGATGTGCTTCGCGGAATCCTGGGTGAACGGCGCTCCGTCCCAGTCCGCGACGCGCCGTTCCAGTTCGAGCCCCGCGATCCGCGCCATCAGGTCGAGCTCCGCCGGCCATGCGTATCGGTGCCGGGAGCTGTCCCGGCGGTAGCGGCCGTCGCCGCCGTCGCGGGTGACGTGGTGCGAGACGAGGATCTGCTCGACCAGGTCGAAGGTGTCGAAGCCGAGATGCCCTTCGGAGACGTCGAAGGGCACCGCGACCTGCCCGGGCGGCAGGAAGCGCAGTGGCGGCACGCCGAGCTCGATGACGAACCGGCCGCCGGGCGCCAGGTGACGCGCGGCGTTGCGGAAGCACTCGACCTGCTCGTCCTGCGTGAGAAGGTTCGTGATCGTGTTGTAGACGAGATAGACCAGGGTGAACTCGCCGGGGACGACGGTCGTGGCCATGTCTCCGATGGCGACCGGGAGCACGTCCTCGTCGGTCTTGCGCCGTAGGACCGCTGCCATGTGCTCGGACAGTTCGATTCCCACGACGGGCACGCCGTGTTCCCGGAGCGGGACGCCAACTCTTCCGGTTCCGATGGCGAACTCCAATGCCCTGCCTTCTCCGGCAAGTTCGGCGAGGAAGGCGAGAGTCGGACCGAGAACAGCGGTCGATGACATCTCGCTCTCCTCGGCGTCGTAGCGGTCGGCGGTCGCGGAGGTCCAAAGCTCACTGCTTGTCACGGGCGGCCACTCTGCCCGGCCCGCCGGGGAGCCGTCCACCCGTTTACGACCGCGGCCGCGGCTGCGCCCGGAGTGCGTTGGGGCTGCTCCGGGCGCAGGCGGTGGTCAGGCGTGGGCCGGTGTCGTGGCAGTGACCATCTCTGCCAGGACGGTGTGACGGTCCTCGTGCGGCCGGGGACGCAGGGGGCGGGCCAGGCGTGTGCTGTCGTAGTGCCAGCGGTGGTCGAGGTCCCGCGGTACCGCGTCGGTCTCGCGGAGGTCCGCTCGAGTGCCGAGCAGTTCCGTGAGGTCGTGGGCGAGGTCGTGCCAGGAGACGTGGCCGCTGCACGCGTTGGCGACTCCGTGCACGGGCCGGTCCAGGCATTCGGCCACCGCGCGGGCCAGGGCCGCCGCGTGCACCCAGGCGGCTCCGTACCAGGCGTGCCCGCCGGTACCGGGGCGGGGCAGTTCGATCGGCCGGCCCTGCTCGGCGGCCTGGTAGAGCGTGCCGAGGGCGCCCCAGCGCAGCTGTTCGCGGAGCCGGTCGTGGGCGCCCCAGACGATCGGTGACCGTACGGAGCTGGCGCCGCCGCGCCCTTCGGTCCCAGCTGCGCGCAGGAGGATGGCCTCGCAGTCGAGTTTGGCCTTTCCGTACGGGCTGACGGGCTCGTGGGACGCCGACTCCTCGGCGACCCGGGCCGTCGCGGGATGCCCGTAGGCGTCGACGCTGCTGACGAAGACGAACGGGCCGCGCCACCACGCGTCGACCATCGTCTCCATCGCCGCCAGGTCCACGTCGTGCCGGGTGAAGGTGCAGGCGGCGTGGACGACCGCGTCCGACTGCGCGACGGCGTCCCGCAGCCCGGCCAGGTCGGTGAGGTCGCCCTCGATCACGTCGACGCCGTCGGTGGCGATCAGGTGGGCGGACTCGGGCCGGGCCAGCGCCAGCACGGGGCGTCCCCGGGCGGCGAGTTCACGCACCACGAACGCGCCGACGCCGCCCGTCGCACCGGTGACCAGCACTGTGCCGGGGCGGACGTCCCGGGAGCGGGGGGCGGGCCGGCTCGCGGTCTTCGCGGCGCTCTGCCGTGCCGCCCGTTCGTCGAGGAGGGCGGTCAGCGCCCGCGGGGTGCGGGCCTGGAGTACGTCGAGTCCCGTGAGGGGCAGTCCGAGGTCCGTGCGCAGCCGTTCGGCGAGTTGTACGGCCTTGAGGGAGTGACCGCCGAGGGCGAAGAAGTCCTCGTCCGGCGACGGGCGGAGGCCGAGCGCTGCGGCGAACGCCTCCGTGACCGCTTGGGCCCGTGCGCCGGACGGGGCGTGGGGCGTCGAGGGCCGCCCGGGCAGCCGGGCGTGGTCCGCCGGCCCGGCGGCCGTGCGCGGCAGCGCGTCGAGCGGGGTGACCGCCGCGGGTACGGCCTCGGGTGCGAGCGTGCGGCGCAGCAGACCGAGGAGTTCGTGGCCGGACGGGCCGGCGCTGTCCTTCAGGACGGCGTAGGCCACGGCCGGCCCCTGCTCGGGCTGGACCACCGTGGCGTCGGCGACCATCGGGTGGGCGCGGAGGGCCTCCGCGGCCGGGTGACGGTCACTGGCGGGGGGACTCTGGGCCGGGGAGGTGTCGTTCGGCCCGGCCGGAGGCAGCGGGTCCAGGGTGAGTTCCGGGTCGGCGGCCACCGCGTGGAGCAGGGCCGCGTAGTCCCGTGCGGCCGCCTCCGCCGCGGTGTCGTCCAGGGTGTGGGCGTCGTACTGCACGAGGGCCCGGGGCCGTGCAGGGTCGCCCAGGTCCAAGCCGTAGGAGAGGCTGAACTTCGCGCCGTCGGAGGGGAGGTCGACGTACTCGGCCGACGTACCCGGCAGCCGCAGCACCGTCGGCTCGCCGAGGACGTCGGAGGTGACGCGGACCAGTGCGGTGCCGTCGGCGCCGCGTGCCCCGGCGCCGAGGCGTTCGAGGACGAGGTCGAAGGGGATGTGCCGGTGCTCCTGGGCTTCGAGGAGCGCGTCGCCCACGCGGCGCAGCAGCTGGGTGAAGGACGGGGCGCCGGAGAGGTCCACCCGTACGGGCAGGGTGTTGACGCAGAGGCCGACCAGGCCGCGCATGGCCGTTCCGCTGCGGTGGGTGCCCGCCACGCCGATGACGAGGTCGTCGTCGCCGGTGAGGCGGTGCAGGGCGGCGAAGGCCGCGGTGAGCGACACCGCGAAGAGCGTGGCCTGCCGCTGTGCGCCCAGTGTCCGCAGGGCGTCGGGCACGGTGGGCGTGAGGGGCACGGTGCGTACGGCCGCCGGGCGCGCGGCGGTGTGCGGCGCGGGCGCCGCCGGCCGGGGCAGGCGCGGAGGTTCGGCGTCGGCCAGCAGCTCGCTCCAGCGCTCCAGTTCCTCCTCGAAGCCGGACAGGCCGTCGTGCTCGCGGCGCGCGTGGTCGGCGTACTGCGGCGCTGCGGTGAGGGTGTGCCGGGGCGTTCCGCCGGTGGCCGCCGTGTAGAGGTCGGCGAGTTCGGCGGCCACGGTCTCCAACGAGGCGCCGTCAACGGCGATGTGGTGGAACGTCAACAGCAGGGTGTGGTCCGTCGGTCCGTGGCGCAGGACGAGCGCTCGTACGGCGTCGCCGGCCGCGAGGTCGAACGGCCGGGCCGTCTCGCGCCGCAGCAGCTCCGGGGCCTGCGCCTCGTCGGTGTCGACGACGTGCACCGGGACCGTCCGCGGGGTCGGCAGCACCTCCTGGCAGGGCTCGCCCCCGTGCTCGGTGTAGCGGGTGCGCAGGATGGCGTGCCGGGCCACCAGGGAGGTGAGGGCGGTGGCGAACGCGGCCACGTCGAACGGGCCGCGCACACGGGTGGCGAACGGTACGTGGTACGAGTCGCCCGTGCCGCCGAGCCGCTCCATCAGCCACATACGGCGCTGCGCGCGGGAGAGGGGAACGCACTCGGACTGCGGTGCGCGGTCTTCCCGGCCGGTGCTCGCGCCGGTGGCGGGTTCGGCGGTCGTCGTGGCACGGGGGGCGGTACCGGCGCGGGCCCGGCGCAGCAGTTCCTGCTGGAGTTGCTGTCGGCGGTCGAGGGACGCGGAGTCGGCGTCAGTGGGCATCGCTGTGCTCCGGGGTGTCGGGGTGGAGGTCCGCGTGGGCGGCCAGGAGGGCGCTTTCGACCAGCACGGCCTGTGCGGCGACGGTCGGCGCGGCGAAGAAGTCGGCGAGGGAGATCTCCACGCCGAGTTCTTCGCGCAGGTCCTCGGTGACGACGAGGGCGAGGAGCGAATGGCCGCCGATGAGGAGGAACTCGGCGTCGGCGTGCGTCACCTCGGTGCCCAGGGCCCGGCTCCACACCTCGGCGACGGCCTGCTCCAGCGGTGTCATGCGCGGCGCTGGCTCGCCGGTGGGCCGGCTTTCGGCGGCGTGTGCGCGGGCGGTGAGCGCGCGCCGGTCGACCTTGCCGGCCGGGGTGAGGGGAAGCCGGTCCAGCACGGTGACCGCGTCGGGTACGAGGTGGGCGGGCAGGAGCGCGGTGAGCCGTTCGCGCAGCGCCGTGCCGGGAGGTACGGGGCCGGGCGCGGCGACGACGAACGCGACGAGGCGCGCTTCGGGGGTGCCGGCGCCGTCGACGGTGACGGCGGCGTCGTCGACGTCCGGCTGCTCACGCAGGGCGTGCTCGACCTCGGCGGGTTCGATGCGGAAGCCGCGGACCTTCACCTGGTCGTCGTTGCGGCCGTGGAACTGCAGGACGCCGTCGGGGCGGAGGGAGACGATGTCGCCGGTGCGGTAGAGCCGCCGGCCGGCGGCGGGGTGTTCGACGAACCGTTCGGCGGTGAGTTCGGGCAGGCCCGTGTAGCCGTGGGCGAGCCTGCTGCCGCCGATCCACAGCTCGCCCCGGTCCCCGTCGGCCACGGGGTGGCCGACGGCGTCCAAGATGTGCGCCGTGGCCCCGCAGATGGGCCTGCCGATGGGTATCGGCCCCGCGCAGTCCTGCTCGGTGACCCGGTGGGCGGTGGCGAAGGTGGTCGTCTCGGTCGGCCCGTAGCCGTTGACGAGTTCCAGCCAGGGGAAAGCGGTGAGGACCTCGCGGGCCTGCGCGGCGGCCATCGCCTCGCCGCCCACGACGACCGAGCGGAGCTGGGCGAAGACGCGGGAGCGGCGCGCGGCGAGCTGGTGGAAGAGGGCCGTGGTGAAGAACGCCACGGTCACGCCGTGCCGCTCGACGTGCCGGGCGAGGTCCTCCAGGGTGGGCCGCTGCTCGGTGCAGACGACGACCGCGGCGCCGTTGGCGAGCGCGGCCCAGACTTCGAACGTCGAGGCGTCGAAGGTCATGGGCGAGTGGAACAGCACGCGGTCGCGGCCGGTGAGGGTGACGTAGTCGGGTGCCGTGACCAGCTCGGCGATGGCACGGTGCGGCACCAGGACGCCCTTGGGGCGCCCTGTCGAGCCGGAGGTGAACATGATGAACGCCGGGCCGTCCGGGTCGGACTCGTCGGCCGGCAGGCCGTACGTGAGCGGCTCCTCGGGCAGGGCGAGGACGCGGCCGGGGAGTGCGGCCGCGTCCAGCAGTTTCGCGTCGCCGACGGTGAGCGTCACTTCCGCGTCGGCGATCATCGCCTCGGTACGCGGCCGGGGCTGGGCGGGATCGAGCGGTACGCACACGGCTCCGGCCAGCCACAGGCCGAGCTGGGCCACGACCGTGCGGGACGAACGGGCCGTCAGCAGCGCCACCCGGTCGCCGCGGGTCACGTCGTGCCGGCGCAGTCGTGCCGCGAGGGCGTGGCCGGCCTGGAGGAGGCGGCCGTAGGTGAGGGTGGTGTCGCCGTCCACGACGGCGAGGGCGTCGGGGGTGCGTGCGGCGTGCCGCGCGACGAGTGCGGGCAGGGCGGTGCCCTTCGCCGGATCGGTGGCCTGCGGACCGGCGGGCTGCGCGTCGGTAGGCTGCGGCTCGGCGGGCTTCGGGATGGTGAGTGTCATGTCAGGCTCCTGCCGGCTGCGGGGTCCGGCGCTGGTCGAGGAGGGCGGCGAAGGCGCGCAGGTCGGTGCTGCGCAGCAGCTCGGGAGCGCGCAGGCGTGCTCCCGTCTCGCGTTCTACGGTTGCCAGCAGCCGTGCGGCGATGATGGAGGTGCCGCCGGCGTCGGTGAAGTTGTCGCCGAGGCCGGTGCCGGGGCGGCCCAGGAGGTCGCGTACGGTCGCCAGCACGAGCCGTTCGGTGGCGGTGACCCCGGTGCCGGTGTGCTCGTCCTCGGTGGTGGTCCCGGGCGCCACGGGCGCCGGGACGGCGGCCGCGAGGGCGTGCCGGTCCACCTTGCCGTTGGCGTCGAGCGGGAAGCCGTCGACGATCCGTACGGTGCCGGGGACGGCCTGCTCGGGGAGCCAGGCACGGACCGCGTCGAGGAGCTCCCCGGTGACCGGTTCGGCGCCGTCGGCGAGCCGAAGGTGTGCGACGAGACGGCCGTGGCCGGAGCTGTCGCGCAGCACGGTGACGACGGCGCTGCGTACCCGCGGGTCGTGTTCGAAGGCGGCTTCCACCTCGGCGGGTTCGATGCGCACGCCGCTGATCTTCACCTGGTCGTCGAGGCGGCCGAGGAAGTCCAGGCTGCCGTCGGCGTTCATCCGTACCCGGTCGCCGGTGCGGTAGAGGCGGTCGACCGAGGGCAGCTCCGGCTCATGCGGGGGTGCGGTGAACCGGCGCGCGGTGAGTTCGGGGTCGAGGTAGCCGAGGGCCAGGCAGTGGCCGCCGACGCGAAGCTCACCGTCCTGCCCACGGGGGACAGGGCGCCCGTCGTCGTCCGTGACGACGAGGGTGACGCCCGGCAGCGCGGTGCCGATGGGCGGCGGGACCTGCTCGCCGGCGTCCGGGTCGGTGTTGCGCATGGTGTGGGTGGTGGTGACGACGGTGGCTTCCGCAGGGCCGTAGGCGTTGTGGACCGTGGCGGTGACATCGGTGCCGGGGCGGCGGCGCATGCGATCGCCGCCGACGACGAGGTGGCGGAGCTTCAGGTCCTGCGGCCAGGGCCGGTCCAGGAGCGGTTCGACGGTCGGGGTGGCCGCGACGGCGTGCGTGAGGGCGCGCTCACGCCACCAGTCGGTGAGTACGTGCGAGTCCCAGCGGGTGTCGTCCGGCGCCGGGACGAGGGCGGCTCCCGAGGTCAGGGCGGCCCACAGTTCCAGCAGGTGCGGGTCGAACGCGACGCCGATCAGGAGGGACTGGCGGTCGCCCGGTGCGAGACCGGTCTCGGCCCGGTACCAGTCGAGGGCGACGGAGAGGGAGGTCTCGGCAACGGCGACCGCCTTGGGGCGGCCGGTGGAACCGGAGGTCAGGACGGCGTACAGGGCGTTCTGGGGAGCGCGCCGGGTGCCGCGGGCGCACTGGGTGAAGGCCGCGACGACTGCGGCGGGGGCGTTGACACCGGCGGTGGGCAGCGGCAGCGGGAGGTGCTCCCCGCCGCGGTGCCCCTCGGGCAGGACCCCGGGGTCGCCGATGAGGCAGGCGACGTCGAGGTCCTCGGTGACGGCCTGGGTACGGCGTTCGCCGGGGCGGGGGCCGAGCGGCAGGTAGACGGCGCCGATCCGGGCGAGCGCCACGGCGGTCACCACCAGGGCGGCGGAGCGGTCGAGGCATACGCCGACCAGGTCGCCGGGCCGGACGCGGTCGCCCAGGGCGGCGGTGACCTGCTCGGCCGCCTCGTCGAGGTCCTGGTACGTCCAGATGCGGGCGCTGTCGATCACGGCCGGGGCCTGCGGGGCGAGGCGGGCCCAGTCATCGAAGCGGTCGAGCACGCCGGTCGGTTCGGCGCGGGGCCCGTGGGCGACGCTCGGCACGGTGCCGGCGTCGAGGGGCGTGGCGAGGAGTGCGGCAGGGGCGGTCGGGGACTGGGTCATCACGACTCCGTGGAAAGGGCGGTGGCGGCGAGGGCTTCGGCCTGGTCGGCGAGGACGGGGTTGCGGAAGAGCACCCGCAGCGGCGGGCGCGCGCCCAGCCGGGGCTCCAGCCAGGCGGCCAGCTCGGCGGCCAGCAGGGAATGGCCCCCGCTGTGGAAGAAGTGGGAACGGGCGTTTATCCGGCTGTGGCCGAGGACCTTGCTCCAGCCCTCCGTGAGCAGCGCCGTCATCGGGTCGTCGGACGCGGCGGTGGCCGCGGGCGAGCCCTCCGAGCCGGTTCCGGCCTCGGACTCGCCGGTGTCACCCGCACCACCCGCGTCGCCGGTGTCGAGCTCCGCAGCCCGGCGGGACAGCGCCGTACGGTCGGGCTTGCCGCCGGGAAGGGTCGGCATGCTTTCGAGCGAGGCCCAGCGGGCGGGCACGAGGGGGCCGGGCAGGCGGCGGCCCAGCTCGGCGTGGAGCTCCTTCTCGTCGAAGTCCTCGCCGGCGGGCCCGTCTTCGAGGAAGCCGACGAGCCTCGGGCCGCCGGGGCCCTGCCGGTCCAGTACGACGGCGCAGGACCGGCCGCCCAGCACCGCGGACGCCGCGGCCTCGATCTCCTCCAGTTCGATGCGGTGACCGCGCAGTTTGATCTGGTTGTCGCGCCGCCCGAGGAAGTACAGCAGGCCGTCCAGACCGCGGTAGCCGAGGTCGCCGGTGAGGTAGACGCGCTGCCCGTCGAGCGCGTCGACAGTGACGAACCGGGCCGCGGTCACCTCCTCGTTGCCCGCGTAGCCCTCGGCGAGGCCGGGTCCGGCGACGGCGAGTTCGCCGACCGCGCCGGCCGGCAGCGGGCGGTGGTGGGCGTCGAGTACGTGGATCCGCTCGCCCGGGAGCTCGGTGCCCAGGGGGATCTCGGCGCCCTCGACGAGGGCGTCGCGGGAGATCTCGTGGACGGTCGAGGTGATGGCCGCCTCCGTGACGCCGTAGGCGTTGAGGACGGTGGCGTCGGTGTCGGCGAGGATGCCGCGCAGTGCCTCCACGGGAAGGCGCTCGCCGCCGAGGACCAGGAGCCGGGGCGTCCAGCGCTTGTCCCGCAGGGCGGGACGCAGGTCTTCGCGGGTGGCGAGGAAGTAGCTGGTGGGCAGGTTGGCGACGGTGACCCGGGCCGCGGCGAGCAGTTCGGTGAGTTCGGCGCCGGTGGGCACCTCGTGCTCGGGCAGGACCAGGCAGGCGCCTGCGTACAGGGTGGGCAGCACTTCCTCCAGCGCCACGTCGAAGGACGGCTGGGCGAACATCAGGACCCGGTCCGAGGTGATGAGGCCGAACCGGTCGGCGGCCGCCGTCATGTGGTGCACCAGGGCGGCGGGGCCGACGGCGACCGGCTTGGGGGTTCCGGTGGAGCCGGAGGTGTGGATGACGTACGCGGTGCCGTCAAGTACGGCGCCGTCGCGCGCCGGGGGCAGCACCGGGGCGTCGATCCGGGCGGTCGGCAGTGCGTCCGGCAGGGCCGGGGTGCCGTCGCCGGTGAGGACGAGCGCCGGCGCGAGCCGTTCCAGCAGCAGGCCGAGCCGGGCCGGCGGATCGGACGGGGACAGCGGGCAGTAGACGGCGCCGGTGCGCAGGCAGGCGAGCAGGGCGACGACGGATTCGGTCCCGCGGGGCAGGACCACGGCCACCGGCCGGCCGGGGGTGACACCGGCGGCCTTCAGGCGCTCGGCGAGCGAGGCGACCCGGGCGTCGAGTTCGCCGTAGGTCAGACGGCGGGCGCCGCACAGCAGGGCCGGCAGCGACGGGTGGTGTGCGGCCACGGGATCCAGTGGATCGCGGCCGGCCGGGACGGGTACGGGCTCGGCGGCCGGCTCCGTGGCGGCCGGGTCGAGATCGGCCAGCGGGGTCTCGGGGCTGTGGAGGTAGGCGCGCAGCAGGTCCAGGAAGCGGCCGGAGAGCAGCCGGGCGACGTCCTCGCCGAAGAGGTCCGCGTCGTAGTCCCAGACGAGGGTCATGCCGGGCGCGCCGTGGCGCGGGGTGACGCCGCGCCGGTCGTCCGGGAGCAGGACCACGTCGAGGTCGAAGCGGGTGGTACCGGTGTTGAAGCCCTCGAAGAGCGTGATGTCGAGTCCGGGTACGTCGATCTCGGGCAGGGGCGCGTCGTGGGCGCTGAACATGACGGAGAAGAGCGGGTTGTCGGCGCCGGAGGTGTGCATGCCGAGTGCTCGGGTCAGTTCCTGGACCGGTACGTCCTGGTGCGGAAGGGCACGGATGAGGGTGTCGGTGACCTCGTCCATGGTGTCCTGGGCGGGGGCGGCGGCGTCCAGGGTGAGCGGCAGCGGGATGGTGTTGACGAACATGCCCACGGCATCCTCGTAGCCGAGGGGGCGGTTGCCGACGGCGGTGCCGATGACCATGCGGGAGCGGCCGCTGTGCCGGCGCAGGAGCTCCGCGAACAGCCCGAGGAGCGTGGAGAAGGGGGTGAGGCCGCGGGTACGGGCGTGTCCGCGCAGGCGTTCGGCGAGGTCGGCGCCGATGGTCTGGCGCAGCTGTCCGCCGTGGTGCCTGCGGCGGGCGCCGGGGCGCGTCACGCCGGGCAGCGGCAGGTCGTGCTGCTGGTCGCGCAGTTCAGCCCGCCAGAAGTCGAGCGATTCGGGGGCGTAGGCGGCCCGGGCCCGTGCCTGGACGTGGTCCGCGTACGAGGAGGCGGCAGGGAGCTCCAGGGTCTCGCCGAGGACGTGGGCGCGGTAGACGCGGAAGACGTCGTCGAGCAGGATCGCGAAGGAGTGGCCGTCGTGGATGAGGTGGTGCTCGACGTGGACCAGCCGGTGGTGGCGCTCGGCCAGCCGTACGAGCGTCCAGCGGATCAGCGGTGCCTCGGAGGTGTCGATCGGTGTCTCGGCCTCGGTCCGCAGGAGGCGGGCGAACGCCGCCTCGGGGTCGTCCGCCGTGCTGAGGTCGACGGTGTGCAGCCTCGGCGAGCAGTGCTCCGCGACCCGCTGCTGGGGTACGGAACCGTTGGGGGCGACGAGTTCGAGCCGCAGGCCGGCATGGCGTGCCAGGGTGGCGGCGAGCCCGCGGCGCAGGGCTTCGGCGTCGAGGGTGCCCCACAGGTCGAGTGAGGCGGTGAAGTTGTAGGCGCGGCTGCCGGGCTGCATCTGCTCGTGCAGCCAGACGATCTCCTGCGAGGAGGAGAGGGGAAGCATGGGCGATCCCTGAGGTTGTCGGGTCGGTTTCCGGTTTCCGGTGCCGGTCACGGTCGTGTCCGGCGGTCGTACGGGCGGCTTCGCGGGTCGCGCGGTGCCGTTCGGACGTGCGGGGATGCTGTGGGGGGAAGCGCGGGGGCGCGGGGCCGGGCGAGGGCCGGTGTGCGGTTGCCGCGTCCGGCGGGGCGTCCGGCGGGGCGGGGTGTGGGCCCCCTGGGCGGCGTCTTGCCGATCAGGCCGGATGAGGGAGCGGCGGCCGGTGTCGTGGGGGCTCCCCCGGCCCGCGGGGCCGAGGGGAAGCATCGCAAGGCGACCGAGGACAGCGTGGCGGAACGCGGTGGCATCGGCGCTCCTTTGCGGCCACGACCTGGGGCGCGTCTTTCGGATCTTGTCGGCCGGGCCCGCGTTGTCCGGGGCCGTGCTTCGCAAGGCGGAGGCGCTCCCGCGTACCGGACGTACCGGGGAGTCCCGACAACGCGGCGGGGCGCGGTGCCGGGCAGCGCGGGCCCGGCAAGATCCGGAAGGCACGTCCTAGGGGCGCAGGGCGTCGGTGAGCGCGTCGAACGCCCGGTTCGCGGTCTCGTCGTCGACCACCGCCCGGTCCCACACCATCCGCAGGCGGATCTCCGCTCCCTGGGTGACGGAGACGGCGAAGGGACCTCGGACGGGTCTGCCGTCGACGTGGACCTCCCGTCCTTCGACGCCGGCCAGGGTGAGGGGCGGGCGGCGGCTGTCGTCGTCCACGGTGAGGAGTCCGTCGAGGCCTCCGGTCCAGCCCGAGCCGGTGGACCGTACGGCGGTCACGACCGCGTCGAACGGTACGTCGGCCCGGTCGAGGTCGTCCCACCACGCGTCGGCGGTGGCCTGCGAACCGGGTCCGCGGCCGGTGTCGGCCGGGAAGACGAGCGTGTTGAGGAAGCAGCCGATGACCGGCTCCGCGCCCGCGGGACGGCCGCCCCACGGGTAGCCGAGCGGGACCGTGCGGTCCGGGCCGTACAGCTCGCGGGCCGCGGAACGGCAGGCGTCGAGGAGGCCGGGGAAGGAGCCGCCGCCGTCGGGTGCGGGCAGCAGGGCGTGCGCGGCGCCGCTGTGCGGTGCGCCCTCGGGCGCTCGTGCGGGGCGGGGTGCCGGGGCGTGGGTGTGCAGCGTGCGCAGCCGGTCCGCCCAGTACGCGGCCGCTGCGGGCGTCTCCGCTCGTTCCTCGGCGGCGAGTTGCCGCCGGACGGCGTCCTCATAGGTGACGAGTTCGGCCGCCGTCTCCTGCGCCGCGGCGCCGGGTTCGGCGGACTCCTCGCCGTAGGCGGCGCCCAGCTCGTCGACGATCCGCGCCAGCGAACGGCCGTCGCAGACGGCGTGGTCCAGGGCGACGGCGAGGACGTCCTCCTCGCGCTCCTCGTCGCGTACGAGGAAGAGCCGCAAGGGGGGACCCTGCGGATCCCAGGACGCGAGTGCGCGGCGGAGCACGTCGGCTGCCGGCTCGCCGGGTGCGGCGGCCGGCCGGACCACGGTGACGTCCGCGTCGTCGGGAGCGGCGACGCGCAGTACGGGGGTGCCTCGGACGACGGCGGGCCGCGAGCGCAGGGCGGTGTGCCGTGCGGCGAGCCTGTGGGCCGCTGCCCGCAGGCGTTGGGGGTCGACGGTTCCGGACGGGAACGCGAAGAACATGGGCACCACGTCGGGGCGCCCCGCCGGGTCCAGCGAACGCACCAGCATGAAGCGGCGCTGTGCTCCGGTGACAGGCAGCAGGGCGTCGGACCGGTCGGCGGTGAGACGCCGGTAGCGGGTCAGGTACTGACTCGTGATGCTGAGCACGGGGTCCTCTTCGTCGTGGCCGCGGTCGTGGCCGCGCGGGGCGGTGTGGTCGGTGGTGGCGGGGCGGTGGTCAGCCGGTGGGCGCGGGGGCAGGCCGTTCGTCCTGGCCGGCGTGGGAGGCGGCGTCCTGCGGTGTCCCGTCGGCGCTGACGTCGTCCTGCGGTGTCCCGTAGGCGCTGCCCTCGTCCTGCGCACCGGGGAGGTCGCGCATCCGGCGCAGCGGGGAGAGCAGCAGCGGCAGTGGTACGGCGAGGATGCCGACGGCGCACCAGGCGAGGGCCGTACGCGATCCGTAGGCCTGGGCGAGGGCTCCGCCGATGAGCGCGCCGAGCGGCAGGGTGCCCCACATGAGGAAGCGCAGGGTGGCGTTCATCCGGCCCAGCAGGCGTGGCGGGCACATCCCTTGGCGGAAGCTGACCTGGGCGACGTTGTAGACGACGGCGCCGAAGGAGACGACCGCGGATCCGGTGGCGAAGAGGGCCGCCCCGGCGAGACCGTGTGTGGACAGGGGCCACAGCAGTGCGAAGGGGCCGGTCACCAGGAGGGACAGGAGGATGACCCGGGCCTGTCCCAGCCGTGCGGCGAGGCGGCCGGCGCACAGGGCGCCGAGGAGCCCGCCCACGGCCGACGCGGACAGCACGAGCCCGAGCCCGCCGGCCCGCAGTCCGACGGTGCGGACGAGGTGCACGGTCTGCGTGGCCATGAGGACGGCCGTGCAGAGGTTGGCGAGGCCGGTGGTGAGGGCGATGACGCGGAGCAGGGGGTGGCCGAAGACGAAGCGGACGCCCTCGCTGATCTCCTTGCCCAGCGAGGCCCCGGGGGCGGCGGGTTCGGGTGCTTCCTCGGCCCGCTCGATGCGCTGGAGGAACAGGGCGGAGAGGAGGTAGCCGACGGCGTCGACGATGACGGCGAACTGCGCGCCGACGAGCTGGACGAGTCCGCCGCCGATACCGGGGCCGGTGACGTGGGCGGTGGAACGGACCGTTTCCAGCGCGCCGTTGCCTGCGACGAGTTGGTCGCGGGGCAGGATGTGCGGCAGGTAGCTCTGGTGGGCGACGTCGAAGAACACGGTCGCCACGCCGGTCACGAGCGCGACGGCGTAGAGCTGGGCCATGGTCAGGGCGTCGGCGAGCGCGGCGGCGGGGATGCTCGCCATGGCCACGGCACGCACCAGGTCCGCCCGGATCATCAGGGGCCGTTTGCGCATGCGGTCGGTGAGTGCCCCGGCGGGCAGCCCGACGAGCAGGAAGGCGGCGGTCTCCGCTGCGGTCAGGAGGCCCACCTGGAAGGCGGGGGCGTCGAGTTCGAGGACGGCTACGAGGGGCAGTGCCACCAGCGTCACCTGGGCACCGAACTGTCCGGTGGCGGCTCCCGCGAGGAGCAGTCGGAAGTCACGCAAGCGCATGGGGCCACCGGTGCCACCGGTGGCGGCGCGGTTTGTGTCGGACATGTGAACGACATTCACCGATTAATCGCGCAACAGTCAAAGGAAACCTGTCAGTTTCGGACTTGTTTTGCGGCGCCGGGGACACGAGTCGGGAAATCTTTCGTGCTACCCGGGGTACCACCACGTAAATTCCGGCGGGCCGCACAGGCGGCGCGGGGCGCGTGGGGCAAGGGGGGTCAGGGAGGCGTAAGGGGGGCGCGAGGGGGCCGAGCGGCGACCCTTACCGAGAGTAACCGATTCGATCCTGGCCGAAAAGACTCATCCGTGATCATGTCCCTGCGGAGGCCGACATTCCGTCCGCTATGAACGCGCTTGCGGCCCGGGCACGTCTCCCCCACCCCATGGGCAGGACTGGGCGCGGCGGCCCGGGCCGAGCCCGCGTACACCGTGGGCGAGTCGGTTCCAGCGGGCCGGCCGATCCGCGCACCCCGACCGGGGCGACGACCCGTCGCCCCGTAGGCAGTAAGCGCCCGTCGCCCGCTCGGTACCGCCCGCGCTCGTCGTGTCGGGCACGTGATCGCCGCCGGCGCCGGCGAAGGGTCTGCGAGGATGAGCCGTATGAACGTGCGGAGCAGGAACCATGTCAAGGTGACCGGGCGGACCGGTGCACCGGCGGTGGTGCTGGCCCACGGATTCGGGTGTGACCAGAACATGTGGCGTCTGGTGGTTCCCGAGCTGGAGCGGGACTTCACCGTCGTCCTCTTCGATCATGTGGGCGCGGGAAATTCCGAGCTGTCCGCATGGAGCCGGGACCGCTATGCCTCGCTGGACGGCTATGTCGACGACGTGCTGGAGCTGTGCGCCGAGCTGGACCTCGGCCCGATCACGTTCGTGGGGCATTCGGTGAGCGCGATGATGGGCGTGCTGGCCGCGGCCCGCCGGCCGGAGGCGTTCGCCGGCCTGGTGCTCCTCGCCCCCTCGCCCTGCTTCGTCGACGACCCGGCCACCGGTTACCGGGGCGGGTTCAGCGCGGAGGACATCGACGAACTGCTGGAGTCCCTGGACGCGAACTACCTGGGCTGGTCCGGCACCATGGGCCCGGTGATCGTGGGCAACCCCGACCGGCCGGAACTGGGCGAAGAGCTGACCAACAGCTTCTGCCGCACCGACCCGGAGATCGCCCGGGTCTTCGCCCGGGTCACGTTCCTGTCCGACAACCGCGCCGACCTCGCGTCGGTGACGGTACCGACCCTGGTCGCCCAGTGCTCCAACGACGCGATCGCTCCGCCGGAGGTGGGCGCGTTCATCCACGCGCAGATCCCGGGCAGCCGGCTGGTCACGCTGAACGCGACGGGGCACTGCCCCCAGCTTGCCGCCCCGGAGGAGACCGCCGCGGCGATCGCCGCGTTCGCGGGGGCCTCCAGGTGATGTGCGAGACCGACGACGAGGCCGCAGACGAGGAAGGCCGTGCCCCGGGGCGAGGCCGAGGCCGATCCGAGGATCACGAAGAGCACGAAGAGAACGAGGAGGCCCGGTTCTCCGAGCTGCTGGAGGACAGCGCCGAAGACCTGTACGAGCACGCGCCCTGCGGCTACCTGTCCACCCTCCTGGACGGTCGGATCGCCAAGATCAACACCACTCTGCTGGACTGGCTGGGCTACGAGCGCGACGCCTTGGTCGGCCGTAAACGCTTCGCCGACCTGCTGACCGTCGGCGGCCGCCTCTACCACGAGACCCACTTCGCACCCCTCCTGCGCATGCAGGGCGAGATCAACGGCATCGCGCTGGAACTCAAGTCCGCCGACGGCACGCGCCTGCCCGTCATGGTCACCTCGACGGTCAAGACCGGCGGCGACGGACAGGCGCTGCTGATCCGCACCACCATCTTCGACGCCCGCGACCGCCGCGCCTACGAGAACGAACTCCTGCGTGCCCGCCAGGAAGCCGACCAGGAACGCGACCGCCTCAAGGTCCTGAACACCACCCTCCAGAAAACCCTGCTGCCCCCCATGCTGGCGAACGTCCCCGGCCTGGACGTCGCCGCGCACTACCACATCGCCTCCGCCGACGAGGTCGGCGGCGACTTCTACGACCTCTTCCCCCTGGCCGCCGGCACCTGGGGCATGTTCTTGGGCGACGTCTGCGGCAAGGGGGCGGCCGCCGCGGCCGTCACCTCAGTGGCGCGCTACACCCTGCGCGCCGCAGCGGTCTACAGCCCCGACCCCGCTGCGGTCCTCGCCAACCTCAACACGGTCCTCAACCACGAGTACAACGGCACCGACCCCCGCTTCTGCACCGTCATCTTCGGCCTGCTCACCCCCGACCCCGACCGGGGCGGCTTCCACATCACCCTGGCCAGCGGCGGTCACCCGCCGGCCATGCTGATGCGCCAGGACGGCACCGCCGACTATCTGCCCACCCCCGGCGGCCAGCTCGTCGGCATCCTGCCCAACGCCAACATCGCCACCACCACCGTCCACCTCGCACCCGGCGACACCCTGCTCCTGCACACCGACGGCCTCACCGAAGCCCACACCGCCGCCGGCCCCGACGGCCGCTACAGCGACGAAGCCCTCCTGGACTTCGGCCGCGCCCTGGCCCCCACCACCGCCACGGACGCCATCACGGCGATCCGCGAACTCCTCGACACCTTCGGCAGCGTGGACGACGACACCGCCGTCCTGGCCGTCCACGTTCCCCGAACCACCAGTGAAGAGCAGCAGTGAGCAGACACCTGACCCTCCTCACCCGCACCACCACCGCCGGCGCGGTCATCGAACTGGCCGGGGAACTGGACCACCACACCGCACCCGAGGCTCGCGACGCCCTCCCCGGCATCACCCTGGCCGCCGGCCAGCAGCTCACCATCGACCTCGCGGGTCTCACGTTCTGCGACTCCAGCGGCATCACCATGCTGCTCGCCGCCCGCAACCACGCCCTCGTCGCCGGCGCGACCATCGCGCTCGCCGCGGTCCCCGAACGCGTCAGCCGGATCTTCCGCATCGTCGGCCTGGAGCAGGTCTTCCCCACCCATCCCAGCGCCCGAGCTGCCGAAGACTCCTGGCATCCCGCCTCCGACTGACCGAAGCCGCCCGCCGATCCGAGGACCACTGCGGCGGCTCAGCACACCTGAACGCCCTACAGGGTGCCGTGGAGATCGAGAGGGTCACGCCTCTGTTGGCCGGCCCGGAGCTGAGCCACCACCACCTGCGGTCGGCCGCACCCGATCGCCGGCGGCAGCCCCCGCGCGCCCTGCCCGAAGGCCTCAGCAGCAGGAGCGCGCGGAACGTGCGTAGCTCCCGGGGGTGGTGCCCACGGCCCTCTTGAAGTGCCGGGTGAAGTGGGACTGGTCGTGGAATCCGGCCTCGACCGCCACCTCGGCGGCCGGGCGGCCATCGAGGAGCAGCCGACGGGCCAGAGCGATCCGGCGCGAGATGAGGTACTGGTGCGGGGCGATGCTGAAGGCGGCGCTGAACGAGCGGACCAGATGGGCGGGGTGC
Organism: Streptomyces virginiae; assembly: GCF_040638905.1. GTDB lineage: Bacteria > Actinomycetota > Actinomycetes > Streptomycetales > Streptomycetaceae > Streptomyces > Streptomyces virginiae_B. The sequence goes on along the minus strand of NZ_JBEZYV010000040.1, from coordinate 11,099 downwards.
GCCTGGACCAGTTCGGCCGCTTCCGGCAGGGAGAGGCCCGCCACCACCCGCTCGTCGAGGAGTTCGCGCAGGCTGCGCGCGATGCCGTCGCGGGTTCCGGCGCCGAGCGGCGCAGTGTGCCCGCCGAGGAGTTCGAGGCGTGGCCGGAGCAGCACGCGCAGCCGTTCGCGGATCAGAGCCAGCCGGCTCTCCGCCTCGAACTCGTCGCCGGGGAAGGCCAGGGCCTGATGGAGCTGCCCGACGCGTCGACGCAGGACCGGGTCGGCGAGGTCCGGACCATCCACGGCGGCGCCGATGAAGCGGTCGTCCAGCACCGTCATGTCGAGGTAGACGACACGCTTGCGAAACCCGTGCGATGTGGCGGCGGAGCCGTTGTGCGCGACGTGGGGCGGGAGCAGGCTCACGGTCCCGCCCGGTGTGCCGCGCCGGTGGCGGTCCAGGTCGTAGCGGACGGCGCCGTCATCGACGATCAGCAGCGTCCACTCGTCGTGGACGTGCATGGGGTACGCGTGCGCGGTGAAGCGGGCGTGGAAGACCTCGACGACACCCGCGACCCGCGGACGCCAGGCCGAGACCTCCTGCTGGAGCTGATGCACGCAAAGAACGTACAAGACCGGGCGAGGCCGAGCCCGGCAGTCTCGGACCATGAGCGATGAGACGAAGAACGAGAACGACGAGCAGGCGCGAGCAGACGGCGCTGACGCGCCCGTGCGCTTCGACACCAAGATCGCGGTGCTGCTCCGCGACGACCTGGAGACGTGGCAGCGGCTGAATGTCACCGCCTTCCTCGTCAGCGGGCTCGGAACGGCCCTCCCCGAGTTGGTCGGCGAGTCGTACCAGGACGCCGATGGCACCCCCTATCTGCCGATGTTTCGCCAGCCTGTTCTGGTCTTCGAGGGCGGGAAGGAAACGGTGACGGCAGCGCACGAGCGGGCAGTTCGGCGCGGGCTGCCGACCGCGGTGTTCACCTCGGACCTGTTCGGCACGGGTAACGACCGCGCGAACCGGGCGGCGGTGGCGGCGGTGGGCAAGGACCAGTTGAACCTTGTCGGAATCGCCGTCCACGGGCCGCGCAACTCCGTGGACAAGGTCGTCAAGGGCGCCCGCATGCACGGGTGAGCGGTCCCTGCCCCGGCCGTCGGGGCGGAGCTGACCGAGTTGCTGCGGAACCGGTCGGGCGACGCGTCGGAGGCCTACTTGGATTCGACTCGCCCCCCCCGGGTCGGGGCCCGTCGTCAGTGCCTCGCACTCGGTCCGCCACGCGGAGTCGCCGAGGTGGAGCCGGGTGCGGAGGTAGGCCGTCGTGAGCCGGGCGAGGGCGGCCACTCGGGCCGGGTTCTCGGGTGGGCGGCCCAGAAGTGGGAGAGCGGGGCGTACCCGTTGAGCGAGGAGAGGTGGTTCGAGGGGCCGTGACCGTGGGAGAGGAGGATGACCGGGAGGCCGGTTCCGGTCGCGGGTACGGAGACGCGTACCTGGAGGTCCACGGGGCGTCCGGGGACGGAGAGGACCACGGGGCTGTACGATATGACCGGGGCCCGCCAGATCGCCCAGGCGTACCTGGTGCCCGAGGCGACCATGGCGCAGCGGATCAGCCGCGCCAAGCGCACCGTCTCCGGTGTGCGGTTCGAACAACCCGGCGACGTCGCCACCGTGCTGCGCGTCCTCTACCTGGTTTTCAACGAGGGCTACTCCGGCGACGTCGACCTCGCGGCCGAGGCCATCGGCTCGCCAGGCAGCTCGCAGCCCGGTTCGATCATCCTGAGGTGGCGGGACTGCTCGCCCTCATGATGCTCCACCACGCCAGGCGGGCCGCGCGGACGGCGCCCGACGGCAGCCTGGTGCCGCTCGCCGAGCAGGACCGCGGCCGGTGGGACACAGGGATGATCGCCGAGGGTGTCGCGCTCCTGCAGGCGGCCCTCGTCCGGGACCGGCTGGGTGAGTTCCAGGCCCAGGCCGCCATCGCGGCGCTCCACGCGGACGCGCCCACCGCTGAGGAGACCGACTGGCCGCAGATCGTCGAGTGGTACGACGAGCTCGCGCGCCTCACCGACAGCCCCGTCGTACGGCTCAACCGCGCGGTGGCCGTCGGCGAGGCCGACGGGCCGCGGGCCGGTCTGGCGGCGCTCGCGGCGCTGGCCGGTTCGCTGCCCCGCCGTGCCGCGGTTGCGGCGTACCTCCACGAGCGCGACGGGGACCTGGCGACGGCGGCGCGGCTGTACGCGGAGGCGGCCCGGAAGGCTCCGAGCCTCGCCGAACGCGACCACCTGACGCGCCGGGCCGCCCGGATCAACACCCGGCTGGGCGCGCTCCGTTCCGGTTGAGGGGCTGCTTCGCGCTCAGAAGGTCCAGCGCGTGTGGCTGTAGACGCCGGCGTCGCGCCCGAAGCCGTACGCTGTCGTCGGGGCCACCGCGAACACCACCGCGGTGCCCTGCCGGAACGCGTCGTCGATCCCGTGGAAGGTGCCCTCGGGCGAGGTGATGTGGGGCCCGTACTTCGCCTCGTACGCCGTGATCACCTCCTCCACCACGGCCGGATCGGAAACCTGTTCCGCCCTGCCCTCGACCACGATGTCGAGTCCCTCGGTGAGCGAGTTCCCTCCGGTGGTCAGCGCGCAGTGGCCGTCGTGGGCCAGGTTCTTCGCCTTCTGCTCCCCCGGTCCGGTGGAGAAGTACATGACCCCGTCGTGCCAGGCGGCGATCACGGGGGTGACGTGCAGGCGCCCTTCGGGCCGGACCGTGGACAACCAGAAGATCTCGGCAGCGCCCAGCTGCCGTTGCGCCTCGGTCCAGTCGGTGGCGGTGACTTCGGCGGCACCCGGGCGGGGGTTGAGTGCGGAGCTGTAGCGGGCGTCGAGTTCGGTGGTGGGGTGTTTCGCGGATCCCTGGGCCGGCATCGTGGATCTTCTTCCTCTCCCCCGTTCACTGTCGGCACGCCGCCGAGGGGGAACGAGCCCGTGCATCCTCCCCCGCAGGCGTGCCCGTCGGCGCCGTACGCGGCCGTCGACCGGGCCGGGGTCACCCGGCCGGTCGCGTGCCGGTGGCCCCGTCCGGGTCCGGTTCCGGGTCGTCGCCGTGGTGGTGCGGCGGGCCACACGGTCGGTGGGGACTCGCGCCTCGGACCCACGGGACCTGCTCCGGGCCTCGACCGCCATCGGTGCCACCGGCGCGGCCGCGGGGGGTGGCCGGGCCAGGCGCGGGACCGGCCGCCCACCGGCGGAGGGCGGCCCTGCCGGCACCGGCAGCCGCTGAGGGTGCGGTCCGGTACGCCACCGCCTCCCGCCCCGGTTTCGTGCGGGCGTCGTACGCAACGCGGGTCGGCGTCGAACACGGCTGGGCGCCGCAGGAGGGCGACCTCGTCGTCGTACCGGGCGGCGGCTACGCCCGCCCTGAGGACACCGCGTGGGGGCGGAGATCCCGCGCGGCACCCTGCCGCGCGCTGGGGGCGGCGCCCCGCCCGGGCCTCACCGTCGCCGCCCTGTGCACGGGCGTGATGCTGCTGTCGGCCGCGGGACCGGCCCGGGGCCGGCCGTGCACCACCCATCACAGGGCGCGTCGTGCGCCCGCCGGGGACAGGGTGTCAGGTGTGGTCGGGGGTGGCGCCGTCCAGGAGGAGGCGCTTCTGGGGCTTGCCCATCGCGTTGCGCGGGATCGCCTCGACGAAGCGGACCTCGCGGGGGCGCTTGTGGACCGACAGGTGGGACGCGACGAAGTCGGTGAGCTCGCCTCCGGTGACTCCCCCGGCGACGACGAACGCGACGATCCGCTGGCCGAGGTCCGCATCGGGGACACCGACCACGGCGGCCTCGCGCACCCGGGGGTGGTCCAGCAGCGCGTTCTCGATCTCGCCCGCCCCGATCCGGTACCCGCCCGACTTGATCATGTCGGTGGACGCGCGGCCCACGATCCGGTGCACGCCGTCCTTCTCGTCGACGGCCGCGATGTCACCCGTACGGAACCAGCCGTCCTCGGTGAACGCGGCGGCCGTCGCCTCCGGCCGGCCCAGGTAACCGGAGAACAGGGTGGGTCCGGTCAGCTGGAGTTCGCCGATCTCCGCGCCGTCCTCGGCCGCGATACGGGTGGCGATGCCCGGCAGCGGGGTGCCGACCGTGCCCGGGTGCAGGTCGCCGCCCGCCCGGCCGCTCACGGTGATCAGTGTCTCCGTCATCCCGTACCGCTCCACGATCCGGTGTCCGCTCGCACGCTCGATGTCCCGGAAGACCGGAGCCGGAAGCGCCGCACTGCCCGACACCAGGAGCCGGGCCCCCGCCAGGGCGGACGCGGCGTGCGGCTCGCGGGCGATCCGCGACCACACGGTCGGCACGCCGAAGTACAGGCTGCCGCCCGCGGCCGCGTACGCCTCGGGCGTCGGCCGGCCGGTGTGCACGAGGCGGCTGCCGGTACGCAGCGCTCCGAGGACGCCGAGGACGAGTCCGTGGACGTGGAACAGGGGCAGTCCGTGGACCAGGGTGTCCTCGGCGCTCCACTGCCAGGCCTCGGCGAGCGCGTCCAGGTCGGCGGTGATCGCGGCACTGCTGAGGACCACGCCCTTGGGGGCGCCCGTGGTGCCGGAGGTGTAGAGGATCAGCGCGGGATCCTCGGGCGTGCGTACGACGGCGGGAGCGGGGGTCCTGTCCGAGCGGCGCGCGAAGTCGACGTCGAGGGGGCGGGCCCCGGAGTCGCGCAGGATGTGCCCGCGCTCGGCCGGACCCGCATCCGGCGGCAGCGGAACGCACGGCACGCCGGCGAGCAGAGCCCCGACCACGGCGGCCACCGTCTCCAAAGAAGCCGTCGCGGTCACCGCGAAGGCCGGGATGCCCGATGCGGCGAGATCGGCGGCCACCTGGCGGGCCGCCCCCAGGAGTTCATCGTAGGAGGCGGTACGGCCGGCGACGGTGACGGCGTCCGCGCGGTCCCCGTGGACACCGGTAAGGGCGGTCAGCATGGCGGGCGGCTCCGTTCGACGGGTGGTGGGAGGCGGTGGTGCGAGGCGGTGGTGTGAGGTGCTGTCGGGTGACGTGCGGGTTCGGCCAGCCTACGCGGCCCGAACCGGGGCGCCGCACCCTATGATCGGCGGAACTTGACCGTTCGAAGACCAGTTCTGGACCTGATTCTCGATCCGGGGGGACACGTGGAAACGGCACGGTTGGCGACGTTGATCGCCGCGACGATCACCATCGGCTGGATGAGCGGCCTCTTCTACGGATTCTCCGTGTCCGTGATGCCCGGACTCCGGGTCGCCGCCGACCGCACCGCCATCGAGACCATGCAGCGGATCAACGTGGCCATCCTCAACGGCTGGTTCCTGCTGGGCTACATCGGCGCGCTCGTCTTCAGTGCGGCCGCGGTCGTCCTCCACGCCGCCGGCAGCGGCGGCCGGGAGGCACTGGTGCCGCTGATCGGCGCGCTCGTCGCCTACCTCGCGGCGATGGGCGTGACGGCCCGGATCAACATCCCGCTCAACAACGCCCTGGAACAGGCCGGCCCCGTCGAACGCATCGCCGACCCGGCGGCGGTCCGCCGGGCCTTCGAAGCACCGTGGGTACGCGCCAACGTGTGGCGGGCCGTGCTGTGCACGATCTCCCTCGGCCTCCTCGCCTGGGCGCTGGTCCTGCGCTGACCGGGGAGGGCCCGGGCCGACGGGCCCGTCGGGTACGGCCGGTGGTCAGCGGGTGGTGCGGCCGTGGAGGAGCAGGGCGCGGGCGAGGCCGGCCAGGGCCGTCGTGCACAGCAGCGTGCGGATGACGTTCGTGGTGACCCAGGTCGACTTGAACCGCTCGACGACCTCGAAGTCCTGCATCCGGGCGACGTCGCCCGCGTCCGCCAGCTCGTTGTTGAGGGGGATGTTCACGGTGAAGGTGATCAGCAGGACGACGAGGTAGGCCACGGCGGCCGCTCCCACCCACAGGGCGACCGCCCGTCGCCCTCCGCGGAACTCCAGGACGGCCGACAGTACGGCCGCCACCAGCGCCAGCAGGAACACCGTCCCGAAGAGCGGGTTTCCGTCGATGGCCTTGTTGAAGGCTCGCATCGCCGTGACGTACGTCTGCCCGTCCCCCGCCGCGAGCCCCGGCATCACCGAGACGTCGAACGCGAAGAACAGCCCGGCCATCAGGCCCACCAGGACCGTGGAGACGATCAGCACGGCGCCGGCCAGGCGCGTGCCCGACGCGGACGGTGCGGGCGGGGCGGGCGGGCCGGGCTGTGCGGGCTGTGCGGGCGGCACGAACGGCGACGGACCGGCAGACATGCGATGTACGTCCTCTCCCCAACGGGGGTGCGTTCCGGATACGAAGGCCCGATGTTCACATCAACTGCGCTCAATTGCAGGGGAGTCAAGCCGACGTTCGAGCGAATCTCTAGTCCTGAAGCAAATCTTCAGCCTTGGTCCGCGAAGCAGTCGCGGAGTCGCCCGGTGGGCTTCGACGTGCTCCGGCACAGCCAGGGCGGACATCGCCGCCTCCTGACTGCGACGGAGTGCCGCGGCGTCCCGGCGCAACACGCGCTGACGCCCGCGCACCCGCAGGCGGACCGCCATGGGCCACAGCGCCGGGAGCAGGTGCTGGGCCGCCCTGGTGCCTGGGGAGAGGAGAGGCAGTCGGTGACCGCGGCGCCGAGACGACGCCGCCGGCCGTCGTGTACGCCAACATCGTTTCGCGCCGAAACGGTCCGAGCGCGGGCGGCCCGGCGGGGCCGCGGAATACCGCGATCAGCCCTCCGCGGCGGATCCGCACTGCGGACCTGCGAGGGGCGCTCCACAATGGGGTGAGGGGGTGCGTGCGGGCGCCGGCCGTGCCGCCGCGTCCGAGTCCGCCTCCGCGTCGGCCGAGAGGAACGCCCTCATGCGCGCTGAGTCTTCGCCGGCGGCGCGGCGGAAGGGGGCCTTCGTCGCGGTCGCCCTCGCCCTGTTCTGCATCCAGCTCGACTTCTTCGCGCTCAACCTCGCGATCCCCGGCATCTCGGCGGAGCTCGGTGTCACGGTCTCGGCCGCCCAGTGGACCCTGTCCGCGTACATGCTCGCCATCGGCTGCTTCTTCATCGTCGGCGGCCGCGTGGGCGATGTCTTCGGCCGTCGGGGCACCCTGCTGGCGGGAACGGCCCTGTTCGCGGCCGGTTCCGTGGGCTGCGCGCTGGCTCCCGGCCTCGGACCGCTGGTGGCGGCCCGGGTCGCGCAGGGGGTCGGCGCGGCGTTCGTCTTCCCGGTGTCCGTGTCCGTGATCACCAACACGTTCCCCGAGCAGACCCGCACCCGGGCCCTGGTCGCGGTGTTCGGCGTCGCCAACATCGGTACCGCGCTCGGACCCTTCGTGGGCGGAGGGTTCACCGAGGGGCCCGGCTGGCGGTGGATCTTCTGGCTTATGGTGCCGCTGACCCTGCTCTCGCTGCTGATCGCCCTGGTGTACGTACCGGACTCGCGCGACACGTCGGCGCCGCGCGAGCTCGACCTGCTCGGCTGCGCACTGATCGTGTGCTCGCTGGCGGCCCTGACGCTGTCCGTGGAGCGCGGGGACGCCTGGGGCTGGGACAGTGCCCGTACCCTCGGCTGCTTCGCCCTGTCCGTGGCGGCCGGCGGGTCGTTCCTCGTACGGGAGCGGAGTGCCCGGCACCCGCTGGTCGATCTGCGGCTGTTCCGCAACGTCCCGTACGTGCTGGTGACCGGGATGGGCTCGCTCACGAACATGGGCTACGGAGTCACCGTCTTCCTCGCCACGCTCTACCTCCAGGACGTGCGCGGCCTCTCGCCGCTCCTGGCGGGCACGGTGTTCCTGGCCCCGGCCCTGCTGGTGGCGCTCAGCGGGCCGCTGGGGGCTCGGCTGGCCCGGCACATGCGGGCGACCGCGGTGATGGCGCTGGCCGGGGCGGTCGCGGGTACGGGAATGTTCGCGCTGGCCGGGGTCGGCGCCTGGTGGCTGTACGTGCCGGTGTTCGCGTGGTGCGGCCTGGGGCTGGGACTGGGCTGGACCTTCTCCAGTGTGGCGACGCAACAGGTCGTCGCGCCGGCCAGGGCGGGCGAGGCGTCCGGCGTCCTGCTGACGTTCCTGGTCACACTGGGTGCGATCGCCCTGGCGGGGACGGCGGCGGCGATCTCGGCCATGACCCCGCAGCGGCCGCCGGAAGAGGCCTACGACGCGATCCTGCGCCTCGGCGGAGTGGTCATCGCCGCGGCGGCGATGGCCGTCATGGCGGTACGCCACCGGCTCGTGACGCTGGGCCGGGTCCCGCCGCTGTCGATGCGGGCGGACGACATCGCGGGGCTGAGCCGAGAAAAGGGCCGTCGGCCGTGAGGGGTCGGGCACCGCCGACCAGGCGGGACTTTGACGACGCTCCCTAGGAGCGTGCCGGTCCGGTCGGTAGGCAGCGCGCTCATACCGGGCGCGGGGCCCCGGTGGTGGGGGCCGGAAGCACGAGCCGCACCTCGAACCCGCCGAGGGCGCGGGGGCCGGCGGTGACCGAACCGCCGTAGACCTTCGCCCGCTCCCGCATCCCGATCAGGCCGTGACCAGGTGCGATCACGGTGTTCGACCGGAACGCACCGCTGCCCTCGCCGCTGCTTCCACCGCTTCCCTCGTCCGCGACGGTCACGACGACCGCGCGGCTCTCGTAGCGGAGGGTGACGGCCGCGCTGGTCTGCCCGGCATGCTTGAGCACGTTGGTCAGCGCCTCCTGGATCACCCGGTAGACGCACAGGGCCATGCCCTGCGGGAGCCGCGCGGGGGTGCCGACGACCTCCATGGTGACGGGGATCCCCGCACCCCGTACCCGGTCGAGGAGACGGTCCAGCAGTTCCAGCCCGGGGGCGGGGGCGTAGGCGTTTTCCGGATCCGCGCGTCCGTCAGGTCGGCCTTCCCGGCCGACGCGCAGCAGGTCGAGCATGCGGCGCATCTCCTCCAGCGCTTCCCGGCTGGTGTCGGCGATGGTGTCGAGGGCCTGCCGGCTGGCCGCCGGGTCGGTGGGGAACACGTACGACGCCATGCCCGCCTGGAGCGAGATCACGGACATGTGGTGGGCGACCACGTCGTGCAGCTCGCGCGCTATGCGCACCCGCTCTTCGGTGAGGGCCCGGCGGGCGTTCTCCTCCTGTTCCTTGCGCAGTTGGAAGGTCAGCTCGGCGAACTGCCGGTTGCGTTCGGCGAGTCTGCCGGAGCCGCGGCCGACGACGAACACCACTGCCGGGAACAGGACGGCCTGGGCGAGGACGGTGGGCATGGAGCCGTTCTCCGCGTTGCCCAGGCCGGCGTACACCCAGGTGCCGGCAACGACAGCCGCGCACCCGACGGACGTGCGCAGGCTGCGGGTCGCCGCCACGGTGTACAGACCCAGGAGCGGTGGCATCGAATTGACGACCGGCCAGTACCCGCAGGTGATGAACACGATCCACAGCGCGTCGCTGGTGGCGAACACCGCGACGGGCGCGATCCGGCGGGCCAGCAGGGCAAGGCCCACGAGAACGGTCAGGACGGCGCCCAGTTCGTCCAAGGGCTGCCATCCGACCGGCGGCCTTTCCCGGCCCAGCAGCAGTCCCGCGCCGGCGTAGCCCAGCGCGAGCCCCGAGTCGACGGCCAGCGACCGGTACCGGAACCAGGAGCGGTGACTTCCGGCGAGCGCTTCGCGCAGCCCGAATCCAGCGTGCATCGGCGCAGCCTACGGGCTGCGGCCCGGCCGGGCCATGGGCTTCCCGGACCACTCGCCTCCGTAGTCGCCCACGCCCGCCCGGTCGGCGATGACGGGGTTCGGTGCCCGAATTCGGGCGCTGCAGCGCGTTGTCGGGCAGAGCGCGGGCAGGTGAGGTACATGAAGACCACACAGAAGCAGCGGACACGCTTACAGCAGATCGGCGCCCACGGGGAACGGAGGGCTCTGCGATGACGATGGAGAGCGCAAGCGCGAGTGTCGTGGACGCCCCCGTCTGGGTCCACCTGGCGGTGATGGCGGCGGCGATCCTGATCCTGTTCTACAACCTGGCCAGGGACGGCCATTGAAACCCCAGGCGGCCGGCGTGGCGAGGCGGCGGCCGACGTGGCGGCGGCCGACGTACCGAGGGCCTGCCCGGTCGTGATCGACCGGACAGGCCCGATTCGGCCACGTCTTCGTCTACCAGTAGTGGCGTCGGCCGCCGACGGCGTGTCCGACCGATCCCATGATCCACAGCGCCGCACCCACCACGAGCAGGATGACCCCGAGGGTCCACAGGAGGGAGACCCCGGTAAGAAGTCCGATCAGCAGGAGGATCAACCCGACGGCAATCATGAGTACCTCATTCTCGCGTTGGCATGGTCGGCGGAAACTGTTGGATCCGCCGTGGCGCTTCAGACGCCGTCTGCCCCCGAATGCGGTCCTTATCTGTGCCTCCGCGCGATCCGGCGCGATGGGTTGGAACGCGTACGGCCGGGCAGACGCAGAAGCGCGCGTACGGCGCACCACCATCCTCGCGAGTCGAAACCCGAGGTGAGCCGCATGGACCGGGACACATCCGAACCAAAGCCCGACAGCTCCAAGCCGAAGCCGAGGCCGCCGCACCCCACCCCCCGGGACCTCGCGCAGGCACAGCGCGGGCCCCGACCGGGTGAACCCCGCCCCGCTGCCGTCGAGCCGTCTCCTGCCGAGCGTCCGCCGGTGGCCGAGCCGCCTGACTAGATCGTCTCCGGCCCGGCCGATCCCGGGGCGCGGCCCGGGGCGCGCTCCGGACGGTCCACTGCGCGTTGCGGGTCACTCCCGGCGGACGCATGGTGGGCAGAGCATTCCCCCTCACTCGAGTCACTCAAGGAGTATCTCGTCATGAGCAAGGCAAAGGGCAAGGCCAAGCAGGTCAAGGGCAAGCTCAAGGAGACCGCCGGCGACGCCGTGGACGACAAGCGCATGCAGGCGGAGGCCGGCGCCGAGCAGATGGCCGGCAAGGCGGAGGACATGACCTCGGAGGCTGCGAACAGGACCAAGAAGGGCATGCGCAAGTCCTGACCGGCGTGCCTCCCCGCGCTGGACGGAAGGAGGGGCCGGACCCGTCGTGCCGACGGGTCGGGCCGTGGCGCCCCCCCCTTCGGGCCACAGGGTGGGGGTGGGGGCGCCCGGGGGGGCCCCCCCCCCCGGCCCCCCGCCGCGGGGCC
>NZ_JBEZYV010000039.1:0-59282 GCF_040638905.1 Streptomyces virginiae | reverse complement strand
CCCAGCAGCACGGTCAGAACGGGGTACTTGAGCCTGCCGAAGAGTACGAACGGGAAGGCGACCTGCAGGAGCACCGTCACCGCACTGCTGCTCTCAGGCGTCGCCGGTGTCCGGGGTCCAGGCCGGCCCGCCGCCGGAACTCCAATAGATCGCCGGGGCCCTTCGGGCCATGCTCGCCCAGGCCGCCGAGTACGTCCCCGGCTCCGGCGTCCTGGCGAGCGGGTTCGCGGCCGAGCGGAAGCTCGAGGGCTACCGCGCGAGAACCTGTTCTCCGAGTACGCCCTGACGGCGCCGTGGATGCTCTGCCCGATGACGACGGACCTGACCAAGGCGCGGGAGTGGCTGGAGTCCTGGACGGACGTGTCGGGCGTGGAGGGGAGCCTGGTCAAGCCCCTGACCAGCCGCTATCTGACCGGATATCGCGGCTGGACCAAGATCAGAAGACGTGACATCACTGAGACGATCGTCGGCGCGATCACCGGCACCCAGACCCGCCCGCAACTCCTCGCCCTCGGCCGCCACGATACCGGCGGCCACCTGTGGGGTGGTCGGCCGCACCGTACCGCTGCGCCCGGCCGCCGCCCGGCAGGTCGCCGAGCACCTCACCGCGGCTGTGCCCGGGGGTTGGACTGCGAGGGATGTGCGTTCTGGTTGTCACTTGCGGGAATGTTTGCGTGACGATCCCGGGGTGACGGTGGTGGTTGCGTTCGGCACGTGGGGACCTGACATCACGAGCCCTACGACGGGCACCGGTCAGGCTGTCGGGGGCACAACCCTGCGCGTCCTGTCCTGACCGCGTTCCGGGAACCGGGCGGGGGTGCCTCAGCCGCAGTCGGACACCGAGCAGAGCTGGACGTCGACGATGCCGGGCAGCCGCGCGATCTCCTCCCTCAGGGCCGTGCGCTCCGTCCCGGACAGCCCCTCGCGGAAGCGGACCTCCAGGTAGGAGCCCTCGTCGGACGATGATCCCGTCACGAATGTAGCCCCGAGCGGCTCCAGCCGCTCCTGGGCGTCCCCGAGGTTGCTCCTGAACGAGTCGGGGCTTGTTCTGGCGTCCCCGAGCGGCATGAACCAGCCCGGGCTGGTCTCGGCCCGGTAGGTGTGGGGCTCGGCCAGGGCGGGACCGACGTACGACTGCCAGGCGAAGATGACGCAGCCCACCAGCCACATCGCCGTCACCACGACGCCGCCGCCGGCCATCACCTTGACGACGACCGGTCGACGACGGAGCGGATCGGCGAACACGGCGAACAGGAGGAGCATGGCCGAGGGCCAGAACAGGAACATCCCTGCCAGGACGGCCAACACCCCCCACCCGAGGAGTAGGAGCCCGACGGTCGCGCATGCGCGGCCGAAGCCCTTCGGTTCACGCCAGAGCATGAGCGGAACGGCCACCACCAGGCCCGTCATGACGAAGAGTCCGCCGAGGTACTGCTGCAACCCCCAGGCCACGACGGGCGCCGCGACAACGAGGGCAGCCACGGCCAACCCCAATTGCAGCCGGTGGACGCGCACAGCAGCGTCCCGGTCCTGTGTGGCTTGCACGATCGCCTCCGAAAGAATTGAACACATTCAACTGAACGCGTTCAATCTAGCAACTCCGGCAAGCAGTTACCAGCCCACGCGGCGTGCACGGTCGGCGGGGCCCGGAAGACCAAGTCCATCGCCAGCCAGGGCGTCCGCTCCTTCGCCTTCTCGGTCTCGGGCGACTGGTTGTGCTCGATCGGGCGGCCCAGCACCGTTGCCCGCAGCGCCTTCGCCGGGGTGTCGCCCGCCTCCAGGCGCTCGCGCTCGATCCGGTCGGCGCCCGGGTGCCGGCCTTCCCCGAGGAGGAGTTCGGCCTGCCGCTCGGTCACTACATCCCCGGCCACGAGGCCGACCGCGGCCAGGCCCTGGCCCTTCCAGACGCCGGGCGGGACCCCGGCCTCGTCCTGGGCGGCGCGCAGCGGCCTCCCCACAGGGCCGTGGCCGTCCGCCGACCATCACACCGCGGAAGAGATAGCGCCACCCATTCCCCGCGCTGTGTCGGCGCAGCGGGCGGCGCGCCGAGTGGAATGCGCACCCCGCTCGGGGACAACGAGACCCGCCGGGTGCTGGAGCTGTGCCAGGACATCGCCCGGGCCAAGACGCTGGCGTGGCTCGAGGACGCGGTCGCACAGATCCGCTGGAAGGCCGGCGGCAAGCAGCGCAGGCCGATCCGGGACGGCCTGATCGTCGCGGTGTTCCGGCACTACGAGTCCCGGGCGGCCGAGTCGAAACCGCTCCTGCACGACCACGCGGTCATCTCGATCCGCGCCCGGCGCCCGGACACAGCAGGGACGTGGGGCAACCTGTCGGCCGACTCGATGCTCGCCAACATCGTCGCGGCCGACACCCTCTACACCCTCCACTTCATGGAAGAGGTCACCGCCCGGCTCGGGTGGGCGTGGGAGCCGCGCGAGGTGACGCCCGGCCGCCGCCCAGTCATGGAGATCGCCGGGATCGACCAGCGCCTCATCGGCTGGCAGTCCACCCGCCGCCAGCAGATCGAGGACGCCCTCCCCGTCCTGGTGGCCGAGTACGAGGAGCGGCAGGGGCATCCGCCGGGGGAGTGGGCCGCCTATGCGCTGGCCTGCCAGGCCGCCGACCAGACCCGCTCACCCAAGCGCAAGGAGCTGCGCTCGCTCTCCCAGCTACGCGCCGCCTGGCGGGACTCGGGCGAGCCGGGCGTACGGAGCCGACGTCGTCGCCGGGCTAGCGGAGCGCGCCCGAGCAACGGCCGCGGCGATATGGGCGCGGGTGCGCCCGGTCGTCGACGTCGCGCTGGCGGCCGTCAACGTCGTCGCCGTGGTGTACGTGATGCGCGGAGGCTTCAAGCACCACCACCTCCTCGCCGAAGCCCGCCGCCACATCGCCTACGTCCTGCGCGGCCGCCCTTTTCTCCCAGTAGTTGTGAACACTCTCATTGCTGGGCGGCCCCGAAGGGGCCGTCCAGCACCCGGTAGGAAAGGCCTCGCCCAGGACAGAGCAAGGGGGGGCGAGGCTTGCGCGGCAGGGGGGCCTCCAACGCGTACGTAGTACTCGGCAAGGGAAGAACGGCTCTATGAGTGCATGGGCGACACTGCTAGCAACCGTTGCCGGGGCCGCAATTGCGCTCCTGGGCCAGCATTGGGCAAAGCGTTCGGAAGGACGAACGCGTATGGCGGAACTCCTATTGGAACAATGTGCCGTAGTTGCCGCATCATCTACAGAATTCCGAGATCGCCTTTGGGAAGAGCGAAATCTAGGCATAGAAGGGCGAATTGCTGACTGGGACCTTTCTGCATTGCGGATGGCCACTGCTCGCGTCAATATTCTCGCGAAAGACCAAGCTCTTCTGTCATCTCTGGAGCAACTGAACAGGGCAGGTCGGCAACTGGGAAGCTGCTGGCGTCGAGGGGAGACGGACGATGCGAACTATGCCGCCCTCTGGGAACGGCACAATCTTGCGCTAAAGCAGTTCCTGGCTGCGAGCGGCAAGACCGTGCGCCGACGTCTACCCCGATCTTGAACGGAGCTTCCCGGGACCTAGCACGGGGGGCGGGCTGGGCAGGGCTTCGGCAAAGTATCGCGGGTCCGGTTCGTCGTCTGCCCCGATACTGGTTCCTGAGGGAGACAGGTATGTGCGGCCTTGGGCCGGGCTCAGGCTGATGGTGGCCGGCACACCGGGTCGTAGTCCGCTGCTACCGCGCCTGAGTGCCCGGCTTCAGAGACTCTCGTGAGAGTTCCAAACGGTGGAGAACACTTCCACCAGCCCGGCCTGGACGAGGAGATAGTCCAGGCAGCCATCGACGGCTACACCCGCCCGGCAAGCCGACGGATGATGACCGCCGACCTGCGCGCCCTGTACCCGCACGACACCGACGACCAGGCCGTGCTCCGCGCGCTGACCCGCAAGCGGTCCGCCGCACCGTACGAGCGGGCCCGTCTCGCCGCCGGGGCGCTGACCGCCCGCGTCCACGCCATGCGTCGCGCGGAACGCCTGAACTCCCGGCCCCGGCCGCGCACCGTCACCGTGCCGACCGCTCCGAGCCCGCGCCCGAGCTTGCGCCCGGGGCGGAGGGCTGGCCGGGAACTGAAGCCGATGACGGACGTCGCCGCTGTGGAGCTGACCAGCCGGACGCTGGAGGCCGCCGCCGCCGAGATGGCCGCCCGGCTCCAGGCCGGGATCCGGGAACGCGCCGCCGCCCGCCGCCCCTCACCCCAGCACGCCACGGCGGCGGCCCCGCCGCCGAGCGCCCAGCAGCCCGTCCAGCCCGCACAGGGGCAGACACCACCCACCGGAGGAATCGCGTGACCACCACGCCGCCCGCGGACCCGAGGATCGAAGCCATTGCCGCCCGACTGAAGGAGGCCGCCCAGAAGCGCGCCGAGGCGTACGCGCCGCCGACGGACTGGCAGCCGATCTGGCAGCGGCCCCGGAAGCCGAAGTCCATCAAGGCGAGGAAGGAGGAGCTGGCCAAGCAGCGCAAGAGGCTCAAGGCGGCCGACGTCCGACGCTTCTACGGCGCCCAGGCGCGCCGGCCCCGGCCCCGACAGAACCGCATCGGTAGCGCCGCCGCCCGCCGCGACGCCCGCGCCCTGTCCCGGATGCGGCACTCGAACGCCTGGCTGTGGTGACGACGACAGGCATCGTCCACCGAGTGGACCGCCCGGAGCCGACCACCGGGTGGAGCCCATCGAGTGGGATCCACCCGGTGGGCTCCACTCAGTGGACTCCACCGGGTGGAGTCCACCGCGGTGCGCACTGATGGACGGTGGGCTCCACTCTCGGGCGCACCACGATGTCCCGCACCGCACCGGGTGCGCACCATCCGCACCTCCGCCCGCACCTGGTGCGCCGATTCCCCTGCGGCCGCAATCGCGGCAAAGCACCTCGGGCTGCAGCTGCAGGAGATTGGCGAGCCGCTCGGGGTGTGGGAGGCCGGTGCCTGCCGGGACATGAAGGCGGACCTGCGGCCGCGGATCGCTGCCCGCCTGGCCGGGGCCGAGTCTCGAGCAGCCGAGCTGGCCGCGTTCACCGCATCCCTATACACGGCTCTGCAGCACGTGGACGCCCTGCCTGATCGCGCGAGTCCCATGCTCCCGGGTGCGGCTTCCCCTCACCCCGTCGGCTGCCGGGGCGAGGCGGGTGGGCGTGATGCTGGCGCCCATCCGCCAGGCCGCCGAGGCGTAAGGGTTGCGGACGGCGCCGGTGGCCTGCTCCCTGACCGGCGACGGGCTGCACGAGAGCGGACCGCTCAGTGGCGCGGGGCGGTCGACGGCGCCGTGCGGACTACGGTGTCCGACGGGCTGCGGCTGACCATGCCCGTCGCCCAGGCAGCGCGCGTGGCGGAACTGGTGGCGGCCGAGCAGCAGTGCTGTCCGTTTTTCGACTTCCGGCTCCACCTCGACGGCCCGTAGTTCACTGAACTGTCACGGCTTGAGTTGACAGAACCCCCGGTCCGGCGAGATCCGGGGCTGGGGTTCTGGCGTGTGCTGGGGCGGGGGCAGTGGTCCGGGAGGCGGGACTGGGGTTGTTGGTTACTGGTAGAGGTACAGGTTCTGGTTGACTGGATGGGTCCGGAGAGTACGGAGGACTGGAGTGCGCCCCCCTTCGCGATGACACCCTCCCGCACCGGCCAGAACGACGTGCTACCAGGCCGGGACAGCCCCCCGTACGCACAACCCGCCCGCAAGCAACGCCGGGGCCAGGCGGCCACCACCCTCGCGGCAGCCGCCTGAAGATTCCGCCGGCGTTCGGAGCCAGGCCCCTCCCTTTTGCCCGGGGCACAGGCTGTCCTGTCAGGCGCGAAAGGTCCTTGCGCAACCAGGTCACACAACGTGACGGCATCTTGCCAACTAGCCTGCGGCTTCCTTGCCGACTACGCAGCGACACAGCGCTGGGACCCGCGACCACCCGCACCACTCTTTGCCAACAAAGCTGCGTCGTCACACCGGGTTGATCACGATGAGGTCACGGCGGAGAGGTTTTCCGAGGGGCGGCGTCACACCGAGGCCGAAAAACCTACCTGTAGCAGGTGAATGGCGGGACAGGCCCGCCCTCACCCTCCAGGAGCACCTGTGGCGAGCACCGCCGACGAACCCGAGCAGACCCCCGAACAGGCCCGGAAGACCCCCTCCGTGGACCCCTCCATCACCCCCTCCACGCCCCGTCCCGCCAAGCGGGGCGTATCCGCAGGTCAGACCGGGCGGGCAAGGGGTCGCCGCAGGTCCGACAACCCTCATGTACCTAGGCGTCCCCAGCACAGGAGGACTTCGACCGGGCCCAGGCGCCGGGAACTGCTTGAAGCGCTGGGGATCTTCCAGAGGGCTACGCCCGACCAGTTGTGGAAGCTGACCCGTCCGGGCAACAAGCACGACAAGCTGACGCGGGACAACCTCCTGGATCTGGAGGACCACCACCTGGTGAGGATCGAGTCGGTTCAGGAGGACCAACGGCAGGTGTGGGTGCTCACCAAACGCGGACACAGCGAAGCGAAGAGGCTGCTGGAGCCGAAGGGGATACGGGTCTCGGTGCTGCGCGAGGCGAAGTACGACCCGGACACCGGGGAGCTGCTCGGCACCGGATACGACGACCACGCCGCGGCGGTCACCTCGACGGCCGCCGAGCTCCACCGGGCCGGGATCGGCCACCGGCTCGGCTTCCAGACGGAGATCGGGCACCGGCTGGGCAACAGCTTCGTGCAGCGGGCGGACCTGATGGTGCGGGCGCCGATGTCGGGGGTGCCGGTGCTCCTGGTGGAGGTCGACCGCCGTACCGAGGATGCCCACGAGTTGGTGCAGAAGCTGTGCCGGTACTGGGAGTGGGGCCGGCTGCTGCCGTCGGGCGCAGACAAGCGCACCGTGGACCTGGTCCGGTCCCGGCCGGACGCGATCGAGACGGTCGACCACGAGAGGCGGCTGTGGCGCCGGTTCTACCCGCCGACCGGCAGGGAGGGTCTGCCCCCGGTGGCGTTCGTGTTCGCGGACACCACCGAGGCCAAGGTCGCCAACACGGTCGCCGTGCTGGAAGAGGCCGGCCGTCGCTACTGGGCGCCGCGCCGGTACGACACCTTCGAGCGGGGGATCACCGCGCTCGACTACGGCCAGGCGGTGCCCGTTGTCGTGACCACCCTGAAGCAGCTCCACGAGCACGGCGCCGACGGGGCGGTGTGGCGGCGGCTCGGCCGGAAGGGCGAGCAGACGCTGACGGCCGCGCTCAACAACCCCGACGGCGACGCCCTCTACCGCCACCAGATGGCCCGCGCCGACGAGCGTGCCGCCCAGCGCCAGGCCGCCGAACGGGAGGCCCAGCGGCCGGTGTGCAAGCGGTGCGGGCGGAGGTTCACTGACGACCGCTGGGAGGAGACCACGGCGCGCGGCGGTGCCTGGACGGCCGGGGACCTGAGCGTGTGCGGCACCTGCCACGCCGACGACGTCGCCCGCGAACAGGCCGCCCGCCTCCAGGCCGCAGTGCCGCGGCCCCTCGAGGACGACCGGGAGCCGGCCGGGCCGGGCCGCGGCCTCTTCCGCCGCCGCGGCTGACCGCGACGCCCGCCGGGCAAGCCCAAGGGGAGCCTGGGCAAGCCACCCCCGAACACCGGCTTGCCCACCCTCACTGGGCGGGCCGGGCGGCGTCATCGGTCACCGTCAGCCCCTGCCACAGGGCGCGGCCGTGGCTGGCCGGTGACCGATGACCGGTCACCGGCCGTTCGGGAGTTGCATGGACCGGTCACGGCGCTGACGTGCTGTTTGACCGATCGCGGGATCCGGATCGGTCATGCCCGGCCGCTGACCGGTCACGTCCCGGCTGGGCAAGCCCCCGCCATGGAGGGCTTGCCCGGCGTCCAGGCCGCAGGACGGGACGCCTTCCAAGGTCGTGACCGCACCGTCTGGAACGCGGCGGCCCGGAGCCGGCCGAGGCCGCCTCGCCGGCCGTACACCAGGGCCATGAGACGAAACGAGCAGTCCTACGCCGGGCTCGTGCCGAGCCTCCCGGGAGACATGTGGCATGCCCTGGCCGCCCTCCACGGCGCCCACGGCGAGCCCGTCGGCCGACTTGAACCCTCCGACCGCCCCGACGCGTTCCTCTCCCTCACCCAGCCCGACGACATCGGCTTCACCGCGCGAGTGGACCTATCAGGCGGGGAGACGATGAGCCAGCTCCACCAACTGATCACGACAGTCACCCACGGCATCACCCACGAACTGGGCACAGCCACGCCCGGGACCGCGCTGGAGCAAGCGCCACCAGATCGACCTCCACGCCGGTCACGTCGACGGCCTCGCCCGGCTCCTGCGCGATGCCGTCGACAACATCAACGCGCACGGCTCCTCCGGAGGCGACGGATCGTGCCGCCACTGCCATGGCACCGGGCGGGCGTATCCCGTGTGGGGGGTGAAGGACGAAGAAGCCTGAGCGTCAGGGCAAGCCTTAGGCGACCCTGGGCAAGCCCTTCACGAAGGGCTTGCCCAGGCTCCACTCACGGGCCGCCCCGTCCTGGGCGCAGGACGTCGGCGTAGATCCGAGCCCGGACGCCGGGCTCGCCGGGATCCCTGCGCTCTGGGCCGACGCCTGATGTGGCCCAGCGCTCTTCCGGCGCGGCCATGACGGCCCGGACGGTGTCCTCGTCCCTGCCGGTGATGTCCAGGACCACCAGGCCGGGCTCCGCGATGTGCTGCTCGTCGATCGGCTTCATGAGCCCTGCGACGGCGGTGGAACCGGACCGGTTCGTCGCTGGCCCCGGGTCCACCCGCACGAGGGAACTGGCTCAAGCCGCGGGCGTCGCACGGTCGGCAAGCTCTGTCGGGGTGCGGCCCCCGTCGCGGCCCTGGTGGCCAGGGCCGCACCCCGTACTCCCGAACGTACTCCGCGGCCGCAGGCGCCGGTGCGGTAGTCCGCGAGCTGCGGCGGGGGCGGGCGTCACCCGTTCGCGCGCGGCCGGGTGCCGGTGGGCAGGGACAGCAAGAGGCTGGGCGCATGGCTGCCAAGCTGATCGTCTACCCGCCCGACGAGCAGGGCTGGCGCCGGGTGCGCTACGACGGCGTCGCCATCGGCGTCGCGCACCGCCCGGCCGACATCCGGGTTTCCTCGCGGCGGCCGGCCTGGAGAACGCCGAGGACGTGGACCTCACTGACCCCGACTTCGTGGAGTGGCGAGGCGTCGGCCCCTAAGGCTGGGAGGCCTCCCGCTGAGCCACTGTGAGGGTTGCACCGGAAGGGGGCTGGGCAGGTGGTTGCAGGGGTGCACTCGCTCGTCGCGCCGCAGGCTCGGCTGGAGTTCTTTGAGACGACCCAGGAGGCCGCTCACGAAGGCCGGGGAGTCGTCCGTGCTGAATTCCTTCGCCAGCTGCACGGCTTCGTCGATTGCGACCGCGTCGGGAGTCCCGTCTTCCCAGAACTGGGCGGCTCCTCGGTGAAGGGACGCTCCCGACTGGAGAGGCCGGGAGCGGGACGAGAACTGAAGGATCTGGCCGCGAACCACACCCATTCGCACGGCCTCTTGGTCAGGTGGAGCGGATCCGGGCACGGCACGATGAAGTGATCACAATCGGTTAGAGTGGTCGGCGCGAAATCGAAAGTGTCTTCGGGGGGACGAACTTGACCACTCAGCAAGGCTTGGGCGCGGTGCGCTCGGCCGTCTTCAGCCCCGTCAACTTCGCCGTCGCACTCACCAGCCCGACCCGGCCGGGTCGTGTCGAGGACTCGGCCATCAGCCGGATGCAGTTCCTGCGCACAGCACTCGGCATGGGTGCCACGTTGTGGCTGGTGTTCGCCTACCCCCTGAGTACGGGGCGCCAGGACTTCGTCCTCGGTAAACTGGAAGACCTCGTGCTCGGGTGCGCGATCGTGCTGGTAGCCGGGTTTGTCGGCATCGCCGTCTTCATCCTCGGCGCCCGGTCCCCGCTGGGCCAGCTGTACGTGTCCCGGCTCATCTGGCCCCTACGCGCGGTGGGCGCGATCTTCCTGGGGGCGGTCATGATCTGGCTGATGCTCGCCTTCCTGCGCGGTGACATCCCGGTGGGGCAGTGGTTGGGCGGAAACGACATCACGTTCGGCTTCTTCGGGAAGACCTTCGGCACGATCATCAGCGGCCTCGTCTTCGCCCTGATCCTCATCGTGGGCGGCGTCGCGTGCGCCGTCGGCCTCGTCGCTGCGGTGTGCTTCACCTTGTTCGCCACCGTCACCGGCCTCAACTCCTGCTTCCGCACCGCCGATGTACACGAGCTGCTGCCCCCGCTGATCTCGCCGCTGCTGGTGTGGTCGCTCGCCGTGCTCCAGTTCTTCGACGACGCCGATGTTGCCGCCCCGGCGGCCGTACTCACCGCCTTCCTCCTCGGCGGACCCCTGTCGGTGACGGCCCTGTCCGTATGGGAGGTGCGGCGCCTGCGGAATCTATATGGAATCACCCTCCGCTCCGCGCTGGGGCGTTCCTAAGGGCTGTCCCGTAGCGTTCGAGGCGATGGCGGCTGGCCGGTGGGAGCTCGCGGGCGCACGCCGCCCGCGGTGAGGTCCTGGCGCTGCTCGCCGAACGCTCCGGGGGCTTCGCGCAGGCGGAGCGGTGGGCGGCCTGGAGGTGGGACTCGGCCTGGCCCACGCCGTGCCTTCCCCGGCCTACGGCAGCCGCGGAGAGGGTTGCACCGGAAGGGGTATGAACGGTTGCCTGGACGGTTGCTTTCAGCGGGGGACCGAAGGTGTGACCGGGACTGGGAGCCCGGCAAATCGGACATCGCCCGTTGTCCCAGGTCAGCCCTACTGGGCAAGCCTGTCCGCGCCAACGACACCTCTTACCCTGCGATAGCCAGGGGAAGAGGCTCTACCCCAATGATGGCAGCGAGCGCGTCTGCTGGAAGCAGCCGGCTCACCCTGGAGCCTGACGAGGCAGGACCCTCTGGCCGTGACCCCGCCCCCTCCATGACTGTCCCGGGGGAGGCTGTCGGGTGCCAGGCCCGGAGCGGGGGTCAAGGAGGCCATCCTCGAGTGGCTCTCACCCCGCCCTTCGAGCCGATGCTCGCCCAGGCCGCCGAGCCCGTCCCCGGCTCCGGCGTCCTGGCGAGCGGCTTCGCGGCAGAGCAGAAGTTTTGGACAGGGTGGCCAGCTGTCCGGTGTCCGCTGCGGTGGCAAGTCTGTGTCAGTGTGCCGCGGCAACCGAGTCGATGGTGCCGTGCCAGGTCCTGCGGTAGCCCTCGCGGAGGGGGCCGCCGACGAGGTCGAGCACTGTCGACGCTGCGCTGATCAGTGCTGTGGGCTCGCCTGAGCCGCACAAGTGGCGGTGTCCTTCGAGAAGGGCGGCTCCACGCTGTGGGTCGGCTTCCAATAGGCGGCGGGGCAACCACTTCCCGCCGCCGATCCACGCGTGGTGGTGGTCGCAGAGCAGATCGGCGGCGGCGCTGACCACGTACCCGGCCACGGCCAGACGCTCGATGGGGTCGCTCGCGTCAGCGAGGTCGTCCAGCGCATCCGTCAGACCGTAGCGTTTCGTGTCGACTGTCTCTGGTTCCAATGCGGGCGGACCTTTACGGAGGTCCGCTTCGGCCAGCGCGCGAGCGCGCCCGGCCTCGCCGTTGGAGTCGACTAGAACGAGACCTGAGGCATACATGTTCTGAAGTACCGCCCGCCGTGCGGCGATGTCTGCGGCGAAGAGCTCCAGGAGACCGGTACGGGTGTGGACGAAGAGTTCTACGACACGTTCCTCGAACCGGATCGTCTCCCGGCAGGTCACGCCGCCGTCCTCGATGAGCACCGCGATGTCCAGGTCGCTGCTGGCAGTGGCTCTTCCGGTAGCCGTGGAGCCGGAGAGGACCACGGAGAGCGCGTCGGGGAAACGGCTGCGGACGAGACGTCGCGCCTGGTCGATGGGGTCTACATGCTGCATGAGGGGCAGAGTGCCAGGGTCCTTGATCAGAGGCGAGCCGATTCCGCACGCATGGTCCGAGCGACCCGATGCCGAAGCGGCGGACTGCCCAGCAGCGCATAACAGAAGTTCGACGGCCACCGCGCGACACCCCCACCGGCCCCGACGGCCGCCTGCTCCTGCAGACCCGGCGCGGATCCCTGGTCCAGGACCGGTTCCCCGATTTGGTCTCGGCCGCCGAGCAGCTGCCGGACGGCCTGGTCCTGATGGCGAGCTCGTCGTCTGGGACACCGCAGCCGGCCGGTTGTCCTTCGAAGCCCTCCAGCGCCGGGCCGCCGCCCGCGGCCGCACCGCCACCGCGCTCGCCGCGAAGACCCCCGCGTTCTTCATCGCCTTCGACGCCCTGTAGATCGACGGCATCGAGCTGCTGGCGCTGGCCTACACCGAGCGCCGCCGACGCCTTGAGGTCCTCTTCGCCGCCCGCGCACTGACCGCCCCGTGGACCCTGTGCCCCATGACCACCGACCCGGACAAGGCCAGGGAGTGGCTGGAGGACTGGACGGACGTCACCGGCGTCGAGGGCCTGGTCGTAAAAGCCCTCAACCAGCGCTACCGGCCCGGAGCCCGCGACCGCGCCGGGACCAAGATCAGACGCGGGAACACCACCGAAGCGATCATCGGCGCCATCACCGGCACCCTCGCACGCCCCCAACTCCTCATCCTCACCCGCCACGACCCCGCCGGCCGGGTGCGCCGGTCGCTCGTTCAGGTGATGGTGGGGCCTTCTGCCTCGGGAGATACCGATTCAACGCCACGATGTTGCATCTGACGCAGCCGTGGGAGCTGGTGTGGTTCCTGTCGATGTGCCGGGCGCGATCAGCCTGGGCGTGCCGGGTAACGTCCGGGCGCTGGAACCGGCTTCGGCGATGTTTCGAGGCGATGCTGACGGGATGGACGCGGCAGCAGCAGAGCCGGGCTGTTGGCGAGGGCCAGGGATTCTCAGACCTGGCTCGGAGTAGCGCGGCCGCTCCCCGCCGCGCGCTGACATGCGGTGGAAGACGATCGAGGACCAGTTGAGTCTGGTGCGCCGGTTCGCGCTGTTCAACGGAACGTACCCATGGGAGTGGACCCCGAAGGACGTTGAGGTCTACTTCTCCGTCCGGCGCCTCTCCGCTCGCGCACTCCACGGTGCGGGGCCAGCAAGGCGACCTTCAGCTTTCCAATCCGCCCGGCCCGCAACACCGCGCTCACCCAACTCGCCCAAGACCTCCCTCCAGCCGTCCTGGCCCCACTCCTCGGCCTTCACGTCGTGACCGCCACACAATGGCGCCGCCGCGCAGCAACAGACTGGATCGCCTACCTGGAAGCCTGCACGTCGCAACCCCACAGCTGATCCCCGGCTGCCAGGTGGTGCGGGCACGAACGATATTGGGATCCGCCTCGCAGCACAGCAGCTGGTGCAAGGACCTGGCCCACAGGGCTCAGTTGTCCGGACCGCAAACGGCGCCGCCGGGCCGCTGACGGGAGTACCGGACGATGGCTTCTTGCGACGTCGATGACGCGCTGCCGTCGACGGGGGTGAGCGTGTAGAAGGCGATGATGGAACCCTCGGTGACGGCGTCCAGGACGCCGTCCCAGGGGATTGTGTAGCTGGCAGAGGTGGTGTCAGCGGTGATGCTCGCGACACCCTGGATCTCCGCACCAGCGGTCTGCCCGGTGGCGTCGCTGCAGACCGTGATGTGGAAGGTGACCTTGTCGCCGGTCTTGAAAGGTATCTGGTCCACCAGGACGAGGACGCCATTCCAGGGCTTCTGCCAGCAGGTGATGCCGCCGGGGGGTTCCGCGTAGGGAAATTCCGGGAAGTCGAGCTCGATGGACATGCGGGCTCCTGGTCGGTCGAAGGGTGGGGGGCGAGAGATCGGACTCCCGCTCCATGACCATGGGCTGGTGGCGGGAGGGTTCGGGGCGTCCGTGCGCCGGCTGGCTGCCCCGGGCACAGGGCCGTTGGCGGTCCCGGGGGAGGTGCGGGTGATCGAGCGGTTCCGGCCGGGGTCGGGGGGCCTGCGGCTGACGCTGGCCTGGCCGGCCTGCGGGGTGCTGCGGAAGGGCGGGCGGGCGGGGCCGAGGACATCCGGCCCAAGCGCGGGGAACGCTGGCACCCGGAGACCGTCCGGCGGATGCTCGCCAACCCCAGCGACCAGGCGCCGACACTGCGCCGGCGCGAACGCACCCCCTAGGGACAACGAAGAGCCCGGCCAGTCAGCCAGGCTCGATGACCTCAGTCTCAGGCCGCGTCAAGGGTTCACCGACCCCGCCGCCACCAACTGGACCTACCCGCCCGCATGTCCTTGAACCCGTCAGCGATGCGACCAACCCCGCCTCCGATGTGCTCGACGTTGTCTGCCAAGTCTCGATTTCTGTCGAGAGCCTCCTGCTGCTTTCTCGCCGCCCGCTCCGTTGCGCTCTCACGCCAGTGCCAGGCATTCACGTCCTTTCACCTCCTTCTACGCCTACGCCCAATTTTAAGCGCTGCCTGGGTGCTGCGCCACGGAGTGCCGTACGCCGGCTCGGCGGAGGAGTGCGCGTGCACGTGGCACTACTGCGGCGGCTTGGTCCCGGTCGACTGGTGCGCAGAGCATGGTTCGGCCGTCGTGCCGCCGATGGAGTGGCACCCCGGCGGCGGCAGTCTGTGCGCAGAACTGGTCCGCAGGCGTCGCGCCACCGCAACGGGCGCCGGGTGACGTCGGCCCGGCTGGCGGCGACCGGCAGTCCGCCGCCAGCCGGGTTAGGCACGGTCCGACTCTGCTCTGTCGGCAGGAAAAATGAAGCCGCCCCTGACCTGTTGACCCTTTGGATAGTATTTCTCGGTGTATCCGGCGAGGATCGCAAGCAGTTCGGAGCTGAAGAGGAGAGGGTAGAGGACCTCGCACGTTTCCTTGACGATTCCGAGAGGCGCGCCATTCCCTGCGGAATAATCAGCGACCATTTGGAAAACAGCGAGCATCATGGCTCGACCCGTGGCTTCGTCCATGAGGGTTGGGTCTTCGTTTTTGAAGTGCTCCCAGACCAGCAGCATGAATTCTTCGGATAGGCGTCCGCCACCTTCGACAGGTGTAACAAGCATGGTCGATACGGCGAAATTGAAGACTGTTGAAACGATGATTCCCTTGTAGAAATGTTTGTTGGTCTCTAGATTCATTTCTACTGCTTCGGTAAGCCCCGCACGTGCGTAGACGACAGTTCGATTTGCATGTTCAATGCGCGCCGCCCATGCGAGGCGCTCAGCCGCGTCTATATCGAATTTTACTTCCCGCGAAAACTTCAGGTTTAACTTGTGGCCGCCGACACCCGAAGCCAAGTCTGCTTGATCGAATTGGTCTTGCGGCAGGATGAACCAACCCTGTTCCGCGTTGACATCCCACAGCACGACCACCACCAGATCAGCGGTTCTTGCCCAACGAAGCACCTGGTCAGAACTTACTGAGACAGTCGGTAGTTTCTTGCTTGTGTCTCTTTCAGTGCCCTTGACCTGCACCCATATTCTCGCCGGGTCCATTCGGCCGTTCAGGCATATCTGAACTAGAAGGTCTTCGCCATAGTCTTCTTGGATTTCGTCCACAGCGTGGCCCCCGCGATTCCAGACCTGCCGTACTGCGGCGACGGCTAGCGAAGCGATTCGGTGTTGGACTGGCCTGTTGGGCACTGTCGCTCCCGATGTCGTGGATAGAAGTCGGAGGGCGTGACGCCGTCCGCCCCGCCCAAGCGGCGTGCGACCATGCCGACCGCTGGCAGCGGCGTGCTGTACCCGCCGAAGAAGGTCCAAGCCGTGGCCTGCGTGTCAGGCCTGGAGGTGGTCCCGAAGGACTCGTTCCAGCTGCGGGCCGTCGCTGTTTGAGTTCCACCGCACGTACTGGAAGGTCTTTCCGTTGGCTGCGGCCCTGTCCCTTGCAGCGCCAAGGACAGAAAGAGGAGGTTCGTGCATCGTGCTCACGATAATGACCGCGTCCATGTCTGGGCTTCCGTTGAGCATCCCTTCAACCTTGTTCAGCAGGCGCTGAGCGCTGAGGTGCCTGTCAGGGAGTCCGAACAGGGTCTCAATACCTGCTTTCTTGTTGTTCACCGTTACTGTGATGTCGACGCCGCGATCGTAAGGGCCAGATGAGTGCACGGCTTCTTGGCCGAATATCTCTACCAGATTTCCGGCCACAATTTCTTCGTATGCGGCGTGAGACAGTTCTTGAATTTCTGGGTCGTGCTGGATTGCTGGGTTCGCGGTAGCTGCTGCGGTAGCGATATCAACACGAGCTTGCGGGCTATCTGCGTTGCGGATTCTGTTCTTGAGCTCAGCGTAGGCGAGGACGCCGTCAGTCAATCCGACTTCCTTGATCTGCCGCCCCATGATGGCAACAAAGAACAGGAGAGCACCGATCACGACGAGTGCAGCAGGACCAGCTTCCGTTTCGACGGTGAATACGGCCCACGTTCCGGCTCCTGCCATCGCGGCCCCGGCAACACCTAGGGCCCACCGAACTGCCGCCGTGAGCCTGCCCGACTCTTGGATTTCCGCTGCGCGATCAGATCGCCTAGTCCACCACCGACGTATACGTCCAGGAGGCTTGGGGGAACGGGTGTCAGGGTTGTTCATAGCCGCAGAGTAGGGGAGGACAGGTACCTACGGATGGGGTTTCAGAGACACGCTGTACGCCTCCCTGGGCGCCTCGCAGGATCCCGCAGCCCCTCCGGTCGCGGGGGCCGACCGGCCGCTGTGGTCAGAGCCTGTCGCAAGCGACTGGGCCGAGCAGTACCGCAGCACCCACGGCCCAGCAACCCTCCTTGCCGGCACCACGTCCTTCGGCACCACCCAGCCGCGCGGGCTCGTAAACGACCACAACCAACTGACCGAGATCATCCGGCACAGCCTCGAAGACCAAGAAGCCAAGAGCGCAAAGCGGCGGTCCGCACGGAAGGACGAGCCCAACGATGCGGCCGCAACACTGGCCTGGTGGCCCGCCGTCGCCCTGACCGACAGCCCCGGAAGCCTCTTCCCCGTCTCAGCACTGCGCACGACCCTGATCGAGGCAGTGCTCGGCGGCCTCGCCGACGACGTCGAAAGGGCCCGCAAGTGGGGCAAGGGCGAGCCTTCTCTCGGGGACATCAGGACCGACGTGGTGAAACTGCTCGACTGGTACATCGAGCGAAAGCCGGGCCATGCAGCCGGCCTCTTCGGTGAGATCCTGCTGATCGCCCGCACTCGCCTCGATCTTCAAAAGCTCGCCAGCCTGATCCGCCGATCTTTCCACCTCGACAGTGCAATGGACGGCGACACTATCGACGCCCTCCTGGGAATGGCTCTGCCGCCCTCCGCGAAGAGCCACAGGACACACTGAGAGTCGCCGAAACGAGCAGCCGCAGCCTGGGGCATCCGGACAGTGCGCGGGACGGCGCCATGTGTCGCCCTCTCGTCGCTCATGGCGGCTGCTCACGTGACGGACGGAGTGCCGAAGCGCGGCCTCCAGTTGGCCCGCAAGCCCCGGCTCCGATGTCGAGTGCCTGCGGGCCCCCGCCACCCATCGGCCCGCACAGGCGCCGAGCCTGACGGCCTCAGTCCGAGGCGGTCTGAGGATTCGCCCAGTCCACCGTCGGCCCAACCCGTCCCCGAGGCCGGAACCAACCCCAGAGACCATGATCAATCTCAGCGATACCCACGGCTCGATCGATCCCCAACGCCGTGGTCGGCGGGGTGGAGCCAGGTCATCTGTGCGTGAGGATGTCGTTGCGTGGGCTGAGGGCGAAGTGGTGGGGCGCCGCACGGCGCAGGGATTATGGGCTGCGCGCTCGGGGCGGCCCGGGCGTGGGCGGCGGTGACGCTTCTTCGCGGGCACCGGCTGACCACGAGTTCCACCGCACGAACCGGGCCCGGTCCGTACCCCGGGGTAATCCGGGTGCAGACCTGGCCCGGTCGTTGTCAGTTTCCGAGCTGGGCCACGACCTTGGCGTGGGCGAGGTCATCCATCGAGGAGGCGAAGACCTCGGCATCCCAGTCCAGCACGACCATCTGGAGGTTCATCTTGTCGGAGGAGAGCTTGGCCTTCTCGCGAAGCTCCGTGTACGCCGGGGACCAGCGGAACAAGGCGTACTTGGCGCGCTCAGAGCCGTTCTCCTCAGCTTCGAAGCGGCGGTAAGCGAAACGCACCTTCACTTCGAAACTGTTGGTAACAACACGCGCAGCGGCGTCATCGGTCGCCAATCGGCCGCAGAAGACCTCGTAGTCCGAGTCCACGCCCACGTGATCGACGCCGAGTTGACGGTAGCCCACGTAGCCGAAGACGGCCCATGTAAGATCGCCCGCCCTGATCGCTTCGTACGTTCGTTTGATCTCATCGTCAAGCACCACCGGCATCGGATTCCTCCTACAGGTTGACTTCGGGGGCGGGAACGCGCCGGCGGCACGGTCGAGGACGAGCTTCTCGACCGAGGCCGTGCCCCGCCCGGCATCCCACCCGGACAACGATCCGGCTCCCGGCAGGAGACGCCCAGCGGGCCTCTGCTCCTGGTCGTCCTCATCGAGCCCGAGCCCGGCCGCGTCCGGATCGCGCAGTGGGCGCAGTGCGCCAGCGGCCGGGGTGGAGGCGGTGAAGCTGTAGCGGCCGAGTACGTTGAGGTTGCGGTGCTTGAGCGGGGAGAGCCGGGCGATGTCCTCGCCTGGGATCTCGTGGCCCTCGGCCTTCAGCTGGGCGACGGCGGCGTCGATGTAGCGGGTCGTCCAGAGCACGATGGCGTTGAGGACCAGGCCGAGCGCGCCGAGCTGGTCCTCCATGCCGTCGCGGTACGCCTGGTGGATGGTGCCGCGCTTGCCGTGGCACACGTCGCGGGCGAGTTTGTGGCGGGACTCCTGCACGGTGAGCTGGCGGTTCATCTGCCGGCGGTAGGTGTCGTCGACCGGGTCGACCATCCGCAGCAGGTGCTCGGTCTTGGCGATCCGCCCGTACTCCGCGAACGCCTGCCCCAGCGGGGTGGGGTGGCCCTCGCGGCCGAACATCCGCAGCAGGTCGTAGGCGCGGACCTGGTTGGTGGAGATCCGCGGACGATTCCCACCTACCTTCGCGTAACCACTGCGAACCAGGAGCGATGCCCACATGCCTTACTCCACCGGCGACCAGCGGCCGCGGATCGCGGTGTTCGGCGCGGGCAGCATCGGTTGCTATCTCGGCGGCCATCTCGCGCAGCACGCGGGCGTCACACTGATCGGTCGGCCCTCGGTGCTGGACGGGCTACACGAAGGGGTGACGCTCAGCGGCGGAGGCCGCCCCGAGGTCCGTGTCCCCCGGGATCGGCTGACGCTCACGACGGAGCCGGACGCGGTCGCCGACGCCGACTGCGTACTGGTCACCGTCAAGTCCGCCGCCACGGTGTCGGCCGGACGGACACTGGCCGGACGGCTCGGCCCGAAAGCCGTCGTCGTCAGCTTCCAGAACGGGCTGCACAACGCCCGCCTGCTGCGGGACGAACTCCCGGGCGTCACCGTGCTCGCGGGGATGGTGCCGTACAACGTCGTGCGGACCGCACCCGACACCTTCCACCAGGGCACTGGCGGGACTTTGATGCTCGACGGCGGCACCGCCTCGGCCCCGCTCGTGGCGGCGCTGACGGCCGCCGGGCTGCCGGTCGAGCCGCGCGACGACATGCGGCAGGTGCAGCACGCCAAACTGCTGATGAACCTCAACAACGCGGTGAACGCGCTGTCCGGCCTGCCGCCGGGAACAGCTGGGAGCGCGCCCGTACCGGACGTGCCTCGCGCTGTGCCAGGAGGAGGCGCTGGCGGCGTTCGCCGCGGCAGGAGTCCGTCCGGCCCGGCTCGGCCCCGTCCCCGCCCGGCTCACGCCACGGCTTCTGCGCCTGCCCGACGCCCTGTTCCGCCGCATCGCCGCGGCCAGCCTCCAGGTGGACGCGCACGCGCGATCCTCGATGTGGGACGACCTGGAGCACGGGCGGGCGACGGAGATCGGCGACCTCCAGGGCGAGGTCGTCGCCATGGCGGAACGGCACGGCCTGACAGCACCGGTGAATGCACGGCTCACAGCCCTGGTTCACAAGGCCGGACGCCCGGGCGGCCGCCGTTCCTGGTCCGGCCCCGAGCTGCTGCACGCGGTGCGTCAGCCGTGAGTCAGCCGCTCCGGCGACGTTGCACGATCGGCACAGCACGCCGCACGGGAAGCCGGCCGGATCCAGCGGCACCACATGCGCCCAGGCGGCCCGGGTAGGCGGTGCGCGCGCAGACTGCACGCGGCAGGGCCAAGAACCAGGTGGGCGTCAGAGTGGAAGGAGGCCCGCAGGCCCCGCCGTAGGCGTGTCACGCTTAAAAGGGCATGAATCTCACATAACGTCCAGGTCTGTAATTTCCATCCAAAGGATGGTAGCGGCTCGGACGAAGAGGAAATGCTGTGCGCAAGCTTCGCAAGGCTGCCCTGGTAGCTGCCCTGGTCGGAAGTGTCAGCGTGTTCGGCGCCGGTGTCGCCTCGGCCCACGGCGATACGGAGACGGACCAGCCCGCCAACGTGACGGTCTGCAATCAGCAGTCCGAGGTCACGCAGGTGACGTACCAGAACGGCCTCATCAATGGCCCGCTCCTCGGTAGCGGCCCGGCGACCGCAACGTCTCCCCAGCAGATCTGCAGCGGGAGGGACAGCCGCGGCGTGAATGGCGCCTCCGCCACGACCGGCGGCCTCCTCGGCGGCCTCCTCTCCACCGCCTCAGGCCTTCTACCCGGAGTCCTGTAACGACCCGGCACGCCCGACCCGGCACGCCCAACCCGGGGTCGCGGCCCGGTTGAACGGTGCGACTCCAAAACCGGGCCCGGGAGAGGTGAAGGCTGGCCGCCCGGGGGCCTGTGGTGTGCACGGCGGGGTGATGCCCAGCGGTGCCCTGAGGCAGGGCGCCCTTGCGGGGCCGGTCGCCAGTCGTGCTCTCGCCACCTCTTCGCGAGTTGATGCGTGTTGCGGTCAAGCGGCCACAAACCTCGCCTAATGTCCATTACTTCCCTCCGTCGGGCATGGCGACAAATCGGATGACAGGGAGATGTTGTGCGCAAGTTTCACCGGGCTGCTCTGGTAGCTGCCGTGGTCGGGAGCGTCAGTGTGTTCGGGGCCGGTGGTGCCTTCGTCCACGCCTACGCCGGCGGGGATGGGGGCCCGGGCGCGAACGTGGTCGAGTGCGATCAGCGCTCTGAGGTCACCCACGTCACATTCCAGAACGGCCTCCTCAATGGCCCGCTCCTCGGTAGCGGGCCGGCGAGTGCGACCGCTGCCCAGCAGATTTGCAGCGGGAGGGACAGCGTCGGCGTGAATGGCGCCGCCGCCCACTCAGGCCCCGTCGTCGCAACCACCCCCACCCCGACGCCCACCCCCCCGCCCAGCGGTGAAGTGGTGTTCACCTCCGACGGAACCTTTATCCCGCCCGCGGGTGTCACGTCCGTGACCGCCCGGGTCTGGGGTGCGGGCGGCGGAGGCGGTGGAGCCGGCGGATCCGGCCCCGGAGTCGGCGGTGGAGGCGGCGGAGGCGGAGCCGGCGGCTACGTCTCGTGCACCGTGCCGGTGACGCCGGGCACCGTCTACACGGTCGACACAGGCGAAGGCGGAGCCGGCGGCGAAGGCGGTACGGCCGGTCCCGTCGGCATTCCCGGCGGTGACGGCGAGCCGGGAGAAGCTGCTGCCCTGCTCGCACCCGATGCCACAGCCCTGGCTGTCGCCACGGGCGGGCAGGGAGGCGGCGGCGGTGGCGCTGGTGGTGGTCCTGGGGGAATCGTCCCCGGGGCCGGCGGCGAGGGCGGCACCGGAACGTGCTCAGGAGCCGGCACGATCCAAAATGGCGGCGACGGCGCCCCCGGCGTCCTCGAGGCCGGCGGGCAGGGCGGCCTGCCCGCGCAGCCCGCACCGGACGGCCGTGCCGCAGGCGGCGACGGCGGCAACGCCGGAATTGGCCCCGGCGCCCCCGGCGGCTCTGGAGAGCCGGGCGGCGACTCCTACGTCGTCATCTCGTACTGACGCCTCTCCCCCGGGAATGCGCCGGCGGACGGTCATCGACCACAGCCGCGCCGGGCTGTGGTCCGGGAGGGCCTGCACCGGTTGGACCAGTGCCCTAGTGACCTGGTTTTGAGATCCTGTCGCAGTAGCGGCAACTTCTCCCGCCTGGAAGAGGAGCTGGCCGGCCCCCGCACCAAGACGAAGGTCTGCGAGCTCCTGGTCCGCGTCAACGCGCAAGCCAGCCACGACCGCACCACGGCAGAACACGAGATCGCGGACGCGGCCGCCGCCTACCTGGCCGCTCTCGCGTCCGCCGCGGCGGAACGGGCCCGCACCCTCCTGGCCGATCTCCGCCGCGCACCCTGGGATGCTCCACGAACACTGCTGCTCCCCATGGTGGAGGAGCTGGTCGAGGTGGCGGCCGGCGCCGACAGTCTGCTCCACGGCTGGGAGACACGGCAGATGGCGTTCTGGATGGCGTCGGCGGGCTTCGAGAAACCGGCTACCGTCCCGTCGCCGCGGTTGGCCGAGGCACGGGCGGCGGCCGCGCAGCGAGAGAAGAACAAGGAGGAGGCCGCCGCCGAAGAGGCGCCGCCGAAGCCACGGCTCCTGCACAAGCAGGTGGCGCGACGTTTCTGGATCAAGAGTGACTGCCCGCTCTGTCACGCAGGCCAAGGCGTGGAGTGCCGCGACGACGATCAGAGCGGCACCGGTAAAGTCCGCCGGATCCCTCACAACGAGCGGCTCCAGCCGATCGTGGACCAGCGCAAGGCCAAGCAACAGCAGCGCCCCCGTCCCTGGCGGGTGTACGACTTGGCCTGCCCCGACTGCGGTCGGGAGCCCGGCGAGCGCTGTGTAACGCCGGGTGGCCCTCACTACGCGCGGGTGGAGAAGTCGAAGGAGTACACCCGCATGAGGCTGCACCCACCCGAGCGTGAGGCTCTCGACGGGCCTGCTGACCAGAGCAATGTCGAGAGAGCCATCGCCCGGATCAAGACCTGGCGCATCCTCCGCAATGCCCGGACCAGCCCGAACAGACTCACGTCAATCACCAGAGCCATCCTCACCATGGAGAAGCACCGCTGAAAACGCTCGATGCGTTCGGGAGGGCCGCGATCGGACTGCCGAGAACCCTCGACGGGTGCATCCGCTTGCCACAGCCGGCTCGCTGGGCACCGTGCCAGGTGAACAGAATGACCGGGGCGCCTTCGGCGCTTCGCCATTGATTCCGTGGGAGAGGTCAAGACGTGCGTGGAGCCATGTTGTTGTACTCGGGTGCCGCGGCATTCGTAGCGCTGTGCACTGGCGCAAGCCTTGCCGGAGCCACCTCGGTCATTCCCGGATCGTCGGGCACGAGTGAAACGCTGCAGCTGAAGGCTGTGGTGACGGAACAGCATCAAGTGGATGTGGGCTCGGCAGGGGCCAGCGCGGGAGACTATTTCGTCCGCAGTGCCACCATCTACCAGGATGGAGAAAAAATCGGGGTGAGCGGAGTCCAGTGCACAGCGGTTTCAGTGGAGTCCCGCCCCAGCATCGGAACGCAATGCATCGGCACCCTCAACCTGGACGAAGGCCGAGTGGCTTTCCAGAGCCTCAACTTCGCAACTGGCGGCCCGCCCAAGGAGAACGACGCAGCGATTACGGGTGGAACCGGAAAATACAGTTCAGCGCGCGGGCACATGGAAATCGTACGCGAGTCGGCGGATCACGAGACCGTCACGCTCCACTTTCAGCGTGGCTGAGGTTCCGTCTGCCCTTGACGCCTGATGCCTACCGGCCGACAGGTGCTGATCAGGAAAGTGACCCGCGCCCTGGACCCGGTCGGCCCGGCGATACGGCGTCGGGGGACAGGCGTACAGCCGTTAGCGCCGAGAAGGACGGAGCTGACCCTGGCCCGGGTAGACGAGCGGATCACCGCCGTCCGCGCGGCCGACGCCGAGAAGGCGCGACGCCGGCCGGCGCCCCAGCCGCCGCAGTGGTGGATCGAGTACGGCATCGGCGTACGCCGGACCCCGGAGCGGGTGCACACCGGCGACTGCCGGATGGGCAGCCGTGGCCGTCCGGCGACCGCGCAGAGCGTCCGGGAGATCCTGCTGACCGTCCCCGACGTGGTGGCGTGCCCGCTGTGCCGGCCCGACAGCGAACTGGGCCTGCTCGAAACCTGACGCAGGCACGGCCCCGGGGGGGACGGCGGTCGAAGACCGGGGCCCTGCGAGGGGACGTCGCCGGGTTCAACGGCGTGCGCGCCAGGTGCCGTACAGGGCGGCGACGGCGCTGATGACGCCGGCGAATCCGGCTTCGCCGACGGTGAGGTAGATGCCGGCGCAGGTGGCGAGGAGCGCGACCAGGACCACGGCGTCGGGGACGTGGTGCGCCCGTGCTGCCGGTTCCGGTTCGCGGGTGGCCGGGGGCTGGGCGGGGTCGGGTGTCTGCGGGGTGGTACCGGTGTTGGTCATGACTCCAGGAGAGCGCCCGTGCCGCCGGGTTCCCAGTGATCCGTACGGGCCCGCCCGGTCCCGGACGGCCCTCCGTTTCGGCCGGCCGGGTTCGGGCTGGTTCCGGACGGGGCGGGGCGTTCGCAACCGTTCGGCGCAATCCGTATACGTACGGCCTCACCGCCCTCTAGCGTGGCTTTTCCGTACAGGCAGGGGGGTTTGATGGCAGCCGAAGAACCCGGGGTCGAGCCGCAGGACCGCGAGGCGATCGAGGCGTACGAGGCCGCGCTGGCCGCCTTCACCGAGAAGCTGAACCTCCTCCACATATCCGGCGGCTCTCCCGCCTACGCGACCGTCGCCTCCGCCTCCGTGCGGCCGCGCCTGACCACGACCGGCCTGAACGAGATGCTCTCCGGCAAGCGCCTGCCCTCCCTCGAGTCACTCCTCGAGTTCGTCCGGGTCGTCACCGCCCCCAGCGGCCTGGACAAGCCGGCCGCCGAGAAGTTCCGGGCCGACGCCGCGCTCGTGACGGAGTGGCGCGGGTACTGGCAGGACGTCAAGCTGCTCCAGCGCCGGGCCCAGCCGGCGAACAAGCGCCTGCGGGCCACGGTCCGGCAGATCCACGACGACGCCGTCCGCGAAGCCGAGTCCCTGCGCACGGCCGCACACGCGGAAGCCGAACGGATCCGTACGAACGCGTACACCGACGCCGACGGCATCCGCGCGCAGGCCCGCCGCGACGCCGACGACGTCCTCGACCAAGCCCGCGAGGCGACGGCCGCTACGACGCCGGACAGGCCCAAGCCGCAACGCCTGGGAAGGAGGGTCTTCCGTGTGGGCCTGCCCTCGGTCATGGGCAGGGGGGCCGCGCCGCGTCCCGGGTTACGTCCTGCGGCCGCGATGCTGGCGGTGGCCGCGCTCGCGGTGGCCACGGTCCTGGTGGGCGACTCCCTCACCGGTACTCCCGGTGACTGCCGGGACGGCCGGACCCAGGCCGGCGACCAGCTCGCCTCCGGCCCGGCGTCCAAGGGCCATGAAGACGTCCGGCCGGCCGCGTTTGCCGTCGAACCTGCTGGCTGGATCAGCCTTCCTCCCGGTTACAAGGTCCCGTTCAGCATCCCGTCGGGCACGAGCTCGCCGACGCCGGACGCCTCCCCGACGCTGGACCCGTCCCCCACGCCGAGCCCGTCCGCAACACCGTCCCCGACCCCCTCGCCGAGCAAGTCGGGCCGCTGCACGAGCAGCAATACGTAACGGGTCCTCGGGACGCTCGAGCCGATGCGCAGCCCGAGGAGATCCGCCATGCGGCCGGGGAGATGCGCTTTTGTATCGGCTCCCGGCTGGCCATGTCCCCGTAGGGGCGTCTACTTGGCGTCGGCCGGGACGGTCTCGTAGGTGACGGTGGCGTCGGGGCAGTCCTCGGCCAGTCCGAGGAGCGCTTCGCGTTCGCGGTCGTCGGCGGCCAGGTCCCAGCGGAGCTTGGTCTCGACCCAGCCGATGACGTACGCGCAGTGGTAGGTGGCGGTGGGCGGGAGCCATTCGGCCTGGCAAGCAGCTGTAGAACCCGTTCGGCGATTTCTCCGCATTGATCACGAACAATCCTTGAACTGCCTCTGGGGGGTATCACGTCGGATAACGTCTACCTATCCGACGCAGCCCACGACGGCACCGATGACGGCCGCGGCCAGAAGGACCAGGCCTGCGTGGGCCTGGAGCACTCCCGGCTCGTCGGCTGGCAGGCCTGGAGGCCACGGTCCGAGGTCTGCGATCTGAGGCCTCTGCGCTGGCCCTTCAGCGAGGTGGCCGCCCGGGCATCGGTGGATGTCGGTAAGCGGCCTTTTGGAACCAGTCCAGCGCCTCAACGGTCCTACGGTGTGTGACCTCGAATCTGCCACGGCGCCGGGTCGAACGGCGCGGGTTACGCCTGTGGCCCGTTGGTTCAGTACTCGCTTTGTCCTTCACCATCGCGATCACGGTAGCTGCTCTGGTGTTCTTCGCGGGGTGGGACTTGCTTGGAGCCCAGGGCCTCAAATCCGAGCCCCGACTCGCCTCGAGCACGCTTTTCGACCTGGTGAAGCTGTCGTTTGGCGTGGTCGCCGGTGCCGGTGCCCTGGTGGCCCTGGTCGTGGCATACCGGCGCCAGCGAGTCGACGAGGACGCCGCGCTGCGCGACGCCACACGCCTGCACACCGAACGCTTCACCAGTGCCGTCTCCCAGCTCGGCGCGGAATCCGCTGCGGTACGCCTGGGCGGCGTGTACGCCCTGGCAGGCCTCGCCGACGACGCCCCCACCCGCGACCTGCGCCAGACGTGCATCGACGTCCTGTGTGCCTACCTCCGCCTGCCCTACACCGCCGAACCTGACTTACCGTCGGGCGACGCGGATGCCCGACACCTGTACCTCTCCCTGAGAGAAGTCCGGCACACCGTCTACGCCTCATCCGCGACCACCTTCGACTGCCACCCGAACACCCGCGCTCCTGGCAGGGCCATGACCTGGACTTCACGGGCGTCGTCTTCGACGGGGGGAGCTTCGGCGGCGCGGTGTTCTCCGGCGGCACGGTGCACTTCGACGACGCGAAGTTCTCCGGCGGCACGGCGCAATTCGACCGCGCGGTGTTCTCTGGAGGCACGGTGAGGTTCGACCGTGCGGAGTTCTCCGGCAGCACGGTGAGCTTCGAGCATTCGGTGTTCTCCGGCGGCACCGTTGACTTCTCCACTGCGTGTGGCGGTACTCCGTCCGGCCTGGTGGCTTTGCGCGGGCAGCCTCTACCAGCCGGACTGCACGTACCCAGCCCATGGAACCCGCCGACACCCTGAGCTTGCCGTTTAACGTCCGGGCATCGAACGGGCTCGAACTTGTTCGGGTCTTCCAAGTTCACCGGACGTGCCACGGGCCGGGGTCTGATCCTGGGGCAGGGTCGCTGCGGCACGGAGGCCGGGATCGTGGAACTGGTCGAGCACGAGGTTCAACGAGACGCGTTCGCGAACGTGGTGGAGTTCCGGTCGGAGCTGTACGCGTGCCTGGTTTCGAGAAGCGACGCGTTGTTTGAGCTGTGCGACGCCCTGTTGTGCTCCGATGGGCCGGTCCGCACTCTCGTGGGCCTGGCCCTCGCGCCCGAGCATCGGAGGGGTCATGGTGCCCTCTACTCCGGGCTGAACCGGGGCCGGATCGACGTTGCCCGGCTGCGGCGGGCCCTGGCCAGTGTGCCGTTGCCCAGGGCCGGGGACAATCGCCTGGTGTTGGCGGTGGATGTCTCCCCGTGGCTGCGGCCGGACGCCGACACATGCTCAGACCGGTCCTTCTGCCACACGTTCGGCCGCGGCCTGGGCAAGCACCAGATGGTTCCCGGCTGGCCCTACTCAATCGTCGCCGCCCTGGAGACCGGCCGCACTTCGTGGACGGCCCTACTGGATGCGATCAGGCTGGAGCCCGGGGCCGACTTGGCGGCGGTTACCGCCGACCAGGTCCGCGACGTCGTCAAACGCCTGGTGGAAGCCGGCCAGTGGCAGGCAGGGGCTCCGAATATCTTGGTCGTCTTCGATGCTGGCTACGACGCGCCCCGCATCGCCCATCTCCTAAATGATCTTCCCGTCGAGGTGCTGGGCCGGCTCCGTTCGGACCGGGTCATGCGCAAGCCCGTTCCGGTGCCGTGGATCTGTCCACCGCAAGGTGGTCGACCGCCCAAGCACGGAGGCGAGTTCGTCCTCGGTGACCCGACCACGTGGGGCGAGGCCACCGCGGTCACCGTCACCAACACCGACCGATACGGGACCGCGACTGCCCAAGCCTGGGGTCGGCTGCACCCCCGGCTGACCCGACGGGCGGCGTGGATCGATTACGAGGGACCGTTGCCGATCATCGAGGGAACCGTGATCCGGCTCGCGGTCGAGAAGCTGCCGAGCGGCGGTGTGAACAAGCCCGTCTGGCTGTGGTGGTCAGGCACCGGCGCCGATGCCCAGGACGTAGACCGCTGCTGGCAGGCGTTCCTTCGCCGGTTCGACGTGGAGCACACCTTCAGGCTTCTCAAACAGACTCTCGGCTGGACCCGGCCCAAACTGCGGGACTCGCAGGCCGCGGACCGCTGGACGTGGCTCGTCCTGGCCGCGCACGCTCAGCTCCGCCTGGCCCGCCCGCTCGCGCGGGATCTGCGTCGGCCGTGGGAGCGGCCGGCGGAACAGAACAGACTCACCCCAGCCCGGGTCCGTCGCGGGTTCAGGAACCTGCGGGCGAAAACCGGCACGCCAGCCGGTGCACCGAAACCAACCCGCCCCGGTCCCGGCAGGCCGCCCGGGTCGAAGAATCGCCACCCAGCACTCCGCCACGACGTCGGCAGAGTCCTGGCCACCGGTGAGGCCTACGCTCGGCCCGCGCATCACCAGAAGGGAACCAAGCCCCGACGGACAGGATGAGCGACAAGTGATCCATCCGTGCGCCGGCACGTCCGGGCCCGGGCGTCCTGGCCGCAGGCCGGGGTGACAGGATCTTGCCGACAGTTCCGTACGAGGAGGCAACGTGGACGACCGCTCGAAGCATGACCACACCGACTGGGATGCGGTCGTGCTCGCGGCTCGGGAGCGTGCCCGCTCGCGGCAGGCACTCATGGTCGAGCGCTTCGGCCTGTCGGGAGACGTGCAGTACGACTGGTCGATGGACGACGCGCAGATCACGTGGTCGCGCGACGGAAGGGTGTTCCTCACCGGCCGACTCACAGTGATCGGCAGCGTCAGCGTTGCCCAGCAGACCTGGCTGTGGTCCTGGGCGAACGAGTCACTCCCGCACGCCGCCCTGGGCGACATCGAGCAGGTGCGACAGTTCGGCGAGGAGAATGACTACCCCGTCCTTCCCTGGCCAGGCTTCAACTCCCACCCCGAACTCGTCGCTGAGGCACGAATGGTCGCGGCCTCCGTGCTCGACGCAGAGGGGCTGTGGGCGGAATCCATGGACGACGTGCAACTCCACTTCATGGTCCATGACCTGGTGCTCGCTGCCGATTGACAGTGATGGTTGCACGGGTGTCTCGGCTGCTGGTGCTGGCCGCCAGACGTTAAACGGCAAGCTAAGAACCGTGTCACAAGCCGCAAACGGCGGTGATCTTGGGAGGGTGCCACCCGCGAGGGGAGGCCAGGGCCGTAAAGCCTGCCCTGGCCCCCTCCGCAGGGTGGTCGGGGTATGAGGCAGAACCCCATGTCTTCCCTGGCGCGCCTGTTCCCGTGCGGTCTATACAACGGGTGAGTGCGGGATGGGGATGTTGCGTGCGAGGGACACGGCTGCACGGTAGGCGGTGGCTCCTGTCTGGTCTGGCCATTGGGGCCGCCATGCCCAATCGCTGCGGAGCAGGGGCCATTGCGGCCCCGAGAAGATCAGCCGTTCCCAGGCGTGTTCCCAGTCGTTCGCCTCGGTCCAGCAAGCCTTGACGAAGGCCGTCAGCTGCTTCATATCGCCGGGGATGGCCTGTCCGTTCACAATGCGGGCGAGGGTGCTCAGCGGAAGAAACAGCGGGCCGCCGGCGCGGCGCTGGATCTCGCGCAGCGGTGGCGCTCCGGCATATTCGTACAACGCCTGCAGGGCTTGACTGAGTTCATGGTGGTCTTCCACAAGCAGGGGGTTCGGCCTGCGCAGATGCAGTGTCCCCCGTTCCTCTCTCCTCGCCTCCGCCCACTCAGCGAGCACACGGCGGATCGTCTCCGCACTGTATTCGCCACCGAAGCAGCCTCGCATGTAGCTGATCAGCGTCGAAAACCTGGGGACACTTGCGCCTGAGGCAGCACGCTTGAGAGTGGCCCCGGAGACCCCTGTCTTCTCTGCCATCTGGGAGTAGGTGAGACCGGCGTCCTTGCGCATCTCACGCAAGGAGTTGGCCATGGCTGCCCGGCATGGCCTGGACAGGTCGAGGGCCTTCTCCAGGCGCCCCATGACCGCCCCTTACTTCCCTGCGGCGGCCACGAGGCCACGCGTGAGAGCAGCAGCGGCGCGGCGGCCTCCGCTCACCGTGACGGTGACCGCGGTTCCCGTGCCCCCGCAGCCTGCGAGGAACCAGATGATGTCGCTCGTGGGCATTCCGCCCACGATGTAGAGCAGAGAGCCGATCAGAGGGAAGACGATGACGGGCAGGATCTGAGCGACGGTCAGTCGCCCGGGACCGTCGGTTGACGGGGTGCCGACTGCAGCACTCGTGGTGTCGTTCTTGGTCGTGGCGCG
This sequence comes from Streptomyces virginiae, assembly GCF_040638905.1. Classification (GTDB taxonomy): domain Bacteria; phylum Actinomycetota; class Actinomycetes; order Streptomycetales; family Streptomycetaceae; genus Streptomyces; species Streptomyces virginiae_B. The sequence goes on along the minus strand of NZ_JBEZYV010000039.1, from coordinate 28,772 downwards.
CGAGCCGTTGCTCTCTGACATGCGGATGAGCCCCTCACTGGCAAGGGACCGCTAATGGCGAGGTGCCAGCGGCCCTCTACTGGGTGCAGCCCGCTCCGGAAATGGCGTAGTTGGCGCTGCGCCACCAGCGGGTAATTCGCAGTGTTCCAGGACAACAGGGCGGCAGCGCAACCCCCATCGTTCGCCCGATATGCTGCATATAAGCGAAATGCCGAGTCTGGCGCGCGCTCGCTTGGAATTGGCTCAGGGGTGTACCAGCAGGTCCAGGTCTGTGACCTGCCCCGCACCTGGAAGTCCCTGCTCGCGGGAAAGCGCTGCTTGAGATTGGCTCGTACCTGTACCAATCGAATTTTTACCGGCGGAGGCTGTGCTACGAAGGTGGGGAGTAGCCCTTACCTACTGGGTGCATCCAAGAGGGGTTTCGAGGGCATGAGCGGGTTCCGTGTTGGCGCACGGTTCCGCGGGCGCTTGTGGGGTCGGTACGCACCTGTACCGACCCCACCGTGCACGGCGTTCCCTCGCGCGGCAGGCTCAGCCGCTGGAGGTGCCGATGAGTTAGAAGACTGATCACCGGCGTTTGCGGCTGGCGACAGGGTTCTTACCGGTACCCCGAGTCAGGCGGCCGCCGGCACTGGGCGCTTCTTCGTGGTGCTCGTCGCCCAGTCCAGCGCGTGGAGGACTCCGGCCCCGTAGTCCTCGTCCACGTCCGTCCAGGCGTTCCGCTCGATGCAGTCCAGGGCTCGGGTCTTCTCCCGTCCGACCTCGCGGGCCGTATACGGGTATGTGTACGCCTCGCGGCTGACGGGGCTCGACTGCAGCTCGCCCAGCAGCCAGGCGGCGGCCGCCCATACTCCTTGGGCCACGGCGGCTTCCTTGCGGTGGTTCGCGTAGACCTCGACCTGGGCGGCGTCGCCGGCGTGGTATTGCCGGGCGGCGTCATCGCGCAGGGATTCCAGCTCTTGGCGCTGGCGGCGTACGGCTCCTGGAACGCCTGGAATCGCCTCCGGCTTCGGCGGTGCCTGGGGGGTCCCGTACTCGTGGCCCGGCCACTGCGGCGTCGCGCCGGGGAGGATCTGCGGCTGCTCGGGAGTTCCAAGGATCTCGCTCACAGAGCGGCGGGGCGGCTGCTCGTTCCACGCGTTGCTGGCCATGGAATGACGGTAGCCGCGGGGGCCGACATGGAGCCAGAGGACCGTTCCTCGGCCTGCGCCGTGGGTGTCTCCGGGAGTGGGGTGGTTCCCTCGTTGGGCGGCAGACGCAGTCCAGCGCGCCGTTCGTCGGCTGTCCAGGATCGGGCTTGCCCGACCGCGTAGCGGCGCCGGAGGTCCTGGATGGCCGGCGGGCGGTGTGCTGCCCTCCGGGAGCCGACCGACGAGGGAACCGCACCACGCCCCCACCACCCCACCCCCCACACTCAACCCGCACCCGAAAAGCCCTCCCCCACCCTCCGCAGGGTGGCCGGGGGGTGGGGCAGAGCCCCGCAATCACTGGCCTCAGCCCCCAGTCGCCAATTGGCGACTGGGACGCGGAAGGGGCGGACTGCCTGCTGGCAGTCCGCCCCTTTCGGGGTGCGCGGTGGGCTACATCTCGACCTCGTAGCCGCCGACCTCCACGGCCGGCGCCTGGATCTCCGGCGCCCGGACCACCTCGGGTTCGTCGCGGCGCGTCCGCTCGGCCTCTTCCATCTGCCGGGTCTCCTCGCGGTCGGCCAGGATCTCCGTCGCCCGTCCGGCGGTCCGGACTGCCTCGGCCAGTTCCTCGCCGGTGAGCGTCCGGCAGGACTCGTGGGCCCTCTCGTGCGCCTGGCGCAGCTGCTCGGGGTCGGCCTGCTGCTGTTCCAGCGTGGGCTGCTGCACGTCCTGCTGCAGTTCCCGTTCCTGCTGCTGTTCCCGAACCTGTGCCTCGACGGCCTCGCGGAGTTCCAGCTGCCGCTGCGCCTCCTGCGCCTGCGCCCTCGCGGGGTCGGTGTATTCGTGCCACGCGCTGCGGGCGGCGTGGACCTGTTCCAGCTTCTCGACGTCCTCGGCCAGGGCGGCGGTCAGCACCTCGTAGCCCTCAGCGGTCTCTTCCAGCTCCTGCCGCTGCTCGTCCGTCTCGGCCTCCATCGCCTCGATGTACTTCTGCAGCGACTCCCGCTCGGCGTCGGCCAGGGACTCGCTCGCCTCGCGCAGCTGGCCGGCGACATGCGGCGGTGCCCACTCGGTTTCGCGCTCGTACCGCTCGACCATGCGGCGCAGGGTGGCGTCGGACGCTCCGACCAGCTCCATCCGGTCCTCGGGCTCGCCCAGCGCGCGGTATGCGCGGTCCCAGTCCTGGCGGACGTCGACGGCGCCGCGGCCCGGCCGCTGGCCGATCGCGTCGCGCTCGCTTTCGTACTGGTGGGCCTCGCGGTACGCGGCGACGGAACCGGCGCGCTCGATCCAGCGCTCCCGCCATTCCGGGGCCTCCGGCACGGGGCCGACGTGCCCGCAGCGCTGTCCGGCAGGCCCACACCGGCCGCCCCTGCATCGGCTGCCCCCTCAGTCGCGTCCAGCAGCGCGCCCGTTGCCGAGCCCGTGGTCCGTCCGGCGGCGACATCGCGACGCCCCGCGAAGAAGGCCGCCAAGCCCGCCACCACTACTCCCGCCGACCCCCGGTTCCCGCACGGCCCGCTCGCTGTCCTGGACGGCGACGGCAGCGCGTACGGCGTGAACGGGATCGTGCTGGACTGCCCCGCCACCACCGTGGTCGAACTGGTCGAGTGGACGTTGAAGGAGTCCGGGCTCGGCGCTGCGCGCCTGAACCGCAACGGCAAGGACTCCGACCCGCTGATCGTGCTCACCGCCTCCGCCGCCGTGAAGCTCGGACTCCCGGAGCACCTTGAGGGCCGCGAGGAGCGCCGTTCGCTGCGGCTTGCGGAGGACCACCCGGTCGTGAAGCAGATCGGGCAGGCGAAGTGGCAGCTCACCCAGCGCGGTTTCGGCCCCTGGGCGCGCGTCTACCGCAAGGCCGAGGGGAGCGCGCGGCAGTGCGTGCAGCTCGCGGTCCTGTCCTGGGACGCCCTCGACACCCGCTCCTGGCCCGGCGTCGCTGCCATGGACCCCGCCGACATCGCGCGCGTCCTGGGCGTCTATGCACAGCGGGTCATCACCCCGCGCGGCTCGACCGCCGTGTCCGGGCTGGAACTGATGACCGCCCTGCGCCCGCCCACCAGGGCCGTGCAGGAGGACGGGACCGGGTCCTGGGTGTCGGGCTACAACCCCGGCAGCCTCGGTTCGGAGCCGGTGGATCCGGCGCCGCCGGAGGCGATCGTCGAACACCCCGTCGTCGTCCGGTCGGGCTGGAGCGGGGGCTTCCTGAACGAGGAGGCCTACCAGTGGGTCCGCGACCCCGCTCTCGTCTCCGACGAGGAGTGCCTGCTGCCGTACGCCGTCGGCCTGGACCTGAACACCGCCTTCCTCGCGGCTGCCGCCCGCCTGACGGTGGGCCTGTCCGCCCCCGACCACTTTCACCGGCCGGTGTTCAACAAGAAGATCCCCGGCTCCTGGCTGGCCGACCTCTCCCACATGGAGCTCGACCCCCGCCTGCCCTCACCGTTCACCCCGGACGGCACCCGGCCGACGGGACCTGCCTGGTACCAGACCCACACCCTGGCCTACGCCCAGGAACTCGGCCACGACGTCCACCCCGTCGAGGCCTACCTGCGCCGGGAGACCGGCGCCTACCTGGACCCGTGGCACGACCGGTTGAAGACGGCGTACGTCGACACTCTCGCCGACCTCGGTGTCACGGCGGATCTCACCGACGCCGCATTCTTGACGGCGATGGAGGCCCACAAGCAGGCCGACCCCGCGATGGCCGCCGTTCTCTCGGCAATCAAGGCCACGGTCAAGGGCGGTATTGGCAAGCTCCGCGAACGCCCCCAGGGCCGTACCTACCGGGACGGCGATCCGTGGCCCGCGATGCAGCGTCCGACCTGGCGTCCGGACATCCGGGCCGCCGTCATCTCGAAGGCGCGGGTCAACATGCACCGCAAGCTGACCAACATGGTGAAGCTGACCGGTCTGTACCCCCTCGCGGTGCTCTCCGACTGCGTCGTCTACCCCTCGCCCGGCCCGTCGCCGCTGAACTTCCTCCCGTACGCCGCCTCGGGCAAGCCGCTGATGGGCGGCTTCCGCCTCGGCCCCACCCCCGGCCTGGCCAAGCTGGAAGGAGTGCAGGAGATGGCGTGGGCGGTCGACCTAATGGAGAAGGGCCTCAACCCCGCCCGCCACATCAAGGGCGGCGACGCCGTCCTCGACGACGGCGAATAGAACCGTGCTGCGGCCTCCGGCGAGACGCGCCGGAGGCCACGGCCGACAGGCCGCTCAAGCCGCATGACCTGGACCCCCTTGTTGAGGAGCTGAACCGCTGTGGGAGAGATCGAGGACGCCATCGTCCGCGCCGACCAGGAGGCCTTCACCAAAGAGCCGCCCAAGACCCTGAAGGGCCGGATCAACTTCCTGGTGAAGCAGCTCAAGACGACCAAGGCCGTCGCCGCCGAGCTCGGAGTCAGCCAGCGGTCGGTGGAGCGCTACCGCAAGGGCGACCGCAAGACCCCGCCCAAGCGTGTCGCGGACCGCATCGACACAGCCGTACGCGCCCGCTGGCAGCCGATGGTCCGTGGCCGCCGCCGCAAGGAGGCCGCCACCAGCACCGGCATCACCGTCGAGACCCGGGCCCGGTTCGGCTACACCGCACCCGTCGGCACCACCGACGACGGACGCGTCCGCCGCCTCACCGTCCACCTCCCCGCCGCCTACGCGCAGCGCCTCTTCGACGCCCGCGCCCAGGGAGCCGACGACCGCGAACTGCGCGCGATCGTCGCCGAGGGACTGCAGGAGATCTACTTCAAGGACGGCGGAACCCGAGCCGACCAGCTCCGGGTCGAGTTCACCGACATCGACTACTTCGACGTCTCCTTCTGAACCCGGCCCGTGCACGGCACGAACCCGCTGTCCGGGTGGGGACCTCTTCGCTTCAGCGCGTCAACAATAGAAACTGCGGGGAGCAGCCTTCGGACGGGCTGCTCTCAGCCCCGTGGCGCTGTCGGCTGTGGGCAGGACCCCGGCTGCCGTCACACGTCGCCGGTCACCGCCCCGGCCGACAGCATTCAGCGCCGATACCTGCCCCCTCACCGCCTCCCTGCCCTCGGGATGAACTCCAGCAGGGGCACTTTCGGCCTGTCGGTGCCCTCCGCCGCACTACCTGCTTGCGAGATTCGCCGTCTTCGCGGGCTAGCTGCCCAACGCCATGCTCCCGGGCCCGCGTCCGCAACTGATGAGGGCGCGGCTCAAGTGGACACACCCAGCAAGCGGTCGGGCGCGTCGTGTCTCGGTCGTGCAGGTCCCGCGGGCGTCTCAGTTGCCGATGCCTGAGCTGCCCACACCGTCGGCGCTGGCCGCGCCGGCGCCGACGGCGGCCAGCCCTGCCGCGGTACCCAGCTCGGTCGCCACACGAAGAAGAGTCGTACGCATCGCGGCAACCAACCGCTGACCGGCCCGCACTGCTGCCTCAACGGACGGTCCGAAGAGTGCCGTGGCGGCCCTCGACATAGGCCTGGTGACGGTGAACCTGTTGGGCCGCCGCCGCGCGGCTCCGGGTCTTCCAGTCAGCGACGCAGTCCGGTGGGCAGGCTGGTTCAGGTGAGGAGTGCGGCGAGGGCTGCGGTAGCGGTGGCGGCGAGGGTGATGACCGCAGCGAAGGCAGTGGCGGCGCGGGTGAGCGCGGCGGGGTATGTGGCGCCGGCCATGCGGGCGAGTTTCCCTGCCCCGGCCGCGGCCAGCAGCGCGACGACGATGACGTGCGCGGTGGTCAAGAGAACGACGGCGATGGCCACGGCAGGCTCCCTGCGGACGGTGGAGTGTTGACGTGGTCGAAGGTCGTGGAAACCGTGTTCGCCGGGGGTCGCCGCGACGAAGATGAACACCGGCGAACGCCATCAGAGGCCCCGGGGGAGAACTACGTGCGCGACGGGCAGAACGACCGCGAGCAGGCGCTCGCCGAGCTACGCCAGCGACTGACCGACGGACTGGCCACTGCCCGGCTGGACAAGACGCAGCTCGCGCGCCGGGCAGGTCTGGGGCGAACCACGGTGTCTGAGGCTCTCTCGTCCAACAAGCCGGTCCCGTCCCCGGAGACGGTGGCGGCGCTGGCCCGCGCGCTGCCACTGCCGGTGCAGGAACTGCTGGCGTTGCAGCGCACCGCAGCACAGGAGGACGCTGACCCCGCGGGCAGACCCGGGCGCCCGATCGGAGAGTGGGAGCCGCACGAGCTAGAGGTGCACCCTGCCGGGCCCGGCAGAACCGCAGCGCACTGCGATGCCTTCGAAGGCTGGTCATTGCCCGGGTACGTGGCCCGCGATCATGACCGGGTGCTGGATGAAGCGGTCCGGGATGTGACGGCAGGCAGGAGCCGGATGGTGGTCCTGGTGGGCACCTCGTCGACGGGGAAAACCCGGGCGTGTTGGGAGGCTGTCCAACCTCTGGCGGCCCGGGGGTGGCGGTTGTGGCATCCCTTCGATCCGACCCGTGCGGAGGCCGCGCTGGAGGACCTGCATCATGTCGGGCCCCGTACGGTGGTTTGGCTGAACGAGGCCCAGCACTACCTCGGTAACCCGCCAGTCGGAGAGCGGATCGCGGCGGCGGTGCACCGCCTGTTGGTCAGCCCGGAGCGCGGGCCCGTCCTCGTGCTGGGCACGCTCTGGCCCGAGTACGCCGCCCAGTACACGGCCCTGCCCACTCCGGACGCAGCGGATCCGCACAGCCGGACGCGGGAGCTGCTTCGACCGAGGAGGAGCGGCGCGCCCTCAAGCGTCACCGTGTCGCCCGCCGGACCGCGCGGGGCACCGGCTGAGGCGGCCACGCCGCCCGGTATGCGGTGCCCGGTGTCAGACCCGCAGGGCGCCGGTGAACGGGCCGTGGCCGATGCCGGGCCGCGTAACGGCGAGCCAGCCGTGGCCGCGGACCCGGGTCTCTTCACCCACGTCGCCTGGGAAGAGCGAGAGGGCCCGCGCCGCGCCTTCGACGTCGCACTCCCGAGAGGCTCCGGGCTCCTCGTCGTCCGGTTCGCCCGAACCGTCGGGGGAGCCCTCCGTGAGCTGTGTCTCCCAGGCCATCGGTTCACCGGTCCACTCGGGCTCCCCGTAGCGCCAGTACCCGCGGTGCACCTCGCCGCCCCGGGCGAGGGTCCAGATCATCGAGTCGCTGTGGTCGTCCTGGTAGAAGAACTGGGCCTGCCCGCACCGCGCGCTGATCCGGGACACCAGGTCGTGGTGGTCCCACGCCTCCTCGTGGAAGAGGGAGTCGGCGTACACCAGCCGCCAGCCGTCCAGTTCGGGGGTCACGAACACCCGGTGGGCCGTGTGCTTCGCGCCGTCCTCGCCCGTCACGGTCGCCGTGTCGTCGTCCATGGCGGACAGGCCCATCGTGGTGGTGCAGGGCCGCCGGTCGTGGAGTCCCATGGCCGGGAACACCTCCTCGTACGTCTCGGCGGGGACCGCCAGCCAGCAGTGGTTCGGCAGGTCGCCGCGGACGACGCCGTCCGGCTCGGTGACCTTGACGCGGACGAGCCGCTCCCAGGCCCGTACGTCCCGCTCGTCGAGCGCCGCCTCGCCGCCGATGACGGCCAGGGCGGTCAGCGCGTGCCTGCGCAGCCGGCCCGGGCCGTCGCGGCGGACGGCTCTGAGCGCGGGCACCGCTGCCGCGCCCATCGCCCGGACGGTCTTGGCGGCGGTGTAGCGGACGTACCGGTCCCGGTCGGCGAGGAACGGCATCACCGCCAGGGCCGCCGGGGCGGCGGCGGGGCCGAGGTTCTCCAGGCCCCCGAGCGCCTGCCCCCGGATGTCCTGCATGGGATGCCGGAGTGCGGCGGTGTACCGGTCGAGGCACCGCTCGTCGAAGGCCCGCAGGACGTGCCCCAGCTCCCACCAGTCGGGGACGTCCTCGGCCCGCTCCCGGGCGGCCAGCGCCGCGTCGAAGGCGGGGGGTCCGATCAGCCGCAGGGCGTCCCGGATGCCGAAGAACACGTGCCGCTCCACCGTGTGCAGCACGGCCAGCAGTCCGGGGACGGCGGCCGCGCCGGGCTCGGCCAGCCTGCGCACGAGGTCCGCCGTGGCCGCCTTGTTGAACCGGGCGGCGTAGCTGCGGAGTCCCGCGACGGATACACCCGCACCGCGTTCCGGCACTGGAACGCCGGCCGCCTGCCCGACGACGGCTGCAAGACCCGCGCCGAGGTCCTCCTCGAGGAAGCCGTCGAGCAGCCCGAAATCTCAGCCCCCGGCTGCAAGCTCACCGGCGGCCGCTGGTTCTCCCCGTACGACGACACCTGGGTCACCGCGGCCTCCGGCCTCGATGTGGACCACCTGGTCCCGCTCGCGGAATCCTGGGACTCCGGGGCGTCGGCGTGGACGGCGAAGCGCCGCGAGGCCTACGCCAACGACCAGGCCACGCCCACCTCGCTGATCGCGGTCACGGCGAAGTCCAACCGGGCCAAGGCCGACAAGGACCCGGCCGAATGGCTGCCCCCGACCGCCACCTACCACTGCGCGTACGTGACCGGTTGGGTCGAGACCAAGCTCCGCTGGGACCTGGCCGCCGACGACCGCGAACGCGAGTCTCTTCTCGGACTGGCCGAGGACTGCCCCGACGCCACCGTCACCTATGAGACCGTCCCGGCCGACGCCAAGTAGACGCCCCTACTACGGGGACATGGCCAGCCGGGAGCCGCTACGAAAGCGCACCTCCCCGGCCGCATGGCGGATCTCCTCGGGCTGCGCATCCTCATCGAGCACCCCGAGGAGAACCGGCCGTCCGGGAGGGACCGCGCTGCTCGCCTCACTGGAGCGGGACTCGGGTGCGGTAGCGATCACGAAGTTCGGCTTGATTCACATGCCATAGGGTCATGCAGTGACCAGCTCCCTGCCTACTTCCGAACGCGTGTTTGCCGATGAGTTGCTGCTCGAGGGATATGGCGGCCCGAGCGCGCTTTATGTGCGAGACCAAGCGCGCGGCGTCGTCAGGGCGGTGCACGCCGGAGCGACGATCGCTCCGGATGACACCAACAAACTGGTCGACCTGCTCGGCGATGCAGAGGCATTCATCAACGAACCGACCGAGCCCGCTCATCTGCGCGAGGGAAACCGCCACGACATCACCAAGGCCTTGCTGATCCACGCGTGCCGCACCGGCGATCCGGACCTTGTTCGACGCCTCCGGCAGGTGGCGCCGTCGGAGGTCCACCGCATCGATCTTCGCCTCTCACTGTCGGTGCCATGCCTGCTCGCGCTCTTCGACGGCCTCGGACAGGAAGAACTGGCCGTTCGTCACGCCGCCATGCACATGGCCCGCAACATCCACAGCCACACCGACATCACGCCGATCCTCGACACCATCATCAGCGAGCTGGCCTCCCCTGAGCGCGGTCGCGGCTACCAACGGGTCGCCCCGGCCGACGGTGCACGCTGGGCGCTGCTCGCCTACAGCCGCGGGACCAACGATTTCGACAGCCTGCGCGAGTGGGTCGCGGCGGCGATCGATCCGTCTACGCCGACTCAGAACGCGCTGCGCACGCTGGCCGCCCTGTACGCGGTTACCGAACAATTCGACCGGGTGATCAGCCTTGATGGACGTGCAAGCACCCGGGTCGCTGTCATCGGGGGGATCCACGACGCCGTCTGCGAGGTCGCTGGAAACCTCAGGTCTACGAGACATCCGCCCAATACCTGCTACCCCTTCGCAGAGGCGATCGCCCTCGCCGAGGGCCTGGCCACCAACGCCAGCCATCGCAAGCAGGTGGAGGACATCCACAAGCGGCTCAACCATCTCCGACCCAGGAATCCCGCCGAACCTGGACCACGTCTTTCAGTTGCGACGTGAAGGCAACAAGCTGAAGGTCACATGGCTCGACCGGGTCTCCCGCTCGGTGCTGCCCCTGGTGACCCTCGGCGCCGACCTGCGCGAGCGCGGCGTTGGGCTGCATGTCATCGAGGATGGCATCAACGCCTCCACCTTGGAAGGCGGGCCGATGTTCGAGGTGCTGTCCATGCTCGCCGCGCTCCAGGGCGAACTGCTCGTGGGGACACCAACGACGGGTTCGCCTCCTTCCGGGCCTGCGGCCGGGTCGGCGGACGCCGCTGCAGAATCACCCGGCCCAGCCCGAGGCGCAGGACGGGCGCCCGACGGCTGTCGTTGCTGACAGCGGCGACGCGGCCGTACAAGGCGACCGGACGGGCAAGCTTGGGCCCGATGCTCGGGCGCGCGTACAACCTGGCCCGCTCCTCGGGTGACGGGCCGTGGCATAACTCTGGCCGGCCGAAGAACGGTAGGAGCGAGCAGGCAGAATCGAACCTGGAATGAATTCACCAACACCGTCAACCTCCGCGCAGACCCACATAGTCAGCAGGGACCGCAAGCAGCCGCTCCGCTCGCGGGTCAAGCACGGCAGTCCCACCTGCGCCGACTACGGCTGCCCGCGGCCGGAGTGCAGAGCCGCAGCTCGCCGGGACCGCGCCCGGCGCACCAGCGAGCTCATGGCCGGCCGCCCCGCCCGCATCCCCTCAGCCGAGGCTGCCTCGAGGGCCCGCCAACTACAGGGGACGGGTCTGTCGGCATCGGACATCGCCGAGATATCCGGAGTCGCCGTCACACTCGTCCGGCGCCTGCTCCGCCCGGCCGAAGCACAGCCGGCCCGCATCCATCGCACCACCGCGGAGGCCATCCTCGGCATCCCACTCAGCACCGTCTTCCGGCGCGAACGGCTGATCCCCGGCCTCACCGAAGCGGACCGGGCCGCCACCTGCCTACAGGATCTTGCCGAACGCGGATGGCCCACGAGCTTCCTGGCCGGCCAACTGCAGACCAGCACCCAAACTCTGGCCGCGATTCGAAATCGCGAGCGCCCACGCCTCGCCCTCACCCTGGACCGCAAGATCCAGCGCCTCGCCACGCTCCTGTTCGCCAGCGCTCCAGCCGACCACGGCATAGCCGCACACAGGAGCCGCCGCGCCCAGGCCGCCGCCCGCCGCCGAGCCCCGCTGCTTGACTTGCGCCTCTCTTCCATCCGCGCGCCCGGAAGCTGACGCGAGGGAGGGCCTCGTGCGGCTAGGGTCAGTCCCAGTCCGCGCCGACATGGGTGCGTGGGTCAGGGCCGGTGCCCAGAGCGCTCTGGGGCAGTACGACCGGACCGTCTCGGCCCCCGGATTCCGCTGGAAGCCGGGGGCCGCATGATGTCGTGGGGCCGTGCCTGGTTGCGGAGCGCTGATCGGTGACCGGGTCAGTCGTAGTACATGACGGCAATCCGTCGGCCCTGCCGGTCCTCCTCGTCGGTGAGCAGGTAGGCATAGTTACCGGGGCCGGTGGACTTCGTCGCCGGTGTCGGCGGGGTGGTCGGTGGTGACGACGCGACCTGCGGCCGGTCCGTACTTCAGCAGGATGTCCATGGCGAGCACGGTAGGTACGCCGGGGTGCTTGTGTCGTGGGCTCGCGTGATGCCCACGTTGCGGTACCCGGATCGAGCCGTCTTCGGGGAATGCGCCGCCGCCGAGGAGCGAGTTCATACCAGTCCTGGATACCGCCGCGACATCCTGACAGCGGATTCTACCGGCGGTAGAATCTGGGCTATGAGCAGCAGCAAGCCAACGAGCATCAAGGCGACCGAGGCAACCCGCGACCGGTTGCGCCTCCTCGCGCAAGAGCGCGGCACGACCATCACCGAGCTCCTGGAGGAGCTCGCCCAGAGCAGGCTGACCCGGTCGGAGCAGGAGCAGCGAGCCCACCTGGCCGCGGCGGAACTCGGGCTGGAGTACACCGAGGACCTCCAGCAGGCCGGGCAGTCAGCCTGGGACAAGATCCGCACCCATCAGGATGGCACCGCCGCGTGAGCCTGACGGCCGTCTTCGACCACACCGCCCTGGTCGCCCTCTATCGGGCCGACCCCTTCTTCACCGGCCTCTACATCGAATCCTCCCGGGGCACCGGCCGCGTCCTGATCCCGGCGCTGTCCGTCCTCGCTGCCGAACGCGCGATCCCCGGGGCCGGCTCTCACGCCGCCCGGCTGCGATTCGCCGAAGCCGTGCCCTTCACGACCGCCCACGCGCTGGACGCCAGCTCTTGGCCCGCCAGCGACTGGGCGGTCACCCACCCGGCGGCCATCGCCTGGCAGGCCGCAAAGACCGGTGAGCCCGTCACCGTCCTATCCCTGACCCCCGAGGCGTACGAGGGCACTGGTATCCACCCCCTCGACCCCACCTAGGAGCTGTCCCGTTACTCCTGGCCGCAGCGCCCTGCTTTGGCCAGCTTGACGGCTGCTGGCCCCTTCCACCCCGCCCCGGGAGCACCTCGAAGACGGACGCGCGAGGCATATCGCCAGTACTGCGATGAATGAGGGACCGTGCCGCCGTAACTCCGCCACCCCGACGTCGGGGCCGCAAGCGGGGGCGCTGCCTGCGGTGAACGCGTTCGGCCGTACGGCGCGCCGTCGTCACTGATCCGTTTCGGTGGTCCAGCCTGCGGTAGAGGTAGGAGTGCCGCACGGGGTGGCACCGGGCGGCACGGACTGATGTGGAGTGACGCGCATGGCGAGGGGCATGGTGAAGTGGTTCAACGCGGAGAAGGGGTTCGGGTTCATCGCCCAGGACGATGGCGGTCCGGATGTCTTCGCCCACTACTCCGCCATTGTCGGCGCCGGCTACCGGGAGCTGCGTGAGGGGGAGCCGGTCACTTTCGACGTCGCCCGGTCGGACAAGGGGCTGCAGGCGGAGAACATCATCCGCCACTGAACAGTGTTGGCCGTCCTGCCTCGAGCGCAATGCCAGCACCGGGGAGGAGAGACGGGTCGTGCGGGGACGAGCGGTGAGGTCTCCCGGCCGAGTGACTACCCGGCCGAGTGATCGCCGTAGGCATGCTGCTCGCCGCCGCCTCGCGGAACACCCGGGCCGTAGACAGAGAGGGCAGCCCGCGTCGAGTCAGACAGCACGGGATCCGCCGGGGCTGCCCGTTCTCGCGGGCCCGCGAGACGTACCCGCCCGGGGAGTGCTGCCCGGCAAGCCGGCGTTCGAGGCTAAGTTCGACGGCTACCCAACTTCTGTCGAGAGGACGACCGATGAGCATGCCCTATCTCGCCCAAGCCGATCAGCAGGAGACTCTTGAATGGCTTCACGGCGGCACTTTCTCGGTTTTGCTCGACGGCCAGGCAACCGACGGTCAGCTCACCGTGGGCCGCTTCCGCGTCACGAAGGGGGAGGCCCCGCCGTTCCACCTGCACACCCGGGAGGACGAGGTCTTCCTGCTCATTCAGGGCTCCGCGCTGCTGTGGGTGGGTGATGAGCAGATGGAGCTCTCTGAAGGAGGCATCGTCTACCTGCCCCGCAATGTTCCCCACGGCTACCGCATCACGTCCGACACCGCGGACCTCCTCATGATCACTACGCCGTCGGGAATCGAGGGCATGTTCCGCCACGCGGGACGTGACGTCACCACTGAGCGGCCCGAGGGCTTTGAGATCTCGAACGACGTGCTCGCCGAAGCCGCCGACCTCTACGGCCAGGTGATCGTCGGACCGCCACGTTGAGGCGTACCTGCGCTGCTGCCAGGCGGCACCGCGCCACCGCGAGGGGTCTGGTCAAACGAGCCGCCGGCTCCCCTGCGGCAATCTGTGATTCAGCAGCACCCGCCTGTGGAGATCACAATGCGGCACACAGGGACCGCTCCGCCACCTGGGCCACAACCATCCGTAGGCTGGTCTGAAAAACTCTTGCGTGGTGGGGTCCTGCGCCCCACTTCGACGCGGGGACGTCGCCGACACCAAAGCGGGCCTTTGCCTGTCTGCAGCAGTGAGACCAGCGACCGGCCTGCCCTGGCGGGGTGCGGACGGTTGCCGCCACCCCTGGGGGAGAGGAGCACGCGATGAACGCTTCAGCAGCCACCGTACCCGGCGCGTACACGACCAAGCGCGTGGAGTTCGACAGCCAGGGCGACACGCTCGTGGGCCGTCTCTACCGCCCGGCCACATTGCCCCCTGGCAAGGGGCAGCCGCCGGTGGCGGTGGTGATCGGCCCCGTCGGCTATGTCAAGGAGCAGTCGCCCAAGCAGTACGCGACCCGCCTGGCCGCCCGCGGCATCGCGGCCCTCGTCTTCGACCCTCGCTACTTCGGCGAGAGCGGCGGAGCGCCTCGGCAGTTCGAGCACCCCGCGGCCAAGGCCGAAGACCTCCTCGCGGCCGTCGACTACGTTTGCGCGCACCCGGACCTCGACACCAGCCGACTCTCCGTTCTCGGCATCTGCCAGGGCGCCAACTGGGCCATCGACGCCACCGTCGCCGACCCGCGCATCAAGCGCTTGTCCCTGGTCTCCGGGCATTACCTCTACCCGGCGGCGATCGACGGCTTCTTCTCCGTCCTGTGGGCCGGCCGCACCAGCGCCGACGAGCGCATCACTGGCGGACGGAAGGCGCGGGAGGCATACGAGAACACCGGCGCGGTGGAGTACATCCCCATCGTCGGAACCGATCAGGACGCAGACCGGCTGCTGCCCGCCGTGCCGACCTACCAGTTCTACATCCGCTGGGCAGAGCGCAGTCCGGCCTGGGCATTCCACGGTCTGTGGGAGAACCGCGTCACCAAGATGAGCGAGGAAGCCCTGTGGAGCCACCGGGCGGACCAGGCCGTCAACCAGCTCCGCACACCGACGCTGGCCGTAGTCGGCGACAAGTCCGCCACCCCGCCCGCCCACCTGCAAGCCCTCCTCGACGGCATGCCCGGCCCCCACGAAATCCGCCACCTGGGCCAAATTCACGCCCACATCCAGTTCTACGACGACCCCGAACTCATCGACCGCGCCGTCACTGAAATCACCGCGTGGCACCTAATGGATCAAGACTGACAACAGGCCAGACGGGTTGACCCGCCCGGCCGCCCGCCCGTCCCTCGGATGGATGACGCCCCCGGGCGCGCACGGGCGGGTTCTGTCCGGTCCGGCGGACCCTGGAAGGGGTACCCGAGGGGCAGGGTGATGCTGAGACCGCCGGTTGAGCCGATACTGGCGCAGGCTGTGGAGTCGGTGCCGGGCCCTGGTGTGGCGGGTGTTGTTGCAGAGCCGGCGCGGTTCGCTGGTCCAGGACCGGTTCCCCGACCTCGTCGCGGCCGCTGCGGAGCAGCTGCCTGACGGCCTAATCGTCGATGGCGAACTGGTGGTGTGGGATGCCGGGGCGGGTCCGTTGTCGTTCGTGGCGTTGCAGCGCCGGGCCGCCGCCCGTAGCCGGGCCGCGCCGACGCTCGCCGCGACGCTGCCGGCGTTCTTCATCGCCTTCGACATCCTGCAGCAAGACGGGACCGAGCGGCTGAACCTGGCTCTTGATCTCGCGTCAGCCATCACCGTGGGGGCGTACGCCCCTGTCCGGGTGTGCGCTGCGTGAGCCGTCCTCACCCGAGTGAGTGATATGCCGCTCACATGCGCGTTCGTACCGTGAACAAGGCATATCCCGTTGCCTGCTCAGGGAGGAACCATGCCAAAGTTCCGTACCGGTCTGATCGCCGCCGCGGCCGCGTTAGTCGTGGGCACCAGCGCCATCCTGGCGGCGCCGAGCGCGGTGAGCGCAGCACCTTCTGCGCCTCCTGCTCCCCGGGGCATCGAGAAGCTCCACACCCAGGTCGACCTCCCGGCCGGGGCCTGGAGGGACACGGTCCAGGTCCGCCTGCCGCGGGCCGGCACCTACGAACTCGACGCCGACGTCCGCGGACGCCTGTCCGGCACACCCCCGGTGAACACCTACATCACCGCCCGCCTGTGGAACGCCACCACAGGCACCGAAGTCCCCGAAAGCGCCCGGCTGATCTACCAGATCATCGACGGCAACCCCGGCAACGCCTACGCCGGCGGCAACCAGACCACGCCGATCAGCGAACTCGTCCAGGTCACCGGCCCAACCACCATCAGCCTGCAGGCCCAGCGCTTCGACGCCCGCGGCACCGCCGGCGTCGCCCAGATCTACTCCGACACCCGCGGCTACACCTCCCTGCGCTTCAACCGCATTGCCCCCTGAGAAAGGCGTAAAGAGTTCCGGCGGCCATCGCCCACTTCAACAAGATCGCTCTGCCGAACACATCCCTTCAGGAGGGCTCATGCACGCAGTTACTGTCCCTGGCAGCCGGCGCACCAGCCGAAAGTGGGCCATGGCCGCCGCGGCGACGGCAGTAGGCCTCGTGGTGCCGTTCGTCGCGGCCGCGCCTGCTCACGCCGCTGCCTCGACCTACAACGCCTCCGGCACCTACACCTTCACCGTGCCGGGCGGCGTCACCAAAATCACCGCCTCGGTAACCGGGGCCGGTGGCGGAGGCGGGGGGAGCAGGTACGGTGCCTTTCCCTTTGCCGGCCAGGGCGGAGGCGGTGCAGGCGGCGGCGCCACGGTCAGCTGCACCCTGACCGTCACCCCCAATTCCAGCCTGACCATCACCGTCGGGGCAGCCGGCACCCCAGGTCCACTCCACTACGGGGGCGGGGCCGGAGGTACCTCCTCCGTCACCATCGGCGGTACCCAGCGGGCCACCGCCGGTGGCGGCGCGGGAGGAGCAGGGCCTGCCGGGGTGTACGGGGGTGTTGGGGGTGCTGGCGGGGCCGCCGTCCTCTGCAACGGCACCGCCGCCACCCTCCGTGCCGGCAACCCCGGCACGAAGGGCGGGAACGGCGGCGTCGAGAGCAACAGCGGAGGCATCGGCGGAACGGCAGGAGGGCCGGTACCGGCATCCTGCACCGCCAACACCGGCCGAGGCGGGGACGGCGCCGCCGGCGGCGTCTTCACCGGGTACGCCGGCAATCCCGGCAACCCGGGCTGTGTGGTCCTGACCTACTGACAACACCAACTCACCGGGGACGGCCGCCGCCCCAGCCGCCGCAGGCGGGCAAGGCGCCGACCACGCCGATCACGATGCAGCGGTCGCGGTGGCGTGTACGGACACCCCGACCGCCGGGCTGCCGGCAGCGCGCAAAAGCGCCGATGCCGAGCGCGGTGCTCCCCTGGAGCACGGAGACGCTCGTGGCCACGCCGGCCCTGGCGATCCTTGCCCAGGGCTCAGCGTCGGTTCGGATCGGCTTGGACGCCGACCCATCCCCGCATTACGCCCAGTCCATGCCGAGCTCAGCGAGGGCGGCGAGCTGGTCGGCGCTGAGCTTGTCGCGCCGGCTCTTGGTGTTGGAAACCCATACGCCCAGCTTCACAACGACCGGCTCCGTCTCGCCGTCGACCGCGATCTCCTCAGAGTGGCCGCGCGGTACAGGCTGGTGCCCTTCCCGCTCCACCCACTGCGCGAGTGCCGCAAGTCCGCGCTGGAACGCCTACTGCGTCTTGCTCGGACCCCTTCGCCGCGTGACCGGCGGCGGGGGCGGGGGAGGGGGCCTGGCCGGGCTGGACGCCCAGCGCGGTCAGCCGTTCCTGCTGCTCGGGGAAGAGCCGCGTCCAGGTGGTCGGCTGTTTCTATTGCTGTAGCCACCATCCGATGTCGTCGCCGTCCATGAGGACGCCGGGTGCGATGTCGGGCAGGTGGCCGTCGGCGTCGACCAGGTCCGCGAGGACACGGTAGTGGCGCTGCCAGTTGAGCGGCAGCGCCCGCCGCGCATGGCTGGAGCCGATGCGCGACGGGTGGGAATCGGGCTCTGGCACCCGTCTGCCGCAGGCCGAAGACTGCCTGGCTTCAGGGGGAGGTGTCGGGCGGTCGTCAGAAGGCGGCGTTCTCGTAGGCCCAGTTGTGCCACTCCCACCAGGCCGTGTGCGTCTTGGAGCGGTTGAACGTGTGGTTCCTGGCGCGCGTGCCGTTCTGCTTGTCGACGGTGATCACGTAGCCGTACACCTCGGGCTTGGCCCGCCCCTCATACGTGAAGGGCAGGTCGAGGAAGTAGCCGTGCCAGTGGTTCCGTTTGACGAGCAGGGTGTGCAGAGCCCGTGCGGTGTTGTAGTTCCACCGGGGCTCGTTGTCGAGCGCGGACAGGGCGTAGATGCCCTCATTCACGTCGCCCCAGAACACGACGTGGGTGTGGTTGGGGAAGCGGGACCGGTTGCCGTGCATGTAGCGCTCGAGGTCGGCCAGGCCCATGTCCTCGCGCAGGTACTGGATCTGCTGGTGGACGCTCCTTCTCGACTCGTAGCCGACGTAGAAGTCCCACCGCCGGTTGTGCCGTCCGAGCTTGCAGAACGTTTCGGCCTGGCTGGGCATGTGCTTGTACAGGAACGCGAAGCGGCCGGTCTGGGCCTTCATCTGGTTCAGCCAGGTGGCGCCGCCGTTGTGGATGCGTTTGAAGTAGGCACCCATGCCGCCGCCGGGGACCATCAGGGTGTGCGTCTTGAGCCAGTTCCCGGTGCGGGCGTTGATGCCCTTGGCGATGTACAGGGCACGGTTGCGGACCTCGGCGCAGTTGTTGAGGTTGGTCTCCACCGGCATCACGCCCTGCAGTGCACCGGCGATACCCTCGCGCCTGGCGCGCTGGATGAGCGCGCTGATCTCCGTGATGAACTCATCCGCGCCAGGGTGCTTGTTGTAGGCACCCCAGGAGCGGTCGCTTCGCTGCAGCCACTGGCGCTTCCACAGGTAGACCTTCATGCCGCGGCGGTTGAGCTCGCGCAGCAGCTTGATGACCTCGTCGTCGCGCTGCTTGAGCGTGGTGCCCTGCGGCAGGTCGCCCAGGTTGGCGGCGCGCAGGACGACCGTGCGGAAGTTGTTGTTATTCAGCGACCCGGCGGCCGTGCCGTAGGACAGGCCGGCTGTGTCGAAGCGGGTCGTGAGCGTCGTGCTCGTGTCACCAGGCTGCGGCGTACGGTGCGCTCCGCGCCATTTGATCCCGCGGATGCTGTCAGGGTTCTGCGAGACCGGGGCGGCCGCGGTGGCGAGGGCCACGGCGGGCTCGGCGCCCAGCGTCCCGCCCGTCACCGCCGCACCGGCGACGGAGATGCCGATTCCGAGGAACCGGCGCCTTGTTGTTGCCATGAGGGCCTCCTCGCGACCGCTCGGTTGGTGGATTCGGTGTACCGGCGCCCGCACGACCCCGCGGCGGCATCACAACCTGGGTCACCCGTTTGGCGGGGCGAGTTCACCGCAGGAACGATTGCCCGCCCGTCCTCGTGGCCAGGTCTCCCGGCCACGAGGACGCCACCGAGCCGCACAGCCCCGGCCGTAGCTGCGGCGCATGGTGGTGTAGGCGATTTACCGCCCGGCGACAGGGCGGGGCGCTTAGGTGCAAACGGGGGCGCGGGCTGCGCCCCCGGCAATGCTTCAAGGCGCCGCCCGCCGTGCAGGGGGCAATCCGTCACCAGGCAGTGGTGACGCCTCTACCGTCCTGGCAGGCGTCACAAGACGCCGGTGACCACCAAGGGGAAACGCATGCGCAAGATCCTCATGTCGCTCGGCGCGCTATCCGCGGCCGGCATGCTCACCGTGGGGCTGACCACGTCCGCGCAGGCGGCCATGGGCACGCTGTACATGACGCAGGCCGGGCAAACCACGACGTACACCAACCCGAAGCAGGGCTTGTGCGTCTCCAGCGACCCGGCGAAGGGTGACGTCACCTTCACGAACCGGACCAACGGGGTGGCGTGGACCTACTACGAGCCCGGGTGCGACCACGTGTACCAGGTCGACTACCTGCGGGTCGGCCAGACGCTCACCCTGCGCGCGGGGTGGTCGATCCGCATGCTCCAGTGACCTGCATCGTCCGTGTGCTCGCCGGCGGCCGGATTGACCGCCGGCGAGCACACGCATGTCGCGGGGCGTGTGTGCAGGCCGTCTGTCGGGCGGCCGGAGAGGTCCGGCAGCGGTCGCGCAGGGAAGGCACCGCGGCCTCGGAGCGGCGAGTGCCGCTCCGGGGCTGGTGGAAGGTGTCAGTCTGCGATCTTCACGTACGTCAGGTAGGAGCGGTCGCCCTGGAAGGCGGAGGCTTCGAGTGTGGCGTCGTCCAGGCCGTTGCCGGGTCCGCCGCCGTGGAGGACGGCCTGCACGCGGACCGTCTTGGAACCTTCGGCCTCGGACACGGTGACCAGCCCGGTCAGGGGTGTGGGGCCGTGCGTGCAGTGCTGGAAGCGGGTGTCGCTCGCCGCGCGGAACTGGTGCTGCGCCGACTGGCGGGGCCAAGCTCGACGGCGCCGGACTGCGCGTGGACCAGGCGGACCTCGGTCCACAGATTCGTGCCGCCGCCGTCGTCGATAGTCGCGCAGATGTTCGTGTCGATGTCGCCGGTCACCAGGTAGACGCCGGGGTGGGGGAGCGTGGCCTGCAGGGTGGTGTTGGCCCAGGTGTCGTTGGCGCGGGTGGGCCGCAGGTCGACGTCGGGCACCGGGGTGGCGGCCTCGCCGCGCACGGGCGTCAGGTAGGCGCGGACCGTGTAGTCCTGCGGGCAGTCGCCCGCTGCGGGCGACGCCACGACGATGTCGACCGACTGCCGGTTGTCGGCGATGCGGGTCGGCGCCGGTCCGCATGTTCCCGCGACGCGGGTGCGCGGCACGAGCAGGCCGGACGGGGTGCACCGCAGCGCGTTGCAGGGGGTGGGTCGATGTCCACGCCTCCGCACGGGTCGCAGCACGGTGAACCGGGGGAGGGCGGACGGGAGCAGGGGTCGCAGCAGGAGGAGGCGCTTTCGACGCAGATGGTGACGGTGTCGGTGTTGTTGCCGGGGCGGGGGTCAGTCTCGTTGGCGTCCGCGGTGGCGGTGTTGGTGAGGGGGCCGGCCTGGGTGGCCTTGGCCCGGAGGGTGAGGGTGGCGGTGGCGGTGGCGGAGACGAAGGTCGCGGTCGACCTCTGTCCGCAAGGTGGGCAGCGCATCGGCCTCAGCGCTCCGGCAGAGCGCTGACACCCCGGTTGCGACCGCTTTGCCCATGTCGCTGGCGTCAGAGCGCGTCCACCTCGTCACCGCAAGGCCGGGACTTGTCGTGGTCGGCAGACGTCCCGCCTCGCGGTCCTGACCGCGCTCGGCGTGGACTGGGCAATTGTTCCCGCCGACCGGGCCAAAAGCGCTCCGGGTGACCCATGACAGTGTGGAGCGTTGTATCACGGCGCAGGTGTGACCGTGGCCGAACTCCGCCGCGGCCGCCGCATCAAGGGGGGAAAGGCCAGTACGCCTACCGCGCTCCGCCGTACGGGTGGCAGGCGCACAAGAAGGCTGACCGAGGAGGAGATGGAGCAGGCCGGGGCGAGCCCGCGCCAGGCAGCTTCGGACAGTCGCGGCCGCGCTTGACGCCTCGCGGGGAGCGTGGGCATCCGGAGACCGTCCGGCGGATGCTCGCGAACACGACCGACCGGCCGCCGACCCTGCGTCCGCGCGAGCGCGGGGCGTAGGGACAACGAGGGCCCGGCCGGTCGGCCGGGCCCTTCTGCCTGTCCTCGTCAGGAAGCCGGGGGCGGCGTCCCTTGCGCCAGCTGCCCGACCGCCGCCATCCGGGCCGAGTTCCACCCGGGTTGGGGCGCAAGGCTCCGGGGCAGGCTGTTCCTCCGCGACCGAGACCCTTCAGCTCCCCTTCGGGTCGCGCTTTCCGCCTTTGCCAGTCCCTCGGTCCATGGGCTGGCCGGGTGATGCAGCAGGGTCGTGCTTGTTGCCTTTGCCAGTCCCTCCTCGCTCCACTGGCTGGCTGCCCGGAGAGTTGCCGGGCTGGTTCTGAATGTCGTCGCGCTTGCCGATCAGACTCACCTCTTCACGGTGGTGACTGCAGGACTTCATCAGAATGCCACTCATGGATCTTTCCGACATTTCGTCCGTCGTGTCTGTTCGTGAGCCCGGGCCACGGTCAGCGCGGCGAACAGGCCGAGCTGCCCGTTCATCAGTGAGCGGGCCGCCGGTCCTGCCGCCCCTGGCATGGATAGAAGTCACCCAACGCTGGGGCCGGTCGCAGATGCCCACCAACGGCGCCTACTGACTCGGATCGACGGCTTGAGGGTGCGGGAGTGCCTGGGGTCCCCAGAAGCTGCGGGGCCGGTGCCGGTCGCATCGCCATCCGGCTGCGTAGAAGCGGGCGGGCTGGCCGCATGTCGGGTTGCCGGTTTCGCAGCGTCCTCGGTGGAGGGTAGAAGCCGTCGGTGCTTGAGGAGCCGCAGGCGCAGTCGGTTCGTCCAGCTCCGGGGGGTCAAGGGTCGGCTCCGTCCTGGGTGCCGGGATCAGCTTGTCGATCGTGATGGCGAGTTCCACGCTGGTGATGCCGCGCGGCTTCAGGGAGGCGCTGGGTTTCCAGGTGTCCTCGCCGAACCGGCAGGTCGTGTCCGCTTCCCTGCCCGAGTAGTGGATCTCGTCGTCCAGCATGTCTGCTTCGGTGAGGTCCGGGCTGTCCACGCTGCGGTAGTCGGCCCACTTGTTTCGGTCCTTGAGGGGGACCCACAGGTGGCTGCCCGCGCGGGCGTCTTTGCGGGAGGGCACGAAGAGCGGTGCGATGTGACCGATGGCCGCGCCGATCAGCGTGCGGCCGACGGTGACGCTGGCGACGTCGCCGTCGAAGCTGGTCCACCCTGAGGCTTCATCGTCCATGCGGCGCGGGGTGTCCCACTGCAGGTGCACCTTGCCGCACCCGGTCTTGACCTTGCCGTCCGGGCAGGGCCGCTGGGCGGCGGCGACGCAGTGCCATTCGGCAAGGACGCGGTATCCACCGACCAAGGCCAGGTCGGCGGCGTTGCTGATCTCCCGCCAGGTCACCTGGTTGGTCAGCATCCAGTTGGACCGGTTGACCAGGTGGAACGTGTCGTCGTGAGTGATCCAGTTCGGGCTTAGCCCGGCCGCGGCGTGGGCCTTGGACCGGCGCAGCACACTGCCGGCGCTGGCGTTGTAATACTGCGCCTCACAGCCCAAATCCAGACCGCCGGCCCCAACGATGGTCACGTCGGGACGCGAGGACCGCAGCTTGGTGGACTTCTCCACACGGAATTCGAGCCCGGCCGCCTGCGCGGTACGGGCCAGGAAATCCTTCATGGCCTTGTGCCGGTCACTCTCCTCCGCCGTCATCTCATGAACGGTCGGAAGATGCGCCGCGCGCAGCCGAATAGCACCATCGGGCCCGCGGTGCTTGCGCACGTACATGAAGGGGCTCTTCACCCCGCTGAGCTCCGCCTTGCAGCGCTGCCCCTTGCTGCTCTCCACACAGACGAGCAGTTCCCGGTCCCGCTCAGCAACCGGCAGAAGGAGCTCCGTGATCACGTCGGGCGGGCTGACGCCCGCTCTCGCGAGGCCGAGGTCGTCCTTGTCCAGTTCGAGAATCTCGCCCAATCCGGAATGCCAAACGCCATTCGCCACAGATGTCCCCCACCCGGTAGCAATGCGAAGAAGGCCGCGTTTCCACGGTACGACGCATCACTGACAGCGGGACAGAGGCAGGTACCCGCCGGGCTCCCGGCGACCGAGGGCAAGCGTGGCGGCCGCCGCGCTACGGCTTCGCCCCCGCCTCCCGGTCCAGTGGGATGTGGAGGCGCTGGAGCCGGACGAACTCCAGCGCCTGGTCCTCGCCGCCGTCGACCCCTACATCGACCGCGACGTCCTCGCGCAGCAGATCGCCCGCGAGGAGCAGCAGCGCCGCGGATGTCCGAGTTCCTTGACGGATGGGGCACGGTCAGCGGAGGAACGTCCGCCTGAGCGCTCAGTACGCCTCGAAAGTCGGGTTCCCAGTCAGGGTCGGGCTCTTCGTCGTCGTTGAGTATCTGGGCTTTGATTCCCGCGAGGTCGAGTTCCCACGTCGTGAGTGTGAGACCGCACAGGCGGCACCCGAAGTGCCGGGGGAGGAACCAGACCTGCAGATAGTCCCCGTCCTGCTTGTCCCGGCCGCTTGCGAAGCCGGTGTGTCCGCACGCGGGGCATTTTGCGGGTACTGCGATCGGCCACGGAGCGGCGGTCGGCAGCGCGGAGAGACTGCTGACGAGTTCGGCGATCTCGGCTTCGGACAGGTGCCGGGTGGTCTCGGCGTACCGCTCGCGGGCCTGCCGGATTTTCGCCTGGTACCGGATCTCCATCTCGGTCATGGCCTCGGCCACCAGCGCGGTGCAGGCTTCGAGGTGCGTGCCCCAGAAGCCATCGGGCTCTGCCGACAGGGCCTTCAGCAGGGCGTTGATGTGCTCGATGCCCGCGGCCAGGAGTGCGCGACACTCGGTCACGGGCTGGCCCCACCCCATGTGGGTGATGCCGTTGCGGGACTCCCGCAGTTCCTCCTCGCGCTGGAGGCGGAGCCTTCGTGGGCGTAGACGCCGGCGGTGACGCCGATGTGGGCGTGGCCGAGGAGTTCCTTGATGACAACGAGTTCGACGCCCTGTTCCAGCAGCAGGGTGGCGGTGGAGTGCCGGAGGTCGTGGAAGCGGATGCGGCGGAGGCCGGCATTGCGGAGGAGCGTGGTGAAGGTGCGAGTGAGGTTGGTCGAGCCGGATCCGCACCCTGAACATGCCTTCATGGGAAGTGGCGTGCCCCCACCGCCGAAGTGCGGCTACCCGCAGTACGCCAGCAGCACGTAGCCGGTCGAGCTGTGCGGTGAGCACGAGCGAGCTGGCATGCATGTCCCCGAACCCAGCAGTGAGAAGGGCCTGACCCGCCCGTGCTGCGGCATCCTGCGCACGCTCGACAGCCGCCAGAGCTTCGAGGGCATCACTGGCTGCGCTGGACCTTTCGAAGCGCTCCCTCATGTCCTCGTACTCTTCTGGCGGTCCCGGCGATTCGACCATGTCGTCCCCGTCCGGCCCGGGTACAAGCTCAGCCGGCTAAGTGCCGATCACGGCGACCTTTGTCCTGGCCACACTTCTCCGTGACGTACCGGATCACCTCGAGGCGCCGACGCTCGTCGAAGTCGATGTCGACATCGGGCATGGAGACGCGCTCGGGGTTGACGAAGCGCTCGAAGATCAGGCCGTGCGGGATCGGGTCGAGGTCGCTGATGCCCATGGCGTAGGCGAGGATCGAGCCGGCCGCGGGTATCGCCGAGGTAAGCGCAAAAGGGGCCATGGGGTGATCTTGAAGTGCGAGCGCACGGTAGATACTGGCGACGGAGGGGTTGTGTCCGGCCGCGTGGCGCGTCCGGGTCGGGATTTCCCGGCCGCCGGAGCTGCCGGGGCTTGTGTGGCCTCGGGGTCGGATGGGGTGCCCACGGCCGGCCCGGAACAGCACAGCCGCCTGCAGCGGTCGGCGTCCCGTGTGATGAGGTAGGTCCGCGCGAGATTGCAGCGCACGTACCACAAGGGGGCAGGGATGCAGGGCACCGTACGACGAGGGTCGTGGCGGAGGGCGGCGGGCGTCACCGTCGCAGCGCTGGCGATTGGCGCAGGATCGGTGATGCCTGCGGCCGCCGACACAGACCGGCCGGACTACCTCACGGCCATGAAGGCTCAGGAGATGTGGAAAGTCGCAGACGGCAGCGGCATCACGGTGGCCGTCGTCGACAGCGGCTTCAAGGAAGTCCCGGGCGTGCGAAGCGAGTCCGTCCTGCCAGGCGTTTCGGTCATGTCACCGCCGGCCGGGCAGCCGGACAAGACGTACCCGGCGCACGACGATGTCGACGGGCACGGGACCACCATGACCGCAGCGATCGTCGGCGACGGCACAGGAGGCGGCCCGAAGGGCCTGGCTCCCGGCGCCAAAGTCATGCCCGTCCGCACCAGCCTCGGCACGCCCATGGCCTTTGCCGCAGGCGCCGAAGGTGCCAAGGGAATCCGTTACGCGGCCGACAACGGGGCCAAGATCATCAACTTGAGCTGGGGCGACTACTCCTCCTACCCAAGGCTCAAGGAGGCTGTCCAGTACGCCCAGAGCAAGGGGGTACTCGTCGTCGCTGGCATGGGAAATGAGGGGGAGGGCAACAACGCGATCAACTTGATCACACAGGTTCCGGGAGTCCTCGGCATAGGAGCCATCGACCTGACCGGCGAGCCACTGAAGCTGACCTCCCACGGGCACACCACGGACCTGTCCGCATACGGCAGCAAGGCCCCGATCCGCTGCAAGGACAACACCGCCTGGTGTGTGAAGGACGGAGGCACCTCGTACGCCACTGCCCTGGCCTCCGCCTCCGCCGCGCTCGTATGGTCGGCCCACCCCGACTGGACCGCAAATCAAGTCGCCCGCGTCCTCATCGAGACCGCGGGCGGCCCCGTCGACGGCTCCAAGCGCAACGACTGGATCGGCTACGGGACGGCCCGCCCGAGCATGGTGCTGCTGAAGAAGGCAGGCAACCCGGGGGCACCTGACGTCGACCCCCTGGCCCCGGCCCCCACGAACACCCCCGCCCCCGCCCCCAGCCAGACAGCTGCTGCTGCTGCGCCAGCGGAAGCTGCGGCTGCGGAAGCGGGCCTGCCCTGGCAGTGGCTGGCACTCGGCGCCGTCGTCACCGCGGGCCTCGGCCTCGCCAGCACGCTGATCGTCAAGCGCCGTCGCGGTTGACCCTTTAGCGGCCGCTCCCGGTCTAGGGCAGACATCCGGGCCCGGCCACGGCCCCGCCCCACCGTCCGCGATCCGAGTGAGAGGCCACGGCCCCGCACAGCTCAACGGCGCCTGGGCTCGGCACCGTACCGATACGCTGGCCGCTGCCGTGTCGGCCGAGGTGTACGGGAGGTTCGCCGAGGAGCCGACCCGACCCGAGCTGGAGCCGGCACAGGGGGCAGGCGATGACGCCGGGCACCGTGCGCAGCTCCTCGGCGGCCTCCCGGGCAGAACACGCTCGCGCCCGGCTGCCCATCCGGCACTCTCCCGTGTGCACGCAGGTGGACTCTCGCCGTACGCCGATCCCATGTTCGACGCCGAGACGCTCGGGCCCGGCAGATACGGAGGCCCCGCCCGATCTGATGATCGGGCGGGGCCTCGCTGGTTCTTCCCTGGTGTCAGGAGGTGAAGTAGCCGTTCAGGTCGGCGATCACGTCGGCGGATCCGGAGTTGTTGTAGAACGTGACCCGGCCGTCTACGACGGGGACGACGACGAGGTTGGCGACGGTCTGCCCGGGGGTGTAGTTGAGGTTCGACACGCCCGGCCGTGCGATCCCGTGCGGGTGGACGATCAGGTGGCTGGCCTCGGTCGGGTTCGTGACCGTGACGTTGAGGACGACGGCGGTGACTCCTTGTGCGGGGACTCCCGCGGTGCCGGTCACCTGGAGGTGGACGACATCGCCCGGACCCACGGCTCCGGCGCGGGCACCGGTGCCGTCGCGGGTGTCCAGGAGGCGGACCGCACCGGCCGCGGAGAAGGCGGAGCCGGTGGCTGCGTAGTAGCCGGTGACGTCGACGATGAGGTCGACGGAGCCGGAGTTGTTGCGCAGGTCGACCTTGCCGTTGACGGCCGGGAGGGTCACCAGGTTGGGGACGATCTGTCCGGGCGTGAAGTTCAGGTTCGACACGCCCGGCGCCGCCTGGCCGTTCGGGTAGACGGTGACGTGCCCGGCCTCGGTTGGCTGCACCGCCGTCACGTTCATCACGACCGCGGTCACCCCGGTGGCCGGGACGCCCTTGACGCCCGCGACCTGGAGGGTAACGACTCCGCCGGGTCCCACGCGCTGCATCTTCGTACCCGTACCGTCACGGGTGTCCAGGAACCGGGCCGGGGTGATCGGGTTCAGCGCGGAGCCGGCCCCGGCCTGGTCGGTGTAGTAGCCGGTGACGTCGGCGATGAGGTCGACGGAGCCGGCGTTGTTGCGCAGGTCGACCTTGCCGTTGACGGCCGGGACGGTCACCAGGTTGGGGACGATCTGCCCGGGCGCGAAGTTGAGGTTCGACACCTTGAGCGTGGCCTGCCCGTTCGGGTAGACCATGACGTGTCCGGCCTCGGTGGGATGGACGGCGGTCACGTTCATGACCACGGCCGTGACCCCCGTCGCCGGAATGCCCTTGCCCCCGGCGACCTGGAGTGTGACGACCCCGCCCGGTCCGACGCGCTGCTTCATCGCACCGGTGCCGTCACGCGTGTCCAGGAACCGGGACGGCCCGGCCGGCACGAAGCGGCTGCCCGTCTGGACGGGCGCGGGGGCGGTGACCGTGTACGCCCTGGGCAGGTAGCCCGGGGAGGGCACCCCGTTGGTGTACCTGGCGCCGTCAAGGAGCAGGTCGTACTGCCCGGGTTCCAGCCCGTTCGTATCGACGGTGACGTGCAACTGCTTACCGTCGATGCTCACCTTGATCGGCGTCAGCGTCCGCTCTTGCGAGCCGTTGCGGATCAGCTTGAGCTTGGTTCCGAAGGAGAGCCCGGTACCGCTCACGACGGCTTCGGTACGCCTGCCCGCCGCGCTGGTCGACGGGCTGATGCCGGCCGGGTCCAGCGTTGGCACAACGCAGCCGGAGTCACAGATCCCCCTCAGGTGGAAATCGACGGGAGTGCGGGACCCGCGGGGGCTCAACAGCAGGACCGCTTGGCCGGGTGCTGCGTCGGCGCTCGCACGGCAGCCGAAGGACAACCGGCTGGGGTCCCCACTGTTGCACCCGTAGCCGCTCGTCGTGGAAGTCCATCCCGGGCTGCTCAGCAGGTCCAGGTCCGGCTTCGCGCCCCCCGTGTCGGAGGTGTTGCCAGAGACCGTGAACGACTGGCCGGGCCTCATGTCGATCACGGCGCAGTAGGCCGTGGAGGTTTCGGAAAGAGTCCCGCTCCGTTCAGGGAAATCAGTGACCGAGACCTGGTTGGCGGTGCATTCGGGGGCCCAGCCCGAGGCCGTACCCACTCGCCAGGTGTCCCACTTGTCGGCCTGGCTGGTGCGCGCCTTTAGAAGTCCTAACAAAGGCGTTGGACGTGGCGGTGGGTGATGAGGCAGGTCGCGAGACCGAGGAAGGCTTCGTGGATGTCGTCGCGCCGTTCCC
>NZ_JBEZYV010000038.1:0-60720 GCF_040638905.1 Streptomyces virginiae | reverse complement strand
GTGATCACCGACCCTCCGTAGGAGTGGCCGAGGACGAGCGGGGGCTCGGGCAACGCGTCGATGACGGCCTGGACGGCAGCGGTGTCAGCAGCCAATGAGCCGCGGTGGAGCTCAGGCACAACAACCTTGGTTCCGTCGGTCCGCAACCGTTCCGCCAACACCGCAAAGTGCTCGGGACGGTGATACAGGCCGTGAATAAGCACCACAGCAGCCAACTCGTCCGTCTCCTCAGATCGACACCAGACCGGTGAGCCTAGCCCCGAACGACGGCCACCCCATTACCTTGATCCACTTTCGATACACGGCCTAGTGCTCTGACCGGGAAGGTTCACCGGGGTCAGTACGCTGAGCCCGGCTGCGGTGGACGAGGAGGTCGGGCATGACGCTGAGACTGTCGGTGGACGAGGCCGTGGGACTGCTTGAGGGCGAACTGGGGTCAGGGCAGCGAGCGCTTGACGATCTGGTCACGGAAGACCTCTGGCTTGCCTTCCTCCGATTCGGCCGACGGTTGTTCGACTTCTCGGACACACCCGACGCTGACGGTCTTCTGTTCCAGTACGGCGTATGACCCGGCCGGTGGTCCGGTCCAGGTGGGTGAGGCGGGCCAGGCCGTAGCGGGTCAGCACCCGGTGCACGGTGGAGGGCACCAGGTGCAGCAGGTGCGCGATGCGGGCCGGTCCCCAGCGGCGCAGGACGCGGACCTTGATAATCCGGCGTTCGGTGCGGGTGGGGGTGCGGCGCGGGCTCGGGTGCGGCCGGGAGGAGCGGTCGCGCATTCCGGCCTCGCCGAACTGCCGGTAGCGGTCGGCCCAACGCTGAGCGGTGGTCGGTGAGACCTGGAAGCGTTCGGCGGCCCGGCGCAGGGTCCAGCCGTCGTCGACCACGCAGCGGGCCGAACGCAGGCGGCCGGTCTCAGTCAGGGGTGTATTACGGTGGGGCACGAGGGCCTCTCTGGTCGCTGGTGCAGATGTCGCAATCCACACCAGGCCAGAAGGCCCTCACCCATTTCAAGATCCCTCAGCCGACATCTGCGTCAGCAACCTCCGCGGACAGAACACCTAGTCGTGCCGTCGGCGCCCTGAACGTGGGTGAAGTGCGGGGTGGGCCGGGGCAGATCCACCCCGTGGGCCTGCCCTGCGAGGACCTGGTACTGGCCAGCATCGACGGCGGCCTGTACGCGCTCGCGGCGCTGCCGTCCCGCCGCAGTGGACACAGAGATGGTGTTCGAGCCGCGGGTGCCGTAGACGAGCCGAGCCAGCACCGCCCACCGGGGCGTGCGCAAGATGCGTTGGCCCTGGCTGGCGGGGCCGGTCTCCTCACGGACCGGGACGAGATGAGCGCGGGTCGGCGAGCCACTCGCGGAGGGCTGCGTCGAGTTCCGCAGCCGAGCTGGGTGGCTTCCCGGTCGGTGCGCGCCGAACCCCGAGCACGGCTTGGGCCTGGCCGGCGGTGAGAGGAATGCCGGGCCGGTGCCCCGACGGCTGCGGCCGCACAGGCCCTGCGCGTGCCGCGTTCCGACGCGAGATGTGGCAGCGCCCGCCGCGGAAGCCAGGGGCCCCCGCCGGTCGAAGCTCGCCCGGATACGCCGCCGGGCGTGTGCGGAGAGCGGTCTCCCGCCTCAGCCCGTGGGCTGAGGCGGGGTGGTATCAGCTCCCGTTTCCTGCCTCGCAGTCCACCCGGCGACCGTCCGGCCCGGCCCAGTCGCAGACGTCGGACTCCAACCCGCCGTCCAGGACGTTGGCGCGACCGACCCCGCCGTTCAGATGGTCCCTGCCCCCCTCACCGTAGAGGGTGTCGTTGCCGATCTCACCGAGGAGGTCATCGTCCCCGTGGCCTCCGCTGAGGGTGTCGTCCCCCGCACCGCCGATGATCAGGTCGCGGCTCAGGCCGCCGTGAATGGTGTCGTCGCCGTCCCCGCCGTTCAGGATGCCCGGAATGGCGGTGCTGTTGGTGATCCGATCCGCTCCGCCGCCGCCGACCACGGTGAGCGAGCGGAGGGTGGAGGCGTGACCCGTGATGAAGTCCGTGGTGAACGTGACCGTGTCATCGCCGTCGCGGGTGTCGACCCGGACGGCCGTCAGTCGTCGTCCGGTGTTGGGGCACGACACCTCGAAGGGGCCGTGGCGCTGGCAACCCTCGCCCGGACGAATCGAGTTGGGGATGAAGCTCGTGTTGGAGACGATCACCTCGCCGCCCTGAAGGTGCGCGTACGTGGTGCGGTCGTGTACCCGGATCCGGTCGGCCCCGCCCGGCCCGGTGGTGACCCGGACCACGCCGTCGGGGGACACCTCGACGACAGTGGAGGAGAACTCGGGCTCGCCGATCGAGGCGG
Source organism: Streptomyces virginiae (assembly GCF_040638905.1). Classification (GTDB taxonomy): domain Bacteria; phylum Actinomycetota; class Actinomycetes; order Streptomycetales; family Streptomycetaceae; genus Streptomyces; species Streptomyces virginiae_B. The sequence goes on along the minus strand of NZ_JBEZYV010000038.1, from coordinate 58,388 downwards.
GCGGTGGCTGCGTGGGGGACCCGGAGTCGGATGCGGCGGCCCGGGCCGTGCCCGCCCAGAGCGAGGCCTGGGTGAGAACGAGTGCGGCGGCCACGGCGGCCTTGGCGGTTGTGCGGCTGATGGCCAATTTCCGCCCTTTCTGTGGGCAGGACGAATCGGATGGCAGGCCCAGTCAACGGGCCCTTCGGCGGGCGCGTCATGAGTATGCGGTACTCAACCTGGCCGCGGCGGAGGGGATGTCGGCCTCAGGCCGGCCCAGGCCCAGGCCGGGCCTCGACGTGGTCATGTCAGAGCCGGCGAGTAAGACCGTGTCCTACATGGTTAGCTTGAGGAACCGTTTGTAGCAGCAGAGAGCGGCTGCCAGTCCGAGAAAGGCCAGGTAGTTGCCTGGTTTCCGCCCGTAGCGGTGGTTGAGTCGGGTAACCGGTCAGCCAGGACATGGTGCGTTCGATCACCCACCTGCGGCGGCCGAGCCGCTCGCTGGAGTCGATGCCCTTGCGGGCGATGCGGACCCCGATGTGCTTGCCCCAGAGCCATCGCCGCAGGTGAGGGATGTCGTACGCCTTGTCGGCGTGAAGGCGGCGGGGCTTCGATTCCGTCGCGTGGGATTCGTGTCCCATGTGGAAATGGGACAGCATCGGCTTCAGGGCCTGGCTGTCGTGGGTGTTGGCCGCGGGGAGGCCGTCGCGTAGGGGCAGTCCGCTCGCGTCGGACAGGACGTGCATCCTGGAACCGGCCTTACTCCGGTCCACGGGGCTGGGACCTGCACGTTCGCCCCCTTCTCAGCGCGGACATGCGCGGAGTCCAGGACCGCCCGGGACAAGTCGATCAGGTCCCGTTCATCCAGGAGTTGGAGAATCTTCTGATGCAGCCGACCCCACACCCCGGCTCGAGACCAGATGACGAAGCGGCGGTGCACCGTCGACTTCGACGCCCCGAAGCACGGCGGCAAGGCCCGCCAGGCGCACCCGCTCACCAGCACGTAGACGATCGCCGCGAAGACCGCCTCATCATCGATGTTCGCGACCCCGCCCCCGTGCGGCCGCACCCGAGCCGGTGGCAGCAACGGCCTCGCTATCTCCCACAAACCGTCCGGAACGATCCATCCCCACCGTCCACTCCCCATGACCCGTACAACTGCCAACTGACCATGTAGGAAACGGTCTTAGACCGTGTCCTATGTGGCGAGGCGGTCGTTGGGTTCGTCATGGGGCGGGGTACGTGGAGTTGGATTGTTCCGGACGGACTGTGGGAGATCGCGGAGCCGCTGATCCTGCCGTCGAAGGTGCGGCCGCAGGGCGGCGGAACGCAGGACACGCCTGATGAGACGCTGTTCGCCGCGATCATCTACGTGCTGGTCAGCGGCTGCGCCTGGCGGGCACTGCCGCCCTGCTTCGGCTTATCCAAGTCGACGGCCCATCGCCGGTTCCTGATCTGGTCCAGGGCCGGAGTCTGGGGCCGGCTGCACGAGGAGATCCTGCACCGCCTCGACGACGCCGGCCTCCTCGACCTCTCCCGAGCCGTCCTCGACTCCGCCCACGTACGGGCCAAAAGGGGCGAACTCACAGGCCCAAGCCCCGTGGACCGGGGTAACTCCTTGTTGGAAGCGCCTTCGGCGCAGGCAAGGATGATCCGGCACCGAAGAGCCCACGCCTGCGGCGTGGAACGACGCCGCACCCACCCCTCGAGCGCAGCCCGTTCCTCGCCGGACAGGATCAACTCGGCCTTCGGCCGCCCAGTACGTGCCGCAGACACAGCCTATACATCTGAACGGAATTCCCGACTCAGAAGACTAGGAGATGGCGTTGCCCTCAAGTTGGTAGCGAGGGGAGCGGCCGGCCTCGGGGTACACCGTGATCTTGCTCCAGGGCAGGTTCGAGGCGTAGCAGCCACCATTGACCACACACAGGTCGATACGGCGGCTCATCTGCGATGCTGATCCGTTGCCGGATGCGAACTGCATGTCCACCGCCCGGTTATCAGACGGAAAGGCGACGGACGACTTCTCAGAGATGTAGTCAAACCTGTCGTAGATGTTCGTAATCCTGCTCCCATCCTCGCACCAGCTGAGCTTCTGGTGGTAAACGTAGATTGTGGTCCCGAGGAAGCTAAGGGCTCTCACCGGGTGATCAACCGTCCAGCAGTCCGTCGTCGCGGACGCACTGGCCAGCCGAGTCCAACCCGGTGCAACCGCCTTGGTCACCATTGGCTTTTCCGAGACCCATCGCGCGATCAGTTGACCGTTCGGCGCGGTGGTCTCGCCCGGGGCAGCCCATGACTGGCCGGCGAGAGGCATGACTCCGACCACCGCGGCAGCGCAGATGGCCATGATGCGTTTCAGCACCTCGATCTCTTTTCTCTTCCGTCTTTCCCGTCCTGGAAATCTGAGGCAATCCGTGCCCATCCTTGAGGCCCCAGGACCTGCCTCCGGCTCTTGCAAGTTTGCGAGGCGGGGAGCGCCTGGGGCAGAGCATCTGCTACTCACTCAACGCCCATGGAGTCCGCTACCAACCGACCCAGTCGCGGCTACTGAGCTTGCATTCGTGATGTCGGCGGTGTCGCGGAGGCCGTTGGGCGCTGGGCGTTCGGGATCACGAGCGTATCTGCAACCAGTGACGCGCAGCGGCCAGTGTCACTTCGATGTCGTCGCTCCATGAACAGACTTCCAGCCAGGACCAGGTAGCCGCCCTGGGTGAAGCCAAGGACCTCACCTGGGCACTCGTCGGCTTCGGTGACGAGCTGCGCTTCGGCCGCCACGACCGTGCCGGGGCCTGTGGGTGCAGGGTTCACCTTCCTGGTGTCGAGCTCGAAGCAGGCGGTGCCGCACCCGCATGTGCAGCGGGGTCACACACTCAGGTGAGGAACCTGCCTTTGGAGCGCGATATGAATTGGGGTGTCCCCGTTCAGGACTGCCGCAAGCACGTCGGCTACGTCCAGGGCGGTTGCAAGTTCCGGGGGTGCGCGGCTGGTCGGGTAGTGACCGGTTGGGGTGCAAAGCAGGGCAGGCACGGGCTTCGTGATCATTGTGGTGTCCCGATGATCATGAGGTGGCCCGTGCCTGCTGCTGCATCTTCTCCCATCCCGGCCGTGCTGGTGAAGCTGGGTCCGCTGGACGTCGGCCAAGTCGGCGACCTGCGCCCCTACTTCGACTCAGTTCCCGACCCGCGCTCGCGGCGGGGCCGGTGGTACTCGCTGACCGCGGTCCTGCTGGTGTGCGCCTGCGCGGTCGTCTCCGGAGCGAAGAGCATCGACGAGCTCGCCGAATGGGGCGAGCGTGCCGCGGGCACGCTGCTGGCGGCCATCGGTATCCGTCGCCATCTGCTCAAGTGGCGCCGCACTCCCTCGCCAGCCACGATCGGTCGCGTGTTGGGGGCTGTTGACGGTGACGCCCTGGACCGGGCGGTGGGCGCCTACCTCGCCGACCGGCACCGCGCCGCGACCGCACCCGCCCAGGCGCCTTCCGCCCCAGGGCGACCGCGCGTGATCGCGGTCGACGGCAAAGCACTCAAAGGATCGGCCCGCCTCACCGCGACGCGCCGACATCTGCTCTCGGCGGTCACCCACGGCACCGTCGTGACCCTCGCCCAGGTGGAAGTCGCCGCGAAGACGAACGAAACCACGCACGTCCAGCCGCTGCTGGCACCGCTGGACCTGGCCGGCACCGTCGTCACCTTCGACGCACTGCACTCGGTCAAGGCGAACATCTCCTGGCTGGTCGAGGCGAAGAAGGCCCACTACATCGCCGTGATCAAGACCAACCAGCCGACCGCCCACAGCCAGCTCACGGCCCTGCCGTGGCGGGACATCTCCGTCCAGCACACCACCTCCGGGACCGGACACGGACGCCGCGAGTCCCGCTCGATCAAGACCTGTTCGATCGCCGACGAACTCGGTGGGATCGCCTTCCCCCACGCCCGCCTGGCCATCCGCGTCCACCGCCGCCGCAAACAGACCGGCAAGCGCGAGACCCGCGAGAGCGTCTACGCCGTCACCAGCCTCGACACCCACCAGGCAGGCCCGGCCCATCTGGCCGCCGCGATTCGCGGGCACTGGGGAGTGGAGAACTCCTCGCACCACATCAGGGACGTCACCTTCGCCGAGGGCGCCTCGACCGTCCACACCGGGACCGCGCCACGGGCGATGGCGGCCTTCCGGAACCTCGCCATCGGCGTGCTGAAAACGCTCGGAGCCGACAACATCGCCAAGACCACACGGGCGATCCGCGACCAGCCCGAACGAGCACTCCCCATCCTGGGCATCACTAACGATCCGGACACTTACGGAACTTGATCAAGCCCTGGGCTACGTCGGCAGGCAGGCTCTCGTTCATCTCGTCACCGTATCTGACCAGCGACTTTAGATTTCGACCGTGCATTGCCCTATTCGCCGATCGGCCAGTCGGCGTGTTCACGCTTCCAGGACCAGGCCGGTGCCAGCGAGGCAGCCATTGATGACCTCCGGTCGGTACTGCAGCATTTTGAGCTTGTGCTTCACGGCACGGGTGATCTGGCTGAGGTCGGCTGCGGCGAGGTTGCCGACGTCGCGCTTGACCAGCGACCAGATGCCTTCTTGCGGATTGAGGTCTGGCGCGTAGGTGGGCAGCTGGAAGACCGTGAGTCAGTCCGCGTTCGCTTCGATGAACGCCCGCAAGGACTTGGTCAGGTGGAGGCGGACGTTGTCCCAGACCAGGACGATCGGGCCGCCGAGCTGGATGCGGGCGCGGATCAGCAGGTCGCGGAAGTCGCGCCAGCTGAAGCCCTTGGGCTGGTCCTTGCGTCCGGTGTACTCGCGGACGGAGTAGGTTAGCCGGGACCGCTCGCCAGGCTTGTAGCCGGTCATGCCTGCCATCGATACCCAGCCCGAGCCCCGGCCCCGCACGCGGACCATCGGGGTGCAGCCCCGGCGGCCCCAGGACCTGGCTCGCGGCGGCCTCAGCGACTGACCAGCCTCGTCCTCGAAGAGGATCCATCCGTCGCATGCCGCCGCGCTGCTCTTACCCGCGGCCAGAGCCCCTTCCTCCACAGGTCCGCATTAGCGTCGTCACGCAAGCTTGAAGGGGGGCCTGCGTCAGCACTTCGCGCGTGCGGCCGTGACGCTCGTGATGACCACAGCCACAGCCCCTGCTTTCGGGGCGCCGGAGAGTCCGGCCTGCTGAGTCCTCTCAGGAAACCCTGTAATGGTTGTCATGCCTCGCGGTATTACATCAGCCTGTCGGCATGAACTCTTCGACGCCCAGTGCCCAGGGCACCGACTCTTCCCATCCCGACCAGCGAGACAGAACGGCCACCAGTTCTACGGATGTTCCGTCCCGCTTCGGAACGGCTGACCGGTGACTGCCTACTCGGTGACACCTTCCGGCTCACCCATCCTGGAGATGGCGCGCCGCGCGGCCGAGTATCGCGCGGAAGGCCGTCGCATCATCGATCTCACGCTCGGCGAGCCCGACTTCGCCCCGCCTGAGCACGCGGCTCTTGCTGCTCGGGAAGCCGCTGCCCGCGCGTTGGGCTACACGCCTCCCAACGGGATACCGGAATTGCGCCGTGCCGCGCGGCATGCGCTGGAACGAGACCGCGCCCTGAGTTACACGGATGCCGAGGTGGCGGTGGGTTGCGGTGCCAAACAGATCATCTTTAACGCGCTCTTCGCCACCCTCGGCCCGGGTGACGAGGTGATCATCCCGGCGCCTTACTGGGCAAGTTATCCGGACATGGTTCGCCTGTGCGGCGCCGTGCCCGTGTTCGTTCCCTGCTCGGCCGAATCGGGGTTCAGACTCGCTCCCGACGCCCTGGAAGCGGCCATAACCGAACGCACGCGCTGGCTGGTACTCAACGCACCCGGAAATCCCTCGGGCGTCACCTACGGCCATGACACCCTGGCCGGTCTCGCCGAGGTCCTGCGACGGCACCCCTCGGCGATGATCCTTTCGGACGAGATCTACGCCCACATCCGCTATGGCGAGGGGGAGTATTTCAGCATCGCGCAGGTCGCGCCTGACCTGCGCGAGCGGATCCTGCTCGTCGACGGCGTCTCCAAGGCGTACGCGATGACTGGCTGGCGGGTCGGCTGGGGGTTCGGGCCGTCCGAACTTGTCGGTCGTATTTCCGCCGTACAGGCGCAGAACTGCACGCAGACGGCGACCGTGAGCCAGATCGCCGCTGTCGCCGCCCTGGAAGGGTCTCAGGAGGTTCTGGCGGAGCGATGTGAAACATACCGCCAACGGCGCGATGCGGCTCTGGCGATTCTGCGGCAGAGCCGGCACCTGGACACGGTGGTACCCGACGGCGCGTTTTACCTCTTTCCCCGCCTTGATACCAGCGATGACCTCGCAGCAGCGGACACCTTCCTCGAAGCGGGATGCGCGACCGTCCCAGGCAGCGCCTTCGGTGCGCCGGGACACCTGCGGCTCTCCTTCGCCACCGACATCGCCACCCTGGAAGAGGGCTGCCGCATCATCGTCGCCACCCTGGAGGGGATACCGGCGTGATCGCACTGACCGTCAAGGCGCTGATTCCGGTCGTCCTGCTGATCGTGCTGGGCTACGCGCTCAAGCGATCGATGATCACGGCCGAGGGTTTCTGGTCCGAAGCCGAGCGCCTCAGCTATCACGTGCTGCTGCCGGCTCTGTTCCTGCACAGCCTGGCGACGGCCGACACCGACGATCTGCCGGTGCTGGCCCTGGCAGGCACTCTGGTCGCCTCCACGGTGGCAGTCGCCGTGCTGGTCATCGCCTGCAGACCCATGATGCGACTGAAGGACGACGGCTTCACCTCAGTCTTCCAGGGGAGCGTCAGGTTCAACAACTACATCGGCGTGACCATCGCCGCCGGCCTGTACGGCACCCAGGGCGTCGCCACCGCCGCGGTCTGCAACGCGGCGATCGTGCCCACGGTCAATGTCTTGTGCGTGCTGGTCTTCGCGCAGTTCTGCAGCGCACGCCTGCGCTTTACGGGCATCGTCAAACAGCTCGTGACCAACCCGCTCATCCTCGCCTGCGCGGGAGGCATCCTCCTTCAGGCACTCGATCTGCGCCTGCCGCCCGGCATCGAGCCGACGCTCGAGGCACTCGGAGCCGCCTCGATGCCGATGGGGCTGCTGTGCATCGGCGCCGCACTGCGCTTCGGTGCGGCACGGTCGTGGGCGGCGCCGATCCTCACGTCGTCGTCCGTCAAGTTCGCCCTCATGCCCGCCGCGACCTTCCTGGCGGCTCAGATGGTCGGCCTGGGCTCCCAGGCGCTGATCATCGCCGTGCTCTTCCAGGCTCTGCCCACGGCATCGTCCTCGTACATCATGGCGAGGCAACTCGGCGGCGACGCACCGCTGATGGCCGGGATCACTGCGACGCAGACACTTCTGGGCATGGCAACCGTCCCGCTCGTCCTGGCACTGGTCTCGACATAGGGCCTGCAACCGGGATGCACGCTCGCGCCGCTTCATGCGGTGACGGCGGACCGCATCGATGTTGGCGCAGCGCGTTCAGCAATAGGTGCGGCGACCGCTGCGGCCGGCTTCTGGGCCGCGCATGTGGGAGCCCGAGGAGTGCTCGCATACCGCGGGCTGGCCTGCGATCGTGAGTACGGTGCCAGAGGACTTGACGATGCAGCTGGCTGCGCAGGTCACGAAGTGGTCGGCCGGATCGATCCGGATCACGGGCCGAGCGGTCAGCGCCAGCGGGATCTCGGTTCGCCTGGGGATCACAGCGGACGAGTAGTTCGAGCGGGGCAGCCTGATGAGTTCCCTCAATCCATCCAGTGCTCGACGGGAGGGCAGTGTCCGGATCCGATGGAGCGGACTGCGCAACGACAGCGAGCTTGCGGATCACGTCCGAACGCTGGCCGGACTCGTCGACAGGTATCGTGAGGAGCGGGCGCACCCGTCCGCCGACTGTGACCAGGGAACTGCTTCTTGGCTCCTTGGCAGCGAGAACGGTAAGGGAGGCTGTGTCCTGCAGGCTGGCCTGTGGGCGGAGGTTGGCGCACTGGAGCTCGACTTCATGCTCGACCGACGAGCCTCGATCACCACGACGGGACCGGAAGTATCAGCCGAGAACACCAGCAACCCGGCCAACTATGGTAACTGCAGGGCGCCATCGGCTGACAGGATGGTTTCATGATGGCTAATGTTAAGCGCCTGCCTGAACCTCCGTCTCATGAGCCCAACTTCGAGGAAGATTTCACCGCTCCGCAGCTCAGGGAAGATCGCTGGGTCGATCACTATCTTCCGCATTGGACGTCACCCGAGCGGTCTCAGGCACGCTATGACATGAACGATTTCGGGCTGAGGCTCCGTATCGACGCTGACCAGCTGGATTGGCGAGAGGAAGACGCCCTGCTCCGCGTGTCCAACCTGCAAACCGGGGTCTTTTCTGGTCCAGCGGGCTCTCGGCGAGGAACACACCGGCATCGTTCGGATGGACTTGTTGTCCGCACGGAGACAACAGAGCGTTTGCTGTGGGCGCCCACCGCTGGACGTGTGGACGTGACTGTGAGCGCGAGTGTGGATGAGGGGTGCATGCTCGCAGCGTGGCTTGTAGGGACGGAGCATCTGTCTGAAAGGGACAGCGGCGAGATCTGCATCTTCGAGATCGACGCCGACGCTGTCGGCGAGGGGAAGAGCCACGCCCGATGCGGATTGAAAGCACATTCAGACGCGCGGCTGGCAACCGACATGACAAAAGTCGTCCTTCCCTTGGACACGTCGAAGCCCCACACCTGGACAGCGATCTGGGGACCATCAGGCACGCTCATCGGCTGCGAGGGCATGATTGTGAAACGGATGCCTCAGTCTCCCGGCTACCCGCTCTTCTTGATGATCGACCTCTTTGAGATCGGCCCTCGAACGGGGACCGACACCTCCTACCCGAAGACTGCTCACATCCACCGCGTGCGTGGGTGGGATGCCGTCTCAGCCTCTGACAGGAAGTAGCTCCGGCGAGGAGGATGGCCCGGATCCGCGGTCGCCGCTGTTGCGCACGCCGAGGTTCACCGCCCCGGCCAAGAAGAGACGGCTCGGGCCATTGTCAGCTCGGGGACCGCCACGCCGAAGGTCATCCCCAAGCGCCAGGACGGCCGGTCGCTGCCGCCGGAGTGAGCTGGTGGCACGCTTCCCGAAGGCCTACGTCAAGCCCACCAGTTCCTGCCCGGGCTGCCTCGCTTGGGGCGACTTCCGCGGACGGCTCTGCCACACCTGGTACATGTTCGGCCGGGGGCACGACGCGGCAGTGTGCGCTGGCTGCCATCGCGTCCAGCCGTTGAAGTGGGACTACTGCCGTTTGTGCTGGTGCCAGGCCCGCTTCGGCGCGAAGGCAGCCGACGGCCATCCCTCGGATGGAACGGGCGTGCGGGAGCGGCTCGGTGCCGTCCGGCACCAACAGCTGTTCTTCGTCGCGATGCACTACGCAGAAGCCGACGCCACCGGCCCAGCGGAAGGGAGGACGGCGTGGCCCCCCGCGTAAACCGCCTCCCGCGCCGGCCTGGCGTCCGGACCCCGGCTGGCGGCAGCCGCCGCTGCTCGAGCAGATCCCCCGGGACTTCGGTCGGCTCGACTTGGCCGACGCCGACCAGGCCAGCCCGTGGCTGGCCTGGGCGAAGTACCTCGCCCACCGGCTCGCCGAGGCCCGCGGCTGGGGACGCAACATCCGCTTCGCCGTCAACCGGGGCCTGGCCGTCGTCCTCACCGGCCACGTCGAGGCGACGTGATCCGGCACACGGAGATTTTCTCCCCCTTACGGGCCCTGGACCTGCCCGTCGGCCACGTCGTCAGGTCCTAGAGGAGATGGGGCTCTTCGAGGACGACAGCGAACCCTCCTTCGAGCGCTGGCTCGTCGGACGCCTGGAAGGGCTCGCACCGGGTATCCGTTCGGAAGTCGAGCGCTGGACCCGTGTCCTGCGCGACGGCGGCCTCGCAGTCTCCCGCGAAGGGAGGGCACGGTCTGGCTCTCCCTTAACCAGGTCCGTCCGGCCCTGTTGGAGTGGTCGGACCGCTACAACCATCTGCGGGAAGAACCCGATTGCGGGCTTGCGGTGATCGGCTGACGTGTGGGGCGGCGCTGCCTGATGCCGTTATCGCCGATCGGAGCATTGACGAAGAGTCAAAAGGGGTGGGCATATTCGGCGAGCGCGTCGAGGGCTACTTGGGGCCGGATGCTCACGCCGGCCAGGCCAGGGAATCCGCCCCACTTGAGGCAGTCTCGTAGATGGTCGAGGAAGGGGACTACTTCACCGTTCCCGCGATGGAGCTCCGCATCGGCGAAGGTGCCAGGGAGACATACCGCGTCCCACGGCTCAAATGGTGCAGTCTCGGGCCACACCTTGAACGACATGGGAGGGCTGATTTGTAGGTAGTGCGGGGTACTGATTAGGCCGCGCTCCTCCTCCTTGGAAGCCTGCAAGGTTTCCGCCTCGGCGATAGCGAAGTCGATCGGAATGATTACAAGAGGGTCGAAATTAGGGAGATATGCGAATGGATACTCTTCCGAGACGTCGACGAAGTCGGGCTCGTCGTCGGGCTGGTCCTTCAGGGACGAGAAGAAGGAGTCCTGGTTGCCTGACAGGTCGACGGCGCCCACCGTGAGATAGAACGCGCGCAGCGAGAGGGGCAAGCGGATGCCCAGGAGACGCTCGAGCTTTGCAACGCGGTCAGGTGCGTTTGGAGCAGGTGGAACGAGGACGCTTGCTGGCGCGTTGAATGGGTACGATTCGGCGCGCAGCTTTTCAACGATTGCGGCAAGGCTGAGCCGCACTCGCTCCATCGTCTCGGTGGCAACGGCCTCAGCCTGCGCGGCAAGAGCTGTCAGCGGCTTCGGATCGAGCGTGCGCAACTCCTGCCAGACGCCTTCGTGGTCGCCGGCACAGTAGCGGTGGAGGAGGTCGTCTGTGGCTTTAACCGGCCTCCGGGCCGCGGTTCGCTCGCTCTTCTTTACGCGCGTCGCGGCCTCAGCCACCATCGTGGGATCGAGTTGTCGGAGGAGCGTACGTGCCTGGTCGCCAAGTGTGCGGTTCTTCAAAAGCCGGAAGCACCTCTCGATCCAGCGGGGCTCTGCGACCGCCCGAGATGGTGTGAGTTTCTCGAGCACAGTGCTCGCTGACACCATCTTGGCGTCAGCGGTCCGGAGTCCCTGCTCCGTGAACAGCGGCGTGGACTCGTCAAATGCCCGCGACGGGCTGACGCGAAGGAGCGCTTCGGTCGCGATAGCCTGTCGCTCGTAGCCGTGATAGTCGTTGATCGGGACACCTTCTATGGAGAATGCAGAGGCCGCTGCGTCGAGGGCGTCCGGGGTGCCTATTTCGAGCAGGCTCAAGCCGGCATCGGGAAGAAACTTATATGGCCGGGCGAACAGATCGCGCAATGCAGGAACGGCGGGTGCATAGGATGTGGCAGCAAGTCCATGTGTGAGCAATACCGCCAGGCCTCCGTCATGGCCGTCTGCCTCAGTAAACCACCGGGTCTTGATGAGCGCGTCGAGAAGTCCAGCACCTTCACGGAGCGCAGGATGCCCGCTGAGGAGATCTGCGCATTCGGCTTCGTGGAGGCGGATCTCGCCTGCGCCCACGGCGGCTATGAGGCCGCCTATCGGCATTCCCGCGATTTTGTCTCTCGGGATCTCGCTCGGAGACAGAACCCTGCGGCGCAGCATGTCGAGAAGAATGCTAGAGGGAGCCGATTCAGGCTCTCGCTTTATGATTTTTTGGGCGCGTCCTCGCACAACAAGTTCGAACGGGACACGGTTGTGGCTGAACGTGAAGCCACCGAGATCGATCTGTAGAATCTCGAGGGCATAGGACATCGCCCGTGAAGGAGCGACGCCGGCGAGTACCTCGATGGATGCATGGAGCGCATCGGGGCTGCCGGCCGCGAGCGCAGCCATGAACGCCTTGCCCGTCGGGTACCGCTGGAGCAACGGGCAGACGCCTCCAGTCCATGTGCGGCCATCGTAGGATTCACCGACATTGACGTTGGTGCGCTCCGCAGCCATGCGCAGCTCTGTGGGGGCGAACGCCTTCAGCCCGTGGACGATGCGGGAGAGGACATCATCGATCAGGGCGGTTGGGTCGGTCTCTGTCATCAAGCCTCCACCGGTCTCTGCCAGCCTGTCACCCTCGTCACAGTCTCTACTAAGGGGTCCTAACAGAAGCTGTTGATCATGTGACTTTCGGTTCGGATGGTCGTTGGTCTGGCCGTGGGAAACGTCAGTCGCGGCCGTGGATCGTGTCGGATGAACTGTGGTCGCTCATCGAGCCGTTGTTGCCTGAGCCGGCGGCGAAGCAGGTGGAGGGACGCCCTCGGGTGCCGGACCGGCAGGCACTCTGCGGGATCCTGTTCGTGCTGCATACCGGGATCCAGTGGGAGTACCTGCCGCAGGAGCTGGGCTTCGGCTCCGGGATGACCTGCTGGCGGCGTCCGGCCGCGTGGAACGATGCCGGCGTCTGGGACCAACTGCACTTGGTGCTGCTGAAGAAGCTGCGGATCGCGAAGAAGCTGGACCGGTCGCGGGCGGTGATCGACTCCTCCCACGTCAGGGCCGCTCGACGGGGCCCCAAAGCGGGCCCAGCCCGGTCGACCACGCACGTCCGGGCAGCAAGCACCACCTCATCGTCGACGGCCAGGGCATCTCACTCGCCGTCTCGCTGACCGGCGGAAACCGCAACGACGTCACCCAGTTGATACCGCTGCTGAAGAAGATCCCACCGGTTTCCGGCCTGGTCGGACGGCCAAGGAAGCGGCCCGACAGCCTGCTTGGCGACCGCGGCTACGACCACGACAAATACCGCCGCCTGGTCTGGGCGCTGGGCATCAAACCCGTGATCGCCCGTCGCGGCGTCCCACACGGTTCCGGCCTCGGCGTTCACCGGTGGGTCGTGGAGCGGACGATCGCATGGCTCCACGGCTTCCGCCGCCTACGCATCCGATGGGAACGACGGGACGACATCCACGAAGCCTTCCTCGGCCTCGCCACCTGCCTCATCACTCACCGACACGTCCAACGCCTTTGTTAGGACCTCTAAGAGCTCGGAACAGGATCTTGTTGAACGCCCTGGTCGGGCGTAACCGGTGTGATGATTCGGCCGTTCGTGAGTGTATGAGCACTCGACCGTGGATCGTGGACGACGTGGGGGCACTGATCGAGCCTCTGCTGCCGCCCTGGCCGATGAAGTCGCCAGGGCCTCGGCCGGTAGCGGACCGGTTGTGTCTGCAGGGCATCCTGTACGTGCGGCATTGCTGACCGTGACGTTGAGCGCAGGCGGTAGCGGCAGCAACGCCCGCACCGCGGCCGTGCGGGCGGCCCCTCCCGGGTGGCGGCTGCTGTGGTGCCCATAATCGCTGATGTGGCCATCGCGAGAGCGGCGACGGTCTTGACGAGACGGCCTCTACGGCGCTGCATCAGTTGCTTCTCCTGTAAGCCGAAGCGCCCAAAACGGACACCAACGTCATTGTCGGCTCAACGACCGTCTAAGCATGGCTAGTTGTCGCGAGAGAGTCGCTGTTCTGATCGCATTCCCCGGGACCGGGCATGCGAGCCATCCCCGTGGTCGGCGAAGGTTGAACGACGCTGGGACCGGCTCCCCGCCCAGATGTCGTCGGACCCTGCGGCCGGCCCCCCGGTGGTGGACGCCGATGTTCCCGTGGCCTACGTCGCTGGGAGGGAAGTCAACCGCAGGCGCAGCTTCTTGGAGACGAAGTGCAGGTGGAAGCTGGTGTCCATCAGTCCCGCGTGGTTCCTGCAGACGACGGAGAGATGGCCCGGCCGGTCCGGGTCTGGCACCGACGCGCGGCAGAGGGCGGTGGAGGCGTTGGCCGTGGCGACGAGGCTCGCGTAGCCGATGGCGTGTTCCTGGTTGGCGATGTCGACGGTGTACTGGCCGACGGCATGGCGTTGTAGGGCTACGGCCCCGGTCGTGACCGTGCCCGGGGCGTGGACGGCGCTGTCGGGCAGCACCACGCGGGAGTTGGTCGAGATCCAGGGCGCGGTGAGATACGCCTCGCTGACCCCGGACGCTCCCGCCAGGTTGACGCCACGGGTGTATCCCACATGGACCCGGGTGCCGCCCGGAGCCATGTTCCCGGTAACCGCGTCCCGGCAGGTCACCGAGATCTGCCGGACCGGACCCGCGTCCCCAGGGATCAGTGCCCGCCCCGTCGTTCCGCACACCACGTCCGGGATCCGGCCGGTACCGGCCTCGGCGATGGGGGCGAGGGCAGTGACGGCGAACGACTCCGGCTCCGTTCCCGGCAGATAGGGCAGATCGAAGGTGTACAGGCCCGGCGACGGGTGGGTATAGGTGACGCGCGTGGCACCGCCGGTGTCCTGCGGTTCGGCGACCCGCCAGTCGGAGGACACGGCACCGGGCGCGGTCGCGGTGGTCACCAGCGCTCCGTGTGCCGCGCCGCGGGCGTTGTACGCGATGGTGAAGCGGCGGTCGGCCGGACGTCCTGCGCTGTCGAAGCAGGCCACGTCGATATGCAGACCCGGGTGACGGCTCCAGGTGGTGCCGTCGAAGGGCATGCAGTTGCCGTCGGTCATGGCCCGCACGTGGAGGCCAGCGGTCGGATCGGTGCCGAGGTCGGGACCGGAGAAGAAGACGGAGTACCGCCCCGTGGCGTCGTGGCGTACATGCGCCATGTCGACGGTGACGCTGCTGTGGACAGCCGTCGGTGACAGGTCGCTGTACACGCCCGCCGGCTCGTTGCCCGCCACGACGGCGAAGACCGACACGCGCGGAGGGGGCGCCGATCCCGCCGCGGCGGCCGGAGCGGGAAGGGACACGAGCGCGCTCGCCGCGACGCTCGCCGCGACGGCGAGGTGAGCCGGCGAGCGCCGGAACCTGCTGTAGAGGTGCATCGGTGAATAAATCCCTGTCTGTAGGGTCGAGGGGGGTGGGGTAGCCAGTCCGTTACGGCTTGCCCGGTGCCGCGCCCCCGGCGAATCACGAAGAGTCCGCGTCATGGAAGCGGCAGGCACGGCCCGTCGGCGGTGCGCCGGATCCCGAAGCCGCCTGCGCAACCCTCGCCACCCGCGGAAGGCGGCGGGTCACGGCGATGGCCCCGGCCCACCGGGACAAGAACACTCTCGGACCTGCGCCCACCTGGCAACGCGCCGTGTGCCCGGGCCCTGAGTGTCCCTGTCCCGCCTGCGGAAGGGGCAGAGTAGCGACTACTCAACTTCCGTGTGCGGACCGGAACGCCGGCCGGACGAGGCTGTGGCGCGCCGTGCACCAAGGCTGGCAGAGGCATACCGGATGGCGACCTCGGACGAGGATCGCGCAGCCATCACGATGGAGCGCACTCAGAATCTGTGCTGGGGCACCGGTGAGCTGGAGCGGGCCCTGGCTGTCAACGTCGAGGCCAGGTCGCGCATCACCGATCCGGGCTGGCCGTCGGGACGCTCTGCGTGTGAACGAAGGCGCCATGCGCGGCCTGATGGCCCAGGGGCTCATCCGGTGGGAGCCGGACCCGCACGACCGCCGCGCCGTCCAGCTCCTCCCGACCAGGGGGCCATGCAAGGCATGGCCATGATCGAGCAGGCTTGGGCCGAGATCTTCGCGGACTCGCCAGCGACGCTCTCCCGGGACGGACGCACTGCACTGTCCGCCGCCGGCCCGGCGCTGCACGCGCTGGCCTCCGCCCTCAGAGGCACGCGATGACCTGCAGGAATACGTCGCCGTGAAACTCGAGGACCCCGCTGGATTTTTGATCACCGACGACACGGGGTTCCTCAAGAAGGGCACTATCTCGGCCCGAGTGCAGCGCCAGTGCTCCGGTACCGCCGGCGGCACCGAGAACTGGCCAGATAGGCGTCTTCGCCACCAAAGCCTCATCCAAGGTCCGAGCACTGGTGGACGGGGAGCTGTACCTGCCCAAGCCTTGCCATGCCCGACCGGGATCGCTGTCGGGCGGCGAGGATCCCCGACGAGCGGAAGTTCGCCACCAAGGGCGAAGGAATGGCGGCTGCGCCGCCTGCTGGAGGAGGCCGACGTCGGCTACGTTCTGGTCGTGCCGAGGTCCCAGCACGTCTACACCATGAGCCGCGCATCGACTTCGCCCGCCCCAGGCACCCGACGACGACTGGAACGGCTCTCCTGCGGTAACGGCGCGAAAGGCGCGCACGTCTACGACTGGGCCGCGGCCCAGCTGCCCGTCATCGACGAATTCGACGGCGATCGGACTGCCTCAGCCCGTTGGGATAAGTAGGAGTTGCTCATGCGCCCCGACGCGGTCGGCCGGTTGACTGTGCCGCGGCAGTCGGCCACCGGCTGCCAGCGCGGCGTAGGCCGGCTCCCACGACGCGCACCGGGAACGATGCACGTGAGGGCAGTAATGAACGGCGGGACCATGAGCAGGAACGGACACTGGGAGATCCCCGGATACAGGCACGGTGGGGAACTCGGTGCGGGAGCCAGCGGGCGGGTGGTCGAAGCCCTGCACGAGGACTCCGGCACCCCGGTGGCGATCAAGTACCTGACCCATGGCGCGCGGACCGCATTCCGTGCCGAGGCCCGACTGCTGTTGGGCTTGCGGTCGCCGTACGTGGCGCGACTACACGAGTACGTCGAGCATGCCGAAGGCGCCGCCATCGTCATGGAGTTGGTGGACGGCGTTTCCCTCAGAGTCCTGCTCCGCCAGGCGGGCCCCACAGGCCCGGAGGCGGCCCTCACCGTGCTCAAGGGGTCCTTGCTCGGCCTCGCCGCAGCGCACCGGGCAGGAGTGGTTCACCGCGACTACAAGCCGGAGAACGTTCTGGTCAGCGTCGATGGCTGCTCCAAGCTGGTGGACTTCGGGATCGCCGTGCCCAGCGGGGATGCCTCCGACATCGCGGGCACCCCGCCCTACATGGCCCCGGAGCAGTGGACCGGGCAGCCGGTCGCCCCCGTCACTGATGTCTATGCCGCCGCGGCCGTCTTCTTCGAGTGCCTGACCGGCTCCAAGCCGTATCCGGGCGCCACGGCGATGGAACTGGCGGTGCAGCACATCGAGGCTCCCATACCCGACGACCGAGTGCCTGAGGCGCTGCGGCCGCTGATCCGTCGCGGTCTGGCCAAACAGGCAAACGAACGGCCGCCGAGTGCGGACGCCTTCGCCCGAGAACTGGAGGCGTTGGCGATCACCACGTACGGCGAGGACTGGGAGACTCGCGGGCAGCGCAGATTGGCTGCGGCGCTTCTCGCCCTCCTGCCGTCGCTGCTGGTGCGGCCCCAGAGCCACGTCATGAGCGGCTCGACGGAGTTCGCGGACACTACCCTCGCCTCGACAAGAACAACAACCGCAAATGCCTCGGCAACGCCATCCGGTCGGCTGCGAGCCCAAGGCGGCGTTGTCAGCCGAAGCAAGCTGACCGTCGTCGCCGTGTCTGCCGCTCTTCTGCTCACCGGGGCCTTCACCCTGTCGGCGATCACTACTGACGACCACTCCAAGGCCAGCGCCACGGGCTCCACCCCGACCTCGGCCGACACGCATGACGACGCGGGCGCTTCGCCCAGTTCGCCTTCCATGCCCGGTTCCCAAACCAGCACTGGCACCGGCACCACCAGGCCGCACTCCACCGCCTCCACCGCCTCCCCCGCCCCTGGGCAGTCCGGCACCAATACCGCACTGCCGGGTTCTGCAACCGCTGGGGTCCCATCGACTTCGGCCGCCACGTCCACGGACCCCGCGCCTCGGCCGACGCCCCCCGCGCCCCCAGGGATCGCTCCCGTTCCACCGCCCAACACGCCCCCCACCCTCCGCGTGCTCGCGGTGTCTCTCTCCCAGTTCGGCTGCTACGGCAAGTTCGGCACCGAGAGCGTCGCGTCCGTGAAATCCGACGGAGCCGCCGGCGGAACGCTGATCCTCACCTGGTTCCACAGCAACACCCGCGGCGTGGGCCCCACCGTGGCGACGGACAGAATCACCATCCCTGCCGGGCAGACCGCCTTCAGCGGCCGGTACGCCCACACATTCGGGACCAGCGACCCGTACCCGTACTGGGGTGTCCGGGTGTCGAGCGACCCGGCGGCAGCAACTGGCACCGGCATGTACAAGGTGCTGTTCGCCGACGACTGCAACCCGATTCTCTGAGCCCACCGTGGAACGCAGACCGCACGACGACGAACTGACCGTCTCCCTCCCCCTGTCGCACCCAGCCGACGAGGCGACCAGTGCCACCCTCCTGGACGCCGCGGTTTGGGGCATGCCCGCCGCCACTGACGGCGTGAACTCCACTACCACCTCCACCACATTCCCTTCCGCCTGCCCTCCGTCCACCGACCTGGGGCACCTCACGTCGGTGTGGCATGGCACCGTCCCCGCACACTCAGGCGGCGCCGTACACCGACGGCGGACAGCGCCGGCATCGACGCCGAGGAGCCCGCTCCGGGGATGGCTGCCGGCGGCGGTGGCCGCGCTCGCGGCAGGGGCCTTCCTCGCCTGGCCGTGGGTCGACGAACCTTTGTCGGTGACGGGAGCCACCGCCCGCCCCAACTCCACGGGGACCGGCTGCGACAGCACCATGACCGTGCTGGGGACGCTCCGGACCAACGGGGAAGGTGGAACGGTGAGCTACCGCTGGCGTCGCAGTGACGGCGCGGTCACCGGCCCGGTGCGACAGCGCATCCCTCGGGGAACCCGGCAGACCGAGATCACACTCCGCTGGGCTTTCCACGGCCCCGGGACCATGAAAGCCACCGCTGTACTCGAGGTGCTGTCGCCGAACCGCGCCGATGCCGCGGCCACCTTCACCTACACCTGCCGCTAGGCACCCGTTTCTCGCAGCGAGGCCCCCACGAGGGCAGCCGTACCGTCCCGCACATCCCGCTCCTTCACGCCCGAACTACAGAGGATCCCGTGCACCACCCCCAGTCCCCTCCTCGCAGTCGCCCCCGCCTCGCCGCGCCCGAAACGCGTTCCATCGACCATGTACCCATAGACGAACGCCACGGCAGGTTTGGCACCAGGGACCGTTTTGGTTCTCCGGAAACTTCGTCCTGACCACTTTGGTCATCGGCTTCATCGGCCCGTCGACCGGCCTGAGCGTGGGGTGGTCGGTCGCGGCTGTGGTCCTGGGAGCTTGCTTCGGCACGTTCTTCATGGCGGTCCACGCCAATCAGGGGCCGCGCATGGGTTTGCCTCAGATGATCCAGTCCAGAGCCCAGTTCGGTGTCCGCGGAGCCGTCGTGCCCTTTGCGGCCGTCGTCCTCGTCTACGTGGGCTTCAACGTCTTCAACGTCATCCTGGCCGCCGACGGACTGGGGCGCGTCATCGCCGGAGGACCCCGCTTCTGGTACCCCGTCCTGTCGGTCGTGTCCGTGGTGCTGGCCCTGGTGGGCCACGATCTGATCCATGCTGTGCAGCGCGCTCTGACCTGGATCCTCATTGCCGTGTTCGGGGTACTGACCGCGGGGACCGTCATCCTGTGGTGGGACCTGCCGGCCGCAGCTCCGGCTGCAAGCAGTCCCTGGACGTCGTTCCTGGCGACCTTCGCGGCGGCGGCCGGCTACCAGATCAGCTACGCCGTCTACGTGTCGGACTACTCCCGGTACCTGCCCGTGGATGCCGACGCCCGCCGGGTCATCTGGTGGACCTACGCCGGCGCGGCCGGTTCGGCGGTGTGGCTGATGTCCCTGGGTGCCTTCCTCGGCAGCCGTCTGCCCGGCACCGACGCCGTCACCGGGCTCCTCCAGGCGGGCAACGAAATCGCCCCCGGCTTCGGCCCTGTGGTCGTCCTGGTGTCCGCGTTTGCCCTGATCAGCATCATGGGCGTCAACACCTACGGAGCGATGCTGACGACAGTGAGCGGCTTGGACGCTTTTCGGCAAGAACAGCCGACAAGCCGACTGCGGGCAGCCGTCGTCATCACCATCGGCGCCGTAGTGCTCGTTGCGGCCCTCTCCCTGCCGCACAACTACCTGAACAGCTTCAACACCTTCATCCTACTGATGCTCTACTTCCTGGTCCCCTGGACCGCGGTCAACCTGGTCGACTTCTATCTCATCCGCAAGGGCCGGTACGTCCTGCGGGACATCTTCGACGACCAGGGCATCTACGGCCGATGGTCCTGGCGCGGCCTTGCCTCGTACTTCATCGGCCTGGCAGCGATGATCCCCTTCATCTCAACCAGCTACTACCGGGGACCGCTGTCGGAAGCCATGGACGGCGCCGATGTCTCCTTTGCCGTGGGGCTGGTTGTGTCCGGCGCCCTCTACGCCGCGCTGGCCGGGAAGCGTGAATCCGGCATTCCGGGTGCGGGGGACGACCGATGAAGTCGGAAGCCCACGCGCCGCAGACCGCGGGTGGCCGACAGGCCTGCCAAACGCCGGATCCGGCTGATCGTGCGTAACGAATTGCAGCTGCCGTGACTTTTGGCGGAAATCGAGGGATGGATGATCTTCGATTCTCGCAGGCGGCCATTCAGGACAGGGAGCGATTAACTTATGAATGAGGAGTCAGGTGGCATCCATGAGAACGGTTCGGGGACCGATGGCTTGCTGACGGATCTGAGCTTTGTGGTGTCGGCTGACCCTGCTCATGTGCTGCGTCTCGCAGGCAGGGCATGCAGCCCCCAGGCACAGTTGGTGGCGGCTGTTCATCGGGCGTCGGCGGCGTTGCACAAGACGCTGACTCCAGGGGGGGCGCCAACGTGTGCTGGCGCTCGATGCTGCACGGTTCGGACACCGTGACCTAGCTGCGCGTTTGATGGATGTGGACGTCGACGGCGAGCCGGGCTCCTGCTGGGATGTGCAGTGGGCCACTGGCTCCTGGGTTGACCAGCGGTTTGTCTGCTTGCTTGAGGGCTGGGTCCATCCCCGCCCCATGGCCACTGCCGTGGTGGATGGGCGGACTGTTGCTATCGGAGAGAAGAACGACCGAACAGCACGGGTGTGGGATCTGGAAACCGGCAAAGAAGTCGGTGATCCGCTAACTGGTCATGGTCCTATTCGCGCGATGGCCACCGCCATGCGCGACGACAGCCCAGTCGTTGTCATCGTCAGCAGTGAACCCAGCGAGGAAGCTGTCAACGTACTGCGGATTCAGGACCTATCCAGCCGCGTGCATTTGCTCGAAGTCCACATGCCTCTTGCAAATGATGTAGAGACGGTCGTTGTAGAGGGTCGGTTGATGGCGGTTACTGCCCATGACGACGGAACCCTGCGGGTGTGGGATCTCGCGGCCGGCGAGCCTGTCGGCGATCCCTTGACCGGACACAGTGGCGAAGCGATGAGGGTCATCACGACCATGCTGGATGGTCGACCGGTGGCCATCAGCAGCAGTTGCGACCAGACCGTACGTGTATGGGAACTGACTACGCGACAGCAAGTAGACGAGCCCTTCACCTCTGACGATGAGGATGTCTATTTCTGGAAGGTGGCTACAGCGGAGGTCGACGACCGTCCCGTCGTGGTGACGGCCACTGGTGATTGCACGGGGAAGATACAGGTGTGGGATCTGGTTGATCGGCATCTCGTCTCGGAGTTCGTGACAGACGAAATGTGCGACGAGATCTCAACAGCCGTGATTAATGGCCGGCCTGTGGCCATAACCGCGGACGGTGAGACTGTCTTTATGGTAGATCTTGCGACCGGTCTAGTGGTTGACGAGCCCATCCTCGGCCATCGCTACAACTACACCCACGATTCCCGTCCCATCTATCAGACGACCACAGCCGTGGTCAACGGTCGGCCGTTTGCCCTCACGAACGACGAAGGCGGCAGGACATTCGTATGGGACCTGGAAAACCACGTCGAGTTGGCAAATCCCCAGAGGGGACACACCGCTGACTGGATGGTATCCGCCATCGACACAACCGTCGGACAGGGCAACCAGCCCATCGCCGTCAGTATCGGCTACAACATGGCAACCGTGATGGCGTGGGACCTGGAAACCGGCCAGCGTGTCACCGAGCCATTCCACGCCCGCAGGTCCTGGGACGTGGACGGAGCGGCAGTCAACATTGATGACCGGCCAGTCGCCATAGTTTCACAAAATGGCACAGTTGATCTATGGGACGTGGTCACCGGCCGCGAACTCGGGCGGCTTCCCGCCAGCCACTGTCCTGTCACCACTATCTTGGATGGTCGGGCCGTCGCTATCACTGGCGAAAAATCGGGCCAGATCTCCGTGTGGGACCTGGCCACGCAACAGCAGACAAGACTCATCCACGGGACTTCCGGTGCCAGGCCCCGCGCCGCCACCATCGTGGACGGCAGGGCTGTGGTCATCACGACCAGCGCTGAGGGATCGATGGCGATGTGGGACCTCACAACAGGTCAACAGATTGGTGCCATCACGGAATGCAACACCGAAATCCAGGAAATCACCGTGACAGTGACAGGCGACCGCCTTGTGGCTGCCACAGTGGACAAGAGCGACCTGGTGCAGGCATGGGACCTCCATACGGGAAATCCTCTCGGTGACCCCTTCACTTTCCATTTCAAGGATGGAGAAGAGTGGGAACCGTACCTGTTCGCGGCGGTCACGATCGATGGACGACCCTTCGCGGTCGCGGGGTCTGGGCAGCAAGACGATCTGACAGGCACAGTGCAGATACGGGACCTGCGAACCGGGCAGCCGGCCGGCCCCGACCTGACATTCCCATGGATGGTGACAGCCATCAAGGCAGCCCCTGAAGGACGCGTCCTGGTTTCCTTCGGACGCGAAATCGCCCTGCTGGCTCCCTGCTCCAGCACCATCTGATCTGATTCCGATCTGACTCCGTGGGGGTGTCTCGGAAACCACCCCCAATGGCATGAGCACTTCTCATCTTTACGATCACGCCTGGGACAGCCCACCTTGCGAAAGCACGCGTGAGACACGCTGCCCTTGCCAACTGCGAAGCAGCAGGCAGCCTCTCCCTCCGGCCAGTGGGCTGGGGTAAGGATTACGGGGTCACGACCGTGCCCCTGTGCCTAAACTCGCGGTAGTCGATCTTTGAAGGGTGTAATGAGCGCGATACATGTGCTGGATGCCGAGGCGTTTATGGACAAGGACTTCGAGGCGGTGACGCTCCCCGCCCCGTGGATGTCCGGCTCCTGTAGAAGCTTCATCCACAAGGACCCAGAAGTCCAGGCCTTCCGCAACGCTGCGCCCGTCCAAGCTCCCGGAGACTACGAGTTCGAGGTCATCTGCATGGAGCGGAAGAACGCCCGGGACGTAAGCTTCGAGCTGTTCATCGCCAACTGTCTGCGCGAATCACTGTACTGGTATGTGGATCCCAAGAACGCCCCAAAGCGTTTCCACTTCCGCGAAAGGCATCACGTGGCACGACTGGCGGCCATGCTGACGGCGGAGCAGGCGGCTTCCTACGTCAAGTCACTTCCCTATTACCGTGCGCCAGTCGAAGTGCTGTGGGATTTCTCGAACTTCGGCGATCTGCGGTGGGACAGAGTGGAGAGGTCAGTTCAACTTCCGGGCCGTCCCGTCCCAAGGACGGACGGTGCTGACGCCCCAGCGGTGGACGGCTCGATGCTGCTTCCCACAATTTACACCAATGTCGAACCCGACTTGATGCATCAGGACATCGAGGCCATCCGCGAAAAGCAGCTGGACAGGCTTAACCGCATACCCCAGATACGTCGTGGCAGCTTGCTGCGCCACGCCATGGCGGAGGAGATTGACGAAGAACTCCAGCCACTGTCCGCGCTGTGCCGCAAGCACGGCACTTTCGGCGAAGCCGTCCTACCAGGAGCATTCGACCCCATCACCGGCTTCTTCCTCAAGGCGTACGACGGCAACTTTAGCGGGGCGCTCATCGAGACAGAGATACACTTTTACTCCATTTCACTGGCCACCTCCTGACCGGAACATCAGCCCAGAAGGGCTCAAGAAGCGCGGGCGCTTCAGCCGGCGGGCGACTCGTCTTCGTTCTCGTCAAGGTCTGGAGCGTCTGGGGCACGCAGCGGGCGCAGGGCGCCGGCGGCTGGGGTAGAGGCGGTGAAGCTGTAACGGCCGAGCAGGTTCAGGATGCGGTGTTGAACGGGGACAGTCGGGCGATGTCTTCGTCACGGATTTCGTGGCCTTCGGCGCGGAGCTGTTGGACGGCAGCGTCGATGTACTTCGTGGTCCGCAGCACGATGGCGTTGAGGACCAGGCCGAGCGCGCCAAGCTGGTCCTCCATCCCGTCCCGGTACGCCTGGTGGATGGTGCCGCGCTTGCCGTGGCACACATCCCGGGCCAGCTTGTGGCGGGACTCCTGCACGGTAAGCTGCCGGTTCATCTGACTGCGGTAGATGTCGTCCACCGGATCGACCACCCGCAGCAAGTGCTCGGTCTTGGCGATCCGTCCGTACTCCGCGAACGCCGCCCCCAGCAGCGTCGGGCGCCCGTCACGTCCGAACATCCGCAGCAGGTCGTAGGCGCGGACCTGGTTGGTGACCAGGGAACCGGCGACCTTCAGCATGTCCGGCCAGTGCGTGATCACCTTGTTCAGGTTCACGCGGTTGCGGGCCAGGTCCTCCACCACGCCGTACGTTCCGGTCTCGACGCCGGGCATCGTGGCCCGCCAGAACCGCTGGTTGTCCAGGTCGCGGAACCGCGGGCTGAAGTTGACCACTGGACGCCGATCGTTTCGGACCCCTCTGGCGGACGAACTCCTCGACTCGGTTGAGCGCGACGCGCTGCCGGGCCAGCAGATTATCTCGGTGACCCGCAAGGGCACTGGGGATGTCCAGCTGCTGCCAGCTTCCAGCGACTCGTTCGTCCGGCTACGGATTTATCAGCACGAGATCTGGGAGAAAGGGGCACCGCACGGACGTGACGAGCCGCTGTGGTGGACGCTGCGGCACCCCTGGCGCCCACTGAACTACCCGGCCGCCCTGCAGATGTTCACGCGGGCCAACCTACTGCTGGGTTCCAACTGGACCCTCCATGACCTGCGGCACACGGCTGCTTTCCGGATGGCCGAGGACCCCGAGATGCCGCTGACTCACGTGCAGTGGGTCCTCGCTCACGCCCGGCTGATGACCACGCAGATCTACACCACCCCCAGCGCCGACGAGGTGATCGAGAGTGCACTCGCGCACCACGCCCGCCAGGCCCGGCGCCGTGAGGACCCTCAGCCCGCTCCGTTCTCGAGATCCGTCCAGCCGCGCCGGGGATCTCCTCGGCGCGGCTGGCCTTCCAACGCTGCTGCCAGGTGTCCCCTGGGAGGCTGGACAGCCAGCGCAGAAGTTTGGCGACCCCACGCCGTCGCCCGGCTCGGGTGGCGTTGGCCGCTGGCAAGAACGGTGGCGCGGTCAGCCGACGCAGCACGTCGTCCGCGGACTGCGCTGTCGCCGGCCACCACGCCTCCGCAGAGCGGGACGGGAACCGTTCCGGCAGTGCGCTGTTCCGCGCCCGGGCCTGTTCGGCTGTCGCATTCGCGGTCTGCAGCTGTCGGCGCGTCGAGTGCTTCGTGGTGATGGTCATGAAGACCGCTCGAAGAGACCGTCCATAGCTTCCGGGTCGTAGCCGGGTGCCGGAGGCGGCGGCACTGGCTCGGCGTGCTGGTCTGCCCGCCGGGCGTGGTAGGCCAGCACCTCGGCCACGACCTCGTCCTGGCGCGGCGCGAGGTAGATCTCGGTCGTGGTCAGATGCGCGTGCCCGAGGACCCACTGCACGTCGGTCAGCGTCAGCGCCGGGTCGCGCACCATGCGGGCGGCGGCGCTGTGACGAAGGTCGTGAAGGGTCCAGTCCGCGCCGAAGGTGGCGTTTACCCGCTCGAACATGCGGTGGGCGCGCCGTGGTAGGTCAGCGGCTGAAACGGACGCCGCAACGCCCCCACACTGGTTGCGCCCGGCCCCGCGGCACCCGCCCGTGCAGCTCCTGCTGGTAGAGCCGCAGCCACACGAACGCATCTGCCGAGGCTGGCACCTGCTGCCGTGCCCGAGAGCCCTTCCGCACAACACTGATCAGCTCCTGGCCGGGTCGACGTCGCACTGCCGGACGCCGATCAATTCCGAGGCCCGGACTCCGCTGGAGACCCAAAACGCGATCATGGCCCGGTCCCAGGTGCCGTCGCCGAGGTGCACGAAGGCGTCGAGGAAGCCGGTCCAGGCATTCACCTCGAACAGCAGGTCCGGCAGGTCGATCTTCGGGAGCATCTTCTCGACCCGCTTGCGCAGCCAGGTCAGGGACTTCGGCTCGCCGAGCGCGCCGAGCTTGTCGACGTTCAGCAGAACCACAGGGTTGGTGCGTGTGACGAGCGCCACATGTAGTGACGTGCCCAAGGAAGCAGCTTTCTGCAGCACGGGCGCTGTCTGGGAGGTGGATGGGACGAAAGGGCCTGTCTGCTCCGGTCCCGGTGGCTGGAGGCGGTGCTGTTTGATCTACAGGAGTTATTGATGACTTCCATTGGCTCGCACAGGCGGAAGCGCGGATGGCTGGCTGTTGTTGCAAGTGCTGCGGCACTCGTGACAGGCACGGGGGTGGCGGTCGCCTCGTCCATAAGCGCGTCGCCGGTGTCGGCAGCACCCACGGTCGCCTCCCTCCAGGCCGCCTCTACAGCCGGCGGCGTGCAGGTGGTTTCGCCGGGTGAGCGGATCGCTGTTGCCGACAGCAAGTTGTGGCTTACGGCGGAGGGCCTGAATGTTGTTGCCCCGACGGCTTCGGGTGCTGACAAGCCGGATGTCATGCGGGTCGCAGACGTTCTTTCTGGAAAGGTGTCCACGATCGCCTGTGGCGACGCTTCCGGTGTGCTGTGGGCGGGGATCTACCGCGGTCCGGTGACGGCGACGACCAAGGTCACCATCAAGCTCGGGTCCAGGACTCTTCAGGCCAAGGTTGTCACGCTTGCTGGTAAGCCTGGCCGTCCAGAGCTAGTTACAACTGCCGCTGCCGTCCCCGGATGGGGCGGCAGCGGCAGCTGCATACGTCTCTTCGTGCCGCCCGTCTCTTCCCTGCCGAGGTTCAGCCGTGACAAATGCCGCGGAACACCGCAGGCTGGCCAGACGCCGAACCTGGGCGAGGTCTGATGAGTAACGCCAGTGATGACGAATTTCACAACTTCATGACAGGCCGGTGGCCCAGCTTGTTGCGCACGGCGTATCTGCTGACCGGTAGCCACCACGATGCCGAGGATCTGGTGCAGAACGCACTCGCGCGCGCGTATGTGAAGTGAAACCACGTACGGCACAGCGACGACATGGCCGCGTACGTGCGCCAGATCATGATCCATGCTCACGCCGACCGATTTCGCAGACGGACTGTGCGCGAGTGGTTCACCCCACGTCTTCCGGAGACTCCGGTGGCCAATCAGACTGCCCACGTCGACCGCCGCAGCGCGCTTATGGACGCGCTCAGACGACTGCCGGCCCGGCAGCGATCTGCGGTGGTGCTCTGCTACTTCGAGGACATGACCCATGCCCAGGTGGCCGCAGCCCTGGGCACCCCGGACCAGCACGGGACGCAGCCAGATCACCAGGGGACTGGCAAAACTGCGGGAGGACGGCGTTTTGGCTGCCCTGGCCGAGCGACCCGTAGCACCCCCAGCCGGGCTTCGACGTCCCGTCCCGCAGAAAGGGACAATCCGATGAACCATGACGAGGACCTGGCCGCAGCACTGAAGCAGGCAGCCGCCGACCTGCCGGAGGGACCGGCCCCCGTGGACATGGTCGTTCGCCTGGGACGGAGAATGCGCCGACGCCGCCAGGCAACACTCTCTACGGCACTGGCCGCCGCCGTGCTCATTCCCGCCTCCGCCGTCGCTGCCCCGTCACTGGGCTCGTCCGGTTCTGGTACACCCACGGTCCCCGCCGCCTCGACAGCAGCATCAACGCAAGTGCAGGTGGTGAGTTCGGGGGAGAAGGTCGCGCTGGGCCGGGCCAGCACGATGTGGCTGACGGGGCAGGGCATGTTCCTGCTAACGCCGAAGTCTTCCGGCACCACCAAAGAGTCCGTTCTCAACGCGGCCGAGGTACCCAGCGGGAAGATCTCCGCCGTCGCGTCCGGGGACACCTCCGGCACTCTCTACGCCGGCATCTACCGCGGCCCGGGTAAGGCGACCAGGATCACCGCGGCCATCGGCAACAGCACGCTGAACACGCAGGTCATCAGGCTGGCCGACTCTCCGGGGTGGGCCGCCTTCTACGCGGACGACACCCAGGCAGGAGCCAAGAGCACGCCTGCCCTCACCATCACCGTCCAAGGCGCGGACGGCACGATCCTGGCGTCGCTGACCAAGCCCTACTAGCTGGTCAGCACTTCGCTCTGCGACTGGTCGTCGAGCGTACGAGTGTCCCGTTTCCTCTTACTGACTTCAGCTCGGCGGGGTGAATCTTTGTGAAGTCCCTGATGGGTGTGGGTGGGTGACTGTATCCGTGGTGTGTGAGATATGCGGGTGGGGGCGGGCTGACTCCGACGGGACGTCGGCGTCGGGAGACACCGGGCGGCGAGGTGTTTGGAACCATCGAGGGCAACCACCTGAAAGCCATACCCTGCGTCTCTGGACCTTACGACTGGCTACCCACGCAACAACAGTATGGCCACCTGATCTGCGACGGACGCGGCACCCCGCTCAAGGTCATCACCACCGCGGCCAACGTCAACGACGTCACCCAGACCCTCGCCCTCCTCGACGGCATCCCACCGGTCGCAGGTCGTCCCGGCTGGCCCCGCAGGCGCCCGGACGCCCTGCTCGGCGACAAGGGCTACGACTCCAACCTCAACCGGGAAGAGCTGCACAAACGCTGGATCCTCCCCGTCATCTCCCGGCGACTTACGGGACAGCGCATGGGTCCAGCGGCGGTCAGGCAGCTGGGGCGGGAGCTCGGCTGGAGAAGCCCAGCCGAGCGTCCTTCTACACTGCCAACGACGCGTCACGCTCAGGGCATTCGCGACTGATGTCGTCCATTCTGCGAGCCGGTCACGAGCCCGTAGCTGAGGTGCTGCGCCGACGGGTGAGCATAGCCAAGGCTCCCGCAGCTGCTGCTATTACTGCGGAGACGCCAAAAGTCAAGTTCATGCCAGCCATGAACGAGTCGTGGGCGACTTGCGTGATAACAGGGATCGCCTGGCTGGGTGTGTCTTCGGTGACGGGGGCGGCCCCCACCTGAATGGCCTGCTTGACCTGCTCATATTGCGTGGGCTCCAAGGGCGGAAGCCCTGCCTTGGCCCAGTTGCCTGGGAGAACGTCGTCTACCTTGGCGGCCATCAGCGCGCCGAGGACAGCAGTACCCAGGCTGCCACCCACCTGCATAGCAGCCTGTTGCATACCACCAGCCACACCTGACAGCTTCAGGGGAGCGTGGCCCACGATCACCTCGGTGGCTCCGACCATACCCGGGCTCAGCCCAAGACCCATCAGGACGAACCACAGAGACAGGGTGCCTGTGCCCGAATCGGTCTTCAGCGTGGACAGCCCAATCATAGAGATGGTCACCAACGCCATGCCTCCAACGATCGGGAGACGTGGGCCGATCTTTCCGATTATCAGGCCAGCAATAGGTGAGCCGACAATCATCATGCCGGTCATGGGAAGCAAGTTGATGCCACTTTCGACGGGTGACATGCCGTGGATGTTTTGCAGGTAGAAGGTGACGAAGAAAATCGCACCCAGGAAGGAGAACGACATGAGGATCATGAAGATGATGCCCGCAGACAGCGAAACCGCGCGGAACAGATTTAGAGGGATGAGTGGCTCTTCTGCTTTGGTCTGCCACAGAGTGAAGATCATCCCGGTTAGCAATGCGCCGAGCAGGAACGCCAGCGTGCTGGCCTCGCCCCAACCCCAATCCGGGGCTTTAATGACGCCCCAAACCAGAAGGAACATGGCGGCGGAGAGCAGCAGGATACCGCCGATATCGAAGGACCTGACGGCATTTTCGACTCGCACGTCACGTAGGATCAGCAGCCCCAGCACCAATGCTGCTGCTCCGACGGGGACGTTAATAAAGAATACCGACTCCCATCCTGCGTGCTCCACAAGCAGCCCCCCGACTATAGGGCCGGCCGCGGTGGAGGCACCGATCACACCGCCCCAAATGCCGATCGCCATGTTGAGCTTGTCTGGGGGGAAAACGCCGCGCAGCAAGCCGAGCGCCGCAGGTTGGAGAAGCGCGCCAAACAAGCCCTGTAGCACGCGGAAGGCGATAACTTCCCTGATGCTGTCGGCGGAGCCGATAGCCGCCGACGACGCCGCGAAGCCGACTGCGCCTACCAGGAAGGTGTTGCGATGACCGTAGCGGTCTCCGATCTTGCCTGCAGTTATCAGAAAGACTGCGAGAGCCAGCAGGTAGCTGTTGGTGACCCACTGGATATCAGCCAGTGAGGCGTCGAAGTCCTGTGTCAGCGCCGGATTGGCGATCGCCACGATGGTGCCATCGAGAGCCACCATCATCACACCGACCGCCACGGTGAGCAGAGTAAGCCACGCGTGGCCTCGTAGGCCGCTTCTCCGCTGAGGCGCATGCGCCCCTGAACGAATCTCGTCAGAGGTTGACTGATTCACGCTTTCTCCTTATCGGGTCGATCGAGCGAAAAGAGCACTGGCGCATAGGGGGTGGCGCCGACGGCTTGCGTCCGCCCCCAACCAGGCAGTGGACGATATGCCCCTTAGGGAGTTTTTGCAAAACCTAGCAAATGTGCAGCTATTCCGACTAGGATGGAGGGATAAAGGTAAGGAAGCGGGTCGACATGTTGAGTAGCGATTACTCATGACGAGCTGAGTGTGTTTGTCTAATCTTGGCGCTGTGAGTTCTTGGCACTCCTCGCGGTCTGATGTCAGCCGAAGGCAGTCCTCGTATGCGCTGGCTCAGGTTGTGTGACCGCGGCGTCAGGCCGCCCTATGTCTCAGACCGTGACGGCAGGGTGAACCGTTCCGGCTTCGGTAGAGGCAGGGATCCGTCAACCATCTCGCGGGAGCTGCGACGCAACGCGGCCACCCGCGGCGGGCAGCCCGACTACCGGGCCTCGATCGCGCAGTGGAAGGCGGAACTGGCGGCGCGGCGCCCGAAGACGCCGAAGCTCGTGGCTGATGAACGGCTGCGCGAGTATGTTCAGGACCGGCTCGTCGGGGAGGTCCGGCGTCCGGACGGAACGCAGGTTACCGGGCCGAAGACGCCACGGTGGAAGGGATGGGAAAAGCCTCACCGTCAGGGGACCGGCGGTGGGCGACGGCGTGGAGTCCGGAGCAGATCGCGGGCCGGCTCAGAGCAGACTTCCCGATGACGACTCCATGCGCATCTCGCACGAGGCGATCTATCAGGCGCTTTACATCCAGGGACACGGAGCCCTCAAGCGTGAGCTGGTCGGCTGTCTGCGTACCGGGCGTGCGCTGCGGGTTCCCCGCGCCCGAGCTCGACGGCGGGCCAACGGGCACGTCACCCGAGGTGATGATCAGCCAACGACCGGCTGAAGCCGAGGACCTGGCAGTCCCGGGACACTGGGAAGACGACCACATCATCGGCACCGGCAAGTCCGCGATCGGCACGCTGGTCGAGCGCACGACCGGTTCACCATGCTGCTGCACCTGCCTCGGATGGGAGGCTTGGGCACCGAGCCGTATACGAGTCGGGCCTTCGTCGGAGTCTGCGGGTCAGCAGGGGTCGGCAGAGTATGGGTGGGGTCGGTCCAGCGCAGACAACGCCGCCGTGGAAAGCTTCAACGCCGCCTTCGCGAGCAAGACGCTCAAGGGCCGCAAAGGCTGGTTGAACGAGCGCGAGGCGCGACTCGACGCCTTCCGCTGGCTGACCCGCTACAACACCCGACGCCGGCACTCCAGCCTCGGTCAGCGCTCTCCGATCGCCTTCGAGAACGCCTTCCAAACAGCATCAACTACCCTGGCCCGAGCCGCATAGACGTGTTCAAAATCCGGGGCCAAGGCCCGTCTCACGACGACCCGGCCGCTGATTAGGAGCTGCGGGCCCCTGCGGGTGATCGCTGAGTAGGACCACGCTGGCGAGGTCGTCGGGGAGCACGGCGCCTGTCGAACGACCGGAGGAACTGGTGGTCCAGATATAGGCATACGGACACGGCAAGACCCACCATCATTGTGTGGTTCTGGACGCCGAGGGCAAGCGGACGGGTTCTGAACGACGAACCGGAACTACTGGTCCTGCTCGGCGATGTGTTGGCCCTTGCCGAAGACGTGATCTGGGCGATCGACGTCGCCGCCGGCATCGCAGCACTGTGGATCAACGTGCTTTCAATCATGGGCAGCGGCTCGTCTATATACCGGGCCTGGCGGTCAATCGGGCATCGGCCGGCCATCGGGGGATGCGCAAGACCGACGTCAAGGACGCGACCGTCATTGCCGATCAAGCCCGGATGCGCCGGGACCTGACGGTCCTGCGGCTGACGTAGAGAATGTCGTCGAGCTCAGGATTCTCACTGACCGCCGCTCTGACCTCAACGCGGACCGCACACGTGGGATCAACCGCCTTCGCGGCCAACTCACTGGGGTTCCCTGCGCTGGAACGCGTACTCGATCTCGGCAACGTCGGCCCGCTGATCCTGCTGAGCGGCTACCAGACCCCGGCTGCCCTGCGCCGCACCGGCCGCACCCGGCTGGAGACGTGGCTCAGGAACCGTAAGGTCCGCGGCGCCGATGCCCTCGCCGAGACAGCCCTGGAGGCAGCCGGGCGTCAGCACACCGCTGTCCCTGGGGAGAAGATCACCGCACAGGTGATCCACACCCTGGCGAAGGAGGTGATCGGCCTCGACGAACACATCGCGGAGATCTACAAGCTCATTGCGGCTCGGTTTCACGATCACGAGCTCGCCGAGGTGATGCCCGGGATCGGTGCGCTGCTGGGGGCCGAGTTCCTGGCGGCCACCGCCGGCGACATGAGCCGCTTCGGCAGCTCCGACTGCCTCGCCAGCTTCGCGGGTGTCGCTCCGGTGCCCCAGGACTGCGGCAATGTCAGCGGCAATCTGCACCGGCCCCGACGCTACCACCGCGGCCTCCAACGAGTCTTTTATACCTCCGCGCTGACATTAGGTGGGTGTTTGCTGCCTGTCTTCCGCCGGTCGACCGGCGACGGACCGGTGTCGGCTCCCCCTTTTTCGCGCGGATGTGGGAGCCGTCCACGCATGCCCTGGACCAGTCGAGCTCGCCCACTGCGTTCAGCCAGGCGAGCAGGATCCGGTGCAGCTGGTCGAAGACCCCGGCCTGCTGCCACCGCTCCAGGCGCCGCCAACAGGTCTGCCCGGACCCGAACCCCAGCTCCAGCGCAGGAGTTGCCAGGCAATGTCGTTGTGCAAGACGTACAGGATGCCCTGCAGACACAACCGGTCCGGCACCGACCGAGGCCCCGGCGACCGCGTAGGCCAGGGCGGCAGCAGCGGCTCGATCAAAGTCCACAAGTCGTCATCCACGATCCACGGCCGGAGTGCTCACGCACTCACGAACGGCCGAATCATCACACCGGTTACGCCCGGCCAGGGCATCTCAACAAGATCCTGTTACGAGCTCTTTATGGGGAGTCACTACAGTTCCGGCAATCTCGTTGAGCCTCTTTCATCCTGAATAGCTGCAGGTGAGCAGGGTGTGGATCGCTTGGACGGTGCGGCTGATACGTCGCGTCGAGCAGCGTGCTCTGCACATGATGCGCCATGTCTTGAGTTGGGCGAAGGCGCGTTCGCCCGGAGCTCTCAGCCGGGTGTGGTCACGGTTGAACTGCTGGTAGTGCTCGGGCTGTTCGCGGTGGTGGTAGTACGGAGTGCGGACGGTGGCGCCGGCGCCTTGGTATGCGCGGTCCGCGAGAACGAGGATCTCTCTGGTGAGGCAGGCCTGGATGATGCCGTGGGCCCGGGCCGCGGTCAGGTCGTGGGTGCGGCCGGGTGTCGCGCGAGAAAACCAGAGCGGTGTGCCGTCGGGCCGGGTGATGACCTGCACGTTCATCCCATGCCGGCGGTGTTTCATCGAGTAGTACGGCTCGTCCGCGCGGATCCGGTCGATGGGGATCAGGGTGCCGTCAACGATGACGTGGTCGCCTTCATCGAGGCCGGTGAGGGCTTCATGGAGGCCGGGCGCCCAGGAGGCCAGAACGTCCAGGGCCTCGTCGACGTACCGCCAGGGAGTGGCTTGAGAGATCCCGAATCCGGCTCCGAGCTGCGAGAACGTCTCATTCTTGCGCAGATGGACAAGAGCGAGCAGCGCCTGCTTGAAGCAACCGAGCTTGCGTCAGCGGGTGTTGAGGGCCCAGCGGTGCTCGTACAGCACCAGGAAACATGCTCGACCAGCTCGTACGGGACGTCGAGCATGGCAGGATACCGAACCAACAGGGCCCCTTCGGTCGCCGGTGTGATGAGTGGAATCACCACGCCAACGACGAGGGGCCCTGCCTCGTCACCACAACCGCTGAGCAGCCTCTTTCACCCTCCAGCACAGGATGAAAGAGGCTCATTGACCAGAGTTCACCAAGAGGCGTAGGTGCGCAATCAGCTGAGAGGAGCTAAAGGAATCGTTACCGGCTCGCCAACAGCGCTCTTCGTGTATCTCCTCGGCTCGCTTGAATGCTTCTTCGAGGGGGACGCCCTCGGCGCGCTGGAGAGCGACTAGCGCAGTGATAAATGCAGCGCCCGTGCCAACGTACATGGCCATAACTTTCCCCTCACGGCGAGGTGTGTCGCCCTTATTGGCTTCGTTGGTATCGACCCGCGCCAGCGACCGGTTTGTCACTTTCTGACGGGATGCTGTTAAGCCCATGATCTGCAACATAAAGGTACAAACCGATCCAGGAGGAGAGGCTCACTGGCCTCCTCACCGAGTTACGGGACAGCCTCTAGCTGGTGCATGGTTGGCGGTGTGACGCTGCATCGTGATCCCTGATCATGTTCGGGTGGTGGGGAACGGGACTCGTGCAGCGATCAGGGGATCACAGGGCTGTCAGCCGTTGTGATCGCCGAAGTTGTCGCCGAGGTAGGTCCGTTATGGAACCAGCGGCATCAGGTGAGACTGAGGTCCAGGCCGCGGAAGCGGGCCGTAGCCGGGGCGAAGCACCAGCTGGTCTTCATTGACCGGCTCCTGGCCACGCTCGTCCACCTTCGCCACGCAACCACTCACGACGTGCTGGCCTGCTGGTTCGGCGTCGATCGCTCCACGATCACCCGGGCGATCGGCGAGGTGCGGCCACTCCTGGCTGAGCGCGGCTGCAGCGTCGCCCTCGACGTCCGGCTCCGCACCCTCGCCGAGGTCATCGACCACCTCGGAGCCAGCGGGCAGACCGGGATCATCGACGGCACCGAAATCCGCGTCCGGCGGCCCGCCACGGGACGCCGGACGCACGTGCGAGGCAGGGCAACCGGCCCCAGTGACACGCCGCCCCGGCGCTAGGGACCGCGCGTTGGGCGGTGTTCAGCCCCTCAGGTGGGCGAGGAAATCGTGGGTGGCCTCGGCGCCGTCGACGCAAACAAGAATCTTCGCCGCCGAGGAGCCTGGTATCTGCAGTGCGTCGATGAGACGGCGTGAGCTGACCCCGGCGAGATCCTTGCTCTACAGCTGAGCACCAACTGCTTCGGGGAGCGGCCTACCAGCAGCCGATACTGCCCGCCGTCCGGCCATGCGGCAGCCGACACAGTTGGGGTGCCCGCGACGAGCGGTGGGGTCCTTTACGCGCCAGTCCCACTGATCGGCTGGACGAGGGCCGCTTGGCTTGCCCCAGCCTGCCAGATGAAGTGCCCAGGTGAGAACTGCGGCCAGGGCGATGACGGCGCAGCCTGCAGCCATCACAAGCCCAGAGGCGAGAATCATGCCGAAGCCGGCGACGCTGAACCCGACCACTGCGATGTAGGTTCCGGTCCACCCGGCCACCGTATGACCCATGTCTACGTCACCATGTGCACTCATCGGTACTCCCAAAGCCTTGTCGACGGGCCCGCAGCCCATACGTTGGAAGGAGTTTTAATCAGGTAAAGCGCTCAGCGCTTGAGTAAGAACTACTCACTTGTGGATTTGCGGGCTGAGTCGTTGTGGGTGGAGCGTTCAGCGAGCGTTTCAGAGTGGTCACTGATCGGGTGACGGGCCGGCTTCCCGCAACGCACGAGGCTCCTGTGCCGTTGAGAGAGGTGTTCGACGTCTCAACTCATCAGCGCAGGAGCCTCGTTGGTTCCGCATCCTGCCGCACTCGACCTGCCTCACGCCCTGATCGAGTGGGTAACCATGCTCATCGTCACCCGTGAGGGTGACCGTCGCTGCAAGCTCCCGCCTCACCAGCGTGCTCTCGTCGGCTTGGTCTACCTGCGCCGGCATGACTCGCTCGGGCAGATCGCCGCCGGCTTCGGCATATCGGTCGGCACCGCCCACGCCTACGTGACGGCCGTCGTCGATCATCTGTCCCAGCGGGCGCCCGGACTGCTGCGGGTCCTGCGGGAGGCCGATCCTGATCATGTCCTGCTCGACGGGACGCTCGCCGAGTGCGACCGGGTCGGCGACAGTCGGACCGACTTCTCCCACAACCACCGCCGCCACGGGGTGAACGTGCAGGTGAGGTTGCTCCCGGGGAGTGGACACCGGTTTTCATGCGATGAGTGACAGCGTACGTGTCATGATCAGTCGCTGTTCGAACTCTGCTGGTGTGAGGTAGTCGAGCGCGGAGTGGCGACGGCGCCGGTTGTAGTAGGAAAGCCAGCGGAACAGCTCGAGCCGGGTCTGTGCCTTTGAGGTCCAGCGGCGTCCGTGGAGCAAATTCGCGCTTGAGGCCCTGGAAGAACGACTCGGCGAGGGCGTTGTCATAGCTCGACCCGATCCGGCCCATGCTGCGGCGGATGCCATGCCGGCGGCAGACGTCAGTGAAGGCGGCCGCGCTGTACTGGGTGCCCCTGTCGGTGTAGAAAGCGACACCGCGCACCCGGCCACCGCGGGTGGCCACGGCCATCTCGATCGCGTCGGTGACCAGCGAGGCCGCATGTGGTCCGCGATCGACCAGCCCACCACCCGCCGCGAACAGATATCAATCACCGTGGCGAGATACAGCCACGCCGACCCGACGGCTGTGTAGGTGATGTCGCCGCACCACCTGGTGTTCAGGGCATCCGCGGTGAAGTCGCGCATCACCAGGTCCGGCACGGGCGGCACGGTCCTGTCCGCGGTCGTCGTCCGCCTCCTCTTCCGCAAGTGCTGGCCGACGATGTCGTTTACCCTCATCAGCCGGGTCACGCGCTTGCGGTTGATCCTGCGCCCTCTCGCCCTCAGCTCGGCATGGACGCGCGGGGCGCCGTAGGCGCCGTGGTGCTAGTGGTGGACGGCGCGGATCTCGCTCACGGTACGAGCCTCCTCGGCCCGTCGCTCGGCGCGGTCCTCCTCGGTGGCCAGATGCCGGTAGTAGCCGGCGAGATGCCCCGAGCACCTGGCAGATCCGCTTGACGCCCAAATCGGCGCGGTTGTCGGAGATGAAGGCCCAGCGGCTGGGACTCACTTCACCCTTCACCTCCCGGGCGAAATAGGCGGCCGCCCGGCGAAGGATCTCGCGCTCCAGCCGCCACTCCTGCTCAGCCTTGAGCAGGCGGGCGTTCTCAGCCCGCAGCCGGGCCAGCTCTACTGCCTCGATCGCACCGCCGCGGCCCTGGGGCACGGCCTGGGCCTCGGGCTTGCGGACCCACGTCCGCAGCGACTCCGCGGTGATACCGAGATCCGCGGCCACCGCAGCGTACGTCCGCTTGCCGGCCGCGGCGCGATACAGCGCAACCGCGTCCTTCCTGAACTCCTCCGGATGCGGAGACATACGCCCCACCTGGACATCCCTCCCTGAACCATCAAGATCCATTGTCAGGGTGTCCACTCCGAAGGATCAGCCTCAGACTTCAACAAGATCCTGTTACGAGCTCAACGGTCAGCGCTCCTGCCATATGTGGTCTGCCGTCCTGGTGAAGGAGATCGAGA
Organism: Streptomyces virginiae; assembly: GCF_040638905.1. GTDB lineage: Bacteria > Actinomycetota > Actinomycetes > Streptomycetales > Streptomycetaceae > Streptomyces > Streptomyces virginiae_B. The sequence continues at coordinate 20,632 of NZ_JBEZYV010000038.1, read as the reverse complement.
CGGTCGCGCCAGGAGAAACAGTCAAGAGTGGGCTGGCGAACCTAAAAGACCTGTCCCATACAATGGGAAGGCTCCTCGTAGTAATATTGGTGATTTCAAACGTGAGATCCATGCCTGCAGTCTGATCTCGGGTATCCAGAATTTGCACGGGCCCGCTAGCACTGATTAGAGCGTGACTAACCGATCCGGCTTCTACCCGAATCCCGCCGGAAAAAGCGTACGGTACCCGGCGCTCGGACCGCTTTACGTGGATGCCCGGATCGACACCCGCTGACGGTTCATTGATGCCGACCCGCCGTGCTGGTGCTCCCAGCAGCGGGTTGACCGTGATGAGATTTGGATTATAGCTGAGATCTGAATCGCGAACGTTAGCTGCTACCTGAATACCTATCCCCATGCCCGCCATTTCTACAGCGTCCAGGCTGTGCCCACTGCCCTCATAGTAGAGAATTCCGGTGGACCCGCCGGCGGAATCGATACCAGAGATGCGAATGTTCCTCAGTGACGACCGTTCTCCGACAACGGCAATGTCCGGCCCGCATGGGAAGGTCGATCGCCGCACCCGCAGGTCGGCATTCTCGATACGGCAGTCAACCCCACCAAGAAGTATCAGCCTGTTTCCGTTCGTCTCCGACATTTCCATGGTCAGGTCCTGAAATATGATGTTTGAAGATGCGTCATCGGGTACAGCGAGCGACCCGGCGTAGAGGTTGGCATCGTTGATAGAGCTGATCCTCGTGAACGTCATGTCCCGGCAGTCACCGGTGGAGAGGAGCGAGTCGCAGTCATCGGCTGTGCAGTTTGTGACCCTTCCCCCGCGGATTCCGCCGAATTGGAAGGCACTCCCGCCGCGGCCATTCGTTGCTTCGCAGTCCCGGATGGTGATGTTGGTGGAGAGTGTCATAGCCGTCGTGGTACTGCTACCAGACATGTAGATGAGGTGCGGAGGCGCCGGGTAATAGGGGAAAAGCTCGTAAGAGCCAGTCAGTCCGGTCACGACGAGGTCGTCCTGTGCTGTTGTGAGCAGTCCGAACGCCACTTCACTCACCTGAACATCCTCGATGATGTTTCCGACGCGGGTACCGCTGTACGTTCGGGTGGCTCGGTCGTAGGTAGTCAGCTTGACGCCAGAGAGAAAGCCCCTGACAGACACATTGCGGACGATGGTGCGATTCCCAGAAGATGAGACACCGGCATTATAGGTCGGGCCGTTGACTCCCACGGTAGTAGTGGGAATTTCGCTGCGGTCGCCTCCCTCCATGACGAGTGACAGGTCCGATATTGTCACATCGTCTGCGTTGTAGATATCAAACACCGGCGGCCCCCACGTCCTCTGTTCGATGACGGCTCCCTCACCCCCCCTGACTGAAATTCCATGACTCGTAATGATAATAGGCTGGATAATCGCATAGGCTCTAGCCGATGGAGGAAAGTAGATGACCTTTTCGGGACTCCGCGCAGCTGCAGAAAGCGCGCGAACTATTGCGCTGGTATCATCCCGCCCATCCCCTACTGCGCCGAACCATCGCACGGAAATTTCTGGAGAGGTCGGTTGCCTAAGCCATCGACCCGCTACTCCCTCGTCTGAATTTCTGGCGATGACCATGCCACCGTCATCGGGGGCGGTCGAGTCTGGATACCATCGAAATGTGCCCCCGCCGCCATCATTTGATGCCCAATAGCCCTGGACCGTCACTTGCGCGAAGCCCTCTACTGATGGGGCTGGTCTCGATCGTGCCCGCAGCTCGGCAATCGTGGTCACCTGAGGGCCTGTGGACGCTGCCGACGCTGTGACAGAAGGCACCGCTGCGGGGAGAGCAGCACCAAGCACCCCAAAAGCGAGTGTGCCGAATCGTCGTCGCGAGACCGGGTCGGATTGGGAAGCTGGAGGTTGCGCCATCGAGAAAGCCTTCCGGACGTGGAGGTGGTATCGGCATAGGGGTCGGTCATTCGAGTGCGGGCTTGCGGGTCATCGAATTTGTCAGCGTATCCGCCGAAGCAACCGTTGCGGGGCGACGATCGCAGTGCCGGCCATCCGGCAACGATGCCCGAGCCCAGCTCATAACCGTTATCGACCGGCCGCGATCACGGTTTCAAGATCTGCGGCTGTAGTCCACGGAAATATAGACTTGCTCGCTATCTTTCCTACAGCCACCTCCCGTACTTCACCTGTTAGGTAGTGTTACAATAGAGAGGGTGAACGTGGATGGCATGGCGGCGCGTGAGTAGTCAGTACTCCGCTTTTCCGGTGTCCGTGCTCTGAACCGTCCAAGGTGCAATGGAGATCTCAGAAGCCGTTGCTCAATCGATCACGGTGGCAGGGGCGTTCAAAGTCGCGCTGATCACGCGGATCCGCAGGTCATGGCGGTACGAGGAGTGCAGGTAGGACCGTCACGAACGCAACGAAACTTCGGTTGAACGGGGTGACCTTCCCAATTCGCCCTGAACCACCGGAGTTTCGATGTGCCGCCAGTCTGCCACCGTCTGCCTCGTCAAGTCGCCCGCGCTGGAGGGTGTAGCGGGACTCCCGCTCGTGGATCGGTTGCGGGTGCTGCGCGATCCGCGTCGGCGGCACGGGGTGCGTCACCCGTTCGTGGCGGTGCTGCTGGTTGCCGCCTCGGCGGTGATCGCCGGCGCGCGCTCGTACGCGGCCATCGGACAGTGGTCCGCGAACGCTCCGCAGCACGCTCTGGCCCGGCTTGGCGCCCGCGTGGTGGGCGCGATGGGCCTGCGGGTCGCACCAAGCGCCACGATCCGGCGGGTCATCGGCCAAGTCTGCCCCGGCGGCCTGGCCGACCTGACCGGCACCGATCCCGGCGGCGCCCGAGTCGATGGCCGTGGAGGACAAGACCGCCCGCGGATCCCGCAACGGCCAGACGCCTGCGGCCCACCTCCTGGCCGCGATGACCGGCGACGGCCGGACCGTCACCTAGCTGCGGGTTCCCGACAAGACCAACGAGATCACCTGCTTCGCGGCTGCTGGAGCCCTACGAACTGACCGGGGTCACCATCACAGCTGACGCCCTGCACACGCAGCGCGGCCATGCGCGTTTCCTGGTGGAGGAAAAGAGGGCGCACTACCTGCTGGTGGTCAAGGCCAACCAGCCCATGCTCCACGGGCAGTTACGGTCACTGCCGTGGAAGGACGTGACCGCACGCCGCTACGACCGAGAGATCGGCCACGGCCGCAAGGAGACCCGCGTGACCAGCGTCCTCACCGTCACCGGCCTCGACCTGGACTTCCCCCAGGCCTTCCAGGCCGTCCGCATCCTGCGCCACCGCACCGACCTCAAGACGAGCACCGCTCACCCGTCAGACCGTCCTACGTAACCACGGATCTGACCTCGCAGCAGGCATCACCCCAGCGTCTCGGCCAGCTCGCCAGGTCGCAGTGGACCATCGAGAACCGGCTGCACTTCGTCCGTGAAGCCGCCTTCCGCGAGGACGCCTCGAAGATCCGCACCGGCCACGGACTCGAGAACATGGCCACCCTGCGCAACCTTGCGATCAACAAGCTACCGCGCTGCCGGGCACCGCAACATCGCCTCCGGCCTCCGGCACACCTCCTACGAGCCCTTCACCCGCCCACTCGACCTACTGGGCCTCACCTGACCAGCACACCTACAAGATCACGCGACTTTGCAACATCACTGCATCCTGGACTGCCGACCGGGGGAGGAGACGGAAGGCGATGCCAGTCGCGAGGTTTTGATGCTTGCTGCTGCGGGGGGTTCCGCGCGGTCCGCTTCAACGTGCGTCGTGGGGGACCAGCTACCCTCGACCAATGGACGTTCTCGCCTGCCGTGTCCGCGTTGTGGCCGGTGACGTCACACCTCTTGCCGCAGCGCCTGACAGTTGCTGAGACTGCGAGCCGGCCCACCATGCCCTCCTGGCCGACCATGCCCATCGGAGTTCGGTGAAGCGTCACGGCCAGCTTGAATGTGGCTGCGCACCTCGTGACCAACCCTCTCATCCTTGCCTGCGGTGGAGGCATCCTCCTTCAGGCCCTCGATTAGCACCTGCCGCCCGGCATCGAGCCGACGCTCCAGGCACTCGGAGCCGCCTCGATGCCGCTGGGGCTGCTGAGCATCGGCGCCGCGCTGCGCTTCGGTGTTCCCACAAAAGTGGGCGCTCCCTGGAAGCCGACATCTGCGCCTGGGCCAAGGAGTGGAACGCCAGTCCCACCCTTCACTTGGACCAAAACTGCCGATGAGATCCTCGACTCACTCGCCCGTTTCTGCCAACGGATCTCCGGTGCAGGAGACTGATCTTTTCGTTACTGACCTTGAAGTCGTCTTGTCGTAGGGGCTGACGGTTGGTGATCGTCGCGGTATGCCAGAGGTATGAGGTATCCAGGGGGGTCTGACCGCGGAGAGGTAAGCGTTCCGTGAGCGGGTCCGGATGGATGCGGTCGGGATGTTCGCCGACGGGCGGGGCAGTACCGAGATCGCGAAAGAGTTGCAGGTCAGCGTCCGGTCGGTTCAGCGGTGGCGTCGGGCCTGGCGGGAGGCCGGTCAGGACGCGGTGCGTTCCCGCGGCCCGGCGTCGCGTCCGCGGCTCGACCACCACCCGTAACTCGTCATCGACATCCCACGGGGATGCCCGACAGCGTCATGCTCTTGTGGAACCGCTGGCCGATCAGCGTCTTGATCCTGGCCAGCGTCCACCGCTGAAGGCCGCAGGCGAGTGAGACGAGAGCGTCGTGCAGGTCGAGGCGTCTTTCCCAACGGACGGCCAGGCACTTGAAGTGGTGCAGCAGCGAGAAGGTCTGCTCGACGACGTAGCGGAGCTTGCCCAGGCCCTTGATGCTGGGGGCGCCCTTGCGGGAGATCACCGGCAGGATCCGGCGTCTGCGCAGCTCGTGCCGGTTGGGGTTGCTGTCATATCCCTTGTCACCAAGCAGGGCATCAGGCCGGCGGCGCGGACGGCCGGGCTTGCCGGCCACGGGCGGGATGCCGTCGACCACGGCCAGGGTCTGGGTGACGTCGTTGAGGTTGGCGGCGGTGGTGATGACCTTGAACGGGGGGCCCTTACCGTCGCAGATCAGGTGGTGCTACTGCCCGTCTTCCCGCGGTCGACCGGCGACGGGCCGGTGGCTTCGCCCCCATTTTCGCGCGGATATGGGAGGCATCAACGCATGCTCTCGACCAGGCGAGGTCGCCGGCCGCGTGCAGCTTCGCGAGCAGGAGGCGGTGCAGTTGGTCGAAGACGCAGGCCTCGTGCCACCGGCCCAGCCGGCGCCAGAACGTCTGTCCGGATCCGAACCCCAGCTCATGCGGCAGCAGTTGCCAGCTGATGTCGTTGTAGAGCACGTACCGGATGCCCTGCAGGGACAACCGGTCATCCACCAGTTTCGGCCCGGGCGCCTTCTTCGGCCAGGGCGGCAGCAGCGGCTCGATCAGTGCCCACAAGTCGTCGTCCACGATCCACGGCCGAGTACTCACACTCTCCGGAACGGCGGAATCGCCACACCGGTCACGCCCAACCAGGACACTTCAACAAGATCGTGTTACGAGCTCTTATGGAGAAGGACCGTTTAAGTCATGGGCCGGACAATGCAGTGCGACCCGTCCGCAGTTGCACCCCCTCGGAAGGTTCTCCCGGGGCAACTGAGAAGCGCCGACGAGTTACCGGTCGCCGGGGGTGATCAGCCGCGACTCGTAGGCGAAGATCACTGCTTGGGCGCGGTCGCGCAGGCCGAGCTTGGCGAAGATGTTGCCGATATGGGTTTTCACGGTCTGCTCGGCGACGACGAGGTTCTGGGAGATCTGCGTATTGCTCTGGCCGCGGGCGATGAGCCGGAGAATCTCGGTCTCCCGTGGAGTCAGGCTGCCCAGCCGAACATTGTCGCCTGCGTCTGCATGCGCTATGGGCTGACTGCTGGCGAAGTCGGCGATGAGGCGGCGGGTGACCGAGGGTGACAGGAGTGCGTCGCCCTCCGCGACTACACGGACCGCGCGGGTCAGATCGGTGATGGGTGCGTCCTTGAGTAGGAAGCCGCTGGCGCCGGCTCTGAGCGCCTCGTAGATGTAGGCGTCGATGTCGTAGGTGGTGAGCATCACCACCTTGGGGCAGTAGGTGGCCCCGGGCGGTGGGCTGAGCAGTTGGCGGACGGCCTCCAGACCGTCCATCTCCGGCATACGCACGTCCATGAGGACCACGTCGGGCTGAAGGTCGCGGCAGACTTGGATGCCCTCGCGTCCGTTGGCGGCCTCACCGACCACGTCGATGTCGCTCTGCGCGGTCAGCACGGCGGTGAAGCCCGCGCGGACCATGGCCTGGTCGTCGATGACGACTACCCGAATCGTCACGTGTTGGGGGTCTCCTTGCGGGGAAGGGCTGGCAGGGGAAGTCGGGCGGTGACCTGGAAGCCACCGTCCAGGGTCGGACCGGTCTTCAGGGCGCCCCCGAGCAGGCGTACTCGCTCGCGCATCCCCACGAGGCCGTGCCCGGTACTGCTGGTCTCCAAGGCACCCGAGTACTGCTGCGGAGTGGCATTGGCGACCAGGACCGTCAGGCTGCTGCGGTCGGGCAGCAGCTTCACCTCGACGCGGGTCCGCGCTCCCGGCGCGTGCCGCACGACGTTCGCCAGCGCCTCCTGCACGATCCGGTACGCCGACAGCTCCACCGTCGGCGGGATCAGCGCCCTGAGCTCCTCGACACCGTCGTCGAGAACCAGGTTCACCGGGACACCGGCCCGGGCGATGGCCTCGACCAGGTGCGGCACATCGTCCAGGCCCGGCTGCGGACGACGCTCGTCGTCTGAGTCCTCGCTGCGCAGCACGCCGAGGAGCATGCGCATCTCGGCTAGGGATTGGCGGGCGGCGACGGCGATCGCGGCGAACTCCTCCTGTGCAGCCGCCGGCGTCCCTGGAATCCGGTAGGGCGCGCTGTCGGCCTGGACGGTGATCACCGACATGTGGTGGGCGACGACGTCGTGCAGCTCTCGGGCGATCCGGGCCCGCTCCTCCAGGAGGGTGTGCCGGGCCCGTTCCGACTGGGCGATCAACTGCTGTTCACCCAGCCGCTGCAATGCCTCGTGCCGCTCGCGCAGTACCCCACCCACCAGCAGGATCCCGCCGCCGAGGACGGCCAGCAGCACGTCGCTGCTGTCGCGGTTGTGCGGTGAGGCGGCCGCGATGGCCAGGCCGGAGGCGGTGAGGACCACCCAGACAGCCACCAGGGCGGGACGCCGTTCCCGGCGGGCCACGGCCACCAGCAGCACAAGCTGTCCGAGGATCACGGCTGGGGGCCAAGGCCAGCTATTTCCCTCCAGCCTCGGAGCGTGGAACAGCACAGCGGAGGATGCTATGTCTGCAGCCATGATGATCCACCACGCCTGCAACGGGCGGGTGACTGCCAGGAGCAGTGGGGCGGACTGGACGGCGGCCAGGACCACGGCGGACGCTACACCGACGCCGTATCCGTGGGACATGGTCCGGATTCCCAGCGCGCCGATCAGAGCGGTCAACATCGCTGCAGCGCTGTACTGGAGCATGGGCTGGCGGCCGTGGCGGGAGGCGGCGGCAGACACGGGGGCTGGCTGTTCGGAGACGAACAGGGCGCGTGGCCAGTGACGTGGGTTCATAGCATGGCCAGCGTATGCGGCTGACCCAACGGCCTCGTCACCCCACAGAGCCATGTTCGGGCTCATACCTCGGTATGAGCCCGGCGGGTGCCGCACGGTGCGGGCCGTACCCCAGTACGGGACCGGGTTGGCTCCGGAGGGTGATCCGCTGCTCCACCCTCCCGGCCTACCTTTTCGGTGTTCCCTCGGCCACCGATTACGGAGTGCTCTGATGTCCACCGCGTACCCCATGTCCACCCCTGCCGCGGCCCCCGGGCCGGCCGGAGATGTCGTTGCTCGTGCCACCCGGCTCTCCAAGGTGTACGGCAGCGGGGACACCCGGGTGGTGGCCCTGGATCAGGTCTCCGCGGAGTTCCGGCGCGGTGAATTCACCGCCATTATGGGCCCCTCGGGGTCGGGCAAGTCCACGTTCCTGCACTGCCTGGCCGGCCTGGACTCGCTCACTGATGGATCCGCGCAGATCGACGGTGTCGAGCTGGGTACCCTCAAGGACCGGCAGCTGACCCGGCTGCGGCGCGACCGGGTCGGTTTCATCTTCCAGGCGTTCAACCTGCTCCCCACGCTCACCGCGATAGAGAACATCACGCTGCCGCTGGCCATCGCGGGCCGCAAGCCGGACCAGGCGTGGCTGGACCGGATTGTGGCCACCGTGGGCCTGGCCGACAGGCTGGGACACCGCCCCGCCGAACTTTCCGGCGGCCAGCAGCAACGTGTCGCCTCCGCCCGCGCCTTGGCGTCCCGGCCCGCGATCATCTTCGGCGACGAGCCCACGGGCAACCTCGACTCGCGGGCAGGAGCGGAGATCCTGTCATTTCTGCGTGATTCGGTGCGCGACCTGGAACAGACGATCGTCATGGTCACCCATGATCCGGTGGCGGCCTCCTACGCGGACCGCGTGCTTTTCCTGGCTGACGGCCGGATCGTCGACGAACTTGCGCAGCCCACGGCGGACGTGGTCCTGGACCGTATGAAGCGCTTCGACGCCCGCACCCGCACCAACTGACCTGGCAGGACGAGGAAGGAGGACGTCATGTTCCGGCTTGCCGTACGCAACATCACCACCCACAGACTCCGGCTGCTGATGACCATGCTCGCCGTGGTCCTCGGTGTCGCCTTCGTGGCCGCGACTCTGATCTTCAGCGCCACGGTCAGCAAGGGCTATCAGGACCAGGCCATCAGGGACAACGTCGGTGTCGACGTCGCCGTCAGAGCCACCGCGCAGGCCCAGCAGCACGGACAGTCCTCGGGCCTGACCGGCACCGTGCTCGAGAGGGTCCGCGCGCTTTCGGGTGTCGCCTCCGCCCGGGGTCAGGTCTCTGGTGACACCTATGTCGTCAACAGGTCCGGCGACGTCGTCGGCAACGTCTCTCAGGGCGCCAACTTCGCCCCCGATGCAGACGGCAAGGACCCCGATCGCTCCTTCACTGACGGGCGGGCCCCACAGCAGTCCGGCGAGATCGCACTGGACACCCACACTGCCGCCAAGGCCGGCTTCCGCGTAGGTGACACCGTACGCGTGGTCGTCGACGGACCGGTCATGACGGAAAAGCTCGTCGGCGTCTTCACCACTACCGAGCCGGCGGCTACCACGGGCGCGACCTTCACCCTCTTCGATACCGCCACCGCCCAGCGGCTGTTCGGGTCCCCCGGCCAGTACGCCCGGATCGTAGTCAAGGCGGCAGCAGGGACGAGCGACCGGCAGTTGCTGAAGGAGATCACGCCCCTGCTGGGCAGGAACAGCGAAGCGATCACTGCCGCCAAGCTCATCAGCGACGAGAAGGCGGCCAACGCCTCCAGTATCAACACCCTCAGCAACGTCTTCCTGGCCTTCGCCGTGGTCTCCCTGTTCGTCGGCATCTTCCTGATCGCCAACACCTTCACCATGCTGGTCGCCCAGCGCACCCGCGAACTCGCCCTCGTCCGCGCCATCGGTGCAACCCGCCGCCAGGTCACCCGGGCCGTCCAGCTCGAAGCACTCATCGTCGGCCTGATCTCCTCCGCCATCGGTTTGCTCCTCGGCGTCCTCATCGCCGGCGGTCTGCACGCCGTGCTCAACGACCTCATGAACGCCGGTCTGCCCGGCACCGACACCGTGGTCTCGCCCGGCACCATCGCCGGCTCTCTGCTCGTGGGAACCGCCGTCACCGTGCTGGCTGCCTGGCTGCCTGGCCGCCGGGCGTCCAAGATCCCCCCGATCGCCGCGCTGACCAGTGTCAACACCACGCCCACACAAGCTAGCCTGCGTCTCCGAAACGCCGTGGGCTTCCTGATCACCGCGATCAGCGTGGGCCTGGGTGCCTGGGGTATGGCCGTTGGCAGTACCGCGGGCGGTTACTACATCGGTGCTGGCGCCGGGCTGCTGAACATCGCGCTAGTCATCCTCACCCCGTTCTTGTCAAGGCCGCTGCTCGGACTGCTCAACAAGCCGTTCACCAAGTGGTTCGGCATCGATGGCAAGCTCGCCACCGAGAACGCTCGCCGTAACCCCCGGCGCACCGCCTCCACCACGGCGGCCCTCATGCTCTGCTTGACCCTGGTCACCGCGGTCACCGTGATCGCCACCTCGATCGGATCCGTCCTTGCCAAGCAGACCACCGGCAGTCTCAAGGCGGACTTCACGGTCAGCACGATCAACGACCAGCCACTCGACCCCTCGGTCACTGCGGCGGTCTCCTCCATCCTCGGCGTCACCGACGCCTCCCCGATCCGTACCGGCGCCGTCGAGTCCGTCGGGACGGTTACCGGCTACAAGGTGACCGCGGTCGACCCCGCCGTGATCACCCGGCTTCTGACGCTGCGCTACACGGCCGGAAGCGCCGCGCACCTGGACTCCGGCCTGCTGGTCACCGAGGCCGCCGCAGAACGAGGCCACCTCCGCGCAGGCGACAGCGTCACCGTGACCTTCGCCGACGGCAAACAGCAGCCCCTCATTGTCAGCGGCATCATCAAGGCCAACCCACTGCTGTCCAACTATGTGATGTCGCTAAAGACCCTCGCCCCGCACATGGCGGAACAGCGGGACGACACCATCCTGGTCAAGGCCACAGCCGGTCACGCCACCGACGTGCAGGAACGCGTCAAGACCGCCCTACATAACCCCCTGGTCAAACTGCAGGACCACCAAGCACTGCAGAAGGAGGTCACCGGAAGCGTCGCCCTCCTGCTGAACATGGTCTACGGGCTACTCGGCATGGCGCTTGTCATCTCGGTGCTCAGCGTGGTCAACACCATGGCTATGTCCGCCTTCGAACGCACCCAAGAGATCGGCACGCTGCGGGCGATCGGTATGCACCGGGAGGGCATCAAGCGGATGATCCGGCTGGAGTCCATCGTGATATCGCTCTTCGGTTCGGTGCTCGGCATCGTCGTGGGCATCTTCACCGCATGGGCGATGGGCACAGTCTTCTCCCACTCCAAACTGCTCAGCGGCTACACCATGCAAATCCCCTGGGAGCGCATCCTCCTCTTCCTGGCGGCCTCGGCGGGCGTCGGAACCCTGGCGGCCTTCTGGCCAGCCCGCCGTGCAGCAGCACTCAACACGCTCCAGGCCATCAGAGCCCAGTAGGTGTTGGGAGAAGATGTCCGCGAAGGGCGCCCCTGCAGGGGCGCCCTTCGCGGACATCTTCATCGGAACGGTCTGCGACGACGAGCGGGCGCGTGTGATCGTGCTGCGGAGCGCCGACCCAGTGCACGGACAGCGCCGGATGCGCCAGAGTGTTCCTTGCGCACTGCCGCGGCCTCTACGTGATCTGAAGCCGACCCCGCGCTCGCGTCGGACCCTGCTGGTCGAATGCTGTACGAGTGCGCTTGCCACCGGTGGTCCGGTACAACGCGATGGCGTCGTTCCGAGACTCGTCCGGGTACGGAGACTGACGCCCCACCTGGGCATCCCTTCCTGCACCTGAAGAGCCATTGGAGGGTGTCCACTCCAAAGGTTCAGCCTCAGACACGGGTTCACCCCCACAGAGGCACGTTCGGACTCATACCCGCGTATGAGTCCGGCGGGTGGCACAGGGTGCGGACCGTACCTGAGTACGGGATTCGGAATGGCTCCGGAGCGTGATCCGCCGCCACACCTTCCTGGCCTACCTTTTCGGTGTTGCTACGGCCACCGACTACGGAGGGCTCTGACAAATAGAGTGTTCCCTTGTCTCCTCCCCGCCGCAGCCTGCGGGCCAGGGCCGACCGTAGAAGTCGTTGCTCATGCCACCGGCCCACCGAACGTCTACGGCAGCGTGGATGACCGGGTAGCGGCCCTGGACCAGGCGATCGGTATCTGCCGATCCGGTCGGCGCGGCCGTCAGCTCCCTCCTCCGGGGCGCGCCCGCGCTCGGCCCATGGACCGGGTTCGGGCTGCCCTGCCGCCACACTGCAATCGCGCTAGGGCTCACCGCGCGGCAACTGCACCACCGGGATGACCCGGTTACCTCGCACCCTCGTTAGGAGAATCCGATGAACCAACCACGGCGGCGCACGCTGCTCGCGGTGCTGGCCACAACCGCGGGACTCGCCGCGGTACCCGCCGTACATGCCGACACAACGCAGGACGCCAAACTCGCCCCGTACCACAATCAACACGTCGGCTGGAAGTCGTGCCAGCATGGCGTGGACGATACCGACGGCCACGCGCTGGACGAAGCTGGCGTGCAATGCGCCGACATCCGCGTGCCGCTGGACTACAACCGGCCCGGCAGGCGCACCATCACGGTCGCGATCGCCCGCAGCAAGGCCACCGACACGGCCCACTACGCCGGTCCGCTGATCTTCAACTTGGGCGGCCCGGCCAACCCGGCGCTAAACACCGTGCCGCTTGCCAGGCAGGGGCTGGGCGCGACCGGCGCCAAGTTCGACATCATCGGCATGGACGTCCGCTTCTCCGGGCGCAGCACGCCGATCGACTGTGGCTGGCCCGTCAACTGGCTGCCGCGCTCCGCCGGCACCGACCGGGAGAGCTTCAACCGCATGGTGACGCAGTCAAGGGACCTGGCCCACCGGTGCGCCCGCACAAACGCCGACGTGCTGCCATACGGGTCCACGGCCAACGCAGCCCGCGACATGGACATCATCCGGGCCGCGCTGGGTGCGTCCAAGCTGTCATTTCTTGGCTACTCGCAGGGCAGCTACCTGGGCGCGCAGTACATGCAGCGGTTCCCGCAGCGAGCTGGGCGGATGGTGCTCGACAGCGCCGTCGATCCGGACCGCCCCGGTGTTACGTCCTTCCCGGACCGAACGGTGTCCGCACGGCGCGGGGCGGCGCTACGGGAGTGGGCCGAACTGGCTGCGGCGCAGAATGACCGGTTTCATCTGGGCACGACGACCGGGCAGGTGCTGAGCACGGTGAACCGGGTCTACCGGGCCGCCGCGCGCACGCAACTACGGGTGGGGCAGTATCTGGTGGACGACACCATTATCCCTGGGGTCATCGCCAACCTCTTGGTCGACGACAGTGAGGAGAGCGCCGTCGAGCTGGCGGCCACCGTCCGGGTGCTGGTGCAGGCGGCCGACACCGGTAGCGCCGAGCCGACAGAGGCCCTCGCGAGCACGCTGGCGGGCCAACTGACCGGCCGGGACTCCGCGCAGCGCAGCGCCGCGGCAGCCGTGCAATGCGCCGACGCGCCGGTGTCGCGCGACGTCGAGACGTACTGGCGCGACATCGAGGCTGGGCGCGCCGCAGCTCCTCTGTTCGGCCCGTTGGGCAGCAACATCACGCCGTGCGCGTTCTGGCCCAACCCGCCGCGCGAAGCTCCGATCCGGATCCGCAACAGCGTGCCTGCCCTTGTTGTCCAGGCCGCCGGTGACGTCAACGCAATCCTGGAGATGGGCCAGGCCATACACCGGGCCCTCAACGGTTCCCGCATGATCACCTTGGACGGCGCCCGCGACCATGGCGTTTACCTGTTCCGGGGCTCCGGGTGTGTTGACGCGGCTGTGAACGCCTACCTTGACACGGGCGATCTGCCCGCGGCCGATCAGACCTGCTCCGAATAGCTTGAAGTGCCCTCGTTACCGTCTTCGTGGCCCCGCCATGGGTGTCCCGGTCTCCGGGCCCGGCATGACTCGCGCCTCTGTCGATTATGGGCGGATCAAGCTGTTGATTCGGCGGCAACCGGCACGGCGGCGAGTTCAGCCGGTGCCAGGTCCGGTTCGGCAAGGCCAAGAAGGGATCGCCGCCCAAGCACCGCGGGGTACTGACCGTGTTCGACTGGACCCCGGACGTCCTGGACGAGTGGTTCACCGAGGTCCGCCCGCTGTTCGGCACCGACAACAACCCAGCGGCCTGGCCCTCCGAACGGGGCCTGCGGAACGGCTGCCAGCGGCTCAACTCTCGCTTCATCCCCTACCGCAAGGCCCTGGGCCTGGACGACGGACTCGACTTCCACTCCCTCCGCAGGTCCTACGTCACCCACCTGATCGAGGACGGCTGGGACCGGCACTTCGTCCAGGAGCAGGTCGGCCACGAGCACGCAGCACCGGGTCTGTAAAGTTAACGGTGGTTCTGGAGTCGTTAGGGGTTCAGTGGCGGGCGGCTGAGAGTCGGCCGTCGAAGGTGATGTCGAAGGCGTTCAGAGCTGCTTTCCATCGCTGGGTCCAGCGTTTGAGTCCCTGGCCGGTGGGGTCCAGGCTCATGACGGCCATGTAGACGCATTTCAGTGCGGCCTGCTCGTTCGGGAAGTGCCCGCGGGCGCGGACGGCCTTGCGGATGCGGGCGTTCACCGACTCAATCGCGTTGGTGGTGCAGACGATCCGCCGTATCTCGGTGTCGAACTGCAGGAACGGGACGACGGCCCATACGTGTGTCCTACCCTCAGGTGGGCGAGCGTGAGCAGGGCCTGGCGGCCAGCGCTCAGACGCCGCCAGCGCGAGCCGATCGCGTGACGGTGCTGCCGCAGACGGGTAGACAGCAGGCGCAGGGCAGAACTGGACACGTCGACACCCGACGGGTAGACAAGCATGCGAAGCCTCTGATGGAGACGGTTCTCTTGGTCGAAAACCCATCTACCAGGGGCTTTACCACGTTGTCAGCCTAACCGCCCTGTCCTTGAGGAAGGTTGGAGGGTGCTCACGTGCTTCCCCGCCCTCCCGGTCAACATCCGTTCGCTCCCGGTAAAGGTCTACAGACCCGTGAATGCTTCAGACCCGCACGTCAATGCCTTTGCCGAGATCTTCGGCGATCCGCCAGCCGACTTCGACGTACCTGTCGACTGGGCGGCAGTCGAGTCCTGGTTGGGGACGACCCTTCCCGCCGACTACAAGGCCATCGCTGCCGCATACGGCCCACTCGACATTGGCGCCCGGCTCTGGCTTCACGTGCCGTGCGTCAACCGCGGTTGGTTCGACTACGGAGCCTGGGTCCAGCAGACTCGGCGTAACGCCCCCGGCGTCCTTCCCTTCGGCGCCACCCGTACCGCCGACACCCTCTATTGGGACACCACAGCATCCGACGACCCCGACCAGTGGCCGGTCGTCATGCACTGTCAGGACGACGAGAACGCGGGCCGCGACCCCTGGCGGCGCTTCGCGACCCCGCTCGTGCCGACGCTGGCCCAGCTCGTGGCCGACGGCATGCACCCGGTGGCCGCCCGAAGTGGCATGCAAACCGACCTGGAGGACACCCCGTGGACACCGCCGCCCCGGCGACCGGAACCAACCGCTCAGCAGCGGGCGGCGCTCACCACAGGCAGCGGGCTGGAAACTCTGATCACGCTCGTCCCGCCGCCGGAGATACCCGTGCTCGGTAAGCACAACTGGGACTGGCTGTACAAACGGCTGGGCACTCGTCTGCCCGGCGAGTACGTACGACTGATGGATCGGTACGGGGCCGGCTCCTGGTGCGGCTGGCTGCGCTTCAATATCCCCTTCGACGAGGACCAGTACGCGCTCGCACCGTGGGCCGAGTGGTACGCGGAGACCTACCAGGGGCAGCGAGCCGAGTTCCCTGAGTATCACCCGCTGGCCGTCTATCCCGAGCCCGGGGGATTCCTGCCCTTCGCCGACTCCATCGACGGCGACCAACTGTGCTGGCTGACCAACGGTGCCACGCCGGACGACTGGCCATTGATCGTTGTACCGCGCCATGCCGACCAAGGTCCATCGCTCCCAATTGACCTCACCAAAACCCTGCTGGAGTGGCTGCGCGGTCGGTTCGCGACCGAGGGCCTACCCCCGCTCGGACGCCGCGACGAAGACCCCCTCGACTACATCGAATTCGAGCCCTACGACCCAGAACCAGCCGCTAATGACCAATAACTCACCGCCTCATCGGTCCGGTTCGGGGTAGGTAGCCGACTCATCAGCACAACCCACCCTGTCGCTGTCGCTCCACGGCAGGCTTCTTCGATCTCGGTGCGCGGCCAGTCGCGAACCGGAGGCGATCTGCTTCGCCGACAAGGCGTACCAAGGTGCCGGTAGGCGGTGAACGTCCCCCATGGGAAGATCCGGGCCCTGGGCGAGCAGGCCATGGCCACGCTGAAGGGCTGGCGGCTGCGAAGCCTGCGGTATTCCATCATCGCATCGCCCCCCCCGGTTCAGGCCGTCCCTACTTGCATCTGGCCAAGTCAGACCGAGGATGAAAAGCGCTCAGTTTCTGTCTGAGAACCGCAGGAGCGCTGGAGGAGCGGAAAATACTGGTCGCTATCTGAAAGCGGAAGACCTAATATCGACGAATGTCACCTATCTCGTCAATTGGATCCAATGGGCATGGGGCCCGTGTCTTCGATGTGTGTGAGTTGGACCTGGCAGTGGACACGACTGCGGCGGCCGTACATCAGGTTGGGCGCCGTGCTTATGCAGTCGAGGCTGGACTAATCGGCTTCGATGGCATCCCCGCCTTGCAGGAGAGCATGGAAGAGATGCGAGCTCAGCCGTTGCGTTGGCTTGGAGCGATCGCCGATGGCGGACGGATCGCTGCTTTCGTCGCCTGGAAGAGTCCGGCCGGAGAGAACATCGTTGACATTGACCGCGTCTGTGTCGATCCCGCGTGGTTCCGCTGTGGCTTGGCGTCACGGTTGATCAACCACCTTCTAGTCGATCTGGCTCCCAGCGGGGATGCCCGAGTAAGCACTGGTGCCGATAACGGTCCGGCCGTTGCGCTGTATGAAGGTCTCGGTTTCGCTCGCATTGGCACGATTGAGCGTGCCCCCGGCCTGCACATGGCTCAGTTTCAGCTGGAGCGTGACTAGAGTGAGCGTTTAAGGGTTGTCCGTTAATGATCTTCGAGTCGCCTCGGGTAGGGCTGGCCGCTGTGTGGTCGGCTTGCCTATCCGGCGAGGGTGAGGTTGTGCAGGCGGGCGATGCCGAGCATGGCGTGGTGGACTCCGTCGCCTTTGAGGCGGCAGTCGCGGAGGATCTTCCAGGTCTTGATCCGGGCGAAGACGTGCTCGACGCGGGCGCGGACCTGCTTGTGGGACGTGTTGTGCGCCTGCTTCCACTCCGGTAGTTCTTCGCCTTTGCGCCGGCGGTGTGGCATGACGAGTCCGGTGCCGGGGTAACCACCGTCGTCGGCGATGGTGAGGGTCTTGCCGACGGCGGCTTTGGCGCCGGATTCCTGCCATGCCTTGCAGTCGTTGCGGTATCCGGCAAGCGGTATGCCCACCGCGACGACCAGGCGGGTGTCGGCGTCGATGACGAGCTGGTGGTTGGTGTAGTACCGGTAGTTCTTCGACTGCGCGGCGATGGTGTGGTCTCGAGTGGGCACCAGGGTGCCGTCCACGATCAGCACGGTGTCCTGGGCGAACCGCTTGCGGGGCTGGAGCGCGAGCATCGGCCCGAGGTGGTCGATGATGCGGTCGGCCGCCGACTTGGAGACCCCGAACAGCGGGGCGAGCTGGCGCATCGTCAAGTTCGTGCGCCAGTACGCCGCGACCAGCAGGGCCCGGTCCTCCAGCGGAAGGCTCCACGGCCGGCCCTTGCGGACCGCATCCGCACCCTCGCGTCGCAGCACGGTCACCAGCTTCCCGAAACAGCGCGGGCTCAGCCCAGTGAACGGGGCTATCCAAGACGGGGGCCCTGACCCCCGGATTTTGGAAACCGGTCGAGGCCGGGAGCGACGGTCAAGTCGGTCGCCGGCGATCTCGGGGTGAACACCGAGACGCTGCGGAACTGGATCCGGGCCGCCGACGGGCGCCGCCCCGGCGCCCACTCCGCGCCGCCGGCCGCTGACCGGCCCAGCGGTGATGACGTTCAGGCGGAGCTGGCCGCGGCACGGAAGAGGATCCGTGAGCTGGAGGAAGAACGCGACATCCTCCGCAAGGCGGCCCGGTATTTGGCAGGGGAGACGCGCTGGTGAACCGCTGCCAGTTCGTTGACGATCATCAGCGCCGATTCGGCGTCACGCGGCTGTGCTCGCTGCCCGGATACGCAAGGTCCACCAGGACTCCGACGGCATCTACGGAGCCCCCAGGATCACCGCCGAACTCCGCGACGAGGGCGAACGGATCAACCACAAACGCGTCGCGAGGATCATGCGGACCATCGGACTGGAGGGAGTCCGTCTGCGCCGCCGGCACCGCACCACCGCCCGGGACCAGTCCGCGGCGAAGGCACCGGATCTGATCGGCCGTGACTTCACCGCGGCCGCGGTGAACACGAAGTACGTCGGCGACACCACATACCTGCCGGTCAGCGGTGCGAAGCCGCTCTATCTCGCGACCGTCATCGACTTGTGCTCACGCCGGCTGGCGGGGTGGGCGATCTCCGATCACATGCGCACCGAGCTCGTCATCGACGCCCTGGCGGCAGCCGAGCGGACCCGCGGGGGCCTGGCCGGAGCGGTGATGCACACCGATCACGGCTCGCAATATACGAGTAGGGCATTCGCTGAAATCTGCAGGTCAGCAGGGGTCCGGCAGAGCACGGGGGCGGTCGGCTCCAGCGCGGACAACGCCGCCGCAGCAAGCTTCAACGCCGCCTTCAAGAGGGAGACACTCAAAGGCCGGAAGGCCTGATCGAGCGCGCGTGAGGCCAGGCTCGACGCCTTCCGCTGGCTCACCCGATACAACACCCGCCGCCGGCACTCCCGCCTCGGCCAGCGGTCCCCGATCTCCTACGAGCACGATGCCCAACCGGCAGCAACTACCCTGGCCCAAGCCGCATAGACGTGTTCAACATCCGGGGTCAAGGCCCGGTGGCGTAGTTGTCACACACCAGGTGCACGTCCAGCTCGGCCGGCACGGCCTTGTCTATCGTGACCAGGAACCACTTGAACTCGATCGCGCGGTGGCGCCGGTGCAGGGCGCTGATGACGGGACCCCGTGACGCAGGTAGTCGTGGGGGCGGCGCTCGGGCATGCCGGGCATCATCGGCGCACGGGCTGCGACCGGTCCAGCGCCTGCACCTGGGATTTTTCGTCGACGCGGAGCATCACGGCTCGCTCCGGAGGGTTGTGATAAAGCCCCGACCGCGTCGACGAGCTTGTCCACGAACTGAGGGTCGGTGGAGAGCTTGAAGGAGTCCTGTAGATGCGGCTTGAGGTCGGACCTCTTCCAGATCCGCCCGATGGTCGACTTCGACAGTCCGGTGCGAGCGGCCATCGAGGAGCGTGACCAGTGCGTGTCGTTGCTAGGGGCGGATTCCAGGGTCGCCACGACGCCGCCCTCGACCCGATCGAACAGGATCGATGGCGGCCGCCCCGGGCGGGGCTCGTCGGCCAGCCCGGGGCGGCCGCTGCTCGACGAATCGGGCCCGCCACCGGTTCACCGCCCCCGGGGAGACCCCGAGTTCGGCGGCGACCTGCCTGTTGGTCTCGCCCTCCGCGCAACGCAGCACGATCTTCGCGCGAAGCGCAAGGTACTGGGCGGTCTTCGCCCGCCTTGCCCAGCCTCAGCTGGGCCCGCTCGTCATCACTGAGCACCAGCTCCGACTTGCGCCGACCTGGCCGCGGCTCGTCTACCAGGCGCGATCCTCCGGGCGGCGAACCTCGAGCGCCACTTGCGCACCGTGTCGGCGGTTATCTTGAGCTCCGCCGCCACACGCATATTCGGCGCCCCGTCCGCGCAAGCCAGGACGATGAGGGCCCGCTCGGCAAGGCGGGGCGCTACCGCGCCGCCCGCCCAGCGCAGGAACTCGACGCGCTCGTCACCGGATAGGACAACATCGACAGCACGAGGACCCCGAGTCATAACACCAGGCTACAGACTTGAGACCGCAATTTCCGGTGCATCACACTAGAACTCCCGCTCGCCTACCTTCGCGGCCTGGAGCAACGAAGACCGTCCGTGCCGTTCTCACGCCAGGGCCGCCTCTAGCGTTCCATGAACGCATGCTGACCCGCAGATCCTTCGCGATGACCGTGTTCTTCTCACTGCGGTAATCGAAACCCTCGGCGGCCAGCACAGTGGGCAATGGCGCGTACCCCCTCGCGCTGTTCTGCCAGGAGGCACGCCTCACGGCGAGGCGGAAGCACGATGGTCTCCTGACCCACCGCAGCGGTGATCGACTCAGATTCGGCTGTGAGAGTAATCCGTCAATTCCGTGAGCTCTCTCAGCCCTCAGCTCTCGCAGATCGCGTGAACGCGGAGCTTCCATCGCTGGTTCGACACCCCATTGTCCACCTTGGCGTTCCACCCGCTGCCCGTGGACGTGGGTGCGGAGTAGTGCACATGTGTAGCGGAATCGGTGACCCAGGCGCCGTCGGCTGGGTTGAGCGACAGGACCGTGAAACCCCCGCCAGTGACGCGGTGCCCCGCAGGGCAGGCGACCGTGGCGGAAGCCTCCCCGGAATGGATGACTGTCGAACTGTCCGCGACGATCGGTACGGCTACGGTGCCCACCGCGGCCTGGCTGCCAGCGGCACTCATGGACACGAGAGCCAGTCCGCCCGTCGCCACCGCGGCGGCTATCAGCATCTTTGATTTCATGCGTCCAGCCTACGACGAGTCCAGGCAGGCGGATTGAGTAGTGACCACTCACTCTCATCGCACGCGGCGCTGTGACTGTCAATCAATCAGGCCCGCTAGTGCTGTGACCGGGAAGGTTCGCCGGGTTGGGTGGTCAGGCCGCGGTGGGTAGGGGTCTGCCGCCCCAGCGGAGGCCTCTTTCGCTGCGGAT